>NZ_JBICUX010000001.1:0-1520795 GCF_043198595.1 Streptomyces sp. NPDC048751
TCGAAGGCGCGCAGGGCTTCGATGATGGTGACGACCAGGACGACGGTGTTGGTGGGGCGCAGGGTGGGGAAGATGACGTTCTTGAACGTCTGCCATTCGTTGGCGCCGTCCAGGGAGGACGCCTCGCGCAGGGCCGGGTCGACGCCTTTGAGGCCGGCGAGGTAGAGGATCATCATGTAGCCGGTGTGGCGCCAGGAGGCGGCGACGAGGATGGCCCACAGGTTGAGGTGGGGGTCGCCGATCCAGTCGATGTAGTGGCCGGGTTTGTTGGCGCCGATGAGGCTGTTGATCAGGCCGGTGTCGGGGTTGTAGACGAGCTGCCAGACGAATCCGGTGACCGCGAGCGAGACGACGACCGGGAGGAAGAACGCGGTCTGGTAGACGCGGCTGAAGCGGATCTTCTTGTCGAGCTGGATCGCGAGGAACAGCCCGAGCGGGGTCGGGATCAAGATGAGCACGACGAACCAGATGACGTTGTGCTCGACGGCGGGCCAGAACTGCGGGTTGCTGGTGAACAGGTCGCGGAAGTTCTGCAGCCCGACCCACTTGATGGAGTCGAAGCCGATGCCGTCCCAGGTGGTGAAGGCGAGGGCGATGGAAGCCAGCGCCGTGATCCACACCAGAGCGACGTGCAGGAGCGTCGGGACGCCGGCCATCAGGGTCAGGGTGAGCCGGTCGCGGCGGGTGAGAAGGCGTTGGTGCCCCTGCGACCTCTTGTGGGAGGCGTGGGCGCGTCGGCCCGGAGGCGGCACGGTGACCGCCTCCGGCGTCTTGTACGTGGTCTCAGTGGTCATGAGGAGGCGAATATCTGCTTCTTCTGGCGCTCGATGGACGACAGCAGGCTGTCGATGCCCTTGGGGTCGCGGATGAACTTCTGCAGCGCGGGCTGCATCACCGTCGAGGTGAAGTCCGGCCGGGAGTCACGGTCCATGAACTGCGTCAGGCTCTTCGCGCCCGCGATCATGTCGTACGCCTTCTTCTGCAGCGGCGTGTACGAGGAGGTGTCGGCCTTGGAGGAGGCGGCCACCACACTCGGGTCGGCCTTGAGGTAGATCTGCTCGGCCTCGGGGGTGCCCAGGAACTCCAGCAGCTTGAAGGCGGCCTCCTTGTTCTTGGGGGCCTTGCTCAGCATGAAGCCGTCGGTCGGGGCCTCGACGGTGTCCTGCCCGAACTGCGGGTCGATCTCCGGGAAGGCGAAGAAGTCCAGGTCGTCCAGGTCGGCCTTGTTGGTGAACTGCTGCGCCACGAACGTGCCCAGCACGTACATGCCCGCCTTCTTCGACACCAGCGTCTGCGCCGCGTCCTGCCAGGTGCGGCCCACGGCGCCGTCCTGGTGGTAGGGCAGGATCTCGGTCCACTGGTCGAAGACCTTGCGGACCTTGGGGTCCGTCCAGGCCGCCTTGCCGGCCATCAGGTCGACGTGGAAGTCGTAGCCGTTGGTGCGGAAGTTGATCTGGTCGAAGGTGCCCATCGCCGGCCACATGTCCTTGTCGCCGAACGCGATCGGGACCAGGCCGTCCTTCTTCATCCGCTTGCACAGCGCGACCAGCTCGTCCCACGTGGTGGGGACCTTGTAGCCCTTCTCCTGGAAGACGCTCTTGCGGTAGAAGACCGCCCAGGGGTACGTGGTCAGGGGCACGAAGTAGTACTTGTCGTCCGCGCCCTTGCTGAGCTTCTGCATCGCACCGGGGAAGTTGCCGCCGATCCTGAGCCACACGTCGTCGATCGGGGTGGCGAGGCCCTTGTTGGCGAAGAACTGCATCCGGTAGCCGGCGAACCAGGTGAACACGTCGTCCGGGGTGCCCTGGAGGTAGGAGTTGATCTGCTCCTGGAACGTGTTGTGGTCCTTGGTGTTGACGTCGACCTTGATCCCGGACTGCTTGGTGAAGGCCGCGTAGATCTCCGCGAACGCCTTCTTCGGCACCGCGTCCGAGGAGTTCGAGCCGAGGGAGACGGTCTTCGAGTCGGAGGCCGTGCCGCTGCCGCCGCAGGCGCTCAGCAGGGGTATGCCCGCCCCCGCGAGAAGTGCGGCGCCGCCGACACCGCGCAGCAGGCTGCGACGACTGGGGGAGGGCAGGGGTCTGCCGTGAGGAGAAAGGTGCATTTCGGCTCCAGAGGGGGCGGCCGTACCCAGGCTTGGCACGGCGGCCTGAAGGGGTGTGGGTGGAGAGAGTCACGGAGGCGGCCGCCAAAGCGACCAGAAACAAACGTGATCGAACAAGGTCGATCGGTGGCTGCCAGGAAGAGTGAACGTTTCGTGGGGCCACTGTCAAGGCTCTGCGTCGCATGACTTGTGTCGGGCGGGAGTGCTCGCCCTCCGGTCGGACCGGCCTCGCCTACCTCGTCGGAATGTCTGGGTGTCGCCCGGTCGGTTACGCCGTCACCGGCGGGGATGTCCTGGAGGGGCTCGCTCGCGACGTACTGCCGACGACCCGCTCTGAACGGCCGCCGCAGGGAAGTGGGGCTGTCGGAGCTCTTGACGTGCGCCCCTCTGCTGCGTAGACATGACCGCGCGATCAGATCGCGCGGTCAGACCGCGTGGTCATGCCGTTGAACTCGTTCGATGCAGGGAATACACCCCACCGCCCCACCGAAGCCGGGCGGTCCTCCGCACCACCGCACCGAAAACACCCGTCCCCCGTCATCGGAGCCGCACATGTCCCCTGCGCAGCCAGGCGCCAGACCCGGCGCCGTTCCGCGTCCCACCGCGCACCTGTTCCTGATGCTCGCCCTGATCGTCGCCGCGGCGACGCTGGTGCTGCCCGCCGCGGGCAGGGCACAGGCCCTCTCCGCCCCCGCCCGGACCCTGTACACCCCGCCGTCCGACGCCCCCGCCCCCGGCTCGCTCTACCCGCGGGGACTGCGCCTGCAGCACAACGGCTCGGCGAACGGCACCCTCCTCGCCACCTTCGAGCAGTACACCAACGGCACTCCGGTCTTCCCCGTCTACCGCAGCACCGACAACGGCACCTCCTGGACGAAGATCTCCGATGTCGAGGACACCCAGAACGGCTGGGGCATGCGCTGGGAGCCCGAGCTGTTCGAACTTCCCCGGGCCATGGGCGGTTTCCCGGCCGGAACGATCCTGGCCGCCGGCGACTCCGTCCCGGCCGACCGGGCGGGGACGAAGATCGACCTGTACGCCAGCACCGACCGCGGACAGACCTGGGCCTTCGTCACCAACATCGCCACCGGCGGCGAGGCGATATCCAGCAACGGCCACACCCCGGTGTGGGAGCCCTTCTTCCTGCTCTCCGGAGACCGGCTGATCGTCTACTACTCCGACCAGCGTGACACCGCGCACGGGCAGGAGATCGTGCACCAGGTCTCCACGGACCTCCGCACCTGGGGCCCGGTCGTGGACGACGTGTCGAAGCCGACCTACGCGGACCGGCCGGGCATGCCCGTGGTCACCCGGCTGCCCAACGGCAACTACGTGATGACCCACGAGTACTGCGGTGCGCCCGAGGGCGGCTGCTCCGTGTACTACAAGATCTCCTCCGACCCCGAGGCGTTCGGTGCCGCCACCGACCAGGTGCTGCGAGCCACCGACGGCACCGTTCCGAGCGGGGCTCCCTACGTCACCTGGCTGCCCACCGGGGGTCCGAACGGCACCCTCGTCGTCAGCGGCGACACCGTGCAAGACCTGTTCCTGAACACCCAGAACGGCGACCCGAACGCCTGGACCCGCATCCTTGCCAACGTCCCCCGCGGCTACAGCCGGGGCCTGCTCCCCCTGGCCGACGGGCACAGTCTGATGGTGTTCACCGGCGGCCGCGCCGGGGTGAGCACCCTGAACCCCGTCCAGTACAGCGTCATCGACCTGGGCGGCGGGATCTCCGACGGCGCGACCTACACCGTCTCCAACGCGAACAGCGGCCTGAAGCTCACCATCGCGGGCGGCTCGACCAACAACGGCACCTACGCCACCCAGCAGAACACCACCAACGCCACCGATCAGCAGTGGCGGTTCGTCCAGCAGCCCTCCGGCTACTTCAAGATCTTCAACGTGGCCGGCGGGAAGGTCCTGGGGGTGGAGAACCAGTCCACCGCCGACGGCGCCAGGATCCTCCAGTGGGACGACAACGGCACCCTCGACCACGAGTGGGCCGTCGCGCCGCACCCCGCGGGCGGCTACACCGTCACCAACCGCGTCACCGGCAAGTACCTCGAGATCCCCAACGCCTCTACCGCGGCCGGCCAGTGGAGCGGCACCGGCTGCGCCTGTCAGCGCTGGAACCTCACTCAGACCGCCCTGCCGCCCCTCGGCACCGGTCAGTACATCCTCGTCAACAAGAACAGCGGCAAGTACCTCGACATCCCCAACGCCTCCACCACCTCCGGTACCGCGGCCGACCAGTGGCGCAACTCCGCCTGCAACTGCCAGCTGTTCACCTTCCAGTCCGCGGGCAACGGGGCCTGGACCATCAAGAACGTCAACAGCAACCTCAACCTCGACATCCGCAACTCCGCCGGCACGGCAGGCGCGGCCGTCGTCCAGAACACCGCCTCCGGCGCCGACTCCCAGAAGTGGACTCTCGTCGACGCGGGCGAGGGCTACTACCGACTCCGGAACGTGAACAGCACCCTCGTCGCCGGTATCGCCCAGTCCTCCACCGCCGACGGTGGGGCCGTCATCCAGTGGAACGGCCTCAGCGTCGACGACCAGCTCTGGAAGATCGTCCGTATCAACTGACCCGACGGCACTCGATCGGCGAGCCCGGCAGGTGGCTGCCGGGCTCGCCCCCTTGCCACGTGGGGGCGCGCTGCGGGCCCGGCACGGCAGCGCGGTTAAGCGCCGGACGACGGCACCGCCAGCCGGCCCGCCCCCTCACCATGGAACGGTGGGCCGCCGGGTGCCGCTCGCGGAACGAGTCGCAGTCGTGGGCGCCGTCGCTCAAGATGAAGTAAGAGTCTCACCCGAGAGGGGAGGACGCCATGAGGGTGGGAGTGCTGACCGGCGGGGGTGACTGCCCCGGTCTCAACGCCGTGATCCGCAGCGTCGTCCGGAAAGGCGTCCAGGAGTACGGCTTCGATTTCGTAGGCCTGCGCGACGGCTGGCTCGGCGCGCTCCAGAACGTAGTGGTGCCGCTCGACATCCCCAGCGTGCGGGGGATCCTCCCGCGCGGCGGCACCATCCTCGGTTCCTCCCGCACCAACCCGTTCAAGCACGAGAACGGGGTCCGGCGCATCCAGGACACCCTTGCCGCCCACCACATCGACGCGCTCGTCGTGATCGGCGGCGAGGACACGCTCGGTGCGGCGGCCGAGTTGAGCCGTCAGGGGATCCGGCTGGTCGGCGTGCCGAAGACGATCGACAACGACGTGCCCGGCACCGACTACACCTTCGGCTTCAACACGGCCGTGGGTATCGCGACCGAAGCCATCGACCGCCTCCACACCACCGCCGAGTCGCACATGCGCACCCTGGTGGTGGAGGTGATGGGACGGCACTCCGGGTGGATCGCCCTGCACGCCGGTGTCGCCGGCGGCGCCAACGTGATCCTCGTCCCGGAGCGGCCGTTCGACATCGACCAGGTCTGCGCGTGGGTGCAGAGCCGATTCAAGTTCAACTACGCGCCGATCGTCGTCGCTGCCGAGGGCGCCGTGCCCAAGGAGGGGCGGATGGTCCTCAAGGATCGGTCGCTGGACGAGTACGGCCATGTGCGGCTGTCCGGCATCGGCGAGTGGCTGGCCCAGGAGATCTCCCAGCGCACGGGCACGGACGCCCGCACGACGGTCCTCGGCCACATCCAGCGCGGCGGGACTCCGAGCGCCTTCGACCGGTGGCTGGCCACACGCTTCGGGCTGCACGCCGTCGACGCGGTCAAAGAGGGCGACTTCGGCAGGATGGTGGCCCTGCACGGGACCCGGATCGTCCGGGTCCCGATCCCCGACGCCGAGACGAAGACCAGGGTGGTCGACGCGTCGCTGTACGACGAGTTCGAGGTGTTCTTCGGTTGACCCCGCGTTCCTCCGCCGTCACTCGGCGTACGGTACGACTGCCACCGGGCACGAGGAGTGGTGCAGTACGGCGTGGGTGACCGGCCCCAGCCGGCCCTCGCCTCTTTGCGGGCCGGTGCGACGGCCCACCACCAGCAGGCCCGCTCCCCGGGACGCATTCAGGAGCGCCTGCGCGGGGTGGAGCAGGACGACGTCGGTGCGGACCGTCACCTCTGGATACGTCTCCCGCCACTTGTGCAGCGCGTCCGACAGACGCAGAACCTCTTGGTCCTCCCAGGTGGCGCGGTCCTCCTCGGTCACGAACAGCGTTCCGGCCGCCACGGCTTCGGCGGGAAGGGCCCATGCCTGTACCGCCCGCAGGAGCACGTCGCGTGCCTCAGCCGCCGCGAACGCGAAGTCCGCCACCTCCCCGACCGGACGGTGCGCGTCGAAACCCATCACGACCTGGGCGTCGGCGTCATGCCTTCGCATCCCGTTCCCGAAGCCGCCGACCTGGGGTTCGGGCACCACTACGAGGGGGCAGTCGGCGGCCGCCGTCATCCGAAGGGCCACCGAGCCGACCGTCAGACCCGCGAAGCCCCCCGTGCCTCGTGCGCCGACCACGAGAAGTCCGGCGCAGTGCGCCGCGGCGAGGAGTGCCACGGCAGGAGCTTCGGCGGTCTGCTCGCCCCGCACCCGCAGATCGGGGTGGCGGGCGCCCAGATCGGCGATCACCTGCTGGAGCACATGCTCACCCAGCTGGTGCAGCCTTTCCCTGGCCGGGGCCGGGACGGCGTCACCCGGAAGCGGTGGAGAGGCGTGCAGGAGGCGCAGGGGAACGCCGCGCAGCACCGCTTCCCGCGCGGCCCAGTCGGCCGCCGCCAGGCTGTGTTCGGATCCATCGACACCCGCCAGCACAGGGCGACCCATTTCGTCCTCCTTCGCCCGCCGCGACCCCTTTGCCTCGTCCTCCACTGTTCCATGGAGCGGCCTCCGGGGCCGACCGATCGTTGCGCGTTTCTTACTAACATGTAAGTTAGAAGCATGACTTCGATCCTGGCCGAAGCGGCCGCAACAGACATCAGCGCCCTTGAGGCGTTCTGCGATCGATGGGAGAAGGCCTGGAACGAGCACGACGGCGACGCTGCGGCGGCGCTGTGCGCCGCAGATCTGGTGTATGACGAGCCGGCGCTGGGCGAGACGGCGCACGGCCCCGACAGCATCCGCGACTTCGTGACACAGATGGCGCACACCTTCCCCGACTACTCGTTCACCCGCATGGGGCTGTACGGGGAAGTGACGCGGCGGGCCGTGCTGGTGGCGTGGCGCTTCTCAGGGACCCTCGCCGGCACCGATCAGCGCGTGGAGTTCCACGGTGACGACCGTCTCGAACTGGGCGAGGACGGCCTGATCCACGCCTACCGGTGCCTGTACGACTACCGCTTCGTGCTGAGCCAGCTCAGCCGAGCGGAAACCGGGAAGTGACCGAGCCGGTCCGCTCTCGTAAACCCGCTGCCGTGCGGCGAGCGGAGATCATGGAGGCGGCTGACGCGGAGTTCGCCCTGAAGGGACTGTCGGGCGCGGGCATCGAGGCGATCGCCGCACGAGTCGGGATCTCGCACCCCCGGATCGTGCAGATGTTCGGCTCGAAGCGGGAACTGTTCCTTCAGGTCGTTCACGCGACCTACGACCGGATCGAGTCCACGTTCGAGAGCGCCGAACCGACGCTCGGCGCGCTCGGCGACGCCTACCGGCATCTCCTGCAGAGCCGGCCCACCGTCGGGCTCATCATGTTGCAGGCCTACGCCGCGGCGGGCGACACGTCAGTGCAGGAGTCGGTACGGCGACGCCAGCTCGACCTCCAGCAGACCGTCACCCGTCTGACGGAAGCCGATCCGATGCAGGTGCGCTCCTTCTTCGCCACCGGACTCGTCCTGACGGTCTCCACGGTGCTGGACCTGCCTGAACGGCGCGCCGACACGGAGTGGGGCGCCTGGATCATCGGCCTCACGGATCCACCTGCCGACGAGCGGTGAGGCGCAAGCATGATCGGCACGCAGGCGCGCCCCTGCGGCGGAACTGTTGCGCCAATGGGAGCCCACTTTCCCGAAAAGGATGCATCATGACAGAACACCTCCAGATCACGTCGGCTTCAGGCACCTTCGACGCGATCGCAGCGGGACCCGCCGACGGCCGGCCCGTCCTGCTCCTGCACGGCTTTCCCCAGAGCGCCACCATCTGGGAGGAGCAGCTGACCGCACTGGGTGACCGGGGCTTCCGCGCAGTCGCGCCCGATACCCGTGGCTATTCGCCAGGTGTGCGCCCCATGCGTGCCGACGCGTACGGGGTGAGCGAACTGGTCGGAGACGTACTGGCGGTGGCCGACGCACTCGACTGGGACCGCTTCGACCTCGTCGGTCACGACTGGGGCGGTGCCGTCGCCTGGTGGACCGCGGCCCGGCACGCCGAGCGACTGCGCACGCTCACCGCTGTGTCGACGCCGCATCCCGGTGCGTTGAGCGAGGCACTGCGCGCCGACGACGACCAGCGCCGGCGCTTCCAGTACCAGCAGGACTGGCGGAGTCCCGAGACAGAGGCCCGCTTCCTGGCGGACGACGCGGCGCTACTGCGTTCCCTCTATCAGGGCAAGGTTCCCGGCCGTCAGGTCGACGCGTACGTAGAGCGTCTGTCCGAGCCTGGTGCACTGAGCGCGGCCCTCAACTACTACCGGGCGGACCGGCCCGACGCCGCGGTAGGGAAGATTCAGGTGCCCACGCTCTACGTCTGGGGCGCCGAGGACGTCGCGTTCGGGGCGACCACAGCTCATGCCACCGAGCAATGGGTGAGCGGCTCCTACTCGTTCCACGCCTTGCACGGCGTCGGTCATTGGGTCCCGGACGAGGTTCCCGAAGTCCTCACCAGCCTGATAGTCGACCACCTGAACGAGAATTAGCCCGCTCTCATCCAGTCTCGCCCTCGATGTCGCGGACCAGGTCGATGGCCCGGCCGAGGTTGGTGAGCCGTGCGTCCAGGGTCTCGCCGGCGGGGTAGAAGCGGACGGTGTCGACACCGGCGTCGCGCCACACCCGCAGCCGCGCCCGCACCATGTCCTCGGTGCCGATCAGCGTGGTGGCCAGCACCATCTCGTCAGTCACGAGACCGGCCGCGCCGTCGCGGTCTCCGGACTGCCAGCGCTCCCGGACCTCGGCCGCGACCTCGGCCCAACCCTGGCGGCTGTAGGCGCTGTTGTAGAAGTTCGTCGTCGCTGAGCCCATGCCGCCGAGGCTGAACGCCAGCTCCTTCTTGCGGCCGGCCACCATCGCGTGCAGCGCGTCCTCGTCCTCGGCGAACGCCACCTCGGCGCCCTGGCAGATGTCCAAGTCGGTGCGGGAACGACCCGATGCGGCGAGCCCCGCGTCCAAGTGGTCGAAGTACGCCTCCTTGGCACCCTCGGGCACGAAACTGGTGCCCAGCCAGCCGTCCGCGATCTCCCCGGTCAGGTGCAGCATCTTCGGCGAGAGGGTCGCCAGGTAGATCGGGACGTCGTGCTCGGCGCGCATCGACAGCCGCATGGGCTTCGCTTCCCCGCCCGGCAGCGGGAGTTGGAACTCACGCCCCGTGTAGGAGACTTTCTCCCCCGAGGTGGCCTGCCGCACGATCTCGACCGTCTCGCGCATCCGGGACAGCGGCCGGGCGAACGGCACCCCGTGCAGACCTTCGATCACCTGTGGCCCGGACGGGCCCAGCCCCAGCAGAAAGCGACCCTCGGAGAGGTTCGACAGGGTGATCGCGGCCCGGGCGATGGCCATCGGTGTGCGGGTGGCGAGCTGAATGATGGCCGAGCCGAGCAGCATGCGCTCGGTCTTCGCGGCGAGGTAGCCCAGCGGCGACGGCGCCTCGGCACCCCAGGCCTCCGCGACCCAGCAGATGTCCATGCCGAGTTTCTCCGCCTCCACGACGAAGTCGACCGTCTCCGGCCAGTTCGCGGAAGCCTCGATCGTGGTCGACGTACGCATCACACACGCGCCTTTCCAGGCTCTTCGGCCAGCTTCCTGATCGCCTCAAGCGTGGTGGCGATGTTGCTCTCGAACTCACGCATGCGCACGAAGACGATCTTCTGCTCCTTCTCCGGCATACGGTCGATGGCGACGGACAGGCCCGAGCGGCCCGGCCCCATCTGCATCCACTGCCTCAGCAACGTGCCGTCGTCCCGCGGCTCCAGCGTGAACCGCCAGATCGCTGACGGGAACTGCGGATCCGCCACCGCCCAGGCGAACACCCTCAGGGGCTCGTACTCGACGATGTGGGACGTGGTGGCCCACTCGCCGAACGCCTCGTGCTTGCTCCGGCCCACGAAACGGGCCCCCAGCGCAGGTCCTGTCCGTCCGTCCAGCCACTCCACCGACTGCAGTTCCGAACTCAGGCTCGGCATCAGTTCGATGTCGGACACCAGCTCCCACACCCGTTCGGGCGGGGCAGCAATCCAGATCGGCACCTCGACATTCGGCTTGTCCGCATAGAGCGCGCCCGTCCACTCCAAGATCCGGACCTCCTCATCAGTACGACAACCTTCAGGAAGATACAGCCCTGACCATCAAAGTTGTTTAAAAAGACTCACTTGTCAAGGGAGGTGGCGTTCTTCGGGCAGGGCTGATTCAGCGGGCGAACCGCTCCCGCACATCCGGCCGCTCGGCCAGGCGCGGCGGATAGCCCGGCCCCAGCCGGGCGTGCGTGTTGTCGGCGGTCATCGGCTCACCGCAGGCGGCGCACACCACTTCGGCGTGGCTCTCCTGGCCGCAGACGTCGTGATACATCACCACCGGTGGACCTTCCTCACCGGACAGCCAGCGATCCCCCCAGTGGTTCATGGCCAGCAACACCTTGTGGAAGTCACGCCCCTTCTCCGTGAGTACGTAGTCGTACCGGACCGGCTCGGTCTGGTAGGGCCGCTTCTCCATCAAGCCCTCGTCCACGAGCCGTCGCAGCCGGTCGGTCAGCGTGTTGCGAGCGATCCCCAGCGACTCCTGGAACTCGTCAAAGCGCTTGATCCCGTATCCGGCCTCCCGCAGCACCAGGGGCGTCCACCAGTCACCCAGCAGGTCCATGGTCCGAGCGATCGAGCAGGGCCAATGCGCGAAGGATGTACGCCTCATGACGCCAGCATACGGTCCGTCTCGAAAAGAAACCCAGCAGGTTGCGTCGCTCAGTCATGGCCTCAACGGACGCGTCGACGTTCGGCCTCACCCTGCTCCGCCGGTCCAAGTCGAATGGCTTGGGCACTCCCCCCGGCTGTCACTCTTGGTTACTATGCTCACTTCATGCCGGAGGCCGGAAGCAGGGGGCGCGCCGCCAGCGGCGAACTGCTGTGGAGGGAGACGAGCGTGCCACTCGAAACTCCCCGGATTCTCCCCGGGGCTGAGCGTGGACGTTTCTCCGGATTGCAGCGCCTTGGAGGTGGCCGTGAAATGCAAGGCGAATGAGCGACAGGGTCTTCAGAAATGTTGAGAGAGGTCGCCGCAACCCGCTATATCGAGCCCCTGCGCTCCGGCGGCTCCGTCCCCGGAGTCGTCGAGGCCGACGACCTCGGCACGTACGTCGTGAAGTTCACGGGCTCCGCGCAGGGCCGCAAGGCGCTGGTCGCCGAGGTGATCGTCGGTGAGCTGGCGCGCGCCCTCGGGCTGCGGTTTCCCGAGCTGGTCCTCGTGCACTTCGACCCGGCGATCGCGGACAGCGAGCCCCACCAGGAGGTCCGGGAACTCCACGGGGCGAGCGCCGGGGTCAACCTCGGCATGGACTACCTGCCGGGCGCGAAGGACTTCACTCCGGAGGTCGCCAAGACCTTCCGCGTGGACCCGCTGGAGGCGGGCAGGATCGTCTGGCTGGACGCCCTGACCGTCAACGTCGACCGTACGGTCCACAGCTCCAACCTGATGATCTGGCCGACGTTCGGAACCGTGCCGGCGCGCCTGTGGCTGATCGACCACGGCGCCGCCCTGGTCTTCCACCACCGCTGGGACGCCTCCGACCCGGCGAAGGCGTACGACTTCCGCCACCACGCCATGGGCCACTACGGCCCGGACGTACGAGCCGCTGACGCCGAGCTGGCGCCGAAGGTGACCGAGGAGCTGCTGCGGTCGATCGTGGCCGAGGTCCCGGACGCCTGGCTGGCCGACGAGCCCGGCTTCGCGACCCCGGACGAGGCCCGCAGCGCGTACGTGGACTACCTCCACGCGCGCGTGCGGGCGTCCGAGCAGTGGCTCCCCACGGACTTCCCCACCCGGGAGGAACTCGCCGCCGAGGAGGCCCAGCGCGCGGCGAAGACGCAGCAGGGCCGCCCCAAGTGGCTCAAACGCGTCCCCGACCTGCACGGCAAGCCGGCGGCGGAACAGGATTGGTCGGTGCACCTCGGATGACGGACGTCCAGCGCGTTGAGATCGAGTACTGCACCCAGTGCCGCTGGCTGCCCCGTGCCGCCTGGCTCGCCCAGGAACTCCTCACGACCTTCGAGGCCGAGCTGACGGACCTGGCCCTCAAGCCGGGCCGGGGCGGGGTCTTCGTCGTCCGCGTGAACGGCGAGGTCGTCTGGGACCGGCGGGAGCAGGGGTTCCCGGAGCCGACGGCGGTGAAGAAGGCCGTACGCGACCGAGTGGCCCCGGGGAAGTCCCTGGGCCACTCGGACCGGTGAGGCTTCAGCCGCGCAGCTGCTCGTACGCCGGCAGCGTGAGGAAGTCCGCGTAGTCCTCGTCGAGAGCGACCTGCAGCAGCAGGTCGTGGGCCTGCTGCCAGTGGTCGGCCGTGAAGGCCTCCTCGCCGATCTCGGCCCTGATGTCGGCGAGCTCCTCGGCGGCGACCTGGCGGGCCAGCTCGGGCGTGACCTTCACCGTGGTACCGGTGGGGTCCTCGAACTCCACGCCCGCGTTGATCCACTGCCAGATCTGCGAGCGGGAGATCTCGGCGGTGGCCGCGTCCTCCATCAGGTTGAAGATCGCGACGGCGCCCAGGCCGCGCAGCCAGGCCTCGATGTAACGGATGCCGACCTGCACGGCGTTGACGAGCCCGTTGTACGTCGGCCTGGCGTCCAGGGAGTCGACGGCGATCAGGTCGGCGGCCTTGACGTCGACGTCCTCGCGCAGCCGGTCCTTCTGGTTGGGCTTGTCGCCGAGGACCCGGTCGAAGGACTCCATGGCGATCGGGACCAGGTCGGGGTGGGCGACCCAGGAGCCGTCGAAACCGTCGTTCGCCTCACGGTCCTTGTCGGCGCGGACCTTCTCGAAGGCGACCTTGTTGACCTCCGCGTCCCGGCGTGAGGGGATGAACGCGGCCATGCCGCCGATGGCGTGCGCACCGCGCTTGTGGCAGGTGCGGACGAGGAGTTCGGTGTACGCCCGCATGAACGGGGCGGTCATCGTGACCGCGTTGCGGTCCGGCAGGACGAACTTGGCGCCGCCGTCACGGAAGTTCTTGACGATGGAGAACAGGTAGTCCCAGCGTCCCGCGTTCAACCCGGAGGCGTGGTCGCGGAGTTCGTAGAGGATCTCCTCCATCTCGTACGCGGCCGTGATGGTCTCGATGAGCACGGTGGCGCGGACGGTGCCCTGCGGGATGCCGAGGTGGTCCTGGGCGAAGACGAACACCTCGTTCCACAGGCGGGCTTCGAGGTGCGACTCGGTCTTCGGGAGGTAGAAGTACGGGCCCTTGCCCAGGTCGAGCAGACGCCTCGCGTTGTGGAAGAAGTACAGGCCGAAGTCGACGAGGGCGCCGGGGACTTGAGTGCCGTCGGCGTCGACCAGGTGCCGCTCGCCGAGGTGCCAGCCGCGCGGGCGCATGACGACGGTGGCGAGCTCGTCGGCGGGGCGCAGAGCGTACGACTTGCCGGACCTGGGGTCGGTGAAGTCGATGTTCCGGGTGTAGGCGTCGATCAGGTTGAGCTGGCCGAGGACCACGTTCTCCCACGTCGGCGCGGAGGCGTCCTCGAAGTCCGCGAGCCACACCTTGGCACCCGAGTTGAGGGCGTTGATGGTCATCTTGCGGTCGGTGGGGCCGGTGATCTCCACCCGGCGGTCGTCGAGGGCCGCGGGGGAGGGGGCCACCTTCCAGGAGTCGTCGGCGCGGATCGCGGCGGTCTCCGGCAGGAAGTCGAGCGTGGACGTGCGGGCGATCTCGGCGCGGCGCTCCGCGCGGCGGGCGAGGAGTTCGTCACGGTGCGGGGTGAACCGCCGGTGCAGCTCGGCCACGAAGGCGAGGGCCGCTTCGGTGAGCACCTCCTCCTGTCGCGGCAGGGGCTCGGCGTCGACGATGGCCAGCGGGGACGGCGCTGGTGCGGACATGAGCTGTCACTTCCTTCAGCGAGCTGCGTGCGGGCTTCGGCACCGGGTGCCAGTCGACCCGGGTGGGGCGGGAAGCGCCTGCGACCTTCGGGTGCTTCTGAACAGTGGATAGTAGTTTCCTCATGGTGGAAGTTCAATGTTTTGTTGACATCAAGATTCTTCGGGTCGAGGAAACGTGGCGCTCGGTGCCAGGCCGCTCACTCGAGGTGGGCGAGATCGGTCTCCGTGTCGATGTCGTAGGGGCGCGCCACGTCTCCGCACTCGACCAGCGTGATCGCGTCCTCATGGGCCCTCAGGTAGGCGCGTGCCCCCCGGTCGCCGGCCGCGCTCGCCGCGACGCCCGCCCAGTGGGCGGCGCCCAGCAGCACGGGATGCCCGCGCGCTCCGTCGTACCCGGCCGACACCAGTGATCTGTCGTCCCGGTACGCGGCCAGCACCCTGGCCACCGCCTCCGGCCCGATGCCCGGCTGGTCGACGAGCGAGACCAGCGCCGCCCGCGCGCCCGTCCCGGCGAGCGACGTGAGCCCCGCCCGCAGCGACGACCCCATGCCCCGCTCCCACTCCGGGTTCTCCACGAGCACGCACCCGTCGAGCGCCGCGCGCTCCCGTACGGCGTCCGCGGCCGCCCCCAGGACCACGTGCACGCGCGCACATCCCGCCGTGCGCAGCACCCCCACCGCGTACTCGACGAGCGGCCGCCCCCGATGCCCGAGGAGCGCCTTGGGGCGTCCGCCGAGCCGCCGTCCGCCGCCCGCGGCGAGGACCAGCCCGGCGACAAACCCGGCGGCCGGGTCTTCCTTTTGTGTCATGCGTCCTGCATACCTGACCTTGCGGCGGCCGCACGCTTTCCGGGGGCTGAATTTCGGTCCGCGCGGTGGCGTACCCGGCTCGGGTGGCGTTTACTGACCCGCGTCCCCCGGTGCCCGACCGACGCCACGGGGTGTTCGGCGGAGGCGGGGACGGGGATCACGAGGCACGTGCTCGACGGCGTTTCCTGGGGGGAGAGCTGTGTTGCGGAGCTTGGGGCAGAGGCCAGTGACCGGCAGCGACGAGGATCCGAGGGTGGCCGGGCTGCGGACCGCCGTGTCCCGCCTGCGCCGTGAACTCGCCGCACATCCGGCCGACTTCCCCGACCGGGCCATAGCGGAGGACGAGCTCGCCGCCCTCGCCGCGATGGCGACCCACGGCATCCCGGAGATCCCCCGGCTGCGCCGCTCGCTGCTTCTGATCGCCGGCGCGATCGGCTCGGTGAGCGCGCTGTCGACGAGTCTCGGGAACGTGCGCAGCGCGGTGGAGCTGTTCGGGGAGCCGCCGCGCCGCTGAGCGGTCGCCGGGCGGGTCAGACGGCGCAGGCCAGCTCGTAGCCGCCGGTCTGCATGTCCTCGCACAGGGCGCGGCAGGCGTCGAGCCGCTCGGTGAACCCGGGCGAACTCTGCCAGGCGCGCAGCGACTCGCGGCTCTCCCAGGCGGCGAACGACACGAAGGACTGGGGGCTGCCGAGGTTGCGGATCAGGCGGGCGCCGAGGAATCCGTCGTGGTTCTCCTTGGTCCAGGTGAGGAACTTCTGCCAGCGCCCGACGAACTCCTCGCCCTGCCCCGCCTTGACGTGCCAGTTTCCCGAGGACCATGTCTCGCTCTCCCGCAACATGGGCGCACCTCACTCCGTAGCCGGCCTCTGGCCACAGGCTAGGAACCACCTGCCCGCCCCGCCCCCCGGAAAGAGCCGAACGGGTCGTCACCGGATACTGCCCGCACTGCTCTCTGGTGGCCACGCCTCGCCGTACCGCCGGAGACGCCCCGGTCCGCCGGAGAGGCGTCAGGCGGGTGGTGTGGTGTTCGCCAGCGCGTCCGAGAGTTCCATCGCCACCTGCTGCAGCACCGGCACGATACGGTCCGTCGCCGTCTCCGTGACCCGGCCCGCCGGGCCGGAGATGGAGATGGCCGCGGCGGTGGGGGAGTCGGGCACGGAGACCGCGAGGCAGCGCACGCCGATCTCCTGCTCGTTGTCGTCGACCGCGTAGCCGAGGCGCCGCACGTCCTGGAGCGCGGCCAGGAAGCCGTCCGGGGTGGTGATGGTCTTCTCCGTCGCGGCGGGCATGCCGGTGCGGCCGAGCAGGGCGCGTACTTCGTCGTCCGGGAAGCCGGCGAGCAGCGCCTTGCCGACGCCCGTGGAGTGCGGCAGGACGCGCCGGCCGACCTCGGTGAACATGCGCATCGAGTGCTTCGAGGGCACCTGCGCCACGTACACGATCTCGTCCCCGTCGAGCAGCGCCATGTTCGCCGTCTCGCCGGTCTCGTCGACCAGACGGGCGAGGTAGGGGCGGGCCCAGGTGCCGAGCAGCCGGGAGGCGGACTCCCCGAGGCGGATCAGGCGCGGGCCGAGCGCATACCGGCGGTTGGGCTGCTGGCGGACGTAACCGCAGGCCACGAGGGTGCGCATCAGGCGGTGGATGGTGGGCAGGGGGAGGCCGCTGCTCACCGACAGTTCGCTCAGCCCCACCTCGCCGCCCGCATCCGCCATCCGCTCGAGCAGGTCGAAGGCGCGCTCGAGGGACTGGACCCCGCCGCCGGCGGACCGGGCGGAGTCGGTGGTGCTGGCGCTGGACGTCGGCACGGCGCGTTCCTTTCGGGACTGGCAGGAGGCAGAAGCCTACCCGGCAGTCGGTTGACTCCCCGCTTGTGCGTAGCTACGTTCTGCTTGCCGGAATCTTCATTCCGTCTTGTGGAAACCTACAGGATGGGCTCCTGAGGTGCACTGTGAAGAAGTGTGCCCTTGACGGTGCCTCGGCGGGAGTGAAGACTCCTTCAACAGAAAGTTGAATTCCGTTACGCGGAAGTGAGCGGAGTCAACGGCGGCAGAGAGGGGCCCGGGTGTCCGACGCTGAACTGGTGCTGCGTTCGACGCGCGTCATCACTCCCGAAGGGACGCGCGCCGCCTCGGTCGCCGTGTCCGACGGCAGGATCACGTCCGTACTGCCCCACGACGCGCCCGTACCGGAGGGCGCCCGCCTGGAGGACTTCGGCGACGACGTCCTGCTGCCCGGCCTGGTCGACACCCACGTCCACGTCAACGACCCGGGCCGCACCGAGTGGGAGGGCTTCTGGACCGCCACCCGCGCGGCCGCGGCCGGCGGCATCACCACCCTCGTCGACATGCCGCTCAACTCCCTCCCGCCGACGACCACGGTCGCCCACCTGCGTACCAAGCAGGAGGTCGCCGCCGCCAAGGCGCACATCGACGTCGGCTTCTGGGGCGGCGCGCTGCCCGACAACGTCAAGGACCTGCGCCCGCTGCACGACGCCGGGGTCTTCGGCTTCAAGGCGTTCCTGTCGCCGTCCGGCGTGGACGAGTTCCCGCACCTCGACCAGGACCCGCTCGCCCAGTGTCTCGCGGAGATCGCCGGCTTCGACGGTCTGCTCATCGTGCACGCCGAGGACCCCCACCACCTCGACGCCGCCCCGCAGCAGGGCGGCCCCAAGTACGCCGACTTCCTCGCCAGCCGCCCGCGCCACGCCGAGGACTCCGCCATCGAGGGGCTCATCGCCCAGGCGAAACGCCTCCACGCGCGCGTGCACGTCCTGCATCTGTCTTCCAGCGACGCGCTGCCGCTGATCGCCGCCGCCAAGGCGGAGGGCGTCCGCATCACGGTCGAGACCTGCCCCCACTACCTGACCCTCACCGCCGAGGAAGTCCCGGACGGCGCCAGCGAGTTCAAGTGCTGTCCGCCCATCCGCGAGGCCGCCAACCAGGACCTCCTCTGGCAGGCCCTCGCGGACGGCACCATCGACTGCGTGGTCACCGACCACTCCCCGTCGACGGCCGACCTCAAGACCGACGACTTCGCGACGGCCTGGGGCGGCATCTCGGGCCTCCAGCTCAGCCTGTCGGCGGTGTGGACCGAGGCACGCCGGCGGGGCCACGGACTGGAGGACGTGGTCCGCTGGATGTCGACCCGCACGGCCCGGCTCGTGGGACTCCACGCACGCAAGGGCGCCATCGCGCCCGGCCACGACGCCGACTTCGCCGTCCTCGCCCCCGACGAGACCTTCACCGTGGACCCGACGGCCCTCCAGCACCGCAACCGCGTCACCGCGTACGCCGGCCGGACCCTGCACGGCGTCGTGAGGTCCACCTGGCTGCGCGGCGAACGCATCGTCGCGGACGGCGAGTTCACCGAACCGAAGGGACGACTGCTCACCAGGCCCCACTGACCACCCGCCCCACCCGCACCGGCCGACTCCTGAAAGGCAGCCCTGATCACTGTGACGGCGATACCTCGTTTCACCGGCGACGCGAGCCCCTACGGAGGCGGCGACCCCTACGCGGACCACCGCACCGCCGACTTCCCCTTCACCCGGCACACCAACCTCGCCGACCGGCAGCTCGGCGCCGGTGTCATCGCCGCCAACGACGAGTTCTTCGCCCAGCGCGAGAATCTGCTGCTGCCCGGGCGCGCCGAGTTCGACCCCGAGCACTTCGGGCACAAGGGCAAGATCATGGACGGCTGGGAGACCCGTCGCCGCCGGGGCGCCTCCGCCGACCACCCCTGGCCGACGTCCGAGGACCACGACTGGGCCCTGGTCCGCCTCGGCGCGCCCGGTGTCGTCCGCGGGATCGTCGTCGACACGGCCCACTTCCGCGGCAACTACCCGCAGGCGGTGTCGATCGAGGGCACGTCGGTGCCCGGCTCCCCCTCCCCGGAGGAACTCCTCGGCGACGACGTGAAGTGGACCACGCTGGTCCCGCGCACCCCGGTCGGCGGCCACGCGGCGAACGGCTTCGCGGTCTCCGTCGAACAGCGCTTCACCCACCTGCGCGTCAACCAGCACCCCGACGGCGGCATCGCCCGCCTGCGCGTGTACGGCGAGGTCGTCCCGGACCCGGCGTGGCTGGCGGTGCTCGGCACCTTCGACGTGGTCGCCCTGGAGAACGGTGGCCGGGTCGAGGACGCCTCCAACCTCTTCTACTCCCCGGCGAGCAACACCATCCAGCCCGGCCGCTCCCGCAAGATGGACGACGGCTGGGAGACCCGCCGCCGCCGCGACCAGGGCAACGACTGGATCCGCTACCGACTCGCCGCCCAGTCCCAGATCCGGGCCCTGGAGATCGACACCGCCTACCTGAAGGGCAACAGCGCGGGCTGGGCGGCGGTGTCGGTGAAGGACGGCGAGGACGGCGAATGGCGCGAGGTCCTGCCCCGCACCCGCCTCCAGCCCGACACCAACCACCGCTTCGTCCTCCCGGCCCCGGCCGTGGGCACGCACGCGCGCGTGGACATATATCCGGACGGAGGCATCTCCCGACTGCGCCTGTTCGGTTCCCTGACGGAGGAGGGCGCGAGCCGCCTCGCGGCACGGCACCAGGAGCTGGGCGGCTGAGAAGGGCTCCGCCCCTGCAACGCCGGCCACTCAGCCCGTCCGGCGCTTGAGGACGAGGCCCGTCCAGGGCCGAAGCGGGGGGCCGGGGGTGGCAGCCCCCGGAGACGGGAAGGGCAGGGGCGGCGGGGGCTAAACCCCCTACGGCGGCGAGACGCTCACGCCGCGTGCCCCCCGTCCACGGCGAACTCCGCTCCCGTCACATACGCCGCCCCCGCCAGATGAGCCACCGTCGCCGCCACCTCCTCACCCGTACCGAACCGCCCCACCGCCGTCATCGCCGCCTGGCCCGCCGCGAACGGCCCGTCGGCGGGGTTCATGTCCGTGTCGATCGGCCCGGGGTGCACGACATTCGCCGTGATCCCGCGTGCCCCCAGCTCGCGGGCCAGTGCCTTCGTCAGCCCGACGAGGGCCGACTTGCTCATCGCGTAGAGCGTGCCGCCGGGACCCGGGACGCGCTGCGTCATGCAGCTGGCGATCGTGATGATCCGGCCGCCGGCGGTCATGCGGGCGGCCGCGGCCCGGGAGGTCAGGAACACTCCCCGGACGTTCACGGCGAGCACCCGGTCGACGTCGGCGAGCGACAGGCTCTCCATGGGGCCGAGCAGGCCGACACCCGCGTTGTTCACCAGCACGTCGAGCCCGCCCAGCGCCTCCGCCGCCAAGCCCACCGCGCCCGCCGCCTCCGCCGCGTCCGCGGAGTCCGCCCGCAGGGCGACCGCCCGCCGTCCGAGGTCCTCGACGGCCCGTACGACGTCCGCGGCAGCCTCCTTGCCGTTCACGTAGGTCACCGCCACGTCCGCACCCTCCCGGGCCAGCCGCAGAGCCGTCGCCGCACCGATGCCGCGGCTGCCGCCGGTCACCAGGGCCACCTTGCCGTTCAGGGTTCCGTAGGTCGTTGTCATGGGTCCATCACAGCGGCCGGTGCCCCGCAGCGCTGGCGGCGAACGGACGTCGACCTCGGGCCCCCGGAACTCGGAACTCTTCCCTCCACCTCCGGCGTTCTCCCGTCGTGACTCTTCAGCAAGAAATCGTCGGCAATGCCATGCAGATGGCCGTCGTCAACCTGAACCCCGGCCAGACCGTGTACTGCGAGGCCGGGAAGTTCCTGTTCAAGACGGTGAACGTGACCATGGAGACCCGCCTGTCCGGCCCGTCCGGCAGCGGCGGTGGTCAGCCCCAGGGCGGCGGCTCGGGCAGCGGCGGCGGCATGGGCGGCATGCTGCGCCAGGCCATGGGCACCGCCATGCAGGTGGGCCAGCGCGCCCTCGCGGGCGAGTCGCTGGCGTTCCAGTACTTCACCGCCCAGGGCGGCGAGGGCACCGTCGGCTTCGCGGGCGTGCTCCCCGGCGAGATGCGCGCCCTGGAGCTCGACGGCACGCGCGCGTGGTTCGCCGAGAAGGACGCCTTCGTCGCCGCCGAGTCCACTGTCGACTTCGGCATCGCCTTCCAGGGCGGCCGCACCGGCATGAAGGGCGGCGAGGGCTTCGTCCTGGAGAAGTTCACCGGCCGCGGCACGGTGATCATCGCCGGGGCGGGCAACTTCATCGACCTCAACCCGGCCGACTTCGGCGGCCGCATCGAGGTCGACACCGGCTGTGTCGTCGCCTTCGAGGAGGGCATCCAGTACGGCGTCCAGCGCGTCGGCGGCCTCAACCGCCAGGGCCTCATGAACGCCGTGTTCGGCGGCGAGGGCCTGTCCCTGGCCACCCTGGAGGGCAACGGCAGCGTGATCCTCCAGTCCCTCACCATCGAGAGCCTCGCCAACGCTCTGAAGAAGGCCCAGGGCGGTGACAAGCAGGGCCCGACGGGCGGACTGTTCTCGACCAACGCGGGCTGAGTCGACGAGTTGCGGGCGCCGGTGGGGTCTGAGCTGATGACAGGTGTCGTCCAGCGACCCCACCCCCCGGAAGGCAGGCACCCGCCATGGGCAAGCTCGTCCTCACCACCTTCGTCACCCTCGACGGTGTCTACCAGGCCCCCGGCGGCCCCGACGAGGACACCACAGGAGGCTTCGAGCACGGCGGCTGGAGCGTCCCGTACGGCGACGAGGACTTCGGCCGGTTCGTCACCGAGGTCTTCGACCGCGTCGGCGCGTTCCTCCTCGGCCGCCGCACCTACGACATCTTCGCCTCCTACTGGCCGAAGATGACCGACCCGGCCGACCCGATCGCCTCGAAGCTGAACGGCCTGCCGAAGTACGTCGCCTCGAGCACCCTCACCGACCCCGACTGGGCCCACACGACCGTGATCGCCGGCGACCTCGCCCAGGAGGTCACCGCCCTCAAGCAGCGCACCGACGGCGAACTCCAGGTGCATGGCAGCGGCGCCCTCGCCCGCTCGCTGCTCGCCCTCGACCTTGTCGACACCGTCCACCTGCTGACCTTCCCGGTCGTCCTCGGCGCCGGCCACCGCCTCTTCGCGGAGGGCGCCCTCCCGACCGCCTTCCGCCACACCGCCGGCCGCGTCACCGGCGCGGGCGTCTCCATCCAGTCGTACGACCTGGCGGGCCGCCCGGAGTACGGCTCCTACGCACTGCCGGAGACGGCCTGACCCCCCGTGGGCCGTGGCCGCGTCCGCTCCGGCCGTGTCCCCGGCCCGCAGGTTAACTCCCCGAAAACTCACCGGACTTGCCGGGAGAATCCTTCCCTCTTGTCATTGACATGCCATCGTCTACGCGCGTCATCATGAGGCCCATGAGATTCCCCCCACGCATCTCCCGCATCGGCGGCGCAGCCGCCCTCCTGACCGCCCTCCTCGTGGGCGGCACCGTCTCCGCCCCCACCGCGGGCGCGGCCACCACGGCCGTCGGCAGCGTCTGCTACGGCGACCTGCCCTCCCAGGCGTACGACACCCTGGAACTGATCCAACAGGGCGGCCCCTACCCGTACTCGCAGGACGGGAGCGTCTTCCAGAACCGGGAACGCGTCCTGCCCAGGCAGTCCTCCAGCTACTACCACGAGTACACGGTCAAGACGCCGGGCTCCTCCACGCGCGGCGCGCGCCGCATCGTCACCGGTCAGCGGAACGAGGAGGACTACTACACCGCCGACCACTACGCCACGTTCGACCTGGTCGACTACGACTGCTGAGGCTTCGGCTCAAGCGGGGCTCACGGCCCACTCGGGCTCACGGCGCTGACTCAGGCTCACGGCCCTACTGGGGCTTACGGCTCTCGGCCACGGCGAACAGCGCGCACGCCAGCACGATCAGCACGACGCTCGCGAAGACGCCGTAACCGTCGAGGAAGTCCAGTCGTTGCAGAAGACCCACGTCCCAGTGGGTGAACTCGTGCAACAGGCCCATCACGCCCTGCACGAAGGCGATGAACCCGATTACCTCCAGCACCTGTTTCATGAGCAGAACCCTCGCCCCGCGGACCCCTCACGCACAACGGCCGCGGGGCGAGGCACGCCCGGCGGAAGTCCCCCTCGGGCCGGGGTCGGCGCGCCGAAAGTCTGCGGTATCGCGACTTTGGTCGGTGATCCCCGTCGGACCAGGGCGGAGGGAACGCCTCCCGCATAGATTGGTCGACCGTGATGGGTGACAGGCCGGCGGGGGCCCCGCCGGCGTTCGCTGGGCGTCGATGGCTGTTTCCGTCCGCGGTGGTCCACGAGTTCGACCCCGACACGGGACGCTCGGGGCGGCCACGGCGCACCGCGCGCGACTGGATGGTCGACTTCTCCTGCTTCTTCCTGGCCATCGCCATCGGCCTCGCGGCCGCGGAGACCGTGAAGCACGAGACGAACCTCCCGCAGGCCTGGGCCGTCGCCGACCAGTACCTGGGCGCTCTGGCCTGCGCCGCGGTGTGGCTGCGCCGCCGCTGGCCGGTCGGCCTCGCGCTCGCGACGGTCCCCGTCGGCTTCCTGTCGAGCACCTCGGGCGGCGCCTGCCTGGTCGCCCTCTTCACCCTCGCCGTGCACCGGCCGCTGCGGTACGTGGCCTGGATCGGCGGCGCCTCCTTGGCCCTGCTGCCGCTCTTCTACCACCTGCGCCCCGACCCCGACGCGCCGTTCCGGGTCGTGGTCGCCTTCGCCGTGCTGCTCACCGTCGCCGTCATCGGCTGGGGCATGCTCGTACGGTCCAAACGGCAGCTCCTGCTGAGCCTGCGGGACCGGACGCGGCGCGCCGAGACGGAGGCGCGGTTGCGCGCCGAGCAGGCCCAGCGGCTGGCCCGCGAGGCCATCGCCCGGGAGATGCACGACGTGCTCGCGCACCGGCTGACCCTGCTCAGCGTGCACGCGGGCGGGCTGGAGTTCCGGCCGGACGCGCCCCGCGAGGAGATCGCGCGGGCGGCCGGCGTGATCCGGGAGAGCGCCCACGAGGCCCTCCAGGATCTCCGGGAGATCATCGGCGTGCTGCGCGCGGGCGACTCGGAGGACGCGGGCCGCCCCCAGCCCACCCTCGCCGCGTTGGACGCGCTGGTTGCCGAGTCCCGTGAGGCCGGGATGAAAGTCGTCCTGGACGGCCGCGTCACCGACCCCGCCGCCGTCCCCGCCTCCGTGGGCCGCACCGCCTACCGCATCGCCCAGGAGGCCCTCACCAACGCCCGCAAGCACGCCCCCGGCACGGAGGTCACGGTCTCCGTCACCGGCGCCCCGGGCGAGGGCCTCACCCTGTCGGTCCACAACCCGGCCCCCGAGGGCGAGGTCCCTGCCGTCCCCGGCTCCGGCCAGGGCCTGATCGGCCTGACGGAACGGGCGACGCTGGCCGGGGGCCGCCTGACCCACGGGCCGCAGGAGGACGGGGGTTTCGCGGTGCGGACGTGGCTGCCGTGGGGATGAGCGGGGAGGCCGACGACTCCCTGATCCCCGGCCCTCTCGACGAACCCGGTACGAGCGTCAACCCCTGCCCCGCGCCCCGTGGTTACGTAAGCCCCATGACTGTCATCAGACTCCTCCTCGTCGACGACGACCCCCTCGTGCGGACCGGCCTGGCCTTCATGATGGGCGGCGCCGAGGACATCGAGATCGTCGGCGAGGCCGCGGACGGCGGCGAGGTCGAGGCGCTGGTCGACCGCACCCGCCCGGACGTCGTCCTGATGGACATCCGGATGCCCACGGTGGACGGTCTGACGGCCACGGAACTGCTGCGGCGCCGCGAGGACGCCCCGCAGGTCGTCGTCCTCACCACCTTCCACGCCGACGAACAGGTGCTGCGCGCCTTGCGCGCGGGTGCCGCCGGATTCGTCCTCAAGGACACTCCGCCCGCCGAGATCCTCGACGCGGTACGCCGGGTCGCGGTCGGCGACCCCGTATTGTCGCCCACCGTGACCCGCCAGTTGATGCGGCACGCGGCCGGTACCGCCGCCGACACGCGCCACGCACGCGCGCGTGAGCGGATCGCCACCCTCAACGACCGCGAACGCGAGGTCGCCGTCGCCGTCGGCCGGGGCCTGTCCAACGCCGAGATCGCCACCGGCCTGTACATGAGCGTCGCCACGGTCAAGACCCACGTCTCCCGCATCCTGGCCAAGCTCGACCTCAACAACCGGGTGCAGATCGCCCTGTTGGCCTACGACGCGGAACTCCTGGACGACGACGGGCACTGAGCGCCGACGTCGCGCGTTGGCACGGTAACGGGAGGGGGGACGTCATGGCGGACGTGATCGACCTGGGGGAGTTCGGCGCCGGATTCCAGCAGAACCCGCACGGGGTGTACGAGCGGCTGAGGGAGCGCGGCCCGGTGCACCGGGTGCGGCTGCCTCCGCCCGACGCGCACCACGAGACCTGGCTGGTCGTCGGACACGAGGAGGCCCGGGCCGCGCTCGCCGACCCCCGCCTGTCCAAGGACGGCAGCCGCATCGGCGTGGTCTTCCTCGACGAGCAGCTGATCGGCAAGTACCTCCTGGTCGCCGACCCGCCCCAGCACACACGGCTGCGCGCCCTCGTCTCGCGCGCGTTCACCCCACGCCGGGTGGAGGAGCTGCGGCCCCGGATCCAGCGGATCACCGACGACCTGCTCGACGCGATGCTGCCGCAGGGCCGCGCCGACCTCGTGGAGTCGTTCGCCTACCCGCTGCCCCTCACCGTGATCTGCGAGCTGCTCGGCGTCCCCGAGCTGGACCGCAGGGCGTTCCGCGAACTGACGACGGAGGCCGTCGCGCCCACCAGCGCGGACAGCGAGCACGACGCGTTCGTCCGCCTCGCCGCGTACCTCACCGAACTGATCGAGGACAAGCGCCGCGCCGGTGCGAGCGACGACCTGCTGAGCGACCTGATCCGCACCACGGCGGAGGACGGCGACCGACTCTCGCCGGGGGAGCTGCGAGGGATGGCCTTCATCCTGCTCATCGCGGGCTTCGAGACCACGGTCAACCTCATCGCCAACGGCGTCCACGCCCTGCTCACCCACCCCGACCAACTCGCCGCGCTGCGCGCCGACATGACCCTGCTCGACGGCGCGGTCGAAGAAATGCTGCGCTACGAGGGGCCGGTGGAGAACGCGACGTTCCGGTACGCCGCCGAACCCCTGGAGATCGGCGGCACAACCATCGGCCAGGGCGAGGCGGTCATGATCGGCCTCGCCGCAGCCGACCGCGACCCCGCCCGCTACCCCGATCCCGCCCACTTCGACATCCACCGCGACACCCGGGCCCACCTCGCCTTCGGCCACGGCATCCACTACTGCCTCGGCGCCCCTCTGGCCCGCCTCGAAGCCCGCGCCGCGATCCGCACCCTCCTCGAGCGCTTCCCCACCCTCACCCTCGACGGCCCACCCGGGGAGTGGCTGCCGGGCATGCTGATGCGGGGGATGCGGAGCCTGCCGGTGCGCTGGTAGGGGCAGGCAGCGCGACACCTCGGAACGCCGGGTCCGCTCAGCCGCCCGGCACCTCGGACAGAGCCACGGGTCTGCGCTCCCTGCGCGACGTGTCGCAGGCGTCGGCGATCCTCAGGGCCTGCAATGCCTCACGCCCATCACACGGGTTCGCCCGCTCACCCCGCACCACCTCGACGAACGCCGCCAGCTCGGCCTCGTAGGCGGGAGCGAACCGCTCCAGGAAGCCGCCCCACGGCTTGTCGGCGGCGGGTGGCCCCGTCGGCTCCGTGGAGGCGATCGGCGTACGGTCGTCGAGCCCCACGACGATCTGGTCGAGCTCCCCGGCCAGCTCCATGCGCACGTCGTAGCCCGCCCCGTTCAGCCGCGTCGCCGTGGCCGTGGCGAGCGTGCCGTCGTCGAGGGTGAGGACCGCCGCCGCCGTGTCGACGTCCCCCGCCTCGCGGAACATCGGCGGCCCCGCGTCGGACCCCGCGGCGTACGCGTCCACCACCTCGCGCCCGGTCACCCAGCGCAGCATGTCGAAGTCGTGGATCAGCGTGTCCCGGAACAGCCCGCCGGACAGCGGCAGCCAGGCGGCCGCGGGCGGCGTCTGGTCCGACGACACCGCCCGGACCGTGTGCAACCGGCCCAGCCGCCCCGACCGCACCGCGTCCCGCGCCCCCGTGTAGCCCGTGTCGAAGCGCCGCTGGAACCCCATCTGAAGGATCGTTCCGGCCGTCTCCACCTCGGCGATCGCCTGTAAGGTCCCCGACAGGTCGAGCGCGATGGGTTTCTCGCAGAACACAGGCAGCCCCGACCGGGCCGCCCGACCGATCAGCTCGGCGTGTGCCTCGGTGGCCGTGGTGATCACCACCGCGTCCACGCCCCACCTGAAGATCTCGTCCACGCCCGGCGCCGCCGTCTCCCCGAGCCGCCCCGCGAGCTCCTGCGCCCGCGACGGGTCCGCGTCCGTGAGGATCAGGGAACCGACCTCACGGTGGCGGCTGAGTGTGTTGGCATGAATCGCGCCGATGCGACCTGTACCGATAACCCCGATGCGCATGAAAACAAAGTGGCCACGGAGCCCCGGCGATGTCAATGCGTATGTCCGGACAATCGAACTACACAACTTCCCGTCAACCGGCCGCGGAGCTACGCTCGGCCCGTGCCGAAACCAGAAGTGGACCCGACCGTGCAGCTCGAGCTCCGTGTGGACCGGAGCTCTCCCGTGCCGTTGTACTTCCAGCTGTCCCAGCAGCTGGAGGCCGCGATCGAGCACGGCACGCTGACCCCCGGCAGCCTGCTCGGCAACGAGATCGAGCTCGCCGCACGGCTCGGCCTGTCCCGGCCGACCGTCCGCCAGGCCATTCAGTCCCTCGTCGACAAGGGCCTCCTGGTGCGCCGCCGAGGGGTCGGTACGCAGGTCGTGCACAGCCAGGTCAAGCGCCCCCTGGAGCTCAGCAGCCTCTACGACGACCTGGAGGCGGCCGGACAGCGCCCGGCCACCAGGGTCCTCGTCAACACCGTCGTCCCGGCGACCGCGGAGGTCGCCGCCGCACTCGGCGTGGCCGAGGACAGCGACGTACACCGCGTGGAACGGCTGCGTCTCGCCCACGGCGAGCCGATGGCGTACCTGTGCAACCACCTGCCGACCGGCCTGTTCGACATGGACACCGCGCAACTGGAGGCCACCGGCCTGTACCGGCTGATGCGAGCCGCCGGCATCACCCTCCACAGCGCCCGCCAGTCCATCGGCGCCCGCGCCGCCACCGCCGCCGAGGCGGAACGCCTCGCCGAACCGGAGGGCGCACCCCTCCTCACCATGCAGCGCACCACCTTCGACGACACGGGCCGCGCCGTCGAGTTCGGCGACCACACCTATCGCCCGAGCCGCTACTCGTTCGAGTTCCAGCTCCTGGTACGCCCCTGAGGCTTCCGCATCTTCGTCGCATTGTCCGGACAATGCGATCCGGAAAGGACTCCGCAGACGGCAACGGGATCGGCGTTGTGGGGCACGAATCGCGACACGCCGGGTAGGGGCGCGGGGAACGGCGCGACCAGCCACGAACGACCCGCACCCGGCACAGGACAGGCACCACCCCGCCGCTCCCCGGCACCGCACTCCGCACCACCGTGAGGCAGAATCAGCCCCGATGAGCACCTACCGCGACCTCAGCGCCCCCATCGGCTCCCGGCGCGCCCCCGCACTCCGCACGGTCGGCACCCGGGAGCGCCGCTCGCACCTGACCGCACCCCGCGTGCCCACGGTCGGCATCGACATCGGCGGCACGAAGGTGATGGCGGGCGTCGTCGACGCCGACGGGAACATCCTGGAGAAGGTCCGCACGGAGACCCCGGACAAGTCCAAGAGCCCCAAGGTCGTCGAGGACACCATCGTCGAGCTGGTCCTGGACCTGTCCGACCGGCACGACGTGCACGCCGTCGGGATCGGCGCCGCGGGCTGGGTCGACGCCGACCGCAACCGCGTCCTGTTCGCCCCCCACCTGTCCTGGCGCAACGAGCCGCTGCGCGACCGCATCGCAGGGCGCCTCGCGGTCCCCGTCCTCGTCGACAACGACGCCAACACCGCCGCCTGGGCCGAGTGGCGCTTCGGCGCCGGCCGCGGCGAGGACCACCTCGTCATGATCACGCTCGGCACCGGTATCGGCGGCGCGATCCTCGAGGACGGCCAGGTCAAGCGCGGCAAGTACGGCGTCGCGGGGGAGTTCGGCCATATGCAGGTCGTCCCCGGCGGCCACCGCTGCCCGTGCGGCAACCGCGGGTGCTGGGAGCAGTACAGCTCGGGCAACGCACTGGTCAGGGAGGCCAGGGAACTGGCCGCCGCCGACTCCCCGGTGGCGTACGGGATCATCGAGCACGTCAAGGGCAACATCGCCGACATCACCGGTCCGATGATCACCGAACTGGCCCGTGACGGCGACGCCATGTGCGTCGAACTGCTCCAGGACATCGGCCAGTGGCTCGGCGTCGGCATCGCGAACCTGGCGGCCGCCCTCGACCCCTCCTGCTTCGTCATCGGCGGCGGTGTGTCGGCCGCCGACGACCTGCTGATCGGCCCCGCGCGGGACGCCTTCAAGCGTCACCTCACCGGGCGCGGCTACCGCCCCGAGGCCCGTATCGTCCGCGCCCAGCTCGGCCCCGAGGCCGGCATGGTCGGCGCCGCGGACCTCGCACGTCTCGTGGCCCGGCGCTTCCGGCGCGCCAAGCGGCGCCGGGTGGAGCGGTACGAGCGCTACGAGCGGTACGCGGAGGCCGTCCGCCGTACCCGGGACACGGCATGACGGCCTCGCTGCCCCGCCAGGCCACGCCCCCGGACGAGCCGCCCGAGCCGGCCGAGGACCGCCGCCACATGATCCGCCGCAGGGCCATCACCCTGCTGATCATCGTGCTGCTCATCGGTGTCCCGGCCGGCTACCTGGTGATCTCCGCCAACCAGAGCCGCGACAGCGGCAAGGACAAGGAGGCGAAGTACTCGGCGACCGGCCTGACCGCGGGCTGGCCCTCGACGGTCCAGCGCCGCCTCTACAACGTGCCGATCCCGCACCCCTCCAAGAGGGTCGCCTACTACGAGACGAACAACTGGAAGACCAGCCGTCTCTACGTCCAGTTCCAGACCACCGCTCCCAACCTGGACGTCTTCCTGCAGGCCCTCGGCACCGACCGGACCCGGCTGAAGCAGGACGACATCGCCATCGGCCACCGCGACCAGAAGGTCACCGGCTGGAAGTTCACCGGCCCCGGCCCGTGGTGGGGCCTCGCCCACCACCAGAAGAACCCGGCACCCACCCAGGACGTCGTGGTGAACCTCGCCGACCCCGACCGCCCGATGATCTACGTCGTCTCACGGACAGTTCCTTGACCGGGCCGGTTCCGGAGCGGCCGGTCGGCCCCTGAGCGGTCGCCGGGACCGATTGTCAGACCCCGCCCGTAGAGTCGAAGACAACTGATCCGACTCGAGGGCGGGAGGTGAACAGAGCATATGACCGACACCGCATCGGTGACCGGGAGGGCAGGGGTGTCCGAGGGAGCGGGGGAGCCGGTCCCCGTGGGTCTCGCGGCCGTCTTCCTGCCCGCGCCCCTCCCGCGCGACGGACGGGTCGCGTTCTGGGACCCCGAGGGCGGCGACCTGCCCGCCACGCCCACCGAGCTCACCGTCGTACGACGCCATGGCGCCGGAGCGCGACGCCGGACCACCCCCGCCCTGTCCCTGTCCCTCGCCGAGGCGCTCCCGCTGCTCGTCCGCGCCCCCCGCGACCCCGCCGCCCACCCCGCCACCGCCTGCTGGGGCGCGGCCGCGCTGCACGCCCTGCGGCTCGCCGCGCGCGGCCGGCTGCTGCCCGGCCTCACCGCCACCGGACACGACGCCTGGCGCGCGGGCCCCCTCGATCCGGACGACATCGCCCACCTCCGCGCGGTCGCCGCGGCCCTGCCGTACGAGGGCCATGCCGTCCCGCTGCCCGGTCCCGGCCCCCTGCGCCTGCCGCAGCCGGAAGCGCTGATGCGCGCCTTCCTGGACGCGGTCGCGGACACCCTGCCCCGCACCCCCGCCGCGCCCTACTCCGCCGGAAAGCCCTTCGCCGACCGCCGCCCCCACCGCCTGCCCGACGCCCACGAGTGGGCCGCCGAAGTCGCCGCCGGCATGGACGCAGGCGTGCGGATCTCGCTGCGCCTGGACCTCTCGGCGTACGACCTGTTCGACGAGGCCGGTGCCGTACGGGCCGCCGGCGCGGCGATCGTCCAGGTCCACAGCCTCGCCGACCCCACCCTGGTGGCCGACGCGGCGGCGCTGTGGGCGGGCGAGGCGGACACCGCGTTCGGTCCCCGCGCGCGCGTGGACGCGGCCCTCGCCGTGCGGCGCGCGGCCCGGGTCTGGTCACCGCTGGCCCGGCTCGCCGACCAGGACGCGCCCGACGTCCTGGCCCTGACCGAGGAGGAGCTGAGCGATCTGCTCGGCGTGGCGGCCACCCGGCTCGCGGCCGCCGGAGTCGCCGTCCACTGGCCGCGGGACCTCGCGCACGACCTGAGCGCGGCGGCGGTCGTTCGACCCGCGCCGGGCTCGGCGACCGATGGCACCGGCTTCTTCGAGAGCGAGGAACTGCTGCAGTTCCGCTGGCAGTTGGCGCTCGGCGGCGACCCGCTCAGCGAGGCCGAGATGGACGCCCTCGCGGAGGCCCACCGACCGGTCGTCCGCCTCCGCGACCAGTGGGTCCTGGTCGACCCGGCCCTCGTGCGCAAGGCCCGCAAACGTGAACTCGGGCTGCTCGACCCGGTCGACGCGCTGTCCGTGGCGCTCACCGGCACCGCCGAGGTCGACGGGGAGCCGGTCGAGGCGGTCCCCGTCGGTGCGTTGGCCGCCCTGCGCGACCGACTGACCGCCGGACTGCGGCCCGCCGAGCCGCCCGCAGGCCTGCACGCGACCCTGCGTGACTACCAACTCCGCGGACTGGCCTGGCTCGACCTCATGACCTCCCTCGGCCTCGGCGGCTGCCTCGCCGACGACATGGGCCTCGGCAAGACGATCACACTGATCGCCCTGCACCTGAAACGAGCCGGCGGTGAACCGACGCTGGTGGTCTGCCCAGCCTCCCTGCTCGGCAACTGGCAGCGGGAGATCACCCGTTTCGCGCCCGGCGTCCCCGTCCGCCGCTTCCACGGTCCGGAACGCACCCTCGACGGCCTGACCGGCGGCTTCGTCCTCACGACGTACGGCACGATGCGTTCGGCCGCACCGACACTGGCGGCGCAGACCTGGGGCATGGTCGTCGCGGACGAGGCCCAGCACGTCAAGAACCCCTACTCGGCGACGGCGAAAGCCCTGCGCACGATCCCCGCCCCCGCGCGCGTGGCCCTGACCGGCACCCCGGTCGAGAACAACCTGTCGGAACTCTGGGCGCTGCTGGACTGGACGACCCCGGGACTCCTCGGCCCCCTGAAGTCGTTCCGCGCCCGGCACGCGCGCGCGGTGGAGACCGGTGAGGACACGGAGGCGGTGGAGCGCCTGGCCCGCCTGGTGCGCCCCTTCCTGCTCCGCCGGAAGAAGTCCGACCCAGGGATCGTCCCCGAGCTGCCGCCGAAGACGGAGACGGACCACCCGGTCCCGCTCACCCGCGAACAGGCCGCGCTGTACGAGGCGGTGGTGCGCGAGTCGATGCTGGCCATCGAGACGGCGGACGGCATCGCCCGCCGGGGCCTGGTCCTCAAGCTGCTGGGCGCGCTGAAGCAGATCTGCGACCACCCGGCGCTGTACCTCAAGCAGGAAGCGGCCGCCGGTGACGGTCTCGCCGCCCGCTCCGGCAAACTCGCGCTGCTCGACGAGCTGTTGGACACCCTGCTGGCCGAGGACGGCTCCGCGCTGGTCTTCACGCAGTACGTCGGGATGGCCCGCCTGATCACCTCCCACCTGGCCGTCCGCGCGGTACCGGTCGAGCTGCTGCACGGCGGCACGCCCGTACCGGAACGCGAACGGATGGTGGACCGCTTCCAGAACGGCACGACCCCGGTCCTGGTCCTGTCCCTGAAAGCCGCCGGCACCGGCCTGAACCTCACCCGCGCGGGACACGTCGTCCACTTCGACCGCTGGTGGAACCCCGCCGTCGAGGAACAGGCCACCGACCGTGCCTACCGCATCGGCCAGACCCAGCCCGTCCAGGTCCACCGCCTCATCACCGAGGGCACGGTCGAGGACCGCATCGCCGAGATGCTGGCGTCCAAGCGCGCCCTCGCCGACGCGATCCTCGGCTCGGGCGAGTCGGCCCTCACCGAACTGACGGACCGTGAACTGACCGACCTCGTGAGGCTGCGGAGGGAGGCGTGAGCGAGATGTCCGACGGGCGGGACGAGACGGGGGTCGAGGGGACGGGCGCGGGTGCCGATGAGACGAGCGCGCGTGCTGTTGAGACGGGCGCGGGTGCCGATGAGGGGGTTGCCGGTGAGCCTGCGACCGACAGGCCCGCGGACGCGGCGCGGCGAGCGCTGAGAGCGGCGCGGGAAGGTGAGGTCCGACCCGCTGAGGCGGGCCGGACCGGCGACGGGCCCCGCGGTGCTGATGCGGTCCGCCCCGCGGACGCGGCCCGGGAGGCACTGCGGCGGGCGCTCGCGGGGCGGCGCGGGGCGGGGGACGAGGACTCGGCCGGCGTGGACGAAGGGGGAACCGGCGACCGTGCCGTGCCTGCCACACCGGCAGCACCTGCCACGCCCGCAGGACCTGCCACGCCCGCAGGACCTGCCGAACCCACACAGCCCGCCGAGTCCGCCATGCCCCCGGCAGAGCCCGCCGCGCGTGCCGTGCCTGCCCTGCCCGAGCGGGGTGGGCGTCCCGGGGACGTCGCCCGGCAGGCGCTGCGTGCTGCTCGCACCGAGGCCCGCCAGGCCCGGGAGGAAGCCGAGACGGGCCCCCGACGGTCGTCCCGTGCGGAGGCGGCCGAGGCCCGCCACCGGCGTGTGAGGCCTGACCGAACCGCCGGTGCCCAGAGCCGTGACCGGGACCCCGGTGGCCATGGCGGTGGCCCTGCCGCCCGCGACCTGCGGAGTCTGCTCGCGGGTGCGTTCCGGATGCCGTCGGATGCGGAGGAGGAGCCGGGGGAGGCAGAGAACTCTCCTGGGACCGAGGGGACCCAGACGCAGCGGAGTTCGACTTCCGAGGCGCACGACAGGAGCTCTGCCGAGGCCGGCGACGGGACCTCGACGCCGCTCCCGTCCACTTCCCCCTCCTCTGCACCCCGGCCCATGCCTCCGTCCCCACCCGCGACGGACCCCGACCCCGCCCCGCGGCAGCCCCGTTCCATGGCCGCCCCCGCCCGGGACGGCGACCACCGTCGTACCTTCCCGGCCTTCGCGGCCCGCGTGTCGGACGGTGAGGACGCCCGCTTCGCCGAGACCTGGTGGGGCAACGCATGGGTCTCGGCGCTGGAGGAGGGCGCGCTGGACGTCAAGCGGCTGGCGCGGGGGCGGGGTTACGCCGAGCAGGGGCATGTGGACGCCATCACGGTCACACCGGGGCTCGTGCTCGCGTACGTGCAGGGCAGCCGTCCTCGCCCGTACCGGGTACAGGTGCGGCTGCGGACGCTCGGGGACGCGGACTGGGAGCGGTTCCTGGAGGCGGCGGTGGAGCGGCCGGGGCACATCGCCGCGCTGCTGGACAAGGAGATGCCCGAGTCTCTCGCCGACTGCGGAGTGCCGTTGCTGCCCGGCGCCGGAGACCTCGACCCGCACTGCAGCTGCCCCGACCGCGGCCACCCGTGCAAGCACGCCGCCGCCCTCTGCTACCAGACCGCGCGCCTGCTCGACGCCGACCCCTTCGTCCTGCTTCTGCTGCGTGGGCGCGGGGAACGCGAGGTGCTCGACGCCCTGTCCCGCCGCAACGCCACCCGCGCGGCCCGCGCCGCGCAGGAGCGGGAACCGGCGCCACTGCCCGGCGTACGCGCGACCGAGGCGCTCGCCGAGCGCCGACTCCCGCCGCTGCCCTCTCCCTTGCCGGTGCCCCCGCACCCGGAGCAGCCACCGGCGTACCCGGCGGCGCCGGGCGGCCCGGATCCCTTCGCGCTGGACCAGCTGGCGACCGACGCCGCCGCCCGGGCGCACGCCCTGCTCAGCACCGGACGGGACGAGGCCGGCGAGCTGACCCTGTGGCAGGACGCGGTACGGATCGCTGCGGCCCGCCCCGGTTCCGGGCTCACCGCGGCGACGCGCTCCCTGTACTCCTCGCTCGCCTCCGCGACCGGCCGCAGCCCGTCGGAGCTGGCGCGGGCGGTCGCCGCCTGGCGGCAGGGCGGGCTCGACGGCCTCGCCGTCCTGGAGGAGCCGTGGGACCCGCCGGCCGGCCGCTTCGACCGCGCCCGCCCGCTCCTCCTGGCCGCCGACCTCCCCGCCTTCCGCCCCTGGCGCAACCGCCTCACCCACCCCCGGGGCCACGTCCAGCTCCGCCTCGGCCGCGACGGCCTGTGGTACGCCTACGAGTCGGAACCGGCCCACGACGACTGGTGGCCCCGAGGCACCCCCGACCCCGACCCGGTGGGCGCCCTGACAGGCCTGGGCACCCCCACCGACTTCTGACCCTTCACGCACACTCTCGCTCGCAAACGACGAGGGCCACGCCCGGCGACCCCCCGTCCCACCGCGCCGGGCGCCCACCCTGCCCCACCGCGCAGAGGGGCACCCAGCGCGCCCGGCCACCTGTGCTCCGGTGGGCTCCTGCCCCGCCCGCCCCCTGGTGCCCCCACCCCGCACCCGCTCGCCCACGCCCCCCGGTGCCCTCACCCCGCGCCCGCTCGCCCGTGCCCCCCACTCAGGCCCCCGCGCCCCCACCGACACCACCGCGCACCACCACGCGCCCCCACCCGTCCCCGCGCCACGCGGCACCCCACCCCCGCACGCCCTCTCCCACGCCCACCTCGTCCTCACCGGTGAAGACGCTGTAAGGGTTCGTCGGTGATGTGCGGGAGCCGGGTGTGAGGTCTGGGGGCCCATGGGACCGGGGGTCGGAAACAGACGCTAGCTTGGAGCGGTGAGTGAGACGAGCACCCCCGCCCTTCAGTACCGCTTCGACGGGCCCGAAGACGCCCCGGTCCTCATCCTGGGCCCCTCGCTCGGGACGACGTGGCACATGTGGGACCGGCAGGTCCCGGAGCTGGCCAAGCAGTGGCGGGTCTTCCGGTTCGACCTGCCGGGGCACGGTGGCGCACCGGCGTACCCCGCGGGCTCGGTCGGCGACCTCACCGCACGACTCCTCGTCACCCTCGACAGCCTCGGCGTGCACCGCTTCGGCTACGCGGGCTGCGCCCTGGGCGGCGCCGTCGGCGTCGAGCTGGCCCTGCGCCACCCCGAGCGCCTCGCCTCCCTCGCACTGATCGCCGCCTCGCCCCGCTTCGGCACGGCCGACGAGTTCCGGCAGCGCGGCGTGATCGTCCGTACGAACGGGCTCGACCCGATCGCCCGCACCTCGCCCGACCGCTGGTTCACCAGCGGCTTCTCCGCCGCCCAGCCCGCGATCACCGACTGGGCCGTGCAGATGGTCCGCACCACCGACCCCGGCTGCTACATCGCCGCCTGCGAGGCGCTCGCCGCGTTCGACGTACGGTCCGAACTCTCCCGCGTCGGCGTGCCGACCCTCGTCCTCGTCGGCTCCGACGACCAGGTGACCGGCCCCGCCGAGGCCCGTACGCTGGTCGCCGGCATCCCGGACGCCCGGCTCGCCGTCGTCCCCGGCGCCTCCCATCTCGTGCCGGTGGAGCAGCCCGCCGCCGTCACCGACCTCCTGGTCCGGCACTTCTCCACCGCCTGGCAGCCCGCCTTCGAGTCGACCACCGGCCAGATGGCGATCCCCGCGGCCCCGGTCAAGCCGGTCCTGTCCGCCGCGCCCCCGCAGCCCGCGCCCATCGCCGAGATCGCCCCGGCCGTCGTCGTACCGCCGCAGGTGATGGGGCGGCCCGACCCGTACGACGCCGGGCTCAAGGTGCGGCGCGAGGTGCTCGGGGACGCACACGTCGACCGGGCACTCGCACAGGCCGACGACTTCTCGGGCGACTTCCAGGAGTTCATCACCCGCTACGCCTGGGGTGAGATCTGGGACCGCCCCGGCCTCGACCGGCGCTCCCGCAGCTGCGTCACCCTCACCGCCCTGATCGCGGGCGGCCACCTCGAGGAACTCGGCTTCCACACCAGGGCCGCCCTGCGCAACGGACTGACACCGGCCGAGATCAAGGAAGTTCTGCTCCAGGCCGCGGTCTACTGCGGGGTGCCCGCGGCCAACAGCGCGTTCAAGGTGGCCCAGCAGGTCATCCGCGAGGAGACCACCCCCACCGAATGATCGTCTGAGGCGGGTGGCAAGAGCACCTGCCTGCGCTGCCCGTTCGCGCGGGACGAGAGGCAGGATGGACCCATGAAGCTCACGAAGATGTCGCACGCCTGTGTCCGCCTGGAGAAGGACGGACGGACGCTCGTCCTGGACCCCGGGGCCTTCAGCGAGGAGGACGCGGCCCTCGGCGCCGACGCGATCCTCGTCACGCACGAGCACCCCGACCACTTCAACGAGGAGCGGCTGCGGGCCGCCATGGAGGCCAACCCGGCCGCGGGGATCTGGACCCTGAGGTCGGTCGCGGAGAAGATCTCCGCGGCGTTCCCGGGACGCGTCCACACCGTCGGCCACGGCGACACCTTCACCGCCGCGGGCTTCGACATCCAGGTCCACGGCGAGCTCCACGCCGTCATCCACCCGGACCTCCCGCGCATCACCAACGTCGGCTTCCTCGTCGACGGCGGCCGCGTCTTCCACCCGGGCGACGCCCTCACCGTCCCCGACCACGCCGTCGAGACGCTGATGCTGCCGGTCATGGCCCCCTGGAGCAAGATCTCCGAGGTCATCGACTACGTCCGCGAGGTCAAGCCGCAACGAGCCTACGACATCCACGACGCCCTCCTCACCGACCTCGCCCGCCCGATCTACGACAACCAGATCGGCGCCCTCGGCGGCTCCGAGCACCTGCGGCTGGCGCCCGGGGCCTCGGCGCAGGTGTGACCAACCGGGCGGGACGCGTTGTCGGACCCGCCCGGTAGGTTGTGAGGCATGCGCATCGCGACCTGGAACGTGAACTCGATCACCGCTCGCCTCCCGAGGCTGCTGGCCTGGCTGGAGAGCAGCAACACGGACGTGCTCTGTCTGCAGGAGGCCAAGGTCGCGGAGGAGCAGTTCCCGTTCGACCAGCTGCGCGAGCTGGGCTACGAGGCGGCGGTCCACGCGACCGGCCGGTGGAACGGCGTGGCGGTGCTCTCCCGCGTCGGCGTCGACGACGTGGTCAAGGGCCTGCCCGGCGACCCCGGGTACGACGGGGCGCCGGAGCCGCGCGCGATCTCCGCGACCTGCGGCCCGGTCCGCGTCTGGTCGGTGTACGTGCCGAACGGTCGCGAGGTGGACCACCCCCACTACGCGTACAAGCTCCAGTGGTTCGAGGCGCTGAAGGCCGCCGTCGCGGGCGACGCGGGCGGCAGCCGCCCCTTCGCGGTCATGGGCGACTACAACGTGGCGCCGACGGACGACGACGTCCACGACGTGGCCGCGTTCGAGGGACTCACCCATGTCACCCCGGCCGAGCGTGCCGCCCTGGCGTCCCTGCGCGAGACCGGCCTGTCCGACGTGGTCCCGCGCCCCCTCAAGTACGAGCACCCGTTCACGTACTGGGACTACCGCCAGCTCTGCTTCCCCAAGAACCGCGGTATGCGCATCGACCTGGTGTACGGCAACGAGCCGTTCGCGAAGGCGGTCAAGGACGCGTACGTGGACCGCGAGGAGCGCAAGGGCAAGGGTGCCTCGGACCACGCGCCGGTGGTCGTCGACCTGGACGTGTGACCGCGCGGGGCACGGTCACAGCAGCCGCAGGTCCACCGCCCGGGCCAGCGCCGCGTACCCCGCGTCCCCCGGATGCAGATGGTCACCGCTGTCGTAGGCCGGCAGCATCCGCGTGGGGTGGTCGGGGTCGCGTACCACCGCGTCGAAGTCCAGGACACCGTCGAACAGACCGGCGTCCCGGATCCAGGCGTTGACGGCGAGCCGCCGCGCCTCCACGGCGGGCGTGCACCCCGCCCAGCCCTCGCAGGGCAGGAGCGTCGCCGCCAGCAGCCGCAACTCCCGGGCGTGGGTCCGGTCGGCGATCTCACGGAGCCCGGCTACGACCTCCGCGGCCGACCTGCCCGACAGCAGATCGTTGATCCCCTCGAACACCACCGCCGTACGCGCCGAGGTCTGGGCGAACACATCCCGGTCGAGGCGGTGCAGCGCGCTCACCCCGGCCTGGTCGGTGGAGACCCCGTCCCCGGGATAGCGGTCGGTCACCACGCGGTTGCCCGAGATGCCCTGGTTGAGGACTCCGTAGCGGGGCACCGCGTTCTGCTCCAGCAACCGTGCCGCCAGCACGTCCGGCCACCGCCGGTTCGCGTCCGTCGTGGACTTGTCGCCGTCGGTGATCGAGTCGCCGAGCAGCACCACGGATCCCGGCCCGCCGCCCACGTCCACCCCGGTCAGCAGCGGCCAACCGGTGAGCGCCGAGGTGTAGGCGGTGGCCGACGGGTCGGCCGTGTGGTCGCCCGTCTCGCTGACGTACGACCGCTGCACCGCGAGCCGGTGCGCGGGCGCCGCCGTCACCGTGCCGGGCAGGTGGAAGCTCACCAGCAGGCCGGCCCCCGGGGGCACCGGGAAGCCCAGCGGATCGCTGAACGCCTACGCCCCCGCCGGGATCTCGGTCCCCGGCGACCTGCCGAAGGACAGCGGCACGGGTGTCTCCCGCGCCGTCGCGCCCACGGCCTGCACCGCCACCGTCGCACTCCCGATCCGTACCGGCGCCGACGCGAAAGTGTTGTCGAACCGCAGCCGCACCCGTGGCCCGCCCACCGACGTGTGCACGACCAGCCGTAGCGTGCGGTCCGTCGACGGCCCGACGGCCGGCTGCCCGGACGTCGAGGTCGCCCAGCTGCCCGTCCAGCCCCGCGCCCTGGTCCGCACCGACAGCGCGAACACATGCAGACCGGCCGCGCGCGGCAGCCGTACGGAGGTCACCTCGCGGCCCCGCGTGAGCGGCACCGTGACCATGTACAGCCGCGCCTTCTCGGCGAGTTGCCCATCCGGGGTGTTGACGTGCGGAAGGGCCACCGCCTTGGTGGCGAGCGGTCCGGTGCGCCAGTCGGGCGCGGCGAGCCGGTAGGAGGAGTGGCCGCCGTCGGCGTACGCGACCGTGCCCGCCCCGCTCGCCTCCGCCCCGCCCGTGCCCGCCACCAGGAACGCGAGGGCGTCGCCGCGCCCGGCCAGGCGTACGGCCTGGCCGTCGGCCCGGACGTTGTCCGGCTCGCCCGGCGCCCGCCGGGGCCAGGTCAGCCGGGCGCCCTGCACGGTGAGCGTGCGGCCGGGCGTCCAGCCCGCGGCGGTGAGGTCGGCCGCGGACAGGGAGGCGCCCGAGCCGTCGAAGTCCGCCTCGTCGGGATCGGCGTCGTCGCTGACGGCGGTGTTGTCGAACAGGCGCTCCAGCGGGAGCGGGGCGGAGTGGTCCTGGGCGGTGGCCGGCGTGGAGGAGGCCGGCACCAGGGCCGTGGCCACCAGGGTGAGGACCACCGCCGGACCCCGGACAGATCGGTGCACCTGTCGACACCTCCCGCACGCCGGTGGGACGCAAGAAGCACCGAAGCTAGGCAGGCGGCCGGGACAGGTCAACGAACCATGCGTGGATCCGACGTGAAATCGCCCCGAAATGACCGCCCGCGCGCCTGTGGTGCGTACGCCGGTACGAATGACACGCTGGGGGTATGAAGATCCCCTTTCTGGGCCACCGGAGTGAGAAGCCCGGCTCCTTCGATCCCGAGGGCATCGCCGAACTCCTTGCCGAGTGCGACCTGCTGCGCTCCCAGGCGGCGGAGAGCGGTGTCCGACTCGACGACTCCGCCGCCTCGTTGGAGGCGCTGGACCAGCTGGTGCCGCGCTGGAGGAGCGACGAGGAGACCTTGTCCTGGCTCGGCAACGACGCGGGGCTGTACCTCGGCACCGTGATCGTGCGTACCGTGCCGGGTGCCGTCTGGGAGATCCGCGACGACGGCCAGCCGGTCGTACGGCTCTCATCCGGCCGTGAGTTCGACGTCGTGGCCTCCGGTCATGAGTGGGCCGTCAGCGGGGCGCCCGAGCTGTCGCAGCTGTACGCCGAAGTGGCCGAATCGTGAACCTCTGGCCCGGGTTCCCTCGTAAATACGGCTAATGAACAAAAGGTGCGTGTCGGGCATTTCCGTCACTCAGGTCTGGATAGTTTGCGGCAACCACGACACAGCTGCTGAGAGTGAGTAGGGCTGCGTATGGTCGGCGATCCGTTGATCGAGCTGCGTGACGTCAACAAGTACTTCGGGGAGTTGCATGTCCTGCGGGACGTCAATCGCTGCGCGCCGAGGTCGGCATGGTCTTCCAGGCGTTCAACCCCTTCGCCCGCAAGACGGTCGCGCAGAACGTGTCGTTGGGTCAGGTCAAGGTCCGGGGCCGCAAGTCGAGGGCATGACGATGGTCGTCATCATCCCCGAGGAGTTCTTCATCCACCCGAACACCGACCGCGCCAAGGACCTCCTCTCCAAGATCCTCAAACACTGATCCCGAACACTGACCCCGAACACCGATCCCCGAACGTTGATCCCCGAACACGGAGTTCGCCCCACCGGGAAAACCTTCGTGTCGGTCCTCGACTACGATGTGGCGTTCATGCCCGTGGCCGAAACCGGGACGCCGCTGCCGGTTGGGGAAGTCCCCCCACGGCCCCGAGACCGTAGGGGGGTGGCAGCTCACGGAGCCAGGCCCGACCGGCGGCAGCCGGAGATCACTGCTCGCGCAGCGGAATCGACACGTACGACGGGTCGTTCGCCGGCGAGGAGAAGGTCAGCTGCGCGCCGGACGGGTTGTGCTCGATGTAGAGCGGGTCGACCGTGTCGACCACCAGGGCGAGTCGATGCCCTGCCGGGACGTCGTAGGCCGTGGAGTACAGCTCCAGGTCGAGACCGAACGGCTTCCCGGGTGTACGCCCGTGGAAGGTGTACGGCGCGTTGCTGACCAGCTTGCCGAGGCCGAGCGGCCCCACGTCGTACAGGTATGCGACGAGGGTGCCGCTCTCCTTGGTCGGAGTGACCGTGGTGTGCAACTGGGCCGTGCCCCGCACTTGTCGGGCGGTGGTGTATTTCTCCGACTGCCAGACGGCGGCCCAGCGGCGGGGGAGCAGCGGGATCGAGGCCACCGGGGGCAGTTGGGCCGCCTGGTCGAGGATGCTGGACAGGAAGACGACCCCGCCGTCGGCTCCCGAGTCGACGTTGGTGTGGATGGTGGTCGTGCCCGCCAGGTCGATCTTGCGGCTGGTGGCGCCGACCGACTTCCAGTCCGGGTAGCCCTCGTAGCCGCCCGAGGTGCGGGACTTGAGCCGCACCGGCAGTTCGCGGTCGACGCCGTTGTCGGTGCCCTTGAGGTAGTGGTCGAGCCAGCGCCGGGTGTCGCTCCACACGTCGTTCGGCAGGCCGAGGAGTCCGGTCAGTTCGGCGGTCGCGTGGTCGCCGGGGCGGAACTCCAGTCTCTTCGGGCCGGTCAGCTTCTCGTAGAAGTCGGCGTACTGGTTGGGCGGGAAGATCGTGTCGCCCCAGGCGTTGGCCAGCATGACGGCGGCGCCGTTGGCGTTGAGCTGGTCCACGTAGGTGGCGGCAGAACGTTTCTTCCCCCAGTCGACGATGTCCTGTTCGTGCGTCAGGTCGGAGGCGTAGAAGTCGTCGAAGATCTGCCGGAGTTCGGCGCTCTGGCGGCCGGTGACGAGGCTCGCGCCGTCGAGCAGTCCGGCGGCCTGGACGTGCTGGGTGCGGCCGGAGTAGATCGAGCCGATGAGGTCGGCCCAGCCGCTGAGCGCGGCGACCGCCTTGATCCGCTTGTCGTGCGCGGCGGCGAGCAGGCTGATGCCGGCACCGTAGGAGACTCCCGCCATGCCGATGTGCCGGGCGTCGGCGGGGGTGTGGGCGAGCGCCCAGTCGATGACCTTGGAGGCGTCCGCCGTGTCGGGCGGGCCCGCGACTTCTATCTCGCCGCCGGACTGCCAGAAACCGCGCACGTTGTACGTGAGGACGACATACCCGGAGTCGGCGAGCTGCTGGGCCTGGGCGAGGTATTCGACCTGGGGCAGGCCCCAGCTCGTGGGGAGTACGACCAACGGGTAGCGGCGTGAGCCGTCCGCTCCGGCGGGCGTGACGACGTTCGCCTTGAGAACGGTGCCGCCGGCGCCCGCGATGTCCACGAAGCGCACACTGGTGCCCGCCGCCTGGGCGGCGGGGGCGAGGCCGAGGACGCCTCCGGCGACCAGGGTCGCGGAGACGGCGCCCACGGCGGTCGTACGCAGGGCCTTGCGGTGCTGGTGTCCCACGGGGTCACTCCTCACTCGTGTCAGTGCAAAGTGACCAGACGGTAACCGGGGTTCTTTACCGCAGGTAACCCGTCGGTAAGTTACGTGCGAGTAACGATTGTTGGCCTGTGCAGGTATTCAGGAGGCGCGGTGTGAGGTGCGTGGAGCGGGGGACGGTTCCGGCAGGGGCGCCTGGGCCGCCCGGGTCACGTCGGCGACGAGTTCGACGACGTCGGGGCCGTACGCCTGTGAGTTGACGACCTTCAGCAGCAGCGCGAAGGAGCCGTTGCCGTGCTTGCGGGCCAGCCGCTCGTGGTTGCGGGCGAGATAGCGGGTCGCCGCCTGGTTGGTGATCGCGCTCTGCCCGCAGAACAGGAACACCGGCCGCTCGTCACGGCGCTGACCCATGGTGAGCCGGGCCAGCAGCACGTACTCGGTGCCGCCCGGCTCCATCCGATAACGCTCGTCGCCGATCTGGAAGGCGCCGCGATCCGGCCCGGGCTCGGTGCCGATGTTCACCCGGACGCCCGGCAGCAGCGATGACAGGTGCGCCAGCATGCGGCGATTTGACGACGGCCCGCCCACGCAGAACTCCGTGCGTTCGCCGAAGCCCTGACGGGCCGTGTCGTGGCCGACGACCTGGGCGTGGGCGTTGCAGTCCTTGATGAGCGCGGCGAGCTCCAGCAGGGCGAACACGTCGTGCCGCATCACCGACAGCTCGGCGCCGCCCGCCTCCCGGTTCACCACGAGCAGCGACTCGGAGTTGTCCGGCAGCCCGAAGAAGGCCTGCTTGCGCCGCAGCTTCCGCTTCCACAGGTAGGTGCGGGCCAGCCAACCGAGCGCGGCACTGACACCGGCGGCTATCACGCCCAGGGCGATGTTGCGCACGTCGTCGTTCATGGGCGCGCATGGTAGCGGGCGCGCCGCAAACCCGTGTTCGAGATACCTGACGGGTCCGGGGCGTTGGATTAAGCTGCGCGGACGGTCCCTCACTGGAGGTGCGGATGCGTCGCCCTGTCGCACGCAAGCTGTCGGTCCTGGCGGTCTCGGCCGCCGTGGTGTCGGTGGGGGCGACAGCGCCACCCGCCGCCCCGAGCACACCCGCTCAGAAGGTTCCCGTGGCCGTCGGCTACGGCGGAGCCGTGGCCAGCGTCGACGCGGACGCCTCAGCCGCCGGCATCGAGGTCCTCAGGAAGGGCGGCAACGCCGTCGACGCGGCCGTCGCCACCGCCGCCGCGCTCGGCGTCACCGAGCCCTACTCCTCCGGCATCGGCGGAGGCGGCTACTTCGTCTACTACAACGCCAAGTCCCGTACGGTGCACACCATCGACGGCCGGGAGACCGCCCCGCTGACCGCCGGCTCCGACCTCTTCGTCGAGAACGGCAAGCCCCTCGCCTTCGCCGACGCCGTCAGCAGCGGCCTCAGCGTCGGCACCCCGGGCACGCCCGCCACCTGGCAGACGGCACTCGACCAGTGGGGCAGCAGAAAGCTCGGCACGGTCCTCCAGCCCGCCGAGCGGATCGCCCGCGACGGCTTCACCGTCGACGACACCTTCCGCTCGCAGACGGCCGCCAACGAGACCCGGTTCCGCTACTTCCCCGACACCGCGAAGCTGTTCCTGCCCGGCGGCCGGCTCCCCGTCGTCGGCTCCACCTTCAAGAACCCCGATCTGGCCCGCACCTACGCCGAGTTGGGCCGGAAGGGCATCGGCGCGATCTACCGCGGCAAGCTGGGCGACGACATCGTCGACACCGTGAACCATCCCCCGGTGGACCCGGGCTCCGGCTGGAACGCCCGCCCGGGCAAGCTGTCCGACAAGGACCTGGCGGCCTACCGCGCCAAGCTCCAGGCGCCCACGAAGACCTCGTACCGCGGCCTCGGCGTCTACTCCATCGCGCCCTCCTCCTCCGGCGGAACCACCGTCGGCGAGGCGCTCAACATCCTGGAGAAGACGGACCTTTCGAAGGCGACCGAGGTCCAGTACCTGCACCGCTACATCGAGGCCAGCCGCATCGCGTTCGCCGACCGCGGGCGCTGGGTCGGCGACCCCGCCTTCGAGGACGTACCGACGAAGGAACTGCTGTCACAGAAGTACGCCGACTCGCGGGCGTGCCTCATCAAGGACGACGCCGTCCTCACCAGCCCCCTCGCGCCCGGCGACCCGCGCCGTCCGGCGGCCTGCTCGACGGGCGGCACGGCGGCGCCCACGACGTACGAGGGCGAGAACACCACGCACCTCACGGTCGCCGACAAGTGGGGCAACGTCGTCGCCTACACCCTCACCATCGAGCAGACCGGCGGCAGCGGCATCACCGTGCCCGGCCGCGGGTTCATCCTCAACAACGAGCTGACCGACTTCTCCTTCGCCCCGGCCAACCCGGCCGTCCACGACCCCAACCTGCCCGGTCCGGGCAAGAGGCCGCGCTCGTCGATCTCGCCGACGATCGTGCTCGACCGGCACGACAAGCCCGTGGTGGCGCTGGGTTCGCCCGGTGGCGCGACCATCATCACCACCGTGCTGCAGACCCTGACCCAGTTCCTCGACCGCAAGCTCCCGCTCGTCGACGCGATCGCCGCACCGCGCGCCAGCCAGCGCAACGCGGCCCAGACCGAGCTCGAACCCGGCCTCTACGGCAGCGAGTTGCAGAAGCAGTTGGAGGCGATCGGGCACTCCTTCAAGCTGAACCCCGAGATCGGGGCCACGACCGGCGTGCAGCGACTGCCGGACGGGAAGTGGCTGGCGGCCGCCGAGAAGGTACGGCGGGGCGGCGGCTCGGCGATGGTGGTGAGTCCGGCCCCGTAGGTCATCGTGACGGGTGGATCATCGTGAAGGGCGGGCGCTCCCCGAGGAGCACCCGCCCTTCAGGGCGTCACAGCTCGGGCGCCGGCTGCACGTCGCCCGTGCGGAAGGCGAGGCGGGTGTCCTCCACGTCCACCGTCACTCGGCCGCCCTCCGACAGGCGTCCGTCGAGCAGCAGCCGGGACATCTGGTTGTCGACCTCGCGCTGGATGGTGCGGCGCAGCGGACGGGCGCCGTATTCCGGCTGGTAGCCGCGCTCGGCGAGCCAGTCCACGGCCGCGTCGGTGAACTCGACCGTGACACCCTGAGCGTGCAGCAGCCGCCGGGTCTTCTCCAGCAAGAGGTCGGTGATCTGCCGCAGTTGTCCGCCGGTGAGCTGGCGGAACACCACGATCTCGTCGATGCGGTTGAGGAACTCCGGCCGGAAGTGCTCCCGCAGCGGCCGCAGGATCTGCTCCCGCCGCGCCTCCTCGTCGGCCTCGGCGCCACCCGAGCCGAACCCTATGCCGGCGCCGCGCCGGGTGATCGCCTCCGAACCGAGGTTGCTGGTCATGACGATGACGGTGTTGGTGAAGTCCACCGTGCGGCCCTGGGAGTCGGTGAGCCGTCCGTCGTCGAGGACCTGGAGCAGGATGTTGAAGACGTCCGGGTGCGCCTTCTCCACCTCGTCGAGCAGCAGCAGCGAGTACGGGTGCCTGCGCACCACCTCGGTGAGCTGCCCGGCCTCCTCGTGCCCGACGTACCCGGGCGGGGCGCCGACCAGGCGGCTGACGGTGTGCCGCTCCTGGTACTCGCTCATGTCCAGGCGCACCATGCGGTCCTCGCTGCTGAACAGCGCCTCCGCGAGCGCGCGGGCCAGTTCCGTCTTGCCGACGCCGGTCGGGCCGAGGAAGAGGAAGCTGCCGATGGGCCGGTCCGGGCTGGCGAGCCCCGCACGGGAGCGCAGCACCGCGTCGGCGACCACCGCGACCGCCTCGTCCTGGCCCACCACCCGCTCGTGCAGGTGTTGCTCCAGCTCGAGCAGGCGTTCCTTCTCCTCCTGGGTGAGACGGCTGACGGGGACGCCGGTCTGCCGGGAGACCACCTCGGCGATGGCCTCCGCGGTCACCTGCAGGTCCATCCCCTCGTCGGCCTCGTCGTGGTGAGCCGCCCGGGCGATCCGCTCCTTCAGCTCCACGATCCGGTCGCGCAGCTGCGACGCCTGCTCGTACTGCTCGTCCGCGGCCGCCTGGTCCTTGTCCCGCGCGAGCTGCTCCAGCTCGCGCTCCATCGCCCGTACGTCCGTGCCCTTCGTACGGGCGCCCAGCCGCACCCGCGCCCCGGCCTGGTCGATCAGGTCGATCGCCTTGTCCGGCAGGCGCCGGTCGGTGAGATAGCGGTCGGACAGCTCCACGGCGGCCACCAGCGCCTCGTCGCTGTAGCGGACCTGGTGGTGGGCCTCGTAGCGGTCGCGCAGACCGCGCAGGATCTCCAGCGCGTCCCCGACGGACGGCTCGGGCACCAGGATCGGCTGGAAGCGGCGGGCCAGCGCCGCGTCCTTCTCGATCTTGCGGTACTCCTCCAGCGTGGTGGCGCCGACGATGTGCAGCTCGCCGCGGGCCAGGGCCGGCTTGAGGATGTTGCTCGCGTCCATCGCCCCGCCCTCGCCGCCGCCCCCGGCGCCGACGACGGTGTGCAGCTCGTCGATGAAGACGATCAGCTGGTCGGAGTGGGCGCGGATCTCACCGACGATGTTGTTCAGCCGCTCCTCGAAGTCACCGCGGAAGCGGGTACCGGCGACCACGCCCGTCAGGTCCAGGGCGACCACACGGCGGCCGGTCAGGACGTCCGGCACGTCGCCGTCGGCGATCCGCTGGGCGAGCCCCTCCACGATGGCGGTCTTGCCGACGCCCGCGTCACCGATGAGCACCGGGTTGTTCTTGCCGCGCCGGGAGAGCACCTCGATCGTCTGCTCGATCTCGTCGTCCCGCCCGATCACCGGGTCTATGCCGCCCTGGCGGGCCAGGTCGGTCAGGTCGCGCCCGTACTTGTCGAGCGTCGGCGTCCCCGTGGGCCGCTGCCGCTCGGCCCGCGCCTGCGGGGCCTCCGGCGCCTCGGGCGGCAGGCCGGTGGGCGCGAACCGGGCCGAGTTCAGGATGTGCCCGGCCGCGGAGTCCGGGTTCGACGCCAGGGCGCTCAGCACGTGCTCCGGGCCGATGTAACCGGCGCCCTTCGAGCGGGCCAGGTCGTGCGCGTCCAGCAGGGCGCGCTTGGCGGCCGGCGTCAGGGACAGCGAGGTGGGCGGCGGAACCTCGCCCGGCGGGTGCTGGGACGGCCCGGACCGCTGGTCGATCTCCGTCGCCATCGAGTCCGGGTCCGCGCCCGCCCGACTGAGCAGACTGCGCGTCGGCTCGGCGGCGAGGGCGGCCCGCAGCAGGTGCTCCGTGTCCAGGTCGCGACTGCCGTGCTCGGCGGCGTACTGGGCGGCGCCGCGTACGAGCTCCCTGGCGGGCTGGCTGAGGAGCTGGCCGATGTTGATCTGACGGGGGCCGGGGCGGGGGCCGCCGAAGAAGCGGGCCAGGAATTCGCCGAAGGGGTCGCCGTAGCCCTCCGGGCTGGTGAAGCCGCTGGTCATGGCGTTCCGTTCGATCGACTTGCGTTTGCGTTGCGGTGCCGACGGGTGCCCTTTCCGTGCCGGGCTACACCGGTGGGGTCCGTTTACTCACCTTGGCATGAAGAGGGGGGTTGGGCATGTCGGCGACTTGGGGGTGTGTGGTGGGTGCGGGTTCGTTGTGGTCTGTGGCACCCGCGCGGCCGAGCCGCACAGTGACACCTCGACGCCGGCATGCCGATCCCTGCCCCGTGTGCCGCGTGAGCGGGCCGCCGTCCGGTCACGCGGCCGTGCGGATCTTCCTGGACGGCCTCGGCGGGACGGCGGAGCTGTGCCGTGGGCCCGGGGCTCCGGTTCAGGACGGCACCCAGCCGGTGAGCGCCGCCCTGCTCGCTGCCCACGCAGGCGACGCCGAACCGTCCTCGCGTCCCGGCGCCTGACCGCCAACTGCCATGATCCATCCGACTTGCCCGCGTGGCGCAGTCTCTGCATACTACGTCTGCTTCTACCCGGGGGGGATCATGCGCCACATCGTCAGAGCAGCCGCGCTCGTGGCAGCCTGCTGCCTGAGTCTCACTGCCTGTTCCGACGGAGATGACAGGAGTGATTCGCCGCCGGGTCCGCGTACCGAGCTCGAATTCGGGCAGAGCGCCGACACGGCCGGAGTCGGTGGCAGGGGCACCGCGCAGATCACTCCGGATGCCGTCGTCTACGTCGACAAGGCCGGCGCTGAGACCCCGGAGCATGGTCTCTTCGCTGTCGTCAGGTTCGAAGCCGAGAACCGTTCCAAGACCTCGGTGAGGACCACAGCCGGCAAGGGCGGCTTCCGGTGGAAGACACCTGACGGAAAGACCCTCAAGGCAGGGAACAGCGAAGGGGCGGGGAGGATCGCTCCCGTTGGTTTCAGCGAGGGTGCTCCGGACGTCTCCCCCAAGACCTACCAGGCCGACTCTGTCGCGTTCGACATCGCAGCGGCAGAGAAGGGTGGCACCCTGGTCTACGTCGACGGCAACGGCGTCTCATTCCACTGGAAGATTCCTTCCACGAATTCAGGGTCCGCTGCTTCAGCGCTGAAGTCCGCTTTGCAGTAAGTGACGCAGCCGTGCCCCTGGCGGTACCGGTCTACCGTCGCTCGGTAAGGATCCTCGGTCCTGACTCCGTGATCGCCACCGTGTGTTCCGCGTGGGCCGCCCGGGAGCCGTCGTTCGTCTTGAGGGTCCAGCCGTCGGGGGCCGCGTGATAGCCGTCGGTGCCGCCGGCGATCAGCATGGGTTCGATGGCGAGGACCATGCCGGGGCGGAGGGGGAGGCCGCGGCCGGGACGGCCCTCGTTGGGGACGCCGGGGTCCTCGTGCATGTGGCGGCCGATGCCGTGGCCGCCGAAGCCGTCGGGGATGCCGTAGCCGGCGGCCCGGCAGACCGTGCCGATGGCGTGGGCGATGTCGCCGATGCGGTTCCCCACGACGGCTGCCTCGATGCCGGCCGCGAGCGCGCGCTCGGCGGTCTCGATCAGGCGCAGGTCGGCGGGGCGCGGGCGGCCGACGGTGAAGCTGATCGCCGAGTCGCCGACCCAGCCGCCGAGCTTGGCACCGAAGTCGGCGGAGAGGAGGTCGCCGTCGCGCAGTCGGTAGCGGGTCGGGATGCCGTGCACGATCGCGTCGTTCACCGAGGTGCACAGGACGGCCGGGAACGCGGTGGGCGCGAAGGAGGGCCGATAGCCGAGGAACGGTGAGCTCGCGTCCGCGGCGCGCAGTACCTCGCGTGCCACGTCGTCCAGCTCCAGCAGGGATACGCCCACGTCAGCGGCCTCACGTACGGCCGTCAGCGCTCTGGCGACGACCTGGCCCGCCTCGTACATGGCGTCGATCGATGTGTCTGTCTTCAGTTCCACCATGCCAATTACTATACCGGTATTAGAATGGTGGCATGGTGCGTACCCCTCTCACTCCCGAAGAGCATGAACGCGGCGAGCGGCTCGGTCGGCTGCTCCGCGAGTCGCGCGGCGACCGCAGCATGGCCGAGATCGCGGCGAGCGCGGGCATCTCCGCGGAGACCCTGCGCAAGATCGAGACCGGGCGTGCTCCGACACCGGCGTTCTTCACCGTGGCGGCGCTCGCGCGTGCCCTCGGACTGTCGATGGACGAGCTGGCCGGGCAGTGCGCCCTGGTCGTGGCGTGAGGCGGCTGCCACTCGATCCGTCTGCGCGCAATGGTCAAGATCGCGCAAGGAGGCGCCCGCTCACTCGTTGAAAAGCGCTCGTGACCGTGCCGTAACACGGCTGGTGTTGCCTACGAACCGGAGAGTTCGGTCTGGCGGGAGTTGAGCGATGACTGTGGATCAACTCCCGGGACAGGTGCGGGAGTTCGCGAACTACCTGGATGGGCTGCTGGCGCGCCTGGATCAGGGCGGCGGCTGGTGCGGGGTCTTCTGGCAGCGCGACCCCGAGGGCATGCAAGCCTGCCTCGCAGGGCGCGAAGTGCCGCCCTGGGACGTCATGGAGGCGTTGTTCCAGGACCTCGCCGTGGCGTACGGGCCCCGGGTCGCCGCCGAGGAGCAGGAGCGGGCTCGCTCCCTGCGCGTCGCCGCGCTCATCGCTTACGACGCCCGGCCCGGTGGCCGTGACGCCCTCGGAGACCGGCTCGACGTCATGCTCCGCGAGCAGCGGTACGCGGCCGAACGGCAGGCCCACCTCGGTCACATGCTCGCGGCGGCCGCCACGCGGGAGGAGGCCGACGCCATCCGCCTCGACCTCGCCTGGGCCCGCGACGACCATGAGCGGGCAACCGCCCGCTGTACCGAACTGCGCTCTCGCATGGCGGAGTTGGACCGACGGGCGGGCGCCGGGCAGATCCGGGACGCGCAGGTGATACGGCGGGGGAGCGCGGCGCGTTCGGGTGACGGGCGTGAGCCGGTGACGGACCAATACGGCTATGGAGCCTCGGACACCGGCACCCACGATCAGTACGCGCCCCGGCCCAGTGAGGCCAGTGCGGTCGGCGGCGGCCCGGGCGCCCCGCAGTCGGCCGCGGCCGGCAAACTCGCCTCCGACACCGCCCCCGTTGCCGCCCCCGTCGAGGCGGACCCCCCGGCCACCGCCCCGACCCCCACCCCCGCCCCCATCCCCAAGCAGCGCAAGCGCCGACGGGGCAGTGCCCGCTTCGCCGGGATGGTCGAGGAGGACGTCGTCGCCCCCGCTGCCGTGGCGCCGACCGACGTGCCGTCGCTGCCCGCGCCCGCTGCCACCAACGGACGTACCCCGCGCGGGGCCAGGTTCGCGGGGGCGGCCGAGGCGGATGTGCTGCCGGAGCGGCAGGGCGATGCGGTGGGGGACGGTACCGCGCGGCGGGACACGGCCGAGACGGTGGAGAGGCTGGTGCGGCTACGGGCGGAGAGCCGCAGCGGTGAGGCGCACGCACTGCTCGTGGAGATCGCGCACTGGCCGGCCGCTCGCTTCCCGCTGCTCGCGGCCGAGCTCCAGCACGCCGGGCTGGGTGCGGACTGGGCCACGCTGCTCTGGGAGGCCGCCTCGCTGCCCGCCGACCGGCTCGTCGCCGCGGCGGACGCGCTGTCCGCGGCCGGACGCACGGCAGACGGGGAGCAGATCCTGCGGCAGGGCGTCGCCCGGCCCGCGCCGGAGATAGGGGAGGCCGTGCTGGGGCTCGCCGTGCAGGGGCGCCAGCGTGAGGTACGCGCGCTGCTCGACGCGTACGTCCGCGTGCGCACCCCCGAGGAGGCCGCCCGCAGCGTCGACGCCGACCCGCGGACCCTCGTTCCGTTGCTCGTCGAGGCCGCCCGCGGCGTCTCGGACGAACGCCACTGGGACCTCGTCCACGCCCTCCGGGTCGCCGGCCACACCGCCTGACGCCCCACCCGCCACACCCCCCTCACCCGTACCGCCACTCACCCACAGGAGTGCGAAACGGGATGGACTCAGCGGGTTAACGGCGATGGTCTTGGCAAGGCTGCCGGTGAGGCTTACGTTCGTGCCTCTACGGCCCGCTTTCTACGGGCGTAGAGGCTCTGGCGTCCCGTCGAAGGAGCAGCTCATGGCCAACGTCGTACGCGCCGCTCTGGTACAGGCCACCTGGACCGGCGACACCGCGTCCATGGTGGCGAAACACGAGGAGCACGCCCGCGAGGCGGCCCGGCAGGGCGCCAAGGTCATCGGGTTCCAGGAAGTCTTCAACGCGCCCTACTTCTGCCAGGTCCAGGACGCCGAGCACTACCGCTGGGCCGAGCCGGTCCCGGACGGGCCCACGGTGCGTCGTATGCAGGAGCTCGCCCGGGAGACCGGCATGGTCGTCGTCGTGCCGGTGTTCGAGATCGAGCAGTCGGGCTTCTACTACAACACCGCGGCCGTGATCGACGCCGACGGCTCCTACCTCGGCAAGTACCGCAAGCACCACATCCCCCAGGTCAAGGGCTTCTGGGAGAAGTACTACTTCCGCCCGGGCAACATCGGCTGGCCCGTCTTCGACACCGCCGTCGGGAAGGTCGGGGTCTACATCTGCTACGACCGTCACTTCCCGGAAGGGTGGCGGCAACTCGGCATCAACGGCGCCCAGCTCGTCTACAACCCCTCCGCCACCCACCGCGGACTCTCCTCCCACCTCTGGCGCCTGGAACAGCCCGCCGCGGCCGTCGCCAACGAGTACTTCATCGCCGCGATCAACCGGGTCGGCGTCGAGGAGTACGGCGACAACGACTTCTACGGCACGAGCTACTTCGTCGACCCACGGGGCCAGTTCGTGGGGGACGTGGCCAGCGACAGTACGGAGCAACTCCTCGTCCGCGACCTCGACTTCGACCTCATCGAGGAAGTGCGGCAGACGTGGGCCTTCTACCGCGACCGCCGCCCCGACGCCTACGAAGGGCTGGTGCAGCCGTGAGCGACCTCCACGCCCGCCACCGCAACGTCCTGCCGGACTGGCTCGCCCTCTACTACGAGGACCCGCTGGAGATCACGCACGGCGAGGGCCGCCACGTCTGGGACGCCGACGGCAACAGGTACCTCGACTTCTTCGGCGGCATCCTCACCACCATGACCGCGCACGCCCTGCCCGAGGTGACCAAGGCGGTCAGCGAGCAGGCCGGGCGGATCATCCACTCGTCGACCCTGTACCTCAACCGGCCGATGGTCGAACTCGCCGAGCGGATCGCCCAGTTGAGCGGCATCCCCGACGCGCGTGTCTTCTTCACCACCTCCGGCACCGAGGCCAACGACACGGCGCTGCTGCTGGCGACGACGTACCGCCGCAGCAACACGATCCTGGCCATGCGCAACAGCTACCACGGCCGCTCCTTCAGCGCGGTCGGCATCACCGGCAACCGCGGCTGGTCCCCGACCTCCCTGTCACCCCTGCAGACGCTCTACGTCCACGGCGGCGTGCGCACCCGCGGCCCCTACGCCGACCTCGACGACAACGCCTTCATCGCCGCCTGCGTCGAAGACCTCAGGGACCTGCTCGGCCACACCCGCCCGCCCGCCGCCCTGATCGCCGAACCCATTCAGGGCGTCGGCGGATTCACCTCACCCCCGGACGGCCTGTACGCCGCCTTCCGCGAGGTGCTCCAGGAACGCGGCATCCTGTGGATCGCCGACGAGGTGCAGACCGGCTGGGGACGCACCGGCGAGCACTTCTGGGGCTGGCAGGCCCACGGGCGCAGCGGCCCGCCGGACATCGTCACCTTCGCCAAGGGCATCGGCAACGGCACCTCCATCGGCGGCGTGATCGCCCGCTCCGACATCATGAACTGCCTGGACGCCAACAGCATCTCGACGTTCGGCGGCACCCAGGTCACCATGGTCGCCGGCCTCGCCAACCTCGCCTACCTGCTGGAGCACGACCTCCAGGGCAACGCCCGCCGGGTCGGCGGACTCCTGATCGAGCGGCTGCGGGCGGTCGCCGCCCAGGTGCCGGGCGTACGGGAGGTGCGCGGCCGGGGACTGATGCTCGGCGTCGAGCTGGTCAGGCCCGGCACCGACGACGCCGACCCCGAGCGCGCGGCCGCGGTGCTGGAGGCGGCCCGCGAGGGCGGCCTGCTGATCGGCAAGGGCGGCGGCCACAACACCAGCGCCCTGCGTATCGCCCCACCGCTGTCCCTCACCGTCGCGGAGGCCGAGGAGGGCGCCGCGATCCTCGAACACGCTCTGCGGAGCACCTCGTAGTCACAGAGCTCAGCAAGGGAAGAGTGCCATGACCGCCACCCTGGAGCCCCTGGATCCGCTGGAGCCCACGGAACCCCTGGAGCCCGTCCTGTCGGTCCGCCAGGTCCTCACCCTGGAACGGGTTCTGGCCGGGGAGCCCGAGGTGGTGGCCGGCGCCGGCCAGCTGGACCGGCCGGTGCGCTGGGTGCACGTCGCCGAGGCACCCGACGTCGGTGTGATGCTCAGCGGCGGCGAGATGGTGCTCACCACCGGGGTGCTGCTCGCCGGGGACGAGACCAAGCAGGTCGAGTACGTGCAGTCGCTGCACCGCGCGGAGGCCGCGGCCGTCGTCCTCGGACTGGGCCGCGCCTTCCCCTCCCCGCCGGAGGTGATGCGCCGGGCCGCCGAGCGGTGCGGGCTGCCCATGATCGTGCTGCACCGGCCCTTCCCCTTCGCCGTGCTGACGGAGGAGGTCCAGGCCCGCCTGGTCCGGCGCAAGTTCGCCGCGGTCAGCCTCTCCGAGTCCGTCCGCACGGCGCTCACCGGGCTCATCACCGCGGGCGCACCGCTGCAACGCCTCCTCGACGAGGTCGCCCAGCACAGCGCCTGCCCCGTCGTCGTCACCAACCTCGCCCACCGCGTCCTCGCCACCGCGGGGGAGCGGCCCGCGGTGGACGACGTCCTGCGCGACTGGGAACGCATCGCCCGGCAGGCCGGCGGCAACGAGGGCGACGGCTGGATCCGGGCGGAACTGGCCGGACGCGGAGAGCGGTGGGGGCAGATCATGCTGTGCGGATACCGCGGCGACACCGCCACGGGACGACTCCTCGCCGACCGTGCCGCCGAGGCCCTCGTCCTGCACCGCATGCTCGGCGGCAACTCCGCCCACACCTGGGAGGAGCAGTCCGCGCAGAGCCTGCTGACCGACCTGGTCTCCGGGGTCGTACCGGCCAGGCAGCTGCTGCCCCGCGCGAGGGCCGCCGGACTGCCCGTCAACCGGCGCACCTTCGTCCCGCTGGTCGTGCGCGACAGCGACCCCGCCGGGCTCGACCGCGTCCTGCGGATGCTGGGGCTGTCCGGGCTCGTCGCCGAGCTGGCCGACGGGGCGACCGCCGTGCTGCTCAGCCTCGCCCGCGACCAGGACGCCCAGGCGCTGGTGGCGCACTTCGCGGCCCGGCTGCGCACCGAGACCGGTGCCGTCCGCACGGTCGCCGCCGCCGACGCCCGTACCGCCTGGGACGACGTGCCCGCCGGGCTGCGCGAGGCACAGCACGTCGCGGACGCCGTGGCCGACTCCTCGGCCGCGCTCGACCTCCCGGCCGTCGTACGGCTCCGGGACGTCCATCTGCGCGGCCTGATCCGGCTGCTGCGGGACGACCCGCACGTGCAGTCCTTCGCGGAGCGCGAGCTGGACGGGCTGCTCCGCGCCGCCGAAGAGGACCTGCTGTCCGTCCTGCGGACCTACCTCGCCACCGGCCGCAACAAGTCCCGCACCGCTCAGCTCCACCACGTCTCCCGCCCCGCTCTGTACCGCCGGCTGGAGGCGATACAGGCCCGGCTCGGCGTCGACCTCGACGACTTCGAGCAGGCGGCGTCGGTGCACATCGCCCTCCTCGCGCATGACGCGCAACAGGGGTGAAACATGGAACGACCTGGGAAAACGGCGGTGAAACATGGGACGGCGAAGGCGTGACACCGTGGCACGCCACACGCCCGCAGACGTGACACGGTGCAACTCAAAGCCTGCTCGCGGACTTCCTAGCCTTCTCGCACACCCAGCGACCGGAGGTCCCGATGAGCCAAGTGATCCGTGCCGCCCTCTTCCAGACCGCCTGGACCGGCGACAAGGAATCGATGATCCAGGTGCACGAGCAGGCGGCCCGCGACGCGGCCGCGCAGGGTGCTCAGGTCCTGTGCTTCCAGGAGCTGTTCTACGGCCCCTACTTCTGCCAGGTCCAGGACAAGGCGTTCTACGAGTACGCGGAGCAGATCCCCGACGGCCCCATCGTCCAGCGCTTCCAGGCGCTCGCCAGGGAACTGGGCATCGTCCTGATCCTGCCGATGTACGAGGAGGAGCAGCCCGGAGTCCTCTACAACACCGCGGCCGTGATCGACGCGGACGGCTCGTACCTCGGCAAGTACCGCAAGCACCACATCCCGCAGGTCCCCGGCTTCTGGGAGAAGTTCTACTTCCGTCCGGGGAACGTCGGCTGGCCCGTCTTCGAGACCGCCGTCGGCAAGATCGGCGTCTACATCTGCTACGACCGCCACTTCCCGGAGGGCTGGCGGGCGCTCGGTCTCGCGGGCGCCGAGATCGTCTTCAACCCCTCGGCCACCTCGCGCGGCCTGTCGCGCTACCTGTGGCAGCTGGAGCAGCCCGCGGCGGCCGTCGCCAACGAGTACTTCGTCGGCGCGATCAACCGGGTCGGCGTCGAGGACCTGGGCGACAACGACTTCTACGGGACGAGCTACTTCGTCGACCCGGAGGCCCAGTTCGTCGGCGAGGTGGCGAGCGACAAGGAGACCGAGCTCGTCGTCCGCGACCTGGACCTGGCCAAGCTCCGCGAGGTCCGCGACCGCTGGCAGTTCTACCGCGACCGCCGCCCGGAGGCATACGGCCCTCTGACGGCACCCTGACCGAACCAACCACCCTGGCAGGAGAGGGAACATGAGCAGCCGTACCGTCATCCGCGGTGGCCTCGTCATCACCGCGTCCGACGAGATCCACGCCGACGTCCTCATCGAGGACGGCCGCATCGCCGCCCTCGCCGCCTCCGGCACGCCGGCAGCGGAATCGTTCACTGCTGAGCGGACCATCGACGCCACCGGGAAGTACGTCATCCCCGGCGGCGTCGACGCCCACACCCACATGGAGCTGCCGTTCGGCGGCACCTTCGCCTCCGACACCTTCGAGACCGGCACCCGGGCCGCCGCCTGGGGCGGCACGACGACCATCGTCGACTTCGCGGTGCAGAGCGTCGGCCACACCCTGCGCGAGGGCCTGGACGCCTGGCACGCCAAGGCCGAGGGCAACTGCGCCATCGACTACGGCTTCCACATGATCGTCTCCGACGTGAACCAGGGGACGCTCAAGGAGATGGACCACCTCGTCGAGGAAGGGGTGACCTCCTTCAAGCAGTTCATGGCCTATCCCGGTGTCTTCTACAGCGACGACGGCCAGATCCTGCGCGCCATGCAGCGCTCCGCCGAGAACGGCGGTCTGATCATGATGCACGCCGAGAACGGCATCGCCATCGACGTGCTCGTGGAGCAGGCGCTGGCCCGCGGCGAGACCGACCCGCGCTACCACGGCGAGGTCCGCAAGGCCCTCCTCGAGGCCGAGGCCACCCACCGCGCCATCAAGCTCGCGCAGGTCGCGGGCGCGCCCCTGTACGTCGTGCACGTCTCGGCGCAGGAGGCGGTCGCCGAGCTGGCCAGGGCGCGCGACGAGGGGCTGAACGTCTTCGGCGAGACCTGCCCGCAATACCTGTTCCTGTCGACCGACAACCTCGCCGAACCCGACTTCGAGGGCGCCAAGTACGTGTGCTCCACCCCGCTCAGGCCGAAGGAGCACCAGGCCGCGCTGTGGCGGGGCCTGCGCACCAACGACCTCCAGGTGGTCTCCACCGACCACTGCCCCTTCTGCTTCGTGGGCCAGAAGGAGCTCGGCCGGGGCGACTTCTCCAAGATCCCCAACGGTCTGCCGGGCGTCGAGAACCGAATGGACCTGCTCCACCAGGCCGTCGTCGACGGGCACATCTCGCGCCGCCGCTGGATCGAGATCGCCTGCGCCACCCCGGCCCGCATGTTCGGCATGTACCCGAAGAAGGGCACCATCGCGCCGGGCGCGGACGCCGACGTCGTGATCTACGACCCGAACGCCGAGCAGGTCCTGTCCGCCGTGACCCACCACATGAACGTCGACTACTCGGCGTACGAGGGCAAGAGCGTCACCGGCCGTGTCGAGACGGTGCTCTCGCGTGGCGAACCCGTCATCACCGAGCGGGAGTACACCGGGCGCGCGGGTCACGGCGTCTTCACCCCGCGGTCCACCTGTCAGTACCTCAACTAGGAGCGGCGCTCATGGATTTCGGACTAGTCCTGCAGACCGACCCGCCGGCCTCGCGGGTCGTCAGCCTGATGCGGCGTGCCGAGCAGAACGGCTTCACGTACGGCTGGACGTTCGACTCCGCCGTACTGTGGCAGGAGCCGTTCGTGATCTACAGTCAGATCCTGGCCAACACCACGACGTTGACGGTCGGCCCGATGGTCACCAACCCGGGCACCCGCACCTGGGAGGTCACCGCCTCCACCTTCGCCACCCTCAACGACATGTTCGGCAACCGCACCGTCTGCGGCATCGGCCGCGGTGACTCCGCGATGCGCGTCGCGGGCCGCAAGCCCAACACGCTGGCCCGCATCAGCGAGGCGATGAAGGTCATCCGGGCCCTCGGCAGCGGGGGCGAGGCCGACCTCGGCGGCACGGTGATCAGGTTCCCGTGGATCAAGGACGGCGCCGAACTCCCGGTGTGGATGGCCGCGTACGGCCCCAAGGCCCTGAAGATGACGGGCGAGGAGGCCGACGGCTTCATCCTCCAGCTCGCCGACCTCTACCTCACCGAGTACATGGTGAAGGCGGTCAAGGACGCGGCCGTCGCCGCCGGACGCGACCCGTCCGAGGTGAAGATCTGCGTCGCCGCCCCCGCGTACGTCACCGACGACGACTCGCCCGAGGCGCTCGCCCACGCGCGCGAGCAGTGCCGCTGGTTCGGCGGGATGGTCGGCAACCATGTCGCCGACCTGGTGTCGAAGTACGGCGAGCACTCCGCCGCCGTCCCCGACGAACTCACCGACTACATCAAGGCCCGTGAGGGGTACGACTACTCCCACCACGGGCGCGCCGACAACCCGGACACCCAGTTCGTGCCGGACGAGATCGTCGACCGGTTCTGTCTCGTCGGACCGGTCGAGAAGCACATCGAGAAGCTGAACGCCCTGCGTGAGCTGGGCGTCGACCAGTTCGCCGTCTACGACATGCACGACGCGCAGGAGAAGGTCATCGACGCGTACGGCACGACGGTGATCCCCGCCGTCAACGGCTGACCCTCACACCAGGATCGACACCTCCCCACCCCCCACTCCAGTTCTTCCCTGCCCGTCCTCCCCGGCGGGAAGGGAACCGGAGACCCGCACGGCCTTTCCGGATCCGCCCCTCGTTTGATTGGCCTGCCCATGACCGACACCGCTCCCACGGCCATACCGCCGTCCAGACAAGTCACCCTCGCCGACGGCCGGGTGGAGATCGCTCCTGGTTCGCCGCTGCCCAGCGGCCCGTACGCCAACGAGGACCTGCTGCCGGTCCCCGTCGAGAAGCGCACCTGGACCACGTACAACTTCTCCGCGCTGTGGGTCGGCATGGCCCACAACACGGCCTCGTGGACCCTGGCCTCCGGTCTGATCGCGGTCGGTATGGACTGGAAGCAGGCCGTGCTGACGATCGCGCTGGCCAATGTGATCGTGCTGGTCCCGATGCTGCTCACCGGGCACGCCGGGCCGAAGTACGGCATCCCCTTCCCGGTCTTCGCCCGCGCTTCCTTCGGCATTCGCGGCGCCAACCTCCCCGCCGTCGTAAGGGCGTTGGTGGCGTGCGGCTGGTTCGGCATCCAGACCTGGATCGGCGGTGAGGCGATCTACTTCCTCGCCGGGAAGCTGATCGGCAGCGGCTGGACCGACGTCGGCAAGATCGGCGGCTACGCGTGGACGATGTGGCTGTCGTTCGCGATCTTCTGGGTGCTCCAGGTCGCGATCATCTACCGGGGCATGGAGACCATCCGCCGCTTCGAGAACTGGGCGGCGCCCTTCGTGCTCGTCGGCGCGTTCGTGATGCTGATCTGGATGAGCAACAAGGCGGGCGGCTTCGGCCCGCTGCTGGACCAGCCCTCCAAGCTCGGCTGGGGCGGCGACTTCTGGAAGCTGTTCTGGCCCTCCCTCATGGGCATGATCGGCTTTTGGTCCACATTGAGCCTGAACATTCCGGATTTCACCCGTTACGGCAAGAGCCAGAGGGCGCAGACCTGGGGGCAGGCGCTCGGCCTGCCGACCACCATGACGCTGTTCGCGCTGCTGTCGGTGATGGTCACCTCCGGTTCGCAGGCCGTGTACGGCGAGACGATCTGGGACCCGGTACAGCTCGCCGCGAAGACGGACAACGTCGTGGGCCTGCTCTTCGCGCTGGTGACCGTGCTGGTGGCGACGCTGTCGGTGAACATCGCGGCCAACCTCGTCTCGCCGGCCTTCGACTTCTCCAACGTCGCGCCCCGCAGGATCAGTTTCCGGACCGGCGCGCTCGCCACCTGCGTCCTCGGGGTGCTGATCTTCCCGTGGAAGCTGTACTCCGACCCGCAGGGCTACATCTTCACCTGGCTCGGCCTGGTCGGCGGTCTGCTCGGCACGGTCGCCGGCATCCTCATCGCCGACTACTGGATCCTGCGCCGGGGCCGGCTGGACCTGACGGACCTGTACCGCACGGGTGGCCGCTACTGGTACGACAGCGGCTGGAACTGGCGGGCCGTCGTCGCCTTCCTGGTCGGCGGTGTGCTGGCCGTCGGCGGCGCCAGCTTCAAGCCGCTGATCGACGGCCGGCCCGTTCCCGCTCTGGAGCCGCTCGCCGACTACGGCTGGGCGGTGGGCCTGGGCACCTCGATGGTGCTGTACGTGGCGCTGATGCTGCTGCGGGGCCGGGGGCGGGAGGCCGCCGAGGTGTGACGCGTGCCCGGGGGAGGGCGGTCAGTTCGTCCGGCCGCCCTCCAGCGCGGCCACCGCGTCCTTCGCGGCCTTGATGGCACCCTTGTTGATCACATCCGTGCTGGGTGCCTTCTTCGACTCGAAGTCACTGCCGTTGTAGGTGATGATCACCAGCGCGTTGGAGGCGCGGACCAGGACCGTGCCCTCGCGCGTCTGCTGCTTGTCCTCGGTGGTGAGGTTCACGACGGAGTACGCGGAGTCGCCGAGCCCGGGGACGTCGCCGCCGCCGCTCTTCTCCTTCACGCGGTCCGTGTAGGACTGCGTCGCGTCGGCGTCCGAGTCGGTGATCTCGAAGGAGACGTCGAGCCAGCGGTAGTCGTACCCCTGGAGCGCGTTCCACGAGCAGGTGCGGCGCACGTTCGTGTCCGTCGAGGGGATCTCCTTGCCGCCCGCCTTGGCCCCCGGCACGAGGGACTTCACCGTGCTCGCGGCCACACTGGCACAGGGTGCGGGGGCCGCGGCGTACGTCTTGGTCTCGGCGGACGTCGACGGCGCCGAGGCCGACGACTGTTTGGCCGTCCTGCCCTCCGCCTTGTGTTCGGCGGCCGGCGCCTGGGCGAGCGGGCCGGACGTCAGCGCCCAGCCCGCGCAGGCGAGCACGACGACGGGGGACAGGCGCGCGGTCAGGGTGAGCGGCAGGGGGAGAGAACGCACGGCGCACTTTTCGTGGGGGACGGTGCGGAAGGGGTCCGCACTGCGGACGGGACGACAGTTTCACATGACTACCGGTGGGTTGGAAGTGCGAACTCGCTCCGTACCGGCGCGGTGACGGAGGTCGGTTGACGATAAGTCATGTGTCCCGTTATGTCCGGCGCGTTACTTGTGGGTTCAAGCTGTCAGTCGGACCGTTCCTTGCGCAGGAACCGGCGCAGCCTCCGCAGTGGCCAGGTGTTGATCACGTCGTCCGGGGTGAGCCATCCGCGCTGCGCCAGGCCGATCCCGTAGCGCAGGTAGGCGAGGTGGCGCAGGGAGTGGGCGTCGCTGTCGACGGCGAACTTCGCCCCGACGCTCCTGGCGCGGAGGATGTCCTCGTCGCTCAGGTCGAGCCGGTCGGGCTGGGCGTTGATCTCCAGCGCGGTACCCGTGCGGGCGCAGGCGGCGAACACCTCGTCGAGGTCGGCGTCGATGCCCGGCCGTCTGCCGATCAGACGGGTGGTGGGGTGGCCGATGACGTTGACGTGGGGGTTCTCGCAGGCCCGCACGATCCGCCGGGTCATCGCCGCACGGCCGATGCCGAAGTGGGAGTGCACCGAGGCCACGCACAGGTCGAAGCCCCGGAGGAACTCGTCGGGCCAGTCCACCTCGCCCTCGGGGCCGATGTTGAGCTCGGTGCCGTGCAGCAGCCGCATCCCGTGGTGTTCGCCGTCCAGTGACCGCACGTGCTCACGCTGCGCGAGGATCTTCGCGTCGGTCATGCGCTGCATGTACATGTTGGGCGCGTGGTCGGTGACGGCGTAGTACGCGTACCCCCGCTCGGCGGCCGCCGCCACCATCTCCTCCAACGGGGCGAGGCCGTCGGTGAGGTCGGTGTGGGTGTGCAGATCACCCTTGATGTCCCCCTCCGTCACCACCTCGGGCAGTTCGTCGCGCAGACCCGCCTCGATCTCCCCCCGGTCCTCGCGCAACGTGGGCGGGATCCACGGCAGGCCGAGCCTGGCGTACACCTCGTCCTCGGACCGGGAGGCGACCCGCCTGCCGCCCTCGACTTCGAACAGGCCGTACTCGGAGAGCTTCAGCCCGAGGCGGACGGCGATGGTGCGGGTGCGGATGTTGTGCGCCTTCGAACCGGTGAAGTACTGCAACGCGGCGCCCCACGACTCCGGCGGCACCACCCGCAGGTCGACCTGGACGCCCTGCACGGTACGGACCGAGGTCTTCTTCCGGCCGTGTGCGATCACCTCGGCGGTGGAGGGCAGTTCGGTGAGCGCGTCCATGAAGGGCTCCGACCGGCCGGCGGCGACCAGGACGTCGAGGTCGCCGACGGTCTCCTTCACACGGCGCAGCGATCCGGCGGGGGCGCAGTTCTCACAGCCCTTGATCCCGGAGAGCGCCGCGACGATCTCCTCGGCGGCCTCCGTGGCGGTGCTCAGCAGGATCCGCTCGCCGGCCTGCCGCATGAGGGCGATGCCGTGCAGGATGTTCTCCTCGGTCCGCTCCCCGAAGCCCTTGAGGTCGCGCAGCCGCTCCTCCTTGATGGCGTCGGTCAGCTCGCCCACCGAGGAGATGCGCAGGTCCTCGTAGAGCGCCATCGCCTTCTTCGGGCCGAGGGTGGGGATGGTCATCAGCTGCCGTACCCCGGCGGGGATCTCGGCCCGGCGCTCCTCGACCGCCGCGATGTTGCCGGTACGGAAGTACTCGACGACCTTCTCGGCTATCGACCTGCCCACGTTCGGGATCTCCCGGAGGCCCGCGACATCGAGGCGGGAGACGTCGGCGGGGTGCCCGCCGATCGCGCGCGCGGCCTTCTCGTAGGCGCGGGCCTTGAACGCGTCGCCTCCGGTGACGGCGATGAGGTCCGCGTACTCCTGCAGGAGCGCCTCGACCTCGTCGTTGGGCCGGACCATGCCTTCCAGTCTAGGAACCGCGCGGCCGGCGCGCTGCGCGCGATGCTGCGCTTCCCTTCCCCAGGGGCGAGGATGGAGGTGCGGGACCGTGCGAGGAGGGCCGGGCCGTGTACTTCACCGATCGTCGTGACGCCGGCCGGCAGCTGGCCGCCCGGCTGAGGCACCTCGAGGGCACCGGGGTGGTCGTGCTGGGACTGCCCCGCGGAGGCGTTCCCGTGGCCGCCGAGGTCGCTCGGGCGCTGGACGCGCCCCTGGACGTCTGCCTGGTGCGCAAGCTGGGGGTGCCGTCGCAGCCGGAGCTGGGAATGGGCGCGATCGGTGAGGGCGGCGCTCGTGTGATCAACGAGGACGTGATGCGCGGTGCGGGCGTCACCCCGGACGAGCTGGCGCAGGTCGAGGAGCGTGAGCGGGGCGTTCTGGAGAGTCGCGCCCGGCGCTATCGGGGCAGCAGGGCCCCGCTCGGGCTCCGGGGGAGCACGGCCGTCGTGGTCGACGACGGCGTGGCCACGGGATCGACGGCGCGCGCCGCCTGCTGGATCGCCCGTGCCCGGGGCGCGGTGCGGATCGTGCTGGCGGTCCCGGTGGCACCGCCGGACTGGACCGAGCGGCTCGGCAACGACGCCGACGAACTGGTGTGCCTGCACACCCCGTGGGGCTTCTTCGCGATCGGCCCGTACTACGACGACTTCACCCAGACCGGCGACCATGAGGTCGTCGCCTGTCTCGAAGCGTCCGTCGCCCGCCCGGTGCGCGCGGAGCGCACCACCGCCCTGCCCGAGGACCCGGAGGTGGACGTGCTGGTGCGGGCCGGTGCGACGGTGCTGCCCGGGCAGCTGACGGTGCCCGAGGGCGCGCCCGGGATCGTGGTCTTCGCCCACGGCAGCGGCAGCGGCCGCAACAGCCCCCGCAACCGGTTCGTCGCCACCGGACTGAACCGGGCCGGGCTCGGCACCCTGCTGTTCGACCTGCTCACCGAGGAGGAGGAGACCGACCGGGCCAACGTCTTCGACACCGTCCTGCTGGCCCGGCGCCTGGTCGACGCCACCCGCTGGCTGCGTGCCCGGCCGGAGACCGAAGGGCTCCCCGTCGGGTACTTCGGCGCCAGCACCGGCGCGGCCGCGGCGCTCGGCGCGGCCGCCGAGCCGGGCGCGCGGATCGCCGCGATCGTCTCCCGGGGCGGCAGGCCCGACCTGGCGGCGCCCCGGCTGCCGGCGGTGACGGCGCCCACGCTGCTGATCGTGGGAGGGCTGGACCGGCAGGTGCTGGAGCTGAACCAGGAGGCACAGTCCCGGCTGCACTGCGAGAACCGGCTCGCGGTCGTCCCCGGCGCCACCCACCTCTTCGCCGAACCCGGCGCCCTGGAGCAGGTCACCGACCTGGCCCGGGACTGGTTCACCGACCACATGGCGCCGGCTCCCCACGCGGCGGCCTGACCCGGCCCGCGATCATGAGCGTCACCCTGGCCCTCTGCGGTGACGTGATGCTGGGCCGGGGCGTCGACCAGATCCTCCCGCACCCGGGCGACCCCGTCCTGAGCGAGACGTACGTACACGACGCCCACGCCTACGTCGAACTGGCCGAGGCGGCGAACGGGCCGATCCCGCGGCCGGTGGGCTACTCCTGGCCCTGGGGCGAGGCACTGGAGGTCCTCGACCGGGCCGCGCCCGACGTCCGGATCGTCAACCTGGAGACCAGCGTGACGCGGGACGGCTCCTTCGCGCCCGACAAGGAGGTCCACTACCGCATGAACCCCGCCAACCTGCCGTGCCTGGCCGCCGCCCGCCCCGACGTGTGCACGCTCGCCAACAACCACGTCCTCGACTTCGGGCACCCCGGCCTCGACGAGACGCTCACCGCCCTGGCGGCCGCCGGGCTCAGGGCGGCGGGCGCGGGACACGACGCGCGGCAGGCACGGCGGCCGGCCGTCGTCCCGGTGCCCGGAGGCGGCCGCGTACTGGTCTTCTCCTGCGGGATGCCGTCCAGCGGCATCCCGCAGGAGTGGGCCGCGACCGACCGGCGCGGGGGCGTGGATCTCGTGCCCGGGCCGTCCGCCGCCGCTGCGGCCGAACTCACCTGCCGGATAGGGCAGTTGAGGCGGACCGGCGACATCGTGGTGGTGTCGGTCCACTGGGGTGCCAACTGGGGCTACGGCGTGTCCCGTGACGAAGTCCGCTTCGCCCGCGCCCTCGTCGACGGCGGAGCGGACGTGGTGCACGGACACTCCTCCCACCACCCGCGCCCGCTGGAGAGGTACCGGGGAAAGCTCGTCCTGTACGGCTGCGGCGACTTCGTCGACGACTACGAGGGGATCGGCGGCTACGAGCGGTACCGCGACGACCTGCGGCTGCTGCACCTCGTCACGCTCGACCCGGCACAGCCCGGCACCGGCACACCGGCCGGGGTGCGGATGGTGCCCTTCCAGGCGCGGCGGATGCGGCTCGAGCACGCCTCCCCCGAGGACACCGAGTGGCTGCGCGCCACCCTCGACCGGGTCGGCCGCGCCCACGGCACACACGTCGACCACGGGCCGGACGGCACGCTCACCCTCCGCTCGTGAAGCGCGGAATGCACGCCTGACTCGTACCTGCGGTAGGCGCTGGCGGTCGAACCGAGAGGAAGGTCCGTCAGATCGTCGCAGAGACCGCCCAGCGTCGGGCGAGACACCGGCGCGGGGAACCTGCGCGGCGTCCGCACCCCCGCCGGTATGGCCGGGTGGGTCAGGCGGTGGGGCCGACGAGCTTCCATCCGCTCTGCCATGGCCAGTCGTTGCGAGCGTTGAGGCTGATGTTCAAGAATCCCAGCTCTTCCAGCGAGCGGGCCATGCGAAGACCTCCGGCGTCGATCGGCCGGAAACCGAGCGAGGCCAACAGCTGCGCCACTGTGGTCTTGGCGCCCTCGTCGTCGCCCGCGAAGAAGCCGTCCAGCGGCTGGTCGCCCTCGCTGGGGTTGCCCAGCCGCGAGGCCAGGATCGTGTTGAACGCCTTGACCAGCTTCGCCTGGGGTGCGGCAGCGGTCAGACGCTCGGCATGGCTGACACCAGAGGTGGTCAAGTCGCTATAGGTGTCGTTGAGTGGGTTGGTGGCATCCACGATCACCGTGCCCGCGACGGCAGCCTCACCCAGTTGGCTCAACACCTCGGAGGCGGCTCCGGCCGGCACGGCCAGCACCACCACGTCCGCATCCCGGGCGGCCTCCGCTGGGCCGGCCGCCTCCACGGCACCGGTCTGCTCGGCCACCTTCGCCGCGTGATCGCGGTGTGCGGCCGTAACGGTCACCTCGTGGCCCGCTGGGACAGCCGCCGCGGCCAGACCACCACCGACGTTGCCGGCACCAATGATCGCAATACGCATGATGAACTCCTTGCCAGGTGTGACACAGGACTTTCGACCGGCACCCGCCGTCGAACCCCTCACAAGGACCAAAGATGATCACCTGGCCGCAGCCCGAACTGCGGACATTGGCTGAGTACCGCGGTCTACCCCAGGCAAACGAGAGGGCCGGTGAGTGAGGATCCGCCAAGCACCGTGAGTGTCCCGGGGGCTCTGCGGGCCAGTTTCCCTCACGGGAAAGCAGTCCACTCGGGCGGCGAATCGCACGTCAGGCACCGGTGCTCGCGGGCGGGGCGGAAGACGGCTCCAGGCGGACGCAGCAGTGGCCGGGACTCGGGGCCAGGCATGCCCGGAGGCTGTTCTCGGCGAGGCCTTCGAGGACGCCGTGGAGCAGGTGGAGGTTCATGCCGCAGACGGTCTGGGTGTGCTCGCGGGCGAGCGCGTGGAAGGGGCAGTTGCCCAGCACGATCGCGTCACCGTCCTGGCGAGGCTCGAACCCGTACCGCTCCAGCAGGTCGATCACGCCCGTACCGCCCTGCCCGGCGAGCTGGGTGCCGAGGGTGTGGGCTTTGCGGTGCAGGACGGCGCGGACCGGTTCGCCGGTGGTTTCGGATTCCTCCATGGCCTGGGCGAAGAGCCGTCCGGCCAGTTCGTATTGCCGCTCGGGCAGGTTGACGGTGACCTGTTTGGTGGAGCGCTTGTAGAGCTTGGCCGGTCGGCCGGCTCCCGGGCCGGTGCGTCCGCTGCGCCGCTCGTAGACGACGTCGAGCAGTGATTCGTCCGCCAGGCGGTCCAGGTGGAAGGCAGCGGTCTGCCGGGCGAGGCCGAGGGCCTCGGCGGCTTCGTCGCGGCTGACCGGTCCCGGCCGGCGCACGACGTGGTCGTACAGCCTCCTGCGAGTCGGCTCGTCGAGCGCGGCGACGGCGGAGACATCGGGGCGGGGTGCTTCTTTCGGGTGGTCCACGAACACCAGTGTAAAACCCATAGCCGTTGACTAAAGAAGATTCGCGCGCTTCTATCGTTAGTGAGAGTTGTCGATAGAAGGGGGGGCGTCATGGCGTCCACCACCACACCCACCACCTCCACAGCGCCCCGGCGAGTCGCACTCACCGACCCCGGCTACCAGGCGTTCCTCATCCTGCGCACCGGCTTCACCGTGGCGCCGATCCTGTTCGGGCTGGACAAGTTCGCCAACCTGCTCGTGGACTGGCCCACCTACCTCGCGCCGTGGATCAACGACATCGTTCCGGGCAGCGCGCAGGCGGCCATGTACGCCGTCGGTGTCATCGAGATCGTCGCGGGCATCGCCGTCGCTCTCGCCCCACGCTTCGGGGGCTGGCTCGTGGCCGGATGGCTCGCGGGCATCATCGTCAACCTGCTGACCATCCCCGGCCACTACGACATCGCGCTGCGCGACTTCGGTCTCCTGCTCGGCGCGGTCGCCCTCGCCCGGCTCGCCCAGCGCTACCACGGCGAGCGGCAGTCCCACTGACGGCAGGCAGCAGCCGCAAGCAGGTGACGCGGCGGTGGGTGGGCCCCTCCACCGGCTCACCCGCCCGCCGGGCCCGAAGCCGGAAGGGAGAAGGTCATGAGTGAGAACCTGGACCGGCTGGCCGCCCAAGGGGTGTCGGTCTGGCTGGACGATCTGAGCCGCGAGCGACTCGCCGGTGGCAGGCTGGCCGGCTTGGTGAGCGAACAGCGGGTGGTGGGCATCACCAGCAACCCGACGATCTTCGCCAAGGCGATGCGCTCGGGTGACCGCTACGACGAGCAGGTCGCTGATCTTGCCCGGCGCGGGGTTCGCGTGGAAGAGGCCGTCAGGCTGCTGACCGCGTTCGACGTGCGCTGGGCCTGCGACGTGCTGCGCCCGGTGTACGAGGCGAGCGGCGGGGTCGACGGGCGGGTGTCGCTCGAGGTGGACCCGCGCGTCGCCCACGACACGGCGGCCACGGTCGCCGAGGCCCGGGCCCTGTGGTGGCTGGTGGACCGGCCGAACCTGTTCGTGAAGATCCCCGCCACACAGCAGGGCCTTGAGGCGATCGGCGCGGCGCTCGCCGAGGGCATCAGCATCAACGTGACGCTGATCTTCTCCCTGGATCGTTACGACCAGGTGCTCCGCGCCTTCCTGGACGGCATGGGCAGGGCACACGCGGCGGGGCGTGACCTCGCCTCCATCGCGTCCGTGGCCTCGTTCTTCGTCAGCCGGGTGGACACCGAGGTCGACAGCCGACTGGACGAGATCGGCACACCGAAGGCCGGTGAGCTGCGCGGACGGGCCGCGATCGCCAACGCCCGCCTGGCCTACCAGCGCTTCGAGCGGGCGTGCGCATCAGCCCCATGGAAGGCCCTCACGGCGGCCGGGATGCGCCCGCAACGCCCGCTGTGGGCCTCCACCGGAGTGAAGGACCCCGCCTACGCCGACACGCGCTACGTCGACGAACTGGTGGCCCCAGGGGTGGTCAGCACCATGCCGGAGCAGACACTGCGCGCGGTCGCGGACCACGGCCGCATCCAAGGAGACACCATCCATGGCACGTATGCGGCAGCCCAACAGGTCCTGGATGACCTGGAGACGCTCGGGGTGTCCTACGACGACGTGGTGCGTGTGCTGGAGGAGGAGGGCATCGGCACGTTCACGGCCTCCGGCAACGAACTGTACGAGCAACTGGACACCCGACTGCGGCCCGGGCGCGCAGCAGCCTAGAGCCAACGGAGCAGAGGAGAGGACGTGGCCGCGAACACGGCGTACACGATCGTGGGAGCCGGCCTGGCTGGTGCCAAGGCGGCGGGGGACTCGGTGAGTCCGCCGCTTCCCATTTCACCAGGGCGTTCAAGAACCACTACGGAATGGGACCACGCGCCTACCGCGCCAGGCACTCGCCCCTCAGCCCCGGCTGACAGGCCACCCCGCGTGATGGTCGTGCAGAGGCGTGGTGACGTCGGGCGCGGTCGCGAGCGATCTGAAGTGCGGCTCGGCGCATTGGGGTGGTATGGCTGCCGGGCAGCGCCTCGGTACTCTGCTGCCTGATCGAGCCGACCGCAGCCGAGTTCCAACTCCCCACTCCCCAGAGGGGGCTGAACCACTGGGCGGGTCGGCTGACGCACGCGAGCACCCAGGTGAGAGATGCAGTTCACCACCCGACCCACGCTGCAAGGATCCTTCGGCATGGTGTCCTCCACCCACTGGCTCGCCTCGCAGTCCGCCATGGCCGTCCTGGAGGACGGCGGCAACGCCTACGACGCGGCCGTGGCGGGCGCCTTCGTGCTGCACGTCGTGGAGCCGCACCTGAACGGGCCCGCGGGCGAGGTGCCGATCCTGCTCGCCCCGGCGGGCGGCGAGGTGCGGGTGCTGTGCGGGCAGGGCGTGGCGCCGGCCGGGGCGACCGTCGCCCACTACAAGGGGCTCGGACTGGATCTCGTACCCGGCACCGGCCCGCTCGCCGCGGCCGTTCCGGGCGCCTTCGACGCCTGGATGCTCCTGCTGCGCGACCACGGCACCAAGTCACTCGCCGATGTCCTGAAGTACGCCGTCGGGTACGCCGAACACGGGCACGCGCCCGTGGACAACGTCGGCGCGACCGTCGAGACGGTCCGTGAGCTGTTCGAGACGGAGTGGACCTCGTCGGCCGAGGTGTACCTGCCCGGCGGGAAGTCGCCCCGCCCGGGTGAGCTGCTGCGCAACCCCGCCCTCGCCGCGACCTGGGAGCGCCTGCTCGCCGAGGTGGCCGGGGCGGGGGACCGGGAGGCGCAGATCGAGGCCGCGCGGGAGGTGTGGCGGACCGGCTTCGTCGCCGAGGCCCTGGTGCGGCAGGCGGGCCGGCCCACCCTGGACACCAGCGGCGAACGCCACACCGGCACGCTCACCGCCGCCGACCTCGCCGGCTGGTCCGCCGGCTACGAGGCACCGGCGACGTACGACTGGAACGGCTGGACCGTGTGCAAGGCCGGCCCCTGGAGCCAGGGTCCCGTCCTCCTCCAACAGCTCGCGCTGCTCCCGCCCGAACTGCCGCCGTACGGATCCGCTGACTACGTCCATCTCCTCGTCGAGGGCTGCAAGCTCGCCATGGCCGACCGGGAGGCCTGGTACGGGGACGCGGCCGAGGTGCCGCTGGACGAGCTGCTCTCGGCGGAGTACAACGCGCGGCGGCGCAGGCTCGTCGGTGACACGGCCTCCCACGAGCTGCGGCCCGGAAGCCCCGGCGGCCGGACGCCACGCCTCAGCGCCCACACGCGCGTGGTCCTCTCCGACGAGCCCGGCTTCAGCCCGATGGGGGTGGGGGAGCCGACGGTCGCCAAGCATCCGGCCTCGCCGGTGCCGGGCGAACCGGACCTGAGTGACGCTGCCGTGCTCGGTGACGGGAGCACCCGGGGCGACACCTGCCACCTCGACGTCGTCGACCGCTGGGGCAACATGGTCGCCGCCACGCCCAGCGGTGGCTGGCTCCAGTCCAACCCGGTCGTTCCCGAACTGGGCTTCCCGCTCGGTACGCGGCTGCAGATGACCTGGCTGGAGGAGGGCCTGCCGAACACGCTGACGCCCGGCCGCCGCCCCCGCACCACGCTCACCCCCTCCCTCGCCCTGCGCGACGGAGTGCCGGTCATGGCGTTCGGTACGCCCGGCGGGGACCAGCAGGACCAGTGGCAGCTGCACTTCTTCCTGGCGGTCGCCCTGCGCGGGTCCGTGCGCGGCGGCCTCGACCTCCAGGGCGCGATCGACGCCCCGAACTGGCACAACGACAGCTTCCCCGGCTCCTTCTACCCCCGCGGCATGCGACCGGGCAGCGTCACCGTGGAGGCCCGCATGGACCCCGGCATCGGCGCCGAGCTGAAGCGCCGGGGCCACGAGGTGACCGTCGGACCGCCCTGGTCCGAGGGCCGGCTCTGCGCGGTCGCCCGGGATCCCCGGACCGGGATCCTGTCGGCGGCGGCGAACCCGCGAGGCATGCAGGGGTACGCGGTGGGCCGGTGAAGCGGACGTTCCGGAGTGGGGTGTTCACGGCGATTCCACCCGAAGTACACCCGGCGGGGGCGGATTGTCAGTGGCGCGTGCTCTCATGGAGGGCATGATCCAAGACACGGAAACCATCGACGAGTTTCTCGCCCACCACTCGGTCGACGTGGAGGAAGCGGTCCGCAAGGCCGCCGCGGCCGAGATCATGCCGCGCTTCCGCAGGCTCGCCGCGCACGAGGTCGACGAGAAGAACGGCCCGCACGACCTGGTGACGGACGCCGACCGCCGGGCCGAGCTGTACCTCACCGAGGTGCTCGGAGCCCTGCTGCCGGGCTCCGTCGTGGTCGGCGAGGAGGCGGTGGCCGCCGACCCGGCCACCTACGAGGCGCTCCAGGGCGACGCGCCCGTGTGGATCGTCGACCCCGTCGACGGGACCCGGCAGTTCGTGAACGGCGACGACGGCTTCTGCACCCTGGTCGCGCTCGCCCGGCGCGGCGTCCTGCTCGCCTCCTGGACGTACGCGCCCGCCCGCGACCAACTGGCCAAGGCCGTACGGGGCGGCGGCGCCTTCTTCGAGGGCGAGCGGCTGTTCGCCGGCCCGCCGGCCCCCGGCCGGGACCTGACGGTGGCCACCTCCCACCCCGACTACACCACCGAAGCGGAGAAGCACGCTCTCCTCGGCCTGTGGACGGACGGCGTCGCGCCCCGCCCCTGCGGCTCCGCGGGCCTGGAGTATCTCGCCGTCGCCCGGGGCGAGTTGGACGCCACCGCCTTCTCCTGGGAGTTCGCCTGGGACCACGCGGCGGGCATCCTCCTCGTCGAGGAGGCGGGCGGCGCCCACCTGACCCTCACCGGCGAGCCGTTCCGCATCACCGGCGGCAACACGCTGCCCTTCACGGCGGCACGGGACGCGGCCACGGCACGGCGGGTGGCGGGGCTGCTGGCGGCCGGAGCCTGATCCGCCGCGCGGCCCCGTCGTCACCCGGCCGACCCACCCGCGCCGCGAGGGCTGTCGGTCCACCGGCATATCCTGATCCCCTGGCCATCGGCTGACGAAGGGGTCCGAAGGTGCCGTCGATGCTCGATGCTGTCGTGGTGGGTGCGGGGCCGAACGGACTGACCGCCGCCGTGGAGCTGGCCCGCCGCGGGTTCTCCGTGGCCCTCTTCGAGGCCAGGGACACCGTGGGCGGGGGTGCCCGCACCGAGGAGCTCACCCTGCCGGGCTTCCACCACGACCCGTGCTCCGCGGCCCACCCGCTCGGCATCAACTCACCCGCGTTCCGTGCCCTGCCCCTGGAGCGCTACGGCCTTGAGTGGCTGCACGCCGAGCTGCCCATGGCCCACCCCTTCCCCGACGGTACCGCCGCCGTGCTGTCCCGCTCGGTCGGTGAGACGGCCGCCTCGTTCGGGCCCCGTGACGCGGGCGCGTACCGCAGGCTGGTCGAGCCGTTCCTGCCCCGGTGGGACGCCCTCGTCCGCGACTTCATGTCCCTGCCGTCGACCGCGTTGCCCCGCGACCCGGTGACGCTGGCCCGCTTCGGGCTCGTCGGGCTGCCCCCCTCGACCTGGCTGATGCGCCGCTTCCGCGACGAACGGGCCAAGGCCCTGTTCTCCGGCCTCGTCGCGCATGTCATGGCTCCGCTCTCGGGCACCGCCACCGGCGCCATCGGCCTGGTCTTCGCCCTCGCCGCACACGCCCGCGGCTGGCCCGTGGCCCGCGGCGGCTCCCAGGCCGTCTCCGACGCCCTCGCCGCCCACCTGAAGGACCTCGGCGGCTCGATCCACACCGACTACGAGGTCAAACGCCTCGACGACCTGCCGCCCGCCCGCGCCTACGTCTTCGACACCTCGCCCACCGCACTGGCCCGCATCGCCGGCTTCGGCCGCTTCTACGAGGGCTACCGGTACGGCTCCGGGGTGTTCAAGGTCGACTACGCCCTCGACGGACCCGTGCCGTGGACCGCGCCGGAGGCACGCAGGGCGGGCACCGTGCAGATCGGCCCCACCAGCCAGGAGATCAGTACGGCCCTGCGCGCCGCGTCCGTCGAGGGCCGCGCCCCCGACCGGCCGTTCATGATCACGGTCCAGCCCAGCCTCGTCGACCCGACCCGCGCCCCGGAGGGCAAGCACGTCTTCTGGGCGTACGGCCACGTCCCCAACGGCTGGACCGGCGACCTCACCGACGCCATGGAACGCCAACTGGAGCGCTTCGCGCCCGGGTTCCGCGACCGTGTCCTCGCCCGCGCCACCGCGGGCCCGCCCCAACTGGCCGCCCGCAACGCCAACTACGTCGGCGGCGACATCGGCACCGGTGCGGTCCGCGGACTCCAGGTCATGCTCCGCCCCAAGCTGTCCCTGACCCCGTACGCCACCCCGCACCCGGCCGTCTTCATCTGCTCCTCGGCCACCCCACCGGGACCGGGCGTGCACGGCATGTCCGGCCACAACGCGGCGAAGGCCGTCTGGCGGAGGCTGCGGCAACGGCCGTAGGGCCCAACTGGCCGCGTGTACACCGCATCTGCGGCTTTCGGAAGAAAAGTTGATGTTGGCTTTGACACTGTGATTTCGGTGTGAGGACAGTGTGAATGTTCAACTTGGGTGAGTAGTGTGCGGCCATGAAAGATCGGAAAGCGGTGTCCCGCTCCGACAGGCCCGCTGACGTGCGCCTATCCGACCTCGCCCACCTCGTTCGGGCACCGGCCGCACTGAGCGTCCCCGGTGACGTCCTCGCGGGAGCAGCGGCAGCCGGAGCCCCTCTGACGGCTCGCACGCTGGGCGTGACGACCTCCTCCGTCTGCCTCTACTGGGCCGGAATGGCCCTCAACGACTACGCCGACGCCACGGTCGACGCGGTCGAGCGCCCCGAGCGCCCCGTGCCCTCCGGCCGCGTACCCCGCCGAACCGCCCTCGCCGTCGCGGGCGGTCTGACCGCCGCCGGGCTGGGAGTCGCCGCCCTCGCGGGCGGCCGGCGCGGGCTGCTGGGAGCGCTCCCGCTCGCCGGCCTGGTCTGGGCGTACGACCTGGGGCTCAAGTCCACCCCGGCCGGCCCCGCGGCGATGGCGGGGGCGCGGGCCCTGGACGTCCTCGCGGGCGCGCTGACGGCCCCGACCGGCACGGGCACCGCGGTACGCAGGGGCGCCGGGGCCGCCGCGCTGGTCGGCGCGCACACGTACACGCTGACCGCCCTCAGCCGGCACGAGATCTCGGGCGCCCCCGCCCGGCTGCCCGCCACCACCCTCGCCGTGTCCGCGGCCACGACCCTCGCGACCGTCGCCCCCGCCCTGCGCCGGGCACGGCACGACCGCACCGCCCGCCCTGCCGCCGCCGTCACCGCTGCCGCCGCCCTCACCTGCCTCGGCGCCTACGGAACGGCCCAACTCCGGGCCGCCCGCGAGCCGTCCGGTGAGAACGTCCGCCGGGCCGTCGGTGCCGGAATCCTCGCGCTGATGCCCCTGCAGGCCGCGCTGACCGCACGCGCCGGCGCACCGGCCACGGCGACCGTCCTCGGTGTCGCCCACCCCCTGGCGCGACGCCTGGCCCGGCGCATATCACCCACCTGAACCGCCCTGAACCGCTGTGTGAGGAACGTCAGCATGGAACCACCGCCCAGGCCCGTCGAGTCCGGCCCCCTCAAGTTCGGCTACGGCACCAACGGCTTCACCCACCACCGGCTCGCCGACGTCCTCACGATCCTCGCCGACCTCGGCTACGACGGTGTCGCCCTGACCCTCGACCACGTCCACCTCGACCCGTACGCCGAGGACCTGACCCGCCGCGTCACCGCGCTGTCCCGGCGGCTCGCCCGCCACGGACTCGCCGTCACCGTCGAGACCGGCGCACCCCATCTGCTCGACCCCTGGGGCAAACACCAGCCCACGCTGATGTCGGACGGCGCCGAACTCCGCATCGACCTGCTGCGCAGGGCCGTACGCATCGCCGCCGACCTCGGATCGCCGACCGTCCACCTGTGCAGCGGACCCGCGCCGGACGGGCTGCCGGAAGCGGACGCCTTCAAACGGCTCGCGACCGGAGTCGGGACCGTGCTGGAGACGGCCGAGAAGTACGGCGTGGCCCTGGCCTTCGAGCCCGAGCCGTACATGTGCGTCGACACCGTCGAACGCTGCCTGCGCCTCGCCGAACTCGTCGACGGACACGAGCTGTTCGGGATCACCCTGGACATCGGGCACGCACACTGCGTGGAGGACCGATCCGTCCTGGAGTGCGTACGGCAGGCCGCGCCGCGTCTGCGCAACGTGCAGATCGAGGACATGCGGCGCGGTGTCCACCAGCACCTCGAGTTCGGCACCGGGGAGATCGACTTCCCGCCGGTGCTGGCCGCCCTGCGCGACCTCGGGCACCGTGGGCTGGTCTCCGTCGAGATCCAGGGCGGCGCCCTCGACGCGCCCGACGTCGCCCGCCGTTCCATCGAGTTCCTGCGCGCCGCGACGGCGTGAGCCGCGCACAGCCCTCACCCACCCCCACCACTCCTCCCGCCTCGTCAGGAGGCCCCCCATGCCCCACGCACGCCCGCTCCCGCCGACACTCACCGATCCGCGCCCCTTGCTCCGATCCGGCCCGCTGTCCCCGTCGGCCCACGCCTGGCTCGGCGACGCCCTCGCGCGCGTCGCCGCCCGGCCGACCGCGATCCGCGCCCTGTTCCCGGCCGCACGAAGACACTGCGGGCAGGCCCGCCTCGACGCCCACTGGACGGCCGACGAAGCGGCCAGGGCCGCGCTGCTCACCGCACTGCCCCTGCGCGGCCGGGCCCTCGCCGACGAGGTGAAGGGCCTGTACCGGCACGGCGACCCGGCCGAACAGCGGGCGGTGCTGCGGGCGTTGCCGCTTCTCGACGCGGCAGACGCGGCAGACGCGGCAGACGCGGTCGACACCGGGGCCGACACCGGGGGAGAGGACCTAGTCCTGGTTCTCCTGCGCGAGGCCCTGCGCGGCAACGACACCACCGTCATCGAGAGTGCCCTCGGCCCGTACGGGGCCGCTCGGCTCCCTGCTGCCGAGTACCGTCAGGCCGTCCTCAAGTGCCTCTTCTGTGAGATCCCCCTGGACCACGTGGCGGGCCTGGACGTCCGCGCCGACCACGAACTCGCCCGTATGCTCGTCGACTTCGCCCATGAGCGGATCGCCGCCGGGCGCGACGTACCGCCCGACGTCTGGCCTCTCGTGCGCGCCTTCCCGGCCGTCGCCACCACCCTCGCCACCCGGGCCCGCGACCTCGCCCCCACCCGCCCCGAGGCCGCCGCGCGGGCCCTCGCGGCCCTCGCCGTACCCGAAAAACCCAAGGAAGAGGCCTGAGATGCGCATCTTCGACCCGCACATCCACATGACGTCCCGTACCACCGACGACTACGAGGCCATGTACGCGGCCGGAGTGCGCGCCGTCGTCGAACCGGCCTTCTGGCTGGGGCAGCCCCGCACCTCCCCGGAGAGTTTCTACGACTACTTCGACGCGCTGCTCGGCTGGGAGCCCTACCGGGCAGCGCAGTTCGGCGTCCAGCACTTCTGCACGATCGCCCTCAACCCCAAGGAGGCCAACGACCCGCGCTGCCGGCCCGTGCTGGACGAGCTCGACCGCTACCTCGCCAAGGACCGGGTCGTCGCCGTCGGGGAGATCGGCTACGACTCCATGACCCCCGAGGAGGACGAGGCGCTCGCCCGCCAGCTCCAACTCGCCGTCGACCACGGCCTGCCCGCCCTCGTGCACACCCCGCACCGCGACAAGGCCGCCGGAACCCGACGCACCCTGGACGTCGTACGGGAGTCGGGCATCGCCCCCGAACTGGTCGTCCTCGACCACCTCAACGAACTCACCGTCGGCATGGTCCTCGACAGCGGCTGCTGGGCCGGCTTCTCCATCTACCCGCGGACCAAGATGAGCGAGGACCGGATGGTCGAGATCCTCAAGGAGCACGGCACAGCGCGGGTCCTCGTCAACTCGGCCGCAGACTGGGGCCGTTCGGACCCGCTCAAGACCCGCAGGACCGCCGACGCGATGCTCGCCGCCGGCTTCGACGACGACACCGTGGACCAGGTGATGTGGCGCAACCCCGTCGCTTTCTACGGCCAGAGCGGGCGGCTCGACCTCGACGAGCCCAAGCCGGACGACGCCTCCACCTTCCGGGGCAACTCCGTCCGACGCGGGGGAGAGTGAGCGGTCGCATGCGCTTCCGGCACTCCGACGGCACCGCCGTCCACCTCGGCTACTGCTCCAACGTCCACCAGGCGGAAGACCTGGACGGAGTCATCTCCCAACTCGCCCGGTACGCCGAGCCCGTGCGCGAGCGGCTCGGCGTCGGCCGGCTCGGCATCGGGCTGTGGCTGGCCCGGGACGTCGTCACCGAACTCGGCGCCGACGCAGCGGCGTTGAGGCGGCTGAAGAACGAACTCGGGGCGCGCGGCCTGGAGACCGTCACCCTGAACGCCTTCCCGTACGCCGGGTTCCACCGCGAGGTCGTCAAGAAGGACGTCTACCTCCCCGACTGGGCCGACGAGGCCCGGCTGCGCCACACCCTCGACTGCGCCCGCGTCCTCGCCGCACTGCTGCCCGAGGACGCCGCCCGCGGAAGCGTCTCCACGCTGCCGCTCGGCTGGCGCGAGCCCTGGCCCGCCGAACGCGCCGACACCGCTCGCCGCGCCCTGGACCGGCTGGCCGCCGGGCTCGCCGCCGTCGAGGCCGACACCGGCCGCCGTATCCGCGTCGGCTTCGAACCCGAGCCCGGCTGCGTGGTGGAGACCACCGCCCAGGCGGTACGGGAACTCGGCGGCCTCGACCCCGAACGGCTCGGCGTCTGCCTCGACGCCTGCCATCTCGCCGTACAGTTCGAGGACCCCGCCCGGGCGCTGCGGCGGCTCGCGGACGCCGGGCTGCCCGTCGTGAAACTCCAGGCGTCCTGCGCCGTCGAGGCCACCGACCCGGCCGACCCCGCGGCCCGGGCGGCCCTGCGCAGGCTCGCCGAACCGAGGTTCCTGCACCAGACCCGCACCGTGCGCGACGGCGCGGTACTCGGCGTCGACGACCTGGGCGAGGCACTCGACGGGGGACTGCCCACGGACGGCGGAGCCTGGCGGGTCCACTTCCACGCCCCCCTGCACGCCGCCCCCGAACCACCGCTGCGGACGACGACCGGCCCCCTCACCGACGTCCTCGCGGGACTCCTCGGCGGCGCAACCGCCGCCTGCGACCACATCGACGTCGAGACCTACACCTGGTCCGTCCTCCCCGAACCCCCCACCGACCTCCCTGGCGGCATCGCCGCCGAACTCGCCTGGGCCCGCGACCGGTTGACCGGACTCGGCCTCAAGGAGGAGCACCTCTCATGACCACCGACCGCCGCCGGGTCGTCGTGCTTGACATCGTCGGACTCACCCCGAACCTGCTGCACCACATGCCCGCCGTCGCCGCCCTCGGCGAACGTGGCTTCCGGGCCCGCCTCGACACCGTCCTGCCCGCCGTCACCTGCACCGTCCAGTCCACCCTCCTCACCGGCGAACTCCCCGCCGTGCACGGCGCGGTGGGCAACGGCTGGTACTTCCGCGACCTCGGCGAGGTCCTGCTGTGGCGACAGCACAACGCCCTCGTCGGCGGCGAGAAGATCTGGGAGACCGCCCGCAGATCCGAGCCCGACTTCAAGGTCGCCAACGTGTGCTGGTGGTACGCCATGGGCGCCGACGTCGACTGGACCGTCACCCCGCGCCCCGTCTACTACTCCGACGGCCGCAAGGAACCCGACTGCTACACCTGGCCGCCGTCCCTGCACACCGAACTCACCGACCGCCTCGGCCCGTTCCCCCTCTTCACCTACTGGGGACCGAACGCCGGAATGCCCTCCACCCAGTGGATCCTCGGCGCCGCCCGCCAGATCTTCGACGAGCACCAGCCCGACCTCACCCTCGTCTACGTCCCGCACCTCGACTACGAACCCCAGCGCTCCGGCCCCGACTCGCCCGCCACCGCCCGGGCCGCCCGCCAACTCGACGACGCCCTGCGCCCGTTGATCGACCACTTCGTGCGCGAGGGAGCCACCGTCGTCGCCCTCAGCGAGTACGGCATCGCCCCCGCCTCCCGCCCCGTCGACATCAACCGCGCCCTGCGCCGCGCCGGACTGCTCCAGGTCCACACCCAGGACGGCATGGAGTACCTCGACCCCTGGACCTCCCGCGCCTTCGCCGTCGCCGACCACCAGATCGCCCACGTCTACGTACGGGACCCGGCCGACACCGAGACGGTCGCCAAGGTGATCCGCGAACTGGACGGTGTGGACCGGCTGTTGGACGAAGAGGGCAAGAGGGCTCAGGGCCTGGACCACGAACGCTCCGGCGAACTCGTCGCGATCGCCGACCCCGACGCCTGGTTCACGTACTACTACTGGCTCGACGACGAACGTGCCCCGGACTTCGCCCGCCAGGTCGAGATCCACCGCAAACCCGGCTACGACCCCGCCGAACTGCTCTACGACGACAGCGTCCCGGCGGTGAAACTCCGCGCGGTGGGCTCGGTCCTGCGCAAGAAGGCCGGCTTCCGCTACCGCATCCGCACCGTCCCGCTGGACCCCACCGGCGTCAGCGGCAGCCACGGCCGCCTCCCGGACGACCCCGACCACGGCCCCGTACTCCTGTGCTCGGAACCGTCACCCGCCCGCGACGCGTACGCGGCGACCGAGGTCAAGTCCCTGCTGCTCACCCTCGCCGGACTGAAGGAGAGGTCGGCATGACCTTCCCCCCACTGCCCACCGAACGCCCGCTGCTCGACCCGGCACCCGAGTACGCCAAGTGGCAGGCGGCCGAGCCCATCCGCCGGGTGACCGTCTGGGGCGACAACAGCCCCTGGCTGATCACCCGCCACGAGGACGCCCGCGCGGTCCTCGACGACCCCCGCTTCAGCGCCGACGCCACCCGCGACGGCTTCCCCGGACTGAGCCCGCGAGTACCCCCGCCCGGCCCCGGACAGTTCTTCCTCATGGACCCGCCCGACCACACCCGCCTACGGCGCATGGTGGTCCCCGACTTCACCTTCCGCCGTATCGAACGGCTGCGCCCCGCCGTCGCCCGCATCTGCGCCGAACTCCTCGACACGATGACCGCCGACGGCGCCACCGAGGCCGACCTCGTCGAGGCGTACGCCCTGCCGCAGCCCACGCGGGTGATCTGCGAGCTGCTCGGAGTGCCGTACGAGGACCACGCCTTCTTCCAGCAGCAGGTACGCACCCTCACCGCCTTCGCCTCCGCCCGCCCCCAGGACATGCTGGCGGCCCGTCAGGCCCTCTACGGCTACCTCGGCGACCTGCTCGCCACCCGCACCCGCGAACCCGCCGACGACCTGATCTCCCGGCTCGCCACCGAACGGGTGGCCACCGGCGAGGCGACCGCGGAGGAGGCGGTGGGGGTGGCGGCCCTGCTGCTCGTAGCGGGCCACGAGACCACCGCGAACATGTTCCCGCTGGCGGTCGTCGCCCTGCTGCGCCACCCTGAGCAGCTGGCCGCCCTGCGCGCGGAGCCCGACCGGTGGCCGGACGCGGTCGAGGAACTGCTGCGGTACCTCACCGTGGCCCACTCGGGGATGCGGCGGATCGCCACGCAGGACGTCGACCTGGGCGGCACCCCGATCCGGGCCGGGGACGGGGTCGTGGTGGCGCTCCAGGCCGCCAACCGGGACCCGGGCGTCTTCACTGACCCGGACGCCTTCGACATCCACCGCGAGGACGCGTCCGGACACCTGGCCTTCGGCCACGGACTCCACCAGTGCGTCGGCCAGTCCCTCGCCCGCGCCGAACTCCAGATCGGCCTGCCCGCCCTCTTCGACCGACTTCCCGGTCTCCGGCTCACGGAACCGGCCGACACCCTGCCCCGCTCCACGTCCGCCATCCACGGCCTGCGGTCACTGCCTGTCACCTGGTGACGCGACCGGGGCTGGTATAGAAGCCCCATGACCACCATCACCCTCGTCCAGGGCGACATCACCCGGCAGTCCGTCGACGCCATCGTCAACGCGGCGAACTCCTCGCTGCTCGGCGGCGGAGGCGTCGACGGCGCCATCCACCGGCGCGGCGGCCCCGCGATCCTCGACGCCTGCCGCGAACTCCGCGCCTCGAAGTACGGCAAGGGCCTTCCCACCGGGCAGGCGGTCGCCACGACCGCCGGGGAACTGGACGCACAGTGGGTCATCCACACCGTCGGCCCGGTCTGGTCCGCCACCGACGACCGCTCCGAACAACTCGCCTCCTGCTACCGGGAGTCGCTGCGGATCGCCGACGAACTCCACGCCCGCACGGTCGCGTTCCCCGCGATCTCCACCGGCGTGTACGGCTGGCCGATGGACGACGGCGCCCGGATCGCGGTGGAGACCGTACGGGCCACACCGACCGCCGTCGAAGAGGTCAGGTTCGTCGTCTTCGACGAACGGGCGCACGACGCGTTCGCCCGGCACGTCCACTGACGTGACTCAGGCCGCGGGCCGCCCCCGCCGGGCGCGGGGGCGGCCCTGCGGATGGGACACCAGCGCCGCGGACCACGGCAGCGGTCCCGACCTGGCTCCGGCCGGCCCGTGCGGCGCCCTCACCAGCGCCACAACGGGTGACACCGGCAGGCCACCGGCCGACCCGTGACGGGCGGGTGACGACCCGGTGACTGGGCCCCGGGCACCATGCGACGCACCTCCGGCGGCCGGAAGTCGTCGGGTGAGGGAGGCCTGAGGGGCTATGGCGACGCAATTCTCCTATCCCGGTGTCTACATCGAGGAGATCGAGAGTCCGGTCCGGCCGATCGCCGGCGCCGAGACGTCGGTGACGGCGTTCGTGGGACTGACCCTGACGGGGGAGCAGACGCCCACGACGGTGGAGAGCTGGCCCGACTACGAGGACAGGTTCGGCGGGCTGTGGTCCGGCAGCGACCTGAGTTACGCGGTCTACCAGTTCTTCCTCAACGGCGGCAGCAAGGCGATCGTGGTACGGGTCGGCGGCACGCCGGCCCATTCCGAGGTCGACCTCGACAACGGCGTGAAGCTCCGGGCCAGGGCGGCCGGTTCGGCCGGTAACGCCCTCAAGGCGGATGTGACCCACGACCCCGACCGGACCACCGCCTACACCCTGAAGATCACCGACGGACGGACGACGGAGACGTTCCTCGTCTCCATCGACCCCCAGCTCGCGTCCCGGCGTCTGGACCGGGCGCTCGCCACCTCACAGCTCGTCGAACCGGTCCTGCCCCAGTCCTTCGACCGACGGCCCGACGCGACCCGGAACAAGGCGTTCAGCCAGGTCCAGGACACCACCCTCGACCCCGCGGACGTCCTCACCGGCCTCGCCGCCCTGGCGGACGTCGACATCTTCAACCTCCTCGTGGTCCCTGCCCAGTTGGTGAAGCCTGCGCAGGGCGAGGACGACCGCGACACCCGGTGGGCGCCCGTCGTCGACGCCGCCGCGCGACTGTGCGTGGAGCGGCGGGCCGTGCTGCTGCTCGACCCCCCGTTCGCCTGGGCCAGCCCTGACAAGGCGAGGGAGGGCGCCCAGGCCGGCCCGCCGGTGGGCGGGGTGACGGGACGCAACGCCACGGTGTTCTTCCCGGAGCTGGTCATCTCGGACCCGCTGGGCGGCCCGGACCGCAGGGTCGGGCCGGCCGGCACCGTCGCCGGAGTCATCGCCCGCACCGACACCCGGCGCGGCTTCTGGAAGGCCCCGGCCGGCATCGACGACGGCGGACTCCTCGGGGTGCGCTCCCTCGCGCACCGGCTGACGGACGCGCAGAACGGCGCCCTCAACAAACTCGGCGTCAACTGTCTGCGCACGTTCCCCGTGTACGGCAACGTCGTCTGGGGCACCCGCACCTGCCGCGGTGCCGAGGCACTCGGCGACCCCTGGCGCTACCTCCCGGTCCGCCGGGTCGCCCTGCACATCGAGGAATCGCTGTTCATCGGCACGAAGTGGGTCGTGTTCGAACCCAACGACGAACCCCTGTGGTCCGCGATCCGGCTCAACGTCGGGGCGTTCATGAACCGGCTGTTCCGGCAGGGCGCCTTCCAGGGCCGCACGCCGAAGGAGGCGTACTTCGTGCGCTGCGACGCCACGAACAACCTCCAGGACGACATCGACCGCGGCATCGTCACCATCGACGTGGGCTTCCAGCCCCTGGCGCCCGTGGAGTTCGTCCTGATCCGCATCCAGCAGAAGCGCGACTCCGCCACCGGCCAGGAGAGTTGAGATGGCCCAGTTCACCGCCAACACCACCCGCCTGGACCCCTACAAGAACTTCAAGTTCCGGGTGAAGTGGGACAACCGCTACGTCGCCGGGATCAGCAAGGTCAGCGCCCTCAAACGGACCACCGAGGTGGTGGAGCACCGCGACGGCGGCGACCACTCCAGCACCCGCAAGTCGCCCGGCCGTACCAAGTACGAGGCGATCACCCTGGAGCGCGGGGTCACCCACGACCCGGAGTTCGAACTGTGGGCGAACAAGGTCTGGAACTACGCCAACGCGCAGGCCGCGCCCGACCAGCGCGACCGTGAGGTGGCCCTCGCCGGCTTCCGCAAGGACCTGATCATCGAGGTCTACAACGAGGCCGGCCAGAAGGTGCTCGCCTACCAGGTGTTCCGCTGCTGGGTCTCCGAGTACCAGGCGCTGCCCGACCTCGACGCCAACGCCAACGCGGTCGCCATCCAGCACCTGAAGCTGGAGAACGAGGGCTGGATCCGGGACGTGAGCGTCACCGAGCCCACCGAGCCGGACTTCTGACGGGCCACCGGAGTACGGGGGAGGACCGGATGACCTCAGTGAGCGCCACCGAACTGCTGGACGCCTGGGAGGCGGGCTGGGGCCGCGACCCGCTGCGCCGCGGCCTGGCCCTGCTCGCCGTCGCCCGGGGCACCACCCGGGCCGCGGCCGCCGACGTGCCGGTGGGCCTGCGCGACCGGGCCCTGTTCGCCTTCCGCGCCGCCCTGTTCGGCACCGGCGTCGAGGCGGTGTCCCGCTGCCCCGGGTGCGGCACGGACGTCGACGTCGCCTTCGACCAGCGGGACCTGCTCGCCGCGCTGCCCGGGCCCGTGTCCGGTCAGCAGGTCCCCGACACGGTGACCGTACGCGTCGACGGCCGGGACGTCCCGGCCCGCATGCCGACCAGCGCGGACCTGGCCGCCGTACTGGACGCGGGCCCGCCCGCCCCCGACGAGGCCCTCGCACACCGCTGCGCCCCGACCGCTCCCGTCGCCGCGGTCGCCGCGGCCTGGACCGCCGCGGACCCCCTCCTCGACCTGCGGATCGACCTCGGCTGCCCCGACTGCGCGCACACCTGGGAGGAGACCTTCGACATCGTCGCCTTCCTGTGGGCGGAGCTGGACGCCTGGGGCCGGCGCACCCTCCACGAGGTGCACGACCTGGCCCGGGCCTACGGCTGGTCGGAGGCGGACGTCCTCGCCCTCACCCCCTGGCGCCGCCGCTGCTACCTGGGGCTGGTGGGCGCGTGAACGGCCCCCTGACCCGCCTCCTCGGCCGCAGCAGCGCCCCACTCCCCGGTCTGCGCCCCCGCCCCGCAGCCCGCTACGAACACCGGCCCGCGGACGGTGCGGTCGATGCGTCGCCCCCGGCCATTGCCGGTGAGCCGGACGAGGCGACCCTGGAGCAACCGGCGGCCCAGGCAGGCGCACCGCGCGAGACGGCGGCCGCGGGGAAGACGGGGGCAGGGGAACCGGGGGACACCGTGGCCCTGGCGGAGAGGGGGGAACGGCCGACACCCTCCAGCTCTGGGGCGGGCGACCACTGCGCCGTCGTACGACAAGAAGTGGCGGGACGTCAGCAGATGTCGGCCGCTCCTGTCGCCGTGACGGTGGCCGCGGTGTCGCCTTCGCCCGCTGCGGCTGCACCGCCGAGGCAAGGGGAGGGGGCGTCCCCGGAAGTCGTGCCGGAACCCGCGCCGGTCACCGTGGTCCCCGAGCACCCGCGCCTGCGCGTCGGCACGGTGCCCACCGTCCCGGCGACCGCCCCCGAGTCCGACGCGAACACCGTGGCGGGGGAAGCGGAACCGACGGTGGTCGTCGAGGTGTCCATCGGGCGGCTCGACATCCGCACACCGCCCGCCACGCCCGCGCCGCGCCCGCCGTCCGCCGGGGCGCGGGAGAACCACGCCAAGGTGCTGGAGAGCTACCTGCGGCGCCGGGCGCGGGGGGAGCTGGGATGAGCAACTCCCTCGCCATCGCCGCCGTGACGGCCACCCTGCGCACCCGGCTGTTCGAACGGCTCGGCGGACCCGAGATCACCGTCGCCCCGCCCGACCGCGCGCCCGACGCGGTCAGCGGCGACCATGTGAACCTCTTCCTGTACCGGGCGGACCTCGACCCCGCCTTCCGCAACGCCGATCCGCCCGGCTCACCGCCCGGGGAGTCGCCCCGGCCGCTGCTGCCGCTGGTCCTGCACTACCTCCTCGCCGCCTACAGCACCGACGAGGGCACGGCCCACGAACTGCTGGGCGCGGCGATGCTGGCGCTGCACGACACACCGGTCCTGTCGGCCGACGAGATCCGCCGGGCGACGGCCGTACGTCTGCCGCAGAGCGACCTGCACCTCCAGAGCGAACGCGTGCGCATCACCCAGGAGACGCTCAGTCAGGAGGACATCGCCACCATGTGGACGGCGTTCGGGACACCGTTCCGGATGTCGTCCGCCTACCAGGTCACCGTCGTCCTCGTCGACAGCACCCGGCCCGGCGGTTCCCCGCTGCCCGTGCTGCGCCGGGGCGCCGACGACCGCTCCCCGGTCGTCCGGCCGGAGCCGGCTTCGCTCGCGCCCGCCCTGCTCGCCGTCCGCCACGCGGTTCCCGGGCAGGTCGGCGCGCTGCCCGGCGACACGGTCACGCTGGTCGTGGAGAACCTGCCCGCCGTCCCGCTCACCGCGCGGCTGCGGCACCTGACGGTGAACAGGTCCGCCGAGGTGGCCCTGCCCGCGCCCGCCGCCGGGGCCGGCGAGATCGCCCTGCCGCTGCCCGCCACCGCGCTGCCCGCCGGACCCTGGTCGGTCGGCCTCGCCCCGGCCGCCGGCGCCGGCCCGCACACCAACGAGATCGTCCTCGGCGTCCGCCCGCGCGTCACCGCCCTCGCCGCCACCGCGGCCGGCGGCACCCCCGCCCGTACGGAGGTCACCGTCACCGCCGCCGCGCCGGTCCTCCCCGGCCAGCGGGCCGCCGTCCTCGTCGGGGCCCACCAACTGGCCGTGGACCTGCTCACCGCCGGCACCACCGCCCTGTCGGTCACCGCCGTCCTGCCGCCCGGCCGAACCCGGGTACGACTCCGCGTCGACGGCGTCGACAGCGAGATCGCCGACCGCACCACCGGAAGGTTCCTGACCGGGCCGACCGTGGAGGTGACGATCCCATGAGCAGCGGAAACCCCGACCGGCCTCCCGCGCGTTCCAAGAACACCGACGGCCACGACGGGCACATCGGCCTCGGCCTGCCCGCCGACCTCCGCTGGGAGGAGGCCAACAACCGTTACCTGTCGGCCTCACTGGCGTGGCTGCGGGCCCGCCTCGACGTGCCGGCGCGGCTCGGGCACGAGGAGGCGGCGCCGCGGCGGGTGACGGCCCCGGACAACGGCCGACACTGGCCGCGACGCGGCAGGCCGGCCGCCGCGCTGCCGCCCGCTCCCGCCGGGCCCGAGCCGTCCCGGGCCGGTGCTGGGGCCGACCGGCTCGCCGCCGAACGACAGGACGCGGCCCGCCCCGAACACACCGGCCCACCCGCCCTGGTGGCGCTCGCCGACCGCTTCGGACTGACCGACTTCGAACGGGACGTACTGCTGCTGGCCTCCGCCCCGGCCCTGGACCCCGCCCTCGGCGCCACCATCGCCGCCGCCCAGGGCGACCCGACGGCCACGGCGCCGACCTTCGCCCTCGCCCTGCGGCTCTTCGACGACGCCCGCTGGGACGTCCAGTCGCCCCGGCGGCCCCTGCGCCGCTGGCGGCTCGCCGAGGCCGTACGGGGGCCCGCCCAGCCGCTGCTCACCGCGCCCCTGCGGGCCGACGACCGCATCGCCAACCTCATCCGCGGCCTCAACGACCTCGACGAACGGCTCCTCACGGTCGTCGAACCCGTCGCCGACCCGGCCCCGGGACTGCCCTCCCCGGCCTCCGCACTCCGGACGGTGGCCGCGGTGGCGGCCGCGCTCACGTCCGCGGCCCCCGGCAGCCGGTTCCCGGTCGTCCAGCTCGTCTGCGACGACCCCGAGAGCGGCACCCTCGTCGCCGTAAGGGCCTGCGCGCGGCTGCGCCGCGAGGTGTACCGGCTGCCCGCGAAGCTGCTGGTGCACGCCGGGACGGACCCGGACGCGGCGGCCCTGCTGTGGCACCGGGAGAGCCGGCTGCTGCCGGTGGCGCTGCTCCTCGACGCCACCGACGCCGACCCGGACGACGCGGCCCTGACGGCGGCCGTGCACCGCTTCCTGTCCCGCACCGGCGGGCCCGTCCTGCTGGCCGCCCGGGAGGTGTGGCCGGTGACCGAGCCACCCGGGGCCGTCGTCGACGTGAGCGTGCCGCCGCCGGACGAGCAGCGCGCCCTGTGGGCCGCGGTCACCGGCCTCGACCCGGACGGCGTACCGGCCGCGCTGGCCGGGCAGTTCCGCCTGGGACTGCCCGCCCTGCACCGCATCGGCGCCGCCCACGCCGACGGCCCGGCCGACGCCGACCCCGCGCCCCGGCTGTGGGCGGCCTGCAGGGACGCCTCACGGCCGCGCCTCGAATCCCTCGCGCGGCGCACCGTGCCCCGGGCCCGCTGGGCGGACCTGGTGCTGCCCGACGACCAGATGGACGTACTGCGGCGCATGGCCACCCAGGTGCGGCACGCCGCCACGGTCTTCGCCGACTGGGGATTCGAGGAACGGATGAGCCGAGGACAGGGCGTGACCGCCCTGTTCGCCGGACCCAGCGGCACCGGCAAGACCTTCGCCTCCGAGGTCCTCGCGCACGAACTCGGCCTGGACCACTACCGGATCGACCTGTCGGCCGTGGTCAGCAAGTACATCGGCGAGACGGAGAAGAACCTGCGCCGGGTCTTCGACGCCGCCGAGGGAGGCGGCTCGCTGCTGCTGTTCGACGAGGCCGACGCGCTGTTCGGGCGGCGCAGCGAGGTGCACGACAGCCACGACCGGTACGCCAACATCGAGGTGAGCTACCTGTTGCAGCGCATGGAGGCCTACCGCGGGGTGGCCGTCCTCGCCACCAATCTGCGCGGCGCGCTGGACCCCGCCTTCCTGCGGCGGCTGCGGTTCGTCGTGGACTTCCCCGTGCCGGGCCCGCCCGAGCGGCGCCGGCTGTGGGCGGCGGCGTTCCCGGCGGGCGTACCGCTGTCCCCGGACCTCGACCTGCGGCCCTTCGCGGACCTGCCGACGACCGGCGCGGCCATCCAGGCCATCGCGCTCGGCGCGGCCTTCCGCGCCGCGGCCGCCGGCCGGCCGGTCGACACCGCGACGGTACGGGACGCGGCCCGCGCGGAGTTCCGCAAGCTCGACCTGCCGCTCCCGGCGGCCCTCGCCGAGGAGGTGGCATGGCGATGAGGCGAACGGTACGGATCGCGCTGCGCATCGACCGGGTGGTCCTGGACGCGGACGCGGCGGCGGGCCACTCCCCGGCACGGATCGCCGCGCTGCTGACGGAGGCCCTGCGAGCGCGGCTCCCCGCGGCGGCGGACGGCCGTACGGGCGACGCCCCGACGGGCAGCCGTACCGCCGTCGACCGGCTGCGGGTCACCGCGGACTCACCCGGCGTCGACGCGATCGCGCGGGCGGCGGCCGCCGCGGTGGGGGAGATGACCCGGGACACCGGTGTGACGAGGAGCGACTCCGGGACCGGCACCGCTCCCGCGGCTCAGGGGGGAGCGCCCCGATGACCTCCTCCTACCGCCCCGACACGCCCGTCGTCCCGCGCGGCGCGCTCGTCCTCCTCGACCCCGCCACCGGAGCGGTCCTGCGGATCATCGCCTTGCAGTACAACCCCGACACGGTCACCCGCACCCTCCAGCCGCAGGGCGCGGGCGCGGAGGCGGGGGACCGTAGTGAGGCGCTGCGGCTGAAGGGGCCCGCACACGAGACGGTGAAGGTGGATGTCGAGTTCGACGCCGCGGCCCAGTTGGAGGACCCGGCCGATCCGGACGCGGACGCGGTGGCGCGGTACGGGCTGCTGCCGGTGCTGGCCGCGCTGGAGCTGCTGGTGAACCCGACCGCCCGGGCGCTGCTCGCCCAGGACACGGCGGCCCGCGACGGCGCCTTCGAGATCGCGCCGACGGAGGCACCGCTGACGGTGTTCGTGTGGAGCCGGGACCGGGTGGTGCCGGTCAGGCTCACCGAGTTCACCGTCACCGAGGAGGCGTTCGACTCCAACCTCCGTCCTATCCGCGCCAAGGTCGCCCTCGGCCTGCGCGTCCTCACCGTCGACGACCTCGGCTTCGCCCACCCCGGCGGCGCCCTGTACGTCGGCCACCAGCGGCGCCGCGAGCAGCTGGCGGCCCTGCACCGCTCGGCCCGCCTGGGCACGATCGGCCTCGGCACGGCACCGGGAGGCAGTTGATGTTCAGCCCCGCCAGCCGCTACCACGGCAGCGAGACCGCCCTGTACGTGCCGCCCGACGGCGGCGAACCGGTCCCGTACGTCCGCCGCAGGTTCCTGCCCGACCCGGCCGAGCTGACCCCGGTGGGATTCCACACGGTCGGCGAGGGGGACCGGCTCGACCGGGTGGCCGCCGCCGCGTTCGGTGACCCGGAACTGTTCTGGCAGCTGGCCGACGCCAACCCCGCACTGGATCCAGTCGAGTTGACCGCCCGCCCCGGCCGACGGCTGCTGATCGCGCTGCCCGCGGCGGCCGGTGGGAGCGTCCATGGCTTCTGAACTCCTGCTGTCGCTGCGGCTCGGCCCGGTGCTCGCCGAGCCGGTGCCCCGCGAGGTGGTGGACGCGCTGCTGTCGGTCCAGGTGACCGAGGGCGTCGGCCGGTCCGGCGGGTTCCGACTGCGGTTCGCCACCGCCAAACGGGCCCGGCTGCTGACCGAACTCCTCCCGCAGGGCGCGCTGGACCCGCCCGCCCGCGCCCAGATCGTGCTCACCGTGCGCGGCCGCAGCACCGTCCTCATGGACGGCGTGGTCACCCGCCACGAACTCGGCCCCGCCGCCGAGCCGGGCCGGTCCACGCTCACCCTCACCGGCGAGGACGTCTCACGGATGATGGACGTCGTCGACCAGACCGGCCTCAAGTACCCCTGCCTGCCCCCGGAGGCGCGGGTCGCGGTGATCTGCGCCAAATACCCGATGTACGGCCTGGTTCCGGCGATCGTGCCCAGCGTGCTCGCGGTGCCACCCAACCCGCTGCGCGAGGTGCCGAGCCACCAGGGCACCGACCTCGCCTACGTCAGACAGCTCGCCGCCCAGGCCGGCCACCACTTCTTCGTGGCGCCCGGCCCCGCCCCCGGCGTCAACGTCGCCCACTGGGAACCCCCGAACCGCCTCGGCCCGCCGCAGGAACCGCTGCTCGTCAACTGCGACACCGCAACCAACGTCGACAGCCTGTCCTTCTCCTTCGACGGCTTCTCCGCCACCCAGTACGTCGTCCTCCTCCAGGACCCCGACACCAGGTTCCCCGTCCCCGTGCCGGTCCCGGACGTCACCCCGCTCAGCCCGCCCATGGGCCGCCGCAGACCGCGCCCGCTGAAAGTCGCCCCGATCCGCGGCCTGTCGAAGCTGACCCCCGCACAGGCCGCGGGTGTGGCGCTGGCCCGCGCCGCCGACAGCTACGAGGTGATCTCCGGGCAGGGCAGCCTCGACGTCCTGCGCTACGGGCAGCCCCTGCGGCCCCGGCGGCCCGTGCCGGTGCACGGGGCGGGCGAGGCGTACGACGGCACGTACTACGTCAACAGCGTCACGCACTCGCTCCAACGAGGTTCCTACAACCAGCAGTTCACCCTGACCCGCAACGCGTTCCGGCCGCTGTGAGCGCGCCGGTGACCGCAAGGAGGCGTGCCGCATGACACGCATGGACGACATCGGCTACGTGGATTCGCCGGGCCTCCTCGGCCCCGCGCAGCGCGAGGAGGCCGAGGCGCCGGGCGCCCGGCGCTTCTACGGCAAGTACCGGGGCGCGGTGGTGCAGAACACCGACCCGCTGGGCATGGGCCGGCTGCTGGTGAGCGTGCCGGACGTGTTCGGGCTGTTCCCGACGAGCTGGGCGATGCCCTGCGTCCCCATGAGCGGGCTGCAGTCGGGGGCGTTCGTCGTGCCGGCCCAACGGGCGGGCGTGTGGGTGGAGTTCGAGGGCGGAGACCCCGACCACCCCATCTGGACCGGCTTCTTCTGGGGCAGCCGTGCCGAGGTCCCGGTCACCGCCAACACCCTCCAGCCCGGCTCCCCTGCCTTCCTCGTGGAGACCACCGCCAAGAGCAGGATCGCGGTCAGCGACGCGCCGGTCGCGCCCATGAAGGGCAACGGGGTGCTGCTCCAGTCGCCGACCGCCTCGATCACCCTCGACAAGGCGGGTGTGACGATCACCGCGGCGAACATCAACATCATCGGCCTCGTCAACATCAACAACGGCGCGCTCGTCGTGAAGACGGCGTGAGCGGAGGTGAGTCATGCCGGGATTCGCCCTCTCCACGGCCGCGACCCTGACCTGCGCCCACCAGGGACAGGTCACCCTGACCCCCGGCCAGCAGCAGGTGCTGGCGGGCGGCACGCCCGTGGTGACGACGGCCGACCTGAACGTGGTCGCCCCGTCCTGCGCACTGTCCTCGGCCCAGCCGCCGAGCCCCTGCGTCAAGGTCGACTTCACCCCCGCCGCCTCCACCCGGGTCTTCGTCCAGGGCCGACCGGTCGTCCTGGAGCCCACCGGGCCGGGCGCGGGGCTGTGCCTGTCCGCCGCGCAGGCACCGCAGGGGCCACCCGTGGTGTCGGCGGTCCAGCAGCGGGTGGTGGCGACATGACCACGCACCCCGGCTCCCGCGCCCACCCGGACCCCACCGTCCCTCCCCGCGCCCACCCGGACCCCTCCCTCCGCTCCCACGCCCACCTCGACTTCCCCTTCCACATCGACACCCAGGGCCGCTCCGCCGCGACGAGCGACGAGGACCGGGTCCGCGACCTGATCGAGCAGGTGCTGTTCACCGTCCCCGGCGAGCGCGTCAACCGGCCCGACTTCGGATCCGGCGTCCTCCGACTCGTCTTCGCCCCGGGCAGCCAGGAACTGGCCGGAGCCGTCGAGTACTCCCTCCAGGCCGCCCTGCAGCGCTGGCTGGCCGACCTCGTCCAGGTCGACCGGGTCGACGTCGAGACGGAGGAGGGCACGCTGCGCATCACGGTGTCCTACGTCCTGCTCGCGACCGGCCGGCAGGCGACGGCCGTACTGGAACGGGGGACCGGCGGATGACCGAGGTGCGGTGGACCGGCACGGCCGATCCGCGTCCCTGCCTGCCCGGTGAACGCGCCGACCGGATCCGGGCGGCCGGGCTCGGGGCCGTCGTCGCCGTGGACGTCGACCGTGCCACCCGCACCCTGCGCGTGCTGATGCTCGGTGCGGCGCCCGATCCGCTGCCGGAGCCGAGGGCCGTGCGGATCGAGGGGCCGGGGTGTGCCGTGCGCGCGCTGACCGTACGGGTGGAGGGCTGCCCGCCCGAGACCCGGCGCGCCACGCTGCTGGTGACCCTGGACCGCCTCGGCGACAGCTCCCCTTACACGCTCACCCTCGTCGACCCGAACCACCCGGACGCCCCCTACCCCGGCCTCGACCCCCGGCACAGCGGCGCCCCGTTCACCTTCGCCGAGGAGGCCGCGTGCACGCCCGGCGACGAAGACGGCGTGCTTCTGCCCGTCCCGGCGTTCGACTACCTCGCCAAGGACTACGCGAGCTTCCGCCGTCTGATCCTGGACCGGCTCGCGCTGACGGCACCGCAGTGGACCGACCGGGAGGTGCCCGACCTCGGCGTCACCCTCGTCGAACTCCTCGCCCACGTCGGCGACCGGCTGTCGTACCGTCAGGACGCCGTCGCCACCGAGGCCTACCTGCACACCGCGCGGCTGCGCACCTCGGTCCGCCGCCATCTGCGGCTGGTCGACCACCGCCTGCACGACGGCTGCAACGCCCGCACCTGGGTGCACCTGGAGGTCGCCGAACGCGCCGTCCTGCGCGCCGGTACGTACTGGTTCGCCACCGCCCTGCCCGGCCGTCCGCCGCTCCTTCCGGAGGCGGACCTGCGCACCCTCACCACCGGCTTCGAGCGCTACGAACCCGTCCTGCCCGCGGACCTGGTGCTGCGGCCCGCCCACAACCGGATCCGGCTGTGGACCTGGGACGGCGAGGAGTGCGTGCTGCCCGCCGGGGCCACCTCCGCCACCCTCGTCGACCCGGCACCGGCCGCGGCCGCGGCTCCGGCTCCGGCCAAGGAGAAGACGCGGCGCCGACTCGACCTGGCCCCCGGTGACGTCCTGATCCTGGAGGAGGTACGGGGTCCCGCCACGGGCGTGCCGGGGGACGCCGACCCGCGTCATCGGCAGGCGGTGCGGCTGACCGCCGTGGAGAAGACCACGGACCCCGTGCACGGGCAGCCGTTGCTGCGGGTGACCTGGGCCGAGGAGGACGCCCTCGCGTTCCCCCTGTGCCTGGCCGCCGTGGGCGGCGACGGCTGTTGCCTCTTCGAGGACGTCACCGTGGCCCGCGGAAACGTCGTACTGGTCGACCACGGCGACAGCGCCGCATCTCCCGTACGGCTCACCGCGCCCACCCCGCCCCCCGGGCCCGTGCGGTGCGCGGGACTCGGCCGCCCGCAGCGGGACGAGCCGCCGCCGCGGTGGCTACCCCGCCTGGACGCCGGACCGCTCACCCGGCGGGCCCCCTACCCCGACCCGGCCCGGGCGGCCGCCGCACAGGCCCGGCTGCTCGCGGCGATCCCGGGCCGGGCGGCCGACGCCGTGGCGGAGCTGTACCGGCGCGTCTCGGCGGGCGGCCCGCTGCGCCCGGACGACCTGGCGCTGGCCCGCACGCTGTGGGGCAGACAGGCCGTCACCGAGTCCGGCCTGGAGCGGGCGCGCGACACCGCGGGGCGGCGGGCCGCCCTGGTCCTGCTGCGCTCCCGCTCCGCCGCCCTGACGGCCCGCCGCACCGACCGCCTCGCCCGCCTCGCCGCCCGTGCCCGGGACGGTGTCCCCCTCGACGCGGACACCGCCGCCGAGGTCACCGCGGCCTGGGGCGCCGCCCTCGCCGCCGGCCTCGACCCGGCCGACCCGCGCGTCGCCGGACCGGCGTCGGCCGCGCTCACCCAGGACCCCCGTGCGGCCCTGCCCCAGCTGGCCCTCACCTCCGGCGGCGAACAGTGGACGGAACGCGCCGACCTGCTGGACAGCGGGCCCGACGACCCGCACGTGGTGGCCGAGGCCGAGGACGACGGCACCACCGGGCTGCGCTTCGGCGACGGACGGCTCGGCCGGGCCGTGTCACCCGGGCAGGAGTTCCGGGCGAGGCCACGCGTCGGGAACGGCCCCGCGGGCAACACCGGCGTCGACACGGTCGTGCACGTCGTCGTCGGCGCCGCGACCGACGCGCTCGTCACCGCCGTACGCAATCCGCTGCCGGCGACCGGCGGTACCGCGCCGGAACCGGTCGCCGAGGCACGGCTGCTCGGCCCCACCGGGTACCGGCGCGGTCTGCGGCGGGCGGTCACCGCCGACGACTACGCCGTCCTCGCGGGCGAGGTGCCCGGAGTGCAGCGGGCGGCCACCGACCTGGCCTGGGCCGGGAGTTGGTACGAGGCGGACGTCGCGGTCGACCCGCTGGGGCGGACCGGGCCGCCGACGGCGCTCCTGGAGGCGGTGCGCACCCGGCTGGAGGACGTCCGGCGGATCGGGCACGACCTGCGGGTGGACCCGCCGCGCCTGGTCCCGGTCGAGGCAGGGCTGCTGCTGTGCCTGGCGGCCGACGCGCGGCGCGCCGCCGTGGAGCGGAAGGTACGCGCACGGCTGGCCCGGCTGTTCCATCCCGACCGGCTCACCTTCGGCAGCGACCTGTACACCGCCCGACTGGTCACCGAGGCGATGGCGGTACGGGGCGTGCTGTCGGCGAGGGTACTGCGGCTGGGCCGCGCCGAGGTCGCGGTCCCTGCGGTGCCCGCGGACGGGGTGCTGGCGTTCGGGCCGCTGGAGATCCCCTCGCCGCCGTCCGACGGGACGTTGGTCATCGATCTGGTGGGAGGACGGTGAACGCCCATGTGCGCCACCGATGACGGCAGTTGCGGCTGCGGCCGTGCCGTGGGCCCTTGTGGTTGCGTCACTCAGACCCCGACCCCGCTGCCCACGGACCATCCACCGGGCGCGTCGGCCCTGCGCGCCCGGGTGGGCACGCACGCCGCGTTCCTCGCGGCGATGACCCGGTCGCTGGCAGGTTCCGCGCACCCCGAACTCGCCGCGCTCACCACCCGCGACCCGTCCGACCCCGCCCTGGCCCTCCTGGACGCGTGGGCCTGCGTGGCCGACGTGCTGACGTTCTACCAGGAGCGCATCGCCGACGAGGGCTACCTCGGGACCGCCACCGAACGCCGCTCCCTCGTCGAACTGGGCCGACTGGTCGGCTACCGCCCGCGCCCCGGCCTCGCGGCCGACGGCCGGCTCGCCTACACCCTGGACCCCGACCCGGCGGACGTGCCGGTGACCGTCCCGGCCGGGTCACAGGTGCGCAGCGTGCCGGACCCGGGCCAGGAATCCGTCCTCTTCGAGACCGACGAGGATCTGGTGGCACGGCCCTCCTGGGCGGAACTCCGGCCCCGGCTGCGGCGGCCGTCGCTGCTGACCAGGGCGAGCGCGGGGCGGCTGCGGGTGGTGTACGCCGACGGGCTGAGCACGGGCGTGGCGCCGGGCGACCGGCTGCTGTTCCACTTCGACGACGGTGACCTTCCGGTCGTGCGGTTCGTGGAGTTCGTCCACGCGGACACGGAGACCGGGCGGACGGCCCTGGTGCTGCGGGAGGTGCTCACGCTGTTCGAGGGCGACGGCGACGGCGAACCGGAGCCCCGGTTCGTACGGCTCGAAGCGCTGCGGGTGCGGGCCGCGCCCTTCGGGGCGGCCGCGCCGCTGAAGAGGAAGGCCGTCGTCATCGGCATCGAGGCCGCCGCCGACCCCGACTTCGAGGAATGGCCGCTGGACAAGTCGCTGTACGAGGTGGGGGACGACATGCTCCGGCTCCCGCTGGACGGCGACCACCCCAGGATCCTCTCCGGCGGCTGGATCGTCCTCGACTCCCCGGACGACGACGACCGGCCCTTCCATGTGAGCGCCGTCCGCAGCACCGGCCTCGCCGCCTACGGAATCTCCGCCCGCATCACCGAACTCACCCTGGACCAGGCCTGGTTCACCTGGGTGGACGGCATGCTGCTGACAGCCCACCGCCACTTCACCGTCCACGCCCAGCCCGAAGCGCTCGCCCTGGCCGACGAACCGGTCACCGACCCCGTCGAGGGCGACCGCATCGACCTCGACCGGGTCGTCGCCGGACTGCCCCCGTCCCGTACGGTCCTCGTCACCGGCATTCCCGACGACGGCACCGAACCCACCGGCGAGGCCGCCCGCGTCCTGTCCGCCGAGCCGGTCACCGACGCCCACCGACCCGGCGCCGTGCCGTACACCGTCCTGCGCCTCGCCGCCCCGCTGCGCCGCGCCTACCGCCGCGACACCGTCACCGTGTGGGGCAACGCCGTACCCGCCACCCACGGCGAGACGAAGGAGGAGCCCGCGCTCGGCAGCGGCGACGCGTCCCGGCCCGGGCAGCGCTTCACGCTCGGGCAGCATCCGCTGACGTACACCGCCGCCCCCGACGCCGACGGCGAGCAGGCCCGGCTCACCGTCAGGGTGGGCGAGTCGACCTGGCACGAGACGGCCGAGATCGCGCGCGCCGGGGCCGAGGAGCACGCCTACGAACTGCGCACCGACGACACCGGCACCGCCACCGTCACCTTCGGCGACGGCCGGCACGGGGCACGGCTGCCCACCGGCACCGCCAACGTCGCCGCCCGTTACCGGGTCGGCCTCGGGCGCGCGGGCAACCTGCGGGCGGGGCAGCTCAGCCAGCCGCTGACCAAGCCCCTCGGGATCGCCGCCGTCACCAACCCGCTGCCCACGAGCGGCGGTACGGACGCCGACACCGACACGGCGCTGCGCGGCCGGGCCCCGCTGCCGACGCTCGCCATGGACCGCCTGGTCGGGCTGCGCGACTACGCCGACTTCACGCTCGCCCGCGCGGGCATCGGCAAGGCCGTCGCCGACCGGCTCGCCGTCGACGGGCGCGAACTCGTCCACGTCACCGTCGCCGGCGTGGACGACGCCCCCGTGGAGCCCGACTCCGGTGTCCTCGCCTCCCTGCTCGCCGCGTTCCGCCGGTACGGCGACCCCGGCATCCCGGCCGCGGTCGCGCCGCGCGCTCGCCTCAACCTGGTCGTCGAGGCCCGTGTCGGCATCGAGCCCGACCGGACCGCCGCACTCCTGGAGCCCCACCTGAAGGACGCCCTCGGGCGCGTCTTCGGCTTCGACGCGAGGGAGTTGGGGCAGCGGGCGTATCTGGCGGAGGCCGTCGCGGCGCTCCAGGGCGTGCCGGGGGTGGTGTTCGTCGACGTACGGCGGTTCGGTGCCACCCGCGGCACCGCGCCTGCCGACGCGGACGCCGTCACCGGCCTCGCGGCCCACGTCCCGGCCCGCCCGGCCCGCGTCGGCGGCACCGGGATCCTGCCCGCGGACCTCGTCGTCGCGGCACCCGACCTGCCCCGCTTCACCGTGCTGCACCTGGAGGCGACCCCGTGAGCCCCGCCATGCCACCCCCGTTGCCCGTCGACCGCCTGTACGAGCTGCTGCCCGCCATCCACCGCATCCGCGACGAGGAGCGGGACCATCCGCTGAGGGCGCTGCTCAGGGTCGTCGAGGAACAGGTCCGGGTCGTCGAGGACGACCTCGACACCTGGTACGCCAACTGGTTCGTCGAGACCTGCGAGGACTGGGTGGTGCCGTACATCGGCGCCCTCGTCGGCATCCGCACGCCCCCCGCCCTCCCCGCCGGGGCGGTCCGCGCGCTCGCCCCGCGCCGGGACGTCGCCGACGCCGTCGCCAACCGGCGCCGCAAGGGCACCCTCGCCGCCCTCGAAGCGGTCGCGCTCGACAGCTCCGGCTGGCCCGCCCGCGCGGTCGAGCTGTACCCGCGCCTGGTCCGCGCCCAGCACACCCGGCACGTACGCGCCGACCGGCCCGCCACCCTCCACGTGCGCGACACCCTCGCCTGCGCCCGGCTCGGCGGGCCCTTCGACGAGGCCCCGCACCTGGTCGACGTACGACGGCCGAACAGCACCACGACCCGCGGCCTGCACAACATCCCGAGTCTGGCGCTCTTCGTGTGGCGACTGCGGGCCTTCCCGGTCGTCCACGCGCCCGCGTTCTGCATCGACCAGCGCTACAGCCGCTACCTGGTCAACGTCCTCGGCATCGACACCCCGTTGTTCGTCCCGGCGGGCCCGGACACGGCGACGGGCGAGGTGCCGCGTCCCCTGGGCCGGGAGGAGTTCGCGGCCGCGCCGACCGAGTTCTACGGGCCCGGCCGCAGCCTGCGGATCTGGCGGGACGACCCCGACCGTCCCGTACCGGCCGACCGGATCGTCGTCGCCGACCTCACCGACTGGCGCTACCGGCCCCGCCCCGGCCGGGTCGCCGTGGACCCCGTCCTCGGCCGGATCGCCTTCCCGCCCGACGAAGCGCCCGAGGACGGGGTGTGGGTGAGCTGGCACTACGGCTTCAGCGACGCCATGGGCGGCGGCGCCTACGCACGGCCGGTGACCCCCGTGGGCGGGCGCAGGGTGTACACGGTCGGCGGACCGGGTGGCCTGGGCTCCGTCACCGCCGCACTGCGGCGCTGGCGCGACGACAAGGAGGCCGACGCGCAGGCGGCGGAGAAGGAGGGCAGGCCGAGGAACCCGGCCCTGCACGACGTACTGATCGAGATCCGCGACTCCGCCGACTACACCGAGGCCCTGCGCATCGACCTCGACCCCGACGACCGCCTCGAACTGCGGGCCGCGCCCCGGCAGCGGCCCGTGATCCGGCTGCTGAACCAGAGCGCCAACCGTTTCGACGCCCTCACCGTCCGCGCCACACGGAAACATCCGCCGCCCGGCACGCCCGCCGACTGCCCGCCACCGGCCGCCCGCAGGCCCCGGCTGGTCCTCGACGGCCTCGTGGTCACCGGCCGCAGCCTCGACGTGGTCGGGCAGATCGGGGAGGTCGTCGTACGCCACTGCACCCTCGTCCCCGGCTGGGAGCTGGACCACGACTGCCGCCCCCGCCGCGGCGAGGAGCCGTCCGTCGAACTGCGCGGCACCACGGCCCGGTTGAGGGTGGAACACTCGATCATCGGCAGTGTCGTCGTCGACCAGGACGAGACCCGCGGCGACCCGCTGACCGTCGAGATCCTCGACTCGATCGTCGACGCCACCGACCGCGAACTGCCCGCCCTGACGGCCCCCGAGGACCGCTTCGCACACGTGGCACTCACCCTGCGCCGCTGCACCGTCCTCGGCGCTGTCCGCGTCGACCTCCTCGCCCTCGGCACCGACAGCATCATCACCGGCTGCCTGCACACCCGTCGCCGCGGCACCGGCTGCCTGAGCCACTCCTACGCGCCGCCCGGCCACCCGGGCCCGCCCCGTCACGCCTGCCTGCCGACGCCCGAAGCGCCCGCCGTACGACCGCACTTCACCAGCACGCGCTACGGCCACCCCGGCTACGGCCAACTGCACGCGGCCTGCGATCCACGCATCGCCACCGGCGCCGGGGACGGCGCCGAGATGGGTGCCTTCCACGACCTGTACCAGCCACAACGCCTGGGCAGCCTCCTCGGCCGTCTCGCCGAGTACGTGCCGCTGGGTGCCGAGGCAGCCGTCATCACCGCGACCTAGGGGGGCCCGCCGTGCACGGCGACTTCTCGAACATCACCTTCTCGCCCGACCGCAACTACTCCACCGTCTTCGACCTCCAGGGCCGCGTCGGCCTGGACGCCAACCGCAACGAACAGACCGCCATCCTGCTGCACGCCCTGCGCTCGGCCATGGCCGACCTCGTCGGACCGCACGCCGGGCCGCAGAACGGCTGCGGCTTCCAGATCAGCAGGGTGCGCGCCGGTGACTTCGTCATCGGGGCGGGCAGCTACTACGTCGACGGCATCCGCGTCGACAACCCCGCCGACGTGAACTACACCGACCAGCCGTACGCGTTCATCGACCCGGACCGGGACGCCGACCGGCTGCCTCCCGACCGCTGCCTCGTCTACCTCAAGGTGTTCGAGCGCCACATCACCGAAGTGGAGGACCCCGCCCTGCACGAACCCGCGCTCGGCCCGCACCACCCCGACTCCGGCAGCCGCGCCCAGGTGGTGTGGCAGGTGAGGGCCAGGGCGCTGGGCGCGGACGAGGACCCCCTGGAGTGGCTCGACGCGCAGCGCGCGCCGAGCCACACCGGAGTCCTCCACGTCCGCACCACCCGCGACGGCGACAGTGACGGTGCCCGCGGCGGCTCGGGCGATCCCTGCGCCCTCACGTCCGACGCCCCCTACACGGGCGAGAACCAGCTCTACCGCGTCGAGATCCGACACGGCGGCACAGCACGTGAGGGCGCGAGCTTCGTCTGGTCCCGGGACAACGGCTCGGTCACCTACCCGGTCCTGGACGGCGCGGAGCGGACGCTCCGCCTGACCACCCTCGGCCGGGACTGGCACAGCGCGCTGCAACCCGGACAGTGGGTCGAGCTGGTCGACGACACCGTCTCGCTCCGCGCCGAACTCGGCCTGCCGGAACCGGCCCCCCGCCTCCACCGAGTGGAGGACGTCGACCCCGACACCCTCACCGTCACCCTGGACAGGCCCCCCGCCACACCGCCGAACCGCGCCCGCCACCCCTACCTCCGCCGCTGGGACCACACCCGCGAGACCCCGTCCCCCGACGGCGCGCTGCCCCTCGTCGAGGGTGACTGGATCCCCCTGGAACACGGCATCGAGGTCCGCTTCGAACGCGCCCCCGGCCGCGCCACCGCCCACCGCTACCGCACCGGCGACTACTGGACCTTCCCCGCCCGCCGCACCCTCCCCGGCGCCCTCTGGCCCCACCCGCACGGCACCCCGCCCCATGGCGTCCCCTACCACTACGCCCCCTTGGCAGTGCTGACCGGCAGGGACGTCACAGGGTTGCGGACGGCGTTCGGGGTGCCCCTGACGGAGGGGGTGTAGGCGGTGGCGCATCACGCACGCGTCCACCGGACCACGTCGCCGCAGGCGGCCCGCCCGCCGGGCGGCCTCGACGCGGGCCGCCCGCTGGAGTCACGGACACGGGCCGCGATGGAACCGAGGTTCGGACACGACCTCGGGCACGTCAGGGTGCACACGGACGCGGCCGCGGCGGCCGCCTCGCGGGACCTGAGCGCCGAGGCCTGCACGACCGGCTCGCACATCCTGTTCGCCACGGGCCGCTACGCGCCGGGCACACCGGCCGGCGACCGCCTGATCGCCCACGAACTGACGCACGTCGACCAGCAGCGGGGCGCGCTGCCCGGCACGGGCGGCGGGGGAACGGCGGGCCCGCCCACCGTGGCCTCCCCGGACAGCCCCGGGGAGCGGGAGGCCCGCGCCTGGGCCGCGGCCTGGTCCGGCGGGACCGCTCCGGGCGCGGTGATCCCCGTACGGACCCGGACGACCGCGCCGGTGCTGCAACGGCAGGAGACACCCGGAGCGGCCCCCGTGGCGGGCACCCTCGTCGCCTTCCGGGACGCGGTGAGCCGGGGGGAGTGGCCCACCGCGGCGCGCCTGCTGGGAGAGATGAGCCCGCAGCAGCGGCAGACGGAACTGACCGCGCTGCACTCCGACACCCGGGCCGAGCTGCGTAGGGCGTCCGGCGTGCTGGACCCGACTCCGGGCAATCCGGTGATCCGGCAGATCGAGACCATGGAACAGAGCGGGGCCCAGCAGGGCTCCCCGCCGCAGCGGCAGGCCGACGTGGCCTCGCTGAGCACCCCCGCCAAACTGACGCGTGCCTGGGAGTACGCGAAACCGCATCTCGCCGATGACGCCCGCGCCCAGCTGGAGGGCCTGTTCACCTGGCAGTCCCTCGCCATGATGGCGGCCTTCGCCGCCGTCTACATCGGATCGCAGGTGACACCGGTCGGCTGGGTCGCCGACGCCCTCGCGCTGACGTCGATCACCCTCTCGGCGGTCTTCCTGGGACGTGTGGTCTTCGACGTGGTGTCGGACATCGTCCGGTTCTTCATGGCCGTCAACGCCACGGACGAGGCTCAACTCCGCACGGCGGGCGAGGCGTTGTCCCGTGCCATCGCGGCCGGCGGAGTGGGTCTGGCCATGGCGCTGCTCAGCAGGGCCGTCGGCAAGGGCGGCGGTCGTCCCGGTGGGGGCAGCCCGCCCACCGGCTACGCCGAGGCCGTCACCCCGCAGGGCGTGCGGGTCTGGGTGCCCGCCACGGCCGCGCAGGAGGCCGTCGCCGTGTCGAGGGTGCAGCAGGCGGCCGCGACGTACACGGTCGCGACGCCTCCGTCGCAGGGACCCCTGTTGAAGGAGACGGAGGGCGCCCGGGGCCCCGAGGTCTTCGGCGAACTCGGCCAGGAACTCGGGCCGGGGACGAAGGGCTCGGGCCCGGGCGTCAGGAACGCGGTCAAGGACGCCCAGGAGGCCGGACTGGTCGGGAAGGAGGGCGCGCCCGGCAAGGCGGACGCCGCGCTGCAGCCCCACTCCGGTGCCCCCAAAGTGCGGGCGCAGTACGGGGTTTCGGGCAGCGAGGTGCAGTCGGCGCACATCGGGCCCACCGCGTTCCTCAGGGCCGTGAAGAACTACAGCCGCTCCGCGGCCGACACCGTGCTGCTCAGGCGCGACGTGCACGCCGCCTTCGACCGGCACTGGCTGGAGTGGGCCCGTAAGCTGCGCCGCGCCGGGGCGGAGGATGTCACCGTGGCCGAGCTGTACGCGGAGATGCTCGACGCGATCCAGCAGATCCCCGGTCTGGAACAGCGGGTCAGGAACGCCCTCGCATGGCGCCTGGAACAGGAACTGTTCAGGGATCTCGGGCTGACCCCGGAGCAGCGGGTGCCACTGCCCCTGGAGAACGTCAAGCCCTCTCCCTGAGACACGCCGGCAGCATGGCCGTGAACCCCGCCGAGGGCGCCAGGCCCAGCTCCTGCTCCAGCAGGGACCGGAACGCGCGGTAGTGGCGGATCGCCTCCAGCACGTTGTGCTCGGCGAGGTGGACGGCGACGACCGCGCGGTGGGCGCTCTCACGGAGGGGCTCGGCGCGGACGCTCTCGAGGGCGGCCTCGAGAGCGAGTGCGGGCCGGCCCCGCGCGAGGTGGTGGTGGGCCAGCGCGTCGAGGGCGTGCAGCCGGAGCTGGCGCAGGCGCTCGCGTTCGAAGAGGACCCAGTCGTCGTCCCAGCCGGGCAGCAGGTCCCCGGCGAACAGCAGGTGCCGGGCGAGTGCCGGGTCGGCCGAGCGCGGGTCGAGGAGGTGCAGGGCCGAGTCCGTCAGGGCGCGGGTGTCGACGCTGACCGTTTCGGCGAGCGCCAGGGTGTCCCCCTCGCTGCGCACCAGCGGCTCCCGCCCCCGGTGCAGCCGCCACAGCGCCGTACGCAGGCTGCCGTGGGCGCGTTCCTCCGTCGCGTCGGGCCACAGCGTGCCGGCGACGACCGTACGCGTCCCGTGCCGGCGCAGGCCGAGGTAGGCGAGCAGCCGCTGCGCGGCGACACCGACGTCGACCGCCGTCGTGCCGTAGTCGAGGGTGAACCGGCCGAGCAGACCCAGCCGGGGCGCCGACGGACGCTCACTCGTGGCGAGGCCGCCGACACGCTCGTACGACACCGTCCTGCCGTCGACGGCCATGGCACCCTCCCCGGCGTGGTGTGCGGGCGAGCGACGCCCCACAACTGCCCACAGTCGTCAGGAACTTCACCGTACGCCAAACCCTGACAAGAGAGACCAAATACCCACGGAGATCATTCTTGTGGGGTACGCGTGACGTTCCTCACGCACCATGCACCCCAGCCCTGCTCACACCGGCCGTGCCCGACCTGTGCGTCCCCCTTAACTCCGCATGATCGATCAAAGAGACACCGGCGTAATGAGCCGTCCGTAGGGTCATGAACGGTCGAACCATGGCGAACATTGCGAAGGGGGATGCCCGTGACCGCGCCGGACTCGCACTCGCGGAACGACCGCACTTCGAAGGTGCGGACGGTCTGCTCGTACTGCGGGGTGGGCTGCGGCATGGTCCTCGACATCACCACGGGCCCCGACGGCCGCCGCAGCGTCCTGAAGGCGTCCGGCGACAAGGAGCACCCCGCGAACTTCGGCCGGCTGTGCACCAAGGGCGCCACCACCGCCGACCTGCTCGCCGCCCCGGGCCGGCTGACCGGCGCCCTCGTGCGGTCCGACCGGGGCGAGGAGCCGGAGCCCGCCCCCGTCGACGCGGCGATCACCGAGACCGCCCGCCGTCTGCGCGCCATCATCGACGAGCACGGTCCCGACGCGGTCGCCCTCTACGTCTCCGGCCAGATGAGCCTCGAGGCGCAGTACCTCGCGAACAAGCTGGCCAAGGGCTTCCTGCGCACCAACCAGATCGAGTCGAACTCCCGGCTGTGCATGGCAAGCGCCGGCACCGGATACAAGCTGTCCCTCGGCGCGGACGGCCCGCCCGGCTCGTACCAGGACTTCGACCACGCGGACCTCTTCCTCGTCATCGGCTCGAACATGGCCGACTGCCATCCGATCCTCTTCCTGCGCATGATGGACCGCGTGAAGTCGGCGGGCGCCAAACTGATCGTCGTCGACCCGCGCCGTACCGCCACCGCCGAGAAGGCCGACCTGTTCCTCCAGGTCAGGCCCGGTACCGACCTCGCCCTGCTCAACGGCCTGCTGCACCTGCTGCACGAGAACGGCCACACCGACCCCGACTTCGTCGCCGCCCACACCGAGGGCTGGGAGGCGATGCCCGAGTTCCTCGCCGACTACCCGCCCGCGACGGTTGCCGAGATCACCGGCATCCCGGAGGCCGACCTGCGCGAGGCCGCCCGGCTGATCGGCGAGGCGGGGGAGTGGACCAGCTGCTGGACGATGGGCCTCAACCAGTCCACCCACGGCACCTGGAACACCAACGCCCTGGTCAACCTCCACCTGGCGACCGGCGCGATCTGCCGCCCCGGCAGCGGCCCCTTCTCCCTCACCGGCCAGCCCAACGCCATGGGCGGCCGCGAGATGGGCTACATGGGCCCCGGCCTGCCCGGCCAGCGCTCCGTCCTCGTCGACGCCGAGCGCGCCTTCGTCGAGGAACTGTGGGACCTGCCCCCCGACACCCTCCGCGCCGACGGCGTCGGCAAGGGCACCGTCGAGATGTTCCAGAAGATGGCCGACGGCGACATCAAGGCCTGCTGGATCATCTGCACCAACCCCGTCGCCTCCGTCGCCAACCGCAAGACCGTGATCGAGGGCCTCGAGGCGGCCGAGTTCGTCATCACCCAGGACGTCTTCGCCGACACCGAGACCAACGCCTACGCCGACGTCGTCCTGCCCGCCGCCCTGTGGACCGAGACCGAGGGCGTCCTCATCAACAGCGAGCGCAACCTCACCCTCGCCCGGCCCGCCGCCGACCCGCCAGGCGAGGCGATGGCCGACTGGCGGATCATCGCCGCCGTCGCCCGCGAGATGGGCTTCGAGAAGGCCTTCTCCTACGACAGCGCCGAGCAGGTCTTCGAGGAGATCAAGGGTGCCTGGAACCCCAAGACCGGCTACGACCTGCGCGGCGTGACCTACGACCGCCTGCGCGCCACCCCCGTCCAGTGGCCCGCCCCCACCGCCGACGGCCCCGATCGCAATCCGATCCGCTACGTCGACGACGACGGCGCGCTCAGCTTCCCCACCCCCAGCGGCCGTGCCGCCTTCCACGCCCGCCCGCACCTCCCGCCCGCCGAGATGCCGGACGACGACTACAGGTTCGTGCTCAACACGGGCCGCCTCCAGCACCAGTGGCACACCCTGACCAAGACCGCCAAGGTGGCCAAGCTCAACAAGCTCAACCCCGGCCCCTTCGTGGAGATCCACCCCCAGGACGCCTCCGGCCTCGGCATCACCGACGGCGACTCGGTCGAGGTCGCCTCCCGGCGCGGCCGGGCCGTCCTGCCCGCCGTCGTCACCGACCGCGTACGGCCCGGGTCCTGCTTCGCGCCCTTCCACTGGAACGACCTCTTCGGCGAGTACCTCAGCGTCAACGCGGTGACCAGCGACGCCGTCGACCTGCTGTCCTTCCAGCCCGAGCTGAAGGTGTGCGCGGTGTCGCTGACCAAGGTGGCCACACCGGTCACCGTGTCGACACCGGCCGTGGAGCCCACGCCCGTGTCCGCGCCCCCCGCGCCCGTGGTCGTCGAGCCCGCCGCCCTCCAGCCCGCCGCCGTCCTGCCCTCAGCGGCCGCCGCCTTCGGCCTCGAACCCACCCCGCCGCCGGTCCTGAGCGAGACCGAACGCCAGTACCTCGTCGGCTTCCTCGCCGGCATCCCCGCCGGCGCCCCCGGCGTACCGGTCCTGCCGCCCGACGCCCCCTTCAGCCCCGACCACGCCCTGTGGGTCAACGGCACCCTCGCCGGCATGTACTCCAGGGCCGCCACCACCCCACCCGCCCCACAGCAGGCGGCCCGCCGCCACGTCGTGATCCTCTGGGCCTCACAGACCGGCAACGCCGAGGAGTTCGCGGCCGCCACCGCCGAACGCCTCACCTCCAAAGGCCACACCGCCGCCCTCGTCGCCATGGACCAGGCCGACCCCGCCACCCTGCCCTCCGACGCCGACCTGCTCCTCATCACCAGCACCTTCGGCGACGGCGACGCCCCCGACAACGGCACCGGCTTCTGGGACACCCTGGCCGCCCCCGACGCCCAACGCCTGGACGGACGCCGCTACGCCGTCCTCGCCTTCGGGGACTCCTCGTACGACGACTTCTGCGGCCACGGCCGCCGCCTCGACCAGCGCCTCGACGAACTGGGCGCGGTCCGGCTGGCACCTCGTACCGACTGCGAACCCGACTACGAGACCAGCGCCCACGCCTGGCTCGACGACGTGCTCACCGCCCTCCGCGACAGCCCGCGGCCCGCGCCCGACGCGCCCAAGGCCGCCCGCTCCAAGCGGCCCGCCCCCGTCACCGCCCGCCTCACCGGCAACCGGCTGCTCAGCCTGCCCGGCGCGGACAAGGAGGTCCGCCGCTTCACCTTCGACACCCGCGACAGCGAGGAACCCCTCGTCTACGAAGCGGGCGACGCCCTCGGCGTGCGGCCCCTCAACGCCGCCGGCCTCGTCACCGAGTGGCTCGCCGTGACCGGCCTGCACGTGGACGCGCCGGTGCGCGTCGACGGCGTGGGTGAGACCCCGTTCGGCGACGCCCTGCTGCGCCACCTCGACATCACCCGCCTCAGCCCCGACCTGCTGCGCTTCGTCGCCGACCGCGCCCACGACCCGCGCGAGCTGCGCAAACTGCTGCGCCCCGACAACAAGGGCGAGCTGGCCAAGTGGTCCTGGGGCCGACAGGCCGTCGACGTCGTCGCCGAGTTCGGCGTACGGGCCGACGCGCAGGAGTGGGCCGACGCCCTGGGCCGCCTGCAGCCCCGCCTGTACTCCATATCCTCCAGCCCGCTCACCGACCCCCACCTGGTCTCCCTGACGGTCAGCGTCGTCCGCTACGAGAACCTGGCCGGCCACCCCCGCCAGGGTGTCTGCTCCCCGTTCCTCGCCGACGCCGAACCCGGCACCGAAGTACCGGTCCACGTCCAGCGCTCCCCGCACTTCCGCCCGCCCGCCGACCCGACCACCCCGATGGTGATGGTCGGCCCCGGCACCGGCGTCGCGCCCTTCGTCGGCTTCCTCGACGAACGCCGGGCCCGTGGCCACCGCGCCCCCAACTGGCTCTTCTTCGGCGAACAGCACCGCGCCACCGACTTCTACTACGAGGACGACCTCACCGCCCACCTCACCGAGGGCACCCTCACCCGCCTGGACACCGCCTTCTCCCGCGACCAGCGCGCCAAGGTCTACGTCCAGGACCGTATGCGCGAACACGGCTCCCACCTGTGGTCCTGGCTCCAGGACGGCGCCCACTTCTACGTCTGCGGCGACGCCTCCCGCATGGCCAAGGACGTCGACCGGGCCCTGCGCGACATCGCCGTCGTCCACGGCGGCCTGAGCGAGCAGGACGCGACGGCGTACGTGAAGCAGCTCGCCACGGAGAAGCGGTACGTGCGGGACGTGTACTGATCGTTTCCTGGTGGCGCCGACGGGACCACAGCGGAACAATCACGGGGACGGACGCACGGCGGACCCCACGGAAAGGCACCTCTTCATGGTCGAGCAGGACGAGCGCTTCGACGTCGTGGTACTCGGAGCGGGCCCCGGCGGCTACGTCGCCGCCATCCGCGCCGCCCAGCTGGGCAAACGCGTCGCCGTCATCGAGGAGAAGTACTGGGGCGGCGTCTGTCTGAACGTGGGCTGCATCCCCACCAAGGCCCTCCTGCGCAACGCCGAGCTCGCGCACATCGTCACCCGTGAGGCGAAGACCTTCGGCATCAAGGTCGACGGCCAGGTCTCCTTCGACTACGGCGAGGCCTACCGCCGCAGCCGCAAGGTCGCCGACGGCCGCGTCAAGGGCGTCCACTACCTGATGAAGAAGAACAAGATCACCGAGTTCGACGGCCGCGGCACCTTCCTCGACCCGCACACCCTCCAGGTGACCGACTACGACGGCAACACCCGCGCCATCGGCTTCGACCACTGCGTCATCGCCACCGGCGCCACGCCCAGGCTGCTGCCGGGCACCCGGCGCACGGCCCGCGTGGTGACGTACGAGGAGCAGATCCTCGCCGAGGACCTCCCGCAGTCGATCGTCATCGCGGGCGCCGGCGCCATCGGTATCGAGTTCGCCTACGTCCTGCACAACTACGGCGTGAAGGTCACCGTCGTGGAGTTCCTGGACCGCGTCGCCCCCCTTGAGGACGCGGAGGTCTCCGCCGAACTCGCCAAGCAGTACCGCCGCCTGGGCATCGACGTCCTCACCTCCACCCGCGTCGAGTCGATCGACGAGTCCGGGCCCCAGGTCCGCGTCACCGTCACCGGCAAGGACGGCACCCAGCAGATCCTGGAGGCCGACAAGGTCCTCCAGGCCATCGGCTTCGCCCCGAACGTCACCGGCTTCGGCCTGGAGAACACCGGTGTACGGGTCACCGAGCGCGGCGCGATCGACGTCGACGCCCGCTGCCGTACCTCCGTCCCGCACATCTACGCCATCGGCGACGTCACCGCGAAGCTGATGCTCGCGCACGCCGCGGAGGCGATGGGCGTGGTCGCCGCGGAAACGATCGCGGACGCGGAGACGATGGAGCTCGACTACGTCATGATCCCCCGCGCCACCTACTGCCAGCCCCAGATCGCCAGCTTCGGCTACACCGAAGCCCAGGCCCGCGAACTCGGCCATGACGTCAAGGTCGCCAAGTTCCCCTTCACCGCCAACGGCAAGGCCCACGGCCTCGGCGACGTCACCGGCTTCGTGAAGCTGATCAGCGACACGAAGTACGGCGAACTCCTCGGCGGCCACCTGATCGGGCCCGACGTGACCGAGCTGCTGCCGGAACTGACCCTGGCCCAGCAGTGGGACCTCACCGTCCACGAGGTCGCCCGCAACATCCACGCCCACCCGACCCTGGGCGAGGCGGTCAAGGAGGCGGTCCACGGCCTGGCAGGCCACATGATCAACATGTGACCGTACTCCAGGGCGCGGCGGCGGACGATCTCGACCTGATCGTGGGGTTGACCGGGCTGCGGCTGCCGCGTGGGTCCGCGGCGGCCCGGCGCCGGCCCCGCGCGGCCACCGCGGCGACGGCGATCCGCGCAGGCCCAGGACAGCCCAGCTTGATGTCGGATTTCCGCCAGCCCCGGCCGGGTGGGTGGACGATGCTGGACCCATGCAGAACGGGATGCACACCGACAGGGAGCACTGTGTGCGCGCTGTCCAGTCCAAGGACGCGCGCTTCGACGGCTGGTTCTTCACAGCCGTCCTGACCACCCGGATCTACTGCCGGCCCAGCTGCCCGGTCGTTCCGCCCAAGCCGGAGAACATGACGTTCTACCCGAGCGCGGCCGCCTGCCAGCAGGCCGGATTCCGGGCCTGCAAGCGCTGCCGGCCGGACACCAGCCCGGGCTCCCCGGAGTGGAACCAGCGGGCCGACCTCGTGGCCCGGGCCATGCGGCTGATCGCCGACGGCGTCGTGGACCGCGAGGGCGTCCCCGGCCTCGCCGGCCGCCTCGGCTACAGCACCCGGCAGGTCGAACGCCAACTGCTCGCCGAACTCGGCGCGGGCCCGCTCGCGCTCGCCCGCGCCCAGCGCGCCCAGACGGCCCGCCTGCTCGTCGAGACGACCCCGCTGCCCATGGCGGAGATCGCCTTCGCCGCCGGCTTCTCCTCGATCCGCACCTTCAACGACACCGTGCGCGAGGTCTTCGCCCTGTCCCCGAGCGAGCTGCGCGAGCGGACCCCGAAGAGCAACGCCAAGAACGCCCAGGCCGCCACCCCGGGCGCGCTGACCCTCCGCCTCCCCTTCCGCGCACCCCTCAACCCCGACAACCTCTTCGGTCACCTCGCGGCGACGGCCGTACCGGGGGTCGAGGAGTGGCGGGACGGCGCGTACCGGCGCACGCTCCGGTTGCCGTACGGCCACGGCATCGTCGCGCTGACGCCGAAGCCCGACCACATCGCCTGCCGTCTCACCCTCAGTGACCTCCGGGACCTGACCGTCGCCATCAGCCGTTGCCGCCGGATGCTCGACCTGGACGCCGATCCGGTCGCGATCGACGACCAGCTGCGCACGGATCCGCTCCTCGCGCCGCTGGTGGACAAGGCGCCCGGCCGCCGCGTGCCGCGTACGGTCGACGAGGCGGAGTTCGCCGTGCGCGCCGTACTCGGCCAGCAGGTCTCCACCGCGGCCGCCCGTACGCACGCTGCCCGCCTGGTCACCGCCCACGGCGACCCGGTGGAGGACCCCGAGGGCGGACTCACCCACCTCTTCCCCACCCCCGAGGCACTGGCGGCGGTGGACCCGGAATCACTGGCGATGCCCCGCACCCGCCGTACGACCTTCACCACCCTGGTCGACCAACTGGCCGACGGGACACTCCATTTGGGCCCGGACAGCAACTGGTCGGAAACCCGTGCCCAGTTGCTGGCGCTGCCCGGCTTCGGCCCCTGGACGGTCGACGTCATCGCGATGCGCGGCCTCGGCGACCCCGACGCCTTCCTCCCCACCGACCTCGGCATCCGCCGTGCCGCACAGGAGCTGGGTCTGCCGTCCACCCCCGCGGCCCTCACCGCCCGCGCGGCGGCGTGGCGCCCGTGGCGGGCGTACGCGGTCCAGTATCTGTGGGCGACGGACAGCCACCCCATCAACTTCCTGCCCGTGTAAGGAAAACCGAAGGACCATCATGAAGCAGCACACCGTCATCGACAGCCCGTACGGCCCCCTCACCCTCGTCGCCGACGACGGCGTCCTCTGCGGCCTCTACATGACCGAACAGCGCCACCGCCCGACCGAGGAGAGCTTCGGCGTCCGGGCCGACACCGCCCTCTTCGCCGAGACAGAGGAACAACTCGAGGCGTACTTCGCGGGCGAGTTGAAGGAGTTCACCGTCGAACTGCGCCTCAACGGCACCTCGTTCCAACGCGGCGTCTGGGACCAGCTGCGCAAGATCCCCTACGGCGAGACCCGTTCCTACGGTGAACTCGCCGAGGCCCTCGGCAACCCCAAGGCCTCCCGCGCGGTCGGCCTCGCCAACGGCCGCAACCCCGTCGGCATCATCGTCCCCTGCCACCGCGTCATCGGCGCGAGCGGCAGCCTCACCGGCTACGGCGGCGGCCTGGACCGCAAGCAGCGCCTGCTGGACTTCGAGCGCGGAACCTCCTTGTTCTGAGCGAGCGTCACACACGGGCCCCCGGAAACCGGGGGCCCGTCGTCGTTCATGTGAGGGGGGCGACACCTCTCAGGTTCATGTCCATGAATAAGGATCACGTACACGTCTATTGACGCGTTCACGGCGGGAGCTCTAGCGTCCGGGAAAGCGCTTTCTCCTCACCGGATGCGGTCTCCGGCCCTCCGGCCTGTTCAGCCTGTCGAATCACGGTCGAACCGGATCGTCGCACCCGGAACCACCCGCAGAGAAGGGCTCGGCACCGACGTTCGTCGGACGGGCCCGCCAACCTGGAGACAAACGATGCAACGGAGATCCGTCATCGCGTGCGTCAGCCTGCTGGCCGGCACGCTCGTCGCGCTGTCCGGAAACACCGCGCAGGCCGCGTCCACCCGTTACGAGGCCGAGAGCTCCCCGGCGGTCTGCACCGGCACCATCGACTCCGACTGGGCCGGATACTCCGGCACCGGATTCTGCAACGGCGACAACGCGCTCAGCGGCTACGCGCAGTTCACCGTGAACGCCTCCGCGGCGGGCACGGCGACCCTCAACGTCCGGTTCGCCAACGGGACCACCACCGCCCGGTCCGCGAGCGTCGTCGTGAACGGCACCACGGTCACGACGACGTCCTTCGAGGGCACCGGCGCGTGGGGCACCTGGGCGACCAGGACGCTCTCGGTGCCGGTGACTTCGGGCAGCAACACCATCCGGCTGACTCCCACGACCTCAGCCGGCCTGCCCAACGTCGACTACCTGGACGCCGAGGTGAGCGGCACCACCACACCGCCGCCGTCGAGCTCCGCGCTGTACGTGGCGCCGAACGGCACCGACGGCGCGGCCGGCACCCAATCGGCGCCGACGACGCTCACCTCGGCGATCAGCCGCATCACCCCCGGCGGAACCATCTACCTGCGCGGCGGGACGTACGCGTACTCCTCGACGGTCACCATCCCGCAGGACAACGACGGCAGTTCAGCCGCCCGCACCACCCTGTCCGCCTACCCGGGTGAGACGCCGGTGCTCAACTTCTCGGCACAGAGCGAGAGTCCCTCGAACCGGGGGCTCCAGCTGAACGCCTCGTACTGGCACGTGAAGGGACTGGTCGTCGAGCGTGCCGGTGACAACGGCATCTACGTCGGCGGCAGCAACAACGTCATCGAGCGCACGGTGACCCGCTTCAACCGCGACACGGGCCTCCAGCTCGGCCGGATCGCCTCCACCACCCCGAGCAGCCAGTGGCCGTCCAACAACCTGATCCTGAGCGCGGAGTCGCACGACAACGCCGACTCCGACGGTGAGGACGCCGACGGCTTCGCCGCCAAGCTCACCACCGGCACCGGGAACGTCTTCCGCTACGCCGTCTCCCACAACAACATCGACGACGGCTGGGACCTCTACACCAAGACCGACACCGGTGCCATCGGTCCGGTGACCGTCGAGTACTCCCTCTCCTACAACAACGGCACCCTCTCCGACGGCACCGTGAACTCCAACGGCGACCGCAACGGCTACAAGCTCGGCGGCGACGACATCGCGGTCAACCACGTCGTCCAGCACAGCGTCGCCTACCGCAACGGCAAGCACGGGTTCACGTACAACAGCAACCCCGGCAAGATGGCCGTGTCGAGCAACGTGAGCGTCGACAACGCGCAGCGCAACTTCTCCTGGGACGCGGGCACTTCGGTGTTCCGCGGCAACACCTCGTGCCGGTTCGCCGTCAGCGGCTCCAACGACAAGACCGTGGGAGACGCCGACAGCTCCAACCAGTTCTGGTCCGGCACGAACGGCTCCCGCTGCTCCTCCTACTCCGGCGCCCTGACCTGGTCCTTCGCCTCGGACGGCCACCTGGTGGTGGCCTTCGGCGGCAAGGTGGTGACGCTGTAGCGACCGGATCCGTCCTTCCTGGGCCCACCGGTTGGCCGGTGGGCCCAGCCCAGGAGGGGCCGGGCCTCAGGCCTCGGCCTCCGTGCCGAGTCGGCCCAGCAGTTCGGGCAGGGCGGTGCCGATCGGCTCCCGTACGATCTCGTCGGCGCGGTCGTCGTACGGAGTCGGCTCGGCGTTGACGATGATGAGCCGGGCCCCGTGGTCGGCGGCGACACCGGCGAGGCCGGCGGCGGGCTGGACCTGGAGGCTGCTGCCCACGGCGATGAAGATCTGGCAGGCCTTGGTGATGGCCACGGCCTGCCCGAGCACCTCGGGGTCGAGCCGCTCGCCGAACATCACGGTCGCCGACTTGAGGATGCCCCCGCACTTCAGGCACGCCGGATCGTCCTCCCCGGCCTCGACCCGCGCGAGGGCGTCCTCCATGGGCCCCCGGGCATGGCACTGCGTGCACACCACGCTCCGCGCGGTGCCGTGCAGCTCGAGCACCTTGCGTTCGGGCATCCCGGCGAGCTGGTGCAGCCCGTCCACGTTCTGGGTGATGACCCGGACCGGCACCCCGGTGCGTTCGAGCTCGGCCACGGCCCGGTGCGCGGCGTTCGGCTCCGCCTTCAGCGTCCGGTTCTTGCGCCGCATCTGCCACGAGCGCCGCCGGATCTCCGGATCGCCCATGTAGTACTCGTACGTCACCAGCTTTTCGGCCTCCGGATCCCGCCGCCACAGCCCGTTGGGCCCTCGGTAGTCGGGGATGCCGGAGTCGGTGGAGATGCCGGCGCCACTGAGGACGGCGACGAGGGGTCCGCTCATGTCACCGAGGTTAGGACGCTGAATCCGGTTACGGCGAACGGATATCCGCGTGCGCGGCACGGTGCTAGCGTCGCCGCATGGCCAAGGTCACCGTTTCGCTCGATGCCGCGCTCGTCGTGGAGGTCATGGTGCTGTCGGGGGTGGGCAACCCGCAGGACGCCGTGGAACTCGTCGTGCGCGACTACATCGAGCGCGGACACCGGACGGAGGCGCGGGTCGCCGCGCGGGACGAGGCGCTGCGTGAGGTGGAGGCCAAGCCCAGAGACCCCGAGGGATAAGGGCCTGTCCTCCTCCGGCCCCCGGCCCCGGCGTCAGCCGACCCGGTGGCCGTTCTCCAGTTCCGCCGTGCCCGAGCCCTCCGTGAGGACGTCGAGGGCGGCCAGGACGCGGCGGCCGGTGGCGCCGGGGAGGTGCTCGGGGAGGTCCTCGCGCGCGACCAGGCGCCAGGACAGCAGTTCCTCCTCCTGAAGACGGATCGCCTTGAAGTCGTCCTCGCCGAGGACTCCACCGTCGTACAGGTACGCCACCAGCGGTGGGCGGCCCGTGCCGGGCACCCAGTCCACCGCGAGGAGCCGCCCGAGCTCCCGGTCGAGACCGATCTCCTCGGCGGTCTCGCGGCGGGCACCCTGCCGCGGGCTCTCCCCGTCGTCGGACTCGACCGTGCCGCCCGGCAGCGCCCAGCCCTCCCGGTAGTTGGGCTCGACGAGCAGCACCCGTCCCTCCGCGTCGCGGAAGAGCGCGGCGGCCCCGGCGAGGATGCGGGGGAGGGAGGCGATGTACGTGGCGTAGTCAAGAGTGGTCATTCAGGAAGGGTAGCCAGCCGCACCGGTACGGCGTCACGTCCTCACCCCGACCGGTCGCAGCGCGCGGAGCACGCCACCTCGCCGTACACGCCGTGCGCAGCGCCTTGCGCGCCGGTCCACGGCAGGTTCGGCCTCAGGCCTCAGGCCTCAGGCCTCCGTCCGCGTCAGCCGTAGCGTCCGTTCCGCCAGTTCGCTGATCCGTACGCCGTCGAAGCCGAAGACCGCGCTGCGGACGGTGTCCTCCAGCGGGTCCTTCCACTGGGGCGGGATGACGTCCGCGCCGGTCATGACGCCGGCCACGGAACCCGCCGTCGCGCCGTTGGAGTCGGTGTCCAGGCCGCCGCGGACGGTCAGCGCGATCGTCCGCGTGAAGTCGCCGTCGCCGTAGAGGAGGCCGGCGGTGAGGACGGCGGCGTTCGGGACGGTGTGGATCCAGCCGAGCCCCGCGGTCTCCTCGGCGATCGTGGTGAGGGTGTCCTCCCAGGACATCCTGGCGTCGTGCAGGGAGGAGACCCGGCGCACGATCCGGGCCAGGCGACTGCTCGCCGGGATCACCGTCAGCGCCTCGTCGACCGCCTGGCGTACCGTGCGCGCCGTGAACGCCGCCGCGATCAGCGCCGCCGCCCACATCGCGCCGTACACGCCGTTGCCGGTGTGGGACAGCACCGCGTCCCGCCGCGCGAGCGAGGCGGCGCGGCGAGGGACGCCGGGGGAGGTCCAGCCGTGGATGTCGGCGCGGATCAGGGCACCGATCCACTCCTGGTACGGATTGTCGTACGTCGCCGTCAGCGGCGGCTTCAGCCCGTTGGCGAGGTTGCGGTACGCGGCCCGTTCCGCGGTGAACGTCTGCAGGTACGGCAGCCGCAGCAGCCACAGGTCGCCGACCTGCTCGGTGCTGAACTCGAAGCCGTGGGTCTCCAGGAGGTCGAGGCCGAGGATGGCGTAGTCGATGTCGTCGTCGCGGCAGCTGCCGTGGATGCGGCCGCGTACGCACTGGCGCCATTCGGGCCGCAGCTCGAAGCCGTCGCCCCCGGCGATCGGCTCGGGCAGGTAGTCGGTGAGGGGCAGGGCGTCGGCCTGCCGCAGGTAGCGGTCGATGAGGTCCCGCGTCCACAGGTCGCCCTGCTCGACCGGTTTGCCGAGCATGTTGCCCGCGATCCGGCCCAGCCAGCCCCCGAGGACGCGGTCGGCGAGCTCTGGCTCAGTGCCGACAGGGGTCATAGAAGAGGTGTACCCGTTTCCGGACGCGGCCGCGCGGGCCGGCGCGGGATGAGATTCCCGAGGTGCGGGCAGGGCATGACGGCGAGCGCGTCCGGCGGTTAAGGTCACAGCGGCGCGACTGGCCCTGACGTGCGACGGGCCCGGAGAGCAAGGGGATTGCAACGTGTCGGACGCTGCTGTGCGCGGCACCCGCAGGGTGCTCGTTGCCGCGGACAAGTTCAAGGGTTCGCTGACGGCCGTACAGGTCGCGGAGCGGGTGACGGCGGGACTGCGCCGGGTCGTACCGGACGTCGAGGTCGAGGCGCTGCCCGTCGCCGACGGCGGGGACGGCACCGTGGTCGCGGCGGTCGCGGCGGGGTTCGAGCGGCGGGAGGTACGGGTCGCCGGCCCCGTCGGACACGAGGTCACGGCGGCGTTCGCGCTGCGCGGCGACACGGCCGTCGTCGAGATGGCGGAGGCCAGCGGGCTGCAGCGGCTGCCGGCGGGCGTCTTCGCGCCGCTGACGGCGTCGACGTACGGCTCGGGCGAGCTGCTGCGGGCCGCGCTGGACGCCGGGGCGCGGACGATCGTGTTCGGGGTCGGCGGCAGTGCCACCACGGACGGCGGCGCGGGCATGCTGTCCGCGCTGGGGGCGCGGTTCCTGGACGCCGACGGGGAGCCGGTGGCGCCGGGCGGCGGCGGCCTCGCCGATCTGGCCTCGGCCGATCTGTCGGACCTCGACCCACGGCTGTCCGCCGTGGAGCTGATCCTCGCGAGCGACGTCGACAACCCGCTGACCGGCCCGAAGGGCGCACCCGCGGTGTACGGACCGCAGAAGGGCGCCGCCCCGGACGACGTGGAGGCGCTGGACGCGGCGCTCGCCCACTACGCGCGGGTGCTGGAGACGGCTGTCGGCCCGAAGGCGACGGAGTACGCGGCCGCGCCGGGTGCGGGGGCCGCGGGCGGCATCGGGTACGGGGCACTGCTCCTCGGCGCGCGTTTCCGGGCCGGTATCGAGGTCATGCTCGACGTGCTCGGCTTCGCGCCGGCGCTGGCGCGTGCGGAACTGGTGATCACCGGTGAGGGTTCCCTGGACGAGCAGACCCTGCACGGCAAGGCTCCCGCGGGGGTCGCGGCGGCGGCGCGGGCCGCGGGGCGGGAGGTCGTCGCGGTGTGCGGCCGGCTCGCGCTGACGCCTGCGGCGCTGGAGCGGGCGGGGATCCGGCGGGCGTACCCGTTGACCGAGGTCGAGCCGGACGTGGCGAAGTGCATCGCGGACGCGGGGCCGATCCTCGAGCGGGTCGCCGAGCGGATCGCGCGGGACCTGCTGGGCTGAGGCGGGGGTTTCCCTCGCCCCCGCCGCCCCTACCCGTCCCATCCCCAGGGGGCTCCGCCCCTTCGCCCCCGCCAGGGGGCTCCGCCCCCTGGACCCCCGGCCTTGCCCACCCACCACCCGTTTGCGGTGGGTCGAGAGGTGCACCTTTTAACGAACCGAGTCGGGTGGTGGGTGGGCGGCAGGCCTGGGGTCTGGGGGGCGGAGCCCCCAGCAGAGCGGCCCACCGACGCCGGGTGGCAAACAGAAGGGCCCCGGACCCAACCCAGGTCCGGGGCCCCACTCGGCGGAGCGCTACGGCAGCTGCGCCGCCCGCGCCTCGCGCCGGTTGTCGCGGAAGTTGTTCACTCGGCGAGCCGTGGCGAACAGGGGGATCACCGCGCCCATGACCAGCTGCAGGGCGCAGCCCGTCTGGAGGAGGAGCTGGCCGCCGGGGGCGTCGAAGGCCCAGGCGGCCAGGAGGCCCATCGACAGGACGATCCAGGAGAGCATCGCCACCGCGAGGCGGCCCCGCGGCTTCGGGTACTCCACGCGGCTCACCATCAGCCAGGCCGTCCCCAGAATGGCCAGGAGTGTCGCCACGAAGGGCAGCTCGAGCAGGATGATCGAGACGACCGTCAAAGCCCCGAAGGGGGATGGCATGCCCTGGAACGTGCCGTCCTTCACCGTCACGCACGAGAAGCGGGCAAGCCGTAGCACCACCGCCAGCAGCACCACGATCGCCCCGACCGCCGCGACCCGCTGGTACGCGCCGTCCGCCACCATGCCGTAGACGAGGACGAAGTACGCCGGCGCGAGGCCGAAGCTGATCAGGTCGGAGAGGTTGTCCAGCTCGGCGCCCATGGGGGAGGAGCGCAGCTTGCGCGCCACCAGGCCGTCGAACAGGTCGAAGACCGCCGCGCACAGCATCAGGATGACGGCCGTGGCCGCGCTGTTGCGCGCCATGCCGGACTCCTGGCTGCCGGTGAGGTCCGGGATCAGGATGCCGGTGGTGGTGAAGTACACCGCCATGAAGCCGCACGTGGCGTTGCCGAGCGTCAGGGTGTCCGCTATCGACAGCCGAAGAGAGAGGGGCATCTCCTCCTCTTCGTCCACCTCGTCGGCCTCGGGCACCCAGCCCGCCTGGGTCTGCGGATCAATCACGGTCAATGCGAGTCACCCCAGCCACAGTCTTCTGTCCCACCTCGACCGCGATCTCCACGCCCTCGGGCAGGTAGATGTCCACGCGCGAGCCGAAGCGGATCAGCCCGATACGGTCACCCTGCTCGACCTTCGTACCCTCCGGGATGTAGGGGACGATGCGGCGGGCCACGGCACCGGCGATCTGGATCATCTCGATGTCACCGAGCTCGGTGTCGAAGTGCCAGACGACGCGCTCGTTGTTCTCGCTCTCCTTGTTGAACGCCGGTACGAACCCGCCGGGGATGTGCTCGACGGACGTCACGGTGCCGGAGAGGGGCGCGCGGTTGACGTGCACGTTGAGCGGGCTCATGAAGATGGCGACGCGGGTGCGGCCGTCCTTCCACGGCATGATGCTCTGCACCACACCGTCTGCGGGAGAGATGACCCGTCCCGGCGCGATCTCGCGCTCCGGGTCACGGAAGAACCACAGCATGCCCGCCGCGAGAGCGGTGGCGGGTACGGCGACGGCCTTGGCGACACCCGAGCGGCGGGCGCGGAGCAGGCTGACGGCTGCGGTGGTGACGGTCGGGAGAAGCCACGGCGATGCTCCGCGCGCAAGGCGTACACCGGCTCGGCTGTCGCGAGGTGCAGAGGTTTGGCTGTGGGGCATGGATGACCTTCGTAGCGGATGATGCCGCACTCTGACGGGGGACGGCGGCTTTCAGCGATCGTAGCGGTTCAAGGCCGCAACTGGGTAAGTCAGGAAGCCGAGTCGGCATCTGAGCAGTGTTGACGGGGTGTGATCTTCTTCTCGAAGAAAACACCCCGAACCCAGACATCTAGCCTTGGAAACGGTACTCCTCGAGCAGCCTGCGTCCGATGATCATTTTCTGGATCTCGGCGGTACCTTCACCGATCAGCAGCATCGGAGCCTCACGGTAGAGGCGCTCGATCTCGTACTCCTTGGAGAAGCCGTAGCCGCCGTGGATCCGGAAGGCATCCTCCACGACCTCCTTGCAGTACTCGGACGCGAGGTACTTCGCCATCCCAGCCTCAAGGTCGTTTCGTTCTCCGGAGTCCTTTTTGCGTGCCGCGTTCACCATCATCGCATGCGCGGCCTCGACCTTGGTAGCCATCTCGGCCAGCTTGAACTGGATCGCCTGGTGCTGGGCGATCGGCTTGCCGAACGTGTGACGCTGCTGGGCGTACCGGACGCCCAGCTCGAACGCACGCTGCGCGACGCCGCAGCCGCGCGCCGCCACGTTGACGCGGCCGACCTCCACGCCGTCCATCATTTGGTAAAAACCTCGGCCCGTCACCCCTCCGAGCACGCGGTTTGCGGGAATCCGCAGACCGTCCATGATCAGCTCGGTGGTGTCGACGCCCTTGTACCCCATCTTGTCGATCTTGCCGGGGATGGTCAGTCCGGGGCGGACCTCGCCGAAGCCGGGCTCCTTCTCCACGAGGAAGGTCGTCATCGACTTGTGGGGTGCCGTGCCCTCGGCGTGTCCTTCGTCACTTCGCACCAGGACGGCCACGAGCGAGGACGTTCCGCCGTTCGTCAGCCACATCTTCTGACCGTTCAGGACGTACTCCTCGCCGTCCTTCACCGCCTTCGACGTGATCGCGGACACGTCCGAGCCCAGGCCCGGCTCCGACATCGAGAACGCGCCCCGGATGTCGCCGGCCGCCATCCTCGGCAGGAAGTGGTCCTTCTGCTCCTGCGTGCCGTGCTGCTTGAGCATGTACGCCACGATGAAGTGCGTGTTGATGATGCCGGACACCGACATCCAGCCACGGGCGATCTCCTCCACGCACAGCGCGTAGGTCAGGAGCGACTCGCCCAGACCCCCGTACTCCTCGGGGATCATCAGGCCGAACAGGCCCAACTCCTTCAGCCCGTCGACGATCTGCTGAGGGTACTCGTCGCGGTGCTCCAGCTCGGTCGCGACCGGGAGGATCTCCTTGTCCACGAAGTCCCGGACAGTGGACAGGATCTCCTGCTGGACGTCCGTCAGACCGGCGGTCTGGGCGAGTCGCGCCATGGCTACTTCTCCTGCTCCTTGAGCTCGGGGCGGCCGGGCTGCTCGCCGCCGCGCTCCTTGATGTACGTCTCGGTCGGCACCATCACCTTGCGGCGGAACACGCAGACCAGCGTGCCGTCCTGCTTGTAGCCCTTCGTCTCCACGTGGACGATCCCGCGGTCGTTCTTCGACTTCGACGGCCACTTGTCGAGCACGGTCGTCTCGCCGTAGATCGTGTCGCCGTGGAAGGTCGGCGCCACGTGCCTCAGCGACTCGATCTCCAGGTTGGCGATCGCCTTGCCCGAGACGTCCGGCACGGACATGCCGAGCAGCAGGGAGTAGATGTAGTTCCCGACGACGACGTTCTTGCCGAAGTCCGTCGTCTGCTCCGCGTAGTTGCTGTCCATGTGGAGCGGGTGGTGGTTCATGGTGAGCAGACAGAACAGGTGGTCGTCGTACTCCGTGACCGTCTTGCCCGGCCAGTGCTTGTAGACCGCCCCGACCTCGAACTCCTCGTAGGTGCGCCCGAACTGCATGCTCACGCCTCCGGAATCTCGAACTTGCTGGTGCGCTGCATGCCGGCGGCGCGTCCCTTGCCGGAGATGACCAGGGCCATCTTGCGGCTGGCCTCGTCGATCATCTCGTCGCCGAGCATCGCCGAGCCCTTCTTGCCGCCCGCCTCGGATGTGTAGTAGTCGTACGCGTCCAGGATCAGCTCGGCGTGGTCGTAGTCCTCCTGGGAGGGCGAGAAGATCTCGTTGGACGCCTCGACCTGGCCCGGGTGCAGCACCCACTTGCCGTCGAAGCCGAGGGCGGCGGCACGCTGCGCGACCTCGCGGTAGCCGTCGATGTTGCGGATCTGCAGGTAGGGACCGTCGATCGCCTGGAGGTTGTTGGCGCGGGCGGCCATGAGGATCTTCATCAGGATGTAGTGGTAGGCGTCCGCCGGGTAGCCGGGCGGCTGCTCGCCCACGACCAGCGACTTCATGTTGATCGACGCCATGAAGTCGGCCGGGCCGAAGATGATCGTCTCGACGCGCTGGGACGCCGTCGCGATCTCGTTGACGTTGTTCAGGCCCTGCGCGTTCTCGATCTGGGCCTCGATGCCGATCTTGCCGACCTCGAAGCCCATGGTCTTCTCGATCTGGGTGAGGAGGAGGTCCAGCGCGACGATCTGCTGCGCGTCCTGCACCTTCGGCAGCATGATGCAGTCGAGGTTCTGGCCGGCTCCCTCGACCACCGTCACGACGTCGCGGTACGTCCACTCGGTCGTCCAGTCGTTGACGCGCACGACCCGCGTCTTGCCCGTCCAGTCGCCCTCGTTGAGGAACTTGACGATGGTGTGCCGCGCCTCGGGCTTGGCGAGCGGCGCGCACGCGTCCTCGAGGTCCAGGAAGACCTGGTCGGCCGGGAGGCCCTGCGCCTTCTCCAGGAAGCGGGGGTTCGAGCCCGGCACCGCCAGGCAGGAACGCCGGGGGCGAAGGCGGTTGACCGTGGTCATGCGGGGACCTCCAGGGGGTCGAGCTTGTTCGCTTTCCGGATCTCGTCGACGATGCGGCCGATGATTCCGGTGATGTCGAAGTCCTTCGGGGTGAAGACCGCGGCAACTCCGGCGGACCTGAGTTGCTCTGCGTCCCCGTTGGGGATGATGCCACCGGCGATCACCGGTATATCTGTGGCACCGGCCACACGGAGGCGTTCCAGCACGTCAGGAACCAGCTGGGAGTGCGACCCGGACAGGATCGACAGGCCGACCGCGTGCACGTCCTCGGCGAGGGCCGCGTCGACGATCTGCTCAGGGGTGAGCCGTATGCCCTGGTAGACCACCTCGAACCCGGCGTCGCGGGCCCGCACGGCGATCTGCTCGGCGCCGTTGGAGTGCCCGTCCAGGCCGGGCTTGCCGACCAGGAAGCGCAGCTTGCCGACGCCCAGCTCCTTGGCCGTCAGATCCACCTTTCGGCGCACCTCGGACAGGGCCGAGCCCTCCTCGGCGGGGATCGCCACCGGCGCCGACGAGACTCCGGTCGGTGCCCGGAACTCGCCGAACACCTCACGCAGCGCCCCGGCCCACTCGCCGGTCGTGACGCCGGCGCGGGCGCACTCCAGGGTGGCCTCCATGAGGTTGTCGGTGCCCTTGGCGGCCTCCTTCAGCCTCTCCAGCGCCTTGCAGGGACGCGGGTGGTTGAAAGGCGGCTGGTAGCGGGTGTCGCGCCAGTTCTGGAGGGAGGCGATGACCCGGGCCTCGACCGCCGGGTCGACCGTCTGGATCGCGGTGTCCAGGTCGGCCGTCAGCGGGTTCGGCTCGGTGCCCTCGAAGGCGTTGACGCCGATGATCTTCTCCTGGCCGGACTCGATACGGGCCCGGCGCTCGGCGTGCGAGGCGACCAGCTGCGACTTGAGGTAGCCCGACTCGACGGCGGCCATCGCGCCGCCCATCTCCTGGATCCGCTCGATCTCCGCGAGGGACTCCTCGACGAGCTCGCCCACCTTGGCCTCGATCACCTTCGAGCCCTCGAAGATGTCGTCGTACTCCAGCAGGTCGCTCTCGTACGCGAGGACCTGCTGAATGCGCAGCGACCACTGCTGGTCCCAGGGCCTCGGCAGGCCGAGTGCCTCGTTCCAGGCCGGCAGCTGCACGGCACGCGCGCGTGCGTCCTTGGAGAGGGTGACGGCCAGCATCTCCAGCACGATGCGCTGGACGTTGTTCTCCGGCTGCGCCTCCGTCAGGCCCAGGGAGTTGACCTGGACGCCGTAGCGGAAGCGGCGGTGCTTGGGGTCCTCGATGCCGTACCGCTCACGGGTGACGCGGTCCCAGATGCGGCCGAAAGCCCGCATCTTGCACATCTCCTCGACGAAGCGGACGCCCGCGTTCACGAAGAAGGAGATACGGCCGACGACGTCACCCATGCGCTCCTGCGGCACCTGGCCGCTGTCGCGCACCGCGTCGAGGACGGCGATCGCGGTGGACATCGCGTACGCGATCTCCTGGACCGGCGTGGCGCCCGCCTCCTGCAGGTGGTAGCTGCAGATGTTGATCGGGTTCCACTTCGGCATGCGGGAGACCGTGTACGCGATCATGTCCGTCGTCAGGCGGAGGCTCGGCCCCGGCGGGAACACGTGCGTCCCCCGGGACAGGTACTCCTTGACGATGTCGTTCTGGGTCGTGCCCTGGAGCTTGGTGATGTCCGCGCCCTGCTCCTCGGCGACGACCTGGTAGAGCGCCAGCAGCCACATGGCGGTGGCGTTGATGGTCATCGAGGTGTTCATCTGCTCCAGGGGGATGTCCTGGAACAGCCGGCGCATGTCACCGAGATGGGCCACCGGCACGCCGACCCGGCCGACCTCGCCGCGGGCGAGGATGTGGTCGGAGTCGTAGCCGGTCTGCGTCGGCAGGTCGAACGCCACCGACAGACCCGTCTGACCCTTGGCGAGGTTGCGCCGGTACAGCTCGTTGGACGCCTCGGCCGTGGAGTGACCGGCGTACGTGCGCATGAGCCACGGCCGGTCCTTCTGACGCTCAGTCATCTGTGCTCCCGGGTGTCTCAGATGTTGCGGAAGCGGTTGATGGCATCGATGTGCTGCGCGCGCTTCTCGGTGTCGCGCACGCCCAGGCCCTCCTCGGGGGCCAGGCAGAGCACGCCGACCTTGCCCTGATGGACGTTGCGGTGCACGTCGTGGGCGGCCTGGCCGGTGTCCTCGAGGGAGTAGACCTTGGAGAGCGTCGGGTGGATCTTGCCCTTGGCGATGAGGCGGTTGGCCTCCCAGGCCTCGCGGTAGTTGGCGAAGTGCGAGCCGATGATCCGCTTCAGGGACATCCACAGGTAGCGGTTGTCGTACTCGTGCATGTAGCCCGAGGTCGAGGCGCAGGTGGTGATGGTGCCGCCCTTGCGGGTGACGTAGACGCTCGCGCCGAAGGTCTCGCGGCCGGGGTGCTCGAAGACGATGTCGATGTCCTCGCCGCCGGTGAGCTCGCGGATGCGCTTGCCGAAGCGCTTCCACTCCTTGGGGTCCTGGGTGTTCTCGTCCTTCCAGAACTTGTAACCCTCGGCGTTGCGGTCGATGATCGCCTCGGCGCCCATCGAGCGGCAGATCTCCGCCTTCTGCGCGCTGGAGACGACACAGATCGGGTTGGCGCCACCGGCCAGCGCGAACTGCGTGGCGTAGGAGCCCAGGCCGCCGCTGGCGCCCCAGATGAGCACGTTGTCGCCCTGCTTCATGCCGGCGCCGTTGCGGGAGACGAGCTGCCGGTAGGCGGTGGAGTTGACCAGGCCGGGGGCGGCGGCCTCCTCCCACGACAGGTGGTCCGGCTTCGGCATCAGCTGGTTGGACTTGACCAGGGCGATCTCGGCGAGGCCGCCGAAGTTGGTCTCGAAGCCCCAGATGCGCTGCTCCGGGTCGAGCATCGTGTCGTTGTGGCCGTCGGACGACTCCAGCTCGACGGAGAGGCAGTGCGCGACGACCTCGTCGCCGGGCTTCCAGGCGTTGACGCCCGGGCCGGTGCGCAGGACGACGCCCGCGAGGTCGGAGCCGATGATGTGGTACGGCAGGTCGTGCCGCTTGGCGAGCTCGTTGGTGCGGCCGTAGCGCTCCAGGAACCCGAAGGTCGACAGCGGCTCGAAGATCGAGGTCCACACGGAGTTGTAGTTGACCGAGGAGGCCATGACGGCCACCAGGGCCTCGCCCGGGCCCAGCTCGGGCAGCGGCACCTCGTCCAGGTGCAGCGACTTGCGCGGGTCCTTGTCGCGGGTCTGCATGCCCGCGAACATCTCCGTCTCGTCCTTGTGCACGGTGATCGCCCGGTACGACTCGGGGAGCGGCAGGGCGGCGAAGTCGGCCGACGTCGAGTCGGGGGACTGGATCGCGTCCAGGATCTCGTTCACGGTCACGGTGTTGCCTCCGGCGGTACGCACCCTGAGGGAGGGGTGCTGAGGGTTACGTCGGTGCTGCTGAGGGTTGGGGAAGTGCCGTCGGTTCGGCGGATGGTGCTGTTCGGCAGCGCTTTGTGGCGCGGGAGGTTGCCTGTGACGCAGGCGCCCGGGCGCGCAGGCCCTGAGGGGCTTGCGGGGACAGCCGGCGTACGAAAGGTCTCTGCACGCCGGCCGCCCGGACACCTTCAACGTATGGCACGCCGTGTCACCTCGCAAGGCACTGGGTGCCAGAAATTGCTCTCAGGTGAAATCTTTACGTAACAAATGAGCGATGATCGATCAAAGCTACTGTCGGGTAGGTGTAGAGGGGGCAAAGAGAAACGCACCGACGGCGGCACTGGGTGCCACCGTCGGCGCGTCGCCGGGTGTGGTGCAGGGGAATGTCTAGGAATGTTCCTTCAGGGCCTGCTCGATGGTGCGCATGACCTCGTCGAGAGGGGCGTCGGTGCGCGCGACCGTCACCAGGACCTCGCCGTGCGTCGTCGTGGCGGCCGGCGCGGGCCGGGCCGTGGTGTCCCGCCCGGCCCCGATGCCCGTCCCGAACGTCTTCCGCACGATCGCGAAGGCGTGGTCCAGCTGCGCCTCCACGTCCCCTTGGCCCCCGGCGCGCAGCCAGCGCCGCAGGACGTGGTTGTGGGCGGTGACGACGGCGGACGCGGCGACCTCGGCCAGCAGCGGGTCGTCGTTGGCGTCGTCGTCGTGGGCGTGCTCGTCGAAGTGGCCGAGGAGGTAGCGGGTGAAGAGGCGCTCGTAGCGGGCCACCGACGCGATCTCCGCCTCGCGCAGCGTGGGCACCTCACGGGTGAGCTTGTAGCGGGCGACCGAGATCTCCGGCCGGGCCGCGTACATCTTCATGACTTCCTTGATCCCCCGGCACACCGTGTCGAGCGGATGCTCGTGCGCTGGCGCCGCGTTGAGCACGGCCTCGGCACGGATCAGCGTGTCGTCGTGGTCGGGGAAGATCGCCTCTTCCTTGGACCGGAAGTGGCGGAAGAAGGTGCGGCGGGCGACGCCCGCCGCGGCCGCGATCTCGTCGACGGTGGTCGCCTCGTAGCCCTTGGTCGCGAAGAGCTCCATCGCGGCGGCCGCCAGCTCCCGGCGCATCCTGAGCCGTTGGGCGGCCGCGCGACTGCCCGCGGCACTCTCCGGCGCGTCGGGCGTGGCTGGTGTACGTGAGGACTTCGCGGGCTGGGACATGACCTGAACGTACTGCATGTGCGCAGCTCGGTGCGCAGGTCGGGCGTTTCCCCCGCCCTCTCGGGGCGGGGGTCCGCCTGCCGCGCCGAGCAGTCCGCCCCAGTCCGCCGTGGACGCGAACCGGTCCGCCGGACGCTCAGCGCCGGGCATATTCGCGGAAGCCGCGGCCCGTCTTGCGGCCGAGGCAGCCCGCGGCCACCAGGTGCTCCAGGAGCGGCGCCGGGGCGAGGCCGGGGTCCCTGAACTCGCGGTGCAGGACCTTCTCGATGGCCAGGGAGACGTCGAGGCCGACGACGTCCAGGAGTTCGAACGGCCCCATCGGGTAGCCGCCGCCCAGTTTCATCGCGGCGTCGATGTCGTCGAGCGAGGCGTAGTGCTCCTGCACCATCTTGATCGCGTTGTTGAGGTACGGGAACAGCAGGGCGTTCACGATGAAGCCCGCCCGGTCGCCGCAGTCGACGGCGTGCTTCTTGATCCGGACGCACACCTCGCGGACCGTGGCGTGGACGTCGTCGCCCGTCAGTACCGTGCGGACCACCTCGACCAGCTTCATCGCCGGCGCGGGGTTGAAGAAGTGCATGCCGATGACGTCCTGCGGGCGCGAGGTGGCCCGGGCACAGGCGACGACGGGCAGCGAGGACGTGGTGGTCGCCAGGACCGCGCCCGGCTTGCACACCTTGTCCAGCGTCGCGAACAACTGCCGCTTGACGTCCAGGTCCTCGGCGACGGCCTCGACGGCCAGGTCGACGTCGGCGAAGGCGTCGTAGGAGCCCGCCGTGGTGATCCGGTCCAGGGTCTGCGCGGCCGCCTCGGCGGTCATCCGGCCCTTGTCGACGGAGCGGGCCAGCGACTTGCCGATCCGGGCCTTGGCGGTCTGCGCCTTCTCCTCGCTGCGGGCGGCGACGACGACGTCGTAGCCGGCCTTGGCGAACACCTCCACGATGCCCGACGCCATGGTGCCCGAGCCCGCGACACCGACCAGGCGCACGGGGCGGCCCGGGGTGAGGTCCGCGCCGTCGAGCGGGGTCAGCGCGTCCCGCACGACGGTGGCGCTGCCGGGTGCGTCGTAGGTGTAGAAGCCGCGGCCCGACTTGCGGCCCGTCAGGCCGGCCTCGCTGAGCTGCTTGAGGATGGGGGCGGGGGCGTGCAGCCGGTCGCGGGACTCGGCGTACATGGCATCGAGGACGGTACGGGCCGTGTCGACGCCGATCAGGTCGAGCAGTGCGAGCGGGCCCATGGGCAGTCCGCAGCCGAGCCGCATCGCGGCGTCGATGTCCTCGCGGGAGGCGTACTTCGCCTCGTACATCGCGGCGGCCTGGTTGAGGTAGCCGAACAGCAGTCCGTCGGCGACGAATCCGGGCCGGTCGCCGACCGCGACGGGTTCCTTGCCGAGGCCGACGGCCAGGTCGGTGACCGTGGCGACGGCCTGGGGCGCGGTCAGCACGGACGAGACGACCTCGACCAGCTTCATCGCCGGCGCCGGGTTGAAGAAGTGCAGCCCGAGCACCCGCTCCGGGTGGGCCGAGTCGGCGGCCAGCCGCGTGACGGACAGCGCGTTGGTGCCGGTCGCCAGGATCGTCTCCGGGCGCACGATCCCGTCCAGCTCGCGGAAGATCTGCTGCTTGATCTCGTACGACTCCGGGGCCACCTCGATGACGAGGTCGGCGTCGGCGGCCGCGCGCAGGTCGGTGGAGGTGCGGAAGCGGGCGAGGGCGTCCGTGCGCTCCTGCTCGGTCAGCCTCCCGCGCTTCACGGCGCGGGCGGTCGCGGCCTCCAGGGCGGCGAGGGACCTCGCGGCCTGGGCCTCGCTGATGTCGATGCCGATGACCTCGCGGCCGGCCCGGGTGAGGACCTCGGCGATACCGGTGCCCATCGTGCCGAGGCCGACGACGGCAATGGTCGTGAACGGGGACAGAGAGGTGTCGTGCAGGGGAGTGGCCATCGCGGGACTCCAGAGAATGAGGGTGACGACTGGGGACGCGCCCGGGTGCGCCGGGGGAGAGCCGGCCGAGGAGACCGGAACCGAGGGCGCACCAAGGTGCGGAAGGAGTGCGGGTGTGATGCCGGGCTGCGAGCGCACACGCCCGGTGCCGTCGCCGTGGACGTGCACACGTCCGAGGAACGGCGGAACCGACCGGCCCTGTCCCGTGGCCGGGTCGAACTGCGGTACACGAGGTACCGAACCGACTGCTCTCACGGCGGCTGCGTCACCAGGCCACCGCGAGGAGGGCTGCGAGTGGGTAACTCGCTCGTCTGAGCTTAACCGGCGGGTAACGAGCGCGCCACCCCCCGACTTTGTGATGTGGGTCCCGCGCACCCGGTCACCCCGCCTAGGCTCGTCTCATGGACGTAGAGTTGCGATCGCTCACGGAGCGCTTACGGCGCGAGTCAGGCGGGACGGCCGCGTACGAGCGGCTGGTGGCCACCGAGGATCACGACGAACTGGCGGGAGTGCTCACGGAGCCCGGACAGCCGCTCTGGGCCAGGGAACTGGCCGCGTTCCGGCTCGGGCTCGCGGGTGACCGGCGGGCCTTCGAGGCCCTCGTCCTGCTCCTCAACCACCGTGACCCGCCGCGCTGCGCCTCCGCGGCTTACGCCCTCGCCCGGCTCGGCGACCCCCGCACCGCCCGCGCGGCCGCCGCCCTCGCCACCAACGAACTGCGCGTCGCCTACGCCCTGCACCCGGTCCGGCTCCTGACCGAGTTGCGCGCACCGGAGTCCGTGCCGGCGCTGATCACCACCCTGGGGCGGCGGCTGCGCCCGCACGACCCCTACCGCAAGGTGGCGCTGGCGTGTGTGGAGGGACTGGGTGCGCTGGGCGACGCCCGCGCCCGTCCGGTCCTGAACGAGGCGCTCGCCCACCCGGCGCTGGCCGAGGCGGCGGTCCACGCGCTGGCGCGGATCCCGAAGCAGCGGTGAGCCGTCAGGCCGGCAACGGCCGGGCGTGGCGGACCTCGGGCACCGCGACGCCGTCCACCTCGAACGGCTCCTCGGTGCCGTCCGCCCGGAAACCCCCGCGCTCGTAGAACCGGCGCGCGCGGGTGTTCCCCTTGACGACCCACAGGTACATCCGCTCGTGTCCGAGGGCCGCGCACTGGCGTAGCGACTCCCTGAGAAGGCCCCGGCCCACACCGCTGCCCAGACGGTCGGGGTCGACGTAGAGTGCGTACAACTCGGCGTCCTCCGTGCGCGTTTCGCCGTCGCGGTACGGGCCGTGGGCGGCCCAGCCGATGACCTCGCCGTCATGCTCTGCGACGAGGTTCACCACGCTGCCGTCGCCCTGCCCGAACCCGGCCCGGCGCCGCTCGGCGTCCCGCGTCGTGCTGAGCACGTCGAGGTACGACTGTGGCATGAGGCCCTGGTAGGCGGTCTGCCAGCCCCGCACGCGGATCTCGGAGACCCGGTCGCAGTCGGCGAGCGTCATGTCCCGCACCCGGAGGCCGGTCACGGCCGGCCGGCTCACTCCGGCACCACCGCGAACGCCTCGATCTCCATCAGGACGTCCGGCCGGACCAGCGCGGCGACCTGCACGGCCGAGGCGGCCGGGAGACGGTCGTCGGGTATGTGCGCGACGCGGGCCGTGCGGATGGCCGGCATGTCGGCCATGTCCGTGACGAAGTAGGTGAGTTTGACGACGTCGTCGAAGCTCGCGCCGGCGGCCGCCAGGCAGCGCCCGAGGTTGGCGAAGACCTGCCGGGCCTGCTCCTCCGGGTCCCCCTCGCCGACCAGCCTGCCGTGTTCGTCGAGGGGGAGCTGCCCCGCTGTCGCCACGAAGCGGCCGGAGCCGATGACGACGTGGCTGTACTGCGCGGCGGCGGCGACGCCCTCGGGGGCGGGGATCCTGGTCAGCTCACTCATGCGTCCATGGTGGACCATGGGTCCGACATCGCCCCCGACGGGCCGTCAGAGGATGTCCTAGCTGCGGAAGCCGAGCAGCCCGTGCAGCGTCGAGCCGCGGGACGACGTCGGCGCCGCCTTCCTGCTCAGCGGCTGCGGATCGGGCAGCGCCGGGCACACCGCGTCGGCCTCGCCGCTGCCGCGCGGCACCGTGCCGTCGGTCAGATACGCCGCCAGATGCCGGTCCAGGCAGCTGTTCCCGCTGAGCGTGACGCCGTGGTTGCCGCCGCCCTCCTCGACCACGAGGCTGGAGCCGCCCAGCAGGGAGTGGACCGTCGCGCCGCCCTCGAACGGGGTGGCCGCGTCGTTCGTCGCCTGGAACAGCAGGGCCGGCGACGACAGCCCGCCGTTGGCCACGTTCACCGGGTGCTGGGAGCGCGTCGGCCAGAACGCGCACGACGCGTTGTACCAGGCGTTGTTCCAGGTCACGAACGGCGCCTTCTCGTACACCGCCCAGTTGTCCGCGCGCCACCGCTCCCAGGACCGCGGCCAGTCGGCGTCCCGGCACTGCACCGAGGTGTAGACGCTGTACCCGTTGTCCCCGGCGGAGTCGACCGCGCCGAGGCGCTCGTACGCCTCGACGAGCGGATCGGCGTCCTTGTCGTTGACGAACGCGGCGAACGCCTGGGCGAGGTAGGGCCAGTAGCCGTTGTAGTAGCCGCCGGGCATGAAGGTGTCCTCCAGCTCCGTCGCGCCCACCCTGCCGTCGGCCGGCTTCTTCGCGAGGGACGCGCGCATCGCGTACCACCTGGCCTCGACCTGGTCCGGATCCGTGCCGAGCCGGTAGGCCGTGTGGTGCTTGGCGATCCACGCCATCAACGCGCGGTGGCGGTCGTTGAAGGCGTAGTCCTGCGCGAGGTTGTCCTCGTACCAGACACCGGCCGGGTCGACGATCGAGTCCAGGACGAGTCGGCGCACCCGCTCCGGGAACAGCTTGGCGTAGACCGCGCCGAGGTAGGTGCCGTACGAGTAGCCCAGGTAGTTGAGCCGTGTCGAGCCGAGCGCCGCGCGGATGGAGTCCATGTCACGGACGGCGCTGACCGTGTCGATGTGGGGCAGCACGCGCGCGTACTTGGTGGCGCAGGCGTCGGCGAAGGACTTCGCGCGCGTGAGGTTCGCCTGTTCGATCGCCGGTGTGCTCGGCACGGAGTCGGGGCGGACCGGGCCGAAGTGACCGGGGACGCAGTCCAGGGCGGGTGTGCTGGCGCCCACCCCGCGCGGGTCGAAGCCGACGACGTCGTACTGGGCCGCCACCGCCTTGGGCAGCGCGGAGGCGACGAATCCGGCGAGCGTGCGGCCGCTGCCGCCGGGGCCGCCGGGGTTGACCAGCAGCGGGCCCTGGTACGTCTTCGCGGTGTGGGGCACGCGGGACAGCGCGAGCGTGATCCGCTGCCCGCGCGGGTCGGCGTGGTCGAGCGGCACCTTCAGCGACGCGCACTGGAGCCTCGGATAGGCGGTCGTGGCGCAGTTCTTCCAGCCGAGTTCCGCGGCGGGCGCCAGGGGTGCGGGATACGACGGACGCGCGTCGGCGGGCACGGCCGTGAACACACCGGCCACCACCACGGCGGCACCGCACAGCGCTGCTGCGCGTTTCCTCATGCAGTCCTCCCAGGACGGAGGGATGTCGGACCGCGAAGGTCACGGTCCTCGCCGCATCGTCCCGGGAAGCACGCCCGGAAGAACGTGTTATGTCAATACTTGACCCAATTGCTCCGCCGGATGCGCTCGAACGCTCTCACGTATCGGGCGCTCTGACGTCTCGAACGCTCTGACGTCTTGAACGCCCTCAGATCAGCGTCAGCTGGGTCGCTTCGGGCGTGGCGGGCGGCTCCGGCTCCGGCGGCCGGATCCGTCGTGGCATTCCCGCGCGCGCGGGCCCGATGCCGTACTCCTGTGCCAGGTCGTGGACCTGACGGGTGATCCGGCGCTGGTACCACTTCGGGGCGTAGGCGCCCTCCGCGTACAGCCGCTCGTAACGGCGCACCAGGTAGGGATGGTGCTGCCCGAGCCAGGCCATGAACCACTCGCGGGCCCCGGGGCGCAGGTGCAGCACCAGCGGGGTGACGGAGGTGGCCCCGGAGGCGGCGATCGCCCGCACGGTCTCGCGCAGTTGCGCCGGCTGGTCGCTCAGGAAAGGGATCACCGGCGCCATCAGCACGCCGCAGCCGATGCCGTGCTCGCCGAGGGTCCGTACGACGTCCAGGCGGCGCTCCGGGGCCGGTGTGCCCGGCTCGACGGTGCGCCACAGCTCGGTGTCGGTGAACCCGACCGAGACGGAGATGCCGACGTCCGTCACCTCGGCGGCCTGCGTCAGCAGGTCGAGGTCGCGCAGGATCAGCGTGCCCTTGGTCAGGATCGAAAAGGGGTTGGCGTGGTCGCGCAGGGCGGCCAGGATGCCCGGCATCAGCCGGTAGCGGCCCTCGGCGCGCTGGTAGCAGTCGACATTGGTGCCCATCGCGATGTGATCGCCCCGCCAGCGGCTGGAGGCGAGCTGGCGGCGCAGCACCTCCGGCGCGTTCACCTTGACCACGATCTGGGTGTCGAAGCCGATGCCCGTGTCGAGGTCGAGGTAGCTGTGCGTCTTGCGGGCGAAGCAGTACACGCACGCGTGCGTGCAGCCGCGATAGGGGTTCACGGTCCACTCGAAGGGCATGCGCGAGGCGCCCGGCACCCGGTTGATGATCGAGCGGGCCCGGATCTCGTGGAAGGTGATGCCACGGAACTCCGGGGTGTCGAAGGTACGGGTGGTCACCGCGTCCGCGCCGAACAGCGCGGCGTCGGCCCTGCCGTGCTCGCCCGGTTCCACTGTGAGGTTCTCCCAGCGCATGACGCCTCCTCGGTAGCGCTGCCCCCACAATAGAACATGTGTTCCCATGATCGTGCGGGCGCCACTCCCGGTCGCCGTACGGAGCCCCACCGGTCGCATCCGGGACCCCGATTTGGCCGCCGGGGAGCGGGGTGGTTGGCTTGCCCCAACCCCGAGAATTCAGGTCCCTGGAGGAATCCGATGGCGCAGGTCGAGGCCACTACCGAGCGGGTCGTCGCGGCGGACCCGGAGAAGGTGTTCGACACCCTCGCCGACTACAGCGGCACCCGCGCGAGGCTGCTGCCCGAACACTTCAGCGAGTACGAGGTGCGCGAGGGCGGTGACGGCGAGGGCACCCTCGTCCACTGGAAGCTCCAGGCCACCAGCAAGCGCGTCCGCGACTGCCTCCTGGAGGTCTCCGAGCCCACCGACGGCGAGCTCGTCGAGAAGGACCGCAACTCCTCCATGGTCACCGTCTGGCGGGTCACCCCGGCCGGCGAGGGCGCCTCCCGCGTCCTGGTGACCACCACCTGGAAGGGCGCCGGCGGCATCGGCGGCTTCTTCGAGAAGACCTTCGCCCCCAAGGGCCTCGGCCGGATCTACGACGCGATCCTCGCCAACCTCGCGACCGAGGTCGAGAAGTAGCCCCGGCTTCGCGAGCACTACCCACCGGCTTCCCAAGCGGTAAGCGCCCCCCGGGTGTTGATCCCCTCACCGGTTCGAGTGGATCTTCCGGGGGGCTTGCCGTCGTGCCGTAACCCGAAGCGCTCACTCGTGGTTGTCGCCCTACGCGGGACTTGTGCGGCAGGCGCGACGAGGGGAGCGGCACATGGGCGGAACCACTCTGGTGCACGGCGAGCTGCGGGAAGAGGCCCAGGACGAACCGGCGTCGACAGGAGCCCTCGAAGACCCGCCCCCGGCCACGGCCACCGAGACGCGACTGAGCCCACGGCGCGTGCTGGTGGTCTTCCTCGCGCTGATGCTCGCGCTGCTCCTGGCCGCCCTGGAGCAGATGATCGTCGCCACCGCCCTCCCCAAGATCGTCGGTGAACTGCACGGCCTGGACCGGATGTCCTGGGCGATCACCGCCTACCTGCTCACGGCCACCGTCGGACTGCCGATCTACGGCAAGCTCGGTGACCTCCTCGGCCGCAAGGGCGTCTTCCAGTTCGCGATCGTCGTCTTCGTGGTCGGCTCCGCCCTCGCGGGCCGCGCGCGGACCATGGACCAGCTGATCGCCTTCCGCGCGGTCCAGGGCGTCGGTGCGGGCGGGCTCATGATCGGTGTGCAGGCGATCATCGCCGACATCGTCCCGCCGCGCCGGCGCGGCCGGTTCCTGGGGCTGACCGTCGCCGCGTTCGGCGTCGCCTCCGTGGTCGGGCCCCTCCTCGGCGGCTACTTCACGGACCACCTCTCCTGGAGGTGGTGCTTCTACTTCAACGTCCCCTTCGGCCTGTTGACCCTGGCCGTCGTCGCCGTCGCGCTCAAGCTCCCCAAGCCGCGCGGCAGGGCCCGGATCGACGTGCTGGGCGCGCTGTTGCTCGCCGCGGCCTCCACCTGCATGGTCCTGCTGACCAGTTGGGGCGGCACCGAGTACGCGTGGGACTCCCGCGTCGTCCTCGGACTCGGCGCCGGGGCGGCCGTCGCGACCGTCCTCTTCCTCGTCGCCGAGCACCGCGCGACCGAACCCCTCATGCCGCTCAGGCTGTTCAGGGACTCCGTCTTCAACGTCACCGGCCTGGTGGGCCTGGCCGTCGGCGTCGCGCTGTTCGGGGCCGCGAGCTATCTGCCGACCTACCTGCAGATGGTCGACGGGGCGAGTGCCACCGAGTCCGGGCTGCTCATGCTGCCCATGACGGGCGGCATCGTCGGCGCCTCGGTCGTCTGCGGCCAACTCATCAGCCACACCGGCCGCTACCGGATCTACCCGGTCCTCGGCAGCGCCCTCTCCGCCCTCGGCATGTGGCTGTTGTCCCGCCTCGGGGCCGACACCCCACGACTCCAGTACAGCGTGTGGATGGCCGTCCTCGGCGCCGGCATCGGCATGGTGATGCCGGTGCTGGTCCTCGCCGTGCAGAACTCCGTGCGCGTCGCCGACCTCGGCACCGCCACCAGCGCCAACAACTACTTCCGGCAGATCGGCGGCAGCGTCGGCGCGGCGATCTTCGGCACCCTCTTCGCCGGACGCCTAGCCGACGCGTTGGAGGAGCGGCTGCCCGCGCGCGCGGGCGCCGGGCTGCCCGACCCCCAGGCGCTCACCCCGCAGCTCGTGCACGCGCTGCCCCCTCGGCTGCGCGACGCCTACGTCCACGCGTACGCCGACGCCATGCCCCGGATCTTCCTCTACCTCGTGCCGGTGCTGGTCGTCGGCCTGCTCGTCGCCTGCTTCCTCAAGGAGAAAGCGCTCCTGCCCCACGACGCCCCCGCCGCCGACGCGGAGAACGGGCGGGTGACCGGCGCGAACGCCCCTGTCCCGTCCACTCGTTCGCCGTACGCCACCGCCCCCGTCCGCGGGATGGTGCAGCACTCCGACGGGACCGTCGTACCGCGCGCGGCCCTCACGCTCATCGACGTCGCCGGACAGCAGATCGGGCGGGCGGCGAGCGGTGAGGACGGGCGGTACACGCTGCCCACGCCCGCAGCGGGGGCGTACGTGCTCATCGCCGCCGCGGGCGGTCACCAGCCGCAGGCGATCTCGGTGACCCTCGGGGAACGCCCCGTCGAACTGGACATCGTCCTGGGCGGCGGCGCCGGACGCCTCAGCGGCAGCGTGCGGACCACGGAGGGCACGCCCGTGCCGGACGCCGCGATCACCCTCACCGACGTCCACGGCGAGGTCGTCGCCACCACCCGCGCCGGGCGCGAGGGCGGGTACGCCATCCCCGAACTGGTGGCGGGCGAGTACACCCTCGCCGCGAGCGCGCCCGCGTTCCGCCCGGCCGCGCTGCCCGTCACCGTACGGGCCTCCCGGGAGACTTACCAGGACGTCGAACTCGTCGGAGGCGCCGTCCTGCGCGGCACCGTGCGCGCCGGCGGCGGGCGTCCCGTCGAGGACGCGCGTGTGACGCTGCTGGACCTGACCGGGAACGTCGTGGACAGCCTCACCACCGGCGCCGACGGAACGTTCCGGTTCGCCGACCTCGCCTCCGGCGAGTACACGGTGATCGCGACCGGCTACCCGCCCGTGGCCACCGTGCTCCAGGTGGCGGGCGGCGGACCCACGGAACGCGACCTCCACCTGGGGCACGAGGAGTGAGATCGCGTCCCGTGTCGCGCCGCCTGTCGCGCCACGTATCGCGCCCCGCGCGCGGGTCCGTGCGCCGGAGCGCACCGGGTGGAACCAATTCCAGAAATGCCGCACATGGCGAACGGACCCGGTCGTAACGTGGTCGCGCGGGGGCAGATCTTGCGGAGCTCTGGGGAGGGTCTGGGCCATGGACCGTGGCATCGACAGGGATGCACCTCCTGGGCGCGTCCCGCTGGCCGTGGTCGTGGTCGACCGTGAGGGCCTCGTCTCCCACTGGAGCACGGGAGCGCGCCGCCTCTTCGGCGCCGCCAAGGAGGACGCCGTCGGGCGGCCCGCCCTCGACCTGCTCCCCGTCTCCGGCGCGCTCCCCGAGCAGGAGGACGAAGTCTCGTACGGGTCCTTCGCCGCCTACGACGGCCTCGGGCCCGACCTCGAGTCCTCCCTCGACGGCCGGCTGTCCTATCCCGCGGCCGGCCGCGCCCGCCTCACCGCGCCCGAGCAGGACCGCGGCCGCGTGGACGTGCTGTGGTGGGCCTACCCGCTGGTCGGCCCCGGCCGGGGGCGGCTGCTCGTACTGGCCGCGGACGCGGCGGGGCTGCGGGCCGGTGAACCCGAGGGCGTGGCCGTGGAGCGGATCGCGCCCGGATTCGCCCTGCACACCGACTTCCCCGGAGCCGGGGAACTGGCGCGCGGGCTGTCCGAGATCCTGCCCAGCATGAGCGTCGAGGAGAGCGCCCGCATCGTCGCGCAGGTCCTCGAACTCGGCTACCCCGTCCTGGAGTTCAGCCAGAACGACCGGGTCCCCGTCACCCCGGACTGGGGCGTGGCGCGACGGGCCGAGCGTAAGGCGCGCCGGGAGCGGGCCGCCCGGGCCGCGGCCGAGGGACGGCCCGTGCCGGACGACGTCGCCGACGAGAGCGAGGACCTCGAGTACGCGGCCGTCCGCGAACGCCTGGAGTTCCTCAACGAGGTCAGCGGCAGGATCGGCACCTCGCTCGACCTCTCCCGGACGATCATCGAGGTCAGCCAGGCCGTCGTCCCACGCTTCACCGACGTCGCCGGCACCTATCTGCGCGAACAGGTCGTCGCGGGGGAGGGCTTCCCCGAGGGCGCGCCGGACACGACCACGATGTGGCACCGGGTCGCCGTCGAGCACACCGACGAACCCGGCCGCTGGGACGACGTCGTACCCGTCGGCGAGGCCATGCCGTTCCCCGCGCACACGCCGTTCTTCCAGTGCATGACCACCGGCGAGCCCGTCCTCGTCCCGCGCATCAGCGAGCAGATGGGGCACGCCATCGCCTCGCAGTTCGAGAAGCGCGACATCCGGCCGCTCATCACGGGCCGCTCCATGCTGGTCGTACCGCTGAAGGCCCGTGACGTCGTCCTCGGCTTCATGATCCTGCTGCGCCACCCCGAGCGCGTCGAGTTCAACGACATGGACCGTGTCACCGGCGCCGAACTCGCCGCCCGCGCGGGGCTCGTGCTCGACAACGCGCGCATGTACACCCACCAGGAGTCCGTCGCCGAGACCCTCCAGGACAGCATGCTGCCGCACATCCCGCCGCGCATGGCGGGCTGCGACATCGCCACCCGCTACCTGCCGGGCACGCTGCTGGGACGCGTCGGCGGCGACTGGTTCGACTCGGTGAAACTACCCGGCGCCCGCACCGCCCTCGTCGTCGGCGACGTCATGGGCCACGGCCTCAACTCGGCCGCGATGATGGGCCAGTTGCGTACGGCCGTACAGACCATGGCCGCCCTCGACCTGCCGCCCGCCCAACTGCTGCGCAACCTCGACGACCTCGCCCAGCGCCTCGGCGACACCTACCTCGCGACCTGCCTGTACGCCGTGTACGACCCGATCGCGGGCGAGCTGCACCTCGCCAACGCGGGCCACATCCCACCGGTCCTGGTCCGCGCCGAGGACGGCCGCAGCGAGCTGCTGGACCTGCCGACCGGCGCGCCCATCGGGGTCGGTGGGGTGCCCTTCGAGGCGGTACGCGTGCGCGTGGAGCCCGGCGACCGGCTGGTGATGTGCACCGACGGTCTCGTGGAGGTGCGCGGCGAGGACATCGGCGTGGGCCTGGCCGCGCTGTGCGAGTCGGCCGCCCACCCGGCCGCCTCCATGGACGCCGCCTGCGACACGATCATCCGAGCCCTCAACATCCAGGGCGGCCGCAAGGACGACGTGGCCCTGCTGATGGCCCGCCTGAACGGCATCGAGCCCGACGACGTGGCGGAATGGCGGCTGGCCCTCGACCCGGCCGAGGTCGGCCGGGCCCGCGCGGCGGTGCGCGAACAGCTCCACGACTGGGGCCTCGCCAGGATCGCCGACAACGCCGGGCTCCTCGTCGGCGAACTGGTCACCAACGCCCTGCGCCACTCCCACGCCCGCCCCGTCGAACTGCGCCTCGTGCGCGGCGACACGCTGCTGTGCGAGGTGGACGACGACAACCACGAGCTGCCGACGCTGTTGAGTGCCGGGCCCGGGGACGAGTTCGGGCGGGGGCTGCGCGTGGTGAGCACGCTGGCCCGCGCATGGGGCACGAGCCGCAGGGGCGCGGGCAAGACCGTGTGGTTCGAACTGACCCTGCCGCGCCGCTGAGCGGGGCCCGGCGGCGCAGGTCTTCCCCGTCCGCGCCCTGAACACGGCGCGGGAAGTGGGTGTTTCCGCGTACACGGCTCGAACGCCGCGTGAAGGAATGCGCACCACGCTTGTCGCCGTACCCGGGCGGCGGTAGACCGTACTGGCCCGTCACTCACGACGGATCGGCGCCGACCCTGGGGAGTGGTCATGAGCGTGACGAGCCGGTACCGGCAGGCATGGGAGGGTTTCTGGAGGGAGGCCACCGACGAACCGGGCGCCGTGTTCTGGGACGCGGAGCCCACCTTGACCGTAGGCCCCCACCTCGCGCTCTTCGAACCCCTGCTGACCGATCCCACGCTGCCGTTGGTGGACCTCGGCTGCGGCAACGGCACCCAGACGCGCTTCCTCGCCGACCGCTTCCCGCACGTGGTCGGCACCGAGCTGGTCGCCGAGGCCCTCGACCACGCCCGCCGCGCCGACCCGGCCGGGCAGGCGACGTACCGGCTGCTGGACGCGGCGGAGAAGAACGAGACCGAGACACTGCACGCCGAACTCGGCGACGCCAACGTGTACATGAGGGGCGTACTCCACCAGTGCGAACCCGAGGACCGGCAGCCGCTGGTCGACGGGATCGCCACACTCGTCGGCGAGCGCGGCAGGGCCTTCCTCGTGGAGCCGTCCCAGGACGCCCGTCCCGTCCTCCTGGAACTGGCGCAACGGCCGGACGGCCCCCCGGCCAAACTGGCGCCCATCCTGAGGCACGGCATAAGCCCTGGCGAGGTGGCCGACGACGCGGTGCCCGACCTCCTGCGCGCGGCCGGGCTCACCGTCGTGGCGAGCGGTGAACTGCCCCTGACGACCACGGAGTACGAGCCGGACGGCACCCGGATCGTGCTGCCGTCGACGTGGCTGGTGGCGGCCCGAGCAGTGTGACTGCCGTCACATCAACAAGGGTCGCTCCGGCTGTCACACTCCCGCGGCGCGGAGTGTCAGGGCAGTGAAGGAAGCCGATGAAGCGGCCCGTGGCACAGCGCCCCGGTCGCGACCCGATGAGGAGCTGCTGCCATGTCCACCACCTACGTCGTCGTCACCGTCCTGGGCGCCGTCATGGCCGGTTTCTCGGCCGCCTCGGTCTTCTTCCACGCCGAGTGGACGGTGAAGCCGCTGGCCGACTACGGCGTCCCGCGCGCCTGGTGGCCCTGGCTCGGCGCCGCCAAGGCCGCCGGGGCCGCCGGTCTGCTCGCGGGCCTGTTCGTGCCGGTGGTCGGCGTGCTGGCCGGGATCGGTCTGGTGCTGTACTTCCTCGGCGCCGTCGTGACCGTGCTGCGGGCACGCTGGTTCTCCCACGTGCCGTTCCCGCTGCTGTACGCGGCGCCGGTGGCCGCGTCGCTGGTCCTCGGCTTCTGAGCGACCGGTGAACGTGCAGGAGGGGGACCGGCGGACGTGCCGGCCCCCCTCGCTTGCTTCGTCAGGCGGCGAGCACCGCGACCTCGATCCCCTCCAACCGCTCCCGGTCCGCCACGACGTCGATCCCCGTGATGCCGTCCGCGGTGACGGTGAAGGCCAGGACCAGACGCAGGCGCCCCTGCGCCGCCATCGCCAGGCCGACCCGCCCGTCGAGCAGCGCGAGCCCGGTGAAGCGGGCCCGGCCCATGGCGGCCATCGCGCCCTCGGCGACCGCCCGGCCGCCGCCGACCACGATCGGCTCGGGAGTGGGGACGACGAACCGGTCGGCGGTCAGGACGACATCGGGGTGCAACAGCGACACCAAAGCCTCGAAGTCCCCGCCCCGCGTGGCCGCCAGGAACGCCCCCACCACCTCGCGCTGCCGGGCCATGTCGACGGCGGCCGACGCGGGAGCGCTGCCCCGCACCCGTCGGCGGGCCCGGCTCGCCAACTGCCTCGTCGCGGCCGGAGTCCTCTCGATCAGCGGGGCGATGTCGTCGAACGGCACCGCGAACAGGTCGTGGAGAACGAACGCCAGCCGCTCGGCCGGCCCGAGCGTGTCGAGAACGACCAGCAACGCCACCCCGACGGAGTCGGCCAGCAGCGCCTCCTCCTCCGGATCACCACCGTCCCCCGGACCCGCGGCCCGATCGGTCACCCGCAGGTCGAGCGGCTCCTCCTGGCGCGCCCGACGCGAACGCAACATGTTCAGACACACCCGCCCCACCACGGTGGTCAGCCACCCACTGAGGTTCTCCACCCCGGCGACATCGGCCCGCAGCCACGCCTCCTGCACGGCGTCCTCGGCCTCACTCAGCGAGCCGAGCATCCGGTAGGCCACCGCCCGCAGATGCGGCCGGTCGGCTTCGAAGCGTTCGGCGGACAGCGCGTACGTGGTCATCGGTCGCGTACTCCGTTCACGGCGGGTGCCGGCGCGTCACGCGGAGGGCGCCGGCGATCTCCCCGTTGTGCGCGCGGCTCGGGGCACGTCGCGATCGTAGCTCCCGCCGATCACCGCTCGCCGTTTCGATGCTCAGGCCCGCAGGGGCGTCGTCACCGCAGGCACAGGGCCTGCTCCGACCCTTACGGTGCATCCGCGGCTGCCGGTCGTGCCGCCGAAGGCCGCGGAAGGCGCTGTGCGGGAATGCGGCCGGCCTCCCGCCTCTTCGTGGCAGGTGTACCCGGCGACGCGTAACGTGACGTTTCATGAAGATCCTCATCAGCGCCGACATGGAAGGCGCCACCGGCGTCACCTGGCCCGCCGATGTGTTGCCGGGGACGGCGGAGTGGCAGCGGTGTCGGAGGATGTTCACGTCGGATGTGAACGCCGCGGTGCTGGGGTTCTTCGACGGTGGCGCGGATGAGGTGCTCGTCAACGAGGCGCACTGGACGATGCGGAACCTGCTGCTGGAAGAGCTGGACGAGCGGGTGGAGATGCTGACCGGGCGGCACAAGGCGCTGTCCATGGTGGAGGGTGTGCAGCACGGGGACGTGGATGGCATCGCGTTCGTGGGGTACCACGCCGGTGCCGGGATGGAGGGCGTGCTCGCGCACACCTACCTCGCGAACTCCATCACCGGGGTGTGGCTGAACGACGTACGGGCGAGTGAGGGGCTGCTGAACGCGCGGGTCGTGGCCGAGTACGGGGTGCCGGTGGTGCTGGTGACCGGGGACGACGTGGCCTGCGAGGACGCGCTCGGGTATGCGCCGGAGGCGTTGAAGGTGGCGGTCAAGGACCATGTGTCGCGGTACGCGGCCGTGTGCCGGACGCCGGGCCGGACCGCCGCGGACATCCGGGCGGCGGCGAAGGCGGCGGCGGAGCTGGCGGTGCGTCATGAACCGGTGCGGGGCGGGCCGTTCACGGTCGTCGTGGAGTTCGACGCGGAGCATCTGGCGCTCGCCGCGACCGTCGTGCCGGGTGTGAGCCGTGTCGGGGAGCGGAAGGTGGCGTACACCAGCGGCACCATGTACGAGGGGATCCGGACGTTCAAGGCGGTCACCACGATCGTGGCGGCGGCGGTGGAGGAGGAGTATGGCTGACGCACAGGCGAGGGACGAGGTCGTCCGGTTCACCTCGGAGCTGATTCGCATCGACACCAGCAACCGGGGCGGCGGGGACTGCCGGGAGCGGCCGGCAGCCGAGTACGCGGCCGAGCGGCTGGCCGAGGCGGGAGTGGAGCCGACGCTCCTCGAGCGTGCCCCGGGGCGGACCAACGTCGTCGCCCGGATCGAGGGGACCGATCCCTCGGCGGCGGCGTTGTTGGTGCACGGTCACCTCGACGTGGTGCCCGCGGAGGCGGGGGACTGGAGCGTTGACCCGTTCTCCGGCGAGGTCCGCGACGGGGTGGTGTGGGGCCGGGGCGCGGTCGACATGAAGAACATGGACGCGATGATCCTGGCCGTGGTGCGCGCCTGGGCGCGGCAGGGTGTACGGCCCCGGCGCGACCTCGTCCTCGCCTTCACCGCCGACGAGGAGGCCAGCGCCGAGGACGGTGCCGACTTCCTGGCCCGCCGGCACGCGGAACTGTTCGAGGGCTGTACGGAGGCGATCGGCGAGTCCGGCGCGTTCACCTTCCACGACGGCGCCGGGCGCGAGATCTACCCCATCGCGGCGGGGGAGCGCGGCACCGGCTGGCTGAAGCTCACCGCGCGCGGGCGCGCCGGGCACGGCTCGAAGGTCAACCGGGAGAACGCCGTGACGCGGCTGGCCGCCGCCGTCACCCGCATCGGCGCGTACGAATGGCCGCTGCGGCTCACCCCCACCGTCAGCGCCGCACTCACCGAACTCGCCGCGCTCTACGGCATCGAGGGCGGACTCGACGACGTCGATGCGCTGCTGCGCAAGCTCGGCCCGGCGGCCTCCCTCGTCGAGGCGACGGTCCGCAACAGCGCCAACCCGACCATGCTGGAAGCCGGTTACAAGCTCAATGTGATCCCGGGGGAGGCCGTCGCGTACGTCGACGGACGGTATCTCCGGGGCGTCGAGGACGAGTTCCGCGCCACCCTCGACGAACTCACCGGCCCCGACGTCGACTGGGAGTTCCGCCATCACTCGGTCGCGCTCCAGGCGCCGGTCGACGCCCCGCTCTACGCCAGGATGAGGGCCGCCGTCCAGGAGTTCGCGCCCGAGGGGCACGTCGTGCCGTACTGCATGTCCGGCGGCACCGACGCCAAGCAGTTCTCCCAACTCGGCATCACCGGCTACGGGTTCGCCCCGCTGAAGCTCCCGGAGGGCTACGACTACCAGGCCCTCTTCCACGGCGTCGACGAGCGCGTCCCCGTCGAGGCGCTCCACTTCGGCGTCGACGTCCTCGACCGCCTCCTGCGGACGGCCTGAAGGGGAGCGGGGGAGAACATGCGGACCCTGGCGTACGGATCGTGGCCCTCGCCCGTCGACGCGGCCCTCGCCGCCGCGCACGACGGGCAACCCGAGTACGTGGGCTTCGTCGGCGACGAGGCCTGGTGGACCGAACCGCGGCCGACGGAGGGCGGCCGCCGCACCCTCGTACGGCGACGCGCTGACGGCCGTGAGGAGTCGGTGCTGCCTGCCCCGTGGAACGTGCGCAGCCGTGTCATCGAGTACGGCGGACACCCCTGGGCCGGGGCCTCGCGGGACGACGGCCCGCCGCTCGTGGTCTTCGTGAACCACGCCGACCAGCGGCTCTACCGGTACGAGGCCGACGGCGAGCCCCAACCCCTCACCCCCGTGTCGCCGGTGGGCGGCGGACTGCGCTGGGCGGAACCCCTGCTGCGCCCCGAGCACGGTGAAGTGTGGTGTGTGCTGGAGGAGTTCACCGGCGACGGCCCCACCGACGTACGCCGGGTGATCGCGGCGGTTCCGTTGGACGGCTCGGCCGCGCGGGAGCGGGACGCCGTACGCGAACTCACGGACGACCGGCACCGGTTCGTCACCGGGGTGCGGCTGTCGCCGGACGGGCGGCGGGCCGCCTGGCTCGCCTGGGACCATCCGCGCATGCCGTGGGACGGCACGGAGCTGGTCGTCGCCGAGGTGGACGAGGACGGCCGGCTGCGCGAGCCGCGCACGGTGGCCGGCGGGCCGGAGGAGTCCGTCGCACAGGTCGACTGGTCGGCAGACGGCCGACTCCTGTACGCAGCCGACCGAACGGGCTGGTGGAACCTCTACCGCGACCACGAGCCGGTGTGCCCCCGCGAGGAGGAGTTCGGCGGACCGTTGTGGAAGCTCGGGTACCGCTGGTTCGCCCCGCTGGAGTGCGGACTGATCGCCGTCGTGCACGGCCGCGGCGCCACCGCGCTCGGCATCCTCGACCCGGAGACCGGAGAGGTCGTCGACGCGGCGGGCCCCTGGACCGAGTTCGCGCCCGCCCTCGCGGCGCACGGGGACCGGGTCCTCGGCGTCGGCGCCGGTCCGCGCAGCGGGTACGAGGTGGTGGAGCTCGACGCCCGCACCGGCCACGCCCGCGTCGTCGGTGCCGCCCACGACGACGCCGTCGACCCGGTGTACTACCCCGAGCCGCAGATCCGCACCTTCACCGGCCCCGCTGGACGCCAGATCCACGCCCACGTCTACCCGCCCCACCACCCCGGCTGCGCGGCGCCCAGCCACGAGCTGCCGCCGTACGTCGTGTGGGCCCACGGCGGGCCCACCGGCCGCGCCCCGCTCGTCCTCGACCTGGAGATCGCCTACTTCACCTCCCGCGGCATCGGTGTCGCCGAGGTCAACTACGGCGGCTCCACCGGGCACGGTCGCGCCTACCGGGACCAGTTGCGGGAGCAGTGGGGCGTCGTCGACGTCGAGGACTGCGCGGCCGTCGCGCTCGCCCTCGCCGACGAGGGCACCGCCGACCGGGCCCGGCTCGCGATCCGCGGCGGCAGCGCGGGCGGATGGACCGCGGCGGCCTCCCTCGTCACGACGGACGTCTACGCCTGCGGCACGATCATCTATCCGGTCCTGGACCTCGCCGGCTGGGCCGCGGGAGGCACCCACGACTTCGAGTCGCGGTACCTGGACACCCTGGTCGGGCCGCCGGACCTGGTGCCCGGACGGTACGCCGACCGCTCGCCCGTCGAGCACGCGGACCGCGTCACCGCGCCCTTCCTGCTGCTCCAGGGCCTGGACGACGTCATCTGCCCGCCCGCCCAGTGCGAGCGGTTCCTCGACCGCCTGTCCGGGCGGGGCGTGCCGCACGCCTACCTCGCCTTCGAAGGAGAGGGCCACGGCTTCCGGCGCGCCGAGACCATGGTGCGCGCGCTGGAGGCCGAACTCTCGCTGTACGCCCAGGTGTTCGGGCTCGATGTGCCCGGCATCACGACATTGGAGCTGACCTCGTGAAGGAACCCGGATGAAGGAACTCGTCCGCCCGCCCCGACTCGCCCCCGGCGCCCGGGTCGCCGTCGTCGCGCCCAGCGGGCCCGTGCCCGAGGAGCGGCTGCAGGCGGGGCTCGACGTGCTGCGCGGCTGGGACCTCGACCCGGTCGTGGCCCCCCATGTCCTGGACCGGCACGGGGAGTTCCCGTATCTGGCGGGCACGGACGCCGACCGGGCCGCCGACTTCCAGGGCGCATGGTGCGACCCCGCCGTCGACGCGGTGCTGTGCGCGCGGGGCGGATACGGAGCGCAGCGGATCGTCGACCTGCTCGACTGGGACGCGCTGCGGGCGGCCGGACCGAAGGTGCTGGTCGGCTTCAGCGACGTCACCGCGCTGCACGAGGCGTTCGCCGTGCGGCTCGGCCTGGTCACCCTGCACGGGCCGATGGCGGCGGGCGTCGACTTCCTGAAGAACGCGCGGGCCCAGGAACACCTGCGCGCCACGCTCCTCGCCCCCGAGACGGTACGGGTCATCTCCTCGGGCGGCCGGGCCCTGCTGCCAGGCCGGGCGCGAGGCGTCCTCCTCGGCGGCTGTCTGTGCCTGCTCGCCGCCGAACGGGGCACCCCGCACGCCCGCGCCTCGGCGGACGGCGGGCTGCTCTGCCTGGAGGACGTGGGCGAGGAGACGTACCGCCTGGACCGCTACCTCACCCAACTCCTGCGCGCGGGCTGGCTGGACGGGGTGCGGGGGGTGCTGCTCGGCTCGTGGGAGCGGTGCGACCCGTACGACCGGGTGCGCGCCCTGCTGGCCGAGCGGCTCGGCGGACTGGGCGTCCCCGTCGTCGAGGAGTTCGGCTTCGGGCACTGCGAAGGGGCGCTCACGATCCCGTTCGGGGTCGCCGCCGAACTGGACGCGGAGGCGGCCACGGTCACACTCGACGAACCGGCACTGCGGTGAGCCCGAGATCCGCGGCAGGTTCCCCGTAGGGTGGCCGGATGCCGCACATCGCCTCCCGTTACCTCGCCGAGGGCCCCCGCGTGGGCATACGCCACTTCACCCACGAGGACGGCGCCGAGTTCGTCGCCCGCGTCCGGGAGAGCAAGGACCTGCACCGGCCCTGGCTCTTCCCGCCGGACACCGCCTCCGCGTACGCCGCCTACGCGGAACGGCTGATCGAGGACCCGACGAAGGCCGGGTTCCTCGTGTGCGAGAAGGACGCCGGTGAGGGCTCCGGCTCCACCACCGGGTCCATCGCCGGGTTCGTCAACATCAACAACATCGTCGAGGGCGCCTTCCTCAGCGGAGCCCTCGGTTACGGAGCCTTCGCGCACGCCGCCGGGCGCGGGCTGATGCGCGAGGGGCTCGACCTCGTGGTGGGGTACGCGTTCGGGCCGATGCGGCTGCACCGGCTGGAGATCAACGCGCAGCCCGGCAACGCGGGCTCGATCGCCCTCGCCCGTTCGTGCGGCTTCCGGCTGGAGGGCTACTCGCCGAACATGCTCTGGATCGACGGTGCCTGGCGGGATCACGAGCGGTGGGCCGTCACCGCCGAGATGCGGGCTTGAAGTTGATCTTCATGGTGTCGAGGTCCGTGACGGTCGACTTCAGCTCGCCGAAGCCGTACCCGAGCCCCCTCAGGGTGGTCTCGGCCCGGTCCTCCGCGATCGCGGCGGCCATCTCCTCGCCGTCCGACGCGTCCGACACGACGACGTACCGCATCGAGAAGTGCTTCAGCGGCGACGGCTCGTACGACAGCGAGCCCTCCTCGGTGAACCGCATGCTGGTCAGCCCGTGGTCCCCGGCCTCGGCGAGCAGCCGGGCGCGGGCCTGTTCGGTGAGGCCGTCCCAGGTCCCCCGGACGATCACCCGGTAGGTGTGCCGCTCGCTCACGTGTCCGTCCTCCATACATGCTGGGTTTCCCGTTGAAGGCCAGACTCTACGGCGACGCGCCGTGGGGGGCACCTCCCACGCCCCCAGGAGGACCTGACGAACCTGGAGGGGCTGCGGCCCTGCCTGCGCAGGGAACGACTAGGCGCGGCGTCTGTCGACGTACTCGTAGATCGTGCCGTCCGGGTGGCGGGCGATCAGGTTGCGGCCCACCGGCGTGGGGACCGGGCCCGCGATGACGTCGGCGCCCAGTTCGGTGAGGGTCTTGTGCGCCTCGTCGACGTCCGACACGGCGATCGTCGCGGCGACCTTGCGCAGCACCTCCAGCTCGGCCTCCGGTCCGCTCATCAGGAGGAAGAAACCGAGCGCGGCGACCTGCACGCCGCCGCGTTCGAAGCGGAGGGCCTCGCTGCCCACGAGCCGTTCGTAGAAGGGGATCGCGGACTCGAGGTCGTCTACGCAGATGCGCAGCGTGGCTCCCAGAATGTCCATGGGAGGAGCCTAGTTGGTCCGCCGGAGGAGGAGATCGTGGCCTGCGATTCCGGGTACCGCGATCGTCCTGACCGGCGTTACGCGGCCGTCACGGGGGGTACCCGGCGCCCATGGACCGCATGGATCACCTGGAGCATCTGGACAAGCATCTGGTCGACGAACTGGCGCAGGTGGCGCGCGAGACCATCCGCGAGGAACTGCGCGAGCAGACCCGCAGGCAGCGCCGCAAGGCCATGCTGTACGCGGCCTCCGGAGCGGTTGCCCTGTACGCGGGCGCGGCCCTCGCCCTCGCCGTGGGACTCGCCCTGGCCATCGGCCTGCCGGACTGGGCGGCCGCCCTGATCACCGCGGGGATCCTGGGCGTGGCGGCCTACGTGCTGCGCGGCGCCGCCCACCCGCACGCGTCCCGGCCGGCGCCCGGGCACGAGAGCGAGCACGCGGCCGACCACGGACGCACCATCGGCGGCACCCCGCCGGTCGCGCCCCCGAGCGGACTCGGCATGCCGTACCCGCCGATGCCGTCCGTCGCGCCCGGCAACGCCCCCGGCACCCCCGGCAGGTACGGGTCCGCTGCGCCCCGCCAGGACGACATCGACCCCGAGTCGCCGCAGCACGGGGCGTGATGCCGCATGCCCACGTCTGTGACACGGCCGCTGACGAAGGGGCGCAGGGCCGTAGTGGTGACCGGCGCCAGCGGAGGCGTCGGCCGGGCGACGGCTCTGGCGTTCGCCGCGCGGGGCGACCGGGTCGCCCTCCTGGCCCGAGGACGCGAGGGCCTCGCCGCGACGGCCGACGAGGTGCAGCGGGCCGGGGGTGAGGCGCTCGTCGTCACCGTCGACATGGCCGACGCCAAGGCGGTCGACGACGCGGCCCAGCAGGTGGTCGACGCGTTCGGCCGTATCGACGTGTGGGTCAACAACGCCTTCGCCGGGGTCTTCGCGCCCTTCACCGAGATCAACCCGGACGAGTTCCGCCGGGTGACCGAAGTGACGTACCTGGGCTACGTCTTCGGCACGCGGGCCGCGCTGCGGCACATGCTGCCGCGCGACCGGGGCACCATCGTGCAGGTCGGCTCCGCGCTGGCGTACCGCGGGGTGCCGCTGCAGTCGGCGTACTGCGGGGCCAAGCACGCGATCCAGGGCTTCAACGAGTCGCTGCGGTGCGAGTTGCTGCACACGAAGAGCCGGGTCCGTACGACGATGGTGCAGCTGCCGGCGGTCAACACTCCCCAGTTCGAGTGGGTGTTGAACCGGATGCCGGGGCGGGCGCGGCCCGTGGCCCCGGTGTACCAGCCGGAGGTCGCGGCGCGTGCGATCGTGCACGCCGCCGCGCACGGGCGTCGGCGGGAGTACTGGGTCGGCGGTTCCACGGCCGCCACGCTCATCGCCAACGCGGTGGCGCCCGGCATCCTGGACCGGTATCTGGGGCGGACCGGGTTCGAGGCACAGCAGGAGGACGGAAGCCACGAGGGGCCCGGGAACCTGTGGAGCCCCGCAGACGGGCCGCACGGGCACGACTTCGGGGCGCACGGGCGCTTCGACGGGGAGTCCGCGTCCGGGAGCCCCCAGGAGTGGGCCTCGCTGAACCGGGGGCGTGTGGGCATGGGCCTGCTGGTCGGCGGGCTGGGCGCCGCGGTGACCGCCGGGCTGCGCCGCCGCGGCCGGGCGCCCTTGCGGCGGACGTAACTCCCGTCACCCGTAGCCCCTTGTACGGCCCCACGTCTACGCCACCCTGTACTCCTCCACGTCCTCCGTCCTCAGCGTCAGTCCGTGGCCCAGGCCCTCCACGGGCCGTACCGTTCCGCCCGTCGGGTCCAGGGCGCCGTCGAAGAAGAGGGACTCGATGCGGACGTGGTCGTGGAACCACTCGAGGTGGCGGACGTTGGGGAGGACGGCGGACGCGGCGGCGTGGGCGTGGGGGGCGCAGTGGGCGGAGATCTCCAGGCCGTGGGACTGGGCGAGGGCGGCCGCGCGGAGGTACTCCGTCAGGCCGCCGCAGCGGGTCGCGTCGACCTGGAGGCAGTCCACCGCGCCGGCCGCGATCATGCGGGCGAAGTAGGGCAGGTCGTAGCCGTACTCCCCGGCCGTGACGTCGCAGACCAGCGCGTCCCGGACCAGGCGCAGCCCCGTCAGGTCGTCGGAGGACACCGGCTCCTCGAACCAGCCCACCCCCTGCTCGGCGAGGGCGTGACCGACCCGGACGGCCTGTTTGCGGGTGTACGCGCCGTTGGCGTCGACGTACAGCTCCGCCTCGGGGCCGATCACCTCGCGGGCCGCGTGGACCCGGGCCAGATCGCGCTCGACCGAGCGCCCCCAGTCCTCACCGATCTTGATCTTCACGCGGGGGATGTGCTGACCGTGCACCCAGCCGCCCAGTTGGGCCGCCAGATGCGTGTCGTGGTAGGTCGTGAAGCCGCCGCTGCCGTACACCGGGACCTCCTCGCGGGCCACGCCCAGCAGACGGGCCAGCGGGAGTTCCAGGAGACGGGCCTTGAGGTCCCAGAGGGCGATGTCGAGGGCCGAGATCGCGCAGGCGGCGATGCCCGGTCGGCCCGCGTTGCGCACCGACCGGCACAGCGCCTCGTGCACCGCGGGCACGTCCAGGGCGTCCCGGCCCTCGACCAGCGGCGCGACGTGCTCCTCCAGGAACTCCCCGACCGCCGCCGGGCCGTACGTCCAGCCCGTGCCCGTCGCGTCGCCCGCCGTCACCTCGGCGAGGACCACGGTCGTGGAGTCCCAGGCCAGTGTGCCGTCCGCCTCGGGGGCGTCCGTGGGCACCGTGTACACCGACACGGCGGGACGGTGGAGTTTCAGGCCGAGCGTCGAACCGAGCGTCATGCCGGTGCCCTCCTGCTCCTCAGTGCCCGTTCGGCTGAAGCTGCGGCAGCACCTTCGTACGGTAGAAGTCGAAGAAGCCGCGCTGGTCGGAGCCGATCTGGTTGACGTAGACCCGGTCGAAGCCCGCGTCCGCGAAGGCGTTCAGCGCGGCGACGTGCTCGTCGACGTCGTCCCCGCACACCGCCTTCTCGCGGACCATCTCCTCGGTGACCAGCGGCGCGAGCTGCTCGAAGTGCTTCGGCGAGGGCAGGATCTGGCCCATCTCACCGGGCAGGAACTGGTTGAACCACAGCCGCCGCACGGTCCGCAGGGCCTCGTCGCGGTCGGTGCCGTAGCAGACCTTCGTCCCGCCGATCACCGGCTTGGTGCCCCCGCCGCCCTTGCGGAACTGCTCCACCATCGACTCCTCGGGCATCATCGTGATGTAGCCGTCGCCGATACGGGCCGCGAGCGAGGTCGCCGCCGGGCCGAAGCCGGAGATGTCGATCGGGACGGGCTCGTCGGGGACCGTGTACAGGCGGGCGTTCTCCACCGTGTAGTGGGTGCCGTGGTGGGTGACCTCCTCGCCGGTGAACAGCCGGCGCATGATCTGGATCGACTCCTCCAGCATCTCCAGGCGGACGGTCGCCGGCGGCCACGCATCGCCGAGGATGTGCTCGTTCAGTGCCTCGCCCGACCCCACGCCCAGGCGGAAACGGCCGTTCGTCATCACCGCGCTGGTCGCGGCGGCCTGCGCCACCACCGCCGGGTGGATCCGGACCGTCGGGCAGGTGACCGCCGTCTCGATCGGCAGCGACACCGCCTCCGAGATCGCCCCGATCACCGACCACACGAACGGGCTCTGCCCCTGCGCGTCGTTCCACGGGTGGTAGTGGTCGGAGATCCACAGCGACTGGAATCCGGCCTGCTCGGCCATCCTCGCCTGCTCGACGAGATCCGCGGGGCCGAACTCCTCGCAGGACAGGAAATAGCCGTACTCGGGCATGGAAGGTACCTCCGCGACAGGGCGGGTCAGTGGGACGCCGTCCGAGTACCCGGCGGCCGGTCGGGAAACCGGCGGACGTTTGGGTGCCCTGGCCAGGGGGACGCGGAACACCTCGTACGTGCCACTGCCGTACGCCCTCGTACGCGCCCACCGCCGGAGGCGAACCGTGAGTCGACCGCGCATCCTGATCGTCGGTGCCGGCTTCGCCGGGTACCGCACGGCCCGCACCCTGGCGCGGATGTCCCGCGGCAAGGCCGACATCACCGTGCTGAACCCGACGGACTACTTCCTGTACCTGCCCCTGCTGCCCCAGGTGGCCGCCGGCATCCTCGAACCGCGCCGGGTCACCGTCTCCCTCTCCGGCACTCTGCCCCACGTACGGCTGGTGCTCGGCGAGGCCGACCGCATCGACCTCGACGGGCGCACCGTGCAATACACCGATCCCGAGGGCGACGAGGGCACGCTGGAATACGATCGGCTCGTGATCGCCGCGGGCAGCGTCAACAAGCTGCTGCCGATCCCCGGGGTCGCCGAGCACGCGCACGGCTTCCGCGGACTGCCCGAGGCGCTGTACCTGCGCGACCACGTGACCCGGCAGGTGGAGCTCGCCGCCGCCTCCGACGACCCCGAGAGCTGCGCCGCGCGGTGCACCTTCGTCGTGGTCGGCGCGGGCTACACCGGGACCGAGGTCGCCGCGCACGGGAAGCTGTTCACCGACGCGCAGGTCCGCAGGCACCCGATGCGGCAGGGCATACGGCCGCGCTGGATGCTGCTGGACATCGCGCCCCGCGTGCTGCCGGAGCTGGACGAGAGGCTCTCGCGCACCGCCGACGGCGTGCTGCGGGAGCGGGGCGTCGACGTGCGGATGGGGACCTCGGTGAAGGAGGCCACGCACGACGGGGTGCTGCTGACCGACGGCGAGTTCGTCCCGACCCGCACGGTCGTGTGGTGCGTGGGCGTACGGCCCGATCCGCTCGCGGAGTCCCTGGGGCTGCCCATGGAACGCGGGCGGCTGCTCGTCGACCCCTACCTCCAGGTGCCGGGGCGGCCGGAGGTGTTCGCGTGCGGGGACGCGGCCGCGGTGCCCGACCTGGACCAGCCGGGCCAGTACACGCCGATGACCGGGCAGCACGCCTGGCGGCACGGCAAGGTGTGCGCCCAGAACGTGGCCGCCTCCCTCGGTGTGGGGGAGCGGCGGCCCTACCGCCACAGCGACATGGGGTTCGTCGTCGACCTCGGCGGGGTGAAGGCCGCCGCCAACCCGCTCGGCGTCGCCCTCTCCGGCCCGGCGGCCGGCCTGGTCACCCGCGGATACCACCTCGCGGCCATGCCCGGCAACCGCGTCCGCGTCGTCGCGGACTGGCTCCTGGACGCGGTCCTGCCCCGCCAGGCCGTCCAGCTGGGCCTCGTACGGTCCTGGTCGGTCCCGCTCGACACGTCGTCACCCGAGCTGGCGCGGGTGCCGGGTGGCCCGGAGGGCCGGGAACGCCGAAGCCGAGAGGGACAGGAGCAGCGCGAGCAGCCGCGCAAGCAGGAGCAGTCGCAGAAGCAGGAGAAGCAGGAGAAGCCGGAGAAGCAGGACAAGCACGGCAAGCAGGGAAAGCAACGGCAGAGGAAGACGCGGACGGGGCCGGGCGCGGCGACGGAGGCCGATACGCGCGAGCCGGACGGCAACGGTGAGCCCGCGAAGGGGCAGCCGGGTGGCGAGCCGGCCAAGAACCAGCCCGGTGGTGAGCCGGCGAAGGCCCAGCCGGGCGGGGAGCCCGCGAAGAACCGATCTCACCACGATCCCGCCGAGGAGACCGTCCCCGGCCCCGTGAAGCGAAACGACACCCCCGCGGAAGCGGAAGGAGACTCATGAACACCGGTGAACTCGTAGAACTGGGACAGCAGTTGCGCGTGGACAGTGTGCGGGCGGCCGCGGCGGCCGGGTCCGGGCATCCGACGTCCTCGATGTCCGCCGCGGACCTGATGGCCGTTCTGCTCGCGAACCACTTCCGCTACGACTTCGACCGCCCGGCGCACCCCGCCAACGACCGCTTCGTCCTCTCCAAGGGGCACGCCTCGCCGCTGCTGTACTCCGCGTACAAGGCGGCCGGCGCCATCGACGAGGACGAGCTGCTGACCACGTACCGCAAGCTGGGCAGCCGCCTCGAAGGGCACCCCACCCCGCAGCGGCTGCCGTGGGTCGAGACGGCCACCGGCTCGCTCGGCCAGGGCCTCCCCCTCGGCGTCGGTATCGCGCTGGCCGGCAAGCGGCTGGACCGGGCCGGCTACCGGGTGTGGGTGATGTGCGGCGACAGCGAGCTCGCCGAGGGCTCCGTGTGGGAGGCCGCCGAGCACGCGGGCCACGAACACCTCGACAACCTCACCGTGATCGTCGACGTCAACCGGCTCGGCCAGCGCGGCCCGACCCGGCACGGCCACGACCTCGACGCCTACGCCCGCCGCTTCCAGGCGTTCGGCTGGCACACCGTCGAGATCGACGGCCACGACGTCGACGCCGTCGACCGCGCGTACGGCGAGGCCGCGTCCACCAAGGGCCAGCCGACGGCGATCCTCGCCCGCACCCTCAAGGGCAAGGGCGTGGCCGACACCGAGGACCGCGAGGGCCTGCACGGCAAGCCGCTGAAGAACGCGGACGACGCGATCGAGGAGCTCGGCGGGGTCCGCGACATCCGCGTCCAGGTGCACGAGCCCCCGGCGGCCCGCCTGCTGCATGCGGTCCGCAGCGGGCACGTGGAGCTGCCCCGCTTCGACAAGGGGGACTCCGAGAAGGGTGTCGCCACCCGCGACGCCTTCGGCCAGGCGCTCGCCGCGCTCGGCAGCGGACGCGGCGACGTCGTCGCCCTGGACGGCGAGGTCGGCGACTCCACCCGCGCGGAGTTCTTCGCCAAGGAACACCCCGAGCGCTACTTCGAGTGCTACATCGCCGAGCAGCAGCTCGTCGCGAGTGCCGTGGGCCTGTCGACGCGCGGCTGGGTGCCGTACGCCTCGACGTTCGCGGCGTTCTTCACACGCGCGTACGACTTCGTGCGCATGGCCTCCATCAGCGGTGCCGGCATCAACCTGGTCGGCTCCCACGCGGGCGTCGCCATCGGCCAGGACGGGCCTTCGCAGATGGGCCTGGAGGACCTGGCGATGTTCCGCGCGGTGCACGGCTCGACCGTGCTGTACCCCTGTGACGCCAACCAGACCGCCCACCTGGTCGAGGCGATGGCGAACCTGGAGGGCATCCGGTACCTGCGCACCTCGCGCGGCGAGAGCCCGGTGATCTACGGCCCCGAGGAGGAGTTCCCGATAGGCGGCAGCAAGGTGCTGCGCTCCTCCGACCAGGACCGGCTGACCGTCGTCGCGGCGGGCGTCACCCTGCACGAGGCGCTGGCCGCCGCGGACACGCTGGAGCGCGAGGGCATCCGGGTGCGGGTCGTCGACCTGTACTCGGTCAAGCCCGTCGACCGGGCCACCCTGCGCAAGGCGGCCGAGGACACCGGCTGCCTGCTCACCGTGGAGGACCACCATGAGGAGGGCGGCATCGGGGACGCCGTGCTCGACGCGTTCCTCGACGGGCGCCCCGTACCGCGCCTGGTGCGGCTCGCCGTCCGTACGATGCCGGGCTCGGCGTCCCCGGACGAGCAGCTGCACGCCGCGGGCATCGACGCCGAGTCGATCGCGGCGGCCGGCCGGCTGCTGGTGGAGCAGGCGATCGTGCCGTGAGCGACGGCGCCACGCGGACCGTACGGGCGGGCCGCCGCTCGGTGCAGGTGCACCGGCCCGACAAGGTGCTCTTCCCCGGCGGCGGGGGCGCAAAGGAGTACACCAAGGGCGACCTCGTCGACTACTACCGGGCCGTCGCCCCGTTCATGCTGCCGCACCTGCGGGGCCGCCCGCTGATGGTGGAGCGGCATCCGGACGGCATCGACGGCCCCGGCTTCATGCAGAAGAACACCCCGGAGAGCTACCCGGAGTGGATCACCCGTGTCGAGGTGGCCAAGGAGGGCGGGACGGTCTGTCACACCGTCTGCGACGACACCGCCACCCTCGTCCACCTCGCCGACCAGGCCGGCCTCACCCTGCACCGCTGGCTGTCCCGCGTCGACATCCCCCACTCTCGACTTCGCTCGAGCGGGGGGACCCCCACCGACCGGCCCGACCGGCTGGTCTTCGACCTCGACCCGGCCGGGGACGACTTCCCGGCGGTGCGGGAGGCGGCCCGGCTGCTGCGCGAGCTGCTCGACGAGCTGGGTCTGCCCTCGGCGCCGATGACCACCGGATCGCGCGGACTGCACGTCGTGGTGCCCCTCAACGGCCGCCACGACTTCGACGAGGTGCGCGCGTTCGCCCGGGACACCGCCGACACCCTCGCCGCCGCACACCCCGACCGGCTCACCACGGCCGCCCGCAAGAAGGAGCGCGGCGAGCGGCTCTACCTCGACGTGCAGCGCAACGCCTACGCGCAGACCGCGGTCGCGCCCTTCACCGTGCGCCCCCGGCCCGGCGCACCCGTGGCCACCCCCATCACCTGGTCCCAGCTGGACGACCCGGAGCTCGACGCGCGCAGCTTCAGCGTCGCCGACGCCGTCGACCAGGCCCGCACCAACCCCTGGGCCGATGTGATGCGGGCCGGCCGGGCCCTGGGACCGGCGCGCCGCAGGCTCAACAAATTGCGTGGCTGAACCACCTACCGGGCGGGACGTGTCTCGAACGCGTCCCGTCTCCGACGCATGCCCTCCTGAAGGTTTGGCCAATGGCCAAGCGGCCACCCGAAGGAAGAGGTGGCCATGTCGAACACAAAGAGCACAGCACAGACACAGGATTCACGAAATCGCCGAAGTCATGACGAACGGCGTGGTGAACCCCGTGATTCAGGGAACCCCGAACGTAAGGAAAAGCCCGTGGCGGACGACCGGCCCAGGCCCATGGAGGTGCTGCGGGAGGCGCGCGCCCAGCTCGCGGAGCTGACGGGCATGACCGCCGAGAGCGTGTCGTCCTTCGAGCAGACGGAGGACGGCTGGTCGCTGGAGGTCGAGGTCCTGGAGCTGGAACGCGTGCCCGACACGATGAGCCTGATGGCGAGCTACCAGGTGGAACTCGACCCGGAGGGCCAGCTCACCGGCTACCGGCGCGTTCGCCGCTACGAACGCGGGCGGGCCGACTCACATCGGCCCGGCGGCCGCTAGGCCGCCCGCCCGCGACACCAACCGTTCACGAGACCACAGAGAAGGAGGCACGGTCGGCATGACCGTAGTCCCGGCACAGCAGACCGGCGGCGGAGGCGGCTCCAGCGGCCTCTACGACGTTCTGGAGCTCGTCCTCGACAGGGGGCTGGTCATTGACGCGTTCGTGCGAGTCTCCCTCGTCGGCATCGAGATCCTGAAGATCGACGTACGGGTCGTCGTGGCCAGCGTCGACACCTACCTGCGCTTCGCCGAGGCGTGCAACCGTCTCGACCTGGAGGCCGGCCCCCGCAAGGACCCGGGCCTGCCCGACCTCGTCGGCGAGATCACCGAGTCCGGTGCGCGCGGCAAGTCCAAGGGGGCGCTGTCCGGTGCCGCCGAGACCATATCCGGCGCCTTCAAGCAGGCACGTGAGGAGGGCCAGACCGAGTCCAGGTCGGAGTCCAGGCCGCGGACCCGCAAGTCCACGGCGTCGCGCCGGAAGGAGGACGAGGAGTGAGCACGTACGTCTACGGCATCACAGCCGCTTCCCACCCGTCGCTGCCCGAGGGCATGGGCGGGGTGAGCGAGCTCCCCGTGCGCATCCTGAAGGAGGGTGAGCTGGCGGCCGTCGTCAGTGACGCCCCCGAGGGGCTGCGGCCCAAGCGCAAGGAACTGCTGGCCCACCAGAACGTGCTCGCCGAGGCGGGCGGGGGCGGCTGCGTGCTGCCCATGCGGTTCGGCAGCGTCGCCCCGGACGACGGCACGGTCACCGGAGTGCTGGGCGAACGCGCCGAGCACTACCTGGAGCGCCTGCGCACGCTGGACGGCAAGGTCGAGTACAACGTCAAGGCCACCCACGACGAGCAGGCCGTGCTGCACCGCGTGATGTCGGAGAGCCCGGAACTGCGGTCCCTGGCGGAGGCCAACCGCAAGGCGGGCGGCGGCACCTACGAGGACCGGCTGCGGCTCGGCGAGATGGTGGCGTCCGCGGTCAAGGCCCGCGAGGCCGACGACGCGGTCGACGTGCAGCACACCCTGGAGCCGGCCGCCGCCGCGGTGAGCGTCGGCCCCGAGTCCACGGGCTGGCTCGCCAACGTGTCGTTCCTGGTGGAGCGCGACACCGCCGAGAACTTCCTCGCCGCGGTGGAGCAGCTCCGCAAGGGCCACCCCCACCTCGAACTGAAGGTCAACGGTCCGCTGCCCCCGTACAGCTTCGTCGAGCCCGGCCCCGCCGAGCCCGCGGGCACCACGGCCGGCGCGGACACCGCGGAGGAGTGAGTGGCCATGGGGCTGATCTCGGAGGTGCTGCTGCTGCCCTTCGCACCGGTGCGCGGCAGCGCCTGGGCGATCAGACAGGTGCTGAGCGAGGCGGAACGGATCTACTACGACCCCGCCACCGTCCGGGCTGAACTCGCCCGCCTGGAAGAGCGGTTGGAAGCCGGCGAGATCGACGAGGACGAGTTCGACCGCCAGGAGGACGAGTTGCTCGACCGGCTGGAGGTCGGCTTGGGCGGTGGCGCGGGAACAGGCGAGGGGACGGCACGATGAACCGAATGGGACTGGGCCTCGCGATAGGGGCCGGATACGTTCTCGGACGTACCAAGAAGATGAAGCTGGCCATGGCGGTGGGTTCCCTCGTGGCCGGCAAGAAGCTGAACCTGACCCCGAAGGGCATCGCGGACCTGGTCTCCCAGCAACTGGCGAACAACCCGCAGTTCAAGGAGATCGGCGACCAGCTGAAGCAGGACCTGAGCGGGGTCGGCAAAGCGGCATCGGGCGCCATGGTCGAACGGCAGATGACCGCGCTCGCCGACCGGCTGCACGGCCGTACCGGCCAGGTCCGTGACCAGCTGGCGGGCGTGGTGCCGGGCGCGCAGGACTCCGAGGACGAGGAGGAGCCGGAGGAGGCGACGGCCGAGGACGAGACCGAGGAGGACGAGGAACCGCAGGAGGAGGAGGCGACCGCCGAGGACGAGGAGGAGCCGGAGGAGGACGAGGAGGAGCCGGAGCCGCCGCGCGAGGAGGCGGCGAAGAAGGCCGCCAAGAAGGCGCCCGCGAAGAAGGCTCCCGCGAAGAAGTCGGCGGCGGGCAAGGCCCCGGCCAAGAAGGCGGCGGCCAAGAAGACCACCGCGAAGAAGACGGCCGGCAGGAAGACCGCGGCGGCACGCGGCGGAGCCCGCCGGGCCGGCGGGCGACTGCCGAAGGGCGGTGGTGAATGATGACCGAGACCCTCGGAAACGCACAGAACGCGGCCGGCAAGGCCACCGGAAAGGCGACCGGCGCGGCGACGAACAACCCGCTCACCGGCCTCGCCCAGAGCGAGGCGGCCGACCGGCTCAAGGCGGAGGTGCAGGAGTACCTCGCCGCGCAGGCCCAGCGGGTGCTGGTCGGCGCGGGTCGCAAACTCGGCGAGACCACGGTCAAGCTCAACGACATCGCCGAGGGCAAGAGCCCGGGCTTCGCCAAGCTCGCCCTCGACGGCGGCCGCAAGCTCGTAGAGGGCAAGGGGCCGCTGCGCGCGGCGGCGGAGACCGGCGCCTCCCACATGAAGGACAAGGCGATGGGCGCGCTCAAGAATCTCGGCGGCGGCGGCAAGGGCAAGCGCAAGGGCGGCGGGGGCCAGAAACCGACCGTCATCATGGAGTCCGTGGACGTCGGCGTGGACCTGCGGACCGCCTACGACCAGTGGACCCAGTACCAGGACTTCAGCACCTTCGCCAAGGGCGTCAAGAGCGCGAACCGCGCCGACGACACCCAGTCCGACTGGCAGCTGAAGGTGTTCTGGTCCAACCGCAGCTGGAAGGGCAAGACCACCGAGCAGATCCCCGACGACCGGATCTGCTGGACGTCGGAGGGCGCCAAGGGCACCACGCGCGGCGTCGTCTCCTTCCACCGGCTCGCCGACAGCCTCACCCGCGTCCTGCTGGTCATCGAGTACTACCCCTCGGGGTTCTTCGAGAAGACCGGCAACATCTGGCGCGCCCAGGGACGCCGTGCCCGGCTCGACCTGAAGAACTTCGCCCGCCACATCACGCTCAAGGGCGAGGCGGAGGAAGGCTGGCGCGGCGAGATCCGCGACGGCGAGGTCGTCCAGAGCCACGAGGACGCCCTGGCGGCGGAGGAAGAGGAGCAGGAGGACTCCGAGGCCCGGGACGAGGAAGCACCCGAGGAGGACGAGGAGGAGTACGAGGGCGAGGAGGAGGAAGGCCCCTACGCGGAGGACGAGAGCGAGGAGACCGACGAGTACGACGAGGAAGAGGCGCCGGAGGGAGAAGCGGAAGAGACGGAAGAAGCGGAAGAAGGGGAAGAGCCGGAGGAGGAGTACGAGTCCGAGGATGAGGACGAGTACGCCGACGCCGGGAGCCGGCGATGAGCATGCCCAGCAGAATGCCGGACCCCTACGGTCCGAGCAGCGGCTCCAATCTCGCCGACATCCTGGAGCGCGTGCTCGACAAGGGGATCGTCATCGCGGGCGACATCCGCATCAACCTGCTCGACATCGAACTCCTCACCGTCAAGCTCAGGCTCATCGTCGCCTCCGTAGACAAGGCGAAGGAGATGGGCATCGACTGGTGGGAGACCGACCCCGCGCTGTCCTCCCGCGCCCGCCGCGACGAACTCGCCCGCGAGAACGCCGAACTGCGTGAGCGCCTCGCCCGGCTGGACCAGTTGGAGGCCGGCCGCACCGAGAGGGCCGACAAGGCCGAGGAGACCGAGACGGCCGAGAAGAAGGAGGCCCCATGACGGGACTGCGGTACGTGTACGCCGTCTGCCGCCCCCTCGGTGCGCCGCTGCAGGCCGAGCTGACGGGCGTGGCCGGCGCCCCGCCCAAGCTGCTGCCCCACCACGGACTGATCGCCGTGGTCAGCCATGTGCCCGAGCGCGACTTCGCGGAGGAGCCGCTCCACGCCCATCTGGAGGACCTCGACTGGCTGTCCGAGACCGCCAGGGCCCACCAGGGCGTGATCGACGCCCTCACCGTCGTCACCACCCCGCTGCCGCTGCGGCTCGGCACAGTCTTCCGGGACGACAGCGGCGTCCGGGTGATGATCGAGGCGCGCGAGGAGGAGTTCCGGCGCACCCTCGACCGGCTGGAGGGACGGGTCGAGTGGGGCGTCAAGGTGTACGCCGAACCGGAGTCCGAGCCGGCCGAGCAGCCGGCCGGGAAGGCGGCCTCGGGCCGGGACTACCTGCTGCAGCGCAGGCAGCGCGCGCGGGCGCACGAGGACCAGTGGCAGAAGGCGGAGGAGTTCGCGACCCGCCTGCACGAGACGCTGTCCGCGTACGCCGAGGCGGCCAAGCTGCACGCACCGCAGAACGCCGCTCTGTCCGGGGCCTCCGGGCGGAACGTGCTCAACGCCGCCTATCTGGTGCCGCGGCGGTATTCCGAGGAGTTCGTGGAACTGGTGGACCGCACCAAGGACGACCCGAGGGCCGAGGCCTCCGGGCTGCGCGTGGAACTCACCGGTCCCTGGGCCGCGTACTCCTTCGCGGGAGAAGTCACGGAAGGCGCGCAAGAGTGACCGTCGTCGAACGCCGTGAGGTCGCCCTCGTGGACCTGCTCGACCGGCTGCTGGCCGGCGGCGTCGTCATCACGGGGGACATCACCCTGCGCATCGCGGACGTCGACCTCGTCCGCATCGACCTGAACGCGCTGATCAGCTCGGTGAACGAGCAGGTGCCGTCGCCGTGGGGGGATTGACATGACCGAGCGCCGCAACCGACTGGACCTCGAACCCGACACGGTGGAGCGCGATCTCGTCAAACTCGTCCTCACCGTCGTGGAGCTGCTGCGTCAGCTGATGGAACGGCAGGCGCTGCGCCGGTTCGACACGGGCGACCTGTCCGAGGAGCAGGAGGAGCGGATCGGGCTCACGCTGATGCTGCTCGACGACCGCATGACCGAGCTGCGCGAGCGCTACGGCCTGCGGCCCGAGGACCTGAACCTGGACCTCGGGCCGCTCGGGCCCCTGCTCCCCCGGGAATGAGGCTCGTAAGGGCTACTTCCGGCAGAGGACCTCTCCGTGCAGGACGCTGAACCAGCCGTCATCGTGCCGCCCCCACTCCCGCCAGGCCCGCGACACGGCCCGCAGCCGCTCCTCGCTCGCGTGCCCGCCCTCCGTGGCCCGCCGCGCGTACTCCGACGCCAGAGTGCGGTCGGCCCACAGCCCGCTCCACCACTCCCGCTCCTCGGCCGTGGCGAACGTCCAGGTGCTGGAGGTGGCCGTGACGTCGGTGAACCCGGCCGCCAGCGCCCATGACCTCAGCCGGCGTCCGGCGTCGGGTTCGCCGCCGTTGGCGCGGGCCACCCGGCGGTACAGGTCCAGCCAGTCGTCCATGCCCGTCGACTCCGGGTACCAGGTCATCGCCGCGTAGTCCGAGTCGCGGACCGCGACGATCCCGCCGGGCCTGGTGACCCGCCGCATCTCGCGCAGCGCCCGCACCGGGTCGCCGACGTGCTGGAGCACCTGGTGGGCGTGGACCACGCAGAACGTGTCGTCGGGGAAGTCCAGGGCGTGGACGTCGGCGACCGCGAAGCCGACGTTCGTCAGGCCGCGTTCTTCGGCCGTGGCCCGCGCCCGGTCGAGGATCCCCTCCGCTCGGTCGACGCCGGTGACGTGTCCCTCGGGCACCAGGGCGGCCAGGTCGGCCGTGATGGTGCCCGGGCCGCAGCCGACGTCCAGGATCTTCATGTGGGGCTTGAGCGAGCCGAGCAGGTAGGCCGCCGAGTTGGCGGCCGTCCGCCAGGTGTGCGACCGCAGTACGGACTCGTGGTGCCCGTGCGTGTAGACGGCGGTCTCCCGCGCTTCCGGCATGGCTGTGCCCTTCTCCTCGTACCGGGACCCCGGACTCCGGGGAGCCCGGGGCGACTGCTCCACGGTACGCTGGTGGCCGCATGCTGAGACCATTTGTTTCGCGATATGGACTGACGAAATGTCAGCCCCGGGGGAGGGGCCGGTACACCGTCAGCGCCTGCGGCAGCTTCTCCAGCGTCACCTCGCCCCGCACCTCGGTGACTTCGCCGTCGTGCGCGAGGAGAGTGCCGGGCGCCACGTCGTTGAGCCGGAGCCGGCCGACCTGGACCGCCGCGTGCACGGGGGAGCGGGTCAGCGGACCCGCGACGGCGGCCGCGAACAGCCGCAGCGCGGGCCGGCGCCCGCCGTGCACCACCCGGACGTCGAGCTTCCCGTCCGCCAGATCGATCCGGCGACCGGGGGCGAGACCCATGCGGTGGTACGTGCCGTTGCCCGCGAACAGCAGCCACAACGGGTGGGCGCGGCCGCCCACTTCGGCCTCCAGCGGATGACGGTCGGCGCGCAGCACCCGCAGCGCCGCCAGTACCCCGGCCGGCCAGCCCCCGATCCGCCCCGACCAGCGCTCCCGCTCGCGCACCAGCTCCGGATACACGCCCAGGCTGCACGTGTTGAGGAAGACGCCCTGCCGGGCCCCGCAGGTGAACCGGCCCACGTCCACCCGCACGCCCTCGCCGCCCCGCACGGCCCGGGCCAGGTCCCGCACGTCCTCCACGCTCAGGTCGAGGGCGAAGTGGTTGAGGGTGCCGCCCGGCACGACGGCCAGCGGCAGCCCGGTGCGCAGGGCGACCTCGGCGGCCGTGTTCACCGTGCCGTCGCCCCCGCACGCACCGAGCACCCGGGCACGGGCCGCCGCCTTCTCCAACTCGGCCCGCACGTCCCGTGGTTCGCACTCCACGACCTCCGCCAGCGGCAGCGCGTCGCGCAGCGCCCGCACCCGGTCGGCGGTGCCCGCGCCGGTGTTGGCGACGACCACCAGACCCGCTCCGTCGGGCAGCGCCGGCACCTCGGTGCGGGGCCGGGCCGGCGGGGCGGCCTGGGCACGGGTCGGCACCAGGGCCCGTACGGCGAACGCGGCGCCCGCGCCCAGAGCGGCCCCCGTGAGGACGTCGCTCGGGAAGTGCACGCCCGTGTAGACACGGGACATCGCCACCGAGAACGCCACCGGAGCCACCACCGCGCCCCAGGCCGGGGACTCCAGGGCCACACCGGCCGCGAAGGCCGCCGCCGACGCCGAGTGCCCCGAGGGGAACGACGTGGTGATCGGCTGCCGCCTCAGCCGGCGCGCCATCGGCACCGGGTCCAGGACGGGCCGGGGGCGGCGCACCGAGCGCTTGCCGAGGGTGTTGATGGTGAGCGAGGCCAGGCTGAGGGAGGCGAGCCCGCGGGCGGCCGCCCGACGGGCCCGGGGCGTGCGGACCGCCGCCATCGCGGCCGCCGTCGCGAACCAGAGCACCCCGTGGTTCGCGCTCCGGCTCAGCCGTGGCAGCACGCGCTCGGCACCGGGCCAGCGGCGCTCGGCGGCGAACTCGAACACCTGGTTGTCCAGGGCGAGCAGGCGGTGACGAAAGGGGTGCGGTCCGGGTTTCGGGACGGTGAGGTCGACATCAGGGCTCATGGCGTCGCGGGTACCCTGAAGCGGCCACTCCTTGTCCGGGCTTCACGTCCCCGCGTCATGCCCGGAGCGTCGACCGCACGGAGGAACACCGCATGCGCCTGCTGCTCGTCCGCCACGGCCAGACCCCCACGAACGTGGACTACCTCCTGGACACCGCCGTGCCCGGCCCGGGCCTGACCACCCTCGGCGAACAGCAGGCCGCGAAGCTCCCCGAGGCCCTCGCCGGTGAGGACATCGAGGCCCTCTACGCCTCCACCCTGATCCGCACCCAGCTCACCGCCGCCCCGCTGGCCGCCGCCCGCGGCCTCGACGTCCTCGTCCGCGACGGCATCAGGGAGATCTCCGCGGGCGACCTGGAGATGCAGCCCGGCGAGTCGGAGCGGGGCGAGCTCTACATGCGGACCGTGTTCGCCTGGGCGGCCGGGGACACCGCGCTGCGGATGCCGGGCGGGGAGAGCGGCGCCGAGGTCCTCGCGCGCTACGACTCCGTCGTCGCGGAGGCCGCCGCGAGCGGGGCCACCACGGTCGCCATGGTCAGCCACGGCGCGGCGATCCGCATGTGGTCGGCCGCCCGCGCGGACAACGTCGACGTGCCCTTCGCCGCCGCCCACCGCCTCGACAACACCGGCGTCGTGGTCCTGGAGGGCTCGCCGTCCGACGGCTGGAAGGCCCTGTCGTGGGCCGGTGCGACCGTCGCCCCCGCAGGCGAGGGCGGCCCGGCGGGACGGCCGCTGGACACCAGCCGATAAGAGTTTGCCCGGCCGGTCCCGGCGCCTTCAGAATGCGTTTCATGGGACATCTGGAAGCCGCGCACCTCGAGTACTACCTCCCCGACGGGAGGGCCCTGCTCGGCGATGTGTCGTTCCGGGTGGGCGAAGGCGCCGTCGTGGCGCTCGTCGGACCCAACGGCGCCGGCAAGACGACCCTGCTGCGCCTGATCTCCGGCGAACTGAAACCGCACGGCGGCACCGTCACCGTGAGCGGCGGGCTCGGCGTGATGCGCCAGTTCGTGGGATCCGTACGGGACGAGACGACCGTGCGCGACCTGCTCGCGTCCGTCGCGCCGCCCCGCATCCGCGAGGCCGCGAAGGCCGTCGACGAGGCCGAGCACGCCATCATGACCGTCGACGACGAGGCCGCCCAGATGCGGTACGCGCAGGCGCTGTCCGACTGGGCCGAGGCACGCGGGTACGAGGCGGAGACGCTGTGGGACATGTGCACCATGGCCGCGCTCGGGGTGCCGTACGACAAGGCGCAGTTCCGGGAGGTCCGCACCCTCTCCGGCGGTGAGCAGAAGCGGCTGGTGCTGGAGGCGCTGCTGCGCGGCACCGACGAGGTGCTGCTGCTCGACGAGCCCGACAACTACCTCGACGTGCCCGGCAAGCGGTGGCTGGAGGAGCGGCTGAAGGAGACCCGCAAGACGGTCCTGTTCGTCTCCCACGACCGCGAACTCCTCGCCCGCGCCGCCGAGAAGATCGTCTCGGTGGAACCCGGCCCCGCCGGTGCCGACGCCTGGGTGCACGGCGGTGGCTTCGCCACCTTCCACGACGCCCGCCGGGAACGCTTCGCCCGCTTCGAGGAGTTGCGCAAGCGCTGGGACGAGAAGCACGCGCAGCTGAAGAAGCTGGTGCTGAACCTCCGTCAGGCGGCCTCCATCAGCCCGGACATGGCGTCCCGCTACGCGGCGGCGCAGACCCGCCTGCGCAAGTTCGAGGAGGCCGGACCGCCGCCGGAACCGCCGCGCGAGCAGGACATCAAGATGCGCCTCAAGGGCGGCCGCACCGGCGTCCGCGCCGTCACCTGCGAGAGCCTCGAGCTGACCGGCCTGATGAAACCCTTCGACCTGGAGGTCTTCTACGGCGAACGCGTCGCCGTCCTCGGCTCCAACGGCTCCGGCAAGTCGCACTTCCTGCGTCTGCTCGCCGGCGACGACGTGGCGCACACGGGACAGTGGAAGCTCGGGGCGCGCGTCGTGCCCGGGCACTTCGCCCAGACCCACGCGCACCCCGAGCTGGAGGGCCGCACCCTCCTCGACATCCTCTGGAAGGAACACGCCCAGGACCGGGGCGCGGCCATGTCCCGGCTGCGCCGCTACGAGCTGACCCAGCAGGCCGAGCAGAGCTTCGACCGCCTCTCCGGCGGCCAGCAGGCCCGCTTCCAGATCCTGCTGCTCGAACTCCAGGGGGTCACCGCCCTGCTCCTCGACGAGCCGACCGACAACCTCGACCTGGAGTCCGCCGAGGCACTCCAGGAGGGCCTGGAGGCCTTCGAGGGCACGGTCCTCGCCGTCACCCACGACCGCTGGTTCGCCCGCTCCTTCGACCGCTACCTGGTCTTCGGCAGCGACGGCCGGGTCCGGGAAACCCCGGAGCCGGTGTGGGACGAACGCCGCGTGGAACGGGCCCGCTAGCACCTTCGCCCTGCACCGCCCGCGCCCCTGCAGGGGCGCGGGCGGTGCACATATGCGGCTCCGCCGCGCGGGCGCGACCAGCCACGACGAACCCGCGGCCGGGCACGCTGGGCACCATTACTTCCAGCGCAGCAGCGCCCCCAGGCCGCCCACCGGCGCCTCCTCGGCCGCCGTGGGCACCGCGAGGGCCTGGGCATCCGTGGCCACAGCGGACCGCACCAGCGCGTCGTCCGCGCGGGCCGCCCAGGAGTTCTGCTCGCCGAGGGCCTTCAGCTCCGTACGGCGTACGGCGAGCTGGTCCGGTTCTTCCCCGATCCACACCTCCCGGTGCGCGTCCGGGCCGTCCGTGCGGATCAACAACTCGTCGATACGGTGCTCACGCGCCGCCTCGACCAGCGCGGGCACGCCCTCCACCGCACCGGCCTGCCCCTCGGCGTCCGGGGCGCGGGCGGCCAGGAACCGCTCCAGTTCGGCCTCTGTCCGCCGGCGCACATGCTCGGCGCGGGCCTGCTCCACCTCCTCGTCGAGGAGCCTGCTGCCGGTGCCGTGGGTCAGCTCGACCACGCGGTCGTGCAGCCGCTGCGGCAGCCGATCGTGCACGGACCGTCGCTCACGGTCGTCGCCGACCAGGATCAGCAGGTCGGCCCGCGTCTCCTCCTGGCAGACGGTGAGCGCGTCGGCGATCTCCACCGCGTTGTGCTCCCAGGTGTTCTCCACCTTCAGCTGGAAGTGCCGCTCCGACCAGTCGGTCGTGGACGTGCGGTGCACGGGCCACTGCCGTCCGGTGACCGACCCGGCCTTCTGGCTGCCCAGCGCGCTGCGCAGCTCGAAGTCGGCGCCCCTGCGGTCGACGTAGGCCACCACGCAGATCGGTTCCTGGTCGGCCAGGTCCAGCAGCGGGGTGACCCTGGGCAGCGGCGCCCACTGCGCCCAGCTGCCCTGGGGGGCCTTGGCCAGCGGCGGGTCCAGGACCACCTGGCCCGCCCGGGCGAACAGGGCCCGCCCGTGTGGCTCGGGGGAGTGCCGCAGTTCCTCCACGGCGTCCTGCACCGCCCGGCAGGTGGCGTCGTCGGCGCCCTGGTCGGCCAGTTCCCGGGCCAGCGCGGCGGCGGTGAGATGTCGTTCGTGGGGGGTGCTCTCCGTGTGGTGGGAGGTGTCGACGTATACAGAGGCCCAAGGGCCGGATTGTTCGTACAGTGGATGCAGAAAAGCGAGATCCATGGCTCCCTCCCGGATGCCGCTCGTGGGTAGTGCTCCCGGGCGGGTACCCGAAGAGCATGAACGAACACGACGAGCGGGACATCGCGATGACCGGAGTCGACCCCGACCGGCTGGACGACCAGCAGCTCATGAAAGAGCTGGAGACGATCCACCGCACACGCCACGACACCCTCCTGCACGGCTCGAACGACGCGTTGCGGGCCCACAACGAGCGCATGGCGCAACTGGAGGGCGAGTACCTGCGCCGCAACCCGCGCCGCTTCGTAGCCCAGGGCCGCACCCGCGAGGGCGCCCGCGAACGCGGCAGGGAACAGCACGAACTGGTGGGCAAATGGGGCCGGGGCACCGGCGGTCAGGGAGCGACGAACGGCCCCGGCGGGAAGTGATCCCGCCGGGGCCGCACGCCGTACGAGCCGGTGTGGCCCGATGGCCGTCGTGGTGGTGCCCGTGGTCAGCCGCGCACCGGCGGCCGGTCCCAGTGCCGGTGCTGGGCGATCGCGTCCACGAACGCCTGGATGAACTCCGCGCTCGCCGCCCCCGGCGAGGTGTCCGTCACGACACCCCGGTCGCTCACCGCCCGGTGGAACTCGGTCGACACTGCGAGCCCCTCGGGCTCCAGCGCCGCCACCACACGCACACCGGAGCCGAGCGCCGCCACCGGCTTGCCGTGCCGGTAGGCGTCCCGTACGAAGCGCATGGCGTCCGGATCGACCGCCGTCGGCGGAGTGTCCACCGGACCGCCGGGCACCAGGACGGCGTCGTAGAGCACGGAGGCGACGGTCGGCAGCGCGCGGTCGACGGCATACGTCTCACCGTCGGCGCCCGTCACGGTGCCGTCCGTGTCCGCCAGCGCCTCCACGATCGCCCCCTCCGCGGCCAGCGCCTCGCGCACCGAGGTGACCTGTTCGGCGTCCACCCCGTCGCTGACGAGCACCGCGATCTGCCGGGTACGGATGGAGCCGTCCCCGTGCAGTGACTCCGCGTCCAGACTGAGGGCGGGGGAGGCGAGCTTGTGCGCCGCCTGACTCCCGGAGGGCTCCGGCACCCCGACGCCCCGGGCCACCGCGGCGGCCAACTCACCGTCCACCTTGGCCAGTTCCTCGACCGTACGGGCCCGTACCGTCCGTGCGTCGACCTTGCCCAGCTCGAAGCGGAACGCCTCGACGATGTGCTGCTTCTCCCAGTCCGCCATGCTGTTCCAGAACAGCGCCGCCTGGCTGTGGTGGTCCTTGAAGCTCTCGCTGCGCTGCCTGATCTTGCGGCCGTCGACCCGCTCGGCGTAGTGCCGGTAGGCCTCGGGGTCGCCGCCCGCGTGCGCCGGGCAGCCACCGCCCAGGGAGTTGGGGAAGTAGTTCGTGCCCCGGTGGATCGTGCTCTGGTGGTAGCCGTCGCGCTGGTTGTTGCGGACCGGCGCCACCGGCCGGTTCACGGGCAGCTGGGCGAAGTTGGGGCCGCCCAGCCGGATCAGCTGCGTGTCCAGGTAGGAGAAGTTGCGGGCCTGGAGCAGCGGGTCATTGGTGAAGTCGATGCCGGGCACCACGTTCGCGGTGTGGAAGGCGACCTGCTCGGTCTCCGCGAAGAAGTTCTCCGGGTTGCGGTTCAGCACCATCCGGCCGATCGGCCGCACCGGCACCTGCTCCTCCGGGATGATCTTCGTCGCGTCGAGCAGGTCGAAGTCGAAGGAGAACTCGTCCTCCTCCGGCACCAGTTGGACGCCGAGCTCCCACTCCGGATACTCACCGGCCTCGATCGCGTCCCACAGGTCACGCCGGTTGAAGTCCGGGTCGCGGCCCTGACACTCCTGTGCCTCGTCCCACACCAGCGAGTGCACACCCAGCTTGGGCTTCCAGTGGAACTTCACGAACGTGCCCTTCCCCTCCGCGTTCACGAAGCGGAAGGTGTGCACGCCGAAGCCCTGCATCATGCGGTAGCTGCGCGGGATCGCCCGGTCCGACATCAGCCACATGATCGCGTGCAGCGTCTCCGGCTGGAGCGACACGAAGTCCCACAGCGAGTCGTGCGCGGACGCACCGGTGGGGATGTCGTTGTGCGGCTCCGGCTTCACCGCGTGCACGAAGTCGGGGAACTTGATGCCGTCCTGGATGAAGAAGACCGGGAAGTTGTTCCCGACCAGGTCGTAATTGCCCTCCGAGGTGTAGAACTTGGTCGCGAAGCCGCGCACGTCCCGCACGGTGTCCGCCGAGCCCTTCGGCCCCTGCACCGTGGAGAACCGCACGAACACCGGCGTGCGCACCGAGGGGTCCTGGAGGAAGGCGGCACGGGTGAACTCCGCGCAGGACTCGTACGGTTCGAAGTAGCCGTACGCACCCGCGCCCCGGGCGTGCACCACCCGTTCCGGGATCCGCTCGTGGTCGAAGCGGGTGAGCTTCTCCCGGAAGTGGAAGTCCTCCATCAGCGTCGGGCCACGCTCGCCGGCGGCCAGCGAGTCGTCGGTGTGGTCGACCACCACACCCTGGTCGGTGGTCAGCGGCCCGCCGGCCGGATCGGCCGCCCGGTGGTCCTCGCGTTGCTCCTGCTTGTGCTCGTCCGGAGCAGTCATCAAGCGCCCTCCCGTGCGAAGACGTCGAGGAACGCCTCGCAGAACGCCTTCAGGTCGTCCGGCTTGCGGCTGGTGACCAGCTTGTTCGGCCCGTGGTCGCAGATCTGCACCTGCTCGTCCACCCAGGAGCCGCCCGCGTTGCGGATGTCCGTCTTGAGGCTCGGCCACGAGGTCAGCACCCGGCCCCGTACGACGTCCGCCTCGACCAGCGTCCACGGGGCGTGGCAGATCGCGGCGACCGGGCGGCCCTGCTCGAAGAAGGCCTGCACGAACGCGACGGCCTTCTCGTCGGCGCGCAGGAAGTCCGGGTTCGCCACCCCGCCCGGCAGCACCAGCCCGCCGAACGACTCGGCCGACGCCTCGCCGACGACCTCGTCCACGGGGAACGTGTCCGCCTTGTCCAGGTGGTTGAAGGCCTGGATCTCGCCCGGCTGCGTGGACACCAGCACCGGTTGGTGGCCCGCGTCCTTCGCGGCGTGCCAGGGATCGGTGAGTTCGACCTGTTCGACGCCCTCGGGGGCCACCAGGAATGCGATGCGCATGTTCTTCACGTCCTTTCGGTCATCGGCCTTGCGGTGCACGCCAACGGGCCGCGTCGTCCTTGGCGTGCTTCTTCTTGCTGCGCGCGGCGCGCAGGCAACGCAGCAGCTCCTCGCCGTACGGCAGGGCCACACACGTGCCGATCGCCACCGCGATCCCCGCGAGATACCCGGGCGACAGCGGCCGTCGACGCGGCACCAGACGCCATGCGTCCCGATCGCCCCGTCCGCCGCGCGCCAGCGACTTCACCTGGTCGGCGTGCAGGCACATCAGCGAGGCCAGGGCGGCGAACGGCAGCGACTCCAGGAAACTGTGGATGTGCTGCTCGATCGGCTTGACCTCGCGCTCGCTCCGCACGGCCGTGCGTACGTCCCACAGCGCGGTCGCCTCGTGCGTCGCGGCCCCCGCCAGCTGCAACGACAGCAGCAGGGGGTTGACCTCGTAGCGCAGGGTGAGCGCGATCGGGAGACCGACCTCCGCCATCATCAGCGAGTGGATCAGGGACTCCTTCGTCCCCGCCGTCTCCTCGATCCGGGTGCGCCGGTGCATCGCCCAGTCGGCGAGCCCCGGCACGAACCAGCTGGGCAGCAGCCCGTAGAGCAGATAGCGCGTCGTGGCGTCGCCGACGTCGACCTTGGTGCCGGTCGCCGCGATCTCGGCGGCCTGGTCCCGCCTCATGCGCGGCCCCGGCTGTCCGCGCCGGCCCGGCTGATGTCGGCGAGCGCCGAGTCCGGGTCCCGCGCCAGTGCCAGGTCGCCCAGGCTGACGATGCCGACGGGCCGGCCGTCCTCGATGACCGGCAACCGCCGTACCGCGTGCTGCCGCATCAGCTGCACCGCCGCGGCCGCGGAGTCGTCCGGGCCGACCACGACCGGGTGCGGGCTGCACACGGCCTCCGCGGACACCGCCAGCGGGTCGACGCCCTCGGCCACCGCGCGCACCGTGATGTCACGGTCGGTGAGCACCCCGACGACCCGCCAGTCGTCGGCGACGAGGACGTCGCCGATGTCCCGCGCCCGCATCAGCTGGGCCGCCTCGACGAGCGAGGCGCCCGGACGCACGGTGATCACGCCCGGGGTCATGACGTCGCGCACGGACTCCGTCCTCACCGCGAGCCCTCCTGCCCGCCCCGGCCGGACGCCGTGAGCGCCTCCGCCAGGGCCTGGACATTGGGGTAGCGCGCCGAACGCGGCAGGTCCCGCACCGCGTCGACCATCTCGTCCGGAGCGTTCTTGCTGCGCAGGACGCCGGTCAGCTCGCCCGGGCTCGCCGGGAAGGAGCTGCGGCCCAGCACACGGGCCAGCTCCAGACGCACCGACTCCAGGGAGGCGTGCGAGCTCCCCGGCGCCACGGGGCCGCGCCACACCTCCGGATCGTCGTCGGCGGTCGGCTCAGGGTCGTGCCACTCCTCCGTCCGCGTGGGGTGCCCAGACCTGAGCAGCCCCTGCAGTTCGTGCTTCATCTCCTCGTCCCGGTGGACGCTCAGCCGGTCGCTGCCTCGCTGCATTTCTCCCTCCAGAGCTTCGGGGGTGGGCCACCGCGTACCCGAGGAGTGGACGCCGACACCGGGATTACCGGCCGGATCGGCACGGTGTCCCCCGTACGGACGCAACCCGGGGTTTGCCGGACCGATCGAGGGAGACCCGGCTCACACCCCCCCACGGACCTCCTGGGGAAGGACGGACGATGGAGCTGCTCGCCATGATCACACCGGTCCTGATGCTCGGCGTCGTGCTGGCACTGGGCCGCTACGAGGAGATGCTGCTGCCGGCCGAGAAACCCGCCGGGGAGGAGGCGACGCCTCCCGCGCCGTCCCTGGCGCGGCCCACCGCTGAATGAACGGTGATGAACACGCGGTCGTCGGGGCGGTCGCGCGACCCCGGTTGCTGAACCGCACCGGTCGGTTCAGTGCGCGTACGGGTACCTGCCATCGGCACCGGTGTCGCGGGCCGTGGCGGTGACGATGCCCAGGTCCTTGTGAGGGAGGTCGACGCGGGAGCCGGGGGTGCGGTGCCGGTCCAGCGGATTGTCCTTCTTGCGGCTCAGGACGCTTGAGCCGGCCAGGCCTCCGCGACCCTCAGCCGAGGACCCTCAGCGCGGCCGTGAGATCGGCTCCCGCCTTCTCCAGGAAGACGACGGCCTCGGCCGGCCACTGGATGTTGACGGCGACGACCAGGTGGTTCGCGGCCTTGAGGGTATGCCCGGCGCCGTGCGGGCCGACGTGGCGTCGGCCACCGCCTCCGCGACGCCTCCCGCACCGCGCCCGCCCGCGGAGACGAGACGGTCGACCGCCGCCGCCCGCGGTCGCGGCCGGTGGCTGAACGGCCCGGCCGTGGGCCGTGCGGCACCCCTGAGGCGTCCGCCCCGGCCACGGCCTACAAGGCGCGCGCCCACGCCGAGGCGGCTTTGGCGCCGGATTCCTCCCATGGTTTGCAGTCGTTGCGGTTTCCGGACAGAGGCCGTCCGACCACGACGATCAGGCGGGTCGCGGCGTCGATGACAACCTGGTGATTGGTGGAGTAGCGGTAGTTCTTCGACTGCGCGGCCACGGTGTGATCGCGGGTGGGCACGAGAGTGCCGTCCACGATCAGCACCGTGTCCTTGGCGAACCGCTTGCGGGGCTGAACAGCGAGCATGGGCCCGAGGTGGTCGATGCGCAACGCTCGTTCGTGGACGTTCTGGCCGAACGAGCGGGCTCCTGGCTGGTGGACCCGCTCGATACTGTCGTGCTGCCATCGACGAACACCTCCAACGGCCAGCTGATCGTCTATCTGGACATCAGTGACCCGCAACGCAACCGGGGAGTTCTGACAGTGGGCGCCCACTTCGACGGCTCCGTCGTCCGTGGTGGCAAACTCCACAACCAGGACTTCACCATCCTGCAGACCGCGAGTGAGTTCACCTTCGAAGCCGCAGGCGGACCTACAGAGCTGGCGAACAGAGCAGCAGAGTGGTTCGAGTCAGTCCTCGCGCGCCCTCTGGTCCGCTGCGAATGGCATCACGCGGGAAGGATGTACGCGGTCCGCTACGAGTACGCAGATACGGGGCGAGGCCTCAGTGAGGGCTTCGAGACCCCTCTGGCACCCGACGCACTGCGGAAACGACTGGCCGCAGACGGCGTGATCCGAGGCCCAGGCCGGATCAACCGTGCCAGCCTGGGCCAACCAGACGTGATCGCACATGTCCGGGGCGTCCGCCCCGATCAGTAGTTGCGGGACAGCTCTAGTCGGCGCGGAAGACACCCACGGAGCCGCTCGGCCTCGGCCGGGATGCCCCGCTTGTGACCGGCCGGCTTGAGCGCGGCCTCCAACTGCGTGCGGGTGTTTCGGGCCCGTAGATGCCGGCGAAGTCCTCGCCGAGGTGAACAGCAGAAGACCGCAGGGCCACGCTCTGATGGAGACTCGGCGTGGACCAGGTAGGGGCCGGTTTGACGCCGCATCTTTCTGAGTTGGAAGGATGCATGTCATGCCGAAGAAGGTGGATCCCGAGCTGAGGGCCCGAGCCGTCCGGCTGGTGCTGTAGCACCGTGCCGAGTACCCGACCAAATACCGCGGCGGTGCTGACGGTGTCCAAGCAGGTCGGGGTGTCGGCGTACAGGTGACGTGGCCCTGGCAAGATTTTCGTGAAGCCGGGATGTGTCACCGTGCGCCGGTGACCCCCCGTCACAGATAGCGGCAGTGTCAGCGAGTGTGACGACCCCGTACGAACGGTGTCTCCGCACCTGGACACGGTGCGGGTGGAACAGGTGTGGGTGGCGGGCGGCACGGTCCGCATCGCTGCTCGTACCCGCGAATTGACGGTGGCGTGTCCGGACTGCGGTCGCGAGTCGGCGCGGGTGCACAGCCGGTATTCCCGCACGTTGGGCGAGCAGGGCCGCTGGGCGGTGGCACGACGCCGCCGCGTGCGTGCGAGCAGCGGCGGGTGCGGCATAGCGGAGGGCGGCGTAGCGGCGGTCGCCTGTCGGCGCAGGGCGGCGTCTGCGGCGACCGCCGCTGTCACCTCACGGCCCTCGGCCTCCGGGCCGCCCCGGAGGAGAGCCCCGGGGCGGCCCGGAGGCCAAGGACGGTGAGGTGTTCCGGCAGAGGATCCGCGTGGCCGTGGACCGCGCCCGCGCCCTGCGCGTCTCGCGCCGCCGGGCTCCTGCTCGACGCGCCTGGCGGGCGATCCGGCGGAGGCGGTGCCCGGCGCTCCGGCGGGCGCGTCCCCGGCGATCCAGTGGACGCCCCGTCGGCGATCTAGCGGGTGGACCCGGTGTGCTCCTGCACAGTCGCCGCCTCGCTCGCCGTCGTCCCGGCCCCCGGCTCGGCGCTCTGCTTCGCGAAGCCGCGCCGGCCCGGCAGGACCGCGAGGACGATCAGTGTTCCGGCGGCCATGATGATCCCGCCGATGAGGCTGGTCTGGGCGACTCCGTGGGCGAAGGCCTGGTGGACGGCGTCCACGGCGGCCTGGGCCTGCTGGGGCCCGGCGGAGGGATCCTGCGCGACCCGCTCCGCGACGGCCAGGCCGGCGCCGACCGAGTCCTTGGCGGTCTCCATCGCCTCCGCCGGGAGCCGGTTGCCCACCAGGTCGGTCAGCTCGTCCCGGTAGGCCGTGCCCAGCAGCGAGCCCAGCACCGCGATGCCCAGCGCCCCGCCCAGCTCGAGCGCGGTGTCGTTGACACCGCCGCCGACGCCCAGCTCGGACTCGGGGAAGGAACCCATGATCGTGTCGGTCGCCGGGGAGATGGCCAGTCCGAGCGCGAGGCCCAGCATCATCAGCGGCACCAGGAAGTCCCCGTACGTCGACCCCTTGTCGATCTGGGTGAGCAGGAACATGCCCGCCGTGCCGATGGCCAGGCCGGTCACCACCATCGGCTTCACGCCCAGCTTCGGGGTGAGCATCCCGGTCAGCGCGGACCCGAGGAACACCGCACCGCCCAGCGGCAGCAGCCGCAGGCCCGTGTCCAGGGCGTCGTAGCCGAGGACGAACTGCAGGAATTGCGTCGAGTAGTAGAGCACGGCGAACATGCCGAAGAAGAAGAACATCACCGCGAGCATCGAGCCGCTGAAGGGCCGCAGCGCGAACTTTCGGACGTCCAGCATCGGGCGCGGGTGCCGCAGCTCCCAGGCGACGAAGGCGAGCAGACCGACACCGGCGACCACGGCGGCGGTGACGGGGCCGGCGCCCCAGCCGAAGTGCGGGCCCTCGATGGCGGCGTAGATCAGGGAGCCGACGGTGACGATCGACAGCAGACCACCGACGTAGTCGATCCGGCCCATGCCCTGCGCCTTGGACGGCGGTACCAGGGCGAGCGCGCCGAACACGGCGAGGAGGGCGATCGGCACGTTGATCAGGAAGGTCGAGCCCCAGGCGTGGTCCTCAAGCAGCCAGCCGGAGACCAGCGGGCCGACGGCCACCGCCACCCCGGAGGTCGCGGCCCAGGCGGTGATGGCCTTGGTCCGCTCGCTCCGGGGGAAGGTCGCGACCACCAGGGACAGCGTGGCCGGCATCACGACCGCAGCACCGAAACCCATGATCGCGCGGGCCACGATGACCAGCGAGGTCTCGTCGACCATGCTCCCCATCACCGAACCGCCGGCGAAGATCAGCAGACCCAGCACCAGCGCGCCACGCCGGCTGTACTTGTCGCCGATCGCGCCCAGCACCAGCATCAGCGCCGCGTACGGAACGGTGTAGCTGTCGACGACCCACTGCAGATCACTGCTGCTCAGGCCCAGGTCGGTGGTCATGTCGGGGGCGGCGACGATCAGTGACGTGTTCGCCATCACCGTGATCAGCAGGCTCAGGCACAGCACGAGCAGCGCCCACCAGCGCCGCGCGTAAGGCCCGGTCATTTTTTCCACGGGGGTGTTCGCAAGGAAGGGCATCAGTAGCTCCTGAGGGGGACGGGGCGGACGAGCGGAATCACTCAATTGCCCGTGAGGCGAGCGGGCGACGGGCTGAGATCTCAGGGCTTCGAGATCATCGTGTGGCCGCTTTGGGGCTTGCCTCGGCGATCCCCTGGAGGGCCGCGTCGGTGTCCGCGATGGCCAGCATCTTGTTGATGTCGGCGCCGGCCAGTGCGCCGGCCGCTGCGGAGGCCCCGACCTGGGCGACCGGATCGGTGACGTTGCCGGCCACCCACACACCCGGCACCTCGGTGGTGCCGGCCATGCCGGAGGCGAAACCGCGGCCCATGTTCGGCAGGTCCTGCACCGGCAGGCCCAGACCTTCCAGGCCCTGGGTTCGGGCCTGCATCTGCGGGCCGACCGCGAGGACGCGGCGGGCCACGACCTGGCCGTCGGCCAGGCGCACTCCGGCGAGGGCACCGTTCTCGTCGTTGACGATCTCGGTGACCGGGGTGTCGATGACGCGGATGCCGCGGGCGGCGAAGCGGGCGCGGCTGTCCTCGTCCAGGTCGGTGCCGTGGGTGAAGTAGGTCAGGTCCTCGGTCAGCTGACGGAACAGATACGCGTGGCCGATGGAGGCCGCGCCGGTGGCGAGGATGCCGATGGGCTCATCGCGCACCTCCCAGCCGTGGCAGTACGGGCAGTGCACCACACTGTGCCCCCAGTGCTCGGCGAGCCCGGGCACCTGTGGCAGCACATCCGTGAGGCCGGTGGCCACCAGGATGCGGCGGGCGGTGATGCGGCGGCCGTCGGCAAGGGTGACGGTGAACCGAAGGTCCCCGTCCGCCGACGGGGCGGCGGACTCGGCCGAGACCACCTGGCCGAACACGACGCGTCCGCCGTACTGGCGCACCTGCTCCCGGCCCCGTCGAAGGATCTCGGGCGGCGGGGTGCCGTCCAGGGCGATGAGGCCGTGCACGGCCTCCGCGGGCGCGTTGCGCGGGGAGCCGCTGTCGATCACGACGACCGAGCGGCGGGAGCGGGCGAGGATCAGTGCACCGTTCAGCCCCGCGGCGCCCCCGCCGATCACCACCGCGTCGACGGTCCCCTCGGCCAGTGCGTCGCTCTCGTACGGAGGAGTCGTCACAGCCATGGCCTCCTGCCTTTCCTTGTCAGTCATGGTTCGGTCAACCCTTCGAGTTCCGGGTGGTTGCAGGGGGCAGCTGTTCAGGAAGCCCAGGATGTGGTCGGCGACCGTCTTGGGCTGTTCGAGGTGCAGGAAGTGCCCCGCGCCGAGGACAGCCCGACGTTCGTGATGTACAGATCCAGTCCGGCGATGAAACTCGCCGTCGCCAGGATCGCGAGGATCAGACCGGGCCTTGCCGGCCTGGAAGACGTCGCAATGCCGGGCGGCGCGGAGGAGTGCAAAGGCATGGGCCGCTCTCCGTCGCGCCAGGCGTGCACGCACCCTGTCCGGTGAGCTCAGGGTGGTTGTTTACTGAACAGTCCGAAACCTAGGTAGTTCTGTACTGAGTTGTCAAGTACGGCAGGTCGGCTTTACCTTCTATGTATGGCGAGACCACGAAGCTTCGACCGCGACCACGTCCTCCATGCCGCCGAGCGGCAGTTCCGCGCCTCGGGCTACAACGGCACGAGCGTCGACGACATCAGCGCCGCCACCGGCCTGGGCCGCGGCAGCCTCTATGCCGCGTTCGACGGCAAGCACGGCGTGCTGCTGGAGGCGATGGCCGGCTACTTCGCCCGGCTGGGGCAGGGTCCGCGGAAGATGCTCGCCGGACCGGACGAGGGCGCCCTGGAACGACTGCACGCGTACTTGCTCCGCGCCGTCCACGGGGTGCCACTCGCCGCCGACGTACCCCCCGCCTCTGACCGGGCGGGGGCGGCCTGCTTCGCTGCCAAGATGGCCCTGGAGATCGGCGCCTCCGACGCCGAGGTGAAACGCCTGGCCAACGACTGCTTCTCCGTGGTCGCGACGGCGGTGGCCGAGTGCGTGCGAGCGGCGCAGCGCAACGGCGACATCGACCCCGACGCGGATCCCGACGACCTCGCGTACCTTCTGCTGACCGTCATCCGCGGGAGCGATGTCGTAGGCGCGTACGGCCACAGTCCCGCCCGCCTGACCTCGATTGCCGAGAGCGCGTTCGCCTTGCTGCCTCGCCCGCGCCACCGCTGAGAAGGGCACGGCCGGCCTCGTCGCACAGGCATCTGATGCGGTCGGCCCACTTCGACGCCGCGGAGTCACGGCCCGTAGGTTTACGCGCCGTCGTGACCTCGTGTGTTGGCGCGTGCTGTGGTGTTCCGGGGGTATGCGGGGTGGGCGGTGGTCTGGGAGCAGTGGCGAGCCGCCACTGCGACCCGGCACGCTCGAACAGCGATGGCTGGTGGTACGACCAAGATCACGAATCGCTCGGCGACTTCCTGCGCCTGGCGATCGCCGCCTCCCTCGACCCGGACAGACTCACGTCCCTGCGATTCCACATGATGTACGCGATCTCGGTCTTACGGAGCCGAGACTTCGTCGAGCCCCGAACCATCATGGGGACAGCCGGCTTGGAGCACATCATGTGGCAGAGCCTCGTCATCTGGTTGGTTCACCAGGATTGATCCAGTTGCTCTTGACGGCGATCCTTTTGTTCGGGCAGCGCGCCGTGCGCACTTTCTCAGGGAGGGCGCTGTCGGCAAAGCGTGTCCACGTCATCCGGCGCTGTGTCTCCGGCGTGAGTCCCGTGGCGGCTTTGATGCGGAGAACGTCTTCGTGGGCAGATCAAGGGAAATGGAAACCGCCACGCCGACAGGTATGGCACCGAACAGTTCACTGCGCTACTGAACTGCCCACTGAACTGTTTGAACTGCCCACTGAACTGTTTCGTGCGCAACTGAACTATTCAGTGCCGTTCAACAGCCCTACTTCTGCTTCTTCTCCCGTCCCGGCAGGAACTCCTGCACCTTCGCCTTGAGTCCCTGCTTCACCATCGAGGCCCGGTCCGCGTCGCCCTTCAGGATCGACGCGGCCGTGGCCTCCATCTGGTCCCAGGACGCGTGCGGCGGGATCGGCGGCACCGCCGGGTCGGTGAGGAACTCCACGACCGCCGGGCCGTCCGACTCCAGCGCGGTGCGCCAGCCCGCCTCGACGTCCTCCGGCTTCTCCACCCGCACCCCGGTCAGCCCGAGGGAGCGGGCGAACGCCGCGTACTGCACGTCCGGGAGCTCCTGCGACGGCAGGAAGGACGGGGCGCCCTCCATGGCCCGCATCTCCCAGGTGACCTGGTTGAGGTCGTGGTTGTTCCACACGGCGAACACCAGCCGCGGATCCTCCCACAGGTCCCGGTACTTCGCCGCCGTGATCAGCTCCGCCAGCCCGTTCATCTGCATCGCGCCGTCCCCGACCAGCGCGACCACCGGCCGGTCCGGGTGGGCGAACTTCGCCCCGATCGCGTACGGCACCCCGCATCCCATCGTCGCCAGCGTCCCCGAGAGCGAGCCGCGCATGCCGGGCCGCATCGTCAGGTGCCGCGCGTACCAGTTCGCAACCGACCCCGAGTCCGAGGTGACGATCGCGTTCCCCGGCAGCAGCGGATCCAGGGCGCGCGCCACGTACTCCGGGTTGATCGGGTGGGCCGACTGCTCGGCCCGCCGCTCCATCACCTCGTGCCAGCGCCGTACGTTGTCGCACACGGTGTCGTACCACTCGCGGCCGCGCCCCTCGCCCCGGACCATCGGGATCAGCCGCCTCAGCGTCGCCTGCGCGTCGCCGACCAGATTCACCTCGTACGGGTACCGCATCCCGATCATGTGCGGATCGATGTCGATCTGCACCCCACGCGCCTTGCCGAACTCCGGCATGAACTGCGTGTACGGGAAGGACGAGCCGATGGTCAGCAGGGTGTCGCAGTCGCGCATCAGCTCGTACGACGGGCGGGTGCCCAGCAGGCCGATCGAGCCGGTGACGTACGGCAGTTCGTCGCTCAGGGTGTCCTTGCCGAGCAGCGCCTTCGCGACGCCCGCGCCGAGGAGTTCGGCGAGCTGCTCCACCTCCTGCCGCGCGCCGGCCGCGCCCTGGCCGACCAGGATCGCCACCTTGTCACCGGAGTTGAGGATCTCCGCCGCCCGCTCCAGGGACTCCTCGTCCGGCAGGGCGGTCCACCGGCTGCTGTTCAGGCTGGACGGCACCATCTTGAACTCGTGCGTGGGCGGCGCGTAGTCCAGCTCCTGCACGTCGCCGGGGATGATGATCGCGGTGGGGGAGCGGCGCGCGTACGCGGTGCGGATGGCGCGGTCCAGGACGTTCGGCAGCTGCTCGGGGACCGTCACCGTCTCCACGAAGTCGGAGGCGACGTCCTTGAACAGCGTGTGCAGGTCCACCTCCTGCTGGTACGAGCCGCCCATCGCCGTGCGATGCGTCTGGCCGACGATGGCGAGCACCGGGACGTGGTCCAGCTTCGCGTCGTACAGACCGTTGAGGAGGTGGATCGCGCCGGGCCCGGACGTCGCCGTGCACACCCCCAGACGGCCGCTGAACTTGGCGTAGCCGACCGCCTCGAACGCGGACATCTCCTCGTGGCGCGACTGGATGAAACGCGGCTGGTTCTCGGCCCGGCCCCAGGCCGCGAGCAGCCCGTTGATGCCGTCACCCGGATAGCCGAAGACACTCTCCACACCCCACTCGCGCAGACGTTCGAGGATGTGGTCGGACACCTTCGTGCTCATACGGACCTCCCGGTCGTGACGTACGTCCTGGCACGTCCCGAGTCACCCCCGCCGCGAACCGAAAACCTACGGGGGTGTTTGCGGACAGGGGCGGGGGGCAGGCGCGGAACCAGTGCTTCGGACAGGAGGCACGTCCGTGGGAAAGCGGCGTTTTGCAGCGCTTTCTGCAGCCCCCGGTCGAGCTGTCCGGGCCGCGCGCGCTCCCACGCTGACCGTCCACCCAGAGCACCCTCATAGGGAGATGCGACGCACCATGCGAAACCGAGCGAGCGTGAAGCAGCACCCCCACGACGACGCCCCCGACACCTCGGAGGCGTTCCGCCAGCTCGCCACGCTCCCCCCGGGTCAGCAGCGCGACACCCTCCGGGACCAGATCATCGAAGCCTGGCTGCCCATGGCCGAACGGCTGGCCGGACGCTTCCGCAGCCGCGGCGAGAGCTACGAGGACCTGCGCCAGGTCGCCTTCCTCGGCCTCGTCAAGGCCGTCGACCGCTACGACCCCGAGCGCGGCAACGCGTTCGAGAGCTACGCCGTGCCCACCGTTACCGGTGAGATCAAGCGGCACTTCCGCGACCACATGTGGACCCTGCACGTGCCGCGCCGGGTCCAGGACCTGCGCAACCGCGTGCGGTTCGCCTGCCAGGAACTGTCCCAGTCCGTCACCGACCGCCGTCCCAGCATCGCCGAGATCGCCGCGCACGCGGACATGAGCGAGGAGGACGTCAAGGCCGGTCTGGAGGCGCTGGAGAGCTTCACCGCGCTGTCCCTCGACGCGGAACTGCCGGGCAGCGAGGACGGATACTCCCTCAGCGACGCGCTCGGCTCCGCCGATCCGGCGCTGGACACCGTCGTGGACCGGGAGGCCGTCAAGCCGCGGCTCGCCGCGCTGCCCGAGCGGGAGCGGACGATCCTCTACATGCGGTTCTTCGGCGACATGACCCAGAGCAAGATCGCTGAGGAGTTGGGCATCTCGCAGATGCACGTGTCCCGGCTGATCAGCCGGTGCTGCGACCGGCTGCGGGACCAGGTGATGCGGGACGTGGCCTGAGCGTCCCGGTCACCTCGATCTGGTGAGCGCCAGTGAGATGTGGCGGGCGATGGTGTCCAGGGCCTGGGCCTCCGCCAGCGAGAACGGCGGGCGGGGGCCGCAGCGGAACAGGGTCAGCACGCCCAGGACACGCCCCTCGGCCTTGAGCGGGATGCACACGAGGGACGTCACGTCGGCCGCCACCAGAAGCGGGGTTCCGGCCGCGTCCTGGCCGAACGCCTTGGGGTCCTCGGGGCGGATCTGCAGGGACGTGATACCGCTGCCGGCCGTTTCGAGGACCAGGGGGCTGTCGGCCGGATCCTGGGCTCCCAGGGCCGCCGCCTCCTGCTCCGAAGGGGCGAACGTCGCCGTGCGGGAGAGCCCGAGGGGGGATCCCGCGTCGGCGACGACCCAGTCGGCGAAACGGCCGTGCAGGACGCGGGCCGCTCCGTCCAGGACCGCTTCCGGGTCGCCGGTCCCAGCAGTAGTCAGCAGGGCCGTGGTCATCGCGTCCAGGAGGTCCATCAGGGCCGCGTGACGGGTGGCCTCCCCCAGATCAGGGGCCTGGATGGGCGGTGCTTCGGGTGTGGTCGGTGCCTGGCGTCCGGCGGGCTGGAGCACCACGAGGACCGCGGCACGGGGCTCGCCGGGCGGATGCACCGCGGCGAGGGTGGCGTGCACCGGCACGGACGGGCGTTGCTGCAGGCGGACGGTGAGACTGCGGTCGCCCTCGCCGCGCGCCACGGCGGCGGTCTGCGAACGGAACGCCGCGCGGTCGGCGTGAGCCAGGAGCCCCGTCAGCGGGCGGCCCGTCGCATAACCCGCGCGGGCCTGGGTGAGGGCGGTCGCGGCGGGGTTCAGCCGGCGCACGACCGTCTCGCGGTCCACCAGCGCGACGGGCACGGGTACGCGTTGGAACACCGCCCGCAACAACTGCTGCTCCTGACGGTCGGGGGGAGCGGTGCGGCGCGTGCCAACCGTGGACAACCGCTCGTACTGCGGCCACAACTGGCCCGCCACGTGGTCGAGTTCGAAGATCGCCGCGTCGAGAACGGTCGGCAGGTCACCCGCCTGCACCGACCGTGCCGCCTTCAGTTCCGCGACCCGTCGTACGAAGTCCGCGAGTTCGTCACCGAATTCGTCCGTCTGCGTCATGCGACGAACTTAACCCGGTTTCCTTCGAGGGGTGTCGGGAAGGCGCGGGAAGAGCGACGGGGGTGGTGCGCAGAGCGCTGGAGAGGAGGGGCGCGGCATGTCGGACAGGGAAGGGCCTGGCCGGTGGGGGACCGAGAGGACCGAGTCCCCCGAGTCGGCCCTGCCGGGGCGGCGGTTGTCGGAACTCGTCGAACAGGCCGTGCGCTGCACCGCCGAGTGCTGCGGGGCGAGCAGCATGGTGGCCGAGGGCAGCCCAGAGCGGCACGCCACCGTCACCCATCCCGACCTCGGCGCGCTCGTCGCCGTCCAACTGCGCAGCGGCGAGGGGCCGATCCCGGCCGCGCTCGACCGCGGGGCGCCCGTCGACAGCGAGGATCTGCTGCGCGACGAGCGCTGGCCGGACTACCGCGCCGTGGCGCTCGACTCCGGGGTCCGCTCGAGCGTCACGCTTCCCTTCCGGCGCCGGGACCTCACGATCACCCTCAGCCTCTACAGCTTCCGCCCCGGCGCGCTCACGCACGTACCGCACGGGCCCGCGCGAGCGCTCGGTGACGTCACCGCGACCTGCCTCATCCGCGACCGCTCCTACCGCGCCGCCCTCACCGAGCTCGACCAACTCGGCACGGCCCTCCGCTCCCGCCCCGTCGTCGACCAGGCCTGCGGCATCGTCATGCACGCCCTCGGCTGCGACCCCGACACCGCCTTCGGAGTCCTGCGCCGCGTGTCGCAGGACTCCAACCGCAAACTGTTCGACGTCGCGTCGGCGGTGGTGGGCAGACGGGGGAGGGGGATGGAGCGGGACTTGGCGGCGTTGCTGAACTGAGGTGGGGCGGGGTGGTGGGTCAGCTCACGGCGCTCGTCAGACCCGCGTGCCCACAGTGTTTGCCGCACTCGCGAAGCCCACGGCGTCCGCCGGACCCGCGTGCCCCCGGCACCCACCGGCCGGGGTGCCCCCATGGCCCACCGGGCTTGCCGCAGCAGGGCACGCACCTGTGCTTGTCGCGGCCAGGGCGCCTATCGGGCCCGCCACGCCCACGCTGCCCAGCGATCACCGAGCGGGGTGGTTGGCCGTCCGCGGTCGGCGCCGATCGCGCGGCCGCGCCGGGTCGGGCCCTCCCGCTCGTTAGCCGCCCGGTGTCCCGCGGTGCGGTGGGGCGCCCGGGACGACGCTCCTGGGCGCCCCGCCCGGGATCCGCACCCCCTCCGCCGGCCTTGATGGCTCACCACCGCGCTCCCCGGATCTCACTCGTTCGGCCGCCCTCGTCCCGCGAATGGTGTCCGGTCGCGCGCGGGGTCGCGGTGGTCGGGCTGTGATGGCTGTGGGGCGCGAAGCTCGGGTCCTGTGATGGTTGGTCGAAGGAGTTCGTCTCATGCGCCGCACCTCCCGCGCCCTGTCCGTCGCCGCCCTGGTGGTGGGGGCCCTGGTGACCGCCGCGCCGGTCGTGTCCGCCGACCCCGACGTGGAGGTCAGCCCGAGCACCGTCTCCGCCGGCGGCGACGTCAGCGTCTCGCTCTCTTGCGACCCCCTCGGCGGGCCCGCTCCTGAAACGCTGGAGGCCACTTCGGGGGCCTTCGACGGGGGCACGATCGAGCTGAAGCACGTCCCGGGTGACGACGACGAGCTGTCCGGGCCCGCCTACACCGGTACCGGCCGCATCGCTCCCGAGGAGGGCGAGGAGGGCACCGAGGGGGACCCCGCGTGGACCGTCGACGGCACCTGCCCCGCGCCGCCCGGCGGACAGGGCCAGCCCTGGAGCGCGACGCTGGACGTGTCCCGGGGAGCCATCGGCTCCGCCCCCACCCCCGCCCCCGTCAAGCCCTGCACCGAGCCGTACGGCAGCGAGGCGACCGGGACGACCGAGACCACAGAGACCACCGAGCCCACCGAGGCGACCGACACGGCCCTCGAATGCCTCACCCCCACCACCAAGCCCTGCCCGCCACCCCACGGCACCGACCCCGCCGCCTCCACCTGCCCCACCGCCCCCGCGAAACCCTGCCCCCCACCCCGCGCCACCCAGCCCCACGAGTCCCCGTCCTACGGCCCCAAGGCCCCCCGCGACTGCGCCGCCGCGGTCATCCAGCGCGGTGTGCGGGCCGGAGAAGGCGGCTCTCTCGGGGGCTCGATGCCCGCCCTGGTCCTCGGTGGGCTGCTGATCACCGGAGCGGCCGGCGCCGCCGTGCACCGGGTGCGCCACCGGGACCCCGCCGGCCGCTGAGCCCTTACCGGCAGCGGTGGACAAGGAGCATCGGCCGCTGTGATCAGCGCAACCCGCGCGGGTGGCCATGGGGTGGGGGAACCCGGGGTACTCAGACGCCGAGGGCACGTCGGCGTCATACGCACCAACAGGCGACCGGCGGCACAGGAGAGGCGGCACAAAAGCACACGCCCGACGCCTACGGCACGGGCACCAGCGACGCGGAGGTACCCATGCGGCGGACGGACCCGGGGGGGCACGGACCCGTCCGCTACGGCCCACCGCTCCCCGAGGACGGACTGCCGGTCCTGCCCGAACTCGCCGCGGTCCTCGCCGCGGCCGCCGCCCGTCCCGCGAGCGAGCCGGTCGGTGGCGGGCGCGCCCTGCTGGAGGCCGCGTGCGGCTACTGGGAGCGCCGCGGCCTGACCTGCGGCCCCGACCGTGCCGCGGCCGCCCCCGGCGCCCCGGCCCTGCTCGTCGCGCTGACCGCCGCGCTCGGCGGCGACGTCCTGGTGCCCCGCCCCTGCGCCGCCTGGTGGGCGCCGTACGCGCGCCTGCTGGGCAGACCCGTCTTCCACGTGGCGACACCCGCGGAGTGCGGCGGCGTCCCCGACCCGTTCGCGCTCCTGGAGACCGTGCGCCGCGTGCGTGACGAAGGGGGCGACCCGCGGCTGCTCGTGCTGTCCGTCGCCGACGACCCCACGGCCACCGTGGCGCCCCCCGAGGTGTTGCACGAGGCCGTGGAGGCCGCCGCGGGGGAGGGCCTGCACCTGGTCAGCGACGAGACCTGGCGCGACACCGTGCACGCCCCGCAGGACACCGTCCTGCTCAGCCCCGCCGAGATGCTGCCCGACCAGGTCACCGTCGTCACCGACCTGGCCGGCGCGCTGCTCCCCTCCGGCTGGCCCGCCGCCGTCGCGCGCTTTCCCACCGGCCCCACCGGCGCGGGTCTGCACGCGCGTGTGCTCGACGTGCTCACCGCGCTCGGCGCCCGCGTCGCCGCCCCGGTGGCCGTGGCGGCCGGACACGCCCTCGGCGAGCCCGAGCCCGTCACCGCGCGCGTGGCCGCCGCCGTACGCCTGCACGCGCGCGTGGCCGCCGCCGCGCACCACGCGGTGGTCGCGGCCGGGGCCCTGTCCCTGCCCCCTCGGGCCGGGCGCCACCTCTACGTCGACCTCGGCCCGCTGCGCGCCGCGCTCTCCGCGCGGGGCGTGGGCGACGCGCAGGACCTGGAGGACCACCTCGCCGCCCGGCTCGGCATGCCGGCCCCGGGCGGCCACCGTTTCGGCGACGACCTCGAGGCGCTGCGCGTCCGGCTGGCCACCGGCCCGCTGCTGGGCGCCACGCCCGAGGAGCGCGCGGAATGCCTCACTTCCCCCTCACCGTTGGAACTGCCACACGTGCAACGCGCGTTGATCACCCTGAGGTCGGTCTTCGACGATCTCCGCGACGACGCTCAGCGACGGGAGCCTCCTCGATGACGCAGCAGTCCGAGTCGACCACCACGAGCCCGACCACCACGACCCCGGCCACTACGACCCCCGCGAGCCCGACCACCACGGGCCCGAGCCCCCTCGGCGCCGACCCCGGCCCCCACCCGGCCACGTCACTCTTCGAGCCCACTGCCCCGCCCCTCGCCGCCCCCCGAGCGCTCGGTGAACGCCGGGTGTGGCCGCGGTCGTTCCACGACCGGCTGACCGCCCCGCTGCCCGGCCTCAAGGCCCTCGCCCGCTTCGCCCGCGAGGGCGCCGTCCGGCCCGGGAAGGAGGGCCTCGCCGACATCCCGAGGCTGCCCGTCGCACCCGCCCCGGTGCCACGTGTCGACGCGGACACCCTCGCCGTCAGCTGGGCGGGGCACGCCAGTTGGGTGGTGCAGATCGGCGGCCTGACCGTCCTGACCGACCCGGTCTGGTCCCGTCGCATCCTCGGCACCCCGGCCCGCATCACCCCCGTCGGCGTCCCCTGGGACGCGCTGCCACCGGTCGACGCGGTCGTCATCAGTCACAACCACTACGACCACCTGGACGCCCCCACGCTGCGCCGACTCCCGCGTGACACCCCGGTGTTCGTGCCGGCCGGCCTCGGCCGCTGGTTCCGTCGGCGCCGGTTCACCAGGGTCACGGAACTGGACTGGTGGGAGGCGGCCGAACTGGACGGCGTCCGCTTCGACTTCGTCCCCGCCCACCACTGGTCCAAGCGGTCCTTGACCGACACCTGTCGCAGCCTGTGGGGCGGCTGGGTGCTCACCGCTCCCGACGGCCACCGCGTCCACTTCGCGGGCGACACGGGCTACGGCCACTGGTTCTCCCGCATCGGCAGCCGCTACCCCGGCATCGACCTCGCCCTGCTCCCCATCGGTGCCTACGACCCCCGCTGGTGGCTCAGCGACGTGCACTGCGACCCGGAGGAGGCCGTCCGCGCCGCCCAGGACCTCGGCGCCCGCCGTATGGCCCCCATGCACTGGGGCACCTTCGTCCTGTCCGCCGAACCCGTCCTCGAACCCCTCACCCGCGTCCGAGCGGCCTGGGAAGCGGCGGGCCTGCCCCGCGAGAACCTCTGGGACCTGCCGGTGGGCGGCTCCCGCGTCCTGGAATAGGACCGGTCCGCCGGACAGGTCCTGGCGGGCGCACGCAAGAGGCCCCGCCCCGGAGAACCGGGGCGGGGCCTTACTGGAGCGCCGGGCAGGCCTTGCACCTGCATTTCCCCGCAGGAAGCGGGGCGTCTTTCCTTGGACCACCAACGCGAGGCGCTTTCGCAGGAGTTCTGCGGTGCGCTCAAGATCGATCATAGACGTACCGCGCCCGTGCGCCAAATCGGCCCTCAGGCGGCCCGTGTCCCCCGTACTCGCCGCCACACACTCGGGATGGCGCTGATGAGGAGCGTCAGGGCGATCGCGGCCAGCACGCCCTCCCACGGCTCGCTGAACAGCGAGCCGCCGAGGATGCCGATCAGCTGGTACGTCACGGCCCAGGCCAGGCAGGCCGGCAGGTTGCCGCGGGCGAAGCGGCGCAGCGGCCACTTCGCCATCAGGCAGGCCAGCATCACCGGGATGCGTCCCGCCGGTACCAGCCGGGACAGCACCAGCACCGCCACGCCGTGACCGGCCAGCTTCTCCTGGGCCTGCGTCAGCCGGTCCTCCGGCGCCCGGGACCGGATCGCCTCCAGCCACCGCGAGCCGTTCTTCGACCCCATCCCGCGCCGCCCCAGCCAGTACAGCGCCGCGTCCCCGAGGAACGCGGCCAGCGACGCCGTCAGGAACACCAGCAGCAGTGAGAACGGCGCCGTCTGGTGGAAGGCGACCACGGCCGCCGAACTCACCAGCGCCCCCGTCGGCACCACCGGCACCAGTGCCCCGGCCAAGACCAGCAGGAACAGCGTCGGATAGCCGAACGCCTGCTGGGTCGACTCCATCGGCACGACCGCCGGGACGGCGGCGACCAGCCAGGTCACCGCGTGACCTCCAGCCGTACGCTCTCCCCGTGCCCGAGCCGGTGCACCTCGACCCGCGGCGCGCGCTGGGCCGCCAGGCGCACGAACTCCTCGCCCGGCGCGTGGAACTCGTGGGGGCGCACGGCGTCCATCCCGATCGGCCAGTACGTGCCGTAGTGCACCGGCACCGCACTGCGCGGCGCCAGCCGGGCCAGCGCCTGTGCGGCGCGCCCCGCGTCGAGATGCCCCTCGCCGAGGTACGGCCCCCAGCCACCCACCGGCAGCAGCGCCGCGTCGACCGGCCCGACCGCCTCGGCCATGTCGTCGAACAGACCCGTGTCCCCGGCGAAGTACGTCCGCGCCTCCCCCTCGATGACGTACCCGAGGGCGGGGGAGCGGTGCGGGCCGACGGGCAGCCGCCGCCCGTCGTGCAGGGCGGGCACGGCCCGTACGGCCAGATCGCCGACCCGGGTCACGTCCCCGGGAGCCACCTCGGTCACGTGCAGCCGCGTGAGTCGACGCAGGCCCGGCACGGCGCGCCGTGCGCCCCGGGGCACGAGGAGGCGCGTACCCGGCGCAAGGCGCGCAAGGGAGGGCACATGGAGGTGGTCGGCGTGCAGGTGCGAGACGAGCGCCACGTCCGCGTTCCAGGCGTGGGGCGGGGGCAGCGCGCCCCGGCGGCGCCGCAGGTGGGCCAGCCGACGTACGAACAGAGGGTCGGTGAGGACCCGTATGTTCGAATCCTGCACGGTGCAGGTGGCGTGTCCCCACCACGTGACCTCCACAGGCACCTCTTTGCCTCCTTCGCGCGACTCCCCGAAGCCTACGGGCAGGAGTAGGGTCGGCGGCGAAACCCGGAGGTGAGGGGGACGCCATGGGATCGGTTCGTGTCACGGCGATCGCGAGTCTGACGCCGCTGGAGGAGCTGGACGACGACCCCTTCCTGGTGGACTCCCGCAGCCAGCACGCGATGTGCGCCCGCTGGGCCGCCGAGCGGGGCTACGTCGTCAGCCGGGAACTGCTGGTGCGCGGGCTGCGCCCCGACCACTGCGTGCTGTGGGACGGCATCCGGCCGGGCGTCGACCTCTTCGTCGCCCCCAGCCGCCGCGTCCTGGAGAGCGCCCTGTCCTCCGTCGAGGAGTTCACCGCCGAGTGCGCCCGGCGCGGGGTGCGCGTCGAGACCGTGGGCCGCGCGGAACCGTCGTACGACGCGCAGATGAAGGCACGGGTGCACCGCAGGCTGTCGATGCCGACGGCCGGGTACGACGGGAGATAGGGCCGAACGCCCGCCGGTCCGTTCGCGAGCATGTGACAGGGTGGACACCGAGCCCCCGCGGGCGGCGGGGCCGGGACGTGAGGTGTGCTGGGCGTGCGTGAGGGGCGTTGGCGGCGGGCCGTCAGTCAGGTGGGGCGGAGCATCGCGGTGTGGGCGGTCTCCACGGTCACGATGCTCGTGCTCGCGGGCATCCTGCCCGACTTCCAGCTCCAGTCCGCCTCCGACGACAGCGCTACCGAACTGGCCGTCACCGCGGGTATCGGCGCCGGTGTCTTCGGCCTGCTGTCCGCGCTGGTCTGGCCCCTCCTCGTACGGCTCCTGCTGCTCGTTCCGGCCCTCGTCCTCGGTGCGCTGGTCTTCTTCCTCAACGGCTCGCTGCTCCTGCTCGCGCTGAGACTCAACCCCTCCGGCGACAGCGAGGCCGCCCCCGAGACCGCCGTCATCGTCGCCGCCGTGATGTCCGCCGTCGCCTCCGCGACCGGTGCCGCGCTGGCCGTCCGTGACGACGACGCCTACCGCCGCCGGCTCTACCGCCTCGCCGACCGCCGCCGCAGGGGCGGGCCGCCCTGCCCCAGCTGCCCCGGCACCGTCTTCGTGCAGCTCGACGGCGTCGGCCACGACGTCCTCCTGGACGCGGTCGCCAAGGGACTCATGCCCACCGTGGCCCGGTGGCTCGGCGACGGCACCGCGCCCGTCCCCACACACCGGCTCACCTCGTGGCGCACCGACTGGTCCAGCCAGACCGGCGCCAGCCAGCTCGGCATACTGCACGGCAGCAACCACGACATCCCCGCCTTCCGCTGGTACGAGAAGGACACCGGTGAGGTGATGGTCAGCAACCGCCCGACCAGCGCCGCCGAACTCCAGCGCCGCGCCGTCGAACGCACCGGCGACGACGGACTCCTCGCCGTCGACGGCGCCAGCCGCGGCAACCTCTTCAGCGGCGGCGCCGGGGAACAGGCCCTCGTGCTGTCCATAGCCGGCCGCAGACGCAGCCGGGAGAACCGCTCCCGGGCGGGCTACTTCGCCTACTTCAGCGATCCGGCCAACGCCGTGCGCACCGCCCTGTCCTTCATCGCCGAGGTCTGCCGCGAGATGGGCCAGTCCGTCCGGGCCCGCCTGCGCCGACAGCGCCCGCGCGTCGGACGCGGCGGGCTCTACCCCTTCGTCCGCGCCTTCGCGACCGTCGTCGAACGTGACGTCGTCGTCGCCGCCGTCATGGGCGACCTGCTCGCCGGACGGACCGCCGTCTACGCCGACCTCGTCGCCTACGACGAGGTCGCCCACCACTCCGGGCCGCGCAGCCGGGACGCCGAGAAGGTCCTCGAACGCCTCGACCGGTCCCTCGCGCTCATCGAGAACGTCACCGAGCACGCACCCCGCCGCTACCGCATCGTCGTCCTGTCCGATCACGGACAAAGCCCCGGTGAGACCTTCCGCGCCCGCTACGGCCTCACCCTCGGCGACCTGGTCCGGGCCGGCTGTGGCCTGCCCGTGCCCCGCAAGGCCGACCGCACCCGCAGCGGGGCCGAGGCCCGCGCCGCCGTACGCGCGGCGCTGCGCCGGCCCGTCGAGGAGGGCCGGGCCCACCAGCACCCCGCGAGCCGCGACTCCGAGCCGGTCGTGCTGGCCTCCGGCAACCTCGGCCTGGTCTCCTTCCCGGACGTGCCGCACCGGATGACCAAGGAGGAGATCGACGCCCGCCACCCCGCCCTGCTGACCACGCTCGCCAACCACCCCGGCATCGGGTTCCTGCTCGTGCGCAGCGAGGAACACGGCGGGATCGTGCTCGGCGCGCGCGGCGCCGAGATACCGCTGCACGAACTCAGCGACGAACACCCCGGACCGCTCGCCGACTTCGGCCCCGGCGCCGCCGACGCCGTGCGCCGCACCCATTCCTTCCCGCACGCCGCCGACATCATGGTCAACTCCTTCCACGACCCGGCCGACGGCGAGGTCCTCGCCTTCGAGGAGCAGATCGGCTCCCACGGCGGCCTCGGCGGCCCCCAGGCCAGACCGTTCCTCCTGTCCCCGCTCGCCCTGTCCGCACCCGACCCGAACGGCGAGCCCCTCGTCGGCGCCGAACAGGTCCACCAGGTCCTGCGCCGCTGGCTGGACGAGTCCAACGGCGCGGAACCCCGACTCAAGGCCCACGAGGACCGCCGGGCGGCCTGAGCACAAGACCCGCGAGGTCTGCTGGGTGGTCTGGCGTCAGCGGGGGAGGTCTGGTGGGTCTGGTCTTGGGGCGGCGGGGTCTGGTGGGTGGCCCGGCCTGAGGGCGGCGGGGTCTGGCGGGTGGTCTGGTCTCGGGGCCGCGAGGTCCGGCCTCCGCGCGGCGAGGTCTGCCGGGCCGCCTGGGCTCGGGCCCGCGAGGACTGTCGGGCGGCCAGAGCCCAGGGGGCCGCGAGAACCACCGCCGGGCCACGTGACAGGCCCGCCCGGCCCGCCGAGATCGGGCTGCGCCCACGGACCACCGCGCCTCCACCGCCGCCGGGCCACTTGACCGACCCGCCGGCCCGCCGAAATTCGGCTGCGCCCGCAGATCACCGCGCCCACACTGTTCGTACCGGACACCGCGCCCCTGCGCGTCCCTTTCGAACCCCCAGGAGCCCCTGCGTGCAGGCAGCCGTCACCGTCACGCCCTCCCGCATACCCGACCTGCTGCTCGGCCTCGCCACCGTGCGGCCGGTGTTCGTCTGGGGTGCCCCCGGCATCGGCAAGTCCTCCCTGGTGCGGGCGTTCGCCGAGTCGCTGGGACTGGAGTGCGTGAGTCTGCTCGGCACGCAGCTCGCGCCCGAGGACCTGATGGGCGTCCCGCAGATCCGCGACGGACGGTCGGTGTTCTGCCCGCCGGAGGCGATCGCCCGCGACGAGCCGTACTGCCTGTTCCTGGACGAGCTCAACGCGGCCGCGCCGGACGTGCAGAAGGCGTTCTACTCGCTGATCCTGGACCGCCGTATCGGCACCTACGAGCTGCCCAGGGGCTCCATCGTCATCGGCGCGGGCAACCGGGCCACCGACAACGCCCTCGCCCGCCCGATCGCCTCCGCCCTGGTCAACCGCCTCACCCACGTCCACCTGGAGGCCTCCGCCAAGGACTGGCTGGCCTGGGCCGCAGACCACGGCATCCACCCCTGGATCGTCGACCACCTCACCGACCGGCCCGACCACCTGTGGTCCAAGCCGCCCAAGACCGAGGAGCCGTTCTCCACGCCCCGCTCCTGGCACATGCTCTCCGACGCCCTGCACTCCTTCGGCCGGGACCTCGACGAGCAGACCCTGAAGGTCCTCGCACACGGCACCCTGACCCCCACGCACGCGACCGCCTTCTGCGGCTACGTCAAGATCGTGCGCAGCCAGTACGGCATCGAGGCCGTCATCCGGGGCGACGCCCGCTGGCCGCACCGTGTCGAGGACCGCGACCTGCTCTACTACCTCGCCGAGTCCTTCCGCGGCCGGCTCGTCAAGGAACTGCCCGCCGACAAGAACCACATGTCGGCGAACGGACGGCAGACCGCGCACCGCGCCAAGTCCCTGCTGGTGCAGCTCGCGGAGATCTCCGTCGAGGTCGCCCAGACGGTCATCGCCTCCGACGCCGACGGAAACCCGGTGCTGCCCGCCTGGTTCCTGGTCGAGGCGGCCCGGGACATGCCCCGGCTGGTCGAGGCGCGGCGATGAGCCGCACCCGCGGCAAGGGAGCCAAGAAGCCGGACAGGGCGACCGAGGCCTTCCAAGCGGGGCTGAAGCTGGTGCGCGCCAACCCGGCCCTCGACGCGGTCGCCTTCGGCACCTGCCGCGAGGAGTGCGGGACCGCGCCCCGCGACGGACTCGTCCGCGTCGACTCCGACGGCTACCTGCACGCCCACCCCACCCGCCTCGCCGACCCCGCCGTCTGGGCCTGGTCCCTCGCCCACGCCGTGCTCCACCTCGGCTTCGGGCACGTCCCGCAGGTCAAGGGAGAGCGCGTCCAGCCCGACCGCTACGACCGTGCCGCCCGCTGCGTCGTCGTCAACCGCTTCCTGCTGACCTTCCCCGTCGGCCGCGCCCCGGACGGGCTGCCGCCGTCCTACCCCGACGGCGACGAGGAACAGCTCGCCGCGCGCTGGCGACGCGACGGGCTGCCGGCGGCGTACGAGCACTGCGGTACGGCGGGCGCGGAGGCCGACCAGCTCCTTCTGACGCTGAGCCGGTGGCAGCAGCCCAAGGACTGGCAGCTGGCCTTCGCCACCGCCCTGACCCGGACCGTCTCCGCGGCGATGGACATGGCGGCCGGCCGGCGCGACTCCCTCGACGCCGAGGAGACCGCTCAGCGCCCCTGGGAGAAGGCCCTGAGCTGGTTCGTCTCCTCCTACCCGCTGCTCGGCGGCATCGCGGCCGGCATCAAGCTCGTCGCCGACGCCGAACTCGCCCACGCCCACGGCATCGCCGTCGCCGCCGTCAACGCGGAGGCCGGCGAGATCTACATCAACCCGCTGCGGGGGTTCGAGGACGAGGAGTGGCGCTTCGTCCTCGCCCACGAGATGCTGCACGCCGCCCTGCGCCACGGCGACCGCTGCGGCCCCCGCGACCCGTACCTGTTCAACGTCGCCTGCGACTACGTCATCAACGGCTGGCTGCGCGAGATGCAGATCGGCACGATGCCCGACGGAGTGCTGTACGACCCGGACCTCAAGGACCTCTCCGCGGAGGAGGTCTACGACCGCATCGTCGGCGACCTGCGTCGGATGCGCCGCCTGGCCACCCTGCGCGGCAAGGGCGTCGGAGACGTCCTGGGCGCCCCGCTCGGCCCGCCCTGCGACTACGTGGACCTCGACGGGTTCTACCGCCGCGGCCTCGCCCACGGCATGGACCTGCATGAACAGCAGGACCGCGGCTTCCTCCCCGGCGGCCTCGTCGAGGAGATCCGGGCCCTCAACCACCCGCCGCTGGACTGGGACGCCCGCCTCGCCCGCTGGTTCGACGAGTTCGTGCCCCGCCCCGAGCCCGTCAGGTCGTACGCCCGCCCCTCCCGCCGCCAGTCCGCCACCCCCGACATCCCCCGCGCGGGCCGCCACTTCCCGCCCGAGGAGATCGCCCGCTGCACCTTCGGCGTCGTCCTCGACACCTCCGGCTCCATGGACCGCACCCTCCTGGGCAAGGCCCTGGGCGCCATCGCCTCCTACGCCGAGGCCCGCGACGTACCGGCCGCCCGGGTCGTCTTCTGCGACGCCGCCCCGTACGACGCCGGGTACGTCCCGGTCACGGAGATCGCCGGCCGGGTACGGGTGCACGGCCGCGGCGGCACGGTCCTGCAGCCCGGGGTCGACCTGCTGCGCCGGGCGGACGACTTTCCGCCCGGCGCACCCGTCCTGATCATCACGGACGGCTGGTGCGACGTCCTACGGGTGCGGCGCGAGCACGCCTACCTGATTCCGCAGGGCCGTCGCCTGCCGTTCACCCCGCAGGGACCGGTCTTCCATGTGCGGTGAGCGGGAGTGTGATCGGATGGGGCACGGAAACCCGTCCGACGGGAAACCCACGTGAAAGGAAGAACCGTGGCAACCACGCGCTCCGCACACACCGTCTGGGAAGGCAACCTGCTCGAGGGCAACGGCGTCGTCACCTTCGACTCCTCCGGCATCGGCCAGCAGCCGGTGTCGTGGCCGTCGCGCGCCGAGCAGGCGAACGGCAAGACCAGCCCCGAGGAGCTGATCGCCGCCGCCCACTCCAGCTGCTTCTCCATGGCCCTCTCGCACGGCCTCGCCGGTGCCGGCACCCCGCCCACCAAGCTGGTCACGTCCGCGGACGTCACCTTCCAGCCGGGCGAGGGCATCACCGGCATCCACCTGACCGTGGAGGGCACGGTCCCCGGCCTCGACAACGACGCGTTCGTCGCCGCCGCCGAGGACGCCAAGAAGAACTGCCCGGTCAGCCAGGCCCTCACCGGCACCACGATCACCCTGTCGGCCAAGCTCGCCTGACCCGGCGCGACCCACCGCACGCCACTGCGGGCCGCCCCCCGGGGGCGGCCCGCGTGCCCGCCGGTTCGGCGACGGGGGGCGGGGTATAACGCCCTGCGCCGATACGGCGGAACAGGCGTCGGAAGGATGGGAATGCTGCCGGGAACCTCCGACAACGGCCGGGTGCTCGACTCCGCCGTCCGCGAACGCACCCGCATCCTGCTGCTGTTCAGCCTGGCAGGCCGGGTCCTACCGGGACCCGGAGCGCCCGGACGCCTCGTCGACGGCTTCGACTTCGGCCGCTTCACCCCCCATCTGCGCTCCAGCGAACCGCTGTTGCCCGTACCGATCCTGACCGAACAGGTCTCCCCGCAGGAGCTCGGGCTGCCGAGCGGCGCGCGCGGACTGGACCTGGCCGGGGCGCGGGTCCTGGTCGTCACCACGCCGCGCGGCGACGCGACCCTGCTCGTGGACTGCGACTTCGCCGACGAGACCCCGTCCGACGCCCTCGCCCCGTGGCTCGCGGCCACCTGCTTCCACCGCGCCGACCTCACCCTCGCGGGCCGGCCATTGCTCGAGGTGCTGACCGAGCGGCTCGGCCTGCGGGAACCGCTCGCGTTCGGGCAGAACGTCCACCAAGTCGTCTTCCCCGGCGGCCGCTTGGCGCGCGACCTGCTCGGCGCGGGCGACCACGACGACCCCCGGCTGTCCGCCCCGCTCAGCGAGATGATCTACCGGGGCAGACTGCCCAGCAACGGCACTCCCCACGCCGGCGTGATCGTCCCGCCGCACATGAGGAACCACGGCGTGACCGTCTCCGCGCACGGCCGGGGCGTCTCCGTCCAGGCGGGCTGGGCCCCGCACGTGGAGAACGGCCTGGCCCTGGTCGCGCTCGGCATGGTCTCCGCCCTGGCCGTCCTGCAGCGCACCCGGCTGGCCGCGTTCGGGATGATGCGCGCCAACCAGCAGGCGCCGACGGACTCCCCGTCCGAGGTGCGCACCCTCATCTCCCGGCTGTCGGCCGGCGTCAACGAACTGCAACTCGACCTCGCCTTCGGAGTGGAGGCCTACGTCGACAGCCTGCTGATCCCGGAGATGGTCATGGAGGGCTTCCAGTCCTCCCTGCGCGACGCGCTCGGCGTCCGCGACAGCCTCGACAACTCCGCCCGCATGGTCGAGCGACTGACCTCCGTGATCAACGCCCGCTCGGCGGCCCTCGACGCCGCCCTCGCGGAGCGCGACGACCGCCGCGACCGTACGATCTCGGGTCTCGTCGCCGCCGCCACGCTGATCGCGCTGCCGCCGACGCTGCTGCTGGCGTTCTTCGGGGTCAACGGCACCGACGTGGACGAGCACCGCTCCATCCTCGACCTGCGAGAATACGGCGCGGCCTATGTCGTGGCCTGGCTGCCCTTCGTCGTCCTGGTCCTGATCGGCTACATACTGCTCAGGCGGGTCGGCAGGCGCTCCGGCTCACTCCTGGCAGCCCCCGACGACGTCCGGGCACCCGTGCCCGCCCCACGCCCCTCATCCGGGAGGTGACCCGTGCCCCGAGGCGACGACGGCCCCGCCGTCTCCGCCCACCGCGGCGGCTCCGAACGCTTCGGCCCGGCCACCCGGGAGGCCTACGAGGACGCGATGGCCTCCGGCGCGGAGTACGTCGAGTTCGACATCCGGCGCACCGGGGACGGTGTCTTCGTCGTCCACCACGACCCCCGCGTGAACGGCACCGGCCCCGAGCTGGCGCGGATCACCCACGCGGAGCTCAGCGAACGCGCCGGTTTCGCGGTGCCCACCGTGGACGAGGTCATGGCGCTGATCGCCGGGAGGCTCGTCGGCCACCTCGACCTGAAGGAGGTCGGCCACGAGCGCGAGCTGATCGACCGGGCGATCGCCCTGCTCGGCCCCGAAGGGTTCGTCGCGACCACCCTGGAGGACCGGTCGATCGCCGAGATCACCAGCGCCTTCCCCCAGGTCCGCACCGCCCTGTCCCTGGGCCGCGACCGTCAGGAGGTGGGGGCCGCCCGGCTGGCCCGCACCCGGGCGAGCGAACTGTTCCCCGTGCGGCGCCTGCGCGCCTGCGGGGCCCACGGGGTCGCCGTGCACCAGCGTCTGGCCCGCGCCAACGTGCTGCGCGAGGCGGCCCGCCACCGCCTGTTCACCATGGTGTGGACGGTCAACGACGACACCGCGATGCGGACCTTCCTCACCGACCCGCGCGTGGACGTACTGGTCACCGATCGGCCCCGGCGGGCCGTGCAGCTGCGTGGCGAGCCGCATCGAACCCCCGCGGCGGGGAACGTGTCCCATTGACAGGAGCCCACTCAGGTTCTGAGCTGGAGAGCGGGAGACTTCCTCACAAAGGGGACAGCGATGGGACGTCCGGTCGGGATCGATCTCGGAACCACGAACTCGGTGGTGGCCGTCCTGGAGGGCGGCGAACCCACGGTCATCGCGAACGCGGAGGGGGCCAGGACCACACCGTCGGTCGTGGCGTTCGCCAAGAACGGCGAGGTGCTCGTCGGCGAGGTCGCCAAGCGGCAGGCGGTCACCAACGTCGACCGCACCGCCCGCTCGGTCAAGCGCCACATGGGCGACGCGCACTGGCGCTTCCCGGACCAGGGAGACGTGGACGGCACCCGCTACCGCGCCCAGGAGCTGTCCGCGCGGGTCCTGCAGAAGCTGAAGCGGGACGCCGAGTCCTACCTCGGCGAGGACGTCACGGACGCCGTGATCACCGTGCCCGCCTACTTCGACGACACCCAGCGGCAGGCCACCAAGGAGGCCGGTGAGATCGCCGGCCTGAAGGTCCTCAGGATCATCAACGAGCCGACCGCCGCCGCCCTCGCCTACGGCCTCGACCGGGGCGAGGAGCAGACCGTCCTCGTCTTCGACCTCGGCGGCGGCACCTTCGACGTGTCCCTGCTGGAGATCGGTGACGGCGTCATCGAGGTCAAGGCCACCAACGGCGACACCCACCTCGGCGGCGACGACTGGGACCAGCGGATCGTCGAGTACCTGGTCAAGAAGTTCAAGGGCCAGAACGGCATCGACCTCGGCAACGACAAGATGGCGTTGCAGCGGCTGCGCGAGGGCGCCGAGAAGGCGAAGATCGAACTGTCGTCGTCCTCCGAGACCACCATCAACCTCCCCTACATCACGGCCTCCGCCGAGGGCCCCCTGCACCTCGACGAGAAGATGACGCGCGCCCAGTTCCAGGAGCTCACCGAGGACCTCCTCGACCGGTGCAAGACACCCTTCCACCAGGCCGTCAAGGACGCGGGCATCAAGCTGTCCGCGATCGACCACGTGATCCTCGTCGGCGGCTCGACCAGGATGCCCGCGGTCACCGAGCTGGTACGGGAGTTGACCGGCAAGGATCCGCACAAGGGCGTCAACCCCGACGAGGTCGTCGCCGTCGGCGCGGCCCTCCAGGCGGGCGTCATCCGCGGCGACGTCAAGGACGTCCTGCTCCTCGACGTCACCCCGCTGTCCCTCGGCATCGAGACCAAGGGCGGCATCATGACGAAGCTCATCGAACGCAACACCACGATCCCCACCAGGCGTTCGGAGATCTTCACCACGGCCGACGACAACCAGCCCTCCGTAGGCATCCAGGTCTACCAGGGCGAACGCGAGATCGCCGCCTACAACAAGAAGCTCGGCGTCTTCGACCTCACCGGCCTGCCGCCCGCCCCGCGCGGTGTCCCGCAGATCGAGGTCGCCTTCGACATCGACGCCAACGGGATCATGCACGTCTCGGCGAAGGATCTGGCGACCGGCCGCGAACAGAAGATGACCGTCACCGGCGGCTCCGCGCTGCCCAAGGACGACATCGACCGCATGATGCGGGAGGCCGAGCAGTACGCCGAGGAGGACCGGCAGCGCCGGGAGGCCGCCGAGACCCGCAACCAGGCCGAGCAACTCGTCTACCAGACCGAGAAGTTCCTCCGCGACAACACCGACAAGATCCCCGCCGAGACCAGGACGGAGGTCGAGTCCGCGGTCGCCGAGCTCAAGCAGCTCCTGGAGCAGAACGCCGACACGGCCGCCCTTCGCGACGGCGTCGAGAAACTCGCCGGCGTCAGCCAGAAGATGGGCCAGGCGATGTACGCCCAGGCCCAGCAGGAGACCCCGGCCGAGGGCACCCCGCCGCGCCAGGACCAGGAGGGCGGGCAGGACGACGAGACGGTGGTGGACGCCGAGATCGTCGACGACGAGGACCGGGAGGCGAAGGGCGGGGCGGCGTAGACCGTCTGCTCTGTCCCCTCCGTGCGCGTCCCGCGGCCCGCCGGACGCCGATCAGCGGTGCCGGCCCACGGCGTGCCGGGGCCCCTTCCCACGCTCGCCTCGGGGCCCGGCCGAGCTCGGCTGTGAGGCGTCGTCGGACGGGGCGGGAAGCGGGGCCGCCGCCGAGCTCTTCCGGTGACGGAAGGCGTACAGGGCGCCCGCCGAGATCCGTCCGGCCATCGCCACCCAGGCCGCCGCCCCGCCGATCAGCACGACCGGCAGGACGCCCAGGACCGCGCTCCCGAGATACATCAGGCAGGCCGCCCCGGCACTCACGACCAGGCAGACGACGGCGTACCGGACCCGCAGCCGGAACTCGGCGTCGTGCGGCGCGGCGGCCGCTCCGGCGAGGACGGCGACGTAGCCGACGAGCCCCAGGCGGACCACCAGTGCGAGCGGTGTGTCCGGCGTGTCGACGAGGAGGTCCCCGGCGTTGACGATCACCCCGACGGTCACCGCGGCGGTGACGGCGTGGGCCAGCAGGAGCCGCGGTCCCGTCGTGCCGGGCACCGAGGTCCGCGTCACCGGCTCGTCCGGGCCGAGGGGCGGGGGAGCGGGACGTCCGGCCCGGCGCCGCAGGAGCGGCAGCAGCGCTCCGCTGAGCAGCGCGACGCCGACCACCACGCCCTGGAGGTACGGCGCGTTCCCGCCGGGGAGGGCCGTCGGGAACCAGGTCACGGTGGTGAGCAGGCCGAACGCGCCGGCCCACCAGGACGCAGCCCGTGGCCCGCACACGGCGTCGCACACCAGGGCGAACAACGACAGCGCCAGGACCGTCAGCGCCGCCGTCAGCGCGAGGCCGAGCCCGAGGGCGCCGGTGACCTCGTTCCACCACATCGCGCGGAGCTGCACGGACCGGTCCCCGAACGTCTGCGCCGGATCGAGCATGCACCCGGCGCACAGCCCGGCCCACAGTCCCAGGGCGAGCAGCGCGAGCCGTCCCGCCAGGGCGCGCCCTCCCCGGGCACCGCCCCACGCGGCGACCGTGTGCCGGATACCGGAGCCCAGTACGGCACCCGCCGGGAGGAGCAGGGGCAGCGCCAGCCAGGTGTAGACGGGGCGGAGGGTGTCGATCTTCCCCGAGCCCAGTTGCAGCCCGGTCAGCATGACGTCGAAGCTGTCTCCCAGCAGCAGGTTGACGGACAGCAGGGCGACGCAGCCGGTCAACGCGGCTTCCCAGAAGGTGAGTTCACCGGCAAGGGCAGGGTGGCGCAGGGCCGCCCGGCGCCGCCTGAGGGCGGGATGGGTGGCGAACGGCCAGCCGGACGACCCGCGTTCGACCGCACCGGGTGTCGGAGGCTTCATGCCGTTGGCGAACACGGCGCGGGTCCTCCCGGATGTGGGCCGACGCCGTACGGACAGATCGACGAAGAACGCGTCCAGTTTCTCGCGCCGTTGCTGTGGCCGGCTGTCGTTCGGGCGGGCGGTCACCGCGAAAGCGTCGGCGTGCAGTTCCCGTGACTGGAGGAAGGCGTTGCGGGCGGCGTACAAGGTGCAGGCGAGCAGGGCGAGATGGAAGGAGAGCCGCAGCAGGTACGCACCGTCGCCGGCGTAACCGGACACGGCGAAGCAGAATGTGGCCGCGAGCAGGACGGTGAAGGCCCCCCACAGCGCGGTGACGCCATGGGTGGCGTCGAGGTCGCGGTGGCGGATGTGGCCGAGTTCATGACGGACGACGACCTGGAAGGTGTCCGGGTCCTCGTCGAACAGCTTCTCCATGCCGCTCGCGAGTTCGATGTGCCGACGCCCCACGTGCCCGAAGGCCACGGCGTTCTTGGTGTACTCGGAGGCGTTCAGCCACACACCGTGGACGGTCACCCCCGCGTCGTCCGCCAGCCGGAGCACGGCGTCGGCGAGGTCGGGCCGGTAGCCGCGAGGTGCTCCGGCGGGCGGTGTGGGACGCAGACGGAGCAGACGGCGGAAGAGGATCTGCTGGTAGGGGCTGAGCCAGTACAGGACGAAACCGCCGCCCCCCAGGACCCCGAGAGCCAGCCCGACGCGCGGAGCGTGCCGCGTCTGAGGCTGGGGGCAGTGCTCCCGCAGGTACCGCTTCAGGGCAGGGTTGTACTCCTCCGCTATCGGTTGCGGAGGCCAGACCGGCGCCTGGCGCAGGATCTCGCGCTCCACCGGGGCCATCGGCAGGGTCAACTGGAACTGCCTGAACGCACCCGGCCAACACAAGCTGTACGCATCGGAGTTGGCCTTCTGCCGACTGGTGGTGGCCGGAAAGGCGATCGTGACGGCGGCGGCCATCAGGGCGACACAGAAGAGGAGAGCTCGTACGACCACGTTCAGCCCCCGATCGCCGCTGGACCGTCTCCGTCTCCGTCTCCGGCTCCCTCTCCGCCGGCGCCTGCCTCTGCGTCTCCGCCTGAGTCTCCGCCTGGGTTGCCGGCCGTGTCACTCGCCAGCATCCGCACGAGTGCCGCCAGTACGGAGTCGGCGACCAACTCGGCCTGTTGCCCGGTCATATGGCGCTCGGCACCCGCCAGTGCAGCAGCACGAAAACGGGCCAGCTCCGCGGCGGACGGCGCGGGCGTCGGCGGCGCCTGGGGCTCGGCCGGCTCGACCTCGGCCCGCCGACCACGGCGCGCCACCCGGCCCACGACCCGCGAGGTCAACCGGCTCACCAACTCGGCCGACATCACCCCGAGCACCCCGGCGGCCGCGGACAGCGCCGCGGGTGTCACCGAGTCGGTCGCCAGGCCCCAGACGTCGACCGACAAGGGCCTGCGGCTCCACAGCCGGGGGCGGAAGTGGCTCCGGGCCCGCCGCTCGAACAGGGGGAGTTCCCCGGCGGCCACTTCGGTCACCACGGCTTCCGCCAGTGCCCGTGCGAGCCGGCGACGCTCGCCTCCGAGCATGAACGGGCTCGTGGACACGACTGTGCCGGACGGTTCAGGAGTCGTCATGAGTGTGCGTCAGCCCCCCGCTGTGTCGATGCCCCGCCGCGACTCCGCTCATGCCGGACATCAGCACATGTGTCGCCACGTGTCCCGAGTATGGACCCGAGCGCCACGCCCTGTCCCGCGTTCGGCGCGAGTCAGGTCTTGCGGGCCACACCCGCGTACACGGGGACGATGCCCTCCGCCTGCAGCGCCACGTCCTGCGGGTCCGGGCGCCACCCGGACACCGGGATGAGACCCGGGCCGAGGAGCTCCAGGCCGTCGAAGAAGCGCGCGAACTCGGTCAGGGAGCGCGGGTGGAACGGCGTACCGCTGTGGCGGAAGTGGTCGGCCGCCTTCGCGACGGCCTCCGGGTTCAGGTCCGGGGTGACCTGGGACAGGATCAGATGACTGCCCGGGGCGAGCGCGGCGACGTACGTCCCCACGAGGCCGTACACGTCGTCGCCGTCGGGCTCGTCGCCCAGGTAGTGGGTCAGCGCCACCAGCGACAACGCGACCGGCTCGGCGAGGTCGAGCGACTCGGCGGCCCGGGCCAGCAGGGTGTCGACGTCACGGATGTCGGCGTGCGCGTAGGCCGTGCTGCCCTCGGGCGAGCCGTGCAGCAGCGCCTGCGCGTGTCGCAGCACGATCGGGTCGTTGTCGGCGTAGACCACCCTGGACTCGGGCGCGACGCGCTGCGCCACCTGGTGCAGGTTGGGCTCGGTCGGTATGCCGGTGCCGATGTCCAGGAACTGGCGGATCCCCGCCTCGGCCGCCGTCCGCACGGCCCGCTGCATGAACCGGCGGTTCGCGCGCGCCCCACGCAGCACGGTCCCGTCCACGGCGAGGATCCTGCGGGCCAGTTCCTCGTCGACGGGGTAGTTGTCCCTGCCGCCCAGCCACCAGTCGTACACCCGGGCCGGATGCGGACGGGTGGTGTCGATGCGCGGAGTCGCGGCCTCGGATCCGGTCATGGGGTGTCGTCTCCCGCTCAGAAGTCTCGCGTGCTCAGAGGTTCGCGTGCCCCAGAGGTCCTCGTGTGCTCAGAAGGTCTCGCGGCACTCGCGCAGCAGCTTCTTGGTGCGCTCGGCGGACGCGGCGTGCGTCGTCATGTGGTCCAGGACCTCCAGGTGCGTGGAGACCTCCGCGCGGGAGTCCAGGTACAGGGCACCGGTCAGATACTCGGTGACCACCAGGTCCGGCAGCTCCGGCTCGGCGAAGCGGAACAGCGAGAAGGGGGCGTACGTCCCCGGGTGCGGCCCGTTCGCGAACTCGGCGACCTGCAGAGTGATCCGGTCACGCTCGGCGTACTCGAGGAGCTTGTCCAACTGGTCCCGCATCACCTCGGGCCGGATGCTCACCGGGCGCCGCAGCACCGTCTCGTCCATGATCACCCACAGGTGGGGCGGGTTCGGGCCGTCCAGCAGCCGCTGCCGGGCGATGCGCAGCGACACATGCCGCTCGATCGACTCCGGAGTGGTCTGCCCGATGGTGCCGGAGTCGAGCACGGCACGCGCGTACTCCTGCGTCTGCAGCAGCCCGGGCACGAAGTGCGGCTCGTAGGAGCGGATCATCCGCGCCGCGCCCTCCAGGCTCACGAACAGGCTGAACCAGTCCGGCAGCACATCGTGGAACCGCTGCCACCAGCCCGGCTTGTTCGCGTCCTCGGCCAGCGCCACGAAGGCGGCTGCCTCGGCCTCGGACACCCCGTAGGCCTCGAGGAGCACCTGGAGGTACGGGATCTTCAGGGAGACCTCGGCCATCTCCATCCGCCGTACGGTCGCCGGGGCCACGCGCAGGACACGTGCCGCCTCCTCGCGTTTGAGGCCGGCCGCCTCCCGCAGCTCCTGAAGCCGTTTGCCGAGCACCACCTGGCCCACGGTGGGCGCCGGTCGCCGCTCACTCACGCCACGTCTCCCCTACGCGCCGAAGGATCCGGGCCAGTGTGTCATGTTCCGGCCGCCAACTCACGAGGACGGCGGGGAAGAACTTGTCACGCGTGCCGGGAGATGCGCCCTTACCTGGGGTAGGACCCGCCACGGCCGTGCATTACCCCGCGGGTAATCGACCCTTCGGCCCCGGGGCGGGATCGTAGAGGCACCGGGTTCCGAGCCGGCGCACTCCGGCCCGGGGCCCGGCCCCGACGCCAGCGATCCGACCTCGACGGAGGGTGATTCGTCATGTCCGCAGCCCAGCTCACCGCACTCGCCCGCACGTCCGAGCCGCAGACCATGCTGCGCCGCTTCCTCGCCCTGGACGCCGTCGTGACCGGCGCGAACGGCCTCGCCTACCTCGCCGCCTCCGGCCCCCTCGGCCGCCTCCTCGGCGTCGACTCCGCGCTCCTCCTCGAACTCGGCGCGTTCCTTGCGGTGTTCGCGGCCGGTGTCGGCCTGCTCGCCTCCCGCGCCCACCCCGCCACACTGCCGGTGCGAGTGGTGATCGAGGCCAACATCGCCTGGACAGTGCTCAGTTGTGTCGCGCTCGCGTTCTGGCTGTCGCCGTCCGCGGTCGGCGCGGTGTGGACGGTCCTCCAGGCGCTCACCGTCGCCGGGTTCGCGGCGCTCCAGCACCTCGCTCTGAAAGGACGTCAAGTCGCCAGCGAGTGAAGGTACTTGACCGTCGCCGGGTCGGCCGGGAGGAACGTCTCGATGGCCAGCTCGGCGACGGTCACGTCCATCGGCGTGTTGAAGGTGGAGATGGACGAGATGAAGGAAAGCGTCCGGCCCTCGTGCTCGATCTGCATCGGCAGGGCGAAGTAAGGGACCGGCTCGGCAGGCTCGTCCGCGGGCGTCGCCCCTGGCCCGGGCTCCGGCATCGGATAGGCGGCCACCTCCTCGTACAGGGCCCGCAGCGGCTCCGACCGGTACAGGGCGATCTGTCGCTCCATCTGGGCGAGCAGATGCCCCCGCCACTCGCGCAGGTTCCGGATGCGCGGCGCGAGCCCCTCCGGGTGCAGCGTCAGCCGCATCGCGTTCAGCGGGGGCGTGAGCAGCGACTCCGGTACGCCGTCCAGCAGCATCATGATGCCCCGGTTGGCGGCGACGACGGTGTACGTCGCGTCGACCACCAGCGCCGGGTAGGGCTCGTAGCCCTGGATCAGCCGCTCCATGCCCGCGCGCAGCGCGTCCAGCGCCGGGTCGTCGAGCGGGGTCTCCGGGTAGTGCGGGGCGTAACCGGCCGCCAGCAGCAGAGCGTTGCGCTCCCGGACGGGGACGTCCAGGTGCTCGGCCAGCCGCAGCACCATCTCCTCGCTCGGCCGGGAGCGGCCCGTCTCGATGAAGCTGATGTGCCGCGCGGAGGAGTCGGCGCGCAGCGCCAGCTCCAGCTGACTCACCCGCCGCCGCTCCCGCCACGCCCGCAGCAGTGGGCCCACGCGCTTGTCGACGGGGGCGGCGGAGGCGGCTGTGGCGGCTGTGGCAGCGAGTACGGGCGCGACAGTGGTCATGCGCACGACCGTACAAGAGGTACGCCCGCCAGGGCCCCGGCATGAGGTACGCCCGCGAGGGCCCGGGCGGCCCTGACCAGGACCGCGGTGCCGCTCCTGTGGCACGCTGGACAGGTACGTGACACCCACGAAGGGAGCCACCGTCATGCCCCCCGAGCCGCTGTCGCAGAAGGAGATCGAGGACCGCCTGGCCGAGCTGCCCGGCTGGACCCTCGACGGGGACCGCATCACCCGCTCCTACCGTCTCGCCGACCACTTCGCGGCGACCGCCCTGGTCATCCATGTCGCCCAGGTCCAGGAGGAGCTCGGCCACCACTCCGACCTGACCCTCGGCTACAACACGGTCTCCCTCGCCGTGAACACCCACAGCGCGGGCGGAGCCGTCACCGAACAGGACTTCGAGCTGGCCCGACGCGTGGAGGCGCTGGCTCCCGGGCACGGAGTGCGGTGACACGGGCAGACGGTGACGGGGGGCGGACGTGTTGGACTACGACGAGGAAGCCGAGCGCTACGACGCCTCGCGCGGGGGTGAGCCCAGGGCGGCGGCCGCCGCCGAGGCCGTCCTGGGCCTCGTACCGCCCCGGGCGCGCAGCCTGCTCGACATCGCCTGCGGCACGGGCATCGTCACCCGCCGCCTCGCGGACCGCGACGGCCTGCGCGTCACCGGGGTCGACCTCGCGCAGACGATGGTCCGGCATGCCGCCGCCCGTCTGCCCGGTGCCGTCGTACGCGCCGACAGCCGCCGACTGCCCTTCCGGGACGGGGAGTTCGACGCCGTGACCAGCGTGTGGCTGCTGCACCTCGTGGCACCGGCGGAGGACGTGCGACGCGTCGTCGCCGAGTGCGCCCGGGTGCTGCGACCGGGCGGGGTGTACATCACCACGGTCGACAAGGGCGCCTCGCACAACGTCGGCAGCGACATCGACGCCGTGCTCGCCTCGCGCCCGCGCCGCCCGGCCTCCGACGCGTCCGAGCTCGTCGAGTCGTACGCCCTCGACTGCGGGCTGGTCCCGTCCGGGCAGGCCCGCTTCCGTGGTCGCGGGCAGGGTCGCAGCCCGCGCCGGGCCGTCGCGGACCTGCGGCGCGGCTGGTTCGTCACCCTGCCACCCGGCGAGCCCCTCGCCGAGGAGTACGCCGCCCGGCTCCAGGCCCTGCCCGAGCAGGACCGGCCCCGCCCCGACCCCGAGTTCACCCTGCGGGCGTTCCGAAGGCCGCCGGACGCGTGAATTCCATGACCCAGTTGGTCAGCCAGGTCTCCCCGCCGTCCAGCGAGAACGCCTGCTCCCAGCGGGCGGAGGTGTCCGACACTCCCGACCACACGAACCTGGCCCGCACATCCTTGCCGTCGTGGCTGTCGTCGCCGTAGAACTCGCCGCGGTCGCCGTCGAAGGCGCCGACCACCGGCGGGAACAGTCTGCCGCTTCGGCTGGAGGACCAGTTCAGGGACCACTGCCGGGTCTCCTGGTCGAACAGGCGCAGCGTCAGCCCCTTCGACCCGAGATGTGGCATGTCGATCTCGTCGACGTTCGCGGCCCCGTCGAACAGCGGCCAACAGCGGGACGTGGACGGGAACTCCTCCCAGTCGCTGTCGGGGTCGAGGAAGTCGGTGCGCCGACGGTGGTGGACCTCCCAGTCGCCGTGGAAGAAGTCGAAGTCGTGCGGGCTGCTCATGCGCGGTCTCCTGTGGTGCCCTCGGGCAGGGAATCGGTCAAGTAGGCGTTCAAATCCGGGACTTCGGGCGCGAGCATGTGCCGCACCCAGGCGTCCCGCTCGTGCAGGATCGGCGGCAGCTCCCAGACGCAGCCGATCCACGGTCGGTCCGGCCTGATGAAGTGCGTGGGGTCGCGGTCGGGGCAGCCGAGGACCGGCTGGCCCGCCGCCGCGAACCGGAAGTGCAGGACGTTGTCCCACGTCCAGCTGTACGCGTTCAGGTAGGCGCCGTCGTCGCTGCCCCGGTGCAGGACGACGAAGGTCGCCGGTGGGGTGCCGTCCGGCTCCGGCAGCAGCGTCGGAAGGATCTTGTAGGCAGCATCCTGTACATCGGGAGCGATGCCGTCGGGGTCGGCGGTGACGTGGTAGCGCTTGATGTGCCGACCGGCGACTTCGATGGGCGGTGGCACGGTCAACAGTTTCTCTGTGAAGGCCGTGAAGGGCGTGGAGGCCGTGAAGGTCATGGCGGGACGCTAAGCGCGGTCCACTGACATCCTGTGTCAGTGAAGTCCAGCCGACTCGTCTCGATCCTGCTCCTGCTCCAGACCAGGGGCCGGATGACCGCCGCCCAGCTCGCCGAGGAGCTGGAGGTGTCGGTGCGTACGGTCTACCGGGACGTCGAGGCGCTCGGCGCGGCGGGCGTCCCGCTGTACGGCGACGCGGGCCACTCCGGTGGCTACCGCCTGCTCGACGGCTACCGCACCCGTCTGACCGGCCTCACCGCCGACGAGGCCGAGGCCCTGTTCCTGGCCGGTGCCCCCGGCGCGGCCGCCGAGCTCGGCCTGGGCTCGGTCCTGGCCGCCGCCCAGCTCAAGGTCCGTGCCGCGCTGCCGCCCGAGCTGCGGGCCCACGCCGACCGGATCAGCGGACGCTTCCACCTGGACGCGCCCGGCTGGTACGCCGAGGGCGGGGAGGCGCCGGGGTTTCTGTCGGCGGTCGCCGACGCCGTATGGAACAACCGCGCCCTGAACATCGTCTACCGCAGATGGCGTGAGCCCACCGACGTGGAACGCCGTCTGGAGCCGTACGGGCTGGTCTTGAAGGCGGGCCGCTGGTACGTGGTCGCCGGCCCCGGACCGCGGACCTTCCGCGTCGACCAGATCCTCGAACTCGCCACCAGCGACGAGACGTTCGCCCGCCCGAGCGACTTCGACCTGGCCGCGTACTGGACGGCGTACCAGCGCGACTTCCACCAACGCCTGCACCGTGGCGAGGCGTTGGTGCGGATGGCGCCGGGCGTGCGGCTCGCGAGGGCGGTGAAGGCGGATGTCCCCGAGGACGGCGAGGGCTGGATCCGGGCCACCGTCCCCATCGAGTCCGTGGACCACGCGCACGCCGAATTCCTGCGTCTGGGCTCGGACATCGAGGTCCTCGCACCTTCCGAACTCCGCGAGCGCATCGCCCGGACGGTCGCCGAACTGGCCGGAATCTACGGCAACGCCGATGCCACCGGCGACGACTGAGAGGGCGGAACCCGTCCGTCCTCCAGGAGGTTCGTCCCGTGCAGCACCCGCACCCCCACAAGCACCCCAGACGCCGCCCCGCCGTACTCGCCGCCCTGACCGCCGTAGCGGCCCTGACCGGCGCGGGCCTGACCGCGCTGAGCACCGGCACGGCCGAGGCCGCCACTGCCCGGCAGGTGGAGAAGCTCGACCGCGGTGTCGTCAGCGTGCACACCGACAGCGGCAACCTGGTCAGCTGGCGCTGGCTCGGCACCGACCCCGACAACGTGTCCTTCAACGTCTACCGGGCCGGTACGAAGGTCAACTCCACGCCGATCACCGGCTCCACGAACTACTTCCACTCCGGCGCGCCCAACTCCGCCGACTACACGGTCCGCGCGATCGTGAACGGCGTGGAGCAGGCCGACTCCGTCCACGCGGTCCAGTTCCGCACCGGCTACAAGGACGTCCCCCTCACCCCGCCCGCCGGCGGTACGACCCCCGACGGCGTCGCCTACACCTACGAGGCGAACGACGCCTCGGTCGGCGACCTCGACGGCGACGGCGCGCTCGACTTCGTCCTGAAGTGGCAGCCCACCAACGCCAAGGACAACTCCCAGTCCGGCTACACCGGCAGCACCATCATCGACGGCGTCAAGCTCGACGGCACCCGGCTGTGGCGTATCGACCTCGGCCGCAACATCCGCTCCGGCGCGCACTACACGCAGTTCCAGGTGTACGACTACGACGGCGACGGCAAGGCCGAGGTCGCCATGAAGACGGCCGACGGCACGAAGGACGGCACCGGCGCGGTGATCGGCAGCTCCTCCGCCGACTACCGCAACTCCAGCGGCTACGTGCTGTCGGGCCCCGAGTACCTGACGATGTTCAACGGCCAGACCGGCAAGGCGATGCAGAGCGTCGACTACGTCCCGGCCCGCGGCACGGTCTCGTCCTGGGGCGACTCGTACGGCAACCGGGTGGACCGCTTCCTGGCGGGAACGGCGTACCTGGACGGCGCGCGCCCCTCTCTGATCATGGCGCGCGGCTACTACACGCGCACGGTGATCGCGGCCTGGGACTGGCGGAACGGTTCCTTCACCCGCCGCTGGACCTTCGACACCACCTCGTCCACGAACAGCGGCAAGGGGTACGACGGTCAGGGCTCGCACAGCCTCTCCGTAGGTGACGTCGACAACGACGGCAAGGACGAGATCGTCTACGGCGCGATGGCGGTCGACGACAACGGCAACGGGCTGTGGACGACCAGGACCGGCCACGGCGACGCCCAGCACCTCGGCGACCTCGACCCCGGGCACGCGGGTCTGGAGTACTTCAAGGTCTCCGAGTCGTCCTCCCAGCCGGCGGAGCTGTACATCAACCCCGCGAACGGCGCCGTGAACTGGAAGCTGGCCGCCTGCTGCGACAACGGCCGCGGTGTCGCCGGTGACATCTGGGCGGGCAACGACGGCGCCGAGATGTGGTCCGCCTCCGACAGCTCCGTCCGCGACGAGGCCGGGGCCACGAAGGGCCGCGAACCGTCCTCCGTCAACTTCCTCTCCTGGTGGGACGCCGACCCCCTCCGCGAACTCCTCGACGGCACCCACATCGACAAGTACGGCACGTCCTCCGACACCCGCCTGCTGACCGGCTCCTCCGTCCACTCCAACAACAGCACCAAAGCCACCCCGTCCCTCTCCGGAGACATCCTCGGCGACTGGCGCGAGGAGGTCGTCTGGCCCACGTCGGACAACACGGCCCTGCGCGTCTACTCCACGCCGATCGAGACCACCACCAGGATCACGACCCTCCTGCACGACACGATGTACCGCACCGGCATCGCCTGGCAGAACACGGCGTACAACCAGCCCCCGCACCCCAGCTTCTTCATCGGCAACAACATGCCGACGGCCCCGAGGCCGACGGTGTACACGCCGTAATCGCCCAGCCGGAGCAGCGAAGGGCGCGTGCCGTCCCATGGCACGCGCCCTTCGTGTACGCGCCCGTCAGCTCACCGTGCAGCTCTGGTCGCCCAGCTTGAACGCGGTCGGTTTCGTGTTCGTGCCCGACCAGCTTCCCGTGAAGCCGAAGCTCACCGAGGAGCCGGCGGCCACGTTGCCGTTCCAGCCGACGTTCTTGGCGGTGGCCGTCGAGCCGGACTGGGTGGCTTCGGCGTTCCAGGCCTGGGAGACGGTCTGACCGTTGGGGAAGGTCCAGGTGAGGGACCAGTTGGGCCAGGCGCTCGTGCCGGTGTTGGAGAGTTGGACGTCCGCCTGGAAGCCGCCCGACCACTGGTTGGTGATCTTGTACGTCACCGCGCAGGCGCCGGTCGGGGTCGGGGTGGGGTCGGTGCCTCCGCCTCCGCCACCGTCGCCTCCACCGCTCGTGTCCGACGTGTCGCCGTAGATGACACCGCGGCCGTTGGTCGAGACGTAGACGCGACCGTAGACCCGGGGGTCACCCGTGATCGCCGCGCCCGTCCAACCCCACTGGTGGGCGTCGTCGTTGACACGGATCCAGGTCGCACCCTTGTCGGTGGAGCGGAAGATCCCCCGGACACCGGCGATCTTCGCGCTGGTGTAGAGGGTCTGGTACGCGGCCCCCGCGGCCGCCTTGCCGAAGCCGATCGCGTCCGCCTGCTCGACGCCTGACAGCTTGGTCCAGGACGTGCCGCCGTTCGTGGAGTGCCACAGCCCGTACGCCCCGTCCGTCGCACCCCCCGCCAGCCACACGTCGCCCTTCCCGCCGGGCAGCGCCTTGAAGCGCACGCTGTCGCCGCCGGGCAGGCCGGTCGCCGAGGACGCCGTGAAGGTGGCGCCGCCGTCCGTACTGACGTAGAACTTCCCGGACTTGAAGCCGTAGAAGGTCTTGGGGTCGACGCGGTCCGACTCGACGATCGCGCCGGCCGGGATCCCGCTCGACGTCTGCCACGACGTACCGAAGCCGGTGGCGTACTGCACCCCCGTGCCCGCCGGGCTCCACACGAAGCGGCTGCCGTCCGACGCCGCCGCGACCGTCCCGCCGCCCGAGACCCCCGAAGGGTCCGTCCCGGCGAACCAGTTGGCGCCGTTGTCCGTGGAGAACGCGATGTGCGGGCCGGAGTCCAGATTCCCCACGCGCACCACGGTGTTGGGGTTGGTCTCGGCGAAGTCCAGACTCGTGGTCGTGGTGAAGTTCGGCGACGTGAACATCATCGACGGGACCTTCGTCAGGTCCGTGTGCCGGAACCCGCCGACGTCACCGAGCGCGCTCAGCAGCGGCGCGCCCGACGGGGGAGAGGCGAGGTCGTTGACCGCGGTCTCCTCCAGCCCCTGCACCATCGGCTTGATGGCGAACTGGCTGCCGCTGTCCCAGTTCGTGAGGTTCTCCGTGCCGTAGATCGTCGCGCCCGTGCCGTACATCATCCGGTTGGAGTTGAACGGGTCGATCTCCAACGCCTCGGTCATCCAGCCCAGTTTGGGCGTCTGCTCGGGCGGCGACGGGTTCGCGCCCCATGTCAGCCACGGGGACGACGACACGTCCATCGTGTAGCGGTTCGCGCGGGTCGGGTACGACGTGTAGTCCCACGCCTTCGTCCAGGTGCCGCCGCTGTCCTTCGAGCGGAAGATCTGCGTGTCCGGCCACCAGGAGCTGTAGGCCGTCGCCATCACCGTGCCCGGCTTCTGCCGGTCGACCGTCAGCCCGCTGAAGCCGTAGTACGTGTCGGCCTCCGCGACCGGGCTGATGTTCGTCCACGTGCCCGTCGCGGTCGCGTACCGCCACAGCTGACCCTTGCCGCCGTCGTACGGGCCGCCCTTGTCGCTGTACGCGAGGTACAGGTAGCCGTTGACCGTGTCCAGTACGCCCTTGTGCGCGAGGTAACCGGTCGGCTGGCCGGCGAGCCGCGTCCAGGTGACGCCCGCGTCGGTCGAGCGGTACACCGCGTTGTCCTTGTCGGCGACCCCGACGTAGATCGTCTTCGTGGCGTTGCCGGACGTGCCCGTGGACTCGTCGAAGGTGACCCAGACGATGCCCTGGTTGTCGTTGGCGTAGCCCGAGGTGTCGCTCGGATCCTGCACGTAGTTGCCGACGTTGGGGAAGTTGGTCACCTGCGACCAGGTGGCCCCCGAGTCGGTCGACCGCCACAGGCCCTTGCCGCTGGGCGCGCCCAGATACAGCACGCTGTTCTTGTTCGGGTCGACCGCGAGCCGCTCACCCATGCCACGCCCCGGCATGTTGCCGCCCAGCTTGAACGGCAGGTTCGCCGTCTGCCAGCTGGCGCCCCGGTTCGACGACCTGAGCACCGCGCCGTTCTTCGGGTCCCAGCTGTTGGTGTACGTGCCGACCGCCGCGTACACCTTGTTCGGGTCGGCGGAGTCGGACGCGAGGCTCACCACCCCCGTGTGCCCCCAGTCGTCCCAGCCGACCGAGTCGAGCAGCGGCGTCCACGTCCTGCTCGACTCCTGCCAGCGGTACGCGCCACCGATGTCGGTGCGGGCGTAGGCGAGGTTCTTCTCCTTGCGGTTGAAGACGATGCCGGGCACGAAGCCGCCGCCGTCGATGCGGGCGTTCTTCCAGGTGTACGACTCGGCCGCGATCGTCGCCTGGTCGGTGGCCGAGGCCAGTGCGGGGGGTGTGCCGGCCAGCAGGCCGGCGGCGAGGGCGAGGACGGCCGTGAGGACGCGGGTTCTTCGCACGGTGGGGGTCCTTCCTGGGTGCCTTCGTGGGGGAGCGGAACGTGCGACGGCCGGGCGGCCCCCAGTGCGGGTGGGGACCGCCCGGCCAGGTGGCCCCGCCGTCCGGTGACGGGGCCGCGCACGCGGAGCTTTCAAGCGGTTCCGGGGAAGCGCGGTGGCCGGCAGTGGGCCACCGCGTTCCCGCGGAGCGCTCGGCGGGGACTATTCGAGGAGCTCCGCGTACGAACCCATTGCCAGGGCGATGTCCGCCTGGGCCCAGAACCGGTGGTACGTGAACGAGGGCGCGGCACCGCCCGCGAGGTAGCTCTCGATCTTCGACCAGGCCGGGTCGCTCTTGTAGAACGACCTGAGCGAGGTGAAGGTCGAGGAGGAGTTGATCGTGTCGCCGTTCGGCATCTTCCCGCTGAAGCCGCTCGGGACGTACACGCCGTCATCGAAGCGGTTGTAGTCGGCGCGGGTCTCCGGCACGGCGATCCCGAGCGCGTCCTGGTTGTTCTTCCACATGCCGTCCAGCAGCGCCTTCGCCGTCGTCTTCGCCTCCGTGTCACCGGACCGGTCGGCGTAGTACGTCAGGGTCTTGGCGAACGAGGCGGCCACACCGACGTCGTCGGTGTAGTCGGCGACGGTGACGTGGAGTCCGCTGTTGGCGCCGGGACTCGAGGCGTTCCAGGTGTCGGGCTGGCCCGACCACTGCAGCGTCGAGGGGATCCGGTAGGAGCCGTCCGGGTTGATCGTGGTCTTGGACAGCGCCCAGTCGACCCACTTGTCGAGGACCGCCTTGGCAGCCGCGTTCCCCGTCTGCTGGTAGTACTCGGCGACCCGCTCCATCGACCACGTCTGGAAGCCGAACCACTGGTTGGACGGCGGGTCGTGGTAGACGGGCTGCTGGTCGTAGTACATGCCGTAGAAGGTCGACTTGCCGGCCGGCGGAGTCGCGTACCGGCCCGCCCAGCTGTTGGTCGCGCCGCCCGCGATCGCGCCCTCGTCGGACTGCAGCCAGCGGTAGAACTCCAGCTGCCGCTGGAGGGACTTGGTCCAGTCCGCCTGTCCGGTCGCCGACTTGGGCTTCAGCGGGGCGTAGCTGCTGAGCGCGTACGCGGCGAGCGGGTTCTGGTAGCCGCCGTGGGCGTGGCTGGAGCCGATGCGCCAGGCCCAGCCCGCGTTGGTGTCGGTCGCGCCGCCCCAGGCGTAGTACCAGGACAGCAGGTAGAACGAGGCGTCCTTGCCGGTGCCCGCCGGGCAGGCACTCGGGCCGACACAGTTGCCGACCTTCTTGAAGTACTTGTCGTACATGGCGTAGCGCAGGTAGTCGCCCATCTTCGCGGCCTTGCCCACGGTCGCGGAGACCTCGGAGCCCTTGCCCTGCTCCTTGGCCCAGACGTCCGCCCAGTACGCGGCCTGCACGGCACGCGCGTCGGCGTCCGGGGCGTTGGTGAACTTCCACTGCTTGGCGTAGGAGGAGTCACCGGTGAACAGGTCCAGGTAGCCGTTCTTGCCGCCGTACTTGAAGGCGTCACAGGTCGGCTGCGGGACCGTCTCCCAGACGGATTCCTCGGCACCCCGCTGGAAGGTGTTGATGTACGACGGGCCGGTGTCCGACGGGCCCGCCTCGCACTTGCCGGGCGCGTTGCCGTAGCCGTAGACGTTGTCGACGTCCTGCAGCCAGTGCATGCCGTAGATGTCGTCCGTGCCGTAGGCGCTCTTCAGCTCACCGGCGATCGGGTCCGAGCCGACCGAGACCCCGGTGTCCAGCTTCGCCGGGTACTCGTTCGGGGTGTCCAGCTCGGGCGCGTAGGTCGCCGGCTTGGAGGCGTTGTAGAAGGAGTTGGTCGGCTGGTCGGCGTGGGTGGGGATCATGTACTTCTCCATGATGTCCCAGGCGCCGTTGAACTTGGTCCAGTCGCCCGTCACCTTGCCGTACATCGCCTGCAGCCACAGCAGGTAGCTGTAGGCCTCCGACGTGGTCTCGTGGCCGTGGTCGGGAGCCTCGACGATCAGCGTCTCCACCGAGTGGTAGGGGATTCCCTCGGGTGAGAAGTAGCCGTTCGCCGGGTTGGTGATCTTGCCGTAGAGCTCCAGGAAGCGGGCGTCGTACTCCTTGGTCGCCGCGATCTGGGTCGCCGTCACCGTGGCCTTGGCATGGCCGGTGGCCGTCGACTCGAAGGTCGCCGCGCCGGTGCCGGTGGCGTTGCCGGTGATGGTCACCTTCTGCGCGGTGCTCCAGTTCGACGGGGTGAAGACGAGCGACGCGCCGCCGGTCACCGTGAGGCCCGTGTTGCCGCCCGTGCGGGTGGTCGTCACGGTCACGTTGGCGGACGGCTGGGTCGACAGCTTCACGTCGTACGTGGCCGTCTTGCCCTGCTGCACGGGCAGTTGGGTCGGCGACGCCACCACGGCGGGACCCGAGGCGACGGTGATGCCGACCGGAGTGGACTCCGCGGACGCGCCCAGACTGTCGTAGGCCTTCGCCAGCAGCGAGTGGCTGCCCACGGTCAAGCCGGTTGCGGACAGGGTGTACGGCGCGCTCGTGTCCGTGCCCAGCAGGGTCGTGTTGTCGTAGAACTCGACCTTGCTGATGGTCGCGCTGTCCGCGGCCGCGGCGGTGGCCGCGAGCGGGACCGCGGTGCCCTGCGAGTAGACGGCGCCGGCTGCGGGGCTGGTCAGCACGGTGATCGGCGGCTGGTGCGCGCCGGTGCAGGGCGTGCCGTTGACCGCGAAGGAGGTGGGCGCGGTGTTGGTGCCGCTGTAGGTGAACTGCCCGCCCGTGCTCACCGCCGCCCCGGCCGCGATGTTCGCGTTGTAGGTCGCGTTCTTCACCGTGACCGTCTGCCCGGACTGCGACCAGGTGCCGTTCCAGCCGTTGCTCAGCTTCTGGTTGCCCGCGTACGCGTACGTCAGCGTCCAGCCGTTGATCGGATCCGTGCCCCGGTTGGTGAGCGTCAGGTCCGCGGTGAAGCCCGAACCCCAGTCATTGGTCTTGTAGTCGACACTGCACTGGAGCGCCGCCGCGCGGGCGGGAGTCGATCCCGTACTCAGCATGGTCAACGGGAGGGCCAGGGCCGCCACGACGGCGGTCCACAGGCGCCGCGCGGTACGGCGTCCGCGTCTGGGATGCATGTGCTGGTTCCTCCTTGCGGTGGGGGGGAGAAGTCAAGGCTTGAACCAGTGGGAGCGCTCCCATAGTGAGGATGAGGGTGCGAGGGGTCAAGATGTTTGAAGAGTCGAAAAGATTCGACCTGTACCAGTTGAGGGAAAGTCAGTGACGCCCCTGTTCTTTACTGACGCTTGGCGCTAGCTTCGAGACACCAGTGGGAGCGATTCCATCAGTCGACGCGTTGGTCACAACGCGCTGAGCTGCAAGGAGTCGCTCATGCGACACCCCCCGCGTTCAGTACTTTCAGTCGTCGCCGGCGCGGCCGCCCTCATAGGAGGCGTGACCGTTCCGGTGGTCACGGCCCAGGGCGCCACCCCCGCCTGCACGGTGGAGTACTCCGTCACCAGCCAGTGGGACACCGGCTTCCAGGGTGCCGTGAAGATCACCAACAACGCCGCGGCCCTGAGCGGTTGGAGCCTCGGCTTCGACTTCGCAGGCGGGCAGAAGCTCACCCAGGGCTGGGGCGCCAAGTGGTCCCAGTCCGGCACCACCGTGACCGCGTCCAACGAGAGCTGGAACGGCTCGCTGGGCACCGGCGCGAGCGTCAGCGGCGGGTTCGTCGCGTCCAAGTCCACCGCCAACCCCGTACCGACGTCGTTCCGACTGAACGGCACCCCGTGCAACGTCGACACCGAACCGCCGCCCACACCTCCCCCGACCGACCCGCCGGACACCGGTGACAAGCCGCCCGCGCTGCACGTCTCCGGGAACAAACTCGTGGACGCGGGCGGGAAAGCCCGTCGCCTGCTCGGCGTCAACCGCTCCGGCGGCGAGTTCATGTGCGTCCAGGGGCGCGGCATCTGGGACGGGCCGGTCGACGACACCGCGATCAAGGCGATCGCGGACTGGAAGGCGAACACGGTCCGCATTCCGCTGAACGAGGAGTGCTGGCTCGGGCTGTCCAACATCAAGCCCGAGTACGCCGGGGCGAACTACATCAACGCCGTCAAGGACCTGGTGGCGAAGGTGAAGGCGCACGGGATGACCCCCGTGGTCGAACTGCACTGGACCTGGGGCCAGTACACCGGCAACTCCGCAGGCTGCTCCGACGTGCACGCCAGCTGCCAGAAGCCGATGCCGGACATGCAGTACACGCCGTCGTTCTGGACCTCGGTGGCCAACACCTTCAAGAGCGACCCGGCCGTGGTGTTCGACCTGTTCAACGAGCCCTACCCGGACCGTGCCACCTCCACGACCACCCAGGCGTGGCAGTGCTGGCGCGACGGCGGGACCTGCCCCGGCATCGGGTACGCGGTCGCCGGTATGCAGGATCTCGTCGACGCCGTACGGGCCACCGGCTCCAGGAACGTGATCCTGGCGGGCGGGATCGCGTACTCCAACGACCTGAGCCAGTGGCTGACGTACAAGCCCACCGACCCGGCGGGCAACCTCGCCGCCGCCTGGCACGTGTACAACTTCAACTCCTGCTCCAACGAAAGCTGTTGGAGCTCCACGCTGGCGCCCGTCGCCGCCCAGGTCCCCCTGGTCGCGGGGGAGATCGGCGAGAACACCTGCGCGCACTCCTTCATCGACCGGGTCATGAAGTGGTTCGACGACCGCGGCCTGTCCTACCTGGGGTGGACCTGGAACGCCTGGGACTGCTCCTCCGGGCCCTCCCTCATCGCCGGCTACGACGGAACCCCCACGTCGTTCGGCATCGGGCTGCGCGACCACCTGCGCGCCCTGAACGGATGAACCCGCACCACGCTCACCGTCAGTACCACCCCTCACCACCTTCACCACCCGCAATGAACACCCGCAACGGAGAAGGAAACCCCCACTCATGAGCCGTACCAGAACAGCGATGCTCGCCGCGATGGCGCTGGTCGCCGGGGCCTCCGGCACCGCGCTCGCCGTCGTGCCCTCGGACACCGGCATCGCCGCCGTCCCCTGCACCGTCGACTACAAGGTGCAGAACCAGTGGGACACCGGCTTCACCGCCGCCGTCACCGTCACCAACAACGGTGCCGCCAAGTCCAGTTGGGCGGTGAAGTGGTCGTACGCCGGCAACCAGAAGGTCACCAACTTCTGGAACTCCAAGATCAGCCAGAGCGGGGCCGCCGTCACCGCGGCCAATGAGACCTACAACGGGACGCTGGGCACCGGCGGTTCGGTCAGCTTCGGCTTCCAGGGCACCTACAGCGGCAGCAACGCCATCCCGGCCACCTTCACCCTCGACGGCGTGACCTGCAACGTCGACGGCGGCGGCGGCCCGACCGACCCGGGCCCGACGGACCCCGGCACCCCCGGTAGCCGGGTCGACAACCCGTACGCCGGCGCCAAGGTGTACGTGAACCCCGAGTGGTCCGCCAACGCCGCGGCCGAGCCGGGCGGCAGCCGGATCTCCAACCAGCCCACCGGCGTGTGGCTGGACCGGATCGCCGCGATCAACGGCACCGGCGGCAAGATGGGTCTGCGCGCCCACCTCGACGAGGCCCTGCGGCAGAAGGGCTCCGGAGAGATGGTCGTCCAGCTGGTCATCTACGACCTGCCCGGACGCGACTGCGCGGCCCTCGCCTCCAACGGCGAGCTCGGCCCGACGGAGATCGACAAGTACAAGACGCAGTACATCGACCCGATCAAGGCCATCCTCGCGGACTCGAAGTACGCCTCGCTGCGGATCGTCACCACCGTCGAGATCGACTCGCTGCCCAACCTCGTCACCAACACCGGCAGCCGCGTCACCGCCACCCCGCAGTGCGACGTGATGAAGGCCAACGGCAACTACCAGAAGGGCATCGGCTACGCCCTGAACAAGCTCGGTGACGTGCCCAACGTCTACAACTACATCGACGCGGGCCACCACGGCTGGATCGGCTGGGACGACAACTTCGCCCCCACTGCCGCCCTGATGAAGGAAGCCGCGACCACCGAGGGCGCCACGGTCAACGACGTCCACGGCTTCATCACCAACACGGCCAACTACAGCGCCCTGAAGGAGAACAACTTCACCATCAACGACTCCGTGGCCGGCAAGTCGGTCCGCGAGTCGAAGTGGGTCGACTGGAACCGCTACGTCGACGAGCTGTCCTTCGCCCAGGCCTTCCGCAGCCAGCTGGTGTCGGCCGGCTTCAACTCCGGCATCGGCATGCTGATCGACACCTCCCGCAACGGCTGGGGCGGCTCCGCCCGGCCCACCGGCCCCGGGGCGACGACCAGCGTCGACACCTACGTCGACGGCGGCCGCTACGACCGCCGCTACAACACGGGCAACTGGTGCAACCAGGCCGGTGCAGGCCTGGGAGAGAGGCCCAAGGCCAGCCCTGCGCCCGGGATCGACGCCTATGTGTGGATGAAGCCCCCGGGGGAGTCCGACGGGTCCAGCAGCGCGATCCCGAACGACGAGGGCAAGGGCTTCGACCGCATGTGCGACCCGACGTACACGGGCAACCCGCGCAACAACAACAACATGTCCGGCGCCCTGCCGAACGCGCCGCTGTCCGGGAAATGGTTCTCCGCCCAGTTCCAGCAGCTGATGCAGAACGCGTACCCCCCGCTGTCCTGATCCGCTGAACCCGGTCCGCCGGGGCCTCGGTCACTCCCCTCGACCGAGGCCCCGGCGGATCACGCGCAGCGTCCCCGGGCCATGGCGTTTTTTGCCGCCCCGGCAACAGCAGTGGCTCTCGCACGGTGCGTCGGCGCAGGCTGGCGTCACACCCAGCGAGAGGCTGTCCACCATGGCGCACGACCACCACCACGGCAACCACCACCACAACCACACCGACATCGACTGGGCCGAGATGGCCCCGCACCTGGAATCCCAGGCCGAGCTCTACGCACCCCTCTATGAACGGGCCCTCGCATGGCTGGGCAAGGAGGTGACCGAGCCGGGACTGATCGTCGACGCGGGCAGCGGACCCGGCGTCGTCTCGTGTCTGTTCGCCGAGGTCTTCCCCGGTGCCCGCGTGGTCGCCGTGGACGGCTCCGCGCCCCTCCTCGACCGCGCCCAGGCGCGGGCCGAGCGGCTCGGGTACGGCGACCGCTTCGACACTCTGGCCGGTGAACTGCCGGACGTACTCGGTGAGTTGGACTACCCGGCCGACCTCCTGTGGGCGGGCCGCAGCCTGCACCACCTAGGCGACCAGCGCACCGCCCTCACCGCCTTCGCCGAGCGGCTCGCACCCGGCGGGACGGTGGCGCTCATGGAGGGCGGCCTCTCCCCGCGGTTCCTGCCCCGCGACATCGGCATCGGCCGCCCCGGCCTGCAGGCGCGGCTGGAGGCGGCGGAGCAGGAGTGGTTCAACCGGATGCGGGACGACCTGCCGGGCTCCGTCGCCGAGACCGAGGACTGGCCGGCCCTGCTGGCCGCCGCGGGCCTGAAGCACACCCGCACCCGCAGCTTCCTCCTCGACCTGCCCGCCCCGGCCTCCGACCGGGCCCGCGCCTACGTCGCCGCCTCCCTGTCCCGGCTGCGCGACGGCCTGGCCGACGCCCTCGACGCCGACGACCGCGCCACCCTCGACCGGCTCCTGGACGCGGACGACGAGGCGAGCGTGCACCGGCGGTCCGACGTGTTCGTGCTGGCGGCGCACACCGTGTACACGGCGGTCCGGGCGCAGTAGCCGCACCCCGTGCGGCAGGTCGGCCCTTGACTTCGAGAGCGCTCCAAGTGATGGACTCACCCGCGTTCACCACCACACAGGGGGCACCACACCATGACCGACTCTCGGGTCGCACTCATCACCGGCGGCGGCAGCGGCATCGGCGCCGCTGTCGCACGGCAGCTGCTGGAGGCCGGGTGGCGGGTGACCGTCACCGGCCGCGGTGAGGAGCGGCTGCGCGGCTTCGCCGAAGAACTCGGCAACCCGGAGGGGCTGTTGACGGTCGTCGGCAACACGGCCGAGTACGACGACATACGGTCGGCGGTCGACCGTACGCTGAAGGAGTTCGGGCGACTGGACACCGTCGTCGCCAACGCCGGTTCCGCCACCCACGACTCGGTCGCCGAGGGCGACCCGGCCGGCTGGACCGACATGGTGCTGACCAACGTCCTCGGGCCCGCGTTCCTCATCCGGGCCTCCGTCGAGGCGCTGAAGGAGTCCCGCGGCCGGATCGTCCTGGTCGGCAGTGTCGCCGGGTTCGTGCCCACGCCGGGCAACCTCTACGGGGCGACGAAGTGGGCGGTGACCGGTCTCGCCGAGAACACGCGCCGTCAGGTCACCGAGTGGGGCATCGGCGTCACGCTGGTCGCTCCCGGCCGGGTGGAGACCCCGTTCTGGGACGACCTCGGCAGCCTGCCGCCCGGCCACCTCCTCACCGCCGACCAGATCGCCGACTCGGTGGTGTGGGCGATGCGGCAGCCCGAGGGAGTCGACGTCAACACCGTCGTCGTACGGCCGATCGGGCAGCCCAACTGACGTGCTCAGGCGCTCAGTTGTCCCGCAGGAACTGCTGTGCGAGGCGGTTGCCGAGGGTGACCGCCGCGTTGTGGTTCTCGATGGGGGACACCTGGGAGTTCTTGAACAGGATGTAGGTCACCCCGGAGTCGGTTCCCCCGGACTCCGGGTCCGGGTCGATGCCGAGGGCCTTCGCGGTGGCGTACGAGGCCTCGCCGATGATCTTCGTGGGGCCGGTGTCGCCGACGACCGCGTACTCGACCTTGTTGTTGTAGATCACGGCGACCACGCCGCCGCCCTTGATGCCGGCGCCGGAGTAGTTCCAGATGCTGCTGGAGCTGGGCACGACGACGTACGGCAGTGAGTCGGCCTTCAGCGGCTTGCCGTTGGACTGGTGGAACGCCGTGTCGTCCTGGTACCAGGGGTCGGTGTCCTCGTTGCACTTCGAGGTGCGCTGACCGTCGCAGTCGATGTCCATGTCGGCCTTCCAGAACACCGCGCCGTTCTTGCCGCACACGGGGACCGTGGCCGAGGTCTCGTCGTCGGTCCGGTACTTGCCGTTGGAGAGCTGCGAGCAGCCCGACACCTTGGCGAGCAGGTCGGCCGCGCTGACCGTGCCCTCCTGGGCGGATGTCGGTGAGGGGGCGCCGGTGGCCGTCGCGGGGAGCACTCCGGCGGTGAGCAGGGCGGCCGAGCAGGTCACGACGAGGGTCAGTGGTCGCATACGCACTGTGGGGCCCCCTTCTGTTAGGAAAGTTTCCTTACCTGGCGGGAACCAAGGTGCCCTCTCGGCATGGCCTCGTCAAGTCTCTGGACGCCGGTCCCTCGCGACTTCCGTTCACAGGCCGGGCGCGACCGCGCCCCGGGTACGACAGCGCCCCGGGACCGCCATGGCGGTCCCGGGGCGCTGGGGCGAACGGCTCAGGCCTGGTTGAACGTCACCGGGTCGGGGCCCAGGCGCCGGTCCTCGTTCAGGGCGCTGATCGCCGCGAGGTCCTCGGTGTCCAGACTGAAGTCGAACACCTCGATGTTCTCCTTGATCCGGGACGGCGTCACGGACTTGGGGATCACCACGTTGCCGAGCTGGAGGTGCCAGCGCAGCACGACCTGGGCCGGCGTGCGGTCGTGCTTCTGCGCGATGGCCACGATCGCCGGGACCTCCAGGAGGCCCTTGCCCTGGCCGAGCGGCGACCAGGCCTCGGTGGCGATGCCCTGCTCCGCGTGGTACTCGCGGGCCTTGGCCTGCTGCAGATGCGGGTGCAGCTCGATCTGGTCGACGGCCGGGACGACGGACGTCTCGGCGATCAGCCGCTCCAGGTGCTCGGGTTCGAAGTTGGAGACCCCGATCGCCCGGATCCGGCCGTCGGCGTGCAGCTTCTCGAACGCCTTGTACGTGTCGACGTACAGGTCCCGGGAGGGGGTGGGCCAGTGGATCAGGTACAGGTCCACGTAGTCCAGGCCGAGCTTCTCCAGCGAGGTGTCGAAGGCGCGCAGGGTGGCGTCGTATCCCTGGTCGCTGTTCCAGAGCTTGGTGGTGACGAAGAGATTCTCGCGCGGGACTCCGGAGGCGGCGATGGCCTTGCCGGTGCCCTCTTCATTGCCGTAGATCGCCGCTGTGTCGATGCTGCGGTACCCGGCCTCCAGCGCGGTGGTGACCGCCTGCTGCGCCTCGTCGTCCGGCACCTGCCAGACGCCGAAACCCAGCTGGGGCATCTCGACGCCGTTGTTCAGGATGATCGGGGGGACCTTGCTGCTCACGAGCTCTTGATCCTTACGGTTGTCGTCAGATGGCACTCCCATACTCAACGATCACGCGCCGCGAGGAATTCCTGACCACCATATCCGTCTGAATCGATATATCCGTCCGAATCGATCCGGATCCCTCGTGGCTGACCGGTGAGTCAGTGTCAGCAGTGCGGGATCGGCCGGAGATTGGCCGGAAATGCATCCGACGTCTTCGGTCCGGACCATTGACCACGTGGCTTCGTGCCGCAAATCTGTATGGCGCTGTCGAACGAGTCGCTGAATTCAGTACACCTATGTGAACGCCGTGCTGTCCTGGACTTTCCATGCCCCCCACCTTCCGGAAAGCAGGTCACATCCATGAGCAAGACCACGCCGCCGACCGCGTAGACGGAGGCTCCCGTTCGCCAGACATCGGATGAAAGGGTCCGGCAGGCCATGCCCTCTGCCGCGAAGGCCCCCGCCGCAAGGCCTCATTCGAAAGGGAGGAACATGACACGCCGACGCATGTCCACGGCGCTGACCACCATCGCCCTGGCCGCCGTCACCCTGTCCGCTCTGCCGGCGGCCGCCCCGTCCCCGGCCGCCGCCGCCGCGGACGCGCGGCCCGGGAGCCGCCCGGCCGCCGCCCCCGACTGGTCCGTGGCCCTCGTCGACTCCACCATGGCCCGCTACACCCCGAGCACCATCGGCAGCTGGTCCTACCCGGTCGGCCTCTACCTCTACGGCCAGTACCTCACCTACCGGCGCACGCACGAGGCCCGCTACCTCACCTACATCAAGGACTACGTCGACCGCTTCGTGAAGAGCGACGGCTCCATGGACCAGCCCTTCAACAGCCTGGACAGCATGCAGGCCGGCCGCCTGCTGGTGATCCTGCACCACGAGACGGGTGACGACCGCTACCGCAAGGCGGCGAAGAAGATCCGCGACCGCCTGAACACCTTTCCGCGCACCTCCGACGGCGGCTTCTGGCACGCCGACACCGCCAGCCGCGCCAACCAACTCTGGGCGGACGGCGTCTACATGGTGAACCCGTTCCTCGTCGAGTACGGCAAGGAGTTCGGCGACCAGGCGTACGCCGACGACGAGGCGGCCAAGCAGCTCTCCCTCTACGGCAGCCACCTCCAAGTCGCGAGCGGCCTGCTGAAGCACGCCTACGACGAGTCGAAGAGCGTGAGCTGGGCGGACCCGCAGACCGGGCTCGCCCCCGAGCACTGGTGCCGAGCGGTCGGCTGGTACTCCATGGCGATCACCAACGTGCTCGACGCGATCCCCGCCAACCACCGCCGCCGGGCCCAACTCCTCAAGATCCTCCGCAAGTTGGCGGTCGGCCTGGAGGCGTACCAGGACCCGGCGACCGGGCGCTGGTTCCAGGTGATCGACAAGGGCGGCAGCAGCGGCAACTGGACCGAGACGTCCTGCTCCAGCATGTTCACCTACGCCCTCGACCGCGGCGCCCGACAGGGGTACCTCGACCGGCACTACAAGGCCGTCGCCCGCCGCGGTTATCAGGGCGTCCTGGCGAAGCTCTCGGTCGGCACCGACGGCCGCACCGAGCTCGCCGACATCTCCGAAGGCACGAACGTCGGGGACTACGCGTATTACATCGCCCGCACCCGGGCCACCAACGACTTCCACGGGCTGGGCGCATTCCTGATCATGAACGAACAGCTGCGAGGTGATTAGTGTCATGAGCACATCCAGAAGGAGGCTGTTGGGTGCCGCCCTCGGCGGCGCGGCGGGAGCCGCGGTCGGTCTCCCGGCCGCGACCACGGCGCACGCCGCCTCCTGGCAGCAGAAGTGGGCGCCGTCCGCGAGCGAGGACGGCCTGGGCGCCTTCGAGACGATCGAGGACGACCGCGCCGACTCGCACACCGCCGGAGCGCCGCACATCTACGCCACCGGCAACAACTGGCGCTTCAACATGCACACGGTCGACCGTGACACGTCGACCGACCGGCAGCGGCAGGAGGTCACCGGACTGCGCACCAGCGGCAGCAGCTACCTCAAGTGGACTCAGGGCCAGACCTGGCGAGTCACGTACTCCATGTACATCCCTAGCTCGTTGAAGGCGACCACCACCTTCACGCACATCATGCAGATGAAGCAGCCGGGCGCCGGCAGCTCGCCGATCGTCGTGCAGTCCCTGCGCCGGGTCAACGGCAAGCAGACCATCGAGCTGAAGCTCGCCATCGACGACATCCTCATCGGGCGCACCGATCTGGACCCCCTGCACGACACATGGACCGACGTCGACTTCCAGATCAAGGTCGGTAACGGGTCGGCGGGTTCGGTCCGCTGGATCCTCAAGAGCGGCGGCTCGACCGTCATCGACGCGTCGAAGACCGGCGTCGACACCTTCCTCGCCGACCGGGTGCGCCCGAAGTGGGGCATCTACCGCTCCCTCGGCGACACCTCCGGATCCCTGCAGAACACCTACCTCCTGCTCACCAACCTCCGTGGCTACCAGCTCGTATGAGGAGCGACGCCCGATGAGACCCCCCACCGTTCCCGGGCACAGGGTCGCGGCCATCGTTCTCTTCGCCTTCGCCGTGGTCCTCGGGCTCACCCATCCCGCCGCTCCCGCCGCCCCGTCAACCGCTCCCGTCGCCGCCACCGTCCTCGACGTCCGCGACTACGGCGCCAAGGGAGACGGCTCCACCAACGACACGCCCGCCATCAACAAGGCCATCACCGCGGCCGGTTCGACGAGCGGCGGCGCCACGGTCCGCTTCCCCGCGGGCGACTACAAGTCCAAGAACACCATCCACATGAAGAGCCACGTGACGCTCCAGCTCGACAAGGGCGCCACGATCCAGGGCTCCAGCGCCGACAGCTACGACAAGGCCGAGTCCAACCCGAACGACGCCTACCAGGACTACGGGCACAGTCACTTCCGCGACGCGATGATCTACGGCGACCGGCTCACCGACATCGCCTTCGTCGGCCAGGGCGTCATCGACGGCATGGGCAACCTGATCACCGGCAACCCGGACTCCGGGGAGGCCGACAAGATCATCTCGCTGACCCGGTGCGACGGACTGCGCCTCGGGGACGGCCTCACGCTCCGCCGCGGCGGCCACTTCGCGGCCCTCATCAACGGCTGTAAGAACGTCGTCTCGGACCGCCTGACCATCGACACGGCGAGCGACCGCGATGGCTGGAACATCATCTCCACCACCAACGTCACGATCACCAACGCCAGCATCAAGGCCAACGACGACGCACTGGCCTTCAAGAGCGACTACGCCCTCGGCGCCAAGCTCGCCAACGGACACGTCCGGGTCAACGACTCGTATCTGTCCGCCCGTTGCTGCAACGCCCTGATGTTCGGCTCCGAGACCTGCGGCGACTTCTCGGACTACCGATTCGAGAACATCCGCATCGAGGGCGCCGACAAGTCCGGCCTCGGCATGGTGTCGATGGACGGCGCGAAGATCTCCGACGTCCACTACCGCGACATCACGATGACCGGCGTCCACTCGCCGATCATGCAGAAGATCGGCACCCGGAAACGCTGCGGGAACAACCCGGGCGTCGGCTCCATCAGCAACGTCACGTACGACAACATCACGGCCACCGGCACCAGCCCGTCCTTCAGCCCCACCCTGTGGGGCGAGAACGGCCACCGCATCAACGGTGTGACGTTCACCGACGTCGACATCACGGTCCCCGGCGGCAACGGCACCATGTCCACCGCGGTGCCGAGCAACGACCCGGCCGACTACAACCCGAAGGCCATCGGCACCCGGCCGGCGTACGGCTGGTACCTGCACAACGCCGACAACGTCACCTTCACCGACAGCTCGGTGAGGTCCGCGGCCGACGACGGACGCCCCGCGGTCATCGCGAACGCGGCGAGCGGAATCAGGTTCACCGGCCTCACCGTCCAGCGCGGCAGCGGCTCCCCGTACGACGTGGGCTTCCAGAACGTCACCGGCTACTGTCTGACGGACAGTCAGAACACCTCCGGTGGCGCGCTGCGGGTGTCGGGCAGCGGGTCGAGCGAGAACTGCGCGGCCGCGCCGGCGAAGCCGCTCGACCTGGAGAACCCCCGCCAGGAATTCCTGCGCGACTCCGTCGGCGGCCTCTTCCTGCACTGGGGCCTGCGCACCGCGCCCGCCCACACCAGCTGCACCGACTGGGAGAAGGACGTCACCGACGGCGGCTGGAACGCCGACTACTGGGTGAAGGAGGCCCAGAAGCTGCACACGCAGTACATCGTCCTCGCCTCCTTCCACAGCCGCCTCGGCTACGCCCGCGCCTGGCCGTCGAAGATCCCCGGTTCCTGCTCCACCAAGCGGGACTTCCTCGGCGAGCTGGTCAGCGCCACGAAGGCCAAAGGGCTGAAGGTCATCCTCTACATGACCGACGACCCGCAGTGGCACGCCGAGGGCGGCCATGAGTGGCTCGACTCGGCGGCGTACTCCTCGTACAAGAACAAGGACGTCGACCTGACCACCCGGGACGGCTTCGGGCAATTCAGCTACGACAACTTCTTCGAGGTCATGGACCGCTACCCCGACCTCGGCGGCTTCTGGATCGACAACGACAACGCGTACTGGGAGAGCAACAGCCTCTACGCGCAGATCTACCAGAAGCGCCCGAACTACACGATCAGCAACAACAACGAAGACACGCCGATCATGGACATGATCAGCAACGAGCAGAAGACCGGGATGACGCCGGCGTACGACTACCCGCAGGCGGTCTACACGGCTCAGCCCCGTCTCACCGAGGCCGACTTCAAGCTGCCCTCCACGGGTTCCTGGTGGTACGGCGGCACCGACCCGGCCGTCGACAAGATGCTCACCCTCGGCCGCCTCGTCACCAACGCCGGCTCGTCCGTGAAGGCACTGATGGCCGAGACCGCCCAGGTCAACGGCAAGTTCCCGGCGAACCAGGCCGACTTCAACAACTTCGCGAACTCCTACCTCGGCCCCATCTGGGAGTCCCTGCACGGCACCGAGGGCGGCGGCTACCTGTACGGCGGTCTCAAGCCGGGCTTCTGGAACGACGGCGCCCACGGCGTGACCACGATCAGCAAGACCAACGCCAACCGCCAGTACATTCATGTCCTGACCCCGCCCAGCACCAGCACCCTGCGGGTCCGCGACAACGGCTACCGCGTCGCGTCGGTCACCAACCTCCGTACGGGCGCGGCGGTCTCGTGGTCGCAGTCGGGCGGCGTCCTCACCCTCACCGGGCTCGGGAACTGGGACCCGTACGACACGGTGTTCAAGGTCACGACGGCCGGCCGTCAGGGGATCCTCTCCGGCGTCAAGGTGAGCGCGAGCGCCTCGGCGAGTTCGCACGCGGGCTCGGCAGCCGGTGACGGCGACTACCGCACCTACTGGGACAACAACAAGACCCTCCCGGTGAACCTCACCTTCGACCTGGGCAGCTCGAAGAAGGTCCAGTACCTCGGGCTCAACCAGCGCGAGGACTCCGTCGCCTACGCCCGCTCGGACACCGAGCAGTCGGCGCGGATCAAGGACTACAAGGTGTACCTGAGCGCTGACGGCTCGACCTGGGGCAGCCCGGTGAAGACCGGCCAGCTGCCGAGCCGCCGCGGCATGCAGGGCATCGACCTGACCGCCGCCACCGCCCGTTACGTACGCCTCGAAGTCGACTCCACCTGGGCCGCGTCCACCGACACGACCCGCTACCAGCGGCTGCGGATCGACGAGGTGTGGATCGGCACCTCGTACGCGACGTCCGCGAAGAGGGGACAGTCATGACCGGCATCACCCGCGTCACCCGCGTCAGATCACTGGTCCTGACCGTGGTCGGGCTGCTGATCGCCTCAGTGGTCCCGCTGCTGGCCGCCACCCGCCCGGCGGCCGCCTCCGACAACGGTCAGTCGGTCCGGCCCGCGATGGGCTGGAGCAGTTGGAGCTTCACGCGCCGATGGCCGACCGAGGCGAAGATCAAGGCGCAGGCCGACGCGCTCGTGGCCGGCGGACTCAAGAACCACGGCTTCGTCCACGTCAACCTCGACGACTTCTGGCAGAAGTGCGACGACAACGGCTTCGTCGTCGACTCCTACGGCCGCTGGACCGTGGACACGGCCAAGTTCCCCGGCGGCATCAAGGCACTGGCCGACTACATCCACTCCAAGGGCCTGAAGTTCGGCTTCTACGTGACGCCCGGCATAGCCAAGAACGCCGTCACCAGGAACACGCCGATCGAGGGAACCTCGTACCACGCCAAGGACATCGCGGACACGTCGAGGACGGAGAAGAACTACAACTGCAAGAACATGTACTACATCGACTACGGGAAGCCGGGCGCGCAGGAGTTCGTGAACTCCTGGGCACGGCAGTTCGCCTCCTGGGGAGTCGACTACCTCAAGATCGACGGAGTGGGCAGCCAGGACATTCCCGACGTCCAGGCCTGGGACAAGGCCCTGCGCGCCACCGGGCGGCCCATCACCTACGCGCTGTCCAACAACCTCGCGATCGCGGACGCCTCCACCTGGCGCAAGCACGCGAACAGTTGGCGTACCCAGGGCGACGTGGAGTGCTACTGCGGTCCGGGTGACAACGGCAGCGGCTATCCGCTCACCGACTGGTCGCACGTCTCCTCCCGCTTCAACTCGGCGGCCTCCTGGCAGCCGTACGCCGGTCCGGGCGGCTGGAACGACCTCGACTCCCTGGAGATAGGCAACGGCGACCGGGTCGGCCTCACCGCCGACCAGCGCCGGTCCCACTTCACCCTCTGGGCGATGGCCGCCTCGCCGCTGCTGCTCGGCACCGACCTGACCGATCTCGACCCGGTCGACAAGGCGATGCTGACGAACGACCGGCTCATCGGAGTCGACCAGGACGGCGTCGCCGCCCAGCGGATCGTGAACAGCGGGGTCAAGCAGGTCTGGAGCAAGAAGGAGAGCGACGGCCAGTACGTGGTGGCCCTGTTCAACACCGGTACGTCCGGCAACGCGACCGTCGCCGTGGACTGGTCCAAGGTCGGCTTCGCGGGCTCCGGAGACGTCACCGACCTGTGGTCCGGCTCCCACAAGGGTGTGATCGACGACTCCTACAGCGCGAGCCTGCGGCCCGGCGAGACCCGGCTGATCCGCGTGAAGCCCGTCAACTCCCTGAAGAGCGCGGCCGCTTCACCAGGCATGGCCGTCGCCCCCTACGAGTACCTCGGCTGGGGCAACCCGCCGAACCCCACCTCGGTGATGTCGGCGACCGGCGTCAAGTGGTTCACGCTCGCGTTCATCCTCTCCGACGGCGGCTGCAACCCGAAGTGGGACGGCTCCCGCCCGCTGACCGGCGGCACCGACCAGTCGAGGATCGACGCGATCAGATCCGCCGGAGGTGACGTCATGGTCTCCGTCGGCGGCTGGAGCGGGAACAAGCTCGGCGAGAAGTGCTCCAGCGCCTCGGCGCTGGCGGGCGCGTACCAGAAGGTGATCGACGCGTACCGGCTGAAGGCCCTCGACATCGACATCGAGAACACCGAGTGGTCGAACGCCACCGTGCGGCAGCGAGTCGTCGACGCGCTGAAGACCGTGAAGGCGAACAACCCCGGCCTGAAGACCGTCATCACCTTCGGCACCACCACCAGCGGCCCCGACTCCACCGGCGTCGACATGATCAAGCGGGCCGCGAACTCCGGTCTGGCGAACGACGTCTGGTGCGTCATGCCGTTCGACTTCGGCGGCGGCACCACGAACATGGGCACCCTCACCACGCAGGCCATGGAGGGCCTCAAGGCGCGGGTCAAGTCGGCGTACGGCTACAGCGACGCCACCGCCTACGCCCACATCGGGCTGTCCTCGATGAACGGCAAGACCGACGACTCCGGTGAACGCGTCCGCGTCGCAGACTTCCAGACCATGCTCGCCTACGCCCAGCAGCACCACATCGGGCGCCTCACCTACTGGTCCGTCAACCGTGACCGCGCCTGCGGCTCGGGCACCGACGGCGACGCGTGCAGCGGCGTCTCGCAGCAACCGTACGACTACCTCAAGGTCTTCACCCGGTACACGGGCTGAGGGGACACCACCATGAAACGACCCACCCGATCCACCAGACCACTGGCGTGGGGTCTCCCCCTGGCCCTCGCCGTGCCGCTCGTCGGCCTCACCGGGGGCGGTGCCCGGGCGGCCACCGACTACCAGGCCGAGGACGCCGCCATCTCCCAGGGCGCCGTCGCCACCAACCACACCGGCTACACGGGCACCGGCTTCGTCGACTACACCAACGTCAAGGGCTCCTACGTCGAGTTCACGGTGAGCGCGACGGCAGCCGGGGCCTCGTCGCTCGCCCTCCGGTACGCCAACGGCACGGCCACCGACCGGCCGATGGACATCTCCGTGGACGGCACCGTCGTCGCCTCCGGCGTCTCCTTCCCGGCCACCGCCGACTGGGACACCTGGGCGACGAAGACCGTCGACGTGCCGCTGAAGGCGGGCTCCAACAAGATCCGCGCGACCGCCACCAGCGACGCCGGCGGCCCCAACCTGGACCGCGCCGGCGTCGCGGCGGCGGCCGACACCCAGGCGCCCACCCGCCCCGGCCCGCCCAGTTGCCCGGACATCGGCGAGAACGGCCTGACCCTCGCCTGGGGCGCCGCCACGGACAACGTGGGCGTGACGGCGTACGACATCTACGAGCACGGCAACAAGATCGATGAGGCGCCGGGGAGTTCGACCTCCAAGGCGTTGACCGGTCTCACGCCCGACACGACGTACAACCTCACCGTCATCGCCCGGGACGCGTCCGGCAACACGTCCCCCGCCAGCCCGGTCGTCGACTGCCGGACCAGGCCGAGCTCCGACACCACACCGCCGACCCGACCCGGCACGCTGTCCGCGGCCGGCATCACCTCCAACGCCGTCGACCTGACCTGGGGCGCCTCCACGGACGACCGGGCCGTCGTCGCGTACGACGTGCGCAGCGCCACAACGGTCTACAAGACGGTCACCAGCGGCACCTCGACCACCCTCACCGGGCTCGCCTGCGACAGCCCGTACACCCTGAACGTCGTCGCGCGCGACGCGGCGGGCAACGTCTCCCCGCAGAGCGACACGGTCGGCTTCACCACCAAGGCGTGCGCCACCGACGGCGGCGTCCCGTCGTCCGTCGCCACCCTCTCCACTGGCTGGACGATCCCGTGGGGCACCTCCTGGCTGCCCGACGGACAGTCCGCCCTGGTCACCGAGCGGGACGACTTCCGCGTCTGGAAGGTCACGAAGGCCGGCGCGAAAACCCAGGTGGGGACCGTTCCCAACGCCGTCACGACCAACGGCGAGGGCGGGCTCCTCGGCGTCGCCGTCGACCCCAAGTGGGCGACCAACCACCGCGTCTACTTCATGCACACCGCGTCCGAGGGCAACCGCGTGGTCCGTATGACGTACGACGGCACGAAGCTCAGCGACTACACGGTGCTGCTCCAGGGCATCAAGAAGAACCGCTACCACAACGGCGGCCGCCTCGCCTTCGGCCCCGACGGCTACCTCTACGTCTCCACCGGCGAGGCCCAGACACCCGATCTCGCCCAGGACAAGAACTCCCTCAACGGCAAGATCCTGCGCATGACGACGGACGGGAAAGCGGCCCCCGGCAACCCGTTCGGGAACTACGTCTACAGCTACGGGCACCGCAACCCGCAGGGCCTCGCCTTCGACCGCAACGGCCGGTTGTGGGAGGCGGAGTTCGGCAACAGCTCCAAGGACGAACTGAACCTGATCAAACCGGGCGCCAACTACGGCTGGCCGACCTGCGAGGGCAACTGCAACGTCTCGGGGATGACGAACCCCAAGGCCACCTGGAACGTCTCCGAGGCCTCGCCCAGCGGCATCGCCATCGTCCGCAACGTCGTCTACATGGCGTCCCTGCGCGGCGAACGCCTGTGGCGGATCCCGATCAACGGCGACAACGAGAGCGTCGGCACCCCGACGGCGTACTACGTCGGCACCTACGGCCGCCTGCGGACGGTCACCAAGGTGCCGGGCGCCGACCAACTGTGGCTGTCGACCACCAACAGCGACAACAACGGAGGTGAGCCGGACGGCTCGGACAAGATCTTCCGGGTCGGCATCAGCTAGTGCCGCGGCAGGCCCAGGCCTGCCGGCCTTCTAGGCCCGGTACAGCGCCTCGACCTCGCCCGCGTAGGCGTCCTCGATGGCCTTCCGCTTCAGCTTCAGGGACGGGGTCAGCAGGCCGTGTTCCTCGGTGAACGGCTGGGCCAGGATACGGAAGGTGCGGATCGACTCGGCCTGCGAGACCAGGGTGTTGGCGGCGACCACCGCGCGCCTCACCTCCGTCTCCAGGTCCGGGTCGCGCACCAGTTCGGCGGAGGTCAGCTGTGGTTTGTTCCGCATCTGGAGCCAGTGTTCGACGGCCTCCTGGTCGAGGGTGACCAGGGCCGCGATGTACGGGCGGTCGTTGCCGACGACGATGCACTGGTTGACCAGCGGATGGTCCCGGACGCGCTCCTCGAGCAGTCCGGGAGCCACGCTCTTGCCGCCGGACGTGACAAGGATCTCCTTCTTGCGGCCGGTGATGGTGAGGTAGCCGTCCTCGTCGAGGGCGCCCAGGTCGCCGGTGGCGAGCCAGCCGTCGTGCAGGGCCTCGTCGGTGGCCTTGGGGTTGTTGAGGTAGCCCTGGAAGATGTTGTCGCCGCGCAGCCAGATCTCGCCGTCGTCCGCGATGTGCACGGTCATCCCGGGGATGGGCTGGCCCACGGTGCCGTAGCGGGTGCGCTCGGGCGGGTTGGCGGTCGCGGCCGCGGTCGACTCGGTGAGGCCGTAGCCCTCGAAGATCTGCACGCCCGCGCCCGCGAAGAAGAGCCCGAGCCGGCGGTCCATCGCCGAACCGCCGGACATGGCGTGCCGGACCCGGCCGCCCATCGCGCCCCGCACCTTGGAGTAGACGAGCTTGTCGAAGAGCTGGTGCTGCACGCGCAGACCCGCAGACGGGCCGGGGCCGACGCCCCAGGCCTTCGCCTCTATCGCCTCGGCGTACTTCACGGCGATGTCGACGGCCTTCTCGAACGGGCCGGACCTGCCCTCCCGCTCGGCCTTGCGGCGGGCCGCGTTGAACACCTTCTCGAAGATGTACGGCACCGCGAGGAAGAACGTCGGCCGGAACGCGGCCAGATCGGGCAGCAGCGCCGCCGCGTTCAGCTGTGGCTGGTGGCCGAAGCGGACCTTGCCGCGGATCGCGGCGACCTGCACCATCCGCCCGAAGACGTGCGCGAGGGGCAGGAACAGCAGGGTCGCCGCCTCGTCACCGCGCTTGGAGTGGAACACCGGCTCCCAGCGCGCGCGGACCGTGTCCGCCTCCATCATGAAGTTGCCGTGCGAGATGACACAGCCCTTGGGGCGGCCCGTGGTGCCCGAGGTGTAGATGATGGTCGCCACCGACTCGGGGGTGACCGCCTGCCGGTGCCGGTGGACGACGTCGTCGCCGACGTGCGCGCCGGAGTCGTAGAGCTCCTGGACGCAGCCGGAGTCGAGCTGCCACAGCTCGCGCAGCTGCGGCAGCCGGCCGATGACCGTGGCGATGGTCATCGCGTGGTCCTCGTGCTCCACGACCGCCGCGGTCACCTCGGCGTCGTACAGCATCCAGAAACACTGCTCGGCGGAGGACGTGGGGTAGACCGGCACCACTTGGGCGCCGATCGTCCACAGCGCGTAGTCGAACAGCGTCCACTCGTAGCGGGTACGGGACATGATGGCGACCCGGTCGCCGAAGCGGATGCCCCGGGCCAGCAGCCCCTTGGCCAGGGCGAGCACCTCGTCGCGGAACTCGGCGGCGGTCACGTCCCGCCACTGGCCCAGCTCGTCCTTGCGGCCGAGCGCGATGGACAGCGGGTCCTCCTGGGCGTGTTGGAAGACGACGTCGGCCAGACCGCCCACCGGCGGTGCCAACGTCAACGGAGGGTTGGTGTACTCGCGCAAACCCGCTCCCGCTCTTGACGCTCCGCACAGCGCCGTGAAAGCTACCCCACCCGGTGTCGGGGCGGGAGGGGCGTGAAGGCGGGCAACGCCCCTGTATGAGCTGGTCAGTGCCGCGAAATGGGCTCACATACGGAAGGGTCGGACAGAAAACTGACGATTGAGTAAGTTTCGGTGCCGCAATCTCCACCGAATCAGCACGACCCGATCACGGCATGTGAGCCCCTTCGCGGAGGTCAGGGACGGGGCGCCACCTCCTCTTCCCCCAGCGTCGGAACAGCGGATTCCGTTACGCCCACCCGCTGGGCGCGCGGTGTCCTGACCAGGGCGAGGACCAGGATCCCGGCGACCGTGGCCACCAGCCCCGCCGTCACCGCGACGGTGCCGAGCCCCGAGGCGAAGGCGCCCCGAAGGGTGTGTTCGGGGAAGGTGCCGCGCAGGGCTCCGGCGGCGCCGCCCGCCAGCGCGTGCGCCGCGTCGTGCGGCAGGGTCCCCCGCATGTCCGACGTGAGCACCGTGCCGAAGACGGCGACCCCGAGCGCGTAGCCCAGCTGGCGGAAGGTGTTGACCGCGCCACCCGCCATCCCCGCCCGCTCCGGTGCCACCGCGGCCAGCGCGGCTCCCGCGATCGCGGGCATCGCCAGCCCCGTCCCGACGCCGACCAGCACCAACCCCGGCACCAGCGCGCCCGCCCCCGACCCCGCGTCCAGCCCCGCCATGCAGAACTGGCCCGCGCCCGTCAGCAGCAGCCCGCCCCCGACGGTGAACCGCGCCGGCACCCCGTGCAGCAGTCGGCCCCCGGCCAGCGCCACCACGAACGAGGCCAGCGACAGCCACAGGAAGACCGCCCCGCCGCGCACCGGACTCATCCCGAGCACGGTCTGCAACCAGATCGAGGTGTACGCCAGGGCGCCGAACGCCGCCGCGTTGAAGGCGAACGCTCCCACCATCACCCCGGAGAACGCCGGCTTCAGGAACAGCCGCGGATCCAGCAGCGGGTCGGAGCCCCGCCGCTCGACCACGACGAAGCAGACCAGCGCCACCGCCGCGAGTGCGAACGACACCAGCGTGCCGCTCTCCGTCCAGCCCTGCGCACCGGCCCGTACCGCCCCGTAGGTCACCGCGCCCGCCGCCGCCGCGAAGGTCGCCGTGCCCGCCCAGTCGACCCGGCGGCCGCGCGGTCCCCGCGACTCGGGAACCACCCGCAGCGTCAGCCAGAACGCGGCCACGCTCACCGGAAGGTTGACATAGAAGATCCACCGCCAGCCCGGCCCGTCGGTCAGCAGCCCGCCGAGCACCGGCCCGACCGCGGCCGCGGCGCCGCTCACCGCGCCCCACACCCCGAGCGCCACCGACCGCCGCTTCCCCTGGTAGACCGAGCCCAGCAGCGGCAGCGTCGTGGCGAACATCGCCGCCGCGCCCAGCCCCTGCACCGCCCGCGCGGCGACCAGCATCCGCGGGCCGCCGGCCAGCCCGCACAGCAGCGAGGCCACCGCGAACACCGCGACACCCACCACATGCACCCGGCGCCGCCCCAGAACGTCGGCCGCCGCCCCCACCCCGAGCAGCAACGCGGCCAGCGCCAGCGCGTACCCGTCCATCACCCACTGCAGATCGCTCAGCGACGCGTCCAGCGCCCGCGCCATGTCCGGCAGCGCGACGATCGCGATCGTCACGTCCAGCAACAGCATGAACGTCCCCAGACAGACCGCCGTCAGCGGCCCCCATGTGCGCATGTCCCACTCCCTCGTTGACGGATGCGTAAGCCCGTACGATGGGTGGCGGACGGACGATCGCAGTGGACATGGCCCGACGGTCGCCGGAACCCGACACCGGAGGCCACGATGAAGATGGAATTCGACACTCTCGACGCGTTGGACCTCCAACTGCTGGCCGCCCTGGAGGTCGACGGCCGGGCCTCCTTCAGCCGTCTCGGAGCGGTCCTCGGTGTCTCCGACCAGACGATCGCGCGCCGCTACCGCAAGCTGTGCGCCGAGGCGGGCCTGAGGGTCGTCGCCCTCCGGGACGCCGAACGGCTCGGCCAGGACCAGTGGATGCTGCGCCTGCGCTGCGCCCCGGACAGTGCCGCCGTCATCGCGGACGCCCTGGCCAAGCGGTTCGACACCTCCTGGATCGGACTCGCCTCGGGCGGCACCGAGATCGTCTGCATGACCCGGCCGCGCCACCCGGGCGACCACGACGACCTCCTCCTCGGCAAACTGCCCCGCACCCCACGTGTCGTGGAGATCCGCGCCCAGCAACTGCTCCACCGCTTCTACGGCGGCCCCACCGGCTGGACGCGCAAGTTCGGCGCCCTCACCGACGACCAGCTCGACGCCCTGCGCCCCGACCTACGGCCCCCCACAGGACCGGCCCGCCTCGAACCGGAGGACGAAGCCCTGCTCGCCGTCCTCGAACGCGACGGCCGCGCCTCCTACCCCGAACTCCAGCGCGCCACCGGCCGTTCCGAGTCCGCCGTCAAACGCCGCCTCGCCGCGCTGCTCGCCTCCGGCGCCGTGTACATCGATGTGGAGTACCACTCCGAGACCGTCGGCTACCCCCTCGCGGCCGCCCTGTGGATCACCACCACGCCCGGCGCCCTGCACTCCGTGGGGGAGGCCCTCGCCGGCCACGACGAGGTCGCCTTCGCCGCCGCCACGGCCGGCCCCTCCCAGATCGTCGTCACGACCGTCGTGCGTGACACCGCGGGCCTGTACGCCTACCTCAGCGGCCCGATCGGGCGACTGGAGGGCGTCCAGCACGTCGAGTCGAGCCCGTTCCTGCGCCGGGTCAAACAGTTGACGTACCAACGGCCCGACCGGAACGCGCAGGGGCGGACGGTCAGAGCGGCAGCACCATGATCAGACGGTGCCGGCCCGGACCGAAGCAGTCCTTCCTGTCGTGCTTCAACGACCTCTGGGAGGCCGCGACCCCGTAGTCACCAGCCGGTTCCCGCCGGCCAGGATCGCCGACGCCAGCGCGTCCGCCGCGCCCTGCGCGGAGGCGCGGCGACGGCCGTGCACCACGACGAAGTCGACACCGCCGAGTTCCGGCAGCCCCGCCCGCTCACGCACCCGCACCAGGCCCGGCGGGATCAGGCCGCGTGAGTGCGCCATCACGCCCAGCCCCGCCCGGGCCGCCGCGATCAGCCCGTTCAGGCTGCCGCTGGTGCACGCCACGCGCCACTCGCGGCCCTGCCGCTGAAGGGCCTCGAAGGCGAGCGCGCGGGTGATGCCGGGCGGCGGGTAGACGATGAGCGGGACCGGTCGGGCGGGGTCCAGGCGGAGCCGCTCCGCCCCGATCCACACCAGCTCGTCCTGCCAGACCAGCTCCCCGCGCGGGTCCTCGGGGCGCCGCTTGGCCAGCACGAGGTCCAGCTTCCCGGCCGCGAGCTGCTCGTGCAGCGTGCCCGACAGCTCGACGGTCAGCTCCAGGTCGACCTCGGGATGGTCGTGGCGGAACCCCTCGAGGATCTCCGGCAGCCGGGTCAGCACGAAGTCCTCCGAGGCGCCGAAGCGCAGCCGGCCGCGCAGCCGGGTGCCGGTGAAGAACGCCGTCGCCTGCTCGTGCACCTCCATGAGCCGCCGCGCGAAGCCGAGCATCGCCTCACCGTCCTCGGTGAGCTCCACCGAGTGGGTGTCCCGGGTGAACAGCTGCCGTCCGGTCGCGTCCTCCAGCCGCCGCACGTGCTGGCTGACCGTGGACTGACGCAGGCCCAGCCGCCGGGCCGCCTGCGTGAAGCTCAGCGTCTGGGCCACCGCGAGGAAGGTGCGCAGATGAGAGGGGTCGTACACGCGTACCACGGTACCCGGTCATCATGGAACGCGATGACAGTCAGAGCGGTATGACGGATTCCCGATCACGGGTTCGAGGAGCACGATGGAGAGGGGCCCCCTGGGCCCAGCACCGTGAACGAACGAGCAAGTGGAGCACCGTGAAACGCCTGCGCTGGCCGAGCCGGCTGCCGATCGACCCGTACATCCTGCTGCTGCTCGGGACGGTGGGCCTGGCGGCCCTCTTCCCCGCGCGCGGCACGGGCGCCGACATCGCCTCCGGCGCCTCCACCGCGGCGATCGCCTTCCTGTTCTTCCTGTACGGGGCCCGCCTGTCCACCCGCGAGGCGCTCGACGGGCTCAAGCACTGGCGGCTGCACGTCACCGTGCTGGCCTGTACCTTCGTGATCTTCCCGCTGCTGGGCCTGGCCGCCCGCGGCCTGGTCCCGGTCCTGCTGACCCAGCCGCTCTACCAGGGCCTGCTCTTCCTGACCCTGGTCCCGTCGACCGTCCAGTCGTCGATCGCCTTCACCTCCATGGCCCGGGGCAACGTGCCCGCCGCGATCTGCGCGGGCTCCTTCTCCTCCCTCGTCGGCATCGTCGTCACCCCGCTGCTCGCCGCCGCGCTGCTCGGCAGCAGCGCCGGCGGGTTCTCCGCCGGCTCCCTCCTGTCCATCGTGCTCCAGCTGCTCGTGCCGTTCATGGCGGGACAGCTGCTGCGCCGGTGGATCGGCGGCTTCGTCACCCGGCACAAGAAGGTCCTCGGCCTGGTCGACCGCGGCTCGATCCTCCTCGTCGTCTACACCGCGTTCAGCGCCGGCATGGTCCAGGGCATCTGGCACCGGGTCAGCGCGGTCCGGCTCGGCGCTCTGCTCGTCGTCGAGGCCGTCCTGCTCGCGGTGATGCTGCTGCTGACCTGGTACGGCGGCAAGGCGCTGCGCTTCGGCCGGGAGGACCGGATCGCGATCCAGTTCGCCGGCTCCAAGAAGTCCCTCGCCTCCGGACTGCCCATGGCGAGCGTCCTGTTCGGCGCGCACGCCTCACTGGCGGTGCTGCCGCTGATGCTCTTCCACCAGATGCAGCTGATGGTCTGCGCGGTGATCGCCAAGCGCCGGGCGCGCGACCCGGAGGCGGAGTCGGCCGGGGTGGCGGAGCCGACGCGAGGACCCCGCACCACGGTGGGCACGGGGTCGCCGTCGCGCTGAGGCATGCCGTACGTCAGCGCCCGCCCCGCACCCGGTCCAGGGGCAGCCACAGGACACTGCCCCGGCCGGTGCCGAGGTGCTGACGATCTGTCAGCTCGGTGTCGCTCAGGGCCCGGTCCCACACGTGCACGTCGTCGATGGCGCCGGTGAAGAAGGCCCGGCTGTCCATGCGCTGGCCGACGTGCACACCGAACGGCGAGTTGCGGCTGACCGAGCCGGGCACGTCCGCCGCGCTGATCGCCGTACCGTCGACGAACAGGGTGAGCTGCCCCCCGCCGCGCCGCAGCGCCAGGTGGTGCCAGGCGCCGTCGTTGTAGGCGCCGTCGGTGCGCACGTACGCCGACCGTGGGGGCGAGGCGCCGTCGCGTACGGTGATCAGGCCCTGGAGGCGGTTGTTGGCGGGCTCGGCGCGCAGCCAGACCTGCGGCTGGTTCGTGCCGATGCCGCCCATCCACAGCAGGGGCTGTTCGCCGGTGGTGGCGGTGTAGCGGAACCACAGCGAGGCGGTGAAGTCCTTCGTGCCGAGCGGCAGTCCGCCGCGGTACGGCAGGCGTACGGCGTCGTCGGCGCCGTCGAAGGAGAGCGCGCCGCCGAACACGCCGTCCGTCTCCTCGACGCCCCCGAGGACGGCGGCGGGCTTCTTGGGCGACGCCAGGTCGAGCGTGGTCGGGTCCGGGCCGCGGCGCGGCTTCAGCCAGTCCTCGGTGAAGCGGGCGAAGCGGATCTCGTCCCGGGCGTCGACGGCACCGCCCTCGTACAGCAGGCCCACCGCGTCCCCGCCGATGTGCACCAGGTCGGAGTAGCCCGACCAGTCCGTGGTGACGACGGTGCCGCGGTCCACGCTGTCCCAGGTGCGGCCGCCGTCGTAGGAGGAGCGGATCATCATGGTGCGGCGCCGGTCGGGGTCGCCCGGGCAGGCCAGCAGGATGCGGTTGCCGAGGCGCAGCATCGAGCCCTGGACCTGCGGGGTGTACAGGTCCGGGAGGTCCTGGAAGGGGGCGGTGAAGCTGTTGCCGCCGTCGCGGCTGACGGCCTGGGTGCGGTGGCCGAGGTCGGTGCCGTCCTGCTCGCGGCCGCTGACGAGGACCGAGCCGTCGGCGCGCTCCGCCAGCGTCACCTCCGACGGCTTCTGGCGGAAGAGTCCGTCGGCTCCTATCGGCCACGAGTCGGTCGCACCGACCTTCCAGTGGTCGCCGCCGTCGTCGCTGACGATCAGCGCCGCGTGGTTGGCGCTCACCCGACTGCCGTTCCACGTCTCGGTGTTGACCCCGAACACCAGCCGCCCGGCGTGCTTGCCCCGGGTCAGCTGGATGCCGTGGACGGGGCCGGTGGCGTACCAGGAGTTCCAGTTGCCGGGCAGGATCTCGTCGCTCAGGTCGCGCGGCTCCGACCAGGTCGCGCCGTCGTCGTCGCTGTACTGCAGGTGCGGGGTGCGGTCGCAGGGCACCTCGCAGCCCGCGCTGTCCGTACGGCCCGTGTTGTAGGTCTCCGCCAGCAGGATGCGGCCGGTTTCACGGTCCACGACCGGGGCGGGATTGCCGTGCGTGTCGCCGTCGCCCTCGTTGACCACCTGGAGCGGGCCCCAGGTGCGGCCGCCGTCGGTGGACCGCTTGAGCACGATGTCGATGTCGGCGGCGTCACCGCAGTTGAGGACCCGGCCCTCGGCGAACGCGAGGAGTGTGCCGTCGGTCGTCCGCACCACCGCGGGAATGCGGAAGCAGGCGTAACCGGGGTCCTGGGAGGCCTTGAAGAGGATCTGCTGCTCGAACTGGGGCTGGGGGGTGCCGGATTGGGCCTGTGCTGCCGGGCCCGGGAGCGAGACCAGTGCGGCGGCCGCCGCGATCAGGGCGGCCAGGGTGATTCTGAGTCCTCCGCGAACACTTGACGGCATGGTACGACCTGCCCTTCAGCGTCTGGACATCCGGACATTCTACGTCCAACGTGCGCGCCACAGACGTTAGTTGGGGTCTTCGGCGCCTCACAAGAAGCGTGCGTCAGGGGATCAGTACGACTTTGCCGGTGTTGGCCCGCGACTCGATCGCCTCGTGGGCCTCGGCCGCGTCCTCCAGGGCGAACTCCGCGTGCACGGTGGGCCGTACGGACCCGTCGGCGAACAGCTGCCACAGCTCCCGCAGCCACCGCTCGTACAACTCCGGCTCGCCGCGCGCGATCCGCGCCATCTGGAAACCGATCACGGACTTGGCGCCCACCAGAAGGTCGTACGCCCGGATCGTCCCGCCGCCCGAGCTGTACGCCACCAGCCGCCCGCCGGGCGCGAGGGCCGCGACAGCCGGGGTGAGCAGGTCGCCGCCCACCGCGTCGAGGGCGTAGTCGACGGGCTCGCCCCAGCTCTCGTCGCCGTAGCCGATCACCTCGTCCGCGCCGAGCGAGCGCACGAAGCCGGCCTTGGCCGGGTCGGAGACCGCGCCGACGACCCGGGCGGCGCCCCGGTGGCGCGCGAGCTGCACGGCCAGGTGCCCGACGCCACTCGCGGCGGCCGTTACCAGGGCCGATTCACCAGGTTGTGGGCGTGCCGCCGTGAGCGCGCCGAGGGCCACCAGTCCGCTGCGGACGAGGGCGACCGCGTCGACGGCGGAGGCGTCCGCGGGCACCGGCGAGGCCATCGCCTCGTGCAGGGTGGCGAAGTCCGCGTAGCCGTGTCCGAAGCAGAGCCCCGTCACGCGGTCGCCGGTCCGGAAGCGGGTGGCGCCGTCCCCGACCGCCACGACCTCCCCGGCGATCTCGCCCCCGAGGGGGATCGGCTCGGCGGCTTCGGTGACCTTGCGGACGACCGGCAGGGTGACGCCGACGGCCTCGCAGCGCACGAGGAGTTCACCGGGGCCGGGCTCGGGGACCGGGGTCTCTTCGAGGAAGAGGGGGCCGCCGGGGGACTCGTAACGGACGCGGCGCATCACACCTCCGGAGTCGTCGGGTGCTCCATCATTCGTTGGGAACACCCATGAAATCGTGGGGAGCCCCAACGGTAACGAACGATCATTGGGAAGTCCAATAATCATTCGTTAGGCTTCCGGTATGGCCGAAGCACCGCTCCCCGCGATCCGCTCACTGCCCAGCTGGCTCCTCGGCCGGGCGGCCGCCCGGGGACGGGCCCTGGTGGCGCAGGCGCTGGCCGAGGAGGGGATGAAGATGTGGCACCACGTCGTGCTCTCCGCCGTCCGTGACCTCGCACCCGTCGCCCAGGCGGACCTCGGCCGCGGAGTCCGACTCGATCCGAAGGATCTGGTCGGCATCCTCAACGACCTTCAGTCCGCCGGACTCGTCGTGCGTGAACCGGACCCCAGGGACCGCCGCAAGAACGCGGTGTCCCTGACGGACCAGGGCGCCAGGATGCTGACCCGCTGCGAGAAGGTCGCCCGCGAGGCGAACGACGCGCTGCTGGAACCGCTCTCACCGGCCGAACGGGAGCGGTTCATGGAGCTGTTGACCCGGATCTCGGGCACGGCGGACTGACCGCCGACGCACCCGCCGACCCCCGAGACGGGGCCCCTGCGGCGCAGGGGGCGCTCCCCGCCGGTCGGGGCCCCGCCGCCGTGTCGCGGGCAGCCGGTCAGCCCTGGGTGGCCGCGGCCCGCAGGGCGACGCGGTCCTCGCCCGCGTACACGTTCATGGAGCTGCCCCGAAGGAAGCCCACCAGCGTCAGACCGGTCTCCACGGCCAGGTCCACGGCCAGCGACGAGGGCGCCGAGACCGCCGCCAGCATCGGAACGCCCGCCATCACGGCCTTCTGCGCCAGCTCGAAGGAGGCCCGCCCCGACACCAGCAGGATCGTGCGCGACAGCGGCAGCTCCCCGTTCTGCAGGGCACGGCCGACCAGCTTGTCGACCGCGTTGTGCCGGCCCACGTCCTCCCGTACGTCCAGCAGCTCCCCGCTCTCCGAGAACAGGGCCGCCGCGTGCAGGCCCCCGGTCCGGTCGAAGACCCGCTGGGCCGCCCGCAGCCGGTCGGGGAGGCTCGCCAGCAGCTCGGGCTCCACCCGGAGCGGGGTAGTGTCGGCGATGGGCCAGCGGGTCGTCGTCCGCACCGCGTCCAGGCTCGCCTTGCCGCACAGACCGCACGACGAGGTCGTGTAGACGTTCCGCTCCAGGGTGATGTCGGGGACGACGACATCCGGGGCCGTCCGCACGTCCACCACGTTGTAGGTGTTGGATCCGTCCGCGGTCGCCCCGGCGCAGTAGACGATGTTCTGCAGATCGGATGCGGTCGCCAGGACGCCCTCGCTCACCAGGAACCCGGCGGCGAGCGCGAAGTCGTCGCCGGGTGTCCGCATGGTGATCGCGAGCGGCTTCCCGTTGAGCCTGATCTCCAGGGGTTCCTCGGCGACGAGCGTGTCCGGGCGACTGGAGACCGCCCCGTCCCGTATCCGCAGTACCTTGCGTCGTTCCGTGACTCGTCCCATGTCCTGATCAGCCCCGGTTCTGTACGTGCTGGTAGCCGAAACGGCCCTTGATGCAGAGGTTGCCGTGGGTCACCGGGTTGTCGTGCGGCGAGGTGACCTTCACGATCTCATTGTCCTGCACGTGCAGCGTCAGGTTGCAGCCCACTCCGCAGTACGCGCACACCGTCGTCGTCTCCGTCTGCGCCGACTCGTCCCAGGTGCCGGCCGCGCGCATGTCGAACTCCGACCGGAACGACAGCGCGCCCGTCGGGCACACCTCGATGCAGTTCCCGCAGTACACGCACGCCGAGTCGGTCAGCGCGGCGTCGTGCTCGACCGCGATCCGGGCGTCGAAGCCGCGCCCCGCGACGGAGATCGCGAAGGTGTTCTGCCACTGGTCGCCGCACGCGTCGACGCACTTGTAGCACAGGATGCACTTGTCGTAGTCGCGCACGTACAGGTCGTTGTCGATCCGCGGTTCCTCGTTCAGGCGCGCCGCGTCGAGGCCGAACCGTTCCGGCTTAGCGTCGTACTCCTTGATCCAGTCGGCGACCTTCGGGGTCGTCGACAGATCCACCGAGGAGGCGAGCAGCTCCAGGACGATCTTGCGGCTGTGCCGGGCGCGTTCGGTGTCCGTCCGCACCTCCATGCCCGGCTCGGCCCGGCGGGAGCAGGCCGGGACGAGGGTCCTGGACCCCTCCACCTCCACCACACAGACGCGGCAGGCGTTCTTCGGCGTGAGGGTGTCGCCCTGGCACAGCGTGGGCACGTCCTTCCCCGCGGCCCGGCAGGCGTCGAGGATCGTCGCACCCTCGGGGACCCTGGCCTCCTCCCCGTCGACCGTGAACTCGACCAAGCGACGCGGCACTCCGAGCGGTATCGCGGTCATTCGTACGCCCCCAGACGGTCGATGGCGGATTCCACGGCGTTCCATGCGGTCTGCCCGAGACCGCAGATCGAGGCGTCCCGCATCGCGCGGCCGACCTCCCTGAGCAGGGCGATGTCGTCCGCGGCCGCCGCGCCCGAGCGCTCCACGATCCGGTGCAGCGCCTCCTCCTGGCGCACGGTCCCGACCCGGCACGGCACACACTGCCCGCACGACTCGTCCCGGAAGAACTCGGCGATGCGCAGCAGCAGCCTGGGCAGCGGCACGGTGTCGTCGAAGGCCATGACGACCCCGGACCCGAGTGTGGTGCCGGCCTCCCGGGTGCCTTCGAAGGTGAGCGGGATGTCGAGTTCGTCGGGCCGTACGAAGCCGCCGGCCGCCCCACCGAGGAGCACCGCCCGCAGCCGCTCGCGCACGCCGGCCTTCTCGAGCAGCTCGCCCAGCGTCGCGCCGAACGGCAGCTCGTAGATCCCGGGCCGCTCCACACTGCCCGATACGCAGAACAGCTTGGGCCCGGTGGATTGCCGGGTCCCGATCGCCGCGTACGCCGCCGCACCCGTCGTCAGGATCGGCAGCACGTTGACCAGCGTCTCGACGTTGTTCTCGACCGTCGGCTTGCCGAACAGGCCCTTCTCCACGGGGAACGGCGGCTTGGAGCGGGGTTCGCCCCGGTAGCCCTCGATGGAGTTGAACAGCGCGGTCTCCTCACCGCAGATGTAGGCGCCCGCGCCGCGCCGGATCTCGATGTCGAAGGCGTAGCCCTGGCCGAGGATGTCGTCCCCGAGCAGCCCCCGGGCTCGTGCACGGTCGACGGCATATTGCATACGGCCAAGCGCCCGCGGATATTCGCCGCGGAGATACAGGTAGCCGCGGTGGGCGCCGATCGCGTACGCCGCGATCGTCATCGCCTCGACGAGCGCGAACGGGTCGCCCTCCATGATCACGCGGTCCTTGAAGGTGCCCGGTTCCGACTCGTCGGCGTTGCAGACGACGTAGTGCGGACGATCGGGCTGGGAGGCCGTCGCCTGCCACTTGCGGCCGGTCGGGAAGGCGGCTCCGCCGCGCCCCACCAGACCGGAGTCGGTGACTTCGCGGACGACACCGGCGGGACCGAGCTCGAAGGCCCGGCGCAGGGCCGCGTACCCGCCGTGGGCGCGGTAGTCGTCGAGACTCGTCGGGTCCACGACGCCGACGCGGCGGAGCAGGACCAGTGACGGGTCCCCGGCCTGGGGCACGGCCAGCACGGCCGGTGGTTCCTGGGGCGCCGAGTCGGGCGCGGTCGCGGCGAGGACGGCCTCCCGCACGCTCGCCGGCGCCGACACCGCCGTACGCACCGGATCCCCCGCCCTGACCGCGAGTGCGGCCGGAGCCCGCTCGCACAGGCCGAGGCAGGGGCCGCGCTCGACGTGCACGCCACTGCCGGGGCCCAGCCGTGCCTCGACCCCGGCGCACAGCTCGGACGCCCCGGCCGCCGCGCAGGCGAGGTCGGTGCACACATGGAGCACGGTCGCGGGGCGCGGCCCGACCGAGAACATGGCGTAGAACGTGGCCACGCCGTACGCCTCCGCCGGCGGCACGGTCAGCCGCCGGCACAGGTAGTCGAGGGCGCCCTCGCTGATCCAGCCGATCCGGTCGTTGATCGCGTGCAGCCCCGGCAACAGCAGGTCGCGCCGGTCCCGGGCCTCCCGGCCGCCGCGTGCCCACCTCAGGTCGGCGGCCCGCATCTCGTCGCGGGCGGCGCCCTCCCACGAGGACTGAGGCGGGCCGAGCAGCGCGTCGACCGCCGCCCGCTCCTCGTCCGTCGGCTTGCTGTCGCCGAAGTGCAGGTCCACCAGGTCACCTCACGATGGTCGCGACGGGAAGCTTCTCGATCCGGATCGCCGACGCCTTGAACTCCGCCGTCCCCGCGATCGGGCAATTGGCCTCGATCGTCAGCCGGTTGGTGTCCACCTCGTCGGGAAAGTGCATGGTCATGAAGGCGAGCCCGGGCCTGAGGGCCGTGTCGATCCAGACGGGAGCCACGACCGCGCCCCGCCGCGACGACACCTGGACCTCCTCGCCGACGACGACCCCGTAGCGCTCGGCGTCCTCGGGGCACAGCTCGATGTACTCGCCGCGACGCAGCGGGGACGCGAACCCCCCGCTCTGGACACCGGTGTTGTAGGAGTCGAGGCGCCGTCCGGTGGTCAGCCGGATCGGGTACTCCTCGTCGGTGAGGTCGACCGGCGGGTCGTGCGGCACGATCCCGAACGGCGCCGGCATCCCACGCTCGGCGGGGTCCTTCTCCCACAACCGGCCGTGCAGGTAGGTCGGTTCGAGCCGATCGGTGCTCGGACAGGGCCACTGGATGCCCTGGTGTTCCTCCAGCCGGGCGTACGTCATCCCGTAGTGGTCCGGCGAGACCGAACGCAGCTCGTTCCAGACCGCCTCGGAGTCGGCGTACTTCCAGTCGTGACCGAGCCGGGCCGCGAGGTCGCAGAGGATGTCGATGTCCTCGCGGGCCTCGCCGGGCGGGGTGACCGCCCGGCGCACCCGCTGAACCCGGCGTTCGCTGTTGGTGGTGGTGCCCTCGGTCTCGGCCCAGCCGGCGGTCGCGGGCAGGACGACGTCGGCCGACTCGGCGGTCTTCGTGAGGAAGATGTCCTGCACGACGAGGAAGTCCAGCTGCCGCAGGCGCCGCACGGCCTGCTCGCTGTCGGCCTCCGACTGCGCCGGGTTCTCGCCGATGCAGTAGACGGCCCTGAGCGTGCCCTCCTCCATCGCCTCGAACATCTCCGTCAGGTTCAGCCCGTAGTGCGGCTGGATGACGGTGTCCCACGCCGACTCGAACTTCAGCCGGGTCTCGGGGTCGAGGATGTCCTGAAAGCCCGGGAGGCGGTTGGGGATGGCGCCCATGTCGCCGCCGCCCTGCACGTTGTTCTGCCCGCGCAGCGGTTGCAGACCCGAGCCGTACCGGCCGACGTGCCCGGTCAGCAGGGACAGGTTGATCAGCGCGCGTACGTTGTCGGTGCCGTTGTGGTGCTCGGTGATGCCGAGGGTCCAGCACAGCTGGGCGCGCTCGGCGCGGGCGTAGGCGTGCGCCAACTCCCGTATGGCCCGCGCCGGTACGCCGGTCACCTTCTCGGCGAGGGACAGCGTCCAGGGCTCGACCAGCGCCCGGTACTCCTCGAAGCCGGAGGTCGCCCGCTCGATGAACGCCTCGTTGGCCAGGCCCGCGTGGATGATCTCGCGGCCGATCGCGTGCGCCATCGGGATGTCCGTGCCGACGTTGAGGCCGAGCCAGCTCTCCGCCCACTCGGCGGTGGAGGTGCGGCGCGGATCGACGGCGTACATCCGGGCGCCGTTCCTGATCCCCTTCAGGGCGTGCTGGAAGAAGATCGGGTGCGCGAAGCGGGCGTTGGAGCCCCACATCACGATGACGTCCGTGTGCTCGATCTCCTCGTACGACGACGTCCCGCCGCCGGAGCCGAAGGCCGCGGACAACCCGGCGACGCTGGGAGCATGACAGGTCCGGTTGCAGGAGTCGACGTTGTTGGTGCCCATGACCACGCGGGCGAACTTCTGCGCCACGTAGTTCATCTCGTTGGTGGCGCGGGCGCAGGAGAACATGCCGAACGCGCCACGTGCGGCCTCCAGGCCGCGGGCGGCGCGGTCGAGTGCCTCCTCCCAGCTCGCCTGCCGGAAGGGCTCGTCGCGTGAGTCCCGTACCAGGGGATGGGTGAGCCGGGTGTAGGTCTTCGGGCTTCGGTCGCGTTTCCTCATGCGGCGCTCCTCAGCGCGAGCAGGTCCGAGAGGGCGTGGACGGTGCGCAGGGTGGGCACCTCCACGCCGGTGATGTCCGCCAACTCCACGACCGCGGCGAGCAGTACGTCGAGTTCGAGCGGTTTGCCGCGCTCCAGGTCCTGGAGCGTGGAGGTGCGGTGGTCGCCGACGCGCTCCGCGCCCGCGAGGCGGCGCTCGATGGAGACGCCGACCTCGCAGCCGAGGGCCCCGGCGACGGCGAGCGTCTCCGTCATCATGATCTCGATGACCCTGCGGGTGCCGCCGTGCAGGCACATCTGCCGCATGGTCGCGCGGGCCAGCGCGCTGATCGGGTTGAAGGAGATGTTGCCGAGCAGCTTGAGCCAGATGTCGTTGCGCAGGTCCGGCTCCACCGGGCACTTCAGCCCGCCGGCCCGCATGGCCTCGCTGAGGGCGAGGCACCGCCCGGACACGGTGCGGTCCGGCTCGCCGACGGAGAACCGGGTGCCTTCGAGATGGCGTACGACTCCTGGCTCCGCCAGCTCTGTCGCCGCGTACACGACGCAGCCGACGGCCCGTTCGGGCGCGATCACCGCACTGACCGCGCCGCCCGGGTCCACGCTCTCGACGCGGTGGCCGTCGTAGGGTCCGCCGTGCCGGTGGAAGTACCACCAGGGAATGCCGTTCTGGGCGGCCACGACCGCCGTGGTGTCGTGCAGCAGTGGCTCGATCAGCGGCCCGCACGCCGCGTACGAGTTGGCCTTCAGGCCCAGGAAGACGTAGTCGACCGGGCCGATCTCGGCCGGGTCGTCGGTGGCGTGGGCGCGGGCGGTGAAGTCGCCGCGCGGGCTGAGAACCCGTACTCCGTCCCGCCTCATGGCCGCCAGATGCGGTCCACGGGCGACGAGATGCACATCGGCGCCCGCACGGTGGAGCCCGGCGCCGACGTAGGCGCCGATGGCACCGGCGCCGAGAACTGCGACTTTCATGGTGAGGGAGCTCCGTTCGGTCGAGGGTACCGAGGAACTGTCGAACGCTGACCGGACTCTGCCGAATCCTGTCGACGAAATATTGTCTACAGTATGGAGGTTGGGCCAGCAAGGGTTCGCGCAGCACCCGCGTGCGTGGGGATACCGGTCGGTCCGACCGTTCGGCGCGCCCGGAATACCGTTCATCGCATACGGTCGACGCGCCGCCTTCTCAACTGGCCTCAGGGTTCCTACCGTTCGGCATCATGAGTCCCCCTGTCGCACCCCCGGGCTGGAGCCGCTGGCTGGTTCCGCCCGCCGCGCTCTCCGTCCACCTCTCCATCGGCCAGGCGTACGCCTGGAGCGTGTTCAAGCCGCCGCTGGAATCGGCGCTCGGCCTCAGCGGCACCCAGAGCGCGCTGCCCTTCCAGCTCGCCATCGTGATGCTCGGACTGTCCGCCGCGTTCGGCGGCACGCTCGTGGAGCGCAACGGGCCGCGCTGGGCGATGACGGTCGCCCTCGTGTGCTTCTCGTCCGGCTTCCTGATCTCCGCGCTCGGCGCCGCGACGGAGCAGTACTGGCTGATCGTCCTCGGCTACGGCTTCGTCGGCGGGATCGGCCTCGGCATCGGCTACATCTCACCCGTCTCGACCCTGATCAAGTGGTTCCCCGACCGACCCGGCATGGCCACCGGCATCGCCATCATGGGCTTCGGCGGCGGTGCGCTCATCGCCTCGCCCTGGTCGGCGCAGATGCTGGAGTCCTTCGGCGCCGACCACTCCGGGATCGCGCTCGCGTTCCTGGTGCACGGGCTGTCGTACGCCGTGTTCATGCTGCTGGGCGTGCTGCTGGTGCGGGTGCCGCGCACCGAGCGGCCGGTCGACAGCGGGCCCGGTGTCCTGACCGGTCCGCAGGTCTCGGCCCGCAGCGCCGTGCGCACCCCGCAGTTCTGGTGCCTGTGGGTCGTGCTGTGCATGAACGTGACCGCCGGCATCGGCATCCTGGAGAAGGCCGCCCCGATGATCACGGACTTCTTCGCCGACACCTCGACCCCGGTCTCCGCGACGGCCGCGGCCGGCTTCGTCGCCCTGCTGTCCGCGGCCAACATGGCGGGCCGCATCGGCTGGTCCTCCACCTCCGACCTGATCGGACGCAAGAACATCTACCGCGTCTACCTGGGCGTCGGTGCCGTGCTGTACGCGCTGATCGCTCTGTTCGGGGACTCCTCCAAGCCCCTGTTCATCCTGTGCGCGCTGGTGATCCTCTCCTTCTACGGCGGCGGTTTCGCGACGGTCCCCGCCTACCTCAAGGACCTCTTCGGCACGTACCAGGTCGGCGCGATCCACGGCCGGCTGCTCACCGCCTGGTCCACGGCCGGTGTCCTCGGCCCGCTCATCGTGAACTGGATCGCCGACCGGCAGGAGGAGGCCGGCAAGCACGGCGCGTCCCTGTACGGACTCTCCTTCGGCATCATGATCGGACTCCTTGTCGTCGGCTTCGTCGCCAACGAACTCGTCCGGCCCGTCGACGCCCGCCACCACGTCCCCGCCCCGAGGGAGGCCGCCGATGTCGCACGACAGCAGCCCGAGTCCGCCTGACCGGCGACCACTGATCGCCTTCGCCTGGCTGTGGGTCGGCGCGCCGCTCGCCTACGGCCTCTACGAACTCGTACTGAAGGCGAAGCAGCTGTTCACCGGGTAGGTGTCCGGGGGCGGCCGGGAGCCCGAGGCCTGATGGAAGCCGACAACACCTGAGGCCGATTCCTGTGGCTTCACCTGCCGTCGTACCCGTGAGTCACTGATCAGACTGGTGGGTCCCGCTACCCGAAGCAACTTAGGGGGACCCCCCAATGAACGGCTCGCGCATCGCCGCCGTCGGCCACTACCAGCCCGCCAAGGTACTCACCAACGAGGACCTGGCGGGCCTGGTCGACACCAGCGACGAGTGGATCACGTCCCGGGTGGGCATCCGCACGCGGCACATCGCCGGTCCCGACGAGCCCGTCGACGAGCTGGCCGCACACGCCGCCGCCAAAGCGCTCGCGACGGCGGGGCTGACGCCGGGCGACATCGACCTGGTGCTGGTCGCGACCTCCACGGCCGTCGACCGCTCCCCGAACATGGCCGCCCGTGTCGCCGCCCGCCTCGGCGTGCCGAACCCCGCCGCCATGGACGTCAACGTGGTGTGCGCCGGATTCACCCACGCGCTGGCCACCGCCGACCACACCGTGCGCGCGGGAGCGGCGAGCCGTGCACTTGTCATCGGCGCCGACAAGATGTCCGACGTCACCGACTGGACCGACCGTACGACGTGCGTGCTCGTCGGGGACGGCGCGGGCGCCGCCGTGGTGGAGGCCTGTCCGCCGGGTGAGGAGCCGGGCATCGGGCCCGTGCTGTGGGGGTCGGTGCCCGAGATGGGGCACGCCGTGCGCATCGAGGGGCAGCCCGCGCGGTTCGCGCAGGAGGGGCAGAGCGTCTACCGCTGGGCGACCCAGCAACTGCCGCCCCTGGCCCGCCAGGCCTGCGAGCGGGCCGGCCTCGCCCCCGCGGACCTCGCCGCCGTCGTCCTGCACCAGGCGAACCTGCGCATCATCGAGCCCCTCGCGGAGAAGATCGGCGCGGTCAACGCCGTGGTCGCGCGGGACGTGTGCGAGTCCGGGAACACCTCGGCCGCCAGCATCCCGCTGGCGCTCTCCAAGCTGGTGGAGCAGGGCGGGATCTCCACGGGCGACCCGGTGCTGCTGTTCGGGTTCGGCGGCAACCTGTCGTATGCGGGGCAGGTGGTGCGCTGCCCGTGAGGGGGCGTGTGACGAGGTCGACCGCGCCCTGCTCTGGTAACTGTGCGCCGTAGACTGTAGACGAAAGACAATCGATACTGATTGTCCGGCCGTGGTCGGCCCGGCGCCGTCCAGGAGGGGGAGCGACCGATGTTGTCGACAGGACTGCCGCAGGGCGCGGTGCCCAAACTCGAACGCCCCGGCCCGCTGCGCGACCGTGTCTACGAGGCGCTGCTCGAACTCATCACCACCCGCGCTCTCCAGCCCGGCCAGCACCTGGTCGAGAGCGAACTCGCCGGGCACCTCGGAGTCTCCCGCCAGCCGGTGCGTGAGGCACTGCAGCGGCTGAACACCGAGGGCTGGGTCGATCTGCGGCCCGCCCAGGGCGCGTTCGTGCACGAGCCGACCGAGGAGGAGGCCGACCAACTCCTCACCGTGCGTACGCTCCTGGAGGGCGAGGCCGCCCGGCTCGCCGCGGTGAACGCGGACAGCGCCGGCATCGCCGCGTTGGACGAACTGTGCGCGCAGGGACGGTTGGCCGTCGCCAAGGACGACGTGGACGCGGCCGTCGTCCTCAACGCCCGCTTCCACGCGAAGATCATGGAGCTGGCCGGCAACGCCGTCCTCGCCGAACTCGCCGCCCAGGTCGACCGCCGCGTCCGCTGGTACTACACACCGGTCGCCCGCCGGCGCGGACACAAGTCCTGGGCGGAGCACGCGGAACTCATCACCGCGATCGTGGCCGGCGACCAGCAGGAGGCCGCCCGCCTCATGCGCGAACACACCGAGCACACGCGGAAGTCGTATCACGAGCGCGCCAAGTCCTGAGTCCGGCCGGGCCCTTCACCCTGCGTGACCCCTCACCTCGGGCTCACCCTTGTCTGCCGCTTTCTTTGTCCTGTCAGTGGAGAAAGTTCGCAGCAATCCATGCACGGCTTCTTCCCAGCCCCGGCAGTCGCTGCTACGTTCCCCTCGAAAGCCCGACACGGGTGGCCCGATCGAGGCGGGGAGGGGTTCGTGAGACGTATGACGGCACGCCCCGCCAACGCGCACCAGGCCCGGCTGCTCAAGCTGTTGCGTGATTCCGGGCCCAACTCCCGTGCCCAACTGGGTGACCAGGTCGACCTGTCGCGGTCCAAGCTGGCCGTGGAGGTCGACCGGCTGCTGGAGACGGGTCTCGTCGTGGCCGACGGACTCGCCGCCTCGCGCGGCGGGCGCCGCTCCCACAACATCCGGCTCGCGCCGGGCCTCCGCTTCCTCGGCATCGACATCGGCGCCACCTCCGTCGACGTCGCGGTCACCAACGCGGAACTGGAGATCCTGGGCCACATCAACCAACCCATGGACGTGCGCGAGGGACCGGTCGCGGTCTTCGAGCAAGTCCTGGCCATGGCCGCCAAGTTGCGGGCATCGGGGCTCGCGGAGGGCTTCGACGGCGCCGGCATCGGCGTCCCCGGCCCGGTCCGCTTCCCCGAGGGCGTACCGGTCGCGCCGCCGATCATGCCGGGCTGGGACGGTTTCCCCGTGCGGGAGGCGCTCAGCCAGGAACTCGGCTGCCCGGTCATGGTCGACAACGACGTGAACCTCATGGCGATGGGGGAGCAGCACGCGGGCGTCGCCCGCTCCGTGGGCGACTTCCTCTGCGTCAAGATCGGCACCGGCATCGGCTGCGGCATCGTCGTCGGCGGTGAGGTCCACCGCGGTGCGACGGGCAGCGCGGGCGACATCGGGCACATCCAGGCCGTGCCCGACGGACGCCCCTGCGCCTGCGGCAACCGGGGTTGTCTGGAAGCCCACTTCAGCGGAGCGGCCCTGGCCCGCGACGCGCTGGAGGCGGCCCAGCAGGGCCTCAGCGTCGAACTCGCGACCCGGCTGGAGACCAACGGCGTCCTGACCGCCGTGGACGTCGCCGCCGCGGCCGCCGCGGGCGACGCGACCGCCCTCGACCTGATCCGTGAGGGCGGCGACCGCGTCGGCCAGGTCATCGCCGGACTCGTCTCGTTCTTCAACCCCGGCCTGGTGCTGATCGGCGGCGGCGTGACCGGACTCGGCCACACCCTGCTCGCCGCGATCCGCACGCAGGTCTACCGCCAGTCACTGCCCCTGGCGACGGGCAACCTGCCCATCGTCCTCGGCGAGTTGGGGCCGACCGCCGGAGTCATCGGCGCGGCCCGGCTCATCAGCGACCACCTCTTCTCGCCCGCCTAGACCCCGACTTCGGTTCGGCTCACCAGTACAGCGCGTCGCTCCGCCCTGCTCTGCCCTGTTTGTACAAGAACGTCTGCTCTGCCTCAAGAGGCCCGCGCGGCAGGCGAATCACCCTGGAACCGGCCCGCACGTCCGCCGAGGGGAACCCACATGGCACCAGAACCACCGCTGCTCACCATGTCCGGCATCACCAAGTCCTTCCCCGGCGTCCGCGCCCTCGACGGCGTCGACCTGGACGTCCAGGCCGGAGAAGTGCACTGTCTGCTCGGTCAGAACGGTGCCGGGAAGTCCACCCTCATCAAGGTCCTGGCCGGCGCCCACCAGCCCGACACCGGCACGATCCACTGGCGCGGTGAGCCCGTCACGCTCCGCTCGCCCATCGCCGCCATGCGCCTCGGCATCGCCACCATCTACCAGGAACTCGACCTGGTCGAGCACCTGTCCGTCGCTGAGAACGTGCACCTCGGCCACGAACCCACGGCCGCCGGCTTCGTCGTACGGGGAAAGGCGGCGCGCGCGTCGACGGCCGCTCTGCTGAAGCGACTCGGGCACCCGGAGATCGACCCGTCTCGGCTCGTCGGCGCGCTGTCGGCGGCACAGCAGCAGATCGTCTCCATGGCGCGGGCGCTCTCCCACGACGTACGCCTCATCGTCATGGACGAGCCGTCGGCGGCGCTCGACCCCGACGAGGTCGACAACCTCTTCCGGATCGTCGCAGACCTCACCGCCGCGGGCGTCGCCGTCGTGTACATCTCGCACCGCCTGGAGGAGATCCGCCGCATCGGCGACCGCGTGACGGTACTGAAGGACGGCCGCGCGGTGGCGGGCGGGCTGCCCGCCAAGTCGACGCCGACCCGTGAGGTCGTGGCGCTGATGACGGGACGGAACGTGGAGTACGTCTTCCCCGAGCGGCCGGCGGCAGCGGGCTCGGTGCCGACCGGGGCGCCGGTCCTCCAGGTGCGGGGCCTGGCCCGGGAGGGCGAGTTCGCGCCCCTCGACCTCGACCTGCATCCCGGGGAGATCGTCGGACTCGCGGGGCTGGTCGGCTCCGGGCGGTCCGAGATCCTGGAGACCGTCTACGGCGCCCGCAAGCCGACCGCCGGTCAAGTCCTCGTCGACGGACGGCCGTTGCGACCCGGCAGCGTACGCGCGGCCGTACGCGCCGGTCTCGGTCTCGCACCGGAGGAACGCAAGGCGCAGGCACTGCTGATGCTGGAGTCCGTCACCCGCAACGTCTCCGTCTCCTCCATGTCCCGCTTCTCACGCGGGGGTTGGATCGACCGGAGCGCCGAACTCGGCGCGGCGTGGGCCGCGACACGGGAACTGTCGCTGCGCCCCGACAACCCGGCCGTCCCCGTGCGCACGCTGTCCGGCGGCAACCAGCAGAAGGCCGTCCTGGCCCGCTGGCTGCTGCGCGGCTGCCGTGTCCTGCTGCTGGACGAACCCACCCGCGGTGTCGACGTCGGCGCCCGCGCCGAACTGTACGCGGTCGTCCGACGACTGGCGGACGAAGGGCTCGCCGTGCTGCTGGTGTCCAGCGAGGTGCCGGAGGTGCTCGGCCTCGCCGACCGTGTGCTGGTGCTCCGCGAGGGCCGCGTCGTCCACACGGCGCCCGCCCGGGAGCTCGACGAACACCGCGTACTCGACCTCGTCATGGAAGGAAGCCCGGCGTCATGACGCAGCCCGTCTCCCCGCCCCGGGACAGCACCGACAAGGTGCCGTCGGTCGGCGAAATCCCCACCTGGCGCGGCCTCATGGCCCGCGCCGACGTCCGCACCCTGTCCCTTCTCGGCGTGCTCGCCGTCCTGGTCGTCATCGGCGGGATCACCAAGCCCGACGAGTTCCTCGACACCCGCAACCTCCAACTCGTCCTCACCCAGGCCTCGGTGATCGGTGTCGTCACCGTCGGCATGACCTTCGTGATCACCTCCGGAGGCATCGACCTGTCCGTCGGCGCGATCGTCGCCCTCGCCTCGGTGTGGGCGACCACCGTCGCCACGCAGGAGTTCGGCTTCGCGGGCATCCTCTTCACCGCGGTGCTCGTGGGGCTCGGCTGCGGCCTGGTGAACGGACTGCTCATCGCCTACGGCGCGATGGTCCCGTTCATCGCCACGCTCGCCATGCTGGCCTCGGCGCGCGGCCTGGCGTTGCAGATCACCGACGGCAGGACGCAGATCGTCACCGTCGACGGGATCCTCGAACTGGGCGAGCGCGACTCCTACGTGCTCGGGATCCCGCCGCTCGTCCTGGTCTTCGCGGCCGTGACGGTCATCGGCTGGCTGCTGCTCAACCGGACCACCTTCGGGCGCCGCACGGTCGCCGTCGGCGGCAACGCGGAGGCCGCCCGGCTCGCCGGCATCGACGTCCGCCGCCAGCGGCTCTACCTCTACCTGCTGTCCGGGCTGTGCTGCGGCATCGCCGCCTTCCTGCTGATCGTCCTGTCCGGCTCGGGCCAGAACACCAACGGCAACCTCTACGAACTCGACGCCATCGCCGCCGCGATCATCGGCGGCACGCTGCTCAGCGGCGGCCGCGGCACCATCACCGGCTCCGTACTCGGCGTCCTGATCTTCACCACGATCACCAACATCTTCGCCCTGAACAACCTGCAGAGCGACGTCCAGCAGATCGCCAAGGGCGCGATCATCGTCGCCGCCGTGCTGGTCCAGCGCCGTACCGCGAGCACGACCTGAGGAAAGGGTTCACCGCCATGTCACACCTCACCAGTCGCAGAGGGCTGCTCTTCGGCACCGCCGCCGTGTCCGCGGGTGCCCTGCTCGCAGGTTGCACGAGTAACGAGCCCAGCGACGAGAAGCCGGCCGCCGACGACCGGCCCGCGGCCGACGACAAGCCCGGCAAGCAGGTCACCATCGGCTTCGCCGGTCCGCAGGCCGACCACGGCTGGCTGAACGCCATCAACGACAACGCCAAGAACCGGGCGAAGAAGTACACGGACGTCACCCTGGAGATCACCGAGGGCTCCAACGACACCGCCACACAGATCGGCCAGATCGAGACCCTCATCAACAAGAAGGTCGACGTCCTGGTCGTCCTGCCCGCCGACGGCAAGGCACTCACCCAGGTCGGCCTGAAGGCGATGCGCGCCGGCATCCCCGTCGTCAACCTCGACCGCATCTTCAACACCCCGCAGGCCTACCGGTGTTGGATCGGTGGCGACAACTACGGCATGGGGCTCAACGCCGGCCGCTACATCGGCGAGAAACTCAAGGGCAAGTCGAACGCCAAGGTCATCGAGCTGGCCGGCCTCGACAACCTGGAGCTGACCAAACAGCGCACCCAGGGCTTCGACGACGCGCTGAAGAACTATCCCAACATCAGGAAGGTGGCCCGCCAGGCCGCCGACTTCACGGTCGAGTCCGGACAGGCCAAGATGGCCCAGCTCCTCCAGGCCCAGTCCCAGTTCGACGCGGTGTGGAACCACGACGACGACCAGGGCGTGGGCGCGCTGCGCGCCGTGGCGCAGGCCGGGCGCGACGACTTCCTGATGGTCGGCGGCGCCGGCGCGCTCTCCGCCTTCCAGGCCATCAAACAGGACAACGGCGTCCTCAAGGCGACCGTCCTCTACCCGCCGACCATGGCCGCCTCCGCCATCGACCTCGCCCGCGCCCTCGGCCAGGGCAAGGGCGTCGGCGGCCTCGCCGAGTACGAGATCCCCGCCTCGATCACCCTGTACTCGGCCGTCGTCGACAAGGACAACGTCGACCAGTACATGTCCACCGGCTTCCGGTGAGCCCCGCCTTCGACTCCTACGGCCGCTCCCCGAGAGCCCGTCCACGGGCTTGAAGCGACCGGCTTCCCCCGAGGCGCCCGCACCCCCCACCGCGCCACGACGACGAGGAGGACCTCTGCATGGAACAGCCGCAGCAGTCAGCAGGACCGGAGGCCGAGAAGCCACCGTTGCGCGTCGGCATGGTCGGCTACGCCTTCATGGGCGCCGCCCACTCCCAGGGCTGGCGCACCGCGGGCCGTGTCTTCGAGCTGCCCCGCCGCCCGGTCCTCGCCGCGATCTGCGGCCGGGACGCGGCGGCCGTGCGCGCGGCGGCCGACCGGCACGGCTGGGCGGCTGCCGAGACCGACTGGCGCGCCCTGATCGCACGGGACGACATCGACGTCGTCGACATCTGCACCCCCGGCGACAGTCACGCCGAAATCGCCCTCGCCGCCCTGGCGGCCGGCAAGCACGTCCTGTGCGAGAAGCCCCTGGCGAACACCGTCGAAGAGGCCGAGCGCATGACGTACGCCGCCGAAGAGGCCTACGCGCGCGGCCAGGTGGCCATGGTCGGCTTCAACTACCGCCGGGTCCCCGCCACCGCGCTGGCCCGCCGGATGGTCGCCGAGGGCAGGCTCGGCACCCTGCGGCACGTACGGGTGACGTACCTTCAGGACTGGCTGGTGGACCGGGACTTCCCACTGACCTGGCGCCTGCGCAAGGAACTCGCCGGATCCGGCTCACTCGGTGACCTGGGCGCACACATCGTCGACCTGGCGCAGTGCCTTGCCGGGGAGAGGCTGGCCGGTGTCTCCGCGCTCACCGAGACCTTCGTACGGCAGCGGCCGCTGCCCGGCGGGGGTGCGAGCGGCGGACTGGCCGCCGTGTCGACCGCCGGTACCGGCACGGTCACCGTCGACGACGCCGCCCTGTTCACCGGCCGCTTCGCCTCCGGCGCCCTCGCCTCCTTCGAGGCCACCCGGTACGCCACCGGTCGCAAGAACGCCCTGCGCATCGAACTCAACGGCGAGCACGGCTCGTTGGCGTTCGACCTGGAGCGTCTCAACGAGCTCTGGTTCCACGACGGTTCGGAGCCCGCCGCACAGGCCGGCTTCCGGCGCATCCTCGTCACCGAGCCCGAACACCCCTACCTCGACGCCTGGTGGCCCCCGGGGCACGGACTCGGCTACGAGCACACCTTCGTCCACCAGGCCCGCGACCTGGTGCACGCCATCGCCGAGGGGCGCCGCCCCGAACCCTCCTTCGCCGACGGACTCCAGGTCCAGCGCGTCCTCGCGGCGGTGGAGGAGAGCGCCGAGAAGAACTCCGTCTACACCCCGATAGCGGTCTGAGGAGGCCCCACGCATGCCGCGCCAGTTCACGCTCTTCACCGGCCAGTGGGCCGACCTTCCCCTCGAAGAGGTCTGCCGCCTCGCCCGCGACTTCGGCTACGACGGACTCGAACTCGCCTGCTGGGGCGACCACTTCGAGGTCGACAAGGCCCTCGCCGACCCCTCGTACCTGACCTCCCGCCAGCAACTCCTCGACAAGTACGGCCTGAAGTGCTGGGCGATCTCCAACCACCTGGTCGGCCAGGCGGTCTGTGACGCCATCATCGACGAGCGGCACCGGGCGATCCTGCCCGAGCGCATCTGGGGCGACGGCGAGCCGGAAGGCGTCCGACAGCGGGCCGCCGCCGAGATCGCCGACACCGCCCGCGCCGCGGCCGCCTTCGGCGTCGAGACCGTGGTCGGCTTCACCGGCTCCGCGATCTGGCACCTGGTCGCCATGTTCCCACCCGTGCCCGAGTCGATGATCGAACGCGGGTACGAGGACTTCGCCGAACGCTGGAACCCGATCCTCGACGTCTTCGACGCGGAGGGCGTGCGGTTCGCCCACGAGGTGCACCCGAGCGAGATCGCATACGACTACTGGACGACCGTACGCACACTGGATGCTGTCGACCGTCGACCGGCCTTCGGCCTCAACTTCGACCCCAGCCACTTCGTGTGGCAGGACCTCGACCCGGTCGGCTTCCTGTGGGACTTCCGCGACCGCGTCTACCACGTGGACTGCAAGGAGGCCCGCAAGCGCCTCGACGGCCGCAACGGCCGCCTCGGCTCCCACCTGCCCTGGGGCGACCCGCGCCGCGGCTGGGACTTCGTGTCGGCCGGCCATGGCGACGTCCCCTGGGAGGACGTCTTCCGGATGCTGCGCTCCATCGACTACCAGGGCCCCGTCTCCGTGGAGTGGGAGGACGCCGGCATGGACCGGCTCCAGGGCGCCCCGGAGGCCCTGACCCGCCTCAAGGCGTACGACTTCGAGCCGCCGTCGGCCTCCTTCGACGCGGCGTTCGGGAACTGACTGTCTCGCAACTCTCCTGTCTCAGCTCTCCTGTCTCTCAACTCTCCTGTTTCTCAGCTCTCCGGGATGACGGCGCATCCCGGCGCACGCACCCGCCCGTACAACCGGCCCCTTCCTGGAGGCATCCGTGCACGGGAACGACCGCACCACCCGCACCGACCGAACGAAGACCCCCAGACGACGACGTCTGTCCTGGCGCAAGGCGGCCGCGCTGATCAGCGGCGCGCTGCTGGCGGGCGCGTCCCTCACCCTCACCTCACCCCCGGCCGGCGCAGCCGTCGCCGACCAGGGGTCCGCCGCCGCGGCCGAGGACTTCCAGCAGGTCACCCTCGCCAAGGGCGAGGCGGAGGTCGGCGAGCCCATGTCGCTCGCCGTCCTCCCCGACCGCTCCGTCCTGCACACCTCACGCGACGGCGAACTCCGCCTCACCGACGCCGCCGGAAACACCCGGCTCGCCGGCAAGCTCGACGTCTACTCCCACGACGAGGAGGGCCTCCAGGGCATCGGCGTCGACCCGGCCTTCGCGGAGAACCGTTTCATCTATCTCTACTACGCACCCCCGCTCAACACCCCCGCCGGCGACGCCCCCGAGACCGGCAGCGCGGCGGACTTCGCGCCCTTCGACGGCGTCAACCGCCTCTCCCGGTTCGTCCTGAAGACGGACGGGACGCTCGACACCGCCAGCGAGACGAAGATCCTCGACGTGCCGGCCTCCCGCGGCCTGTGCTGCCACGTCGGCGGCGACATCGACTTCGACGCGGCGGGCAACCTCTACCTGTCGACCGGCGACGACACCAACCCCTTCCAGTCGGACGGCTTCACCCCGATCGACGAACGCGCGAACCGCAACCCGGCCTTCGACGCCCAGCGCTCCTCCGGCAACACCAACGACCTGCGCGGCAAGATCCTGCGCATCAAGGTGAACGCCGACGGCTCGTACTCCGTCCCCGACGGCAACCTCTTCGCACCCGGCACCGAGAAGACCCGTCCCGAGATCTACGCGATGGGCTTCCGCAACCCCTTCCGCTTCAGTGTCGACAAGAAGACCGGCATCCTCTACGTCGGCGACTACGGCCCCGACGCGGGTGCCGCCGACCCGGCCCGAGGCCCCGCCGGCCAGGTCGAGTTCGCCCGCGTGACCGGCCCCGGCAACTTCGGCTGGCCGTACTGCACCGGCGCCAACGACCCCTACGTGGACTACGACTTCGCCACCGGCGCCTCGGGGGCCGCCTTCGACTGCGCCGCCCCGAAGAACACCTCGCCGAACAACACCGGCCTCACCGACCTGCCGCCGGCCCAGGCCGCCTGGATCCCGTACGACGGAGCATCCGTGCCCGAGTTCGGCAGCGGCTCCGAGTCCCCGATGGGCGGCCCGGTCTACCACTACGACGCCGCACTGGACTCGCCCGTGAAATTCCCCGAGGCCTACGACGGGGACTTCTTCGCCGGGGAGTTCGGCCGCCGCTGGATCAAGCGGATCACCAGCGACGCGAACGGCACCGTGCAGTCGATCAACGACATCCCGTGGACCGGCACCCAGATCATGGACATGGCCTTCGGCCCCGACGGCGCGCTGTACGTCCTCGACTACGGCGTCTCCTGGTTCGGCGGCGACGAGCACTCGGCCCTGTACCGCATCGAGAACGCCACCGACGGCCACTCCCCGGTACCGCAGGCGGCGGCCAGCCGCACCTCCGGGCAGGCCCCGCTGAAGGTGAGGTTCTCCTCCGAGGGCACCAGCGACCAGGACGGCGACACGCTCACGTACAGCTGGGACTTCGGCGACGGCGGCAAGTCGACCCGCACCGACCCCACGTACACGTACCGCAAGAACGGCACGTACACCGCGACCCTGACCACGAGGGACGCGACCGGCCGCACCGGCAGCGCCAGCGTGCAGATCGTCGTCGGCAACACCGCGCCCACGGTCGTGCTGGAGACACCGAAGGACGGGCAGCTGTTCAGCTTCGGCGACGCGATCCCCTTCAAGGTGAAGGTCACCGACCCGGAGGACCGACGCATCGACTGCTCCAAGGTCACGGTCACCTTCGTCCTCGGTCACGACAGCCACGGCCACCCGGTGACCTCCGCCCAGGGCTGCACCGGCACCCTCCAGACCAGCGCCGACGGCGGCCACGACGAGGACGCCAACATCTTCGGAGTCCTCGACGCCGAGTACACCGACGGCGGGGGCGGCGGCCAGGCCCCGCTCACCGCGCACGACCAGAACGTCGCCCAGCCCCGCCACCGCCAGGCCGAGCACTTCGGCGCCTCCTCCGGCGTCACCGTGGTCACGAAGGACACCGCGCACGGCGGGCGTACCGTCGGCGACATCGACAACGGCGACTGGATCTCCTTCACGCCGTACGTCCTGAACAACGCCACGCGGATCACCGCGCGCGTCTCCTCCGGCGGCGCGGGCGGCACGCTGGAGATCCGGGCCGGATCCCCGAAGGGCACCCTGCTCGGGAAGGCGACCGTACCGTCGACCGGCGGCTGGGAGAACTTCCAGGACGTCACTGCCGCCCTGTCCCGCGCACCGAGGGGCACGACCACGCTCCACCTGGTCTTCAAGGGCGGCTCGGGCGCCTTGTTCGACGTGGACGACTTCACCTTCACGACCGGCTGAGAGGAGGCTCCCATGCCCCGAAGAGGCCACCTGACCACCGCGGTCGCGGGAGCGGCGCTGCTCCTCGGAGCCGTCTCGCACCCGGCCGTCTCCCAGACCGATCACGACGGCAGGCGCGTGCTCGTCTTCTCCAAGACGGCCGGCTTCCGCCACGACTCGATCCCGGCCGGCATCGCCGCGGTACGGCAACTCGGCGAACGCGGCGGCTTCACCGTCGAGGCCACTGAGGACGCGAGCGCGTTCACGCCCGCCAACCTGCGCCGCTATGACGCGGTCGTGTTCCTGTCGACGACGGGAGACGTCCTCGACGCGGTCCAGCAGACCGCCTTCGAGCGCTACATCCGCCATGGCGGCGGTTACGTCGGCGTCCACGCCGCCGCCGACACCGAGTACGACTGGGCGTTCTACGGCGGCGTCGTCGGCGCCTACTTCCAGTCGCACCCGGCGATCCAGCAGGCCCAAATCAACGTCGAGGACCGGGCCCACCCGGCGACCTCGAGGCTGCCGCTGACCTGGGAACGCACCGACGAGTGGTACAACTACCGCTCCAATCCCCGGGACCGGGCCCACGTCCTGGCCTCGCTCGACGAGTCCTCGTACACCGGCGGCACCATGAACGGCGATCACCCGATCGCCTGGTGCCAGAACTACCGGGGCGGCCGCGCCTTCTACACGGGCGTCGGCCACACCGTCGAGTCGTACGCCGAACCCGCCGTCCTCGACCACCTGTGGGGCGGAATCCGCTGGGCGATCGGTGACACGCAGGCCGACTGCCGCCCGGAGAACGGCTATCGGCCGCTCTTCGACGGCACGGCCGCTTCGCTCGACGGCTGGAAGCAGGCCGGGCCGGGCTCTTTCACCCTCGGCGACGACGGCACGCTGACGTCGTCGGGCGGCATGGGCCTGCTGTGGTACGCCGACCGGAGCTTCGGGGGGTATTCCCTGAAGCTCGACTGGAGGGCGTCCGGTGCGTCCGGTGACGACAACTCCGGTGTGTTCGTGGGCTTCCCGCCCTCGAACGACCCGTGGTCGGCTGTGAACAACGGCTACGAGATCCAGATCGACGCCACGGACGTGCCCGAGAAGACCACCGGATCCGTCTACGGCTTCCAGTCCGCCGACCTCGACAAGCGCGACCGCGCGCTGAACCCGCCGGGGGAGTGGAACACGTACGAGATCCGCGTGGAGGGCGAACGGCTCCGCGTCTGGCTCAACGGTGTGAAGATCAACGACTTCACGAACACCGATCCGGCCCGGAGCCTGCGCGACGGACACCTCGGCATCCAGAACCACGGGGCCGGCGACCAGGTGTCCTTCCGCAACGTCCGGATCAAGGAACTGCCCGTCAGGGGCAACTGAGCGGCGGCGGGCGGGGGACGCCGGACCCCCGCCCGCCGTCCCCTTCCCGACCGTGTCGGTGCCCTCGACAAGGAGGCTGCTCATGTCCGTGCCCGTGTCCGTGTCCCTTTCCGCGTCCGTTTCCGCACCGCGCGTCGGTGTCTGGCTGATCGGGGCGCGCGGTTCCGTCGCCACCACCGTCGTCGCGGGATGCGCGGCCGTCACCGCGGGTCTGCACGCGCCGACCGGCCTGGTCACCGAGACACCCGAGTTCGCGGAGAGCGGCCTTCCGGCGCTGTCGTCCCTAGTCTTCGGCGGCCACGACACGGTGGACTGCCCCCTGCCCAAACGGGCGGAGGAACTGGCGGCCGGCGGCGTGCTGCCACCCGGCCTGCCGTCCGCCGTCGCCGCCGAACTCGACGCGGCGGAGCGGGAGATCAGGCCGGGAGGACCCGCCCCGGGCGACACCCGGGGCGCGGAGGAGCTGATCACCACCTTCGCGTCCGACCTACGGGACTTCGTACGACGGCGGGGTCTGGCGCGAGCGGTGGTGGTGAACGTGGCCTCCACCGAGCCGTCGCCGACCTCGGGCGCGCTCCCACCGAGCTCGCTGTACGCGGCGGCAGCCCTGCGCGTCGGCTGTCCGTACATCAACTTCACCCCCTCGACGGGCCTGCACCACCCCGCCCTCGCGTCCGCCGTCGCATCGAGCGGCCTGCCGTACGCCGGCCGCGACGGCAAGACCGGCCAGACGCTGCTGCGCTCCGTCCTCGGCCCGATGTTCACCCACCGCGCCCTCGCGGTCCGGGCCTGGTCCGGCACCAACCTGCTGGGCGGCGGCGACGGCGCGGCCCTGGCCGACCCGGCCGCCGCGGCCGCGAAGAACGCGGGCAAGGAACGTGTCCTCACCGACACCCTCGCCGTCGCCCCCGAGGGCCAGGTCCACATCGACGACGTACCGGCGCTCGGCGAGTGGAAGACGGCCTGGGACCACATCGCCTTCGACGGCTTCCTCGGCACCCGCATGATCCTCCAGACCACCTGGCAGGGCTGCGACTCGTCCCTGGCCGCGCCCCTCGTCCTCGACCTCGCCCGCCTGACCTCCCGCGCCCACGAGGCAGGCCTCTCCGGCCCCCTCACCGACCTGGGCTTCTTCTTCAAGGACCCGGTGGGGGACGGTCCGGCGGCCCTGGGAGAGCAGTACGCGGCACTGGTCGGCCTCGCGCGCCGGCTGAGGGACGCCGGCGCGGGGGAGGAGGAGTGAGGCGGGACAGCAGGGGCGTCGACGTGTCCCCGGCGCGGGGCGACCGCAGGCGACACCGCCGTCGCGCCTGGGCCGAACTCCTCCGTCTCCCCGCACTGTTCACCGTCCCCGGCGACGCACTGGCAGGCGCCGCGGCGACCGCCACGCGCCCCAATTCCCGTACCCTGCTCGCCATCGGTTCCTCCCTGTGTCTCTACGAGGCCGGTATGGCCCTCAACGACTGGGCCGACCGTGCGGAGGACGCCGCCGAGCGCCCACACCGCCCCCTCCCGTCCGGTCGTGTCCGTCCCTCCGCGGCCCTGACGGCGGCCTGTGCCCTCACGGTGAGCGGACTGGCCCTCGCGGCCCGCGCCGGACGCCCGGCACTCGCGGTCGCCGCACCGCTCGCGGCCACCGTCTGGGCGTACGACCTCGCCCTGAAGCACACGCCCGCCGGCCCGGCGGCCATGGCCGCCGCGCGCGCCCTGGACCTCCTCCTCGGCGCGGCGGCCACCACCGGCCACACCCGCGAGGCACTCCCGTCGGCCGGCCTCCTGGGCACCCACACCCTCGCGGTCACCGCCGTCTCCCGGCACGAGACCCGAGGCGGCTCGGCACAGACCCCGTTGGCGGCCCTCACCGCGACCGCCCTGCTGACCGGACTCCTGCCCCGGCTGAGCCGACGAGCCTCCGTACGCCGACCGCCGGGGCCCGGCAGCCGTCTCGCACAGCCCGTCGCCGGCGCCCTGGGCGCGGCCCTCGGTGCCGTCTACGCCACGACAGCCGGGCGCCCGTACTTCCACGCCGCCCTCAACCCGTCACCGCCTCTCACCCAACGGGCCGTGGGCGGCGGCATCCGCGCCACGATCCCGTTCCAGGCGGCGCTCGCCGCGCGCTCCGGGGCCGGCGTCACCGCTCTGCTCGTCGCGGCCCTCGGCCCGGTCGCCGGCCGATACGCGAGGAAGGTGAGCGTCACATGAGCCCTCGGTCCTCCAGCCGGGCCGTCCCCCTGAACAGCCCCCTTCGCTTCGGCTACGGCACCAACGGCCTCGCCGACGTCCGCCTCGACGACGCCCTCGCCCTCCTCGCCGACCTCGGCTACGACGGTGTCGGTCTGACCCTCGACCACATGCACCTCGACCCGCTCGCCCCGGACCTCGCCACCCGCACGCGGCGTCTCGCCCACCGGCTGGACGAGCTCGGTCTCGAGGTCACCGTCGAGACAGGCGCCCGCTATGTCCTGGATCCGCGCCGCAAACACGGACCCTCCCTCCTCGACCCCGACCCGGACGACCGAGGCCGCCGCGTCGACCTGTTGACCCGTGCCGTCCAGGTCGCCGCCGACCTCGGCGCGCACGCCGTGCACTGCTTCAGCGGCGCCGTTCCGCCGGACACCGACGAGGACACGGCCTGGAAGCGGCTGGCCGAGTCCCTGACCCCTGTCCTGGACGCCGCCACCAGCGCCGGCATCCCGCTCGCCGTCGAACCCGAACCGGGTCACCTCCTCGCCTCCCTCGCCGACTTCCACCGCCTGCGCCGAGCCCTCGGCGACCCGGACCACCTCGGTCTCACACTCGACATCGGCCACTGCCGGTGCCTCGAACCCCTCTCTCCCGCCGCCTGTGTACGCGCCGCCGCGCCTTGGCTGCGCCACGTCCAGATCGAGGACATGCGCCGTGGCGTGCACGAACACCTCCCTTTCGGAGACGGGGACATCGACTTCCCACCTGTCCTGGCCGCCCTCGTCGCCGTCGGCTACCAGGGCCTGACCGTCGTCGAACTGCCCCGCCACTCCCACGCCGGACCTCACTTCGCCGAACTCTCCCTCCCCTTCCTCCGACAGGCGGCCGCCCCACCCACCGCACCTCCCCGCCCCCGGGCACAGACGGACACCCCGCCTACGCCCCCAGGGACCACCGCACCGACCGGACCACCGGCAGCACCGCCCGCCCCACCCCCAGGCGAGCCCTCCGCCACCCCAGAAGGGAACCCCTCATGACGCGCCCGCACGCGGCCCACCCGGCCTGCCGCCCGGCCGACTCGACGGACCCGAACCCCGGGTCACCCTCCTCCCAGGCGTCCACCTCCGGAGCGCCCACACCCGCCCCCGGCGTCGATGCCCCCGCCCCAGCTTCCGCACCCGCCCTCGCCCACACCCCCCTCCCCAAGGTGCGCGCCCACCTGGACGCCACCCTCGGCGCCCCCGCCCGCACCTGGCTCGGCCGGGCTCTCGACGAGGCCGCCGCCCACCCCGGTCTCCACGGGCCCATCTCCGTGTGGGAGCTGCGTCTCGCCGAGGCAGGGCGCCGATGCGGTGCGGAACACGCCGACGCCGTGCGCGTCCTCATCCTGCACGCCGCCCGGGCCGATCCGACCGCGCTGACCCGGGTCTACTTCCAGGGCACCGCGGCCGAACGCCGCGCCGTCCTCCAGGCCCTGCCCCACCTGGTGCCGGGCCCCGACGCCCTCCCGCTCGTCGAGGACGCCCTGCGCACCAACGACACCCGCCTCGTGGCCGCCGCCCTCGGCCCCTACGGCGCCCGGCACCTCGACGCCCACGCCTGGCGTCATGCCGTTCTGAAGTGCCTCTTCACCGGTGTCCCCGTCGGCGAGGTGACCGACCTCGACCGCCGCGCCCGCGCCGACCCCGAACTGGCCCGCATGCTCGACGACTATGCCGCCGAACGCACCGCCGCCGACCGCCCCGTCCCCGCGGACCTGCACCGCGTCCTCACCCTCACCCGGTCCGCGCCGGCCGAGCCCCGCACGGACCGCTCCCACGGCGAGGAGTCCTGATGCGCATCTTCGACCCCCACATCCACATGACGTCCCGGACCACCGACGACTACGAGGCCATGCACGCCGCGGGCGTCCGCGCCGTGGTCGAGCCCTCCTTCTGGCTCGGCCAGCCACGCACCTCGCCCGCCTCCTTCCTCGACTACTTCGACTCCCTCCTGGGCTGGGAGCCGTTCCGCGCCGCCCAGCACGGCATCGCCCACCACTGCACGCTCGCCCTCAACCCGAAGGAGGCCAACGACCCGCGCTGCGTCCCCGTCCTCGACGAACTGCCCCGGTATCTCGTCAAGGACCACGTCGTGGCCGTCGGCGAGATCGGCTACGACTCGATGACGCCCGCCGAGGACACGGCGCTCGCCACCCAGCTCCAGCTCGCCGCCGACCACGGCCTGCCCGCGCTCGTCCACACCCCGCACCGCGACAAGCTCGCGGGACTGCGCCGCACCCTCGACGTCGTCCGCGAGTCCGCGCTGCCCCCGGAGCGGGTGCTGGTCGACCACCTCAACGAGACCACCGTCAAGGAGGCCAGGGACAGCGGCTGCTGGCTGGGCTTCTCCGTCTATCCCGACACCAAGATGGACGAGCGGCGGATGGTGGCGATCCTCCAGGCCTTCGGGTCGGAACGGGTCCTGGTGAATTCCGCCGCCGACTGGGGCAGGAGCGATCCCCTCAAGACCCGCAAGGTCGGTGACCTGATGCTGGCGGAGGGCTTCAGCGACGACGACGTGGACCAGGTGCTGTGGCGCAACCCCGTCGCCTTCTACGGCCTCAGTGGCCGTCTCCACCTGGACGTCGGCGCCCCCGACGCCACCCACGAGGGCAACTCCCTTCTGCGCGGAGTGGAGTGAGCGATGCGCTTCCGCCACCCCGACGGCACCACCGTCCACCTCGCCTACTGCACCAACGTGCACCCCGCCGAAACCCTCGACGGCGTTCTCGCCCAGCTCCGCGACCACTGCGAGCCGGTCCGCCGGCGCCTGGGCCGCGACCGCCTCGGCATCGGCCTGTGGCTCGCCAGGGACGCGGCCCACACCCTCGTCAGCGACCCGTCCGCGCTGCGCGGTCTGCGCACCGAGCTCGACCGGCGCGGCCTGGAGGTCGTCACCCTCAACGGCTTCCCCTACGAGGGATTCGGCGCCGAGAAGGTCAAGTACCGCGTGTACAAGCCGGACTGGGCCGACCCGGAACGCCTCGACCACACCACCTCCCTGGCCCGTGTCCTCGCCGGGCTCCTCCCGGACGACGTCACCGAGGGCAGCGTCTCCACCCTGCCCCTCGCCTGGCGCACCGCCCAGGACCCCAGCCGCGCCGACGCCGCACTCGCCGCGCTGCGCGCCCTCGCCGAACGCCTCGACGCCCTCGCCGAGCTGACCGGCCGTTCCATCCGGGTCGGCCTGGAACCGGAACCCGGCTGTGTCGTCGAGACCACCGGCGACGCCATCGCCCCGCTCACCGCGATCGACCACGACCGCATCGGCGTCTGTGTCGACACCTGCCACCTCGCCACCTCCTTCGAAGATCCGCACACCGCCCTGGACGCGCTCACCCGAGCCGACGTCCCCATCGTCAAGTCCCAGCTCTCGGCCGCCCTGCACGCCGAGCACCCTCACCTCCCCGATGTCCGCGAGGCCCTCGCCACCTTCGACGAACCCCGCTTCCTGCACCAGACCCGCGCGTCCCCCGCTCTCAACCCCGTTCGAGCGGGAGGGGCCCCCATCGCCGCCGGTCTGCGCGGCACCGACGACCTGGGCGAGGCGCTCAAGGGTGACGCCCTGCCCGACGCCACACCCTGGCGCGCCCATTTCCACGTCCCACTGCACGCGGCCCCCGCCGCGCCCCTCACCTCCACGCTCCCCGTGCTGCAGGCCGCGCTGACCCGGCTCGTCGGCGGCCCGCACCCGCTCACCCGCCATCTGGAGGTCGAGACCTACACCTGGCAGGCACTCCCACCCGAGCTGCGCCCCCGTGCCCGCGCTCAGCTGACCGACGGCATCGCCGCCGAACTCTCCCTGGCCCGCGACCTGTTGACCGACCTCGGCCTGAAGGAGCTGCCATGAGTCCCACCCCGGGCCCCACCCCTCTCCTCGTCATGGACGTCGTCGGCCTCACCCCCCGTCTCCTCGACCACATGCCTCACCTCAAGGCCCTCGCCCGGTCTGGCTCCCAGGCACCGCTCGGCACCGTCCTGCCCGCCGTCACCTGTGCCGCCCAGTCGACCTTCCTCACCGGCACCCTCCCGTCGGAGCACGGCATCGTCGGCAACGGCTGGTACTTCCGCGAGCTCGGCGACGTACTGCTGTGGCGGCAGCACAACGGCCTGGTCACCGGCGACAAGCTGTGGGACGCGGCCCATCGGGCGCACCCCGGCTACACGGTCGCCAACATCTGCTGGTGGTACGCCATGGGCGCCGACACCGACATCACCGTCACCCCCCGTCCGATCTACTACGCCGACGGCCGCAAGGAACCCGACTGCTACACCAGGCCCCCGGCCCTGCACGACGAACTCATCGCGCGGCTCGGCACCTTTCCGCTCTTCCACTTCTGGGGCCCTGGGGCCGACCTCGTCTCCAGTAGCTGGATCATCGACGCGACCCGGCACATCATCCGCACCCGCCACCCCGACCTGACGCTCTGCTACCTCCCTCACCTCGACTACGACCTGCAGCGCTTCGGCCCCGACGACCCGCGCTCCCTGAAGGCGGCGGCCGACCTGGACGCGGCCCTCGCCCCGCTCCTCGACGACGCCCGCACCGAGGGCCGTACCGTCGTCGCGCTGTCCGAGTACGGCATCACCCGTGTGAGCAGGCCCGTGGACATCAACCGGGCCCTGCGCCGCGCCGGACTGCTCGAGGTGCACACGCAGGACGGCATGGAGTACCTGGACCCGATGGCGTCCCGCGCCTTCGCGGTCGCCGACCACCAGATCGCCCACGTCTATGTGCGCCGCCCCGAGGACCTCGACGCCACCCGGGCCGCGCTCGCCGACCTGCCCGGCATCGAGCGACTCCTCGACGACGAGGGCAAGAAGGAGCACCATCTCGACCACCCGCGCTCCGGCGAACTGGTCGCCGTCGCGGAACCGGACGCCTGGTTCACGTACTACTACTGGCTCGACGACGCCCACGCGCCCGACTTCGCGCGGCTCGTCGAGATCCACCGCAAACCCGGCTACGACCCGGTCGAGCTCTTCATGGATCCGCTCGACCCGTATGTGAAGGTCAAGGCGGCCGCGGCGCTCGCGCGCAAGAAGCTCGGCATGCGTTACCGCATGGCGGTCGTGCCCCTGGACGCCTCACCTATTCGCGGCAGCCACGGCCGCCTTCCGGCGAGCGACGACGACGGTCCGCTCCTCATCTGCTCCACCCCCCGTGCTGTCGGCGGCCGTGTCGCGGCCACCGACGTGAAGTCTCTCCTGCTCCGACTGGCCGGTCTGTCCTGACTGGTCACAAGTGAAGCACTCACCACTGACAACGGCCCCAGATCCCGAGGAGTTCCAGCATGAGCCGCACCTTCCGGTCCGACCCCGAACTCACCCACCGGCTCACCAGACGAGGCATGCTCGGCGTGGCCGCCGGCGCCTCCGCCGCCGCCCTGCTGGGCGCCGCCGCGAGCCCCGCCACCGCCGCCGACGGCACGGACACCGCGAGCGCGCCGGCGGGCCGCGGCCGCCCCGTCCTGCCATCCGGCCGGCTCGGCATCCAGCTCTACAGCCTGCGCGACAAGGTCTCCACGCTCGGCTTCGCCCCCGTCTTCGCCGAACTGGAGAAGTACGGCTACGACGAGGTGGAGTTCGCCGGCTACACCCAGGGCTCCGCGGGCCCCATCACCCTCGCCCAGCTCAAGCGGCTGGCGAGGAATCACGGCCTGAACCCGATCGGCAGCCACGTCGGCTACTACTCCAGCGACCCGGCCGCCTACACCTTCGCGCAGAACCTCACCAAGGTCCTCGACGACGCCGAGGCGCTCGGCCTCAAGCACATCGGCACCGCCTCCGGACCGTTCCGCTACGGCTCGACCGTCGACGCGTGGAAGCGCGCGGCCGAGGAGTTCAACACCTACGGCGCGGCGGCCCGGGCGCGCGGCATGAAGTTCTACCAGCACAACCACTCCGAGGAGTTCTCCTTCGCCACCGACAACCCCAAGGTGCGGCTGTACGACGTGCTGCTCGCCGAGACCGACCCCGACCTGGTCTTCCTGGAGATGGACATCTTCTGGGCGTACTCGGGCCAGTTCCGCTTCTCGAAGCGGCCCGACGGCACGCCCGCGCCCTTCGAACCGCTGAACTACGTCCTCAGGCAGCCGCACCGTTACCCGCTCTTCCACGTGAAGGACGGCGTGAGCGATCCGGCGAACCAGTACGGCTACCGCATGACCGACGTCGGCGACGGCGACATCGACTACCAGCGGTTCATCTCCGCTGTCACCCGGCTGCGCGGCGAGCGCATGGCGCACCACTGGCAGGCCGAGCACGACAACCCGACCGAGTCGTTCACCTTCGCGCGGCGTTCGAGTGAGCACCTGCACTCGCTGCGCGAGAGGTGCTGAGCCGCACGCGCGCGTGAGGCGGCCCTCCCCGCGTCGGATTCCGGGGAGGGCCGCCTCATGAACGGGGCGCGACCGGATCAGCCGGCCGTCATGTCACGCCATCTCCTCACCGAAGGGCTGTGGGTTGGGGACGACTCCCCGGGCCTTCGGCCTGCCCGGAGCCTTCAGGAAGAGCGCCAGCACCGCGGAGGCCAGCCCTATGGAGCCCGCCATGACGAAGGCGCCCTCGTAGTCCCACGCGTCGACCACGACCTTCCCCACGCCTGATCCCACGAGCCCCGAGATCAGCTTCGAGCTGTAGACGATGCCGTAGTTGCTGGCGTTGTTGTTCTCGCCGAAGTAGTCCGCCGTCATGGCGGCGAACAGCGGGAAGATCGCCCCGCCGCCGAATCCGGAGACCATCGAGCAGAACAGGAAGAACGGCATGCTGCCCATCCGGCCGGAGACCAGCACGCCGAACTGCGCGGTGCCCAGCACGAGGCAGACGATGATCAGCGTGTTGCGACGTCCGCAGCGGTCGGATATCCAGCCGATCACACCGCGCCCGGTGCCGTTGACGATGGCCTTCAGGGACATCGCCGTGGCCACGATGCCGCCCGCGAAGCCCATGTCCTTGCCGAACGGCACCTGGAAGGCGATGCCGAAGATGTTGATGCCGGCCGTGCACAGCAGACAGAACCACATCAGCCACAGGACGGGCGTCCGCGCGGCCTCTCCCGGGGTGTACTGCTGGACCGCAGGCGGGTTCTTCTCCAGCGCCCGGCGGACCTTCGGGTCGTCGGCCGCCGTGAGCGGATCCACGTGCGCGGGCCACCAGTTCTTGGGCGGGTCCCTGAAGAACCAGCCCGCCGTGGCCACCACCACGCACAGCCCGACGCCCACCGTCACCAGGACGCCCTGGTAGTTGCCCAGGTCCATGTACGAGGTGAACAGGAACACGAAGGGCACGGAGCCGTAGGCGAACCCTCCGTTGACGAAGCCCGTCTTGCCGCCCTTGCGCTCCGGATACCACTTGCCGACCATGTTCACGCAGGTCGCGTAGACGAGACCGGCCCCGATGCCGCTGCACATGCCGAAGCCGAAGTACGCGACGAGCACGTTCGGCGCGTACGCCAGTGACAGATAGCCCAGCAGCGTGCCCACCGCGCCGATCAGCATGGCCGTACGGGCGGGCAGCCTGCCGCTCTCCCGCAGCTGTCCGGCCGGGAAGGCCACGGCCGCCTGGAAGAACACCCAGACGCCCATCAGCCAGAAGATGTGTCCGTCGCTCCACAGGTGAGCCTCGTGGAGCGTGTCCTCCGCCGACGTGAACGCGTACTCGGCGGAGCTGATGCCCATCATGCCCACCCAGGGCAGGATGACCATCCACCTGCGTTTGCGGCCCATGACGTCCAAGTCGGACTCGCCGATCCGGTACACGCGGCCGTTGCGGTCCGTCACCTCCCGGTAGGGGACGGACGTGGAGTAGTCGGTGGTTGTCATGTCGTGTCGCACCCCTTGCGTCGAAAGAACTGGCCAGCGCCCCCTGTCCCGTGCCTTTCGTGCGCGCTCGGGCTCACCTCATGAGCCGCCCCCCAACACCCCGGCCGCCCGCGCCCAGCGGTACTTCGCGCCGAGCACGGCCACCGGCTTCTCCGTCGTGTACGGGTACGCCACGACCCCCCGCTCGAACAGGTACTGGCAGGCCTCCTCGACCTCGACGTCACCCGCGAGGGACGCCACCACGGGCTTCTCGATGCCGCGTTCGCGGAAATCGGCCACCACGCGCGCGGTGAGCTCGGCGAAGACCATGGGAGGGGTCACGATGGTGTGCCAGTAGCCGAGGACGAGCGCGTGGATGCGAGGATCCTCCAGACCGAGCCGGATCGTCGCCTCGTACGTCGACGGCGGCTCACCCCCGGTGATGTCCACCGGGTTGCCCGCGGCCCCGAACGGCGGGATGAACTTCCGGAAGGCCTCGTCCAGGTCGGCCGGGATCTCCATCAGGGACAGGCCGTTGTCGGTGACCGCGTCGGACAGCAGCACACCGCTGCCGCCGGCCCCGGTGATGATCACGACGTTGTCCCCGCGCGGGGTGGGCAGCACCGGCAACGCGCGCGCGTACTCCAGCATGTCGTTCAGACCCGGCGCCCTGATGACACCGGCCTGCCGGAGGATGTCGTCGTACACCGCGTCGTCGCCCGCGAGGGCACCGGTGTGCGAACCTGCCGCCTTGGCGCCCGCCGCCGTACGCCCCGCCTTCAGCACGACGACCGGCTTCTTCGGCACGGTCGCGCGCGCGGCCTCCACGAAGGCGCGCCCGTCCTTGAGGTCCTCCAGGTGCATCGCGATGCACTCGGTGTGCGGGTCCTCACCGAACCACGTCAGCAGGTCGTCCTCGTCCAGGTCCGACTTGTTGCCGAGGCCGACGATCGCCGAAACGCCGGTCTTCGTGGCCCGCGCGAAGCCCAGGATGGCCATCCCGATGCCGCCGGACTGCGAGGTGAGCGCCACCCCGCCCTTGACGTCGTACGGCGTGCAGAACGTGGCGCACAGGTCCTGCCAGGTCGAGTAGTAGCCGTAGATGTTCGGCCCGAGCAGACGGACGCCGTGCCGCTCGGCGATCGCCACGATCTCCTCCTGGAGGGCGTGCTCGCCGGTCTCCGCGAACCCGGAGGGGATCAGCACCGCGTTGGGGATCTTCTTGCGTCCCACCTCCTCCAGGGCCGCGGCCACGAACTTGGCGGGGATCGCGAAGACCGCCACATCCACCTCTCCGGGAACGTCCGTGACATTCTTGTACGCCTTGCGGCCCAGAATGTCATCGGCCCGGGGGTTCACCGGATGGATGTCCCCGGCGAAACCGCCGTCGACGAGGTTGCGCATCACCGAGTTGCCGATCTTGCCCTGCTCGTTGGACGCGCCGATCACGGCGACCGAACTCGGCTTCATCAACCGGCGCATCGAGGTGAGTATCTCCTCGCGCGTGTAGCGGCGGCGCGGCTTGACGGGAGTCTCGGAGAGGATCACGCGGATGTCGGCGGCGACGGCCCCCTCCGCCGTGGCGATCACCGGGTTGAGGTCCACCTCGGCGATCTCCGGGAAGTCGGCGACCAGTTGCGACACGCGCCGGATCTGTTCGACGACCGCCCACCGGTCCACGCCGGCCTGCCCGCGCACCCCGCGCAGCACCTCGGCCGCCCGGATCGAGTCCAGCATCGAAAGGGCCTCGTCGGCGGAGACGGGAGCGAGCCGGAAGGTGACGTCCTTGAGCACCTCGACGAGCACCCCGCCGAGCCCGAACGCCACGACCTTCCCGAACGTCGGGTCGGTGACCGCGCCGACGATGACCTCCTGCCCCTTCGGCAGCAACTCCTGCACCTGCACGCCCTCGATGCGGGCCCCCGCGTCGTACGCGCGCGCGTTCTCGATGATTCCGTGGAACGCGGCCCGCACGTCAGCCGCTCCCTCGACTCCGACGATCACCCCGCCGGCATCGGTCTTGTGCAGGATGTCCGGCGAGACGATCTTCATCACGACGGGCCCGCCGAAACGCGCCGCGTACGACACCGCCTCCTCGACGTCCCGCGCCAACTCCTCGCCCGGTACGGCGATCCCGTACGCGTCGGCGACCACCTTGCCCTCGGGAGCGGTCAGCGCCGTCCGCCCCTCGGCCCGTACGGCCTCGAGAAGCGACCGCACCCTCAGCACCCGGTCTTCGGCCATCACGTCAGATCACTCCGTTCGACTTCAGCAGGCGCAGCTCCTCGTCGCCGAGGCCGAGCTCGCCGACGTAGATCTCCTCGTTGTGCTCACCGAGCAGCGGCGAGGTGGTCACGTCGACGGGGGAGTCGGAGAGCTTGAGGGGGCTGCCCACGGTCACGAACTCGCCCCGCTGCGGATGGGGCACGGTGACGACCATGTCGTTGGCGACCAGCGACCGGTCCTCGATGATCTCCCTGGTGGACAGGATCGGCCCGCACGGGATGTTGTGCGCGTTCAGCCGCTCCAGCACCTCCCACTTGGGCAGCGTCGACGACCACTCCTCGATCAGCTGGAACATCTTGGTGAGCTTGGGCAGGCGGGCCCGGGGTGTCGCCCACTCGGGGTCGTCGGCCAGCTCCGGCCGGCCGATGAGCTCGCTGATCGGCTGCCAGCCGACCGGTTGCACGATGACGTACACGTAGTCGTTCGGGCCGCCCGGAGCGCACTTGACCGCCCAGCCCGGCTGGCCGCCGCCGGACGCGTTTCCCGAACGGGGAACCTCGTCGCCGAAGTCGTCGTTGGGATATTCAGCGAGCGGGCCGTGTGCCAGGCGCTGCTGGTCGCGCAACTTCACCCGGCAGAGGTTGAGCACAGCGTGCTGCATGGCCACGTTCACCCGCTGCCCGCGCCCGGTGTGCTCCCGCTGGTACAGCGCCGCGAGGATGCCCGCCACGGCGTGGACGCCCGTGCCCGAGTCCCCGATCTGGGCTCCCGTCGCCAGCGGCGGCCCGTCCTCGAAACCGGTGGTCGACATCGCCCCGCCCATGGCCTGAGCGACGACCTCGTACGCCTTGAAGCCGGTGTACGGGCCGTCCCCGAACCCCTTGATGGAGGCATAGACGATCCGTGGATTGATCTCCTGGATGCGGTCCCAGGTGAAGCCCATACGGTCGACCGCGCCCGGTCCGAAGTTCTCGACCATGACGTCCGAGCGCCGGATCAGCTCGGTGAGGATGTCCTTGCCGCGTTCGGTCTTGGTGTTGAGGGTGATGCTCCGCTTGTTGCAGTTGAGCATCGTGAAGTAGAGGGAGTCGACGTCCGGGAGGTCGCGCAACTGCTTGCGCGTGATGTCACCGGTCGGCGCCTCCAGCTTGATGACGTCCGCGCCGAGCCAGGCGAGGAGCTGGGTCGCGGACGGCCCGGACTGGACGTGTGTCATGTCCAGCACGCGGATGCCGTCGAGTGCCTTGGTGGGCGTTCCAGTCATGGGGCCACCTCACTTGTACATGGTCTGGTTCATGGTTCCGGGGGCGTACGCGTCGGGGTCCACCCATACGTTGATCAGCGAGGGCTTCCCGGACTCGCGGGCACGCCGCAGCGCGGGGCCGATGTCGGCGGGGTCACGGACCTCCTCGCCGTAACCTCCCAGCATCTGGGCGAACTTGTCGTAGTGGACGTCACCGAGAGTGTTGCCGACCCGCTCGCGTTCCTGGCCGTACTTCTGGGCCTGGCCGTAGCGGATCTGGTTCATGGAGGAGTTGTTGCCGACGATGCCGACGAAGGGGAGGTCGTAGCGGACGAGGGTCTCGAAGTCCCAGCCCGTGAGGGAGAACGCCCCGTCGCCGAAGAGCGCGACGACCTCCTTGTCGGGCCGCGCCTGCTTGGCCGCGAGCACGAACGGGACGCCGACGCCGAGGGTGCCGAGGGGACCCGGGTCCATCCAGTGCCCGGGCGACTTGGGTTGCACGACCTGACCGGAGAACGTGACGATGTCACCGCCGTCACCGATGTAGATCGAGTCCTCGGTGAGGAAGTCGTTGATCTCGCTGACCAGGCGGTAGGGGTGGATCGGTGAGGCGTCCGACCTCAGGCTCGGCAGCCGCTTCTCGATCGCGGTCTGCTCGGCGGCGCGCAGTTCGTCGAGCCACTCCTTGCGCTTCGACGCGCCCCCGTTCAGGCGGCCGGAGGCGTCCTCGGTCACCGACTTCAGCACCAGTCCGGCGTCGCCGACGATGCCGAGGTCGATGTCGCGGTTCTTGCCGACGGTCCGGTAGTCGAGGTCGATCTGCACGACGGTCGCGTCAGGGGAGAGCCGTTTGCCGTAGCCCATGCGGAAGTCGAAGGGCGTGCCGACGATGACGATCACGTCGGCGTGGGAGAAGGCGTAGCGGCGCGACAGCTGGAAGTGGTGCGGGTCGCCGGGCGGCAGGGTGCCGCGGCCCGCTCCGTTCATGTACGCGGGGATGTTCAGCGTGCGCACCAACTCGACGGCGGCCTCGGTACCGCGGGTGGTCCACACCTGACTGCCCAGCAGGATGGCCGGTTTCTCGGCGTGTACGAGCAGGTCGGCGAGTTTCACGATCGCCTCGGGATCGCCGGGGGAGCGGGTCGAGGCGCGGTAGGCGCCGGTCTTCGGCACCCGCGCCTTGGCCGTCGGCACCTTGGCGTCGAGGACATCGCGCGGGATCTCCAGGAAGGAGGGGCCCGGGGCGCCGTGATAGCACTCGCGGAACGCCATGGACACCATGTCCGCCGCCCGGGCCGTGTCGGGCACGGCCGCCGCGAACTTGGTGATCGGCGCCATCATGTCGACGTGCGGCAGGTCCTGGAGGGACCCCATCTTGTGCTGGATGAGGGCCCCCTGACCGCCGATCAGCAGCATCGGGGACTCCGCCCGGAAGGCGTTGGCGACACCGGTGACGGCGTCGGTCGTACCGGGCCCCGCCGTGACGACCGCGCAACCGGGCTTGCCGGTGATGCGCGCGTAGCCGTCGGCGGCGTGGGCGGCGACCTGCTCGTGGCGCACGTCGACGACTTCTATGCCCTCGTCGACGCAGCCGTCGTAGATGTCGATGATGTGGCCGCCGCACAGGGTGTAGATGCGGTCGACCCCCTCGGCCTTCAGCGCCTTGGCAACGAGATGACCACCGGAGATGACGTCCTGGGTGTCGTCGGGCATGGCGAAGTCCTGTCCCTTCGTAGGGGGTTGGGAGGCTCTCGCAGTACATTGCATACAGTCGACGAATACTGTATGAAGCTTGTTATCCCGTATCCGGTGGGTGGTGTCCAGGGGGCGTACGGCACTTTCCAGACAGGAGCCGAGATGGACCTGTACGAGCACCAGGCAAGGGAACTCTTCGAGGAGTACGGCATCTTGGTGCCGCGGGCCGGCGTGACGGACTCGCCCCATGGGGCGCGTGAGATCGCTCGCGGGCTCGGCGGACGGGTCGTTGTGAAAGCCCAGGTCAAGACCGGTGGACGCGGCAAGGCGGGGGGTGTGAAGCTCGCCGCGGACCCGGCCGCCGCCGAACTGACGGCACGGCAGATCCTGGGCATGGACATCAAGGGGCACACCGTCGGCACCGTCATGCTGGCCCAACCCGTCGACGTACAGGACGAGTTCTACGCCTCCTACGTCCTCGACCGCGCGGCCGGCCGTTTCCTCGCGATCGCCTCCGCGGAGGGCGGTATGGAGATCGAGGAGGTCGCCGCCAGTCGACCGGATGTCGTCGCCCGTATGCACATCGACCCGGCGGAGGGCGTCACCTCGGCGAAGGCGGCCGAGATCGCCGAGGCAGCCGGGCTGCCGGCGCAGACCGTCGACGTGCTCGTACGGCTGTGGGAGGTACTGGTCCGCGAGGACGCCCTCCTCGTCGAGGTCAACCCCCTCGTCCGCACCGCGCAGGGCGGGATCATGGCTCTCGACGGCAAGGTCACCCTCGACGACAACGCCGCCTTCCGACAGACCCGTTGGGGCGGAGACGTCGACGCGCTCGACGACCCGCTGGAGGCGGCGGCCGCCGGCAAGGGCCTCAACTACGTCAGGCTCGACGGCGAGGTCGGCATCATCGGCAACGGCGCGGGTCTGGTCATGTCGACGCTCGACGTCGTCGCGGGGTGCGGCGCGCGCCCCGCGAACTTCCTCGACATCGGCGGCGGGGCGTCCGCCCGGATCATGGCCGACGGCCTGTCGCTCGTCCTCTCCGACCCGGCCGTGAAGTCGGTCTTCGTCAACGTCTTCGGTGGCATCACGGCCTGCGACGCGGTCGCCGACGGCATCGTGCAGGCGCTGGAAACCGTCCGGTTGACCAAGCCGCTGGTCGTCCGCCTCGACGGCAACAACGCGGCCCATGGTCGCGTCATCCTCGACGAACGCGCGCACCCACTGGTCCAGCAGGCCACCACCATGGACGGCGCGGCCCGCCGTGCCGCCGCACTCGCCACCGCAGCCTGAGGAGACGGGACATGGCGATCTTCCTGAGCAAGGAGAGCAAGGTCCTCGTCCAGGGCATGACCGGCGGCGAGGGCATGAAGCACACCCGGCGCATGCTCGCAGCCGGCACCGATGTCGTCGGCGGAGTCAATCCCCGTAAGGCGGGCCGCACCGTCGACTTCGACGACCGAGTGGTCCCCGTCTTCGGGTCGGTCGCCGACGGCGTGCAGTCGACCGGCGCCGACGTCACCGTCGTCTTCGTGCCGCCCGCCTTCGCCAAGGCGGCCGTGACGGAGGCCGCCGACGCCGGGATCGGACTCGCCGTCGTCATCACCGAGGGCATCCCCGTACACGACTCCGTCGCCTTCACCACGTACGCGAAGAAGCGCGGCACCCGCGTCGTCGGCCCCAACTGTCCGGGGCTGATCAGCCCCGGACAGGCCAACGCGGGCATCATTCCCGCCGACATCACCAAGCCCGGGCGCATCGGCCTGGTCTCCAAGTCCGGCACGCTGACGTACCAGCTGATGTACGAACTGCGGGACACCGGCTTCTCGACGTGCGTCGGCATCGGCGGAGACCCCGTCGTCGGCACGAGCCACATCGACTGCCTGGCCGCGTTCCAGGACGACCCCGACACCGAGCTGATCGTCCTCATCGGGGAGATCGGCGGCGACGCGGAGGAGCGCGCCGCCGCGTACATCCGCGACCACGTCACCAAGCCGGTCGTCGGCTACATCGCCGGTTTCACGGCCCCCGAGGGCAGGACGATGGGGCACGCGGGCGCCATCGTCTCCGGCTCGTCCGGCACGGCCCGGGCGAAGAAGGAGGCGTTGGAGGCGGTCGGTGTCCGGGTGGGCGAGACCCCGACACAGACCGCCCGACTGGTCGCGGCCCTGCTCTGAGAGCGCGCGTCACCGGGCCGTGCGCGGCGGCGTGTGCCCCGAGGGGCGAGATCCCGCCCGACTCCCGAACGACCCCCTTTCAAGGAGGGCCATCCACCCTCTTCCAAACAAAGAGGGCCGCGGCCCTCTACCTCTCGACCGTGCACCCGAGAGCGGAGCAACCCCATGGCATCCACGACACCCTCGGCAGTCCCGGCATCCACTCTCACCCTCAAAGCAGGCACCTCCTGGTCCGACGCCTGGCGGCGCTGCCTCGCCGCCGCCCCCGAGGCGTTCCGCGACGACCGTGTCCTCAACCTCTGGGGCACCGCCTGGCAGTCGGACGGCCGCGCGCTGCCCGCCACCAGCCCCGTCGACGGCAGCCCCGTCGCGAGCCCGCCCCGCCTGGACCGGGCCACCGCGCGCCAGGCCGTACGAGCCTCCCTGGACCAGCACCGCGCCTGGCGCCACGTCCCCCTCGCGGAGCGCAGGGCCCGTGTCGCCGCCACCCTCGACGCCCTCACCGCCCACCGCGAGCTCCTCGCGATGCTGCTCGTGTGGGAGATCGGCAAGCCGTGGCGGCTCGCGCAGGCCGACGTCGACCGGGCCATCGACGGGGTGCGCTGGTACGTCGACGGCATCGAGCCGATGATCGCGGGCCGGGCCCCGCTGGACGGCCCCGTGTCCAACATCGCCAGCTGGAACTACCCGATGAGCGTGCTCGTTCACGCAGTGCTGGTGCAGGCGCTGGCAGGCAACGCGGTCATCGCCAAGACCCCGACCGACGGCGGTGTCGCCTGTCTGACCCTGGCCTGTGCGCTCGCCGCACGCGAGGGGCTCCCCGTGACCCTCGTCAGCGGCAGCGGGGGAGAGCTGTCGGAGGCGCTCGTGCGGGCGCCCGAGATCGGCTGCGTCTCCTTCGTCGGTGGGCGCGACACCGGCGCGGCGGTGGCCACAGCAGTCGCCGACCTGGGCAAACGGCACATCCTCGAACAGGAGGGACTCAACACCTGGGGCATCTGGAACTTCTCCGACTGGGACGCGTTCACGGCGGTCATCCCCAAGCTCTTCGACTACGGCAAACAGCGCTGCACGGCCTATCCGCGCTTCGTCGTCCAGCGTGAGCTGTTCGACTCGTTCCTGGCGGCGTACCTCCCGGCGGTCCGTACGCTCAGGGTCGGCCACCCCCTGGCGGTCGAGCAGCCCGGCGACCCCCACCCGAAGCTGGACTTCGGGCCGGTGATCAACGCGGCCAAGGCCAAGGAGCTGAACGACCAGGTCGCGGAGGCCATCGACCGGGGCGCCGTCCCGCTGCACCGCGGCGACCCGGCGGACGTCCGCTTCCTGCCCGGCCAGGACACCTCGGCATACGTCCAACCCGTCACACTCCTCGGCCCGCCGCCCTCGTCGCCGCTGCACCACGCCGAGCCGTTCGGCCCCGTCGACACGATCGTCCTGGTCGACACGGAGGCCGAGCTGCTCGCCGCGATGAACGCCTCCAACGGCGCGCTGGTCGCGACGCTGTCCACGGACGACCGGGCGACCTACGACAGGCTGGCCCCGCAGATCCGTGCCTTCAAGATCGGCCACGGCGTCCCGCGCTCCCGCGGGGACCGCGACGAGCTGTTCGGCGGCTTCGGCGCGTCCTGGCGCGGGGCCTTCGTCGGCGGCGAGCTGCTGGTGCGCGCGGTGACGCGAGGCCCGGCGGGGGAGCGGCTGCCCGGGAACTTCCCGGAGTACCAGCTCATACCGTGAAGCGAGCCCGCGCGGGCATCCCGGGGTGACCGATTCATCACCCCGGGTGAGACCTCCGGCGTGCTGCCGCCAGGGCACCCGAGGAGAGGGAAACGCAGGTGAAAGGCACTCCGAAAGCTTGGTATTGTTGTCCATGTCGCCACGGGGAACACCCCCGGCCAGGCGGCGGACACCTTGTCCGGGTGGCGGAATGGCAGACGCGCTAGCTTGAGGTGCTAGTGCCCTTTATCGGGCGTGGGGGTTCAAGTCCCCCCTCGGACACCACTCACCTCGTGCGGGTCGAGCCGAAGCTCGACCCGCACGAGGTTTTTGTACGCACCCGAGACGTATCCGAGGTGTCCCCGAGGATCAGGAAGCAGTGCACCCGTCGGCCACCGGCGCGGCGGAGTTCCCGTTCTTCATCACCGTGAAGCCGAAGCTCGTGGACGCCCCGGCGGCCAGCGTGCCATTGCCGTTCGGCTTCATGGTCATGACATTCCCGCTGCTGTCCCAGGTGGGCGTGCCGTTCCACGTGGTGGCGATCTTCTGGGGGGACGTCACCGTGACGGTCGTGGTCCAACTGCTGATCGCGGACGCGCCCGCCGTGATCGTCACCTTGCCGTTGAACCGGTCGCTCCACTCCTCGGCCTTGCTGTACGACGCCGTACAGGTCGCACTGCCTCCGCCCCCGCCCCCGCCGCCACCGGAGGAGGAGCCGCCGAGCGCGTTGAGGACCGCGGTGTACGCGGCCTTCTTCGCGTAGTTGCCGTCGAACAACAGGGGCGTGCCGCTCGCGCGCCATGAGTACTTGTCGGTGACACCCCAAACGGTGATACCGGTGCAGCGCGAGACGGCCAGGCAGGCCCTCGCCACATTGCTGTAGCTGTTGGCCTGGGCGGTCCCGGAGCCCTCGATGTCCAGCTCGGTGATCTGCACGTCGACGCCGAGGTCCGCGAAGCGCTGGAGGTTGGCCTGGTAGTCGCCGGGCACGGGGGAGGCGCTGTTGAAGTGGGACTGGAAGCCCACGCAGTCGATCGGAACGCCGCGCGCCTTGAAGTCCTTGACCATGGTGTAGACGGCGTTGCTCTTCGCGTTGACCCCGTCGGTGTTGTAGTCGTTGTAGCAGAGCTTCGCCGCCGGGTCCGCGGTCCGCGCGGTGCGGAACGCCTCCTCGATGAAGCCGTTGCCGAGCTTGTCCTGGAAGGGCGAGCTGCGCCTGGCTCCGCTACTGCCGTCCTGGAAGGCCTCGTTGACGACGTCCCAGGAGTGGATCTTCCCTTTGTAGTGCTGCATGACCTGAGTGATGTGGTTGTTCATCGCCGCTCTGAGATCGGCGGCGCCCAAGCCACCCACTCAGCCCGGCAGTTGGGAGTGCCACACCAGCGTGTGGCCGCGGATCTTCATTCCCTTGCTCTGGGCGTGGCCGACGATCTGGTCGGCGGAGCCGAAGGTGAAGGAGCCCCGACTGCGCTCGGTGGCGTCCCACTTCATCTCGTTCTCCGGCGTCACGGAGTTGAACTCGGTGTCGAGCGTGCTGACATACGGGGCTTCACCGAGGTGGTTCGCCGCGACCGCGGTGCCGAAGTAGCGGCCCTTGCCGGCGGCGGCGGAGCCCAGAGTGCTCGCGGCGTCGGCCGTCCCGGCGAGAACGGTCAGGCCGGCCGTGACGAGCAGGCCCGCCGTGCCGAGGGTCAGTAAGCCTCGGACGCGTGGGCGCCAACGGGGGCGCCTGGAAGGGGCGTTGCGAGGTGCGTTCATAACCATGTCGTTTCCTTTTGGTGGTTGATCTCCCGAGGTGCTGGACAGGGCAGGCCGGATACCCGGTCGTGAGCAGATGCTTGAAAGATACAGCGATTCCGAAAGTTTCGGACCTGTTTCCGGATGGCTGCGCAGACAGTAGGGCCAGTACTCACGGGAGTCAATGGAGTGCGTCGCGCGGGATGCGGGTTGGTCGGAGTGGCGCTGGGCGGCGAAGATTCGCTCGGCTCGTCGAAAGTTTCGAAGCCGGGTCTTCGGTGGCCCAGTGAAGCTTGCGTCGATGTCAACCAACATGGGCTGACTGGCCGTCAATAGTCCAGCAAAGGGAGCATATTGGCGGTCAGAGACCGGTTCCTACGATGATACGATCACCGCGCTTGTAGAGCGGGCGGATGGGCGGTCCGCCGGTCCCCCCGTTATTGACGGGAATTCAGCAGCTGGCCGTCAGTCGCCTGAAGAGAGTCTTATGACGCAATACATACAGAACCCGGTATTCTGGGCTCTCCTGTTCGTCATCCTTGCCACGATCGCGGTCATTGTTCGCCAACGCAGGGCGGCAAAGACTTTGCGGCAGGAGATCGCGGGGCTCAGAAATCATTACTCCGAGCTGGAGAACCAGTACTCGGAATCCGTCGAGGCCACGCAGGAACGGGCCGAAGAAGCGACGAAAACGGTACTCAAGTCTGCCATGCGGACCCTTCAAGGTCTCGCCGCAGAGCAGCAGTTGATCGTTTCCAAGCTGCAGAACAAGTACGGCGAGTCGGTGATTCTCCAGGACCTCCTGGAGATCGACCACACGAACTCGCAGTTCGGTCGGCGCGCCCAGTCGATCGCCGTGCTGTGCGACGGCTGGCTGGGCCGTCAGCGTGACGTCGCCTCGGTTTACGATGTGGTCCGCAGCGCGCAGGGCAGGGTCCGGCACTACCGGCGCGTCGAAATTCTTTCCCAGGTCGACTTCGGTATCACCAGCCGTGCCGTCGAACCGGTCGCCCTGGCCCTCGCGGAACTCCTCGACAACGCCACCAGCTATTCCAGCCCGGACACGATCGTCGAAATCAACATTCGCACCGTGCCCAAGGGAATCTGCATCGTCGTCGACGACGCCGGCGTCGGCATGAACGACGAGGAGCGGGCGAAGGCGGAGAAGCTCCTGTCCAGCGAGCGGGTCTCGGGCGTCTCCGAACTCGGCAACCCGCCGCAGTTCGGCTTCGCCGTCATCGGCGTCCTGTGCGAACGCTTCGGATTCGAGGTGTCCGTGGATTCCAGCTCCCCGTACGGCGGCGTCCGCGCGGTCGTCCTCCTGCCGCACGAGCTGCTCACCAACATGCCGGAGAAGAAGGCGCCGGCACCGGTCGAGCCCGTCGCCGAGTCCGCCGCCGTCCCCGCCGCTCCCGCGCCGGACCTCGGTGGCCCCGAGCCCGCGCTGACGTCCTCGACCGTCGACGGTCTGCCCAAGCGCCGCCGCAAGCGGCCCATGGCCATCGTGCCGGGCAGCACCTCGGGCACCCGCACGGCCCGCTCCGGTGCGGAGACGGCCGCGATCATGGGCGCCTTCCAGCGGGGCACGCAGTCCGGTCGCGCCACGCAGGCGGACACCGCCGAGCAGACCAGCAGCACACGTGATGCGAGCAGTGAAGGGCATGAGGTCTCGTGAACGACGATCTGTCATGGATGCTTGACAGTGCCCTGGAGATCCCCGGGGCCCTGCACGCGGTACTGATCTCCGCCGACGGTCTGCTGATGGCCCGGACGCAGGACTTCGGCAAGGACGACGCCGACCGGGTCGCCGCCGGTATGAGCGGGGTCCAGTCCCTCAGCCGCTCGCTCGGTTTCTTCATCGGCGGCACCCGGCACCACTGGCGGCAGACACTGGTCGAGTTCGACGAGGGCTGGGTCTTCCTGATCTCCGCCGGCGAGGGCGCCTACCTCGGCGTGTCAGCGTCCCCGGACGTCGACATGGCGGACATCACCTTCCGTATGCAGCAGCTCGTCGGCCAGCTGGGCAAGGCCCTGACGACGCCGCCGCGCGAGAACCTCGGCGCGCGCTCATGACCGGTTCCGACGCGCTGGAGCCGGAGGCCGCCGAATTAGTGCGACCGTACGTCATCACCAAGGGGCGGGGGCTGCCCGACGAGGCGCAGCTCTCCCTGATCACCCTGGTCACCGCGGCGGCCGACCACCAGCAGCGTCCGACCCGGCTCTCGCCCGAGGAGCAGAACCTGCTGGACCTCTGCTCGGCGGGCTACCTCTCGGTCGCCGAGGTCGCCGGGCACACCCGGCTGCCGCTGGGCGTGGTGAAGATCCTGCTGTCCGCCCTCACGGAGGGCGGCTACCTCATCACCCGCGCGCCCGTTCAGCGCGCTCCGCTCGCCGACAAGCAGATCCTGGAGGAGGTGCTGAATGGTCTCAGGGCCAAGTTTGGATGAGCAGGACTACGTCCGTGACGGGGCGACGCAGACCGCGGTGAAGATCCTCGTCGTCGGGCACTTCGCGGTGGGCAAGACCACCTTCATCGGAGCCATCTCCGAGATCACCCCGCTGTCCACCGAGGAGACGATGACCCGGGCCGGGGAGTCGTTCGACGACCTCAAGGGCGTACGGGGCAAGACCACCACCACGGTGGCCATGGACTTCGGTCGCCTGACCATCAGCGAACGGGTCGTGCTGTACCTGTTCGGCACCCCCGGTCAGCAGCGGTTCGTGCAGATGTGGGAGGACATGGCGCGCGGCGCCCTCGGGGCGCTGGTGCTGGTCGACCCCGAGCGGCTCGCGGACTCCTTCGCCGTGATCGACCTGATCGAGCAGTACGGACTCGACTACGCCATCGCCGTCAACCGCTTCGACGGCACACCGCTTCGCGAGGAGAGGGCACTGCGCGAAGCACTGGATCTGCTCGACGACACGCCCGTCGTGGTCTGCGACGCGCGCGACGAGAAGTCGTCTGCGGACGCCCTGATCACTCTCGTCCGCTATTTGCTGGAACGCGCTCACTAGGAGCAAGCATGGACGCTCAACCCACCGCCCCGGTCCCCCCGCCCGGGTGCCCGGCCCACAACACCGGCGCCCGGGTGCCGCTGTACGGGCCGGAGTTCGCGGCCGATCCGCAGGCGTACTACGCCTATCTGCGCCACTACGGGCCGACCGCGCCCGTGGAACTCGCACCGGGCGTGGAGGCGACCCTCGTCACGGACTACACGGCGGCGCTCCAACTCCTGCAGGACTCCAGCTCCTTCCGCAAGGACGCGCGTCGCTGGCGGGACTTCAACGACGGCAAGGTGAGCCCGGAGAGCCCGGTCTTCCCCCTGCTCGCCTACCGGCCCAACTGCATGTTCAGCGACGGCGCCGAACACCTGAGGCTCCGTCAGGCGGTCACCGACAGCATGGCCCGCGTAGACTCGCGTCGGCTGGGCCAGAGCACCGAGCGCATCTCGGACTACCTCATCTCCCAGTTCAGTGGTCGTGGTTCGGCCGACCTGCTCGGCGACTACGCCAAGCAGCTGCCGCTGTTCGTGCTGAACGACCTCTTCGGCTGCCCCGCGGACATCGGTGACCGGGTGCTGTTCGGCATCTCCGGCATGTTCGACGGCAACAACGCCGAGAAGGCCGCCCAGGTGCTGTTCCAGGCGGTCGGCGAACTGGTGGCGCTGAAGCGGGCCAGGCCCGGCGAGGACGTCACCTCCTGGCTGATGCAGCATCAGTCACGGCTCACCGACGAGGAGATGGTGCACCAGCTCGCCCTCCTCCTCGGCTCCGGCGTCGAACCCCTGCGCAACCTCATCGGCAACACCCTGCACCTGCTGCTCACCGACGACCGCTACGCCTACAAGGGCGGTCTGATCGAGGAGGCCATCGACGACACGCTGTGGGACAACCCGCCCATGGCGAACTACGCGCCGCACTACCCGGCGGCCGACATGGAGTTCGCCGGCCAGAAGCTGACGGCGGGCGACCTGGTCCTGGTCAGCTTCGCCGCGGCCAACACCGGGCCGGCGCTGACCGCCGCACGCCAGGCGGGCAGCAACCGGGCCCACCTGTCCTGGAGCGCGGGTCCGCACGCCTGCCCCTCCAAGGAGCCGGTCCGGCACATCACCGTGACGGCCCTCGAGCACCTGCTGAACCGGCTCCCCGACGTCGAGCTCGCCGTACCGTCGGACAGCCTGACGTGGCGGCAGGGGCCGTTCCACCGTGCGCTGGCCCAACTTCCCGTGCGCTTCACGCCGGTTCAGGCGGCGCGAAGGCCGGCTGCGCCGACCAGGACGGAGCGGCCGGCGCAGGCCGCGGCCCACCCCGAGCCGGGGGGTCGCAGGTCCGAACGGTCCGGACTGTGGAGCCAGTTCCTCAACTGGATGACGAGGTGATCCTCACGACACGCCTCCAACTCCGCCGGGTTGCATGAAGTTTCAACCGCGGGGGTAGTGAGCAACGCGGTTATCCGTGTTGGTTACGAGGCAAAGGAGGTGTCGTGGACCACATATCCACCGACGCCGCTTTCGTTCGGTACGCGACCGCGTTGCTCCGACCCCGGCCCCCCATACCCGGGGGGCGTGCGAACGCCCCCTCCACCAGGGACCAACTCCACAGCTTCAGCAGCGAGATACCCGCCTTCGCAGGCGGGTATCTTCATGTGCGCTCCCGTGTGTGGCGGGAGGGCCGGTGACCGACTCCCGGTTCGGCGACGCCACGCCCGCAAGGGCTGAGACACTCGGCGGGCACACGGCGGGGCAGTTGCTGCGCCTGTGCGACGTCGTGGGACTGGACTCGGCCTCGGCCGGGTCCTACGCACAGACGCTGACCGACGCGCTGGGCCCGGTGGCCGAACGGCCACTGGACCTGCCGCCCCCCACCCCCACCTTCCTCTCCGACGACCAGACTCCGGTGGAGTTCTCGCTCTCCTTCTCACCGGACGCGGCCCCGTCGCTCCGCGTGTTGATCGAACCGGGGTACGGCGCCGCGGGCCTGACGCAGAACGGCCGGACCGGACTGCGCGTCGTCCGCGAGATGGCCGGGCGCTGGGGCTTCACCACCGACCGGCTCGACGAACTGGAGGACCTGTTCTTCCCCGACGCACCACAGGGTCCGTTGACCCTGTGGTGCGCGCTGGAACTGAGACCCGGCGGTGTCCCGAAGGTCAAGGTGTATCTCAACCCCGCCGCCTCCGGGGCAAAACGTTCCGCCGACACGGTCCGGGAGGCGCTGACCCGGCTCGGCCACCCCGAGGGGTTCGAGTCGCTCCCTCCGGCCGACGGCTACCCCTTCCTCGCCCTCGACCTCGGTGACTGGGACACCCCCCGGGCCAAGGTCTACGTCAGGCACCCGGATCTCGCGGCCACGGAGGCGGGCCTGCTGTCGCGGGCCGACGCCGGTCCCCTGCACACGGAGGTCGAGGACTTCTTCCGTACGGCCGCCGGACTCGACGCCGACGCCGGTGACCGGGCCGACGTACGACTCGCCAGGCGGCCCGTCCTGACCTGCCACTCCTTCACCGACTCGGCGAGCGGCGCGCCGAGCGGCTTCACCCTCCACATCCCGGTCCGCGACTACGTGCGCCACGACGGCGAGGCCCTGGCACGCGCCGTGAGCCTGCTCCTTCGGTACGGCGTGGATCCCGCCCCGCTCGGCCGGTCGCTGACCGCCGTCACCGCACGCCGGCTCGAGGACGGCGTGGGGCTCATCGCCTACCTGGCCCTCGCCCACCAGCGGGGCCGCCCGCCGCGGGTGACCGCGTACATCTCCTCGGAGGCCTACGAGGTCAGGCCGCCGGCAGTTCTGGAGCCACCGCGGGCCGAAGCCGTGGGGTGAACGCCTCCGGGCGCGATGCCGACGCTCCCGGTGAATGGGGCCCCACCAGGGCGACTCCGTTCACCAGGAGCCTCATGACAGAGGGCGCCGGACGAGCCGGCGCCGCCTCCTCCTGATCCCGTTATGCGTCCCGCAACTCGTCCCGCAGCTCCCGCAGATAGGGCGCGACGTCGACCTGGATGGACGCGCCCTCCGCCGCACCGTAGCGGCCGTTGATGCCGCTCAGGTACGCGCTGATCTCCTTGCGCATGACCTCCGCGGACGGCAGGACGGCCTCGCCGTCGATGATCCGCGCGATCCATCGCGACTGCGCCTCCACCAGCCGGGTGATGGCGCCCACGGGACGGACCAGGCCCACGAAGTGCAGGCCGGGGTGGTCCGGTGCGACGACCCGCTTGTACAGCTCCACCGACCCCTGTGGACCGGCCGGGACTCCGGCGGGCAGGAACGGGAAGGCCATCCGGAAGCCGGTGCAGTAGACGACGGCGTCGGCCTCGGTGGACGTACCGTCGGCGAACACGACCCGGTTGCCCTCGAACGCCTCGATCGCGGGCTTCGGGGTCACCGCGCCGTGCCGTATGCGGCTGAGGATCTCGTCCGAGATGGTCACGGCCGAGGAGAAGATGGGGTGGTCCGGCTCGGGCAGTCCGTAGTCGCCCAGCCTGCCGCGCGCGACCAGCAGGGCCTGTTCGACGAACCGGCGCTGCTCCGCGAAGGACATCCGGGTCCACCACGGGGCGTCGGCGATCTCGTCGACCGAGACGCCGAAGAGCTGCTTGGGGACGATGTGCAGTCCCCTGCGCACCGACAGCACGGTGTGCGCGGCGTGCCGGGACAGGTCGGCGGCGATGTCCACCGCCGACGCCCCGAGCCCCACGACGACGACCCGTCGCTCGGCGAAGTCGGCGCCGTCCCGGTAGTCGAGGGAGTGGAGAATCGTTCCCTCGAAGGAGTCGGAGCCCGGCGGCAGGGGATCCGGCAGCGCGGGCTCCGAGTTGTGTCCGGAGGCGACGAGCACATGGGCGAAGTTCCGTGACGTCACCTCGCCGTCCGCGTCACGACTCGTGACCGTCCAGGTTCCGTCGGTGTCCTGCCGTACGGACATCACCTCGGTGCGCAGCTCGACGTGCGGCAGGACGCCCGCCCACTCGGCGAAGGACCGCAGATAGGCGGCGACGGCGTCGTGCCGGGGATACAGGGGATAGGAGTCGGGCATCGGGAAGGCGGAGTACGCGGTGAGCTGCTTGGCCGTGTTGAGGTGCAGCGACACGTAACCGGGGCCCGGCTCGCCCGCCTGCGGCCGGCGCCAGATGCCTCCGACGTCCGGTGCCTTCTCCAGGCAGACGAACTCGATGCCTCTGGCCGCGAGGGCGTGCGCCGCCGCGAGGCCCGACAGGCCCGTGCCTATGACGCACACCGCCGCCGCGGATGACATGCTCAAAGCTCCCCCCACAGGACGCCTCTTGATCCTTCCGGCATTGACTGCCCATCCGCCCCACGCCTCACACCAGAGGAGTGCTGCGTCACAGGCGTGGCGGTCGGGCCGGCAGCGGCCGTATCGCCCAGGAAAGGAGGAGGAGGCGGGCGCGCCGTCCAGCGGCCCGCGCCTCGGGCCGGGCGTGGGTTCGCCGTGTGCCGGGGCGCGGGTTCACCTGGCCGTCGTCGCCCGGGGAGGAGGGCAGCCCGGCTGGAGCCGGGGACTCAGGCGAGCTTGTTGAGGAGTTCGGTGGCGAGGGGGGCGGAGGAGGCCGGGTTCTGGCCGGTGACGAGGTTGCGGTCGACGATCACGTGCGGTGCCCACGGCTCTCCCACCTGCACCTCGACGCCCGCCTCGGTGAGCCGGTCCTGGAGCAGCCACTTCGCCTGGCCGGCGAGACCGGCCTGGGTCTCCTCGGCGTTGGTGAACGCGGCCACCCGGTACCCGGCGAACGCGTTCGCGCCGTCGTCCTTCACCGCGGCCAGCAGCGCGGCGGGCCCGTGGCAGACCACGCCGAGCGGCTTGCCCGACTCCAGCGCGTCGACGAGCAGCCCGCCGGACACGGTGTCGACGGCCAGGTCCTCCATGGGGCCGTGGCCGCCCGGGTAGAACACGGCGGCGTAGTCGTCGAGCCGTACGTCCTCCAGCCGGACCGGCTGCCGCAGCTCGGCCATCCCGGCGAGGACACCCGCGACCCGGTCGGCGTTCTCCTGTCCGCCGTTGACCTCGGCGGCCAGGCTGCCCTTGTCCACGGTCGGGACGACCCCGCCCGGTGTGGCGACGACGATCTCGTGTCCGGCGGCCTTGAACGCCTCGTACGGGGCGACGGCCTCCTCGGCCCAGAAGCCGGTGGGGTGCTGGGTGCCGTCGGCGAGCGTCCAGTGGTCGGCGCCGGTCATCACGAAGAGGATCTTGGACATGGTTCCTCCGAGTCTTTCTGTGCGTGGGGGTCTGTGCGTGGGGGGTGTGTGCGTGGGGGGGGTGTGGAGGTCTGTGTGTGGGGTCTCCGGTAGGGAGGTGGAAAAACTGACGTTACGGGTTCGACGATAGGGGGCGGCTCCGGCTCACGCTCCGGCGGCCCACAAGCCCCGCACATGCCCCAGGTGCCGGCTCATCACCTCGCGCACCGCGCTCGCGTCCCGAGCCAGCAGGGCGTCCAGCAGTTCCAGGTGCTCCTCCGCGGAGGCCAGCAGACGGCCGGACTCGAGGAGCGCGGTGAGACCGTAGAGGCGGGAGCGGCCGCGCAGGTCGCGGACGACCTCGACCAGGTGGGCGTTGCCGGCCAGGGCCAGCAGGCCCAGGTGGAAGCGCGTGTCGGCCTCCACGTACGCGATGAGGTCACCGGCCACCGCGGCCGTGACGATCTCCCGGGCCGCCGGGCGCAGCGCCTCCAGCGAGACGGGGTCGGCCGTGGCCGCGAGCCCCACGACGGTCGGGATCTCGATGAGCGCACGGATGTGGGTGTACTCGTCGAGCTGCTGCTCCGAGACCTCCGTGACCCGGAACCCCTTGTTGGGGACGCTGTCGACCAGCCCCTCCTTCGCGAGATCCAGCATCGCCTCGCGCACCGGGGTCGCGGAGACGCCGAAGCGGGCGGCGAGGCCCGGCGCGGAGTACACCTCGCCGGGCCGCAACTCACCCGCGATCAGCGCGGCACGCAGCGCGTCGGCGACCCGCTCGCGGTAGCTGCTCCGGCGGCCGCCCAGCCGGGGCAGGGCGGGGCCGGCGGCAGGCGGCGGGTTGCTGCTGCGCTGGGCGGCCATGGGAGTCTCCTTGACGAGGACGGGCGCGAGGCTCAGAGGACGAACCCCGCCGGGAACGGATCCGTCGGGTCCAGCAGATACTGTGCCGTACCCGTGATCCACGCCCGCCCCGTGAAGCTCGGCAGCACGGCGGGCACACCGGCCACCTCGGTCGTGCCGAGCAGCCGGCCCGTGAAGTGGGTGCCGATGAACGACTCGTTCACGAACTCGGTGTGCAGCGGCAGTTCGCCCCGCGCGTGCAGTTGAGCCATGCGTGCGCTGGTCCCCGTACCGCAGGGGGAGCGGTCGAACCAGCCGGGGTGGATGGCCATGGCGTGCCGGGAGTGACGGGCCGTGGCGCCGGGCGCGTAGAGGTGGACGTGGTGGCAGCCGCGGATCGACGGGTCCTCCGGATGGACCGGCTCCTCCTCGGAGTTGATCGCCTCCATCAGCGACAGTCCCGCCGCGAGGATGTCGTCCTTGCGGGAGCGGTCGAAGGGCAGCCCGAACTCCTCCAGCGGCAGGATCGCGTAGAAGTTGCCGCCGTACGCCAGGTCGTACGTCACCGTACGGCCGTCCGCCAGCGTCGCCTTGCGGTCGAGACCGACCGAGAACGACGGCACGTTCCGGAGCGTCACCGCGCGGGCGGCGCCGTCCTCCACCGCCACCTCGGCGACCACCAACCCCGCCGGGGTGTCCAGGCGGATCGTGGTCACCGGCTCGACGACCTCGACCATCCCGGTCTCGACGAGCACCGTCGCCACGCCGATCGTGCCGTGCCCGCACATCGGCAGATAGCCGGAGACCTCGATGTAGACGACACCCCAGTCGCAGTCCGGACGCGTGGGCGGCTGCAGGACGGCACCGCTCATCGCGGAGTGGCCGCGCGGTTCGTTCATCAGCAACTGTTTGATGTCGTCGCGGTGTTCACGGAAGTACAGCCGCCGCTCGTTCATCGTCGCGCCGGGGATGGTCCCGATCCCGCCGGTGATCACGCGGGTGGGCATGCCCTCGGTGTGCGAGTCGACGGCGTGCAGGACGAGCTTGCTGCGCATGAAGTCCCCTTCCGGGCCGTGGCGTTGGTGAGCCTGGCTACACGAGGCCCGCCGCGACGGCCTTCTCGGTCGCCGCGCGTACGGCCGTCTCCTGCTCCGGCAGCAGCGGTACGCGGGGCGGGCGGCAGGCGCCGCCGTGACGGCCGACGATGTCCATGGACAGCTTGATCGCCTGCACGAACTCCACCTGGGAGTCCCAGCGCAGCAACGGGTGCAGCTGCCGGTACAGGGGCAGCGCGGTGTCGAGGTCCCCGGCGACGGCGGCGCGGTACAGCTCCACCGACGCCCGCGGCAGCGCGTTCGGGTAGCCGGCCACCCAGCCCTTGGCGCCCGCCACCGCCAGCTCCAGCAGTACGTCGTCCGCGCCGATCAACAGGTCCAGTTCCGGGGCGAGTTCCGCGATCCGGTAGGCCCGCCGGACATCGCCGGAGAACTCCTTCACGCCGTGGATGTGACCCTCGGCGTGCAGGACGGCGAGCAGTCCGGGCACCAGGTCGACCTTGGTGTCGATCGGGTTGTTGTACGCCACGATCGGCACGCCCGCCTTCGCGACCTCCGCGTAGTGGGCGAGCACCGAACGCTCGTCCGCTCGGTAGGAGTTGGGCGGCAGCAGCATCACGGCCGCGCAGCCCGCGTCGCGCGCCTGTTCGGCCCAGCGGCGCGACTCGGCCGAGCCGTACGCGGCGACCCCGGGCATCACCCGTGCGCCGCCGATCGCGGCCACGGCCGTCTCGACGACCTTCGTGCGCTCCTCGGGGGTGAGTACCTGGTACTCGCCGAGCGAGCCGTTCGGTACGACGCCGTCGCAGCCGTTGTCGACCAGCCAGGCGCAGTGCTCGGCGTACCGGTCGTAGTCGACGGACAGGTCGTCGCGGAGCGGGAGCGCGGTGGCGACGAGGACGCCGCGCCAGGGGCGGTGCTGCGGGGTGGTCGGGGCGGTGGTCAGTGGAGTGGTCAGCGGGGTGGTCATCGGAAGGGCCCCTTCAGTAGGGTGTGACATTTTACTGATCCGTCCGGTCCGCAGTGGGCGAGTCGGCCTGCCCGGCGAGCACCCCGAGCGGTACCGGTCGCGCCAACATCCTTTTTTCCGGGGTGAGTTCGCATCCGGCGACGCCCGCGACCCCGGGAGCGCACACCCGTCCCTGGCACCAGCCCATCCCGGCCCGTGTCAGCAGCTTCACGGTGCGCAGGTCGCCCGCGCCGAGTTCCCCGACGGCCTGCCGGACGGCACCGGCGGTGACCTCCTCGCAGCGGCACACCAGCGTGTCGTCGGTGACCTGTTCCGCCCAGCGCGCGGGCGCCGCGTACGCCCCGTCGACCGCCGCGAAGAACGCCCGCAGCCTGCTACGGGCCCGGGTGGCCGCGGCCCAGGCGCGCGGGTCGGGCACGGTCCCCGCCAGCCGCGCCGCCACCGACCGCCCGGCGATGTGCCCCTCGGCCAGCGACAGGGCCGCGCCCCCGATCCCGGTGGCCTCCCCGGCGGCCCACACGCCCGGGACGTCGGTGCGCTGCTCGCCGTCGACGTGCACGTTCGCCCCGTCGAGCCGGCAGCCGAGGCTTTCCGCGAGGTCGGTGTGCGGCAGCATGCCGTGCCCGACGGCGAGGGTGTCGCAGGCGATGCGCCGCTCGGTGCCGGGCACGGGCCGGCCCTCGGCGTCCAGCGCGGCCACGCCCACCGCTTCGAGGCGTTCGGCGCCGTGCGCCGCGACGACCGTGTGCCGCGTGCGCACCGGGATCCGGTGGCGGAGCAACGCGGCCGCGTACCCGGCGCCCTCGGCGAGCTTGGCCGGCTCGGTGGCGAGGGCGCGGGTGCGCCGTACGAAGTCCTTCGGGTCGGCGGACTCCACCAGCGCGGCGACCTCGGCGCCCGCCGCGGCGAGCCCGGTCGCCACCGGCAGCAGCAGCGGCCCGGTGCCGGCCACGACCGCCCTGCGCCCGGGCAGTACGAGCCCGCCCTTCAGCATCGCCTGGGCGCCGCCCGCGGTGACCACACCGGGCAGGGTCCAGCCCGGGAAGGGAAGCACCTTCTCGTAGCCGCCGGTCGCCAGCAGCACCGCGTCGGCGCGTACGGCGGCGGGTCGCTCCTGCTCGGGGCCGAGCAGCGCGTGCACGGTGAGTCCGGCCGACTCCCGTTCCACGCACCACACATGATGATCCATCAGGTAGGTCACGCGCCCGGCGGCGAGATGCGTGTCCAGGCCCGCGCGCAGACGCTCCCAGGTGCGCCACTGGTGGTGCAGCGCCTGCGGCCTGCGGGCGCCGAGGCCCGGGGCGGGCTGTCGGTAGAACTGTCCGCCCGGCTCCGGGGCGGAGTCGACCAGGACGACACGCACACCCCGCGCGGCGGCCGCGAGGGTGGCGGCGAGCCCCGCGGGACCCGCGCCGACCACGGCGAGACACGGACGCTCAGTCACCGTGCCCCGTCCCCTCCTGCGTGCGGATCTCCGCCCCGGGTCGAGCCGGAACCAGGCAGGCCCGCTGGTTGGGGCGTCCGTCGACGGTGACCAGGCAGTCGAAGCAGACCCCGATGCCGCAGAACACACCGCGCGGTCGGCCCCCGCCCCGCATGGTGCGCCAGGAGGTGATCCCCGCCGACCACAGCGCCGCGGCCACCGTCTGCCCGGGCAGCGCCTCGATCTCACGCCCGTCGAACGCGACGGTGAACGGTGTGCCGGGCCGGGCCCGCGCCAGGTCCAGGGGATTCACGAAGCGGCCTCCTCGGCGAAGCGGTCGGGGCGGAACGGCGTGAGGTCCAGGTCGGGAGTCGCGCCGCCCAGCACCTGCGCGATCAGATGTCCGGTGCCGGTGGCGAGCCCGATGCCCGCGCCCTCGTGTCCGCAGGCGTGGAACAGGCCCGGCACCCGGGGATCGGGGCCCACGGCGGGCAGGTGGTCCGGCATGTAGGGCCGGAAGCCGAGGTAGGTGCGCATCGCCCGCACCCGCTCCAGGAACGGGAACAGCCGGGTCGCCCCCGCCGCCAGCGCCCGGATCACCGGCGGTGAGAAGGACCGGTCGAACCCCACCCGTTCGCGGCTGGCGCCGATCAGGACGGGGCCCGCGGCGGTTCCCTCGACCACCGGTGAAGTCTGGAGCGCCGCAGAGTCGCTCGCCACGTCGGCCACGTAGTCCGCCGCGTACACCTTGTGGCGCACCCGGCGTGGCAGGGGCTCGGTGACCAGGACGAAGCCGCGCCGGGGTAGTACCGGCAGGTGCACTCCCGCGAGCCGGGCCACCTCACCGCCCCAGGTGCCGGCCGCGTTCACCACGGCCGGCGCGTACAGGTCGCCCCGGTCGCTCGCCACGCCGCGTACGGCACCGTCGGGGCCGCGCAGCACCCGCGTCACCGTACGGCCCGTCTCCAGGCGTGCGCCCGAGGCCCGTAGGAGGTGGGCGGCTGCCAGGGTGGGCATGACCTGGGCGTCCTGGGGGTAGAGCACGCCGCCTGCCAGGCCTGGAGCCAAGTACGGTTCCAGTTCGTGGAGTTGGTCCGTGTCGACGCTCACCGTCTCGACACCGGCGGCGCGTTGGGCGGTGGCCAGCTTCGTGAGGGCGGTGAGTCCTTGGGGCGTGGCGGAGACGACCACCCCGCCCTTGGGCTCGTACTCGATGGCGGTGCCCAGCTCCTCGGCCAGGTCGGTCCACAACCGAACGGACAGCAGGGCCAGTTCGAGTTCCGGGCCGGGCTCCTTGTCGGAGACGAGCAGGTTGCCCTCGCCCGCGCCGGTCGTGCCGCCGGCCACCGGGCCACGATCCACCACGACGACGTCCAGCCCGGCACGGGCCGCGTACAGCGCACAGGCGGCGCCGACCATGCCGGCACCGACGACCACGACGTCACAGAGTTCGTTGGCCACAGCAGTAATATGTCACACACTTCTGTAGGGCCAACAGATACTCCAGTCTGGTTTCGCGATCTATCCAGTGGGCTCGTCGTCGGTAGTGGCTGCGCCGGGCTGCCGCCTGGTCCTGTCTTATGCGGGTTCGGACTTGTCCTGTTTAGAGGCGTCCGCTCGCGCTTTCCGGGGACGGATCTTGGACGAGCAGACGGCCAAGGAAGCCGGGCACGACCCCGCGGTTGCGGCCGAGAAGCTGGGCACTACGGCGGACAAGCTCACCGCCGCCATCGGCGGCGAGCTGGACACGCTGGTGGCCTCCTGCCTCGACTTCGAGCACAGCCCCCAGAACGACGGCGGGCTCTGCAACGTGTCATTCCTGACCTGCCTGCGCTGCCCGAACGCGCTGGTGGCGGAACGGCACCTGCCAAAGCTGTTTGCACTGCTGCGGTGGCTTCAGGACGAACTCGACGCACGCGGGGTCGACGACTGGATCGCCCGCCACGGCATCACCTGGCTGATCATCACGCGCCTGATCCTGCCCAAGTTCACCGAGGCCCAGCAGGAGCAGGCCCGCGCGAACGCCTCCGAGGAACTGCCCACCGAACTCCTCGACGGACTCAAGGAGCCCTTGTGACCGACCTGCCCGTCGGCGAAGTGCAGCCGAACGTGCTCAACCGCAGACGAGTACGCATCCCTGCCGATGCCCTCGTCCTGGCCGGGCACCCTGTGCGGCCCCGAGTGAGGCTGAGCGAGACCTCCCGATTCAGTGACGACACCTGGTTCCTCAAGCACGCTCAGACGCAGAACCACCAGAGCGAGTTCGCACTGAACTTCCTCCGCATACCCGCGGCCTTCCGCACAGTGGCGAAGGAATTCTGGTTCACGCTCCTGCGCGGCGACCTGCCGCCCGGCTGCGAGGCGATCCGCAATATCGACTCGATCCGCGGCTATCTGACCGAGCTGAAGGTGGCCTTCAAGTGACTGGAGAGCCGCGGCATCACCGAAGTCGCCGCGGTCATCCCGGCGGACGTCGAGGCTTTCGTCCGCTACATCGGCGGGCAGCGGCTCAGCCAGGACACCAAGGACCACCGCCACAGGGGCATGAGGCTGCTGTGGTTGTGCCGGTCGAAGACCAACGACCCCATGGCCTTCGACCCGGCTGTCGTGGTCGCCCGGATGCGGTTGCCTCAGTCGCGCTCGGCCACCTCGCGGCGCCGGGAGAACGTCACCGACCGCATCCCCGAGCAGGTTCACGCTCCCTACCTGGTCTGGGCCTTGCGATTCGTCGACGACTTCGCCGCCGACATCGTGGCCGCCCACGAGGAATGGCGGCATCTGAACCGATGGTCCATGCCGGCCCGGCGGCGCCGCGGCGAGAAACCCGCCGGACGCGGAGCGTTCCGACGCTGCCACCTACAGCGTTCCGATCAAGCGCAAGAAGATCGTTCCCACGAAGACGACGGTCCCGGCCAAGCCGTTTCGCCCGGAACCTGCTCTGGCCGAAGCACACTACGAGGCGGCCCTCGAAGTGCTGCGAAACCAGCGAAACGCGCTGGAGCGGGCTCCGGGCACGAGCGCCAAGATGGGAGAGGAGGAGATCCGGAATCTTCTTCTCATCGGACTGAACAGCCACTTCGAGGGCCAAGCTGCCGGCGAGGTCTTCAACAACACCGGCAAGACGGACATCCTCATCCGCGTACTGGACACGCTGCGTATCAAGTTCGGACGTATTGATAGTTCCGAAGCGCCGAACACGGCGAATGACCGAGCGGATCAGCTCGCGCTGTCCGCGGCATGGGCGGACGGGTTGTCCTTGCGAAAACCATTGGTGCCCGGCTTGCTCCTCCGATGGACTGACGTCCCGCCGTGAGTCTGCTGTGTGACGGAGGTAGTGGTTGTGACGGAATATGACGTGCTTGCCGAGGTGTACGAATGGCTCATTTCGGATGCAAAGTTGCCTCCCGCCGAGTTCGCTGCGTCGTTCGATGACGTCCTCAGTCTCCTGCCGTCGAACGCTCACGTCCTCGACTGTTCGTGCGGAACCGGACAGTTGGCGGTTGGCCTCGCCGGTCGTGGCATGCAGGTTGTCGCAACTGACGCCAGCGAAGCGATGGTTCGCCGGACTGCAGAGCTGTCTGAGGAGTTCGGGGCCTCCGTCCGGGCCGTGCGGGCGAACTGGGAAGAGTTGCCCGATCATTTCGAGGACGACACGTTCGACATGGTGTTCTGCGTTGGCAACTCGCTTCACCATGCCGCGGGCGCGACAGGCAGGGGTGCTGCTCTGGAGTCGATGTCACGGCTTCTGCGCCCTGGCGGGCGCTTGGTGCTCACATCCCGCACTTGGGAACTCGTGAGGGCCAGAGGTTCCCGGCTGGACATCAGGGACCGACTCGTCCGACGAAACGGTCGCGATGCCGTCGTGGTCTACCGCTGGGAGATTGCGCCGCATTGGGAGGATGAGCACCACATCGAGATTGCGATCGCCCAAGTTGATGCGACTGGGCTGGTTCTTGTCCGCTCGGAACTGCTGTCCTGCTGGCCCTACCGGTACGAGGAACTCGAAGTCGAGCTGCACCGGGTCGGACTCCGGACGGAAGTGAGCACGTTCGATCTTGAGGCCGAGAACTACATGGTGGTCGCGAGCAAGGTATAGACACCGGGCTCTCAGTCCCTGGGAGGACCGCGCGGTTGCTCGCAGGACGCTTGCGCCCTCTCATCGGTGCGGGTTCAGGCGGTCAACGCTACGCCTCGGACGAGGAGCCATGCTGCGTGCATTACGGCGAGCGGACACGGCGGCCCGCGTAGCGCGCCCAGGGTTCTGCAGCCTTCTCGGCATGCGGGAACGTGACCTGGTGGCTGTACCCGAGGGCATCGGCAACCAGCGACGGAGGGCATTCGAGGACGAGTTCGCCAATGGCTCGGTTACGCGCGCCAAGGAGGTTGACGCCGAGATCACGGAGTCGGTCCATGACGGTGTTGGGGTGTAGGTGGCGGGGCCGGCGAGGGTGCTGGGGAACATCCAGGGGCTGTCGGTTCCGGCGCCGGTGCGAAGATTGGGACGCGTGGCGAGATGCTCCCTGATGAGCGACGCGAACGGCTCGGGAACGTCAGTCGGGTGCGTGCCAAACCTGATGCTCATGCCTGGCTCGCTGTCGTCGACGATGCTGGTCGGGAAGGTGACGACCTTGACGAGCGGCTGGGCGTAGAGCGGCAAAAGCATGCCGGCCACGCGGTAGGGGAGCGACTCACTGGTGCCAGTGAGGAGTTCGTGGAGCCAGGCGAGCCGCTGATCCTGACTCAAAGAACGACTCGTCTTCGCCGCTCGATGCTGAACAGTGACCTGGGTGTTGAGGCGGGACTTCTTCGCGAGCACGAAGAACGTCCGGATCGCGCTGCGCGTCGTCGGGCCAGTGGCCAGCCACTCATCGACATCCTGCTGGGTACACGTCGCAGCCGTGCGCTGGTAGGTCTCGTGCAGCCACACGAGGAACTTCACCGTTTCGGTGATCTCCTGCTTCGCGGAGTGGACCGGGCCACGCGTCGCGGCGCCGGTTGCCGCTTTGGCCCGAATGCGACGTAGATGGTGCCAAGTGGCGAAGTGCTGCACTGGTTGCCGCACCTCATCAGGAAGCCCGTCGAGCTTCGCGTCGATCCACTGCTCGAAGCGGGGGAGGTACGGGTCGCGCTGGGGGAGCAGGCCATGGTGCTGGAGCAGGGCCCGCAGATGCTCGGTGGGTTCCTCGGGGACAGTGTCGAGGCCCTCGTGGGTTACCGGGATCGTTCCGTCGCCCAGGTTGCGGAGGAGTGCCTGGACCTTGAGTGAGCGCTTCCAGACGATGATCGACTCAGGCCGGTCCGATGCACAGAGCGCGTCGACGAGTCCGACCAGCCGGGATTGCTGGGCGCGCCGCCGAGTAGCCCGTGGAGATCGTCACGCAAGGCGCAGCGAGCGGACAGGCGGCCACGGTGGTGGCCGGCTTCGACGTCGCAGCGTTCGCAGTGAAAGTCGTAAGGGATGTCAGCGCACGCCGAGCAGATGGGGAGGCCGTCGGCATTGGGCGGTCCCGGCAGCAGGCGGTCCTGGAGGCACTCTGGGCAGGTGCCGCGGGTGTGAATGGCATCGAAGTAGCAGATGTTGCACAGCCGACCTTCTGGCCAGCGCGCCGCAAGCCGGGGAATGTTCCTACCACAACGCGCGCATGGGTCGTCGCGTCCGTTCCTCGACTGGTCGGTTCGGGGCCGTCCGCGCACGGTGGATCGAGGGGAGAGGTCGACCGGTTTCGGATCCATCGCTGCTCCCGGCGCTATTCGTCGAGGACGTTCGCGCGACGCGGCCGCACGGTCCGGTCGAGCGAGACCACGTTCGGCGGGAAGGCGGTGCCGGTCTTGCGCACACAGACGTCAGCAGCGGTGAGCCAAGATCTGGAGGGGGCCGAAGACCATCTCGGACACCCTTGATCAACTGCTCGGTTACCTGACTTGGCGCGACACCAAGGCAGCGCTGTTGCTGTTCATCCGTTCAGGCGCCCCAGGCGATGTCATGCCGAAGGCGATCGCCAAGTTCCGTGAGCACCCGAACTACAAGCGCGATGGCCAGCACTCGACAGAAGAGCGACACGTCTTCGTGTTCCACGCAAACGGCGACACCAGCCGCGAAATCAAGATCGTCTTCCTTCCCTTCCACCTGCCCAAGGACCCCCACGACAGCTGAACAGGCCGTGGGGCATGCGGACAACGGACACACTTGAAAGGCCCTCATAAGCTGTCGGCGCCACATGGACCAGTGCAGCAGCCTGGCCGTGGACAAGGCAGCACTCGGACAACCACGCCCAACGACACTGCCGAGCCGGTCGAGGCGGCTGTCGGAGATGAACGTGGCGGGCGCGGTGCGTCGCAGCGTGAGCGGCCCCGGCCGCTGCGAGGTGGGTGCCGGGCTACAGTCGCAGGGTCGCGAAAAACGATGTCTCGCGGGTCCACCCGCCGTGCATCGCGCATACATCGATGCAGATGGTTCTGATCGGTGAGTGTCTCCTGCCGAGACCGGACATCCCGTCCGCTCACGGCGCTGACCGACGCCGACGCGTGTCGGCGCTACAGAGGAGCGCAGCATGCAGAAGACCATCGCCATCGTCGGAGCGGGACTGGGCGGGCTGACGCTCGCCCGGGTGCTTCAGGCTCACGGCGTCGCCGCGACGATCTACGAGGGTGAGGCTTCGGCGACGACCCGCGGATGACGTCGAACGCGGACTGCCATATTCATCGGTGGCGCGGCCCGCCCTGGCAGGGAGACCAGAGCAACGGCCCGATATGGGGCAGTCACTTGCTCGCCCGGACGGATGCCGGAGTGGGGCCTGAATCCGGCCCGCACGCAGGAGGCGATGGGCTCGCCCGTCTTGTACCGCAGCAGCCGCCTGGCCGGCCCGGCGCAGTGCGACACCGCGGTCGCGCCGGCGGGCACCGCGCAGACCGGGGAGTTCGTGGGCGGCATCGGCCGACGATCATCCGAAGAGCGAGCGGGCTCCCGGGCTGTGGCCCTTGAAGCGCTGGCCCATGGCGATCTCCTCGCCGACCACCGACCAGACGGTCTCCCCGTCAAGGAAGGGGAGCGGGTCAATGCTGCTCGTCTCCTGACAGATGCGGTCGACCTCGCGCTCCAGGCGCTCGAAGTCGGCTTCCTCGTCGCCGTCGTCGCCGGTGAAGGTGAATTCCTCGAGCAGGCGCTGGAACCGGAGGGTGACCTGGACGAGGGAGGAGACATCCGTGTGGAGTTCCTGCACGGTCTCCTCGTCGGCGTCGAGGGCGTGCACCTTGCCGGAACCGGGGTCGAGGGCGAGGTGGGCGTTGAGCAGCCAGCCGATGACGGGCCATTCGCCCGCGTCCTTCGGGGCGTTCTCGAAGTCCTCGGCGGCGGCGAGGTCCTGGACGAGGGGTAGCCGACCGGAGTTCTGGTCGGGCTCACGCAGCCAGAGCGTCCCGGTGGGGACGCCGACGGTCTGCAGGAGGCGGGCGCCCTCGGTGTCCACGGTGGAGGGCGGGAAGACCGTGGGCGGCAGGGTCGCGATCTGGTCCTCGCCGAAGATGTCGGCGAGTTCGCTGCGGGTGACGTCGAAAAGCACAGCCGGAACTCCGAACTCCACGGCGGCTCAGGTGCCGTGGTCCATAGACTCGTAACACCATCTTGGCGGTGTCGTCGAGGCATGGCGTTCGTCGGATCCATGCTGGGCCGCTCCGGCGAGCTGCCCAAGCTGCGGACTGGTCGTGGAGGGCGGCTCCCTCTGGCGGCCTGATGGCCTTTTGGCGATGCGGCTCGGGGTTCCGACACGTTTCGTGGCAGGAGTGGCGGCTTCGACGCGGCCCAGGCTCCTGGACGGCGGGATGTCCGATCGGGAGCGGGCCTGGACATGTGTCCGCGGCTTTGCTGCCGCTTGGGGCGATGCGCCGGCCGAGGGCGACGGCACGCCCAGGGCGGAGCTCACCTCGGCGAGCCGGGCGGTGCGGTCGTCGTCCACCGAGCATCCGGGCGATCACCGGAGCCGAGGTGTCATGGCTTCCGGGGGCATAGGGTGCCCGGTCGGCGGCTGGGAAGAGCCAGGGCTGCGCGTGCACAGGGGCGTGGTGGACACCGGGCCCCGGCTGGACGCGCGGTCCGCCCGCCTCTGGCGTACGGCACTGGGCCTGGGAGGATGTGCGGCGGCCGTCCGCACCGGGTCCGCCGCGCGGCGCAGGGTCCGGGAGCGCGCGGGCGGCGGCGAGAGGCGGGCGGGTACGGGCAGCGGCCCGGCCTTTGGGAGAGCGGAGCGGTGCGGACCATGCCGGAGTACCCGGAGTACCTCGCCGCGGCGGTGTTCGCCGCGGGCGCTGTCGTGAACGCCCTGCTGGCACCGCACCGGTTCTCCACGGCCGTCCTGTTCTCCCTCGCGCTGACCTCCGTCGGACTCGGGGTGTCGGCCCGGAGCGCGGGAGTCCACGACACCACCGTCACCGTGCTCGCCGTCGCCGCCGCGCTCGTGGCGCTTGTGCTGGGTCTCCTGCTGCTGGCCGACGGCGTCCTCCTGACCCGGCGGTACGGACCGCAGGCAGCCCTGCTGGGCACCGGTGCCGTCGGCTGTGCCCTGCTGGCGGTCCTCGTCCTGGACGCGGTCTTCCGCGCAGTCGGCGGTGAGGTGTTCCGTGCCCTCGTGGTCGCGGTGGAAGCGGCCGCGGGATACATGACCCTGCTCTTCCTCGTCTTCACGGGCTACGTGTTCGTCCGGGGCCGAGGCGCCCCGCTCCCGGGAACCACTCACGTCGTCGTCCTGGGCGCAGGGCTCGACGGCGACCGGCCCGGCCCGCTGCTGACCCGCAGGCTGGAGCGCGCCCTTGCGATCGACGCCGCCGAGGCACCGGGCGCGCGGCGTGTGATCTTCGTCGTCTCGGGCGGCCAGGGCGACGACGAGGTCTGCTCCGAGGCGCAGGCCATGGCCGACTATCTGCGCGAACGCGGAGTGGCCGCCGACCGGATCCTGCAGGAGGACCGCTCCGTCAACACCGGGCAGAACCTCCGCTTCAGCGCAGCGCTCATGGACCGCACCGCCCCCGGTCACCGCGCCACGGTGGTCACCAGCGGCTTCCACGTCTACCGCACGAGCCTGCTGGCCCGCCGCGTCGGCGTCCCCGTCCACGTGGTGGGCGCGCCGACCTCCCTCGCCTACTGGCTCTCCGCGACCCTGCGCGAGTTTGCCGCCGTTCTGTGGCTGGACCGGGTCGCCCTGATCGGGCTCAGCCTGCTGCTGGCCGTCCCGGTGGCGACGGTGGTCTTCCGGCACTGAGGCAGCCGACCGGGAGCGGCCCGTCGCACTCGCTCGTGACGCCGCTCGCGAGCTCCCCCAGGACGGTCACTCAGCGTTCCTGAGCCGCCCTGGACGACCGGTATCCATCTACGTGCCAAGCCTGCCCTGACCCGTGCGGCGGCGGTTACGAGTCGGTGAGGGTGGACTGGCTGAGCGTGTTCGTCCTGTTCGTCGGCACCCTGGTGTTCGCCGTCGACCTGCTGGACTCCTTCCTGCAAGGGCTGAGCTGCATCGGGTCATCGCACCGGCTGACGGCACGATCCGGGATCCAGCGCAGCCGGGTGTGCGCCTGCCCGGCCCGTCACTCCACGCTCGGCTCCTGCGCCGGGGTCCGGCCGGCCTGGACGTCCTTCAATCGCCGGGTGCCCTCCTTCACCGCCTGCTCGGTGCTGTCGTGATCCGCGCCGCCGAGCCCTCCGTTGGTGACCGTGATCGCGTCCGTGCCGACCCGGACGGCGGCGACGTCCAGGGTGAGCGTGACGGGGGAGCCGTCCGCGGTGCCCTTGACGGTCACCGTCAGACCCTGCCGGGCGTCACCCTCCTTGGGCAGGGAGGCCTCCACGACCTGCACGGTCCGCTCTCCGCCCGCACCGGTCGCGGTGAACCGGTCGCAGGTCTGCGGCAGGGAATCGAGCCAGGCCATCGCCTTGTCGAGGTCGGCCCTGCGGTACTCGGCGACCTCGTGGAGGAGCCGGGCGTCGCCCTCGCGGAAGCCGGTGAGGGCCGACGCGCCGAACGGCTTGGCCAGGAGGTCGTCGTCGTACAGCGAGTCGAGCAGGCGCTGGCAGTCGGCGGCCGCGTCGGCCTCGGCGGTGAGGAAGTCGGCCACGTCGACCTTGCCGACGAGCAGGGAGTCCCGCCAGCCGCCCGCGCCCTTGACCTGTGCCCAGTCGTCCTCCAGGTCGCCCTCCGTGATGAGCGCCGTCCGGGCCCCGGCCTCGGTGAGGGGCGCGGCGGCCGACGCGGTGGTCGTCCGCCCGGCCACCGGGGAGGCGGCGCCCGCGCCGGTGTCCGTGTCACCGCCGTCCCCGTCCGAGGAACAGGCCGCCGTGGTGAACAGCGTGCCCACGGCCAGGGCGGCGGCGAGGGCACGGGCCGGACGGGACGGACATGGGGTCATCTCGGAGCCTCCTGGGTGCTCCCTCCCACGGCACCACCGGGCCCCGCGCGGGACCAGCGCACAGGGGCCGTACGGGTGAGAAAATGCCAGGTGGCCGACCCCCTCGGCGCGGCATCATTACTGGTCCGCCGCCCCGCACCGGGGCGTGACACCAGTACCCGGGGGGCAGTCGTGACCGTCGAGAACATCCTGTTGTCGGGCGTCGTCGGCTCGACCGCGTACGGGCTCGCCCGCGAGGGCTCCGACATCGACCGGCTCGGCATGTTCGCCGCGCCCACCGAGGAACTGCACGGCCTGCGCGGGCCGAAGGAGTCCCACGTCAGCACCGCACCGGACCGCACCCTGCACGAGGCGGCCAAATGGTGCCGGCTCGCCCTCGGCGGCAATCCGACGGTGATGGAACTCGTCTGGCTGCCCGACGAGTTGTACGAGACGCGCACCGTTCTCGGTGACGAACTCATCGGCATCCGCGCCTCCTTCCTCAGTGCCAAGCGGGTCCGCGACGCCTATCTCGGCTACGCCACCCAGCAGTTCAGGAAGCTCCAGAGCCGGGGCGAGGGTTCGTTCTCCGCGGACTCCCGCAGGCGCTCCGCCAAGCACGCCCGCCACCTCAAGCGGCTGTGCGAGCAGGGCCACGAGCTCTACGCGACCGGCCGGTTGACCGTCCGGGTCGAGGACCCCGAGAGCTACCACCGCTTCGGCGAACAGGTCGCCGCCGACCCCACGGCAGCGCTACCGCTGCTGCGCCGGTTCGAGACGGCGTTCACCGAGACGCCCTCCGTGCTGCCCGAGCACCCCGACGAGTCGGCCGCCGACGCGTGGCTGCGCCGCGTCCGCCGCCACTTCTACGCCCACGCGGAGCAGAGCGCGTAACGGAGAAAAATGGGAGTGCGCGACGGCACGGCCCACCCCTACACTCGCCAAGTACCCAGCGCCGCCCACTGCTTCAGCGTTGGCGTCGTCGTGACGAGTGAGGGGAGAAGGCCATGCGTGACCACACCGCTGTCGTCGTCTCCCCGTCCCTCTACGAGGTGATCCTCGTGTCCTCGGCGGTCCGGCGCCCGCTGCGCGGCCGGTGCCGGATGGCCGAGACGACTGCCTGAGAACACCACCAACTGTTCCTGCTCGCAGCCTGCTGACGCATGTCAGCGGGCTGCGAGCACGCCTCGTCCGGAAATCGCGCCGCCCCTTTCCCGAACACTCCGAAAGGCCACGGGCCGTGCGCACCCACCTCGACCGTCACCTCACCAACCCGCTCGCCGCCGTCCGCAACCTGGGCATCCTCGCCCACGTAGACGCCGGCAAGACCACCGTCACCGAGCGGATCCTGTTCGCCACCGGGACCACGCACAAGCGTGGCGAGGTCCACGAGGGCACGACCGTCACCGACTTCGACCCCCAGGAGCGCGACCGTGGCATCACCATCTTCGCCGCGGCCGTCAGCTGCGCCTGGGACGGCCACCGAGTCAACCTGATCGACACCCCGGGACACGTCGACTTCGCCGACGAGGTGGAGCGTTCGCTGCGGGTGCTCGACGGCGCCGTCGCCGTGTTCGACGCGGTGGCGGGTGTGGAGCCGCAGAGCGAGTCGGTGTGGCGGCAGGCCGACCGGCACGGGGTGCCGAGGATCGCCTTCGTCAACAAGCTCGACCGGGCCGGCGCCGACCTCGACACGGCCGTGGCGTCGATCCGGGAGCGGCTGCACCCGGCCCCGCTCGTGGTGCAGCTGCCCATCGGCGCGGAGGACGCCTTCACCGGCGTCGTCGACCTGCTGCGCATGCGGGCGCTGACCTGGGACGGCGAGGGCGGTGCGGCAACGGAGGGACCGGTGCCGGACGCCCTGCTGGAGGAGGCGCGGCGACGGCGCCGCCTGCTGGAGGAGGCCGTGGCGGAACGCCATCCCGCCGCGCTGGAGGAGTTCTGCGACCGGGAGACGCTCGCCGCGGACACCCTCGCCGCGGCGCTGCGCGACCTGACGCACAGCGGCGACGGTGTGGTCGTGCTGTGCGGCTCCGCCTACCGCAACCGGGGCATCGAGCCGCTGCTCGACGCCGTGGTGGCCTATCTGCCGTCACCGTTGGACGTGCCGGCTGTGTGCGGCACCCACCATGGTGTCGACGAGCGACGGCCCGCCGACCCCGCGGCTCCGTTCGCGGCGCTCGTCTTCAAGGTGAACGCCACCCCCACGGGCCGGCTCACCTACCTGCGGGTGTACTCGGGAACGATCGAGAAGGCAGACACCGTGTGGGACGCGGGTGCGCGGCGCACCGAGCGGATCGGCCGCATCCTGCGGGTGCGGGCCGACCGCCACGCCCAGCTGGACCGGGCGGTCGCCGGGGACATCGTGGCCGTGGTGGGGCTGAAGTCCGCACGCGCGGGCTCGACCCTGTGCGCACCCGGCGCCCCACTGGTCCTCGAACCGCCCGGTGTCGCCGACCCGGTCGTCTCCGTGGCGGTCGAGGCGCGCACGAGCACCGACGCCGAACGGCTGGCATCGGCGCTGGCGCGGCTGGCCGAGGAGGATCCGTCCCTGGTCGTCCGCACCGACGCGGAGACCGGCCAGACGGTGCTGTCCGGCATGGGTGAACTGCACCTGGAGGTCGCGGTGGAGAAGATCCGGCGGGATCAGGGGCTCGACGTCAACGTGGGGCGCCCCAGGGTGAGTTACCGCGAGACGGTCGCACGCGGTGTGTCCGGTCTGGTCTACCGGCACGTCAAACAGGACGGCGGGGCCGGGCAGTTCGCCCATGTCGTGCTCGACGTGGAGCCGCTGGAGTCCGAGGAGGGCGCCGACGGTTTCGCGTTCCGCTCGGCCGTGGTCGGCGGGCGGGTGCCGCAGGAGTACGTCCGTGCCGTGGAGGCCGGTTGCCGGGACGCCCTCGCCGAGGGCCCCCTCGGCGGTCACCCGGTCACCGGGCTGCGCGTCACCCTCAACGACGGGGCGACCCATGTGAAGGACTCCTCCGAGACGGCCTTCCGCACGGCGGGCCGGTTCGCGCTGCGGGAAGCACTGCGCGGCTGCGCGATGCTCCTTCTGGAGCCGGTCTCCGAGGTCACGGTCACCGTGCCCGAGGACGCCGTGGGTTCCGTCCTCGGCGACCTCGCGGCCCGCCGCGGCCGGGTGACGGCCTCCGCCACACGCGCCGGCGCGGCGGTCGTCACCGCCACCGTGCCGCTCGCGGAACTGTTCGGCTACGCGACCCGCCTGCGCAGCCGCACCCAGGGCCGCGGCACCTTCACCGCCCGGCCGACGGGGTACGCCCCGGCCCCGAGCGCCCCGCTCGCGCGGTAGCGCGACAGGGCGGTCCCGCCTGTGGGAGGGCGGGGCCGCCCCGTGCGCTCGGCGTGATGACCCGGCCGACGAGGGTGAACCAGTCAGCAGTCCCTGAACTCCGGTGACTGGTTCAGCACCTGCGACCGTGTCGACGTGAACCGGGCGTATGTCTCCCCGCCCCGCGCCTCGGGACGGAACGCGGCGACGCGGTGGCAGTTCTGGAAGGCCAGGGTCACGTCGAAGTGGCGTTCCAGGCTGGTGCGGATGGCGTCGCTGGCGAGGGCGCGCAGGAGTTGGCCGCGTTCGTGCTCGGAGGGGGGAGGGGTCTGGTTGTCGGTGAAGTCGCGGGCCCCGGTGTGGAGTTCGGTGGCGAGGGAGGCGATGAGGTCGTAGGCGTAGGGGAGGGACGTGCGGACGGTGTCCACGAAGTCCTCCTCGCGGAGGGTGCCCTGCTCGGCTTCGGCGAGGAGCTCGGGGGAGACGTCGAGCGACATGATGGGGTGTCCTGTCTGGGATGGTTCCGGGGTGGGTCTGGGTGGATCTGGGGGGGCTGGGGGGCTGGGTGGGACTTCGGGGTCAGGTGAGCGAAGAGGGGCCCGGTACGAAGTCCGGGTCCACCTGTGCCGCCAGGTCGAGGCCGGTCGCCGCGTCCGCCCACGCGCGGGCGTTGCGCAGGTGGAAGTCGACGGCGTGGCGGTGGAGGGTCGGCCAGTCCTTGGGGCGGGAGTCGACCGCCTCGCGCAGCACACCGAGGGCGTGGCGGTTGTCCGGCTCCAGGGAATCCAGGGACGGGGCGGTGGCGCGGCCCTGCTCGGCGGAACGTACCCACGGGGAGTGCACCAGGTGGGTGAGGAGGTCGTCGCCCACCTCCCTCTTGAGGAAGAGCAGGTCGTCCTCGCCGGTCACCTTGTTGCCGACGACGACGAGCGGGATGCCGAACTCCTGGGCGTGGTCGCGGTACTGGCGGTGGACGGAGACGCCCTTGCGGGTGGGTTCGGCCACCAGGACCGTGAGGTCGAAGCGGGTGAACAGGCCGGAGGCGAACGCGTCGGCGCCCGCCGTCATGTCGACGACGACGTACTCGCCGGGGCCGTCGACCAGGTGGCTCAGGTAGAGCTCGACCGCGCCGAGCTTGGAGTGGTAGCAGGCCACTCCGAGGTCGCTCTCGTCGAACTCGCCCGTCACCATCAGCGGTACGCCGCCCACGTGTTGGACGTGACGCGCGTGCACCTCGTCGTCGCCGAGCGGCCGCAGCAGGCGGGAGCCGCGGCCCGGTGGAGTGGTCTTGATCATCGCGTCGCGGGAGGCGATGCGCGGGTTCGTACCGCGCAGCAAGTTTTTGATGTCGCCCAGGTGCGCGGCCAGGGGCGGGGCCGTGAACGTGCCGTCCGCGGGGTCCAGCGCCTCGGCCAGGTGTTGGTTGATGTCGCCGTCGATGGCGAGCACGGGCGCACCGGAATGCGCCAGCCAGCGGGAGAAGAGCGCCGACAGGGTGGTCTTGCCGCTGCCGCCCTTGCCGACGAACGCGACGCGCATTACCGCGCCGTCTTTTTGAAAATGAATGTCATGTGGTTAGGTTTTAGGCAGCTTCCCGATCACTGTCAAATCGACGGGCGGGTCGGGAGTGAGGATGTCGTGACCGGACGCACGGACGGGTGATCTTCGTTGATCCTTAATGCATATGATGTGCAAGTGCCTAGCTACTGCATACGGCCCGCGGGCCCAGACGACCTCGACGGCGCCCGAGCCGTCATGCTCGACACCGTCTACCGCGACTTCGGCACCGGATACGTGCCCCGCTGGCACGGTGACGTCGTCGACCCCGCCGCCGCGTACCTCGCCCCCGCCCGCCACACCCTCCTCGTCGCGGTCGACGAGAGCGACGGCGGCGTGGTCGCCACCGCCGCCCTCGACTCCCGTGGCCCGGCCCACCCGCCGAACCCCCGCTTCGTCGCCGAGCGTTTCCCCTCCGGTGAGACGGCCCAGTTGAGGCGCGTCTACGTCCGCCCCGAGCACCGCAGGCGCGGTCTCGCCCGGCGACTGGTCGCCGAACTCCTCGCCTTCGCGGCCGCGGACGGCGGCTACCGGTCGGTGTATCTCCACACGGATCCCTCCGTACCCGGCGCCGAGGGCTTCTGGCGGTCGCTCGGCAAGGTCGTGCATGACGAGCGCGAGGACGCCGGTGGTGGTCAGGCGATCATCCACTTCGAGGTCCCGTTCGACGCGCCGAGCCCGGCCACGAAGGGGCGGTGACCCGTGCGCGTCCCCCGTTCCCGTCTCCTTGCCGCCCTGGTGCTCACCCCTCTCCTCACCGCCTGCTTCGCCTCCCAGGGCGAGGGCACCACGCCCTCCTCCGGCGGCAAGAACGGCTCCCGCCTCCGCGTCGCCCTCGCCTTCCCGCCCGCCGAGAACCTCTCCCCGTACGGCGCCGACGCCACGCTCCTCAGTCGGCTCGGCGTCACCGAGGGGCTGACCGCCCTCGACGCCAATGGCGCCGCCGCCCCCGCGCTCGCCGCGTCCTGGCGCCGCGAGGACGACCGCAGTTGGCTGTTCACGCTGCGCGAGGCCACCTTCCAGGACGGCACCGAGGTCACGCCGTCCGCGGTCGCCGCCGCCCTCACCCACGCCACCGAGGCCAAGCCCGCACCCGCCGCCCTCTCCGGCGTGACCCTCACCGCGAAGGCGCGGGGCGGTACCGGCGTACGGGTCACCACCGCCGACCCCGACCCCGTTCTGCCGCTACGGCTGGCCAGTCCCAGCCTCGCCGTCCTGTCCCCGAAGGCCTACGGCGACAAGGGCCGCGTCGACCCGGTCGGCACCGCCACCGGCCCCTTCGAGCTCACCAAGGTCACCGGCAGCACCGCCGCCACCCTCGACCGCTACGACGACTACTGGGGCGGCCTCGCCCACGCCTCCGGCGTCGACGCCCGGTTCATCGCCGACGGCACCGCCCGCGCCAACGCCCTGCGCACCGGTCAGGTCGATGTCGCCGAGGCGATCCCCGTGGCCCAGGCCGCCACCCTGGACAAGGGCACGCACAGGGAGACCGCGACCACCCGGACCACGAGTCTGCTGCTCAACAGCACGTCGGGCCCGTTCAAGGACCCGGCACTGCGCGCCGCCGCCCGCGCCGCCGTCGACCCCGCAGCTCTCGCCCAGGGTGTCTACGAGCATCACGCCGACCCCGGCGTCGGCATCTACGGCCCCGCGGTCACCTGGGCCGAGGGCAAGCGGAGCAAGCCCGCCTCACGCGCGCGGGCGGCGAAGGCCGACGGGACCTCCCTCACCCTCGCCACCTACGACAACAGGCCCGAACTCCCGGAAGTAGCCCAGGTGTTGAAGCAGCAGCTGGAGAAGGCCGGGTTCGCGGTCAAGCTCGAGGTGCGCGAGTACTCGCGCCTGGAGAGCGACGCCCTGGCCGGGAAGTTCGACGCGTTCGTCGGCGCCCGCAACAGCCTGCTGGACGCCGGCGACCCCGTCGCCCTCCTCGCCAGTGACTACACCTGCGACGGCGGCTACAACCTCGCCCTGCTGTGCGAAAAGGGTGTCGACCGGGCCGTGGCCGAGGCCGCGAAGGCCGCCGACCCCGGCAAGCGGCAGGACGCCGCCATGACCGCGGAGGCGGCGATCCTCGGCACCGGCGCCGTCGTCCCGCTGGTCCACCAGCGCGTCATCACCGGCGTCGGCACCTCGGTGCGCGGTGTGCTCCTCGACCCGTACGAGCGCACCCTCGTCGGCGCCGGCACGCGGCGCTGAGCCGCGAGGAGCGCTGAACGATGAGGAGCACCCTCGGCACGCTGCTCTGGCGTGTCTGCCTCGGCGCGCTGCTGGTGTGCGGGATCGGGCTGCTGCCCTGGTTCTCGCACACCGACCCGGCGCTCACCGTGCTCAAGGCCCGCTCGGCGGACCGGGACCCCACCCCCGAGGTGCTGGCCGACATCCGGGCCCAACTCGGCCTGCGTGACGGGCCGTTGCGTCTGCTGGGGGAGTGGCTCGGCGGGCTGCCACGGGGTGACGCCGGGCGGTCGTGGATCTCCGGGGCGGAGGTCATGCCCGGGGTGCTCCACGCGCTCGGGGTGTCGTTGCTGCTCATGGCGGTGGCCCTCGTGGCCGCCGGCTGCACGGCCGCCCTGCTCTGCGCGCGCACCCTGCGCACCGGCCTGCCCCGACGCACCGCGGGCTCGGCCTCCGCGGTGCTCGCCGCGCTGCCCGAGTTCCTGACGGCGTCCGTCCTCGCCACCGTCGTCGGCGTCCAACTGGGCTGGCTGCCGGCCCTCGGCTGGTACGGCCCCGCATGGACCGTGCTGCCCGCCCTCGCCCTCGGCCTGCCCGCCGGTGCCGTCCTCGGGCGGCTGCTCGACGACCTGCTGCCCGGCGCCTTCGCCGAACCCTGGGCGCTGGCCGCCGCCGCGCGCGGACTGCCCCGCAGGAGCATCGCCCGCCAGGCGTTGCGCCGCTGCCTGCCCGGACTGCTGCCCAACATCGGCCTGTTCGTCGTCGGACTGACCGGCGGCTCGGTCGCGGTCGAGCAGGTCTTCGACATCCCGGGCCTGGGCCGTACCACCCTCCAGGCCGCTCTCGCCCAGGACCTGCCCGTCCTCCAGGCCGGCACCCTCGTCCTCGTCCTGCTCGCGGCCGTCACGACGGGTGCCACCCGCCTCGCCGCTTGGCGCCTCGTCGGACCGGCGCTGCGCGACGGTGCCCTGTCCTCACTCCACCGTCCGCAACCGCCCGTCCGCGGAATCCTGCACGGTGTGTACGGCACAACGCTGTTCGTCGTCATCGCACTCGGCCTCCCCCGCGACCCGCTCGCCCTCGACACCACCGCACGCCTCCAAGCCCCCTCCCCGTCCCACCCCTTCGGCACCGACGCCCTCGGCCGGGACATGCTCGCCCGTATCGCCCACGGCGCCCTCGACACCCTCGCCCTCGCCCTCGCCATCAGCGGGGCCGCCCTGCTCACCGGCGTCGTACTCGGCCTGCTGCCCCGGTTCTCCGGGCCGGTCGTCGACACCGTCAACGCCGTACCGCCCGTCCTCGTCGCGCTCCTCGCCACCGCGGCCTCGGGAAGCGGCCCCCTCACCCCCGCGCTCGCGGTGACCGCCGTCGCCTGGGCGCCGCTTGCCGCGCACACCTCCGCGCTGCTGCGGCAGGAGCGCGCCACCCTCCACCTCACCGCCACCCGCGCGTTGGGCGCCGGCCCCTGGCACATGCTGCGCCACGAACTCCTGCCCGCCGTGCTCCCGCCCGTCACCCGCCACGCCCTGCTCCGCCTCCCCGGCGTCGCCCTCGCCCTCGCCTCCCTCGGCTTCCTCGGCCTCGGCGCCCAGCCGCCGTCCCCCGAGTGGGGCCTGCTGCTCGCCGAGAACCAGCCCTACGCCGAGCGCGCCCCCTGGGCGGTCCTCGCCCCCGCCGCCGTACTCGCCCTGCTCGGCGCGCTCGCCGTGGCGGCGGCGGGCGGTGGGGCGCGACGACCACGGCGACCACGGCGACCATGGCGAGCACGTCGACCGCGACACCGTACGGCGACCGAGACCGATGCGGACCAACCACTCGCGCGGGAACCGGAGTTGGCGTCCACGCGATGACCTCGCTCTCACCCCCGCTGCGCGGAGCCGCCCGCCTCTCGTCCCTCCTGCGGTTGCTGATCCTCACTCAACTCGCCTTCAACATCGGCTTCTTCGCGGTCCTGCCCTTTCTCGCCGAGCATCTGGGAAGCGCGGTCGGCATGGCGGGCTGGACGGTGGGGCTCGTGCTCGGGCTGAGGACCTTCAGCCAGCAGGGGCTGTTCGTGGTGGGCGGGGCACTCGCCGACCGGTACGGCATCAGGCCCGTCGTGCTGGCCGGGTGCGTGGTGCGGATCGCGGGGTTCGCCTGGCTCGGGTATGCCGAGCGGACCTGGACGGTCGTCGGGGCTGTGCTGCTGATCGGGTTCGCGGCCGCGCTGTTCTCGCCCGCCGTGGAGTCCGAGGTGGCGCGGCAGGCCGTGGCCTGGGAGGAAACGGGCGGCGGTTCGCGCACCCGGGTCCTGGCGCTGTTCACGGTCGCCGGACAGGCCGGGGCGTTCGTCGGACCGCTGCTGGGCGCGTTGTTGCTGTCGGTCGACTTCCGCACGGTCTGCCTGGCCGGGGCGGGGATCTTCGTGCTCGTCCTCGCCGGTCACGCGTGGCTGCTGCCCCAGCACATCCCGGGGCGGGTACGCGTCCGAGCCCGCGGCGGCACCGGGCTCCTGCTGCGCAACCGGCGCTTCCTCGCCCTGTGCGGTGCCTACGGCGCCTATCTGCTCGCCTACAACCAGCTCTACCTCGCCCTGCCCGCGGAAGTGGAGCGCGCGGCCGGTTCCCAGGCGCCGCTGGCCTGGCTGTTCGCGCTGTCCTCGCTGCTCGTGGTGACCGCGCAGCTTCCGGTCACCCGGTGGGTGGGGGAGCGGATCACCCTGCGCGGGTCCATGGCGGCCGGGCTGTCGCTGATCGCCGCCGGCTTCGCCGTCGTGGCCGTCGCCCGGCCCGCCCACCGGACCGGGACCGCGGGGTTGCTGCCCGCCGCCGGTTTCGTCGTGCTGCTCACCCTCGGCCAGATGCTCGTCGCGCCCGTGGCCCGCGCCTGGGTCCCCGACCTCGCGGAGGAGGGCAGGCTCGGCCTGTACACCGGTGCCCTCTCGTCGGTCTCCGGGCTGATCGTGCTGCTCGGCAGCGCAGCCACCGGCACCCTCCTCGACGCGGACCTGCCGTCCCCCGTGCCCTGGCTCGCCCTGGCCGCCGTACCGGCCACCGCGATCGCACTCCTGCCGCGACGGCCGTAGCGCTCCTGCTCCCGAGGCCGTAGCACTCCTGCCGCGACGGCCGCCGCGGCACTACACGTCGGAGGGCCCGGACCGCACGCGCGATCCGGGCCCTCCGACGTGTGCTCGGCTCATCCAGCGGCCAGCTCCAGCACCTGCTTCTTCCCCTGCCGGTGCTCCCTCTCCAGCTCCTGCTCCAGCCCTTGCTCCGCGGCGTCCTGGGCGACGACCCGCGAGGTCCGCCACAGCCACAGCACGTCACGGCCGAAGGACCACACCAGCGATCCCAGCGCCAGCAGCGCGACCGCGAAGTTGGCCTCGTACGGCAGCAGCTGCGAGCCCGCGAGGAGCAGGCATATGCCCTGGAGCGCGGCCACCGTCTTGCGGGCGGTGCTCGGCGGGAGCGCGGCGTTGAGCCAGGGCCAGACGCGGGCCGCGGCGACGAACGCGTAGCGCATGCCGCCCATCAGCAGGACCCAGGGGCCGAGCTGCGTCGAGACGTAGACGCTGAGCACCAGGATCAGGAAGGCGTCGACCTCCATGTCGAAGCGGGCACCGAGCGCCGTCGACGTGCCGGTGCGGCGGGCGACCTTGCCGTCGACGCCGTCGAGGATCAGGGCGACCGTCGTCAGGACCACGAGGAGGGTGACCGGCGTCGAGCTCTCGAAGGAGTCGGCGACCAGCGCGGTCACCCCGCCCACGAGGGTGGCCCGGCCGAGGGTGACCCGGTTCGCGGGGCCGAAGGAGCGCGGCCGGGAGCGGTGCAGGGCCCGGGACAGCACCGCCCAGGAGGCGAGGGCGAAGACGAGACCGGTCACCCAGCCCGCGGTGCCCATGCCTGTCCCCGTGCCGAGCACGGCCAGCAGCAGGATCTGAACACCCGCGCCCACCGCGGTCTCCTGCTGGACCAGCCTCGCCTCGTAAGTGTGGTTCAGGGCCACCGAACATCCTCCGGCCGTGTGACAGAGTCGATCAGTGCCGCGTACTCTGCGCGGCCTGTGCACACCTCGGTACGCACGCAAGTTCCCGATCGTTCAGGAGGACCTCGATGAAGCGCGCCGCACGTGCGTTCTGGCTCAGCTCCCCAGGTGCGGGCGAGATACGCGACGTCGACCTTCCGAATCCCGGCGAGGGCGAGGTCGTGGTCCGCGCGCTCTACTCCGGAGTCAGCCGCGGCACGGAGACCCTGGTCTTCCGCGGCGGGGTGCCCGAGAGCCAGCACGCGGCGATGCGGGCGCCGTTCCAGGAGGGCGACTTCCCGGCTCCCGTGAAGTACGGCTACCTCGCCGTCGGGGAGGTGGAGGAGGGGCCGCGGGAACTCGTCGGCCGTACCGTCTTCTCCCTGTACCCGCACCAGACCCGCTACGTCGTGCCCGTGAGCGCCGTCACACCGGTCCCGGAGAACGTGCCCGCCGAACGGGCCGTCCTCGCCGGCACCGTGGAGACCGCCGTGAACGCGCTGTGGGACGCGGCGCCGCTGGTCGGCGACCGGATCGCCGTGGTCGGCGGCGGCATGGTCGGCTGCTCGGTGGCCGCGCTGCTCGCCCGCTTCCCCGGCGTACGGGTCCAGTTGGTGGACGCCGATCCGGCGCGCGCCAAGGTCGCCCAGGCGCTCGGCGTCGACTTCGCCGCCCCCGCGGACGCCCTCGACGGCTGCGATCTCGTCGTCCACGCCAGCGCCACCGAGCAGGGACTCGCCCGCTCCCTGGAACTCCTCAGGCCCGAGGGCACCGTCCTCGAACTCAGCTGGTACGGCGACCGGCAGGTGAGCCTCCCGCTCGGCGAGGCCTTCCACTCCCGGCGGCTCGTCATCCGCAGCAGCCAGGTCGGCACCGTCTCCCCGGCCCGCCGCTCCAGCCGTACCTACGCCGACCGCCTCGCCCTCGCCCTGGAGCTGCTCGCCGACCCGGCGCTCGACGCGCTCGTCACGGGGGAGAGCGCTTTCGAGGAGCTGCCGGAGGTGATGCCGAAGCTCGCGTCGGGCGAGATCCCGGCGCTGTGTCACAGGGTCAGGTACGGCAAAAGCGCCTGACCTGAGAAAAGAGTGAGATCCGGCTGAACACGGGGAAGCGAAGAGCCGTACTAGTCGGCATCCCCCGGCAGGACTTCGCCGGAGGACCAGACGCGCCGCACCTGGAGGGTCGTCCGTTGTTCAGTGTCACCGTCCGCGATCACATCATGATCGCCCACAGCTTCCGCGGCGAGGTCTTCGGACCCGCGCAGCGCCTGCACGGAGCGACGTTCCTCGTGGACGCCACATTCCGCCGCGAGCAGCTGGACGACGACAACATCGTCGTCGACATCGGACTGGCCACCCAGGAGCTCGGTGCCGTCGTCAGCGAGTTGAACTACCGCAACCTCGACAACGAGCCCGACTTCGCCGGGATCAACACGTCCACGGAGTTCCTGGCCAAGGTCATCGCCGACCGGCTCGCCGAGCGGATCCACAAGGGCGCCCTCGGCGAGGGCGCCAAGGGCATCGCAGGCCTCTCCGTCACCCTGCACGAGTCGCACGTCGCCTGGGCGAGTTACGAGCGTGCGCTGTGACCGACGTGACCCTGGAGAAGCCGGCCACGCCGACGGCGTCCCTCGCCTACGTGCCCGTTCAGCACTCCGCTCTCAAGAACGCCGACATCATCCCCATGTCCCTGCGCTCCGTGCACTTCGTCATGCCGGGCGGTGTCGACGACCCGGCCCAGCCCAGCGGCGGCAACGCCTACGACCGCCGGGTCTGCCTGGACCTCCCCGGTTTCGGCTGGCAGGTCCACAAGCACCTGGTCGACGGCGAGTGGCCCCGGCCCGGCGCGGCCGCCCGTGCGGAACTCGCGCGGACGCTGCGCGAGTTGCCGGACGGTACCGCCGTCCTCATCGACGGGCTCGTCGCCTGCGGCGTCCCGGAGATCATCGTCCCCGAGGCCGACCGGCTGGGCCTGGCCGTGCTGGTGCACCTGCCGCTCGGTGACGAGCGAGGGCTCTCGCCCGAGGTGGCGACGGAACTCGACGCCAAGGAGCGCGCGGTGCTGCGGGCGGTCCCCGCGGTGATCGCCACCAGTGAGTGGGCGGTCCGCCGTCTCGTCTCCCACCACGGCCTCGCCCCCGAGCGCGTGCACGTGGCCGCGCCGGGCGCCGACATCGCGCCCCTCGCCTCCGGCACCGACGGCGTCTCACGCCTGCTGTGCGTGGCCGCCGTGACCCCGCGCAAGGGGCAGCACCGGCTGGTCGAGGCGCTTGCCGCGGTGACCGACCTGCCGTGGAGCTGCGTGTGCGTCGGCGGCCTGAACCAGGACCCCGAGTACGTCGCCCATCTGCGCGGACTCATCAAGAAGTACGGCCTTGAGGACCGCCTGGAGCTGGCGGGTCCCCGGTCCGGCGCCGCGCTCGACGCCAGTTACGCCACCGCCGACCTCATGGTCCTCACCTCCTACGCCGAGACGTACGGCATGGCGGTCACCGAGGCGCTCGCGCGCGGTATCCCCGTCCTCGCGACAGACGTCGGCGGCCTGCCCGAGGCGGTCGGCCGGGCCCCCGACGGCGGGGTCCCCGGCATCCTCGTACCGCCGGAGGACCCGGCCGCGCTCGCCGCCGAGCTGCGCGGCTGGTTCGGCGAGGCGGACGTCCGACGCCGCCTCAAGGCCGCCGCACGCGGCCGGCGCGCCGCCCTCGACGGCTGGGCGACGACCGCGAAGAGCCTCGCCGGCGTACTGAGCCGGCTCCCCAGCGATCCCCGGAGGGCGGCATGAGGAAGACGACGGCGACCCCGGTCGACATGGCACGGCAGACGGGCCGCATTCCGGCGCAGCCGGGGCCCAGGGACACGAATGGCGCGGGCCGGTCCGGGGCATCCGTGGCCGAGGGGGCGGCGGCCGCCGCCGGCGGATCGGAGGTGCGGGGCATGGTCACGTCGGACGAGGCCGTGACGGCCGGTGGGTCCGCTCCTTCGGACGCGGTCGCGGCCGGCGCGGCCGTGATACCCGTGGTCGCCCTGCCTTCCGGGGAGGCCGTCGCGTCCGGTGACGACGTGATCGCCGGTGCCGGGCCCGTCGCGCGGCCCGGGGAGCGGCCCACGGTACGGCTGCGGGACGGCGGTGAAGAGGACGACGCGCCCCGGTACGCGCCGGAGTGGCTCCAGTTGCGGGAGCCGGCGGACGCCGCCGCGCGGTCGCTGGATCTGCTGGACCCGTTGCGGATCCGGCTCGCCAACCTGCCCGGCCGGGCCTCCGGCGGGCTGGCCATCCACGACCTGGGGTGCGGCACCGGCTCGATGGGCCGCTGGCTCGCCGCGCGCCTCGACGGCGCCCAGCACTGGATCCTGCACGACCGCGACCCCTACCTGCTGCACTTCGCCGCCGTGGCCTCCCCGCGCGCCGCCGCCGACGGCAGCCGGGTCACCGTCGAGACGCGCCGCGGCGACGTCGCCCGGCTCACCCCGGACGCCCTGCGCGGCGCCTCGCTGGTCACCGCCTCCGCACTGCTCGACGTCCTCACCCGGGAGGAGATCGACACCCTCGCCGCCGCGTGCGTCGGGGCCGGCTGCCCGGCCCTGCTGACGCTCTCCGTGGCCGGCCGCGTCGACTTCTCCCAGGAGGACCCGCTGGACGCGCAGATCGCCGCCGCCTTCAACGACCACCAGCGGCGCGGCGGCCTCCTCGGCCCCGACGCGGTCACCGCGGCCGCCGAGGCCTTCGCCGAGCGCGGGGCGACCGTACGGCTGCACCCGAGCCCCTGGCGGCTCGGCCCCGACCAGCCCGCGCTGACCGGACAGTGGCTTCGCGGCTGGGTCGGCGCCGCCGTCGAGCAGCGGCCCGAACTCGCGCCCCGCGCCGAGAAGTACCTCGCCGACCGCCTCGCGGCCTGCGCCGCCGGGGACCTGCGCGTCACCGTCCACCACAGCGACCTGCTGGCGCTGCCCCGGCCCACGGGCGGGGCCTCATGAGCGCGGAGGCGAGCGCACCGGCCGCCTCGGCCGACCCCGCCGCGACCACGTCCCGGGAACGGGACGACGCGGCCGGGTCCGAGGCCCGTACCGGCGTGCTCGCCTCCGCGCCCCACCAGGCCGAGGGCACCACGAAGGCACCCCGGTCCCGCGGTCGCCTCCGCACCCACCTGGGTACGGCCGCCGGTGTCGCCATCCTCGCCGTGCTGCTGTGGCGGATGGGCACCGGTGTCTTCCTGGACGGCCTGCGACGCATCGACGTACCGACGCTGCTGCTGGCGCTCGGGATCGGCGTCGCCACCACCGTGCTCAGCGCGTGGCGGTGGGCGCTCGTGGCCCGCGGCCTGCGCATCCGGCTGCCGTTCGGCGCGGCCGTCGCCGACTACTACCGCGCGCTGTTCCTCAACGCGGCCCTGCCCGGCGGCGTCCTCGGCGACGTGCACCGGGCCGTACGCCACGGGCAGAGCGAGGGCGACCTCGCGCGGGGCGTGAAGGCCGTGGTCCTGGAGCGCACCGCGGGGCAACTCGTGCTGGTGGTCGCAGGCGTGACGGTCCTGCTCACCGTGGACTCCCCGGTACGGCAGGACGTGCGTGGCCTCGTCCCGCTGTTCGCGCTGGTCGGGGCGGGCGCCCTCGCCGTGGTCCTCGCCGTGCGGATGAACCGCTCGTCGTCCATGTCGCGTCGGGGCCGGGCCCTGCGCGGGATGCTGGCCGAGGCGCGCGAGGGGCTGCTGTCCCGGCGCAACGGCCCTGGCGTCCTGGTGTCGTCCGTCGCCGTCCTGGCCGGTCACGTCGCGATGTTCGTGCTCGCCGCCCGGGTCGCCGGCTCCGCCGCCTCCGCCCTGGCGCTGCTGCCGCTCGCCGTCCTGGCCCTGCTCGCCATGGGCCTGCCGTTGAACGTCGGTGGCTGGGGCCCCCGGGAGGGTGTCACCGCCTGGGCGTTCGGCGCCGCCGGGCTCGGCGCGGACACCGGACTGGCCGTGGCCGTCGTGTACGGAGTGCTGAGCTTCGTCGCCGCGCTGCCGGGCGCCCTCGTCCTGGTGGCCCGCTGGTACACCGGCCTGCGTGCCGGCGCCGGGGCGGCGGTGACCGCCCAGGAACCCGACGCCACACCGGTGGAGGCCTACGCGCCCGCGCTTCCGGAGCCGCGCTCGGCCGAAGTGAGCAGCGAGAAATACGACTTGAAGGAATCCGCGAAGCTCGCCAGCAGTTCCTTCCCCTTTTCCGCGGAACCGAGGGAGGGACGGCCGATGACGCCCGAATCGGTATAGGCGGACATTCCCACGGTGAGGAGATGACGACGGTCGTCCGCGACGAAATCGGCGGACTCGTAGCCGGGCCGGATCAATTCGGGATGGGCGTGCAGAAGGATGGAGGTCTCGATTTCCCCGGCGTGCATGTCGGTGAGCAGCGAGGTCACCACCCCGGCCCGCTCCCGCGCCGCCTCCCAGTCCTCCGGGGCCGGGAAGAGCGCCATCCGCTCACCGCGCGCGGAGGCCTCCTGGACCACGTTGCCCAGGACGTAGTTGCCGCCGTGCCCGTTGACGACCACCAGGGCCTCGACGCCCGAGCGGCGGAGCGACGCCGCGATGTCCCGTACCACCGCGTGAAGGGTCACGGAGGAGATGCTGACGGTTCCCGGCCAGTCCGCGTGCTCGTGCGAGCAGCCGATGGTCACCGGAGGAAGGAGGTGCACGGGGTACGCGGCGGCGATCTCCCGGGCGATGGCACAGGCCACCAGCGTGTCGGTGGCCAGCGGCAGATACGGGCCGTGCTGCTCGAAGCTTCCGACGGGAAGGATCGCGACCTGCGTTGAGACGCTCGCGCCTCGCGTCCGTACGTCTTCGGTAGTGTCCGCCGGCACCAGACCGTACGCCTCCGACCGTATTCCCGAACCACTCATCTTTTCACGGCCTTTCGTCTCTGCTTAGGAACCCAGATCATGACAGAAAAAATTGGCGTGCTCGGCAAGAAGTCACCGCAGCGCACGGGCGTGGAGCGCGTGGTGAATGCCCCGCTTCCCACTGTGTACGGACAGTTCCAGGCGGTCGGTTATCTCGACCACGACCGCGGTGACGAACAAGTGGCCCTGGTCTACGGTGACATCGGCACGGACGGCGTCCTGACCCGGCTGCACTCGGAGTGCCTGACCGGTGACGCCTTCGGCTCCCAGCACTGCGAGTGCGGCGACCAGCTGGCCTCGGCGCTGCGTGCCGTCGTCGCCGAGGGCAGCGGGATCGTCGTCTACCTCAGAGGGCATGAAGGCCGTGGCATCGGCCTGCTCGCCAAGCTGCGCGCCATGGCCCTGCAGGCGGAGGGCCTGGACACCGTCGAGGCCAACCTCGCGCTGGGCCTGCCGGTGGACGCCCGCGACTACGGCGTGGCCGCGGAGATGCTGAAGGACCTGGGCGTGCGGTCCGTCCGCCTGATGTCGAACAACCCGCGCAAGCGTGACGCGCTGACGCAGAACGGCATCCAGGTCGCCGAGCAGGTCCCGCTGCTCATACCGCCGTGCGAGAGCAACATCACCTACCTCAGGACCAAGCGGGAGCGCCTCGACCACCACCTGCCCCACCTGGACGCGGTCGCGCACTGGTCCTGACCCCGGCCTGGGCGGTATCCCAGGAGTACGCATCCGGCCCCGGCGCCATTGCCGGGGCCGTTCGCCGTCACAGGCGAACCGAGCCACACACAAAGGGGAGCCGCCCGAGTGAACACGCATGCCTCGGTCGTCGTCATCGGCGGCGGTGTGATGGGCACCAGCATCGCTCACCACCTGGCCGCCGCGGGCGTCCGTGACGTCGTTCTCGTCGAACGCGACGAACTGGCCGCAGGGTCCACCTCGAAGGCCGCGGGCGGGGTACGGGCGCAGTTCTCCGACACGCTCAACATCCAGCTCGGGGCACGCAGCCTGGAGGCGTTCGGGCGGTTCGGCGAGGAGTTCGGACAGGACATCGGGCTGCACCGGGTCGGCTATCTGTTCCTGCTGTCGACGCCCGAGGAGGTGGCCGCCTTCGAGGCGGGCGTCGCGCTGCAGAACTCCCTCGGCGTGCCCAGCCGCATGATCACCCCGGCCGAGGCCCGCCGCCTCTCCCCGCTGATCAGCACCGACGGCCTCCTCGCGGCCGCCTACTCGCCGGACGACGGCCACTGCACCCCCGAGGCCGTCGTCCACGGCTACGCGGCCGCCGCCCGCGGGCGGGGCGTGCAGATCCTGCGCCACACCGCCGTCACCGGCATCGAACTGCGCGGCGACACCATCACCGCCGTCGTGACCACCCTCGGCCGGATCGCCACGAACACGGTGATCTGCGCGGCCGGCGCCTGGTCCCGGGCGATCGGCGCCATGGTCGGCGTGGACCTGCCGGTGCAGCCCCTGCGCCGCCAGATCGCGGTCACCGAAGCGGTCCCCGGACTGCCGGCCGGGCTGCCCATGACCATCGACTTCACCAGCAGCCTCTACTTCCACGCGGAGGGCCCCGGTCTCCTCGTCGGCATGTCCGACCCCGACGAACGCCCCGGCTTCGCCACCGACACCCACGACCGCTGGATCCCCCGACTGGCCGCGGCCATGCAGCGCCGCGCCCCCGCCCTGCTCGACACGCGCCGCACCGGCGGCTGGGCCGGTCTGTACGAGGTCACCCCGGACCACAACGCGCTGATCGGCGAGGCGACTTCGGTATCCCGTTTTCTGTATGCCACCGGCTTCTCGGGGCACGGCTTCCTCCAGGGACCGGCCGTCGGCGAGGTGGTCCGCGACCTGTACCTGGGCCGCGTACCCTTCGTGGACGTCAGCCCCCTGAGCGCCGGCCGGTTCGCGGCCGACGCCCCGCGTCCGGAGGTCAACTGCGTATGACGGAACTCCACCTGTGGCTGCGCCACGAGGTCCGCACCACCGAGCGGCGCACCCCGATCGTGCCCGACGACGCACGGCGGCTCATCGAGGCCGGAGTGGCTCTGACCGTCGAGGAGTCCCCGCAGCGGATCTTCCCCGTGGAGGAGTACGAGGCGGTCGGCTGCCGTGTCGCCCCCGCGGGCTCGTGGGTGTCGGCGCCCCGTGACGCCGTCGTCCTCGGCCTGAAGGAACTCCCCGACGCGCCCGCCGAACTGACGCACCGCCACGTCTTCTTCGGCCACGCCTACAAACAGCAGCCCGGAGCCGTCGAGCTGCTGCGCCGGTTCGCCGCCGGGGGAGGGGCGCTGCTCGACCTGGAGTACCTGGTCGACGACGAGGGCCGGCGGCTCGCCGCCTTCGGCTTCTGGGCCGGCTATCTGGGCGCCGCCCTGGCCGTGCTCCAGCACCGCGGCCGTCTTGTGGCGCCGCTGCGGCCCACCGACAAGGACGAGCTGGACGACACGCTGCGCGCGGGCGCCGGGGACGCCGGGGGCGAGGACTTCACCGCGCTCGTGATCGGCGCCCTGGGCCGCAGCGGCCGGGGCGCGCGGGTCGCGTTCCACGCGGCCGGGATCGAGCCCACCTGCTGGGACCTGGCCGAGACCCGCGACCTGGACCGCCGCGCCCTGCTGGACCACGACGTCCTGGTCAACTGTGTGCTCGCCACCACCCCGGTGCCGCCCTTCGTCCGCGACCAGGACCTCGACGACCTCGCCCGCCGACTGCGCACCCTCTCCGACGTCACCTGCGACGTAGGCTCGCCCCTCAACGTCCTGCCGGTCTACGACCGCACCACCGAGTGGACGGACCCGGTACGGCGGCTGCGCAAGGAACCCCCGCTCGACCTGATCGCCATCGACAACCTGCCCTCCCTCCTGCCCCGCGAGTCCAGCGTGGACTTCTCGGCGGCCCTGCTGCTCCAGCTGCTCGACTTCACCACCGGCGGCCCCTGGGGACGCTGTCTGGACCGGTTCCACCAGGCCTGCCGTGAACTCGGCATCGAGCAAAGGGAGTTCCGCAATGACTGAGCCGGTTCCCGCGAGCGGCACCGTCCACTGGGTCGGCGCCGGACTGTCCACCGGCAGCGGCCTTTCCGCGCTGTGCGCCGACGCCGCGCGCGTACGGCTGTGGCACCGCACCGAGGAGCGCGCCGCCGAGTCCCTCGGCCGACGGGGCCTCACCGGCCGCGCCGAGCCACGCGCGTACACGCTCGACGCGCTGACCGCGGAGCTGGCGCCCGGGGACGTCGTCGTGTCGATGCTGCCCGCCCCGGAGCACGCGTCGCTGCTGGCGGCGTGTGTACGACGGCGGGCCCACTTCGCCTGCTCCAGCTACGTCTCGGACGCCGTCCTCGAGCAGGTGCCCGCGGCCACGGCGGCCGGGGTCGTGGTGCTGACCGAGGCCGGGCTCGACCCGGGCATCGACCACCTCTTCGCGCACAGCCTCGTCGCCCGCGCCCGGGAGGCGATCGGCGACGGCACGGCGGCGTCGTACGAGCTCACCTCGTACTGCGGGGGCATCCCGGCCGTCCCCAACGACTTCCGCTACCGCTTCAGCTGGGCACCCCTCGGCGTCCTCAACGCCCTGCGCTCGCCCGCCCGTTACATCGAGGACGGCGCCGAGACCGTCGCGGAGCGGCCCTGGGAGGCCACCCGTCCGCACCTGGTGCCGCGGCAGGCAACGTCTGCCGCGGCACCAGTCGGCGGCGAGACCTTCGAGGTCTACCCCAACCGCGACAGCGTGCCGTTCGTCGCCCAGTACGAACTGCCCTCCGCGTGGAAGCCGTCGCGCTTCGTACGCGGCACCCTGCGCCTGGACGGCTGGCTGCGGGCCTGGGACGCGGTGTTCGAGGAGCTCAAGGCGGGCGACGACGCCCGGATCGCCGCGCTGGCACGGGAGCTGGCGGACACCTACCCCACCACGGACGCCGACCGCGACCGTGTGGTGCTCGCGGTGTCGCTGGATGTGCGGGCCGCCAACGACCGCACCTGGTCCGGCAGTTACCTCCTGGACCTGGAGGGCGACGCGCGGGAGAGCGCCATGGCCCGCTGTGTCTCCCGCACCCTCGCCCTGGGCGTCCGCCACATACTCGACGGCTCCCTGCCGGCCGGGCTGAGCCGCGCCGCCGAGACGGCAGCCCGGTCGCAGGAGTGGCTCGACGAACTCGCCCGGGACGGAGTGGAGTTCACCCTGAGCGCCCAGGAGTGACCCGGGGCCGGGGTCAGTCCGTGATCGCCTCGTGGAGCAGTCGCTTGAGCTCGGGATAGAGCTTGAGCGACTTCCTCGGCCGCAGCTGAGTCAGGAACTGGAAGGTCAGATCACGGCCGGGGTCGACCCAGAACGTCGTCGTGGCCACCCCGCTCCAGCCGTAGGTGCCGAGGCCGGACGGGGCCTGCGTGCGCTCCGGGTCGATCACCACGGAGACACCGAGGCCGAAGCCGACGCCGTCGTTGCCGGGTTCGTCGTGGGCGGGACGGCTGCCGACCTCGCGCAGGTCGGCGCCGCCGGGCAGGTGGTTGCTCGTCATCAGGTCCACGGTCTCGGGGGCGAGCAGACGGACGCCGTCGAGTTCGCCGCGCCGCCGCAGCAGCTCCATGAACCGGTGCACGTCGTGTGCGGTCGCCACCATGCCGCCGCTGCCCGACAGGAACCGGGGGCGCCCGAACAGCGGGAGCCCGGCGATCGGTTCGATGCCGCTGTCGGTGTCGCCGTACAACTCGGCCAGCCGCCCGGCCTGTTCGTCCGTGACCTGGAACCCGGCGTCGGTCATGCCGAGCGGTCCCAGGATCCGCTCGGCGATGAACACGTCGAGCGGCTTGCCGGAGACGACCTCGATGACCCGGCCCAGGACGTTGGTGGCCACCGAGTAGTTCCACTGCGTCCCCGGCTCGAACTGCAACGGCAGTCGCGCGTACGCCTCGACGGTCCCGGCCAGGTCCGAGCCCGGCAGCACCGCCGACTCCAGACCGGCCTCGCGGTACAGGGCGTCCACGGGGTGGCAGTGGTAGAAGGCGAAGGTCAGACCGGCGGTGTGGGTCATCAGGTGCCGCACGCGTATGGGGTCCTCGACCGGGCGGGTCCGCATCCCGGCACCGGTACCGTCGACGTACACCCGCTGCTCGGCGAAGGCCGGGAGATGCTCGGCGACCGGGTCGTCGAGCGACAGCGCGCCCTCCTCGACCAGCATCAGCGCGGCGACGGACGTGACCGGCTTGGTCATGGAGTAGATGCGGTACAGGGTGTCGGTCTCGACCGGGAGACCGGCCGTGACGTCACGACGACCGTACGTGGTGAGGTGGGCGACGCGACCGCCGCGGGAGACCGCCGTGAGGAAGCCGGGCAGCCGCCCCTCGTCGACGAGGCGGGCGACGTGCCGGTCGAGGCGGCCCAGCGCCCTCGCGTCCAGCCCGACCTCGCTCGGCTCGACCTCTTGCCGCAGCTGTGCCATCACTCTGTCCTCCATCGCGTTCGTCGAGGTGCGCTCGGGCATACTCGCCCGGACGGCCTCAGACTCATCGTCGCGCAGGAACACCTGAGCGGTCCTCCGCATCGTCCTGATCTGTGATCATCGCGACAGCGCGCCCCGGCAGCGCGCACCCGGCCACCGCCCCGACCAGGGCCACAGCGGCCAGGACGAGCATCGGCGAGCGAGCCGTGCCGAGCCCCATGAGCAGGGCCGCCACGGCCACGCCCAGCACCGGTCCGACGTTCATCGCGGTCTGCTGCAACCCGCCCGCCACCCCGGCCGACGCCACGGGAGCCCGCCGTACGACGACATGCGTCGCCGCCACCATCACGGTCCCGAACCCCGCGCCCAGCAGCGCGAAACCGGCGCACAGCGTGAGTGTGTCCGCCGCCCGGGAGAGCACCAGGACGCCGAGCGCGAGCACGACCGTCGCCCCCACCGTCGTGCGCCGGACACCGGCCCGGCGCAGCAGCACCGGACAGCCCATCGCCGCGACCACCATCAGGACGGCCAGTGGCACGCTGACCAGGGCGCTGCGGAACGCGTCGAGGCCCAGCTCGCCCTGGAGGATGTGGACGCACGCGAACAGCGTGCCGTTCAGGGCGGCCGACGCGGCGACCAGCACCCCGAGCGCCGCACTCACGGCCGGTACGCCGACGACGTCCGACGGCACGAGCGGGCTCACCGTGCGCCGCTCGTGCCGGACGAGGACGGCACCGGCGACGACGGCGACGGCGAGGCCGAGCCCGCCGGCCGGGAGCCGCCCGGACGCGGGGAGCGCGACGAGGGTGTGCACCAGACAGGCCAGACAGAGCGCGAGGAGCAGGGCACCGGGCAGGTCCAGACCGGGCGCCCCGCTGCGGGCGGGCCTAGGGCCTGTCGTTTGGATCAGCCCGGCGTCGCGGGGGCTGGCACGCACATCTGCCGCGTTGTCGTCAGTTGCCAACGCTCCGCGTTGACGCCCTCCTCCGCCTTGCAGCTGCACGCACCAGCCCCCGCTCGGGTCGGCTGCAAGGCACCGGGACTTACAGCCGGCCTGATCCAAACGACAGGCCCTGGGCGGGTTCCTGACGGTGAGGGCGAGCACGCCGAGCACCAGGGCCGGTGGCACGGTGAGGAAGAACACCGCCCGCCATCCGAAGCCGGTCACCAGGGCTCCGCCGACGACCGGCCCCACGGCGGCGGCCACACCGATGCCGGCGGTCCGTAGGGCGAGGGGCCGCCGCAGCCGCTCCGGTGGGTACGCGGCCCGCAGCATGCCGAGGGTGGCCGGCTGCGACAGCGCGCCGAACACGCCCTGCGCGATCCGCAGTGCGATCACCCAGCCGACCCCGGGCGCGAACCCGATGCCCGCCGAGGCGAGCCCGAAGCCGACCATGCCGACCCCGAAGGTCAGGTGGTGCCCGTACCGGTCGCCGAGCCGCCCCGCGAACACCAACAGGCCCGCCACCGCGATGAGATACCCGGTGCTGGTCCACTGGACCTGGGTGAGGGAGGCGTCCAGGTCGTGCCGCAGGGTGGGCTGCGCGATGACGAGCACCGTGCCGTCCAGGGCGACGATCACCGCTCCGGCCACGCTGCTCGTCAGCGTCAGAGCGCGGTTCACCGGCCGTCCTCCGGCCCGAGGTGCGCGTCCAGGGCCGTCCGCAGCAGCGGTACGAAGTCCTCCGTGCCGGTGGCCAGTTGGAGACTGCCCCAGGCCCACAGCTGGGCGATGCCGTGCAGGTTCGCCCACAACGCGCCCGCGACGGCCCGGGCGTCCACGTCGGGACGGGTCCGCCCGACCAGGTCCACCAGCACACCGAAGAGCGGAAGGCTGGTGTCGCGCAGGCCCAGATGACCGCTCTCCAGCAGGTCGTGACGGAACATCAGCTCGTACATCCCGGCGTTGCCGAGCGCGAAGTCCAGGTACATCCGCCCGAGCTCCGTCAGCTGTGCGCGCGGACTCGCCGTACCGTCGCCGATCGCCGTCGCGGCCCGCCGGCCCAGGTCGGCGAAGCCGCGGCGCGCGATGGCCGACAGGAGTTCCAGATGGGTGGGGAAGTACCGGCGGGGCGCGCCGTGCGAGACACCGGCCCGCCGGGCGATCTCCCGCAGGGTCAGCGCCTGGGCGCCCTCGCGGGTCACCAGGTCCACACCGACGTCGACGAGCCGGGCACGCAGCCCTGGTTCGGATGAGGTCATGGACACTGTCTACCAGCAGCGCGTAGACAGTGTCTACTCGCGGGGGGAATCGCGGCTCGCCGACACGGGTTGTTGCAGTCATGACTCAGGACGCGAACCAGAACGCACTGCTCGCGCTGCTCTCCGACGGCCGCACCGGGGTGCTGGTCACCCTCAAACGCGACGGCCGCCCCCAGCTGTCGAACGTGAGCCACCACTACTACCCGGAGGAGGGGATCGTCCGGATCTCCGTCACCGACGACCGCGCCAAGACCCGCAACCTGCGCCGGGATCCGCGAGCCTCGTACCACGTGACCACCCCCGGCCACCGCGCCTACACGGTCGTCGAGGGCACGGCCGACCTCGCGCCGGTCGCGAAGGACCCGTACGACGAGACGGTCGAGGAACTGGTCCGTCTCTACCGCGACGTCCAGGGCGAGCACCCCGACTGGGACGACTTCCGGGCCGCCATGGTCCGGGACCGCCGCCTGGTGGTCCGGCTGCGCGTGGACCGGGCGTACGGCATCCCCGAGGCCGCCCAGGCCTGATCGGGCCGGAGGGGTGTTCGAGCGACAACTGTGCGCTCCTGTGATGGCTTGGATTCCTCCAGCCGAGCCCGCCCTGCCGTCCTACCCTGCGTAAGGGGTGACGAGAGGGATCGGAGGCCCGATGGCCGCACCGCTCAGCGCTGCCAGACTGCTCGCCGCACTGCTCGCCGAGGGCTGCACCGTGCACGAGGTCCGCGGCTGGCGGACCCACAACCGCAACGGTGTGGGCGCCTGGGGCCCGGTGTACGGCGTGATGGACCACCACACCGCGACCGGGCCAGGGGTCGACGTCGTCGACCTCATCTACGACGGCCGCAGCGACCTGCCCGGCCCGCTGGCCACCGGCTGCATCACCAAGGACGGCGTCGTCCACCTCGTCGGCAACGGTCGCGCCAACCACGCCGGCGGGGGCGACGGGGCCGTACTCGCCGCCGTGCGCGCGGAGTCGTACGGCGACCGCCCGCCCGCGCCCCACCAGCACGAGGGCTCCAGCGGAGCGGTCGACGGCAACCGCCACTTCTACGGCTTCGAGTGCGAGAACCTCGGCACCGGCAAAGACCCGTGGCCGCGCGCCCAGTACGTCGCGATGGTCAAGGCCAACGCCGCGATCTGCCGCGCCCACGGCTGGAGCCACAAGAGCGCGATCGGCCACCTGGAGTGGAGCGACTGGAAGCCCGACCCGCGCGGCTTCGCCATGAAGGACTTCCGCCGTGATCTGGCCGACTGCCTGGCACTGCCGGCCGGCCGCTGGGAGAAGGAGGACCCCATGCCCCTCTACGTCAACCTCGGCATCGACGCGCCCTTCGCGCTCCGGCCCGGCGGCGCCTGGGACGCCATAGAGTTCACCGCCGAGTGGGCCGACGAACCCGGCGGCCACGCCAACGACGGCTCCGTCTTCGTCCGCGGCCCGGCCCGCTTCACCGGCGAACTCAACCTGCGGGTCTCCGGCCTCGCGGCGGGCCGTGTCCTCCAGGTCCGCCAGTCGGAGGTCGACGCCACCGGCGGGTACGTCACCGACCACCCCATCGGCGAACTCGTCGGCACCTCCGGCGAGACGTTCGGCAAATTACCGATCACCGGCCGCATCGGCTCCGGCCGTCAGATGCGCATCCGGCTGAAGGCCTTCGAGACGGTGCCGGTGCGGGTCACCGGCGCGGTGCTGAAGGTCCTGGTCTGGAAGGAAGGCTGACCACCGAGGTCACGCCGTGCGGAACCACGCCCGGGCCAGCGCGGGCAGTGTCTCCTCGGCGGGGGTGCCCAGTTCCCGCATGTACCAGGGGAGGTCGCTGTACACGTGCAGCAGCGTGTACGCGAGCAGCACCCTCGGCTCGAAGGCATGTCCGTACGCGTTGGCGAGGCGGCCGAGCAGCTTCGGGTCGCCCCGGGTGACGAACAGGCCGACCCCGACGAAGTCGTACGCACGGTCGCCGATCATGGCCGGCTCGAAGTCGAAGAGCCCCGTCAGACGCCAGCCGTCGGGGTCGACCAGGAAGTGCTGCCGCATGATCTCGGTGTGCAGCAGGGAACGGCGCGGAGCGGGCGGCAGGGGAACCGCGGCGAGGAACTCCGGGATCTGATCCAGCCAGGCTGCCGACAGCCCGTGCCCGCGCTGCTGCTCCACGGTCTCGCGGCGCCGGCGGTCCGTGAACGCGCCCCAACTCCCGGGCCCCAGCACGTCCTCCAGGGGAGCGGGGTCCAGGGAGTGGAGTACGGCGAGGAGCTGGCCGATCTCGGCGACCAGCCGCTCCCGGTCGGCCTGCGGCACGCGCTCCCAGACGTGGGCCAGGTTCTCGCCGGGCAGCCGCGACATCAGGACGTACCGCCAGCCGTTCTCGTACGCCCCGAAGTCCTCCACCCGGGGGGTCGGCACGGGCAGCAACCCGTGGAGATGGGACAGCACACGCCCTTCGGCGAGGCCGTCCCGCGCGGCGGATCCGGGGAACAGCTTGAGGACGAGGTCGTCACCGACGGCGTAGACCGGCTGCGTCCCGTCCGGGAAGCGGGTCAGCGGTGCGCCCGCCAGACCGAGGCGCCCGCAGAGGTCCTCCGCCCCGGCCCGCATCACCGTCTCGTCGGCAATGACCGCGTCCCATTCTTCGTCTGTTTCCACCGGAGGCAGCATGATCGAGACCGTAGGCGGACTGGTTGTCGTACGGCAACGTATTTCTGACGGTCGGCGCGCGTACACGCGCACGACGTCAGGAGCCGCTGAGGACGACCAGTTGCCGGGTCGCGCGGGTCATCGCGACATACCGGTCGACCGCTCCTTCGACGCCCTCGCCGAACTTCTCCGGGTCGACGAGGACGACCAGGTCGAACTCGAGCCCCTTCGACAGCTGCGGGGTCAGCGAGCGGACGCGGGACGACGTCGGCCGGAACGTGGGATCGCCGATGACACAGGCGATGCCCTCGGCGTGTGCCGCGAGCCAGGTGTCGAGGATCGAGTGCAGGTCCGAGGCGGAGCCGTGGACGACGGGGACCCCGCCGCTGCGGATGGAGGTCGGCACGTTGGCGTCCGGGAGCACGGCCCGGATGACCGGCTCGGCCTCCGTCATGATCTCCTCCGGCGTACGGTAGTTGACGCTCAGTGAGGTCAGGTCGATCCGGTCGAGACCGACCCGCTTCAGCCGTTCCCGCCACGACTCCGTGAAGCCGTGCCTGGCCTGGGCGCGGTCCCCGACGATCGTGAAGCTGCGGGACGGGCACCGCAGCAGCAGCATCTGCCACTCCGCGTCGGTCAGTTCCTGCGCCTCGTCCACGACGACGTGCGCGAACGGGCCGGCGAGCAGGTCCGGGTCGGCGACGGTCAGTTCCGCGTCGTCGACCAGACTGACCTTGGCGTCCTCGCCGCGCAGCATCGTCACCAGGCCTTCGCCGTCGTCTCCGTCGGCGCCGGAGTCGGCCACGGCCCGGATCAGGTTGTCGACGACCTGGTCCATACGCTCGCGCTGGGCGGCGAGGACGGCCTTGTGCCGGCGGGTGCGCCTCGCCGCCTCCGGGTCGCCGAGCCGCTGCCGTGCCGCGTCCAGCAGCGGCAGGTCGGACACCGTCCAGGCCTGGGCCTGCGGGCGCTGCAGCAGTGACACCTCGTCGGGCGCGAGCCAGGGAGCGCACATCCGCAGGTAGGCGGGCACCGTCCACAGGTCTCCGACCAGGTCGGCTGCTTCGAGCAGCGGCCAGGCACGGTGGAACGCCGCCGCCAGTTCCCTGTTCTGCAGCAGCGACTTGCGCAGCAGGGCGGGCGGGGCGTCGCCGTCGTGCTTGTCCATCAGGATCGTGAGCAGCTCCTCCCAGACCTGCTCGCGCGCCTCGTTGTGCGGGGTGCCCGGCTCCGCCGCCTCGAACGCCACGGCCCAGTCGTCGGCGCTGAGCCGCACGTCGGACCAGTGGGTCGTGACCGTCATCCCCTTGGCGGGCGGCTCCTCGTAGAACGTGACGGCCCTCTCGATCGCCTTCACCAGGTCCGCGGACGACTTCAGGCGGGCCACCTCCGGGTCGGCCTCGACGGTCGCCTCGGCTCCCTCGGCCACGAGGTCCCGCAGGATGCACGTCTGCACGCCCTCCTCGCCGAGGCTGGGGAGGACGTCGGCGACGTAGGCCAGGTAGGGCCGGTGCGGGCCGACGAACAGCACGCCGCCGCGGCGGTGACCGAGACGGGGCTCGGAGTGCAGGAGATAGGCGGAGCGGTGCAGGGCGACGACGGTCTTCCCCGTGCCCGGACCGCCGTCGACGACGAGGGCGCCGCGGGAGCCCGCGCGGATGATGGCGTCCTGGTCGGCCTGGATGGTGCCGAGCACGTCACGCATCCGTGGCGAACGGTCGCTGCCCAGGCTGGCGATGAAGGCGGACTGGTCGTCGAGCGCGGCGTGCCCGACGAACCCGTCCGAGGTGAACACCTCGTCCCAGTAGTCGCTGATCCGGCCTCGGGTCCAGCGGTACCTGCGGCGGCTCGCCAGGCCCATCGGGTTGGCGTGGGTGGCTCCGAAGAACGGTTCGGCCGCGGGGGAGCGCCAGTCGACCAGCAGCCGACGGCCCTCGCTGTCCGTCAGGCCGAGCCGCCCCACGTACACGGGCTCGTCGTCGTCCGTGCCGACCATGTGTCCGAGGCACAGGTCCAGACCGAAGCGGCGCAGCGCGCGCAGGCGCGCGGTCAGCCGGTGGATCTCCGCGTCCCGGTCCATCGCCTGTCGGCCCAGGCCGCCGGGCGCCCTGCGCTCCGCGTCGAGACGGTCGGACAGTTCGGCGATCGACTGCTCGAGGCACTCCGCGATGGCCGCGAAGTGCTGCTCGTCGCCGGCGATCAGCTTTGGGTCGGCCTTGGCGGAGAGGGTGTCGGGGAGGTCGAAGGCACTGGTGGACAGGGGGTTCACTGCATCAGCTCCGATGAAGAGGCCGGTTCGCGGCCATGGCGCACGGCAAGGCATCCAGGTGGGGTAGGTCGGCAATTCTGCGGTACGCCCGGGGCCTTGCCGCAAGCCCCCCAGTGCGCTATATGTTGAGAGTGGAAAGGAGTGGGTACTCCCCTTTCCCGTCTGCTCCCCCTCTTCTCCCTCTCCTCTTCTACGCTGACCGGGCAACGCCCTGGACGAAGAGGAGCCTTCATGCCGGTCAACGGTCGCAGTCACATCCGCGTCGCCCGTCCTTCCCGCGACCTCGCCGCGGCCGAGCGGTTCTGGGTGGACGGGCTGGGGCTGGGGATCGTATGGCGGGCCGAGGGCGGGGCGGAACCCGGGGAGCACGATCTGCTGATGGTGGGGTGGCCGGACGCCGACTGGCATCTGGAACTCGTGCACGAGGCGGCCCACCCCGTCGAACCCCGGCCCACCGAGGAGGATCTCCTCGTCGTGTACGTCGACGGGCCCGTGCCGGAGGATCTGGTGGCCCGCCTCGAGGAGCACGGCGGGAAGCGGGTCGCGTCGCCCAACCCGTACTGGAACGAGTGGGGTGTGACGATCGAGGACCCCGACGGCTACCGGCTGGTGCTGTGCCGACGGGGCTGGTCCAACCAGTAGGCGGACGCCGGGGGTCGGGGACCCCCGGCGCATGGGCTTCGGTCGTGAGGAGCCGTCAGGCCGTCACCGTCTCCGCCGGGGACTCCTCCCGCCGTGCCCGCTCGCCGAGCTGCTCCGTCGGGACCTTCGCGGTCTCGCGGGCCGACAGCGCGGCGACGACCGGCGGGACGCACAGGGCCGCGGTGAACAGGCCCACCGCCGACCAGTCGTCGCCGTCGGGGCCGGCGATCTGCGCGGCGAAGGTGACCGCGAAGCCGGCGACGGCGAAGCCGATCTGCGTGCCGACGGCCATGCCGGACAGCCGGACGCGGGTCGGGAACATCTCGCCGTAGAAGGAGGGCCACACGCCGTTCGCGGCGCTGTAGACGACCCCGAAGGCGACGATGCCCAGCAGGAGGGTCAGGGGGTACGAGCCGGTCGAGATCGCCCAGAGGTAGGCGAACATCGTCACCGCGCTGCCCGCGGCGCCGACCAGGTACACCGGACGCCGGCCGACGCGGTCCGACAGCGTGGCCCACAGGGGGATCGCGGCCAGCGCGACCAGGTTGGCCAGCGCGCCCACCCACAGCATCGAGGAGCGGCTCATCCCGACGGAGTCACTCGTCGCGTACGCCAGCGCCCACACCGTGAAGATCGTGCTGACCGAGGCGACGAGCGCGCCCGCGATCACACGCAGCACATCCGCCCAGTGCTCACGCAGCAGCACCGCCAGCGGCAGCTTGGCGACGCCCTCGCCCGAGGCCTGCTGCTCCGCGAAGACCGGGGTCTCCTCCAGCTTGCGCCGGATGACGTAGCCCACGACCGCGACCGCGACACTCAGCCAGAACGGGATCCGCCAGCCCCAGGACAGCAGTTGGTCGTCGGGGAGCGCGGCGACCGGGATGAAGACCAGCGTGGCGAGGAGCTGCCCGCCCTGGGTGCCGCTGAGCGTGAAACTGGTGAAGAAACCGCGCCGGTGCGGTGGCGCGTGTTCCAGGGTCATGGAGTTGGCGCTGGCCTGCTCGCCCGCCGCCGAGATCCCCTGCAGCACCCGGCACAGGACCAGCAGGACGGGAGCGAGGGTGCCGACCTGGGCGCGGGTGGGCAGACAGCCGATGAGGAACGTCGACAGGCCCATGAGGATCAGCGTGAAGACCATGATCTTCTTACGGCCGACCCGGTCGCCGAAGTGCCCGAGGAACAGGGCGCCGACGGGACGGGCGGCGTACGCGACGCCGAACGTGGCCAGCGACAGCAGGGTGGCGGTCGCCGGGTCGGACTTGTCGAAGAAGATCTCGGGGAAGATCAGCGCGGCGGCACTGCCGTAGATGAAGAAGTCGTAGTACTCCAGGGCGCTGCCGATCCAGGCCGCAGTGGCGGCCTTCTTCGGCTGGCCCGTGGGCGGGGACGGGGCGGGGACGGACACGGCGTGCTCCTTGTGAGCGGAGGCGGGGAGGTGCCGGATCTCGGCTAATTAACCCACTGGGTAGTTAGTCGCGGTGGGTGGGATGTTGCGCCGTTGTTTCCCCGGGTGTCAAGAGGTCGCGCGCGGCGCGCTCACTCCGCCGAGCGCTCCGCCGTCAGGTAGGCGATCACCATGTCGCCCAGCATGGTGCGGTAGTGCTCGCGCTGGGCCGGGTCCACCAGGTCCCGGCCGAAGAGCGCGCCGAAGGTGTGCCGGTTGGCGACCCGGAAGAAGCAGAACGAGCTGATCATCGCGTGCAGGTCGACGGCGTCGACGTCGGCCGTGAACAGGCCGGACTCCCGGCCCGACGCCAGGATCCGGCGGATCACGTCGAGGGCGGGCGAGCCGATCCGGCCGAGCTTCTCGGAGGCCGCGATGTGTTCCGCGCCGTGGATGTTCTCGATGCTGACCAGGCGGATGAAGTCGGGGTGCTGCTCATGGTGGTCGAAGGTGAGCTCGGCCAGGCGCCGGATGGCCGCGACGGGGTCGAGGTGGTCGACGTCGAGGCTCTGCTCGGCCTCGCGGATCACGCCGTACGCCCGCTCCAGGACGGCCGTGAACAGCTGTTCCTTGCCGCCGAAGTAGTAGTAGATCATCCGCTTGGTGGTGCGGGTGCGGGCGGCGATCTCGTCCACGCGGGCCCCGTCGTAGCCGGCCCGGGCGAACTCCTGCGTGGCGACGTCGAGGATCTCGGCCCGGGTGCGGGCGGCGTCACGGATGCGCCCGTTCGATGCTGCCGGTTCGTCGACGCTGGTCATCGGGTTCCTTCGGGCGTAGGGCCTGTGCCGGTGATTGTAGAAGCTGGGTTGTGGGGGAGGCCCGGCACGTGCGGGTTCCCCGGGGAGGGGTTCCCAGGGGCGCCTTCCGGCTGCTATGACTAACTCACCAGTTCGTACATTGTTGAGCGGCTCGGGAGGCCCTGTGCCCAAGGACTCGTATCTCGTCGGGCTGATCGGCTCCGGTATCGGCCCCTCGCTGAGTCCGGCGCTGCATCAGCGCGAGGCGGACCGGCAGGGTCTGCGCTACCTCTACCGGCTGATCGACATCGACCGCCTGGGCGTCCCGCCCGAGGCGGTGGGCGATCTGGTGCGGGCCGCCCGGGACCTGGGCTTCGACGGGCTGAACGTCACCCACCCCTGCAAGCAGCTGGTCATCCCGCACCTGGACGCGCTCTCCCCGCAGGCCGAGGCGCTCGGCGCGGTCAACACCGTCGTCTTCGACGGCGGACGCGCGGTCGGCCACAACACCGACGTCACCGGCTTCGCCGCCTCCTTCGCGCGCGGCCTGCCCGACGTACCGCTGGAGCGGGTCGTGCAGCTGGGCGCCGGCGGCGCGGGCGCGGCCGTCGCGCACGCCATGCTCACCCTCGGCGCCGAACGGGTCACCGTCGTCGACGCGCTGCCCGAGCGGGCCGCCGCCCTCGCCGCGTCCCTGAACCGGAGCTTCGGTGAGGACCGGGCGGCCGCCGCGGCCCCGGACCGGCTGCCCCAGCTCCTCGCCGAGGCCCAGGGCGTCGGCGGCCTTGTCAACGCGACCCCCGCCGGCATGGCCGCCCACCCCGGACCGCCCCTGCCCGCCGAGTTGCTGCACCCCCGGCTGTGGGTCGCCGACGTGGTCTACCGACCGCTGGAGACCGAGCTGCTGCGCACCGCCCGCGCGCTGGGCTGCGTCACCCTCGACGGCGGCGGCATGGCCGTCTTCCAGGCCGTCGACGCGTTCCGTCTGTTCACCGGCCGGGAACCCGACAGCGCACGGATGCTCGCCGCGTTCGCCGAGCTGGCCGAGGCCGTCAAGGCCCCCCGGTAGAGACCAGGAGAGAGAGGTACCGAGGTGCGCACGTCCATCGCCACCGTCTCCCTGAGCGGATCCCTCACCGAGAAGCTCACCGCGGCCGCCCGGGCCGGCTTCGACGGTGTCGAGATCTTCGAGAACGACCTGCTCGCGAGTCCCCTCACCCCGGAGGAGATCCGCGTCCGCTGCGCCGACCTCGGTCTCGGCATCGACCTGTACCAGCCGATGCGGGACATCGAGGCCGTGCCCGCCGACGAGTTCGCCCGCAACCTGCGCCGCGCCCGCCACAAGTTCGACCTCATGGGCAAGCTCGGCGCGGACACCGTCCTCGTCTGCTCCAGCGTCCATCCGCGCGCCGTCGACGACGACGCGCTCGCCGCCGAGCAGCTCTGCCGACTCGCCGACCTGGCGCAGGAGTTCGGCATCCGCGTCGCCTACGAGGCGCTCGCCTGGGGACGTCACGTCAGCACCTACGACCACGCCTGGCGCATCGTCGACACCGCAGACCACCCGGCGCTCGGCACCTGCCTGGACAGCTTCCACATCCTGTCCCGGACCTCCGACCCGAAGGACCTCGCGGGCATCGAGGACATCCCCGGCGAGAAGATCTTCTTCCTCCAGCTGGCCGACGCCCCGCTGCTCGCCATGGACGTCCTCCAGTGGAGCCGGCACCACCGCTGCTTCCCCGGCCAGGGCGGCTTCGACGTCGCCGGGCTCGTCCGGCATGTCCTGCGCACCGGCTACGACGGGCCGCTCTCCCTGGAGGTCTTCAACGACGTGTTCCGGCAGGCCGAGGCCGGCCCGACCGCCGTGGACGCCCGCCGTTCGCTGCTCGTGCTCGGCGAGGAGATCGGCGGGGGGGTCGGCGAGGGAAAGGCCGGTCTCGCCGCCCTGCCCGCGCCCACCGTCCCCACCGGGGTCGCCTTCGCCGAACTGGTCACGCCCGACGCGGCGCCCGTCTCCGCCGTCCTCGCCGCGCTCGGCTTCACCCGCACCGCCCGCCACCGCGGCAAGCCCGTCGACCTGTGGGAACAGGGCGAGGCCCGGGTCCTGGTCAACACCGGCCCGGCCGGAGGCCGCGACGGCACCTGCCTCGCCGCGATCGGCCTGGAGTCACCGGACCCGTCCGCCGCCGCCCGCCGCGCCGAGGCCCTGCTCGCCCCCGTCCTGCCGCGCCGGCGCGCCCCCGAGGACGCCCCGCTCGACGCCGTCGCCGCCCCCGACGGCACGGAACTCTTCCTGTGCGCGACGGACCGGCCCGGGCTGCCGAACTGGCGGGCGGACTTCGAGGACGTCACGCGGGCCCCCGGGGCCGACGGGGGCGTGGTCCGGATCGACCACCTCTCCCTCACCCAGCCCTGGCACCACTACGACGAGGCCGTCCTCTTCCACCGCGGCGTCCTCGGCCTCGACGCCCAGGAGAGCGTGGACGTCGCCGACCCGTACGGTCTGCTGCGCAGCCGCGCGGTCACCACCGCCGACGGCAGCGTCCGGATCCCGCTCACGGTCGGCGCCGCGCCCGGCGACGACGCCGCGCACGCCCGGCACATCGCGCTGGCCACCGACGACGTGGTCGCCGCGGCCCGCCGCTTCACCGCGTCCGGCGGCCGCCTGCTGCCGATCCCCGCCAACTACTACGACGACCTCGCTGCACGCTTCGGGTTCGCCGAGGGCGAGCTGGAGACGTACCGCGAACTCGGCATCCTCTACGACCGGGACGCCCACGGTGTGTTCCGGCACTGCTACACCCACACCGTGGGCCGGGTCTTCTTCGAACTTGTCCAGCGCGACGGCGGCTACCAGGGCTACGGCGCCGCGAACGCGCAGGTGAGGCTGGCCGCCCAGCACGCGGCCCGCTGACGCGGCGCACCGCCTCACTGCCGGCTGACGGTCCTGGTCACGCCCGCGACGACCGTCGTGGCCAGGATCCAGCCGGTGACGATGAGGACGTACGACAGCGTCTGGTACCAGCCGGTCGGGGCGAACGCGGCCTCCTGCCCGAAGGAGATCACCGGCAGGAGCAGGTCGAGGGTGTAGAAGACCGGGTCGAAGTCGGGCGCCTCGGCCGCCTTGAGCGCGGGCGGGTGGTGCCCGGCGTACGCGACCGAGCCGACCGCGAGCAGGGACAGCAGCCACACGGCGGCGCGCAGCGGGCGGAAGCCGTAGCCGACGGCCGCGTCCTGGAGGTGGCCCCACACCCGGCCGTACCAGGGGAGTGTCGACCGGCGGCGGCGCTGCTTGGCGAGCTGGACGAGCCGGGCGGCCTGGTCGTCGCCGATGCGGCGGTACGCGGCCGTCAACTGCTCGTAGGCGTGCGGGTCGAACCCCTCGCCGTCGCGCTCCAGCATCGGCAGCCGACGCTCGGCGGGCTCGTGAGGGGTGAGGAAGGTGTAGGTGAGGTCGAGCAGCCGCACCTGGTCGGGCAGCATCTCCGGTTCCACGTCGAGCTGGTTGATCTCGGACCGGCGCAGGTTCAGCAGCCCCTCGACCTGGGGCCCCCGGCGCAGCCAGAACTCGCCGATCACACAACTGCTGGCCCGCAGCGCGGTGCCGCCGGGGTTGGACAGGTGGGCGTCCAGAAGATCCACGCGGCCCGGTATCCGGGCGCCGCGCAGGTCGATCCGGCCCTGGGCGCGCAGCCGTCGGCCCAGCAGGTTGGCGCCGATCTCGACGGCCTCCGCGTCGAGCACCTGGGCGCCGGGGTTGCTCAGCTCGGCGTCCTCCAGATCGAGCGAGCCGGCCACACCGGCGCCGTCGAGCCGGATCAGACCGTGCGCGCGCAGGCCCCGGGCGCACAGGTCGTCGTCGACGGTGATCTGGTTGAGCTGGAGCACGGGGTGCGTGGGCGCCGCCACGTCGACCTCCACCCCCTCCAGGAACAGCGCGCCCGCGATCTGCGCCCCGTCCAGCCGCACCGGCCCGCCGAAGCGGCATCGCGTCAGCCGCAGGCTGCCGTCGATCCGGGCCCGTGTCACCGACAGGCCGGGCATCTCGGAGTCGCGCAGGCTGAGATAGCGCAGGTGGGCGCCGACGAAGTCGGGGGCGGCCTCGAAACGGCAGTGGGTCAGGTGGATGACACTGTCGACCGCCGCGTACCGCAGCTCCAGCGAGCCGGTGACGAGCGCTCCCCTGATCTTGAGGGCCGCTATCTCCCCGGGTTCGTGCGGCCCGTTCAGCAACAGTGTCCGCAACACCCGTGCCCGGACGGTCCGTTGCGGCCCCCAGTCGCCGGCCTCCGCGCGGAAGTCCACCTCCGCACCCGTGGCGAAGGCCCGCCAGACGCGCTGTTCGGCCGGCGTGAGTTCGTTGATCTCCATCAGCGGGGACTCTGACGTGATCGACCACCACTGTCAATGCCACAGGAGGACGCGGGTCGTGGCGGCCGACGGCGGCAAGCAAGTCGTCCGCCTGACCTCCGCCGTCGACCAGAGGGGCACGCTGCGGCTCCCCGGACACGGTTACGTGACCCTGTCCTCCTCCGGGAAGCGGCGCGTCCGGGTCACCTGGGACGGCCTCAGGGACGCGTGTTCCACTCCGCGATCACCGGCCGCCCGTGTTCCGTCGACAGTCGGCTGACCGTGGCGGTCGCCAGTTGGAACAACCGGCCCTCGGCGGGCGGCAGTCCGAGGCGACGGGCCGTCAGGACCCGGAGGAAGTGGCCGTGGGCGACCAGGACGACATCGCCGTCCGGGAGGGCCGAGTCCACGCGGGCGAGCACCCGGTCGGCGCGCACTCCGACCGCCTCGGGGGACTCGCCGGGCCGGCCGTCGTCGCCGGGCGGTGTGCCGTCGGTCCACAGGTCCCAGGTGGGGCGGGTGCGGTGTATCTCCGGGGTGGTGACACCCTCGTAGCCGCCGTAGTCCCACTCGTGCAGGTCGTGTTCGGGTACGGCACCGGTGAGGCCCGCGAGTTCGGCGGTGCGGAGCGCGCGGTGCAGTGGGCTGGTGAGTGCCAGGGCGAAGGTCCGGGCGGACAGGAGTGGAGCGAGGGACTTGGCCTGTTCCTCGCCGTGCTGGGTGAGGGGCAGGTCGGTCCAGCTGGTGTGCTGTCCCGACACGCTCCACTCCGTCTCGCCGTGGCGGACCAGAAGAAGATCCCCCACGGTCGTACTACTCCTTCGCCGACTCGACCGAGTGACCGCCGAACTGGTTGCGCAGGGCGGCGATCATCTTCATCTGCGGGGAGTCGTCCTGACGGGAGGCGAACCGCGTGAAGAGGGAGGCCGTGATCGCGGGCAGCGGTACCGCGTTGTCGATGGCGGCCTCCACCGTCCAGCGGCCCTCGCCGGAGTCCTGGGCGAAGCCGCGCAGCCGCTCGAGGTGCTCGTCCTCGTCGAGGGCGTTGACCGCGAGGTCGAGCAGCCAGGAACGGATGACCGTGCCGTCCTGCCAGGAGCGGAACACCTCGCGGACGTTGTCCACGGAGTCGACCTTCTCCAGCAGCTCCCAGCCCTCCGCGTACGCCTGCATCATTGCGTACTCGATGCCGTTGTGGACCATCTTCGAGAAGTGCCCGGCGCCGACCTTGCCCGCGTGGACGTAGCCGTACGGGCCCTCCGGCTTGAGCGCCTCGAAGATCGGGTGGAGGCGTTCGACGTGCTCCTTGTCGCCGCCGACCATCAGGGCGTAGCCGTTCTGCAGGCCCCACACACCGCCGGAGACACCCGCGTCGACGAACCCGATGCCCCGGGCGCCGAGCTCCTCGGCGTGCTTCTCGTCGTCCGTCCAGCGGGAGTTGCCGCCGTCGACGACGGTGTCGCCGGACTGGAGCAGGCCGCCGAGCTCGTCGACGACCGACTGGGTCGCGGCGCCGGCCGGGACCATCACCCAGATCACGCGCGGAGCCTGGAGCTTGTCGACCAGTTCGGCGAGGCTCGCCACGTCGGAGACCTCGGGGTTGCGGTCGTAGCCGATGACGGTGTGGCCCGCGCGGCGGATCCGCTCGCGCATGTTGCCGCCCATCTTGCCGAGGCCGATGAGACCGAGCTGCATGGTCAGTTCACTTCCTTGAGTTCACGGTAGGCGGCCACCAGGGCGGAGGTGGACGGGTCGAGGCCGGGGACGTCCGCGCCCTCGGTCAGGGCGGGTTCGACGCGCTTGGCGAGGACCTTGCCGAGCTCGACGCCCCACTGGTCGAAGGAGTCGATGTTCCAGATCGCGCCCTGGACGAACACCTTGTGCTCGTAGAGCGCGATGAGCTGGCCCAGGACCGACGGGGTCAGCTCGCGCGCCAGGATCGTGGTCGTCGGGTGGTTGCCCTTGAAGGTGCGGTGCGCGACCTGCTCCTCGGCCACGCCCTCCGCGCGCACCTCGTCGGCGGTCTTGCCGAAGGCGAGGGCCTGCCCCTGCGCGAACAGGTTGGCCATCAACAGGTCGTGCTGCGCCTTGAGTTCGTCGCTCAGCTCGGCGACGGGACGCGCGAAGCCGATCAGGTCGGCCGGGATCAGCTTGGTGCCCTGGTGGATCAACTGGTAGTACGCGTGCTGCCCGTTGGTGCCGGGCGTGCCCCACACCACCGGCCCGGTCTGCCACTGCACCGGGTTGCCGTCACGGTCCACCGACTTGCCGTTGGACTCCATGTCCAGCTGCTGGAGGTAGGCGGTGAACTTCGACAGGTAGTGGCTGTAGGGCAGCACGGCGTGCGTCTGCGCGTCGAAGAAGTTGTTGTACCAGACGCCCAGCAGACCCAGCAGCAGGGGGGCGTTGGCCTCGGCGGGGGCGTTCAGGAAGTGCTCGTCGACGATGCGGAAGCCGTCGAGCATCTCACCGAAGCGGTCCGGGCCGATGGCGATCATCAGGGACAGGCCGATGGCGGAGTCGTAGGAGTAACGACCGCCGACCCAGTCCCAGAACTCGAACATGTTGTCCACGTCGATGCCGAAGTCGGCGACCTTCTCGGCGTTCGTCGACAGCGCCACGAAGTGCCGGGCGACCGCCTTCTCCTCGCCGAGGCCGTGGGGGCCGTTCAGCAGCCAGGAGCGGGCCGAGGTGGCGTTGGTGATCGTCTCGATCGTGGTGAAGGTCTTGGAGGCGACGATGAACAGCGTCTCCGCCGGGTCCAGGTCCCGTACCGCCTCGTGGAGGTCGGCGCCGTCCACGTTCGAGACGAACCGGAAGGTCAGCGACCGGTCGGTGTACGCCCGCAGCGCCTCGTACGCCATCGCCGGGCCCAGGTCGGAGCCGCCGATGCCGATGTTGACGACGTTGCGGATGCGCCGGCCCGTGTGGCCGGTCCACTCGCCGGAGCGGACCCGACGCGCGAAGTCGCTCATCCTGTCGAGCACCGCGTGGACCTTGGGGACCACGTTCTCGCCGTCGACCTCGATCACCGCGTCGCGCGGGGCGCGCAGCGCGGTGTGCAGCACGGCGCGGTCCTCGGTGATGTTGATCCGCTCGCCGCGGAACATGGCGTCACGCAGCCCGAACACGTCGGTCGCGGTGGCCAGTTCCTGGAGCATGGCGAGTGTCTCGTCGGTGACGAGGTGCTTGGAGTAGTCGATGCGCAGGTCACCGACGCGCACCACGTACCGTTCGGCGCGCCCCGGGTCGGCCGCGAACAGCTCCCGCAGATGCGTGTGCCACTCGGCGCGGTGGTCCTCCAGGGCGGTCCACTCGGGCCGCCGGGTGAGCAGGGGGTTCTCAGGCGTCTCGGACATCTCAGACGGTCTCCTTGGTGCCCTCGCCGCGCAGGGCGACGGCGTACATCTCGTCGGCGTCGAGGCGCCTGAGCTCCTCGGCGATGAGTTCTGAGGTGGTGCGGACCTTCAGCGCGAGGGTGCGCGGGGGCTGCTCCGGCAGGGTGAGCGTGGCGAGCGGGCCCTCGGGGCGGTCGATGACGATCTCGCCGTTCTCGGTGCCGAGGCGCACGGCGGTGACGACCGGTCCCGCGGAGACGACCCGGTCGACCGTGACGCCGAGGCGGGCCTCCAGCCAGCGCGCGAGCAGCTCGGCGGCCGGGTTCTCGGCCTCGGCCTCCACCGCCGCCGAGACGATCCGCGCCCGGGCCTGGTCCAGGGCCGCGGCCAGCATCGAGCGCCACGGCGTCAACCGGGTCCAGGCCAGGTCGGTGTCGCCCGGCGCGTACGTGCGGACCCGCGACCGCAGCACGTCGAGCGCGTTGTCCACCGCGTACAGGTCGGTGATCCTGCGCTGCGCCAGCGCGCCCAGCGGGTCCTTGGAGGGCACCTCGGGCGCGTCCACCGGCCACCACACGACCACCGGCGCGTCCGGCAGCAGCAGCGGCAGCACCACGGAGTCGGCGTGGTCGGACACCTCGCCGTACGTCCGGAGGATCACCGTCTCGCCGGTGCCCGCGTCGGCGCCCACGCGCACCTCGGCGTCCAGGTGCGAGCGGGTCCGGTCGCGCGGCGTGCGGGCCTGCCGCTTGATGACGACCAGGGTGCGCGAGGGGTGCTCGTGCGAGGCCTCCTCGGCGGCCTTGATCGCGTCGTAGGCGTTCTCCTCGTCCGTGACGATCACCATCGTCAGGACCATGCCCACGGCAGGGGTCCCGATGGCGCGGCGCCCCTGCACCAACGCCTTGTTGATCTTGCTTGCCGTGGTGTCGGTCAGGTCGATCTTCATGGCCTGCGCCAGCTCCGTCCGTCTCGTGCGAGCATCTCGTCCGCTTCCTCGGGTCCCCAGCTGCCCGAGGGGTACCGCGCGGGCCTGCCGTGTGTCGCCCAGTACTCCTCGATCGGGTCGAGGATCTTCCAGGACTCTTCCACTTCCTGGTGGCGGGGGAACAGGTTGGCGTCGCCGAGCAGTACGTCCAGGATGAGGCGCTCGTACGCCTCCGGGCTGGACTCGGTGAAGGACTCGCCGTAGGCGAAGTCCATCGACACGTCCCGGATCTCCATCGAGGTGCCCGGCACCTTGGAGCCGAACCGGACCGTCATGCCCTCGTCGGGCTGGACGCGGAAGACGATCGCGTTCTGGCCGAGCTCCTCCGTGGCGGTGGAGTCGAAGGGGGAGTGCGGGGCCCGCTTGAAGACCACCGCGATCTCGGTGACCCGGCGGCCCAGCCGCTTGCCGGTGCGCAGGTAGAAGGGGACGCCCGCCCAGCGGCGGTTGTCGACCTCCAGCTTGATGGCCGCGTACGTGTCGGTCTTCGACTGGGGGTCGATGCCGTCCTCCTGGAGGTAGCCGACCACCTTCTCGCCGCCCTGCCAGCCCTCCGCGTACTGCGCGAGGACGGTGTGCTCGCCCAGGTTCTCCGGCAGCCGCACCGACTTCAGCACCTTGAGCTTCTCGGTGAGCAGCGCCTCGGCGTCGAACGCGATGGGTTCCTCCATCGCGGTGAGCGCCATCAGTTGGAGGAGGTGGTTCTGGATGACGTCACGGGCGGCGCCGATGCCGTCGTAGTAGCCCGCCCGGCCGCCGATGCCGATGTCCTCGGCCATCGTGATCTGCACGTGGTCGACGTACGACCGGTTCCAGATCGGCTCGTACATCTCGTTGGCGAAGCGCAGCGCCAGGATGTTCTGGACGGTCTCCTTGCCCAGGTAGTGGTCGATGCGGAACACCTGGTCCGGCTCGAACACGTCGTGCACGATCGCGTTCAGCTCACGCGCGCTCGCCAGGTCGCGCCCGAAGGGCTTCTCGATGACCGCGCGCCGCCACGACCCCTCCCGCGCCTTGGCCAGCCCGTGCTTCTTCAGCTGCCGGACCACCTTCGGGAAGAACTTCGGCGGTACGGAGAGGTAGAAGGCGTAGTTGCCACTGGTGCCGCGGGCCGCGTCGAGGTCGTCCACCGTCTGGCGCAGCTGCTTGAACGCCGTGTCGTCGTCGAAGTCGCCGGGGATGAACCGCATGCCCTCGGCGAGCTGCTGCCAGACCTCCTCGCGGAACTCGGTGCGGGCGTGCTCGCGGACGGCGTCGTGCACGACCTGCGCGAAGTCCTGGTCCTCCCAGTCGCGGCGCGCGAACCCCACCAGGGAGAAGCCCGGCGGCAGCAGTCCCCGGTTGGCCAGGTCGTAGACGGCCGGCATCAGCTTCTTGCGGGACAGGTCGCCGGTGACGCCGAAGATGACGAGCCCGGACGGACCGGCGATCCGGGGCAGCCGCCGGTCGCGTTCGTCGCGGAGCGGGTTGATCCAGTCGGAGGTCGGTTCGGAGGTCATTCCCCGTCAACTCCCTTGCTGTCCAGTGCCTTCGTCACGGCGGTCAGAAGGTCCTCCCAGGCCGCCTCGAACTTGGCGACGCCCTCGTCCTCGAGGCGCCGCACGACCTCGTCGTAGGAGATGCCGAGCCGCTCCACCGCGGCGAGGTCGGCGCGGGCCTGGGCGTAGCCGCCGCTGACCGTGTTCCCCGAGATCCGGCCGTGATCCGCGGTGGCGTCCAGCGTGGCCTCCGGCATGGTGTTGACCGTGCCGGGCGCGACCAGCTCGTCCACGTACAGGGTGTCCTTGTACGCCGGGTCCTTCACGCCGGTCGACGCCCACAGCGGGCGCTGCTTGTTGGCCTTCGCCCCGGCGAGGGCGGTCCAGCGGGGGCCGGCGAAGACGGCTTCGTACGCCTCGTAGGCGAGCCGGGCGTTGGCCAGCGCGGCCTTGCCCTTGAGGGCCAGGGCCTCGTCCGTGCCGAGGACGGTGAGGCGCTTGTCGATCTCGGAGTCGACGCGGGAGACGAAGAAGGAGGCCACCGAGTGGATGCGGGACAGGTCGAGGCCGGCCGCCCGCGCCTTCTCCAGACCGGCGAGGTAGGCGTCCATGACCTCGCGGTAGCGCTCCAGGGAGAAGATCAGCGTGACGTTGACGCTGATGCCGAGGCCGACGACCTCCGTGATCGCGGGCAGGCCCGCCTTGGTCGCCGGGATCTTGATCATCACGTTGGGCCGGTCGACCAGCCAGGCGAGCTGCTTGGCCTCGGCGATCGTGGCCGCCGTGCGGTGGGCGAGGCGGGGGTCGACCTCGATGGAGACCCGGCCGTCGCGGCCATCGGTGGCCGTGTGTACGGAATGCAGGACATCGGCGGCGGCGCGCACGTCGGCGGTCGTCATCATCCGGACGGCCTCCTCGACCGTCACGCCCCGCACGGCGAGCTCGGCGAGCTGCTCCTCGTAGCCCTCGCCCGAGCCGATGGCGGCCTGGAAGATGGACGGGTTGGTGGTCACGCCCACCACGTTCCGGGTCTCGACGAGTTCGGCGAGGTTGCCGGACTCGATGCGCCTGCGGGACAGGTCGTCCAACCAGATCGAGACGCCCTCGTCGGACAGGCGCTTCAGTGCTCCCGCGTTCGCGGTTGCTTCGCTCACAGTGATCATCTTCTTTCTGGCGGTCGGATCAACCACGCGCGGCGGCCAACGATTCCCGGGCTGCGGCGACGACGTTCTCGGGGGTGAAGCCGTACTCGGCGAACAGGGTCTTCGCGTCGGCGGAGGCACCGAAGTGCTCGAGGGAGACGATGCGTCCGGCGTCTCCGGTGAACCGGTACCACGTCAGACCGATCCCGGCCTCGATCGCGACGCGGGCCCGCACGGCCGGCGGAATCACGCTCTCGCGGTAGGCGCGCGGCTGCTGCTCGAACCACTCCACCGACGGCATCGACACCACCCGGGTGCCGATCCCCTCGGCCTCCAGCGTCTCGCGGGCCGCGACAGCGAGCTGGACCTCGGAGCCGGTGGCGATCAGGACGACGTCCGGCCTCTCGCCTGAGGAGTCCTTCAGCACGTAACCGCCACGTGCGGCGTCCGGGTTCGGCGCGTAGGTCGCTACGCCCTGCCGGGTGAGGGCGAGGCCGTGCGGGGCCGGGTCGGTGGCGTGCCGCCTGAGGATCTCGGCCCAGGCGATCGCGGTCTCGTTGGCGTCCGCCGGACGCACCACGTTCAGACCCGGGATGGCCCGCAGGGCGGCCAGGTGTTCGACCGGCTGGTGGGTGGGGCCGTCCTCACCCAGACCGATGGAGTCGTGCGTCCACACGTACGTCACCGGCAGCTGCATCAGCGCCGACATCCGCACGGCGTTGCGCATGTAGTCGGAGAACACCAGGAACGTACCGCCGTAGACACGGGTGTTGCCGTGCAGCGCGATGCCGTTCATCTCGGCGGCCATCGAGAACTCGCGGATGCCGAAGTGGATCGTTCGGCCGTACGGGTCGGCCTCCGGCAGCGGACTGCCCTTCGGCAGGAACGACGACGTCTTGTCGATGGTGGTGTTGTTCGAACCGGCGAGGTCGGCGGAACCGCCCCACAGTTCGGGGAGGACGGAGCCGAGCGCCTGGAGCACCTTGCCGGACGCGGCGCGGGTGGCGACGGACTGGCCCTCCTCGAAGACCGGCAGGTGGTCCTCCCAGCCCTCGGGGAGCTGACCGGCCACGACCCGGTCGAACAGTTCGGCCCGCTCGGGCTGGGCGTCGCGCCACTCCGCGATCCGCTTGTCCCAGGCGTTGTGCGCCTCGGCGCCCCGGTCCAGGGCCGTCCGGGTGTGGGCGAGGACGTCGTCGGCGACCTGGAAGGTCTGTTCCGGGTCGAAGCCCAGGACGCGCTTGGTGGCGGCGACCTCGTCCTCGCCGAGCGCCGAGCCGTGGGAGGCCTCGGTGTTCCGCGCGTTCGGGGCGGGCCAGGCGATGATCGTGCGCATCGCGATGATGGAGGGGCGCTCGGTCTCGGCCTGCGCCGCCTTCAGCGCCGCGTACAGGGCGTGCACGTCGACGTCGCCGTTCTCCTCCGGCTCGATCCGCTGCACGTGCCAGCCGTACGCCTCGTACCGCTTCAGCACGTCCTCGGAGAACGCGGTGGCGGTGTCGCCCTCGATGGAGATGTGGTTGTCGTCGTAGAGGAAGACCAGGTTGCCGAGCTTCTGGTGGCCCGCGAGGGAGGAGGCCTCGGCGGAGACGCCCTCCTGGAGGTCGCCGTCGGAGACGATCGCCCAGACGGTGTGGTCGAAGGGGGAGGCGCCGTCGGGGGCGTCCGGGTCGAACAGGCCGCGCTCGTAGCGGGCGGCCATCGCCATGCCCACCGCGTTCGCCACGCCCTGGCCCAGCGGGCCGGTCGTCGTCTCGACGCCCGCCGTGTGCCCGTACTCCGGGTGGCCGGGGGTCTTCGAGCCGTGCGTGCGGAAGTTCTTCAGGTCGTCCAGCTCCAGCTCGTAGCCGGCGAGGTAGAGCTGGGTGTAGAGGGTCAGCGAGGTGTGCCCGGGGGACAGCACGAACCGGTCGCGGCCGGTCCACTCCGGGTCGGCCGGGTCATGGCGCATCACCTTCTGAAAGATCGTGTACGCGGCCGGGGCCAGGGCCATCGCGGTGCCGGGGTGGCCGTTGCCGACCTGCTGTACGGCATCCGCCGCCAGGAGGCGGGCGGTGTCGACGGCACGCCGGTCGAGATCGGTCCACTCGAAGCTGTCGGGCGTCTGCGTGCTCATCTTCAAGAAGTCCTCGATAGGAGCCGGGTAGCTGCTCTGACGTGTTCAAACTTAAAAGTCGGACTTTTACGGGGGTAGGTCTCCGTGTGCCAGCCTTTGGTGAAAGTGGGACACCAGCATCAGCTCCGAGGCGGCACGAGAAGGACATGGCGGACGAATCCATCCAACCCGCGGACGGTGAAGGCGACACCAACGCGATCAGAACGTTCCCCTTCCCGGTCGGTCTCAGCGTCGGCGGAGTCGGCATGCAGATCGGCCCGATGGGCACCGACCGCACCTGGCACGCCGACGCCCCTCTCGAACGGGTCCACCGCATCGACTTCCACGTCGTGATGCTGTTCGACGACGGCCCGGTCCGGCACATGGTCGACTTCGCCGAGTACGAGGCCACGGCCGGCGACGTGCTGTGGATCCGCCCGGGCCAGGTCCACCGCTTCACGCGCACGAGCGAGTACCGCGGAACCGTCCTCACCATGCAGCCCGGCTTCCTGCCACGCGCCACGGTGGAGGCCACCGGCCTGTACCGCTACGACCTGCCGCCCCTGCTGCACCCCGACGAGCCCCGCCGCACCGCCCTGCGCGCGGCGCTCGCCCAGCTCGGACGCGAGTACGAGGACACCGAGACCCTGCCGTCCACCCTCCACACCGCCGTACTGCGCCACTCCCTCACGGCGTTCCTGCTGCGCCTCTCCCACCTCGCGGCCAGTTCCGCCGAGGCGGAGCGCCGCCAGGCCGACACCACGTTCACCCTCTTCCGGGACGCCGTCGAGAACGGCTTCGCCACCAACCACAGCGTCAGCGCCTACGCCGACGCCCTCGGCTACTCCCGCCGCACCCTCGTCCGGGCGGTCCGCGCCGCCACCGGCGAGACGCCCAAGGGCTTCATCGACAAGCGGGTCGTCCTGGAGGCCAAACGCCTCCTCGCCCACACGGACCTCCCCATCGGCCGTGTCGGCGTGGCCGTCGGCTTCCCCGACGCGGCGAACTTCTCCAAGTTCTTCCACCAGCACACGGACCAGACACCGGCGGCGTTCCGGGCGGAGCTGCGGTAGGCCGGGGCGCCAACCGCGCTGCTGGCGTGGCGCCTTGGGGCAAGGGGGAGGCAGGCAGCGGATGACGTCGACCGAGCCCATCGACGTGGCGAGCGTGCAGAACCGCTACAACCTGCTCGACCGCGAGCACGAGCCGGTCCTCGCGGCCTGCGAGGCGGCCGGGATCGCGTTCCTGCCGTGGCGGCCCGTCGAGGAGAACCTCGCCGCGGCGCGCCTCCAGCTGACCCCGGCCCAACGGGAGCGCCGCGACCTTCTGCACGGGTGCCCCACGACGTAGGGTCGCGGGGCACCCGTGAACGGCCGTGTCAGTGGCCGAAGTTGAACCAGTTGACGTTCACGAAGTCCGACGGCTGGCCGCTGGTGAAGGTCAGATACACGTCGTGGGTGCCGGTCACGGAGCTGATGTTGGCGGGGACGGTCCTCCACGACTGCCAGCCACCCGTGTTGGCCACCGAGAAGCTGCCGACCGGCGCGTTGCCGCGGCTGTCCAGGCGGACCTCGACCAGGCCGCTGACACCGCCCGCGGCGCCGCTCGCGACCCGGGCGTAGAACTGCTTGGCCGCGGTGGAGCCGAAGTTGACGCCCTTGAAGAGGGCCCAGTCACCGTTGGCCAGGGAGCCGATGTTCTGGCCGCCACCGGTGTCGGAGGTCGACTCCGTGCTCACGCCGGACTGGCCGTCGTAGGACTCGGCCTGGATGGCGCCGTAGGCGTCGCGGTTGCCGGTCGGCGGGGGAGTGGTGCCGCCCCCGCCACCGGTCGACTGGAGCACCTGCACGTAGTCCACGACCATCGGGACGCCGGAGCGCGTGTCGCCGTCCAGGCCGCCGCCGAACGCGTCCGGGAAGGCGCCGCCCATCGCCACGTTCAGGATGATGAAGAAGCCGTGGTTCGTGGCGTTGGACCAGGTCGTCGCGTCGACCTGGTTCGCGGTGACCGTGTGGAAGGTGACGCCGTCGACGGAGAAGCGGATCGCCTCCGGGCTGACCGAGCGGTCCCACTCCATGGTGTACGTGTGGAAGCCGGACTGGCAGGTGGTGTTGGGGCACGCGGTGTTGTTGCCGATGCCCGTGGTCTCGTTGCACGGGCCGCCCGGGTTGGTGCCGCAGTGCATCGTGGCCCACACCGTGTTGCGGCCCTGGACGTTCTCCATGATGTCCAACTCGCCGACACCCGGCCAGTTCTGGTAGTTGCCGCGATAGGGCGCGCCCAGCATCCAGAACGCCGGCCAGTAGCCCTCGGCCGCGGTACCGGTCACGTTGGGCATCTGCAGACGGGCCTCGACGCGCAACCTGCCGCCGGACGGGGGCTGGAAGTCGGTGCGGTTGGTCTCGATACGGCCCGACGTCCACCTGCCGGCCGCGTCGCGCAGCGGGGTGATGCGCAGGTTGCCGTTGCCGTCGAGCGAGACGTTGCCGGTGCTGTTGGTCATCGTCTCGACCTCGCCGGTGCCCCAGTTCGCGGGTCCGCCCGGATACGAAGTCCCGGTGGCGTACTGCCAGTTGGAGGTGCTGACGCCGGTGCCCGCGGCGCCGTTGAAGTCGTCCAGGAAGACCTGGCTCCAGCCGGACGGGGGCGTGGGCGCGGAGGCGCTCGCGGGGAGGACGGCGGCGGTGGCGGCGGCCGCCGTGAGGCCCAGGGTGCCGATGACGGCGAGGAGCGCCCGCCTCAGGGGACGCCGTCTGCGGGGTATGCCGGAGGTTTCACTCATGGGGGTGCCTCTCGGGTACGGAGTGGGGTGCGCGGGTGCCTGGGAGGTGCCTGGGACGCGCTTCGAGAGCCTTTGAGAGCGCTCTCAAAGTGCGCCCAATGTGCTCCCGGTCCATCCCGTCGTCAAGAGGTGAAGCAGAGAATGTCGTTCTGGGCCGGGGCAGTTCACTCGGTGAAGTGCGCGCGGCTGGAGAACCTGGCGGTACGGGGACTGGCGGCCCGTAACCTCGGCACGCCGGTGCAGGGAGGCGATGTCCGGCGCGAGGGGCGCGGGCGGCACCACCGCCGACGGCCGCTGTCGCTTCGGCGGCAGCGGTGTCTCCATGACTCCTGAGCAGGCCGAGTCGACGGTCGCGGTCGCGGGTCGTCGTCGACTCGGTCGCGTCGCTCAGGCCTTGTCCGGCTGCCACCCCAGTGCCCGGGAGATCCCGCGTGCCGCCATCCGCACCGCGGGGACCAGCACCGGTACCTGTGCGTCGGCCTGCGGTACGACGACCGACACGGCGGCGACCACCGCGCCGCCCGGCCCGTGCACCGGCGCGGCCACCGAGAGGGCGTCCTCGGTGACCTGACGGCTGCTCACCGCCACGTCGGTGCGCCGCACTTCGGCCAGCACGCGGCGCAACCGCTCCCCGTCGGTGATGGTGTACGGGGTGAAGGACGCGAGGGGGCCCGCGCAGTACCGGTCCTGGACCTCCGGGGCGCAGTGCGCCAGCAGCGCCAGTCCGACGCCTGTGGCGTGCAGGGGCCAGCGCGCGCCGACGCGGATGTGGACGCCGACCGCCGAACGTCCCGAGAGCCACTCGGTGTACACGACCTCCGCCCCGTCCCGCACCGCCAACTGCACGTTCTCGTGCGTGGCCTCGTACAGGTCTTCCAGGTAGGGCAGCGCGACCTGCCGGAGCGCGAGGCCGCGCGGTGCGAGCGCCGCGACCTCCCACAGCCGTAGTCCGACGTGGTAGACGCCGGCGCCGTCCCGCTCCAGGGCACCCCACGCGGTCAGGGCGCCCACCAGCCGGTGCGTGGTGGTCAGCGTCAGGCCGGCCCGGCGGCTGATGTCGGTCAGGGACAGCGCGGTGTGCTCGTGGTCGAACGCGGCGAGCACGGACAGCAGCCGGTCGGGCGCCGAGCGGGCGGTGGTCGTTGCGGTCATCCGGTCCTCGTCAGGTGAGTCCGTCCTCGGCGACGCGCAGCAGGAGCGCGTGCAGGGTCCGGCGTTCGGCGGGGTCGAGGGGGCCCAGCAGCTCGTTCGTCACGCGCAGTCCCGCCTCGTCGGTGTCGCGCAGGAAGGTGCGGCCGTCGCCGGTGAGGACGACGATCCGGCTGCGGCGGTCGTCGGGGGAGGGGCGGCGCTCCGCGAAGCCCAGCTTCTCCAGGTCGTCGACCAGGCCGACGATCGCGCTGGGGTCGTAGCCGAGGCGGGCGCTGAGCTCGCGCTGGAGCACGCCCTCGGAGGTGGCGAGGAAGCGCAGCACCGCGTAGTGGCGCAGCCGCAGGCCCGACTCCTGCAGGAACGTGTTGAACAGTTGCCCGGAGCGCAGGCCCAGGCGGTACAGGAGGTAGCCCGCGTCCGCGTGCAGCTCGCGCATCCACGGCTCGTCCGCGTCGATGGGGCTCGGGTTCATGGCGTGCTGGCGGGTGATGGCGGGCTCCCTGAGCTCGGTCTGCGGTTGCTGAGATTTCAGCATGCCGCACCCTGAGGTCACCAACAACTATTGACGTCAACAATTATTGCTCTTAGCTTCGATCTCGAAGTCGCGTCACCCCAAGCAGCACCCCCGCATCAGACCCGCATCCGTTCGTGAAGGGACTCGCTCGTGTCCACCACTGATCTCACCGGCAAGGTCGCCGTCGTCACCGGCAGCGGCCGGGGCCTGGGACTCGCCTACGCGCACGCCCTGGCCGCCCACGGCGCCTCCGTGGTCGTCAACGACATCGACGAGGCCGTGGCCGAGCAGGCCGTGAAGTCGATCGTCGAGGCGGGCGGCAAGGCCGTCGCCGAGGTCGTCGCCGTCGGCACCACCGAGGCCGCCGACCGGCTCGTGAACCGGGCGGTCGAGGAGTTCGGGCGGCTCGACATCCTGGTCACCAACGCGGGCATCCTGCGCGACAAGGTCCTGTGGAAGATGACCGACGACGACTTCGACGCGGTGATTGCCACCCACCTCAAGGGCACCTTCACCTGCGCCCGCGCCGCCGCCGTACGGATGCGCGAGCAGGGCGAGGGCGGCACCCTGATCCTGGTCGGCTCCCCGGCAGGCCAGCGCGGCAACTTCGGCCAGACGAACTACGCCGCCGCCAAGGCCGGCATCGCCGCGTTCGCCCGTACCTGGGCCATGGAACTCGGCCGCGCGAACATCACCGTCAACGCGATCGTGCCGGTCGCCGCGACCGCGATGACCGAGACCATCCCGGCCTTCGCCCCGTACATCGAGGCGATGAGGAACGGCGAGCCGCTGCCGGACTTCCTGCGCAAGGGCGAGGGCTTCGGCACCCCCGAGGACTGTGCGGCCCTCGTCCCGTTCCTCGCCTCCGAGGCCGCCCGGGGTGTCACCGGCCAGGCCATCGGCATCGGCGGCGACAAGGTGGCACTCTGGTCGCATCCGCAGGAGATCAAGGCGGCGTACGCCGACGGCGGCTGGACGCCCGACACCCTGGCCGCCGCGTGGGCCACCTCGGTCGGCGCGGAACTCCAGACCGTCGGCGTCCCCGCCCCGAAGTTCCCGGAGGCGTGATGGACCTGAACGACCTCGTCGCGATCGACGTCCACACCCACGCGGAGGTGTCCTCCAAGGGCCACTCCTCCCTGGACGACGACCTGCACGACGCCTCCTCCGCGTACTTCAAGGTCGAGGGCAAGCGCAAGCCCACCCTGGAGGAGACGGCGGCGTACTACCGCGAGCGCCGGATGGCCGCCGTGATCTTCACGGTGGACGCCGAGTCCGCGACCGGGACGGCCCCCGTCCCCAACGAGGAGGTCGCCGAGGCGGCCGCCGCCAACGCGGACGTCCTCATCCCCTTCGCCTCCATCGACCCCTTCCGGGGGAAGGCGGGCGTGAAGCAGGCCCGCCGCCTGGTCGAGGAGTACGGGGTGCGGGGCTTCAAGTTCCACCCCAGCATCCAGGGCTTCTTCCCCAACGACCGCTCGGTGGCGTACGACCTCTACGAGGTGATCGAGGAGACCGGCACGATCGCCCTGTTCCACACGGGGCAGACAGGGATCGGCGCCGGAGTCCCCGGGGGCGGCGGGATCCGCCTCAAGTACTCCAACCCGCTGCACGTCGACGACGTGGCCGCCGACTTCCCGCATCTGAAGATCATCCTGGCGCACCCGTCCTTCCCCTGGCAGGACGAGGCCCTGGCGGTCGCCACCCACAAGCCGGGCGTCCACATCGACCTGTCCGGCTGGTCGCCGAAGTACTTCCCGCCGCAGCTGGTGCAGTACGCGAACACGCTGCTGAAGGACAAGGTTCTCTTCGGCTCCGACTTCCCCGTCCTCACCCCCGACCGCTGGCTCGCCGACTTCGAGAAGCTGTCGATCAAGGACGAGGTGAAGCCGAAGATCCTCAAGGAGAACGCCGCCCGCCTGCTCGGGCTCACCAAGCCATAAGGGGCCGTAGATGCGCAACGAGGGACTGGGGTCGTGGCCCGCACGCCGGGCCCGCAAGACCCCACACCGCACGGCCCTGGTCCACGGTGAGCAGTCGACCGACTACGGCACCCTGTACGCACGTACCACCCGGCTCGCGCACGCCCTGCGCGCCCGGGGCGTGCGCCGCGGCGACCGCATCGCCTACCTCGGCCCGAACCACCCCTCCTACCTGGAGGCCCTGTTCGCGGCCGGCACTCTCGGCGCGGTCTTCGTCCCGCTCAACACCCGTCTCGCCGGACCCGAGATCGCCTACCAGCTCGCCGACTCCGGCGCCAAGGCCCTCGTCTACGGCCCCTCGCACGCGGGACTCGTGGCGGGCCTGCCGGGCAACACCGACGTGCGGACGTACGTCGAGGTCGGCGCCGAGTACGAGGAGGCGGTGGCCGCCGCCTTCCAGGAGCCGATCGACGAACCGGTCGGGCCCGACGACACCTGCATCATCATGTACACCTCGGGGACGACCGGCCGCCCCAAGGGCGCCATGCTCACGCACGGCAACCTGACCTGGAACGCGATCAACGTCCTCGTCGACACCGACCTGATCGCCGACGAACGCGCCCTGGTCTCGGCCCCGCTGTTCCACACGGCGGGCCTGAACATGCTGACCCTGCCGGTCCTGCTCAAGGGCGGCACCTGCGTGCTGGTCGAGGCGTTCGACCCGGACGCCACCTTCGACCTGATCGAACGGCACCGGATCACCTTCATGTTCGGCGTGCCGACCATGTTCGACCAGGTGGCCCGGCATCCGCGCTGGCCCGGGGCGGACCTGTCCTCCCTGCGGATCCTGACCTGCGGCGGCTCACCCGTGCCCTCTCCGCTGATCGCGGCGTACCAGGAGCGCGGCCTGACCTTCCTCCAGGGCTACGGCATGACGGAGGCGGCCCCCGGCACGCTCTTCCTCGACGCCGAGCACGCCATCAGCAAGGCCGGTTCGGCCGGGGTGCCGCACTTCTTCAGCGACGTCCGGGTGGTACGGCCGGACCTGGCACCCGTCGACGTCGGCGAGACCGGCGAGGTCGTGGTGCGCGGACCGCACGTCATGCCCGGCTACTGGGGACTGCCCGAGGAGACGGCCGCCTCCTTCGCCGACGGCTGGTTCCGCAGCGGCGACGCGGCGCGCGTCGACGAGGACGGTTACGTGCACATCGTCGACCGCATCAAGGACATGATCATCTCCGGTGGTGAGAACGTGTACCCCGCCGAGATCGAGGACCTGCTCCTGGCTCACCCGGACATCGTCGAGTGCGCGGTCATCGGCGTGCCGGACGACAAGTGGGGCGAGGTGCCGCGCGCGGTCGTCGTCCCCCGCGAGGGCGTCTCGCTGGACCCCGACGAGGTGCTGGCCTCCCTGGCCGGCCGCCTCGCCAAGTACAAGATCCCGAAGTCGGTGGTGCTCGCGGACGAACTCCCGCGCACCGCCTCCGGAAAGCTCCTCAAGGCCCGGGTGCGCAAGCGCTTCGGCGCCGACTCCTGAACCCTCGACTCCCAGCTAAGGAAAGCCACATGGGTATCACCGTCAACGGCATCGACGAACTCAAGAAGCTCGCCGGCAGCGACCTCGGCACGAGTGAGTGGATCGAGGTCACACAGGAGCGCGTCAACACGTTCGCCGACGCCACGGGCGACCACCAGTGGATCCACGTGGACCCCGAGAAGGCCGCTGAGGGCCCCTTCGGCGCCCCCATCGCCCACGGGTACCTCACCCTGTCGCTGTTCATCCCGCTGTTCACCGAGCTGCTGGATGTGGAAGGCGTGTCGACGAAGGTCAACTACGGCCTGAACAAGGTGCGTTTCCCCGCCCCGGTGAAGGTCGGCTCCAAGATCCGCCTGGTCGGCAAGCTGGCCTCGGTCGAGGATGTGCCCGGCGGGGTCCAGATCACCGTCGACGGCACGATCGAGATCGAGGGCGCCGCCAAGCCGGCGGCCGTGCTGCAGAGCCTGTCCCGCTTCTACGCCTGAGGGCACCCGAGCGCCGTGGCGCCGTGGAACCGACGGAGGGCGGAGCACCCCCAAAGGGGCTCCGCCCTCCGGTCGTTCGGATCAGCCGCAGCGGCCCGTGGTCCACTTGTGCGAGCGGAGCTTGTACGTGCCGGCCAGGTTGCCGCCGTGCTGCTGACGGGTACAGCCGGCGCGGTCGTCCTCGTCCTGGTTGGCGCCCTTGTAGTAGACGACGCCGGTGAAGCTGGAGGACGTCCCCGCGTTCCAGACGGACTTGACGTTGTGCGTGGCCGACCAGGAGCACTGGATGCTGCCGCTCTGCCAGTCCGGGTCGGCGTCGCTCCAGCTGCACTTCTGGCCGGTGAAGTTGGCACCGGTCCAGAAGCAGACATTGCCGGACGCGCAGTCGACCGCGGTGGGAGCCGCCTGGGCGGTCGAGGCGGGCAGGGCGAACGAAGCGACGGCCGCGACACTCATCAAGGCAGCCGCCATCGGACGGTTGCGCAGGATCTGGGGCACGAAACGGGCCACTGAGAAGTCTCCTCACAGGGGGGTGGTTCGTTCTGGACGGCCCGAGGCTGGCAATCGTCGGCGGGCGGTCGCAATGGGTTCCGTGCCCGCTGGGACGCTGGGACGGCCGTGCCGCGCCCGGCCTGCGGCGTCCCGCGGCCGCCGGGACGGCGCTGGGACGCGACAGACACGGACGCCGCCGGTCCGTCGTGGAGGTGGCCGGAGTCGGGGATCGGGGGACCCTGTCCGCTCAGGTCACATCCCCTCAGCTCACCTCCACGAACACGGGGTTCGAGTAGAACCAGGTGTCCTCCCACGGGTCCCCGTCGCCCGGCGGGTGCGGGATCGGGCCGTGCGGGTCGATCGCGGCGCCCAGGTAGCCGATGCCGTTGCGCTTGCCGTCGCTGCCGCGCAGACGGACGTAGAAGGACTCGTCCCCGGCGGTGACGGGGATGCGCAGGGTGTACGTCCCCGTGCGGCCGGACACGTCCACCGTGCGGGCGACCCTGGTGTCGGGCGCCCGCCACTCCTCCCGGTCGGTCACCGGGCCGCGCACCGCGCCCCGGATCAGGTCCACATGCGCCAGCTGGGGCAGGATGCCCTGTGCGTTGGGGCGGGAGGCAGTGGTCACGGTGACGTTGAGCGTCAGCTTCTCGCCCTTGCGCACCCGCAGTCGGCCGCCCAGCGTCACACCGGGACCGCCGTCGCAGTCCCGCTTCAGCCGCACGTCGAGCCCGTCGAGCAGATGCCCGTGGTCGAGCCAGACCCGGCCCGCGCGCAGCCCCGCCATGACCGCGCGGTAGCCGTAGCGGGTCACGCCGACGTGGGTGCGGCTGAACTGGCCCGGCCAGAAGTCACCGCCGGGCTGGGGCGAGTCCGTGTTCACCGGGTCGGGGATCTTTCCGGTGTTGTCGAAGTTCTGCCCCGGCAGCCAGTCGCCGTTCTTCCACGTGTCGAAGACGACACGGTGCACGTCGGAGTTGGTGGTGATCGTGAACAGCTTGCCCTCGGCGAGCATCGCGTCCCACATGCCGCCGACCGTCGCCGTCATCCAGTCGAAACCGCCGTACAGCACGTACGCGTTCTCCGGATAGCCCGCCCAGGAGTTCACGGACGGCTTGTTGGTGTACTCGCCGCGCTGCGAGGTGGGGCCCTCCCAGCCGGGGATGCCGCCGCCCTGCGCGCCGGGCGCTCCCTCCATCCCGATCATGATCTCGGGGGCCGCGTCCCGCCAGTTGCGCATCTCGTGCGGCGAGTCGATGCCCAGCCGCATCGGATGGTTCGCGAAGACGAGGACGTCGTCGACATATCCCGTACGGCGCTGTTCGGCGAGCCACTGGATGGCCTTGACCGCGTGCGCCTCGTTGCGGGCGGTGTTCGGATTGTCCGGAGCGCCGTCCGTGTAGCCCAGCAGCTTGCCGTCGTAGGCCAGCTCGAACCGGGTGAGGAGGTCGACCTCGTGAGGGCCGGGCGCGGCGAAGATCGTGCAGTGCTCGGCGGCCGGGATGTACCACTCCAGGCCCTGGAAGATCAGCTGGCGGGGGTTCTCGGCGCGGGCCTTGAGGATCTCCTTGTGCTCCATCGCGGCGCCGTAGTAGGCGTGCCCGAAGTTGGAGTGCTCGTTGAACACCATCCAGTCGAGGCCGTACTTGGCGGCCGCGGTGGCCAGCTGGGAGAAGGTGTACTTCGCGTCGTGGCTGTAGACACTGTGGACGTGGTGGTCGCCGACGAGGTAGGCGAGTCTCGGGTCGTTGCCGCCGAAGGCGTCGGCGGCGGTCGCCTCGGGCATCGCCGCCGAGCCGAGGGCGAACGCGGCGCCGAACAGGCCCGCGCGGCGCAGGAGCTGACGGCGGGAGACGCCCTGGGCGTCCAGGTCGGCGGGGGAGACGGACGGGTCGGCCCACACGGGCAGTTGCTGCTCGGTCATCGTGGTCCTCGGAGGCGTCAGTGGTTCATGAACGAGGTGACGGGCAGCGCCCGCGCGACGATCCGGACGTCGCCGAGGCGTCCGTGCAGGATCTGGTCGATCTTGTCCGCGTACTCGTAACCGCCGAGCAGCCAGGGACGCCCGGCCGAGGCGATGCCGATCGCGGGGGCGTGCGGGTTGCGGGCCACCGGACAGCCCTGGACGTACATCACCGTGTGCCGTCCGTCGTTGACCACGGCCAGGTGCCACCAGGTCTCGCGGGCGGTCTCATCGCCCCAGTTGGTGGCGAGCTGCTGCTGGTTGAGCGGGTGCACCGCCCACTGGGGGCCGGGGCCGTCGGAGATCGACAGCGTGGCCAGCGGCTCGTCCGGGTCGTCGGTGACCGTGCCGACGGAGCCGTTGCGGCCGGTGCGGCTGACGAGGCCGGACCAGGCGTTGTGCGAGGCGTCCCAGTCGGCGGGCAGCCAGTAGAACGCCTCGATGGTGTAACCGTCCCTGAACGTGGCCGCGTTGAGCGGAGCCGAGTCGACCGTGCGCAGATACGCGCCCTTCAGCGGGGACTTGTAGCCCTGGAACTCCAGGCTGCCGTGGCCGGGTTGGTCCGGGTGGTGGTCCGCCGACCAGCCGAGAGTGCCGCCGCCCACCGAGACCACGGTGAGGTCGTTGCCGTGGTCGGACAGGTCGTGGACGGTGCCGGAGACGGGCGAGTCGAAGCGCCAGTAGGCGACGGTGCCCGGTACCAGCATCTTCGCCGCGGGCCGCGCCGGGCGGGCCGGCACCGGGTCGAAGCCGGAGAAGCGCTCGGTGAAGTCGATCTCGACCGAGAACCGGTCGGCGTCCCCGCTGAGCTCGATCTCCTGCCGTTCCAGCTCGTTGAGCCCCTTCGCGGCCCGGCCCAGGATCCACGGGGAGACCGTCTCGACGTCGATGACGTTGCGGTCCAGGTCGAAGCGGTAGAGGCGGATCATCGCCGCGCCGCCGAAGTAGCGGTTCTGGTAGTTCGTCAGGTGCAGGTGGACCTCGTTGCCCGCCGCGTTCTTGCGGGTCGCCCTGCCCGCGGGCCAGTAGTGGCCGTTCAGGGTGAGGAAGATCTGGTCGTGGTCCTGGACCAGCTGGTCCCACAACTGCTGCCCGTACGCCGACAGGGAGTCGTCCTCGACGACCAGTTCGTGCGTGGTGAGGATGACCGGCGTCTTCGGGGGCCGGGCGAGGACGTCCTTCGCCCAGGCGTAGCCCTTGGCCGAGAGCCGCCAGTCCAGGGCGAGCACCATCCACTCCCGCCCCGCCGCCCTGAACAGGTGGTAGGTGTTGTAGCCGTCCGCGGAGGCGCCCCCGAACGTCGGCTTCCCCTTGAACCGCTGCGGACCGAAGGCCTTCAGGTACGGCGTCGACCCGCGCTGGTCGTCCGTCGACGACTTCACGTCGTGGTTGCCGGCCAGGACGCTGTAGCCGACCCCCCGCCGGTCGAGCAGCCCGAACGCCGCGCTGATCGCGTCGACCTCGGCCTGGGCCCCGTTCTGCGTGAGGTCGCCCAGGTGCGACAGGAAGACGATGTTCTCGTCCTCGCCGTGCTCCAGGAGGTAGCGCAGGGACGCCTCGACCGGTGCCCTGTCGATGCTCGGCCCGTCGAAGAGGTACTGGGTGTCGGGCATGACGGCGAGCGTGAAGCGGCGGCTCTCCGGGTCGGGCCGCCAGCTGTCCGACGTCGCGGCCTCCGCGGTGGCCGGGAGGGCGACCCCGGCCGTGGCGAGGGCGCCCAGCAGCGCGGTCGCCCGCAGGAAACCGCGTCTTCCGGCACCGGCCTGCTCGGCCTCGCCCTGGTCGTGCTCATGGGAATTGCACACGTGTTGCTCCGTGGGAAGGGAAGTGACAACGAAGCGTGGGGGGTTCAGAGCACGCGCAGCGTCCAGCTCCAGTGATGGACGCCCGGTGCGACGAGATACGACGGTGAGGTGTCGGGGCCGCACGAGGCCGTGCCCAGGCCCCGGTGCGCCGCGTCGATGTGCACCACACAGCCGGGCCTCGGCACCAGCTCGTCGTGGTGGGCCGCCGCGACCAGGTCCTCGGCGCGGTAGCGGGTGACGGAGACCTGGCGGGGCTCGTCCAGTTCGACCGCGAGACCGGTGGCGTCCGGCGCGGACAGTGTGAAGCGCCGTACGCCGTGCCGGCCGCCGCTCTCCTGCGGACGCAGATAGGGGGTGAACAACTGGTCGACGGGGACGGAGTGGTGACCCACGGGCGCGCCCGCGCTGCGGTCGGGGTACGACTCCCAGGGACCCTGACCGAACCACTCCAGCAGATCGAGGCCCGGCACCGTCTCGAACACGGAGCCGACCCGCGCCACGTCGTGCAGGTCCTCCGGCAGCTCCGCCCACTCCTCGACCCGGATCCCGCCCTCGACCGGCGTGAACACCTGCCGGTGACGCACGACCGCGACGGCCCCGGCGTACTCGGCCAGCACCGTCACGCCCGGCCCCTCCCGGTGCACCGAGACGACCTTGCGTACGAGCGAGTCGAGCCCCCAGGCGCGCCAGCGCAGCGCGATCCCGCCCAGCTCGTCGTTGTCGGTGGGCGCCCGCCACAGCGACAGCGCGGGCGCGGCCGTCAGCAGGGGATGGAGCAGCAGGCCCTCGTCGTCGACCTCGGCGGGGCCCGCCCCGAGGGGCTCGGTGACCTCCACGGGATCCGCCGTGTAGGGCCGCTCGGCCGCGCGCAGCCGCACCTGCGGTGCGCACACCCGCGTACCGCGCGGTGCCCACGGCTGGTCCTCGGCCGTCGTCACCCGCAGGGTCAGCCAGGCCTCGCCGCCGCCGTCCGGCAGCTCGAACGGCAGCGGCACCGCCGCCGTCTCGCCCGGCCGCAGATCGGGCAGCTCGGTCGGCGCGGTCAGCGTGCGGCCGTCCGCCAGGGACAGCTCCCACTCGGCGGACAGCCACTCCAGGCCGCGGAAGTGCTGGTGGTTGGAGAGGACGATCCCCTCGTGCCGGAAGCAGTCGATGCGCACCGGCGCGGCGATCTCCCGGTGCTCGTACATCACCGGCTTGGGCGTGCGGTCCGGGAAGACGACCCCGTCGGCGATGAACGCGCCGTCATGGATCGTCTCGCCGAAGTCGCCGCCGTACGCCCAGCGATGACCGGGTGCGGCGACACCGTTGTCGAAGAGCCCGGCGCCCCCACGCCCAGCAGGTCTTCCGTCGTTCACACGTTGGAGGATGCCGTGGTCCCAGAACTCCCAGATGAAGCCGCCCTGAAGACCGGGGGTGGCCTCGATGGCCGCCCAGTGGTCGGCGAGCGTGCCGTTGCTGTTGCCCATGGCGTGCGAGTACTCGCACTGGATGAGCGGCTTGGTCTGCTCCCCGGACAGCGCGTGCGCCACGCACTCCTCCAGCGGGGCGTACATGGGGCAGGCGATGTCGGTGGCGAGGTCCGGGTCGGCCCAGCCGCGCTTGGCGGCCCCCTCGTACTGCAGGGGCCGGGTCGGGTCGTGCCGGCGGAGCCAGCCCGCCGCCGCGTCGTGGTTCGCGCCGTAGTCGGACTCGTTGCCCAGGGACCAGACGATGATCGACGGGTGGTTCTTGTCGCGCAGGACCATCCGCGAGACCCGGTCCACGAACGCGCCCAGATACCTCGGGTCGTCGGCGATCTCATGGGCGTGGTCGTGGGACTCGATGTCCGCCTCGTCCACGACGTAGAAGCCGAGCTCGTCGGCGAGGTCGTACAGCGTCGGGTCGTTCGGGTAGTGGGCGGTGCGGATCGCGTTGAAGCCGAAACGCTTCAGCAGGACGAGGTCCGCGCGCATGTCGTCGTACGACACAGTCCGGCCGGTCAGCGGATGGAAGTCGTGCCGGTTGACGCCCCGGATGAACACGCGCTCGCCGTTGACCAGCAGGTCCCGGCCGACGATCTCGACGTCGCGGAAGCCGACGCGGTGGCGGGAGGTGTCGGCGACGCTGCCGTCGGCGCGGTGCAGCCGGACCGTCAGGTCGTACAGCTCGGGCGTCTCGGCGGTCCAGGTGCGCACCTCGGGCACGGTGGTCCGCAGCCGCGCCTCACCGAGGAAGTCGGAGACCCGCTCCTCCTCGGCGTTGGCACGGTCGAACTCCCTGTCCTGCGGGAGCGCGTGACCGTCCAGGTCGCCGCTGATGGACCATCCCTCGGGCAGCGCGCCGCGGGTGTCCCGCACCTGGCAGTCGACCCGCAGCTCCCCGTCCCGCCGGGCCCGTACGGTCACGTCCGCGAGGTACAGCGGGTCCGTCGCGTACAGCAGCACGGACCGGGTGATGCCGCCGTGCCACCACTGGTCCTGGTCCTCGATGTGCGAGGCGTCCGACCACTTCACCACGGTGAGCCGTACGAGGGCCCGCCCACCGGGGCGTACGACTCCCGTCAGGTCGAACTCGGCGGCCAGATGGGAGTCCTTGGAGATGCCGACCGGCCGCCCGTCCACGTGCACGAGGAGCACGCTCTCGGCGGCCCCCACCTGGAGCACGATCCGGCGTCCGGCCCACTCGGCGGGCACGTCGACCGTCCGCTCGTAGACGCCCGTCGGGTTGGCGGCGGGCGACCGCGGAGGGAATTCCGCATACGGCATACGGACGTTCGTGTACTGCGGCAGGTCGTCCGTGTCCTGCATGGTCCAGACACCGGGAACGTGGGCCGAGGACCACACACCGCCGACCGGCGCGTCCGGAGCGGGCAGCAACTGGAAGCGCCAGTCGCCGTCCAGGGAGAGGCATCCGGAGCGCCGGTCGACGGCGTTCATGGGCAGGCGTCCCCAGGAGGTGATCTCGGGCGCCTCCCAGGGGCGCAGGGCGACCAGGGGATCGACGATCCCGCGCCCACTGATCGACGAATCGTTCATCCTCGAACCGCTCCCTTGCCCAGGTCACCGATGATCTGTCGGGCGCCGACCGCGAACACGATCAGCAGCGGGACCAGCGCGAGCAGCGCGCCGGTCATCACCATGCCGTAGTCCGTCGTGCCGTGGACGCCGTTGAGCTGGGACAACGCGACCTGGAGAGTGACGTTGTCCGGGTTGGTGAGGGCGATCAGCGGCCAGGCGTAGTCGTTCCACTGGCCCATGAAGGTGAAGATGCCGAGGAACGCCAGTCCCGGACGGACCACCGGGAGCGCCACATGCCAGTACTGGCGCAGGAAGCCCGCCCCGTCGAGCTTGGAGGCGTCGAGCAGTTCGTCGTGGATGGCGCTGCGCATGTACTGGCGCATCCAGAAGATGCCGAACGCGTTGGCCGCGGCCGGCACGATCAGCGCCGACATCGATCCGATCCAGCCGATCTTCGCCATGATCACGAACTGCGGGATCACCTGGAGCTGCGTCGGCACCATGAAGATCACCATCAGCAGCGCGAACAGCACCTTGCGGCCGGGGAACTCGAACTTCGCGAACACGAACGCGGCGAGCGAGTCGAAGAACAGCACCAGGAACGTCACCGAACACGCGACCAGCAGCGAGTTGAACATCGAGCCGAAGAAGTCGATGTTGTCGAAGAGGCTGCGGACGTTCTCGAGGAAGTGCGTGCCCGGCAGCAGTTTCGGCGGGTAGGAGAAGATCTCCGTCGTCGTGTGCGTCGACATGATGACGGCCCAGTAGAACGGGAAGGCCGACAGCACCACACCGACGATCAGCGACAGATGCAGTCCGATGCCCCGGCGCCCGGAGCCCTTGAGGGATGCCATGGTGTGCGGCCTCACTGTTCTTCGCCCCGGCGCTGCACCAGGCGCCAGTTGATGATCGAGAAGAGGACGACGACGAGGAAGATGCCCCAGGCCACGGCGGCGCCGTAGCCGAAGTCGTTGTTGTCGAAGGTCTGCTGGAAGAAGTAGAGGACCATCGTCCGGCCCGCGTGGTCGGGACCGCCCGAGAACGTCGAGTCGTTGGAGGTGTTCTGCAGCAGCACCTGCGGTTCGGAGAAGCTCTGCAGACCCGTCACCGTGGAGACGACCAGCACGAACAACAGCGTCGGCCGCAGCAGCGGCAACGTGATCCGGAAGAACGTCTGCACGGGACCGGCCCCGTCGATGCGCGCCGCCTCGTACAGGTCGCTCGGGATGGTCTGGAGCCCCGCGAGGAAGATGATCGCGTTGTAGCCGGTCCACTGCCAGGTCATCAGCGTCGCGATGGCGATCTTGATGCCCCACGGCGTGTTCAGCCACGCGATCTGGTCGAGCCCCACCGCCTGCAACAGGGCGTTGATCAGGCCGAAGTTGGTGGAGAACACCGATCCGAAGATGATCGCGACCGCCACGACGGAGGTCACGTTCGGCAGGAAGAACGCGAAGCGGTAGACGTTCTTGAACCGCACCGCCGAGTTGAGCATCACGGCCGTGACCATCGCCAGGACGATCATGGGGAAGGTGGACAGCGCCCAGATGATGATCGTGTTGCCGATCGAGCTCCAGAAGTCGCTGTCGCTCAGCAGGTACGCGTACTGCGACAGACCCGCCGACTCCATCGAGCCGAGGCCGTCCCAGCGGTGGAAGGACAGGTACAGCGAGAAGCCGACCGGGATCAGGCCGAAGCACAGGAACAGCAGGTAGAAGGGCGAGATGGCGGCATAGAGGTGCCAGTACTTGCGAAAGCCCGTCCTGGGCCGCGCGGCGGGTGGCTCCACGACGGGCGCCGGGGGCCGGGGCTTCTGCACGGCGGGGAGGGTGGCCATCAGTAGCTCACCCCCAGGTGCGCCGCGATCCGCCTGCACTTGCTCATGGCGTCCTTCCATGCCTTCTCGGGGTCCTTGCCGAGGACGCCGACGTTCTTGATCTCGTCCTTGATCGGCTGCCCGAGCGCCACGTCGAACGGGCTGTTGTAGGCGACCGCGATCTTCTGCGCGGCGGGCCCGAAGACGTCCATCGTGACCTGGCCGCCGAAGAAGGGATCGGGCTCGCGCAGCTGCTTGAGGCCGTACGAGGCGGGGGTGGAGGGGAAGAGACCCGCGTCGACGTAGCCCTGCGCCTGGTTGCCCGCGTCGAGCATCCAGCTGATGATCTCGAAGGCACGCTCGGGCTCCCGGCACGCCTTGGTGATCGACAGGAACGATCCGCCGTTGTTGGAGGGCCGCACCGGCATGTCGGCGACCCGCCATTTCCCCTTGGTCTTCGGCACGCCGTTCTTGATGTCGTTGGTGGCCCAGGAGGCGCCCAGCTGGCTCGGCAGCCTGCCCGCCTCGATCGCCGACAGCTGGTCCGGGGTACCGCTGACGAGGTCGGAGACGAGCCCGCGCCTCTTGGCCTCGACGGCGAGCGCCCAGGCGTCCCGCACATGCCGCTGGTCACCGATGAAGTGACGGTCCTTGTCGACGTACCGCTTGCCGCCCTGCTGCACCGCGTTCTCGAAGACGCTGTTGACGTCGGTGAGCAGGGAGGTCCCCGGGATCCGCTTGCGCAGCCGCTCGCCGGCCGCGAAGAACGCGTCCCAGGTGTTCAACTCCCTGGACACGTCGGCCGGTTCGTACGGCAGTCCCGCCTTCCGGAAGACCTCGTACTGGTAGATGTGCGCGACCGGGCCGCAGTCGATGGGGAAGCCGATCATCGAGCCGTCGTCGGCGATGCCCTGGTCCCACTTCCACGGCAGGTACTGGCTCCTGAACCTGTCCGCGCCGAGCGTGCGCAGGTCCACGAACTGGTCGGCGTTGGGCAGGTAGGACGCCATGTCCTCGCCCTTGAGGCCCGCGATGTCGGGGACGTGGGCGCGGCCGGCCATCGTGGTGATCAGCTTGGAGCGGTAGTAGCCGCCGATCTTGATGGCCTGGAGGTCGACGGAGCTGTCGTAGCGGGCTCGGGCCTTCTTGATGACCGTGTCGCCCAGGCCGCCGTCCCAGTACCACACGACCATGTTCCGGCCGGTCGACCCGGTCGGGACGGCACAGCCGGACGCCAGGCCGCCGAGCGCGGTCACGGCCGAACCGGCCAGTCCCGCGCGCAGCAGGCCCCTTCGTGAGAGCCGCACAGCTCCCACCGCCTTTCGGATCTTCTTGGTTCTTGCATGGGGGGTGAGTGGTGCCAGGTGGTACAGGGGGTCACTGCTGTCGTGCGGGTGGGGTGACGGGGGCGTACCGGACGGGAGCACCGGGATCCGTCGGCAGCCGGTCGGCGAGGAAGCCGTACGCGCTCCTCAGCTCGGGGTCGGTCAGCGACCGCCACCAGCGGTCGACGCCGTACCAGCCGGGCGCCGCCAGTGCCCCGCTGTGGTGCCGGACCGACAGGCTCGCGGCGAGCACCGCGAACCGCAGCCGCTCCACCAGCGGCCAGCCGCCGAGCGAGGCCGCGACGAAGCTCGCGCCGAAGACGTCCCCGGCGCCGGTGGCGTCCAGGACGTCGACGTCGAGGGCCGGGACCTCGGCGTACTCGCCGGTCGTCTGGTCGACGGCGACCGCGCCGTCGCCACCGCGTGTGACGACGGCGACCGGTACCAGCTCCGAGAGCGTCCCGAGGGCCGCGACGGCGCTGTCGGTCCGCGTGTACGCCATCGCCTCGGTCTCGTTCGGGAGGAAGGCGTGGCACAGGGCGAGCTGGTCGAGCAGGTCCCTGGACCACTCCTGGGTGGGGTCCCAGCCGACGTCGGCGTAGATGTGGGTGCCGTTCGCGGCGGCCTTGGCGAGCCACTGGCGCGGTTCGGCCTCCAGGTGCACCAGGGCCGTACGCGCTTCGGGCGGGTCGCCCACCAGCTCGTCCTGCGAGTACGGCGGTTCCTGGCCATGGGTGACGAGGGCCCGGTCGTGGCCGTACGCGAGGGAGACCGTGACCGGCGTGGGCCAGCCGCCCGAGACACGCGAGAGGGAGAGGTCGACGCCCTCCTGACCTGCGAGGACCTCCTGGCAGTGGGCGCCGTAGAAGTCATCGCCGAAGACCGTCGCCAGGGACGTGCGCAGGCCGAAGCGGGACGCGGCCACCGCCAGGTTGGCGATGCCGCCGGGGCCGCAGCCCATCCCGGCGGTCCAGATCTCCTCGCCCGGCGTGGGCGGCCTGCCGAGACCGGTGAGGACGAGGTCGTAGAAGAGCAGCCCGGTCAGCAGCACATCGGGCCGGTCGTCGTCCACGCGCATGCATCCTCTCGTCGGCAGAGCAAGTGGGGGAGCGGGTCGGGGAGGCTCGTCAAAACTCTTCATTTCGGTGACCGGAATCGTTGCGCCGCCTCGGAGATTGGTCAATACCCGAGCAGAAGCGAGCATGGAAATGATTGAAGATGACGAGTAGTGTTCACGCCGTGCTGGCAGAACGACGACACCAACTCATCCTGCGCGCCCTGCGCTCCGGGGGCCCCGCGGCAGTGACCGATCTCTCCGAGCAGCTGCGTGTGAGCCCTGCCACAATCCGGCGGGATCTGCTCAAACTGGAGGAAGAGGGACTTCTGACGCGTGTGCACGGCGGTGCCGTCGTCGAGGAGGGCGACCAGCCCTTCGCCGAAGTCGCCGAGGTGCGGGTGCCCGAGAAGGACGCCATAGCCGCGCACGCGGCGGCGATGCTCGGGAACGGCGACTCGGTGCTGCTCGACATCGGCACCACCGCCTACCGCCTCGCCCGTCAACTCCACGGCCGCCGGCTCACCGTGATCACCAGCAACCTCGTGGTGTACGAGGAGCTCGCCGACGACGAGGGCATCGAACTGGTGCTGCTCGGCGGCATGGTCCGCCGTGAGTACCGTTCCCTGGTGGGCTTCCTCACCGAGGACAACCTGCGCCAGCTGCACGCCGACTGGCTCTTCCTCGGCACCAGTGGGGTGCGTCCGGCCGGGCAGGTGATGGACACGACGGTCGTCGAGGTGCCGGTCAAACGGGCCATGATCAAGGCCAGTGACAAGGTCGTCCTGCTCGCCGACTCGGCGAAGTTCCCGGGTACGGGCATGGCGAGGGTCTGCGGTCCGGAGGAACTGGACGTGGTGGTGACGAACGCGCCGGTGAACGTGACGACGCGGTCCTCCCTGGAGGAGGCGGGCGTCGAGGTGGTCGTGGCAGGAAAGGTGCAAGGGTGAAACTGACGATTCTGGGTGGCGGCGGGTTCCGGGTGCCGCTGGTGTACGGGGCGCTCCTGACGGACCGCGCCGAGGGGCGGGTCACGGAAGTCGTTCTGCACGATCTCGACGACAGCCGGCTGCACGCGGTCGCCCGTGTACTGGCCGAACAGGCCGCGAGCGTTTCCGACGCCCCCACCGTGACCGCCACCACCGACCTCGACGAGGCACTGCGCGGCGCCGACTTCGTCTTCTCCGCGATCCGCGTCGGCGGCCTGGAGGGCCGCGCCGAGGACGAGCGGGTCGCCCTGGCGGAGGGCGTCCTCGGTCAGGAGACCGTCGGCGCGGGCGGCATCGCCTACGGCCTGCGCACCGTCCCCGTCGCCACCGACATCGCCCGGCGGGTGGCCCGCCTCGCCCCCGACGCCTGGGTCATCAACTTCACCAACCCTGCGGGCCTGGTCACCGAGGCCATGTCCCGCCACCTCGGCGACCGGGTCATCGGCATCTGCGACTCGCCGGTCGGCCTCGGCCGCCGTATCGCCCGCGTCCTCGGCGCGAACCCGCGGGACGCCTGGATCGACTACGTCGGCCTCAACCACCTCGGCTGGGTGCGCGGCCTGCGCGTCGCCGGCCGGGACGAGCTGCCGCGGCTGCTCGCCGACCCCGACCTGCTCGGCTCCTTCGAGGAGGGCAAGCTCTTCGGCGTCGACTGGCTGCAGTCCCTCGGCGCGATCCCCAACGAGTACCTGCACTACTACTACTTCAACCGCGAGGCCGTCCGCGCCTACCAGCAGGCCGAGAAGACCCGGGGAGCCTTCCTCGCCGACCAGCAGGCCCGCTTCTACGAGCAGATGCGCGACCCGGACGCTGCCGCCCTCACCACCTGGGACCGCACCCGCGCCGAGCGCGAGGCGACCTACATGGCCGAGAACCGGGAGACCGCGGGCGCCGGCGAGCGCGACGCCGACGACCTCTCCGGCGGCTACGAGAAGGTGGCCCTCGCCCTGATGCGGGCCATCGCCCGCGACGAACGCACCACCCTGATCCTCAACGTGCGCAACCAGGACACCCTCTCGGTGCTCGACGGGGACGCCGTCATCGAGGTGCCCTGCCTGGTCGACGCCAACGGCGCCCACCCGGTCGCCGTCGCCCCGCTGCCCGACCACGCCACCGGCCTGGTCTGCGCGGTCAAGGCGGTCGAGCGCGAGGTGCTCGCCGCCGCCGAGTCCCACTCCCGTACGACGGCCGTGAAGGCGTTCGCGCTGCATCCGCTCGTCGACTCCGTCAACGTGGCCCGCAGGCTCGTCGAGGGCTACACGGCCGTCCACCCCGGCCTCGCGTACCTCAAGTAAGCTCCCGGCCGAAAGCGCTTTCCCCAGCGCTCCGCCCGCCCTCCTCTCCGCACCTCTCCCTGGAGACCTTCATGCACGACGAACGCCGCCGCATCGAGGAGCGCGTCGAGCGCGTCCACACCCAGCGCGTCAAGCCCGCGATCTACGCGGCCACCGTCCCCTTCGAGGTCGAGGCCTGGCAGGCACCGGGGGAGCCGGTCTCCTTCGAGGAGGCCGCGGCCGCGCGCTACCAGCCCTTCGCCATGGGCACCCCGTGGGGCCCGCCGTGGGGCACCACCTGGTTCCGCATGCGGGGCGAGGTGCCCGCCGAGTGGGCGGGGCGGCGCGTCGAGGCGGTCATCGACCTCGGCTTCGTGGGCGACTGGCCGGGCAACCAGGCCGAGGCGCTCGTGCACCTGCCCGACGGCCGGCCGCTGAAGGCGGTCAACCCGCTCAACCAGTACGTGCCGATCGCCAACCCGGCGACCGGCGGGGAGCAGATCGACTACCTGGTCGAGGCGGCCTCGAACCCCGACATCCTGGCGAACAACTTCGCTGAGCCGACCCCGCTCGGCGACGTCCTGACGGCGGGCGACCGTCCGCTGTACACCTTCCTGCGGGCCGACATCGCCGTCCTCGACGAGGAGGTCTGGCACCTCGACCTCGACCTCCAGGTGCTGCGCGAGCTCATGGTCCACCTCGGTGAGCACGAGCCGCGCCGCCACGAGATCATGCACGCACTGGACCGCGCCATGGACGCCCTCGACCTGGACGACATCCCGGGCAGCGCCAAGGCCGTCCGCGAGGTGCTGGCCCCGGTCCTGGCCAGGCCCGCCCACGCCAGCGCCCACACCATCTCCGGCGTCGGTCACGCCCACATCGACTCCGCCTGGCTGTGGCCCATCCGCGAGACCAAGCGCAAGACGTCCCGCACCTTCTCCAACGTGACGTCCCTGGCCGACGAGTACGACGACTTCATCTTCGCCTGCTCCCAGGCCCAGCAGTACGAGTGGGTGCGCGACAACTACCCCCACGTGTGGGCGCGCATCCAGGAGTCCGTGAAGAAGGGCCAGTGGGCGCCGGTCGGCGGCATGTGGGTGGAGGCCGACGGCAACCTGCCCGGCGGCGAGGCCATGGCCCGCCAGCTGATCCACGGCAAGCGGTTCTTCATCGAGCACTTCGGCATCGAGACCAAGGGCGTGTGGCTGCCGGACTCCTTCGGCTACACCGCCGCCTACCCGCAGCTCGCCAAGCTCGCCGGCAACGACTGGTTCCTCACCCAGAAGATCTCCTGGAACCAGACCAACAAGTTCCCCCACCACACCTTCTGGTGGGAGGGCATCGACGGCACCCGCATCTTCACCCACTTCCCGCCGATCGACACCTACAACGCCCGCTTCAGCGGCGAGGAGATGGACCGCGCCGTACGCAACTACTCCGAGAAGGGCGGCGGTTCGCGGTCGCTGGCCCCCTTCGGCTGGGGTGACGGCGGTGGCGGCCCCACCCGCGAGATCATGGAACGGGCGCGCCGGCTGGCCGACCTGGAGGGTTCGCCCAAGGTCGTCGTCGAGCACCCGGACGAGTTCTTCGCCAAGGCCCGCGAGGAGTACCCGGACGCCCCGGTCTGGAACGGCGAGCTCTACCTGGAGCTGCACCGCGCCACCTACACCTCCCAGGCCCGCACCAAGCAGGGCAACCGGCGCAGCGAACACAAGCTCCGCGAGGCCGAGTTGTGGGCGACGGCGGCGGCCCTGCACGCGCCGGGCTACGCCTACCCGTACGAGAAGCTGGACCGCCTGTGGAAGACGGTGCTGCTGCACCAGTTCCACGACATCCTGCCGGGCTCGTCCATCGCCTGGGTGCACCGCGAGGCGGAGGCCGAGTACGCCCGTGTGGCACAGGAGTTGGAGGCGCTGACCGCGGAAGCGGTGGCCGCGCTGGGCGGTGGCGGGACGAGCGTGTTCAACACGAGCCCGTACGACCGCGCCGAGGTGATCCGCACCTCCGCGGGCGCGCCGGCCTACGTCGAGGTGCCCGCGAACGGCAGCGCACCCCTCGCCGCGGCCGGCAGTGCCTCGCCGCAGCCGGTGACGGTCTCGGGCCGGGTCCTCGACAACGGCCTGGTCCGTGTCGAGGTGGCCGAAGACGGAACACTGTCGTCCGTGTACGACCTCCGGGCCAACCGTGAGGTCCTCGCCGGCCAGGGCAACCTGCTCCGCCTGCACACCGACCTCCCGAACTACTGGGACGCCTGGGACATCGACAAGCACTACCAGAACCGCTTCACCGACCTGCTGGAGCCGGACTCGGTGACCGTGGTCGAGGAGGACCCGCTGCTCGGCGCCATCCGCGTCACCCGTTCCTTCGGCAAGGGCTCGACGCTCACCCAGACCATCACCCTGCGCGCCGGAAACCCCCGCATCGACTTCGAGACCGACATCGACTGGCACGAGGCCGAGAAGATCCTCAAGGCGGGCTTCCCGGTGGACGTCCGCGCGCCGCACTCCTCCGCGGAGATCCAGTTCGGCCACGTCCAGCGCCCCACCCACACCAACACCAGCTGGGAGGCGGCCCGCTTCGAGGTCTCCGGCCACCGCTGGGTGCACATCGCGGAGCCCGGCTACGGCGTCGCCGTCATCAACGACTCGACGTACGGCCACGACGTCTCCCGCACGGTCCGCGAGGACGGCGGTACGACGACCAAGGTCAGCCTCAGCCTGGTCCGCGCCCCGCGCATCCCGGACCCCGAGGCCGACCAGGGCAAGCACCGCTTCACCTACTCCCTCCTGCCCGGCGCGAGCATCGAGGACGCCGTCGCCGAGGGCTACGCCCTCAACCTGCCGCTGCGCGTGGCGGAGTCGGTGGGCGCCCCGCAGCCGGTCGTCTCCGTCACCGGCGACGGCGTGACCGTCGAGGCGGTCAAGCTCGCCGACGACGCGTCCGGCGACGTCGTGGTCCGCCTGTACGAGTCCCGCGGCGGCCGTGCCACGGGCGCGCTGCGCACCGGTTTCCCGCTGGCCGCGGCCCATGTCACCGACCTGCTGGAACGGCCGCTGGAGGACACGGACGTCGAGGTCGACGCCGACGGCGCGGTCCCGGTCGAGCTGCGCCCCTTCCAGGTCCTGACGCTGCGTCTGAAGCGCGGAGGGGTGAGCTGACCGTGCCCATGCAACCGTGGTTCACCGACGCCAAGCTGGGGATCTTCGTCCACTGGGGCATCTACGCCGTCGACGGCGTCCAGGAGTCCTGGTCGTTCTACGACGACATCGTGCCGCACGACCGGTACATGTCCCAGCTCGACCGCTTCACGGGCGCCAAGTACGACCCGAAGGCCTGGGCGGACCTGTTCGCCCGCGCCGGTGCCCGGTACGCGGTGCTGACGAGCCGTCACCATGACGGCGTGGCCCTGTGGGACACCGCGTACGGCGATCTCAACCTGGGCCGCGACTACCTCTCCGGGTACGCCGAGGCCCTGCGCGAGAAGGGCCTCAAGGTCGGCCTGTACTACTCGCACTCCGACTGGAACCACCCCGACTACGCCTCCACCCGCAAACCGGGCCGCCCGCCGGACCTGGAGGACAACCGCTACTCGGAGGTCGCGGCGGAGTTCGAGGACCTGGACGCCTGGGAGCGGTTCATCGCCTACCGGGACGGCCAGATCCGCGAGCTGGCCTCCCGCTACCGGCCGGACCTGATGTGGTTCGACGGCGAGTGGGACCGCAGCGAGGAGCAGTGGCGGATCCCCGAACTCGCCGCGCTCGTCCGGTCGTACGTCCCGGACGTCGTCTTCAACGCCCGCATGCTCAGCGAGGGCGACTACGCCACCCCCGAGCAGGGCGCCCCGGTGGTGCCGCCCGAGGGCCCGTGGGAGCTGTGCCTGACCATCAACGACTCCTGGGGCTACCAGCACCAGGACCACAACCACAAGTCGGTCGACCAGCTGATCCGCTACTTCACCGAGACCATCGGCGGGGGCGGCAACCTGCTGCTCGACGTGGGCCCGAGGGAGGACGGCACGATCCCGCAGCCGCAGGTGGAGCGGCTGGAGGCGCTGGGGGAGTGGATCCGCAGGCACGCGGAGGCCGTGTACGGGACGGTGCGCGGGCTCCCGGCCGGGCACCACTACGGGCCCAGCACCCTTTCCGCGGACCGTCGCACGCTCTACCTCACCCTGTTCGACGCACCGCGCGCCGAGATCGGGGTCCGCGGTCTCGCGACCGCGGTCCGCAGGGTCACCGTCCTCGGCACCGGCACGGAACTCGCCCACCGGGTCGTGGGCGGGCTGCACGAGGCGGTCGGTGTGCTGTGGATCGAGCCGCCCGCCGAGGCGGATCTCGACCCGCACGCCACGGTGCTGGCCGTCGAGCTCGACGGCGAACTGGAGCTCTACCGCGGTTCGGGCCGCTTCTGACCCCGGACAGCACCTCGGGCCGGTCGGTCGCTCCCCCGTTGCAGCGACCGACCGACCCGAGCCCCCGTTCCCCCCGGTTCCCCCGTTCCCCCAGCCCCCCCGGCTGGCCCCGTTGCCCTTCACTCTTATGAGCGCGCTGCCCGGCCCCTGATACACCCCTGGGAAAAGAAATCTCGCGCGCCGCTGATTGACCCATGATTCCGCCCCTGGAATGCACCCTGTCGCCGGTCACCTGGCTGCCTAGAGTCGTGGTCATGACGACGACGAAGACAGAGACGAAGAACGAGATTCCGGTCCTCACCCGCGCCGCCGACGCCGAGACGACGAAGGACCCCAGCAGCGTGATGACGCTCTTCGCGGACTCCGCCACCACGGGTGGCCGGCTCACCAGTTACCGGTCGACCTTCGCCGAGGGCGCGGTCGGCGCCCCCGCCCACCTGCACACCAAGGCGTCCGAGCTGTTCTTCGTGATCGACGGATCGCTCCAGGTCCTGGTCGGCGAGGAGATCACCGTCCTGGAGGCGGGCGACTTCCTGCTCGTACCGCCGCACACCCCGCACGCCTTCGCCGCGGCTCCAGGTGCGACGGCCGACGTGTTGTTCGTCTTCACCCCGGGCGCGGACCGCTTCGACTACCTGCGCCTCCTCGGCCGGGTGATGCGCGGCGAGGCCGATCCGCAGGAGATCAAGGACTCCTCGGAGCGGTTCGACAACCACTACGTCGACAGCCCGGTGTGGCGCGAGGCGCTCGCGGCGCGGGGCTGACGCCAGGGCAGTTGCTTGTCACGCCGGACGAGCCGACGTGGGTAAGGGGCGCGGGGAACTGCGCGACAAGCCACGAACTCCCCGCCCCGGACCGCGGGCTACAGCGGCAGCGCCTGCGCCGCGGCTTCGACGGACTCGACCGGCGCCGGCACCGCATGCAGCAACGGCCCCGCCTCGATCTCCCGCTGCTGAGGGATCGACACCGCCCGCAACGGGCGCGGACCCGACACCACCGTGTAGTCCTGCCCCAGGAAGGGTGGCACGATCTCCCCGGGATCCTCACCCAGCGCCAGCTGCACGGCGGCCCAGGGGGCGTTGATCCCGCACAGCGACAGCTGGTGCAGTCCCCCCGCGGGGCGCGTGTTGACGTCCATCAGCACCGGCTGCTCGCCGTACATGCGGAACTGGATGTTGGACAGGTAGTGCAGCCCGAAGCCCTCGGCGATCCGCCGGGCCGGCTCCAGCCACTGCTCGTGGAGCGTGAAGCCACGACGGCGGCCGTTCTTGGTGCGGCCCACGGCGAGGCGGACCCGGTTGTCGGGGCCGGTCAGGCAGTCGACGGACACCTCCGGCTGCTCCAGACGCGGCATCACGAGCCAGTCCACCGGCTCGTCGGCCCGCCGCAGCGTCTCGACGACCATGTCCAGCTGGACGTACGGGCTCGGGAACCCGTTGAGCTGCGCGAGGGAGAAGGGGGCGCGGGTGACGACCCGGAAGCCCACCCCGCCGGCGCCGGACGCCGGCTTGAAGCACGCCTTGTGGCCGTCTGCCTCCAACTCCTCGACGGCCGCGAGGAGTTCGTCCGCCGTGCGGACCCGGTACCAGGGCGGCACCGGCACGCCGATCGCCTGGACCGCCTCGTAGGCGATCACCTTGTCCTCGAAGACGGCCACGGCCTCCGGCGGCGGCGCCAGCAGCGCCGTGCCGATCGCCGCGAAATCGGCGCGGTGCGCCACGATCGCCGACTGGTGCAGCCGCGGCACGAACACGTCGATGCCGCGGCGCCGGCACTGGGCGAGCGCGAACTCGACGTACGCGGCCGGGGACAGGCCCTCCGGCTCCAGCTCGGCGGTGTCGGCGGCGGCCAGGACGGGGGAGTCGGCGTCGCCGTGCGTGGCATGGATCTCGACGGCCCGATCGCTGGGATTTCGCCGCAACTGATCCATGAAGAACACGTTCTCCGCGTACGTGCGGTTGAGCCAGACGCGTACGCGAGAGAGCATGCAGGCCGCCTTTCGGGGGTGTGCGGGCACGGCGAAGCAGGGCCGTGCCCGGCCAGGGGTATGGGAAGGGTCACCAAAGCGCCCCTGTCGAAGGGGTGTCAGTGCCGTGGTGTTGGGGCGATCATACGGCTTCCCGAGGCCCTCTCGTGCAACGTGGGTGTTACGGATTTTGCGATCATGAACTTGTCGTGAGCACCGGCACCGGTGATCCGCCGGAACGAGCCGCACGACCCGAGGCCGAGCCGAGGCCGCTTCGAGGGGGAGCCGGCGTCGGCCGGAAACGGATCCATCGACGGCCCGGTGTCCTTGCCCGCCGACTTCGAATGTGTTCTCGTGGACCCATTCGTGTGCTCGAGAGGGGGCGAGAGGTGACGTCGACGGCCGGTGGTGCCGGACAGCTGCTGGCCATCAGTGACCTGCATGTCGGCTATCCCGAGAACCGTGCTCTCGTGGAGGAGATGCGCCCGGAGACGGACGACGACTGGCTCCTCGTGGCCGGCGACGTCTCGGAGAACGTGGCCGACATCTCCTGGACGCTGAAGACGCTGGCGAGCCGATTCCGCCAGGTCGTGTGGGCGCCCGGCAACCACGAACTGTGGACCCACCCGAAGGACCCGGTCACGCTGCGCGGGGTCGCCCGTTACGAGCATCTGGTCGCCCTCTGCCGCGACCTGGGCGTGCTGACACCCGAGGACCCGTACGCCGTCTGGGAGGGCCCCGGCGGCCCGGTCGCCGTCGCGCCGCTGTTCCTGCTGTACGACTACTCGTTCCTGCCCAAGGGCTGCGCGACGAAGGAGGAGGGGCTGGCGTACGCGCAGGGGACCGGGATCGTCTGCAACGACGAGTACCTGCTCCACCCGGACCCCTACCCGACCCGCGAGGCCTGGTGCCGGGCACGGGTCGCCGAGACCGAACGCCGGCTCGCCGAACTGCCGGACGACCTGCCCACGGTGCTCGTCAACCACTACCCGCTGGACCGGCACCCCACCGACATCCTGTGGCACCCCGAGTTCGCCATGTGGTGCGGCACCCGGCTGACCGCGGACTGGCACCGCCGGTTCCGCGTCGCCACCATGGTCTACGGCCATCTGCACATCCCGCGGACCACGTGGCACGAGGGCGTCCGCTTCGAGGAGGTGTCGGTGGGCTACCCGCGCGAGTGGCGCAAGCGCCCGCAGCCGCCGGGCCGGCTGCGCCGCATCCTGCCGAGGCCGGAGGGGGAAGACGGAGCGGGCGGAGAGGGTGCGGGCAGGTGATCGAGGAGCTGCTGCCGCAGTCGGTGGTCGCCGTGGAGGCGTACGGCGACGAGGGCGCCGACGAGGCCGAGAGAGGCCTGCTTCCGCAGGAAGCGGCGCTCGTGGTGCGGGCCGTCGCCAAGCGGCGCCGTGAGTTCGCTGTCGTCCGCTCCTGCGCCCGTCGCGCCATGGAGAAGCTCGGCGTGCCGCCCCAGCCCGTGCTGCCGGGGGAGCGGGGTGCGCCGCGCTGGCCGGAAGGCCTGGTCGGCAGCATGACCCACTGCGACGGCTACGGCGCCGCCACCCTGGTCCGCGCCACCGACCTCGCCTCCCTCGGTATCGACGCGGAACCCCACCAGGCGCTGCCCGAGGGCGTCCTGCCCGCCGTGTCCCTGCCCGTGGAGGTGCAGCGGTTGGACCGGCTGTCCGCGGACCGTCCCGAGGTCCACTGGGATCGGCTCCTGTTCAGCGCCAAGGAGTCCGTCTACAAGGCGTGGTTCCCCCTCACCGGCCTGTGGCTGGAGTTCACGGAGGCCGAGCTCGACCTCCACGCCGACCCCGGCGAACGCCTCAGCGGCGGCTTCCGCGCCCGCCTCCTCGTCCCCGGCCCCGTGGTCGACGGTCACCGCCTCGACCACTTCGAGGGCCGCTGGACGGTCCAACGGGGCCTGGTCGCCACGGCGGTGACGGTGCCGCACTTCGGCGGCTAGGTGGAGTGCGGCCTGGTAGGCGAGGGCGAGCTTTGTCGGTTCGTGTGGCCAGGCCGCGCCACTGCTCCGTCGTGATGCACACCCTTTGGACGACCTTTGTAGTTCGCGCAGCTTCTTTTTGCGCCCCCTACAACGGACTGGCGAGCCCCTCGTAACCATGCCGACACGATTCCGGTGCTTGCCTCTGCGCGTAATGGCAACTCCGAACGGAGTAAGTGGTCGGGCGGCTCGTTTCGTCCTTCGGCCCCCTTTCTCCTCTGTGCCGCCGACGGCACAGCAGATCAGCCGTTTGTGAGCGGTCTGGAACGAGCTGAGCTCGTCGGGGAGGTCCCGCCGGGGCGAGTTCGGTGCGGTACTTCCACGCGATGCATCGAGCGTGCGGCGGTGGTCGCCCGCCGCCGCACGCGGACCGGATCGGCCGGCATCAGCGGCTCGATCCGGTCCCACATGGCATCAGTGATCACTAATCGGACAGGCACAGCTCCGCTACTGCGGCTCTCCGGCGCCTCGCGATGCACGGCGCCAGACCACGCGACCTCATCGGGCGCTCATAGTGCAAGGACCCCTATGCCTCCGGGCACCACCCCTGCAACAGCCGGAAGAACGCCTCCTCGTTGCCCGTGAGGCCCGCCTCGGCCAGGGCCCGTTCCGCCTCGGCGAGCACCGTGGGCGGGACGACGGGTGGTCGGGGGCAGTCCAGCGGGCCGGACGCGTCGTCGAACGCGGCCCGCACGGTGTGCAGCAGCCGCAGATAGGCCTGTACGGCGGTGCGCTCGCGGTCGGTCAGTACGGCAGTGCGCATGGTCGCCTCTCCCCGTCTCGTCCTCCACGCGCCCGCGGGCGCGCACGCCCCCGTACGGCGGCGCATCCCCAGCTTGCCGTCCACCACTGACAATCGGTCCCCGCTCCGCGTCCGTTCGCCCGCTCAGCGGAGGGGGAACCCTGCGGAACCCGTGGCCGGCTACAGCCCCACGTATCCGAGCGACGCCTCGATCCGGCCCGCCAGGTCGTCCCGCTGCACGGGACCCCGCAACGACGACCCGGCCAGCCACGCCCTGCACTTGCTGGCGAGCAGCAGGCCGAAGCTCTCGGCCTCCTGTTCGTCGGCGAGGTCGAAGTGGGTGCGGGCGGCGACCTTGAGGACGGTGGGGCCGAGGTCGGCGCCGTCCTGGAGGAGACGTGCCGCGACCCGGGCGCCCTCGACGTGGTGGCCGCAGTGGCCGGCCTTCATGTGCCACAGTTCATGGCCGAGGATCACCAACTGGTGGTCGGGCGCGGTGCGTTCCTCGACGACCACGAGGTCCTGGTCGGTCATGTCGACCCACAGCCCGCTGGCGGTGCCGGGCGGGAAGACGGCCGTACGGAAGTGGACGGGGCGGCCGCGGCGCCGGCTCATCGCCGCGCACAGCGCGGCGTACAGGTCGGCGGGCGGAGCCGGGGCCGGGACGGTCAGCTCCGAGACCAGCTCGCCGCACAGGCGCCGCATGTGCCTACCGATGCCCACGGTCCTCCCCAGGTTCACGACAGGTTCACGACTCGGGCCGCTTGACGCTCTCCAGGAGCATGTCCAACCACTCGGCGACCTTGTCGCGGTGCTGGTCGGTGGGCAGTTGCGCGGCCCGCCAGGCGATTCCGCGCACGCCGTGGTCCTGCAGCAGACGCTCCAGGGGGTCCGCGGCGGCGGCGGCCGCCTCCCGCTCCCGGTCGGCGAGCTTCTGCAGCAACTCCTGCTCGGTGCGCTGGAGGGCGCCCGCGAGCGCCTCGGGGTCCTCGGCGGTGAGGAAGCCGGCGTGCACGCGGAAGAAACGCTGGAGGGCGTCGCAGTGCTCCATGGTGGGCCTGCGGTCGCCGTTGAGGAGGGCGCCGGCCTGCTGCCGGGACATGCCCGCGCCGTCGGCGATCTCCTGCTGGGTGTACTTGCGCCCGTTGGGTTTGAGCCGGGTACGGCGCAGCAGGTCGAGGCGTTGCAGGAAGCGGGCCTGCACATCCGGTTCGCCCGTGGGCCGGCCGCTCAGCAGCGCCTTGACCACGGGCTCGGGCACACCGCAGCCGACGGACAGGCGGCCGGTGTCGAAGACCTCCGCGTTCGGGATCCCGAGCCGGCCGGCGAGTGCCGTGACACGGGCGACGACGGCGGACAGCGAAACCGTCGCCGTGGCGCCCGGGACCTCGTAGCCATCCGTCACCGACAGGTCTCCTACGTCTCTCCCAGCCCCCTTCACGGGCACGGAAGTGCGCCGTGAACTGACCGGAGAGTAGCGGGTGGTTCGAACTCACATCCAGGTCTCGCCACAACTGTGGCCAATTTCAGCCGTCAACGGGCGTGGAATGCCACGATAGTTGACACGACTCGTGTCGGGGCCGCAGGATCGGGGCGCCGCGTAAGGCCGCATCAGGCAAGAGGGGTGACCTCCCGATGGCGTATCAGGCAGGAGGGCAGCGGCCGGCACCGCGGCCCGTCCCCGAGAGTGGCGAGGCCCAGGCGTATCTCCAGGACTACACCGCGCTTCTGGAAGCCGTCCCCTTCCCTTCCGTCGTGCTCGACCACCGCTGGGACGTCGTCCTGGCCAACACCGCTTTCGCGTCACTCTTCCGCGGGGTGGGGCCGCATGCGACGGCCATGCCGGGCGACAACTTCCTCCGGTTCGTGCTGTTCCACCCGGACGCGGCCACGGTCCTCGGCGATCACGAGTCGAGCTGGTGCCTGCCGATGCTGGCGCACTTCGCCGCCGCCCTGGAGCGACACGGCCACGACCACGGACTGCAGGCGATCCGCCGCGAGATCGCCCAGGACCCGATCATGGAGGCCGCCTACCGGCACGGCCTGCCGCACTGGATCCGCGCGGTCGGTGAGGGCGCCGTCGAACCGGACGGCGCCGTCCGTTCGGTGCTCCACCCCGACCCGCGCTGGGGCGCCACCGACTGCCGTATCGTCGACGAGACCCCGAGGACCCTGCGAGAGCTGGACTACACGCGGCTGACGATGGTCCTGCGCGAGTCCCGCAGGCCCGCGCACACATCGCGCGGACCCCGCCGGGTTCGCCGGGCCGCGGGTCACCTCAGCGTGGTCCCCGCCCCCGAGGCCTGACCGGGCACCGTCGGCGTTCAGGTCGCCGACGGCGCCTGGTCGGCGGCATCCGTCTTCTCCACCGCCGTACCCCGCTTCGCCGCCTGGATCTGCCGGTACACCCGGGTCCGCAGCTCCGCGAAGCGCGGGGCCACCCGTGTCGTCAACTGGTCGCGCTCCAGGGGGAGATCGATCTCCAGCTCCTCTTGCACAACGGTCGGGGAGGCGGACAGGACGACCACCCGCTGGCCCAGATAGACGGCCTCGTCGATGTCGTGGGTGACGAACAGGACCGTGATCCCGCGCTCCCGCCACAGCGCCCGGACGAGGTCCTCGAGATCGGCGCGGGTCTGCGCGTCCACCGCCGCGAACGGCTCGTCCATCAGCAGCACATCGGGCTCGTACGCCAACGCCCGTGCGATCGCCACCCGTTGCTGCATGCCGCCCGAGAGCTGCCACGGGTAGGCTCCTGCGGTGTCGGCCAGGCCGACGGAGCGCAGGGCGTCGGCGACCAGCACGCGCCGCGCGTCCCGCGTCAGCCTCTTCTGTCTCAGCGGCAGTTCGACGTTCTCGCCCACCCTCATCCACGGGAACAGGCTGCGTCCGTACTCCTGGAACACGAACGCCAACCCCGGCGGAGGCCCCGTCACCCGCCGCCCCCGCAGCAGCACTTCGCCCGCCGTCGGCGTGAGGAGGCCACCGACACACCTCAGCAGCGTCGTCTTGCCGCAACCCGACGGGCCGACGAGACAGACGAGTTCACCGGCCCCGACGGTGAAGGACAGATCGCGCACCGCCTCCACGCGCCGCCCGGCAGCCTCGTACACCTTCCGCAGATCGCGTACGTCGAGCATCGCGTCCCCCATCAGCCCCGCCCCTTCACGAGCGCTCGCCGGGCCGCCGACCGGCGGCGCGCAGACCGTGGTACCAGCCGAGCGCCCGCCGCTCGACCAGCTGGAAGAGGACCGAGAGGAGGTACCCCAGCAGGCCGAGCACCAGGATCCCGGTCCACATCTCGGGGATGGCGAAGCCCCGTTGGAACTGCACGACGGCGAAGCCGAGTCCGTTGCCGGCGGCGAACATCTCGCTGATGACCATCAGAATGATCCCGACCGACAGCGCCTGGCGCAGCCCCGCGAAGATCTGCGGGCCCGCCGACGGCAGGACCAGCTTCCGCAGTCGCGCGACGCCCGTCACCCCGTACGAGCGGGCCGTCTCCGCCATCACCGGGTCCACGGCCCGCACGCCCTCGACCGTGTTGAGCAGGACCGGCCACACGCAGCCGCTCGCGATCACCAGAACCTTCATGGTGTCGCCGATGCCCGCGAACAGCATGATGACGGGAATCAGGACGGGCGGCGGCACCGCGCGCAGGAACTCCAGGACCGGTTCGCACACCGCGCGCACCCGCCGGTACGAGCCGATGACGCTGCCCAGCGCGACGCCGACGACGGCCGCCGTGACGTAGCCGCCCGTCAGCCGCAGCACACTCGGCACGACGTCCGCGCGCAGCCGGTCGGCCGTCCAGACGTCCGGGAAGGTCTCCAGGACGGTCCGCAGGGGCGGCCAGTACACGTTCGTGCTGTCGGCGGACGCCAGCCACCAGACCGCCACGAGCACGGCCGGCAGAGCGAGGACGTACAGCAGCCGTACGAGTACCCGGCTCACACGGTCACCTCCCCGCGCACCGACTGGTGCCAGGCCAGCGCCCGTCGCTCCACCGTGCGGGCGCCGACGTTGATCAGCAGCCCGAGCAGCCCGGTCACCACGATCAGCGCGTACATCTCGGGGACCGCCTGCGAGGTCTGCGCCACGGCGATGCGCGCGCCCAACCCCGGTGCTCCGATGACGAGTTCGGCCGTGACGGCGAGGATCAGCGCGACGGCCGCGGCCAGCCGGACGCCGGTCATGACGTACGGCAGCGCGGTCGGCCACAGCACGTACCGGATCCGCGCCCAGGTGCCGAGACCGTACGAGCGCGCCGTCTCCTCCGCGACCGGGTCGACGTCCCGGACGCCGTACAGGACCTGGATGAGCACCTGCCAGAAAGAGGCGTAGACGACCAGCAGGAGCACCGAGCGCAATGCGGTGCCGTACAGCAGCACCGCGAGCGGGATCAGGGCGACCGAGGGGATCGGGCGCAGGAACTCGATGGTGGACGCGGTGAGTTCGCGCAGGAAGGGCACGACCGCGATCACGACCCCGGCGAGGATCCCGGCCGTCACCGCGATCGCGAGGCCCAGCGCCCAGCCGGTGAGGGTGTCGCCGAGCGCGGTCCAGAACGCGGGGTCGCCGAGTTCGGTGAGGAGCGCGTCGGCGACGCGGGCCGCTGGCGGGAAGTAGTCCTCGTCGACGAGACCGAGGCGCGGGACGGCCTCGCACAGGGCGAGGAACCCCGCGAGCCCGGCCGTGCCCAGGACGGCACCCGAGCCCCTCACGGCAGCAGCTTGTCCAGGTCCGGGCTCTGCTTGAACAGGCCGTCCTGCTGGGCGAGTTCGGAGAGCCGCTCGATGGAGGCCCGGTCCGGTTCGGCGGGCCAGTGGGGCAGGGTGAGCTTGTCCAGCAGGGTGTCGGGGATCTTCGTGTACGTGGTGAGGATCTGGCGGACCTCGTCCGGGTGGCTGTCGGCGTACTGGAGGGACTCGACGGTCGCCTCCTGGAACTTCCGCACCGACTCGGGGTTCTTCTGGGCGTACTGCTGCGAGGTGAAGTACATCGCGACGGTCAGGTCCGGTGACACGTCGAAGAAGTTGGACGCGATGGACCTGCCGCCCGCGGCCTTGACGGTGGAGAGCGCGGGCTCGGGGGTACAGGCGGCGTCGATCCGGTCGCCGTCGAGCGCGGCCGGCATCTGGTCGAAGGGCATCTCGACGAAATCGACCTTCGAGGGGTCGCCGCCGTCCTTGCGGACCGACTCCCTGATGGAGGTGTCACAGATGTTGTTGAGCGTGTTGACGGCGACCTTCCTGCCCGCCAACTGCTTGGGTGAGGTGAGGGGGCTGCCCTTCTTCACCGTGACGCCCGCGAAGTCGGCGCCGTCCTCGGCCGTGGACGCGACACCGTTCGCCACGGCCTTGACGGGCAGGTTCTTGGACTGGGCGACCAGCAGGGACGTCGTGTTGCTGAAGCCGAACTGGAACTGGCCCGAGACGACGCCGGGCACGATCGCCGCCCCGCCCTGGGCGGGGATCAGCTGCAACTCGAGGCCGCGTTTGGCGTAGAAGCCCTGCTTCTGGCCCAGGTAGACGGGTGCGACATCCAGGATGGGGATGACGCCGACCTTGAGGGTGGTGGTGCCGCCCGACGCGCCCGCGTCCGACGTGCCGGAGCCGTCGGACGAGCCGCAGGCCGCCGTACCCAGTAATTAAGAAGCCGGCCGTGAGACCGGTGAACAGACGACGCATGGCTCCCCCTGTGCAGACAACGACGTTCCGACAGGCTGTGCGCATCTCGCACAGTAGTGCTCACCGGTACTCAGCGGGAAGCCATGTGCCCTGTGGTGACCCGCCTCGGCGGTTCACAGATCGAGCACGAGCCGCTTCCCCCGGCACCGGGACACGCAGATCATCATGGTCTCGCCGGCTTCCCGTTCCTCGTCCGTCAGCACGGAGTCCCGGTGGTCCGGGGTGCCGTCGAGGACGTCCGTCTCACAGGTGCCGCAGGTGCCCTCGGTGCAGGAGAACAGCACCTCGACGCCGGCCTCGCGCACGGTGTCCAGTACGGAGACGCCGGGCTGTACGGTGAGTGTGCGGCCGCTCTGTGCGAGCTCGACCTCGAACTCGGTGTCCTCGCCGCTCTGTTGCTCCTTGGGCTGGAACCGTTCGATGTGCAGGGCCCCGGCCGGGCACCGCTCCTCCACCGCGTCGAGCAGGGCGCCCGGCCCGCAGCAGTAGACGAGGGTGCCGTCGGGCAGCGCGTCCAGCACGGAGGGGAGGTCCAGCAGACCGGTCTCGTCCTGCGGGGCGACGGTGACCCGGTCCCCGTAGCGCTCCAATTCCTCGACGAACGCCATGGATTCACGGGTACGGCCGCCGTAGAGGAGGGTCCACTCGGCGCCCGCCGCCTCCGCGGCCGCCAGCATCGGCAGGATCGGGGTGATGCCGATGCCGCCCGCCACGAAGCGGTAGCGGGACGCGGGCCGCAGGGCGAAGTGGTTGCGCGGACCGCGCACCCGCACCTTGTCGCCCTGCCCCAACTGCCCGTGTACGTACGCCGATCCGCCGCGCCCCTCCGGCTCCCGCAGCACGGCGATCCGCCAGGCGTCGCGGTCCGCCGGGTCGCCGCACAGCGAGTACTGCCGCTCCAGGTCAGGCCCGAGGACGACATCGATGTGGGCGCCCGGCTCCCAGGCCGGGAGCGGCTCACCCAGCGGGTGGCGCAGGGTGAGGGCGAGCACGCCCTCGGCCGCGAACTCCTTGCCGTCGACGACGAGTTCGGCTTCGTACACGCTCATGAGCTGGTTCCCTGCGGCTCGTGTCCCTGGGGGTGGGCGAGCATCCACTCCCACATCTCGATCGGGTCCTGCGAGGTGTGCTCGCGGCCGCAGTGACAGGTGCCGTGCAGGACGTCCGTGCCCGGCAGCCAGTCGATGCGGTAGATCTCGCCGGTCGGGCTGGTCACAGGACCTTCTCCACGGGCTTGTCGCCCTCCTCGACCAGACGGGCGAGGATACGGCGGGCGGCGAGGCCACCGGTGTCGATGTTGATGCTCAGCTCCTGGTAGCCGGTGCGCTCGGTGCCGAGCGTCTTCTGCAGCAGGTTGAGCGCGTCGACGTCCTGCATGACGACGGTGTGGTTGTTGCCCCGCAGGAACTCCGTGACCTCGTCGTCGTCCGTCGCCCAGTCCCGGGAGACCATCCAGAAGTCGTACACCTTGCCGTCCGCGGACGGCGTGATCGCGTACGTGATCTCGGTGTGGAAGCCGTTCGGGTCACTGCCGTCCGCCTCGGGCAGCACGCCCACCGGGGCGATCCGGCTGTGCAGCAGATACAGGCACGGCGCGTGGTACTCGATGTCCTGCCAGCGCGTGATCCGGCCCTCGATGCCGGTCGAACGGGCGTAGAACGGCGGGCACTCGGCGTCGTCCATGTGCCGGCTCACCCGCACGATCCCCGCGCCCTCGTCCACCTCGGTGGTGATCGGCGTCTCGGCGACCTCGGGCGTGCCGATGTAGCCGCCGTGCAGGTACGTCTCGTGGGACAGGTCGAGGAGGTTGTCCACGAGGAGCCCGTAGTCGGCGTCGATCGGCTCCATGCCCCGCACGGTGGTCCAGCCCGGGGCATCGAGGTGGCGGGCGCGCGGGATGGCCTGCGGGTCGGCGAGCGCCGGGTCGCCGATCCACACCCACACCAGGGAGTCCTGCTCGACGACCGGGTAGGAGGCGACACGGGCGGTGCGCGGGACGCGTTTCTGCCCCGGCACGTACACGCACGTCCCGGTCGTGTCGTACGTGAAGCCGTGGTAGCCGCACACGAGCCGGTCGCCGTCCAGCCGGCTGGGCTTCTCGTGCAGCGGGAACCGGCGGTGCACACAGCGGTCGTGCAGGGCGACGGGCGTCCCGTCCTCCTCGGTCCGGTAGAAGACGAGCGGCTCACCGAGGATGGTCCGTCCGAGCAGTTCCTCGCGCCCGACCTCGTGGCTGTAGGCGGCGACGTACCACTGGTTCCTGGCAAAAGCGGTGATGTGCGGCATGGCAGTTCCCGTCCCTGTCGGCGAGGCGTCCTCGCCCCGCGTGCCGTGGTTGGAATCAGGGTCGTGAGGCTTGCATCGGCTCGGCAAGACGGCTTCTGCCAGGCGGAAGGACTTCTGTAAAGAGGCTGGTCGGAGCCTTGTTCTGTCAGCCCCTGGTCGCCAGAGTGGAGTGCCGCGTGGTGCGCCCATTCGGTTCGCGCTCGGGGGAGCCGCATGCGGCGACGGCGAGTGCGACTACTCACGGCGTGGCGTTAATCGCCCAATAATGTCCACTTAGTTTCAATTGTGATACTCCTCTGTCGACGGATGCTCGGTACAGCGGCAAGAATCAGCATCACTGCAGGTCAACTACTGTTCGTTTGGGAGCCTGGGGCCCTCGGGGCGAATCCGGGTCGAATCCGCACCCTTTCAGGCTGTTGAGCGTGTTGCCGCTGGTCAGGGTGGTGTGAGGTCGCGTGCTGGTTCGCCTTGCGGATGGGGGTGGCGCGGCGAGCAGTCGGGCCGATGAGCCGCTGAAGAGGCACTGAGTGGCGGTGGTCGGCTGCCAGGGGCGGGGGCTGACCAGCGGATTCTTCGCTGCTGGCGGCGGTCGCCTTTCGTGATCACGTCCTGCGGAAATGTCTTCGGGCGGGACGGCTCTGATGTGTGACGGCCCGGGATTGATGGTTCCTGGCCGAAACCGACCTGCCGAGCGTTTCAGGGGCCGTCCAGGAGCCGCGCGGTGGTCGGGCCATGTGGCAGAGGCCCCGCCGCCTCGCGCGGCAGCCGGCGCTCTCGCAACATCCGGTACACCACCAGAACTGCCATTCCTCGGCGCCGACATCAGCACACCCTCGGTCGGCTCGCCGTCACCAACGCCGAACTGGAAAATTTTGGTACCTCGACGAGTTCATGGGTCCGCGAGGCCCCTTGAGTGGCGCTCAGAAGCCGTATCTCCTGCCGCTCACCGACGTAGTGCACGTGGACAGCCGCCCCTGGCGTCAGGCACGAGCTTCCGGCACGACTCCGGCTTCGCTGATCGGCCCAGTGCGGCGAGGTCGCCGCCTACGGATCGAGTACGACAGCCCACGCGAGTCATGCCCGCGCGACCTGATCGTGGATCCCTACGGGCTGTTGGCCAAGGCCGGCATCTGGTACCTCGTCGCCGACTGTGCCCGAGCGCCACGGATGTACCGACGCGAACGGATCACGACGTGGAAAGAAGTCGACCAGCCACGACGGATCCGCGAGAACCAGACCCTGGCCACCGTCGCTGCAGCGCTCATTGATCAGTGGGAACACGAGCACGCGATAGAGGTCAGCGCCACCCTCGACCAGACCCAGATCGAGCGAGCGCAACGGATCTTTGGCCAACGACTCGTCCCGGACGACCATGAAGAATCCGCCACCGGCCACAAGGTAACGATCGGCTTCCTGCGTCTGGACGACGTGCGAGCACTACTGCCGTTCGGGAGCGCCATCACTGTGCACGGCCCCATCGAAGCCAGGGCTCACCTCCGCGACCTCGCCACCAACCTTGCCCACCACTATGCGCCGTCACCAACGTCCTGACCCACAACAGCTAGCGGTCATCTCCAGCCCGCAGCGGAGCAGTTGACTTTTACCACCGGCCTACGACCAGCCCGCCCCGTCGTCAACGCGCACCACCGCCGGATTGAACGAACTACCGGTAGGCCGCGAGTTCTTTGGTGATGCGGTCGAGCATGAAGGCCGAGGACTCCTTGGCGCGTTCCTCCCAGGCGAAGACGCAGGCCGTGGCGACGCCGTCGAAGTTCAGTTCGCGCAGCGTGCCGAAAAAGGCGTCCCAGTCGACCTCGCCCTGGCCGATGTCGAGATGTTGGTGGATACGGGCCGGGGTGCCGGGCGGATTGAGGATGTAGCGCAGGCCGCTGGAGCCCTTGTGGTTGAAGGAGTCCGCGATGTGCACATGCTGCAGCTTGTCCCCGGCGTAGCGCATCATCGCCGCGATGTCCGCCGTGGGGTCCGCCCCGGAGAGGTGGAAGGAGTGCGGTGCGCAGTAGAGGTAGTTCACCCACGGTTTGTTGATGGCGCGGACGAGGTCGACGGCCGGGGTGTTCTCCTCGCAGAAGTCGTCGGGGTGGGCCTCCAGGTTGAGCGCGATGCCCTCGCGTTCGAACAGTGGCAGCAGCTCCTCCAGCGAGTTCCAGAACGCGGCCTCGCTCTCGGCGGCACGCTCGGGGCGACCGTTGAACTCCGAGTTCATCAGCGGACATTCGAGATCCGCGGTGATCTCGATCATCCGCTTCCAGTAGCGGACTGCGGCCTGCCGCTCGGTCTCGTCGGGCGAGGACCACTTGTACAGGGGCAGCACGGAGGAGAGTATGACGCCGTGCGTGCGCAGGGAGTTCTTCAGCTCGGCGATGCGCTCGTCGTCCGCACGCGGGTGCAGGAAGAACGGCATGAAGTCGTCGCGGGGCGACAACTCGATGTATTCGTAGCCGAGTTCGGCGACCGTGCGCACCATGGCGTCGATGGGCAGGGCGCGGAACATGTACGGGTCGAGGGCGATCTTCATGCGGCACCTCCGTAGAGTGCGGGGCGGGGCTTGAGGTCGGTGGCGACGACGTGGCCTGACTCCAGGGCCTCGACCGTCGCGGCGGTGATGACGGTGGCGGCGTAGCCGTCCCAGGCCGACGGGCCTGTGGGCTCGTTGCCGGCCGCCAGGTTGGCGATCCACTCGCGGAACTCCGTGTCGAAGGCGTCCGCGAAGCGCCCCACCCAGTCCGTCAGCACCTCCGTGCTGTGCTGGCCGGCGCTGCGCAGGCCGACTGTGGCCGGGTCGGGCAGCCGGACCAGCCCCTCCTCGCCGACGGCCTCGCACTGGATGTCGTAGCCGTACTGGCAGTTGACGAAGACCTCCAGGTCGATCCGGACGCCCTTGGCGGTCTCGAAGAGCATGATCTGCGGGTCCTTGAGGTGGGCGAACCGCTTGCTGGTGGCGCGCGGGGTGATCACCTGGGTGGAGATGATCTCGTCGTCGAGCAGCCAGCGCAGCACGTCCACCTCGTGCACCGCCGTGTCCAGGGCGGCCATCGCCGAGGTGTACGACTCCGGGACCGTCGGGTTGCGGTGGGCGCAGTGCACGATCAGCGGCTCGCCGATGCGGCCGGAGCCGATGACCTGCTTCATCTGCCGGTAGCCGGCGTCGTAGCGGCGCATGAAACCGACCTGGACCAGGCGGCGGCCGTGTGCCGTCTCGGCCTCGATGATCTTCAGACAGTCCTCTGCGGTGGTGGCGAGCGGCTTCTCGCAGAAGACCGGCTTGCCGGCGGCGATGGCGTTCAGGACGTGCTCGGCGTGGGTCGGGCCCCAGGAGGTCACGAGAACCGCGTCGACGTCGTCGGCCGCGACCACGGCCGCGCCGTCGGGCAGCACCCGGGCGCCGACCGGCGCCGCCGCCTCCGCGGCGCGGGCGGAGTCGATATCGGTGACGGCGGTGACACGGGCGCCGGTGATGGTCTCGGTGAGGCGTCGGATGTGCTCGTGGCCGATCCAGCCGGCTCCGATGACTCCTACACGTACAGTCATGGTCATTCCTTCAAAGGGAGAACTAGGAGAAGCGCGCCCGGAGTTCGGCTTCCAGGGTTTCGAGGGTGCGGCCCTTGGTCTCGGGGACGTAGAGCTTGACGAAGGTGAGTGAGAAGATCCCCGCCACCACGAACAGGAAGAATGTGTTGGAGATCCCGATCCCGGAGACCAGGGACGGGAAGACCAGGCCGATGACGAAGTTGGTCAGCCACAGCACCACGGCCGCGACGCCCATCCCGAAGCCGCGCATGCGCATCGGGAAGATCTCCGAGAGCATCAGCCAGGTCACCGGGGAGATCGCGCCCTGCTGGAAGGCGAGGAAGGTGACCGTCATCGCGAGCACGGCATACGCACGGCCGTCGCCGGACGGCAGCGCCAGCGAGAACACGCCGATCAGCAAAAGGGCTGCGGTCGTACCGATCTGACCGCTCATCAACATCGGTCGGCGGGCCACGCGACCCAGCAGCCAGATACCGACGAAGGTGGCCAGCACCGAAATGACACCGTTGGCGATGTTCGCGGTCAGCGCGCTGTCAGCCGTGAACCCGGCGTCGGTGAGGATCTGGGTGCCGTAGTACATGATCGTGTTGACGCCGGTGATCTGCTGCACGATGGCGATGCCGAAGCCGATGAACATCAGCTTGCGCAGCCACGGCGTGGACCTCATGTCCTGCCAGCCGCCGAGCTTCTCCTGCTCCTCCTTGACCGCGAGCGCGGAGACCTCGGCGAGCTCGGCCTCGGCCCGCTGCTGGGAGCGCACCTGCTTGAGCACGTCGAGAGCCTCGGTGAAGCGGGTCTGGGAGGCCAGCCAGCGCGGGCTCTCGGGCATGACCAGCATGCCGAACCACAGCACCACGGCCGGGATCGTGGCGAGCACGAGCATCCAGCGCCATACCCCGCCGGACTCGCCGCCGACCTGGGCGATGATCGCGTTGGAGGTGAAGGCCAGCAACTGCCCGCTGACGATCATCAGTTCGTTACGGGTGACCAGTGCGCCGCGCCGCTCGGCGGGAGAGACCTCCGCGAGGTAGACGGGCACGGTCACCGAGGCGCCGCCGACCGCGAGGCCGAGCACGAACCGGGCCACCACCATGACCGCGACGTTCGGCGCGAGCGTGCAGCCCAGCGCACCGACGAAGAAGATCACGGCGAGGGTGAGGATCGTACGGCGCCGTCCGCGCGCGTCCGACAGTCGGCCGCCGGTGATCGCGCCCAGCGCCGCGCCGAGGAGCAGCGAGCTGGTGACCATGCCCTCGGTGACCGCGGTCAGGCCGAGGTCGTCGGTCATGTAGGGCAGGGCGCCGTTGATGACGCCGGTGTCGTAGCCGAAGAGCAGCCCGCCGAAGGTGGCGATGACGGTGATGAGCCGGAGCCGGCGGGAGACCGCCGCAGGGGCGTGGTCCGTGACCGAGGTGACCGGAGCCGTGGTCGTGTCGTCCCTGACGTCCATGGCCGCCTCCTATCGGTCCAGGTTCGGGCGAGCGGTTCCGGTGAGGCCGAGGCCGGCCAGGTGCTCACGCGTGTTGACCGCGATGGGCAGTGGCACCTCGGGAGCGCACGGGTACAGGTCCTGCTCGACGATCACGAACAACTCGGCGTCCAGCTTGGCCAGTTCGGCCACCACATCGGCCGGGTTCGGCACACCGGCCGGGGGCGACACACATACTCCGCGCTTGACGGCCTCGCCGAACGACAGGTCCTCGGCAGCCACTTGGGCCAGCACCTCGGGATCCATCTGCTTGATGTGCACGTAGCCGACGCGCTCGCCGAAGCGGCGGATCAGATCGAGGTTGTCACCGCCGCCGTAGGCCACGTGCCCGGTGTCCAGGCAGAGGTTGGTGTAGCGCGAGTCCGACTCGTTCAGCAGCCGCTCGATCTCCGGCTGGGTCTGGATGTGGCTGTCGGCGTGCGGGTGGATGACGAGGCGTACGTCGTACTCGTCGAGGAGCAGCTTGCCGAGCCGGTCGGCGGCCTTGCCGAAGCCGGCCCACTGCTCGGCGGTCAGCTCCGGCGACTCCGTGAACGCGCCGCTCTTCTCGTCCCGGTACATCGGCGGGATCAGGACCAGATGGTGGGCGCCCGCGGCAGCCGTCAGCGTGGCGACCTGGCGGACGTGGGCGAGCATGTCGTCCCAGGCTTCCGGCCGGTGCAGTGCGCCGAAGGCGGTGCCGCCGGAGACCTGGAGCCCCCGGGCATCCAGTTCGGCCTTCAACCGCTGCGGGTCGGTGGGGAGATAGCCGTACGGTCCGAGCTCCAGCCACTGGTACCCGGCCGCGGCCAGCTCGTCGAGGAAGCGGGTGTACAACACCTGGTGCTCGTCCTCGGGGAACCAGATGCCCCAGGAGTCGGGGGCGGAGCCCAGGCACAGGTTGCCGGCGGTGGTGCGGAGCGGGGATGGCGCCGTTGCCATGGCGTGTCCTTTGGGGAGAGGGACGGGGGTCAGTTGGAGGTGGGGAAGTTGAAGCCGGCGGCGACGTGTTGGGTTTGCTGGGGCCAGCGGGTGGTGACGACCTTGGGGCGGGTGTAGAAGCGGATGCCTTCGGGGCCGTGGATGGGGGAGTCGCCGATGAGGGAGTCCTTCCAGCCACCGAAGGAGTAGTAGGACATCGGGACGGGCACGGGGACGTTGATGCCGATCATGCCGACGTGGATGTTGCGCTGGAATCGGCGGGCGGCCTCGCCGGAGGCGGTGAACAGGGCGGTGCCGTTGCCGTAGGGGTTGGCGTTGATCAGCGCGATCGCTTCGTCGAGGGACTTGGCGCGCACGATGGCCAGGACCGGCCCGAACAGCTCCTCCTTGTAGGCGTCCATCTCGGCGGTGACGTGGTCGAGCAGGGACGGGCCGGTGAAGAAGCCCTCCTCGTGGCCGTCGACCTTCAGCCCGCGTCCGTCGACGACGACCGTGGCGCCCTGTACGGCGGCGGTGCCGACGGCGTTCTCGACACGTTCCTGTGCGGCCTTGGTGACCAGCGGGCCCATCTCCGTGCCGGGCCGGTCGCCGGGGCCGACCTTGACCTCGCGGGCCTTGCGCTCCAGGACCTCGACCAGCCCGTCCGCGGCGTCGCCGACGGCGACGGCCACGGAGACGGCCATGCAGCGTTCGCCGGCGGAGCCGTAGGCGCCGGCCGTGATGTGGTTCGCGGCGAACTCCAGGTCCGCGTCCGGGAGGACGACGGCGTGGTTCTTGGCGCCGCCGAGGGCCTGGACCCGCTTGCCGTGCGAAGTGGCCTGCTCGTGGACGTACTTGGCGATCGGTGTCGATCCGACGAAGGAGACGGCCTCGATGCCGGGGTGGGTGAGGATGGCGTCGACCGCGTCCTTGCCGCCGTGCACGACGTTGAAGGCGCCGTCCGGGAGACCTGCCCTCTTGTACAGCTCGGCGACGAAGATCGCGGCCGAGGGGTCGCGTTCGGAGGGCTTGAGGATGAAGGTGTTGCCGGTGGCGATGGCGACGGGGTGCATCCACAGCGGCACCATGGCCGGGAAGTTGAAGGGGGTGATGCCCGCCACCACACCCAGCGGCTGGCGGAAGTTGTGCACGTCCACGCCACGCGACACCTGGTCGGAGAAGCTGCCCTTGAGGACGTCGCCGAGGCCGCAGGCGAACTCCACGACCTCACGGCCGCGGGTGATCTCGCCGCGGGCGTCGTCGATGGTCTTGCCGTGTTCGGCGGAGATGATCCGGCCGAGTTCTTCCTCGTGGTCGACGAGGAGCTGGCGGAAGTTGAACATGACCTGGGTGCGCTGGGTGAGGGAGGACTCCGACCAGGTCTCGAAGGCGCGGGAGGCTGCCTGGACCGCCGTGTCGACGTCGGTGGCGCCGCCGAGGACGACCTGGGCCTGCTCCAGTCCGGTGGCCGGGTTGAACACCGGCTGGGTGTCGGAGGCGGAGCCCGGGGTGAGGGAGCCGTTGATCCAGTGCTCGATGGTCTTCACGGTGCGGGTTTCCTTTGCGGGGACGGGGTCTTACAGGTAGTGGCGCTGGGTCTGCTTGTGGGCGGCGTAGGTCTCGTAGGCGGCCTGGGTGGTGTCGAGGGCGGAGACCTCGCTGACCGGGACGTCCCACCAGCCGTGGCCGGGCGGGTTGGGCCCGTAGAGGTCGGTCTCGACGTGGACGAGGGTGGTGCGGCTCGACGCCTTGGCCTTCTCCATCGCGGTGCGGAACTCCTCGAGGGTGGCGGCGTGGAGGACGTCGGCGCCGAGCGATGCGGCGTTGGCGGCGAGGTCGACGGGGAGCACGTCGCCGTCGAGCTGTCCTGAATCGCCGTCGCGGTAGCGGTACTTGGTGCCGAACCGCTGTGATCCGAGCGACTCGGACAGGGCGCCGATGGAGGCGAAGCCGTGGTTCTGGACGAGGACGATGATGACCTTCAGGCCTTCGGAGACCATGGTCACGATCTCCTGAGCCATCATCAGGTACGAGCCGTCGCCGATCAGGACGACGACCTCGCGGGTGGGGTCGGCCATCTTGGCGCCGACGCCGGCGGCGACCTCGTAGCCCATGCAGGAGTAGGCGTATTCGACGTGGTAGGCCTTGGGGTCCCGGGCCCGCCACAGCTGTTGCAGGTCGCCGGGCATGGAGCCGGCCGCGTTGATGACCACGGCGCGGTCGTCCAGGACGTCGTTGAGGGCGCCAAGGATCTGGGTCTGTGCGGGCAGTTCGCCGGTGTTGCGGTCGGGCGCGAAGCATTCCTCCTCGATCTCCCGGGTGCGGGCTATGAGTTGGCGCGTATGGCGGCGGTAGGAATCCTCGACTTGCCAGTCGTCCAGTGCTGCGGCGAGGGCCTGGATGCCGAGGCGGGCGTCGGCGACCAGCGGCTCGGCGGAGTGCTTGACGGCGTCCAGGCGTGCGACGTTGAGATTGACGAAGGTGACGTCCGGGTTGGCGAAGACGGTGTGGCTGGCGGTGGTGAAGTCGGAGTAGCGGGTGCCGATGCCGAGGACGACGTCGGCTTCCTTCGCGAGCTCATCCGCGGCGTACGACCCCGTTGAGCCGATGCCGCCGACGGCGTAGGGGTGGTCCCAGGGGACGGCGCCCTTGCCGGCGTGGGTGTCGGCGACGGGGATGCCAGTGGCCCCGGCGAACGCCCGCAGGGCGGTCTCCGCGCCGGAGTACACGGCACCGCCACCGGCCACGATGAGCGGCTTGCGGGCGCCGCGCAGCAGGCGGGCGGCCCGCTCGACGGCGGCCGGCTCCGGGACCGGGCGGCCCACGTGCCACACCCGCCGCCGGAAGAAGGAGAGGGGCCAGTCGTGGGCCTCGGCCTGTACGTCCTGCGGCAGCGCGAGGGTGACGGCCCCGGTCTCGACCGGGTCGGTGAAAACCCGCATCGCGGCCAGCGCGGCCGGGATCAGCTGCTCGGGGCGCGAGACGCGGTCGAAGTACTTCGACACTGCGCGGAAGGCGTCGTTGACGGTGACGTCGCCGCCGCGGGTGTCCTCCAGCTGTTGCAGCACCGGGTCGGCGGCGCGGGTGGCGAACATGTCCGAGGGCAGCAGCAGCACCGGCAGCCGGTTGGTGGTGGCCAGCGCCGCACCCGTGATCATGTTCGTCGAGCCCGGGCCGGTCGACGCGGTGCAGGCGAAGGTCGCCAGCCGGTCGCGCATCTTGGCGTAGGCGACCGAGGCGTGCACCATGCCCTGTTCGTTGCGGGCCAGGTAGTAGGGCATGTCGGCCTCGCCGGTGGTGGCGGCCTGCAGGAGGGCCTGGCCGATGCCGGCGACGTTGCCGTGCCCGAAGATGCCCCACACCCCGGGGATGAGCCGCTGCTCCTGGCCGTCGCGCTCGCTGTACTGGGCCGCCAGGAAACGCACCAGGGCCTGCGCGGTGGTGAGTCGGACGGTGTTCATCGCTGCGTGAGTCCTTCGAAGGGGAGCCGGTCGTCGATGTCCTGGGACTCCCAGGTGGTGCGGACCCAGCCGTGGGCGGGGTCGTCGCAGATCAGCCAGGCGCGGTCCTGGCCGGGGCCGGCCATGACGTTGAGGTAGTAGAGGTCGTAGCCGGGAGCGGCGATGGACGGGCCGTGCCAGCCGTGGGGGATGAGGACGGTGTCGCCGGATCGGACCTCGGCGAGCACGTCGATGGGCCGCTCGGCGGTGCCGTACACCCGCTGGTAGCCGAAGCCGTTCCCGTCGCCCGCGACCTCGAAGTAGTAGATCTCCTCCAGCTCCGACTCCACGCCCGGCCGCGCCTCGTCGTGCTTGTGCGGCGGATACGACGACCAGTTGCCGCCGGGTGTGAGGACCTCGCACACCAGCAGCTGGTCGGCCTCGAAGGTGCCGGGCAGGCAGTAGTTGTTGACCTGCCGTGAGCAGGCGCCCGCGCCGCGCAGCTCGACAGGGACGTCCTCCTTGGGCCCGTACCGAGCGGAGAGTGAGCTCCGCTCGGTACGGGCGGAGGGCAGCGCGAACAGACCTCCCTGCGCGCTGCTGATCAGGGCCTCCGACTCGGGAGGCAGATAGGCGAAGTCGGTGACCGAGGCGAACACGCCGGTCCTGCCTTCGAGTTCGAAGGTCCTGGCGTCCGTGGTGACGGTGCAGGAGCCGGTCAGCGGCAGGACCAGGAACTCGGAGTCTCCGGTGGACAGGGCGTGTGCCTCGCCCGGCTTCTGAGGCAGGATCCGGAGGCCGGAGTATCCCCAGCCCGCCGACTCGGGCGTGACCAGGACGTCGTAGGGCCCGTCGGCCGAAGTGCCCCTGGGCAGGTGGTACTTGTTGCTCACAGCAGGCTCACCGCCTTGTCGACGGCTCCGGCCACGTCGCCGCCGGCCGGATAGAGCAGGGAACGGCCCACGACCAGACCCTGCGCGGTGGGCTGCTTGAGCGCCCTGCCCCAGGACGCGAACGCCGCCTCCGGGTCGGTCACCTCACCACCCAGCAGCAGCGCCGGGAGGGTCGAGGAGGCCAGGACGCGCTCCATGTCGGCGACGACCGGGAGCTTGAGCCAGGTGTAGGCGGTACGTCGGCCCAGCCCGGACGCGATCGTGACGGACTTGACGACGGCGTCCGTCGACAGGTCGTTGCGGATCCTGCCGTCCTGCCATGCCGACATGAACGGCTCGACCATCGCGATGAGCCGACGGTCATTGAGCTCATTGACCGCACGCGCGGTCTCGGACAGGGCGGCCGGGGTGGCCGGGTCGTCGAGGGCGATGCGGGTGAGCATCTTGCCGCCGTCGAAGCCCATCGCGGCGATGGTCTCGGCGTCGTAGCCGGTGAACCGGTCGTCGATCTCGAACACCGAACCCGCGAGCCCGGCCCGGTTCATGGAACCGAAGACGCTCTTGCCGTCGAGAACGCCGAGCAGCAGAAGGTCCTCGAGAATGTCGGCGGTGGCCAACACGCCCGTCACACCCGGGCGTTCCAGGGCGACACACAGCCGGTCGAGGAGCTCGAAGCGGTCGGCCATGGCGGTCGGGTCGGAGCCGACGCCGTTGGCGCCCCGTGCCGGATGGTCGGCCGCGATGATCATCGCCCTGCCGTGCTTGCCCAGCAGCGAGGTGGCCGGCATGCGGCGGGCGGCGGCGGCCGCGATGGCGCCGGGGTCGCCCACGCGGGCGGACACGATCCGGCTCAGCTTCTCAGACTGCACGGGTCACCTCATCGAGCTTGGTGTTGACTTCGGCCTCGGTCGGCATGGCGTCCGAGCAGGACAGTCGGCCGGCGACGATGGCGCCGGCGGCGTTGGCGAAGGACACCGTGCGGCGGGTGTCCCAGCCGGAGAGCAGGCCGTGGCACAGGGCCCCGCCGAACGCGTCACCGGCGCCGAGGCCGTTGACCACGTCGACCGGCACCGGGGGGATCTCGGCGACCGCGCCGCTCCGGTCCACGGCGAGTACGCCCTTCGGGCCCTGCTTGACCACTGCCAACTCCACACCGGCGGCCAGCAGCGCCTTCGCCGCCGCCGAGGGTTCGCGCTCGCCGGTGGCGACCTCGCACTCGTCGAGGTTGCCGACTGCCACCGTGCTGTGCCGCAGCGCCTCGGCGTAGTACGTCCGCGCCCGGGCAGGGTCGGCCCAGAACATCGGCCGCCAGTCCAGGTCGAACACGGTCGTGCCCGCCTTCGCCCGGTGCTCCAGCGCGGCCAGGGTGGCCGAGCGGCTGGGCTCCTCGCTCAGGCCGGTCCCCGTCATCCAGAAGACCGCCGCGTCCCGTACCGCGCCCAGGTCCAGCTCACCGGCGGCGATGTCCAGGTCGGGCGCCTTGGGCAGGCGGTAGAAGTACAGCGGGAAGTCGTCCGGCGGGAAGATCTCGCAGAACGTCACCGGCGTGGGCGCGATGTCCGACGTACCGACGAAGCTGCTGTCGACGCCGTAGCCGGCCAGTGCGGTGCGCACGAAGTCGCCGAACGGGTCCCGCCCGGTCTTCGTGATCACCGCGGCCGTCCGGCCGTATCGCGCCGCGGCCACCGCGACATTGGTGGGGCTGCCGCCCAGGTACTTGCCGAACGAGGTGACCTCGGCCAGCCCCACGCCCGTCTGGAGCGGATACACATCCACTCCCACGCGGCCCATGGTCAGCACTTCGAACGGCATAACGCTGGTTTCCCTTCGTTCCGGAGACGCCGGTGAGGACTCCGGGGAGCTGTCGCGGAAGAATTCCTGCCGCGCTCTACTAGCGCGCTCTAGTGCGAGTACGATGACCCCAGTCCAAATGTCATGTCAATAGGTTGTTGCCAGAAGATTTCTTGATCACCGCTAGGGTGGGCGGCGTCGGAGGGCGGATTCACGGTGGATGCATCGGGCAAGCAGCGGCCCACGATGGCGGACGTCGCCGAGAAGGCGGGCGTCTCGCGGGCGCTCGTCTCGATCGTGTTCCGCAATCAGCCGGGCGCGAGCGAGGAGACCCGGCAGCGGGTGCTGCGGGTCGCCGACGAGATCGGCTACCGGCCCGACAGCGCGGCCCGGCTGCTGGCGCGTGGCCGCAGCCGCACGCTCGGCGTGATGTTCACCGTCCAACAGACCTTCCACACCAACCTCATCGAAGGGATCTACCCCGAGGCCGAGCGCCTCGGCTACGAGGTCCTGCTCTCCGGCGCCACTGCGGGCCGCAGCGAGGAGAAGACCGTCGAGGCGCTGCTCAGCCACCGCTGCGAGGCGGTGATCCTGCTCGGCTCCTTCGCCGAACCCGACTTCCTGGACGAGCTGGGACGCCGCACGGTCGCCGTCTCCGTCAGCCGCAGGGTCCCGCACGCACACGTGGACTTTGTGCATTCCGCCGAGGCCAAGGGGGTGCGCCAGGCGATGGACCACCTCGTGGAGCTGGGACACCGCAGGATCGTGCACATCGACGGCGGCCGCGGCCCCGGCTCGGCCGAACGCCGGCGCGCCTACCGGGCAGCGATGCGCCGCCATGGCCTGGAGGCCGAGGAACGCGTCATCCCCGGCGAGCACACCGAGCAGTCCGGCATCGAGACCGGGCGTCTGCTGTTGACGGAGCGCGAGGAGGGGCGGCCGCTGCCGACGGCGGTCCTCGCGGGCAACGACCGCAGCGCGATGGGTCTGTTGATGCCCCTGACCCGCGCCGGCGTCGAGGTTCCGCGCGACATGTCCGTGGTCGGTTATGACGACAGCCATCTCTCCCACCTGATGCCGATCGGGCTGACCACCGTCCGCCAGGACGCGGGACTCATGGCCGAGCATGCCGTCCGGTTCGCGGTGGAACGGCTGGAGGATCCTCAACGCGAGCCGCGGGAGGCCGTGGTGGAGCCGAAGCTGGTAGTACGGGGGACCAGCGGGCCGCCGCCGAGGCGCTGATGCCCAGCAGTGGTCAGGCTGTCGTACGAGGCCGGGGTGCCGCCTCTGCCCAGACCGTTCCTGAGTCCTCGTCGGGCCAGGTGAGGCCGCACAGGCGGCGGATCTCGTCCATCACCCGGAGCGTGGACACGGAGTCGTCCAGCGGCCGGAGCGGCGTCTGGAGCCGTCCGGCGCCGATGCATCGGGCCACCTCCGCGGCCTCGAAGTGCAGGGCGTCGTGTGCGGTGCGCGCTTCGCCGTACGACAGCGGTTTCCCGCCGCCCGCCGGGGTGAGGAGCACCTCGCCGGGTTGGTAGAAGGGGCCCGACAGGCTCAGGGTGGCGTGGGTTCCGGCGACCGTGGCCGTGGTGGGCGTGTCGCTGAACAGCGTGGTGTGGACGATGCCCTGGCCGCCGTCGGCGTTGCGGAGGAGGGCGGCGGTCTGGCCGTTGACGCCCGCGGGGTGGGGCTGGGCGAAGGCCTGTAGCTCCACCGGCTCGCCGAGGACCGACACGGCGAAGGAGAGCGGGTACGTGCCCAGGTCGAGGAGGGGGCCGCCGGCCAGGTTAGGGCGGAGAATGCGGTGGCCGCCCGTGAAGTGCTCGCCGTGGTCGGCCAGCACGGTGCGGATGCCACCGAGGACGCCGGCGTCGAGGATCTGCCGTACGACGTCGAATCTGGGCAGGAAGAAGGTCCACAACGCCTCGGCGCAGAACAGGCCGCGCTCCGTGGCCAGTCGGGCGATCTCCGCGGCCTGGGGGGCGTTGAGCGCGAGCGGCTTCTCCACGAGCGTGTGCTTGCCGGCCGTGAGGGAGATCCGGGCGCAGTCGAGGTGGGCGGTGTGCTCGGTGGCAACGTAGACGACGTCGACGTCCGCCGCAGCTGCCAGCTCCTCGTAGGAGCCGTACGCGTGCGGGATGCCGTGGCGGCCCGCGAACTCCTTTGCGCGGGTGCCGTCACGCGACGCGACGGCCGTGAAACTCTGCCGGGTGTGGCGCTGCACGGAGGCGATGAAGCGCTCGGCGATCCAGCCGGTGCCCAGAACACCCCAGCGCAGTACGGGCGCTTCCATCGAGGCCGGAGTGCGCGGGGCGGGAAGGGCGGTGGGAAAGGCGGGCATGCTCAGACCTCCGGTACCCGGACGGCGACGCTGCGGCCCCCGTTCTTCATGGACGTGATGACGGCCTCGGCCACCGCGCCCGCCACCAGCCCGTCGTCCGCGGTCGCGAGTGGAGAGGGCGTGCCGGAGGCGACCGCGTCGGCCCAGGCCTGGAGTTCGAGGCGGTAGGCGTCGGCGAACCGGGGGCGCCAGTCGGCCGGGTAGCCGAGGGAACGGGCGCGGGCGAAGTCGGTGACGACGCGCGCGGGGTGAGCCAGGGCCAAGGTGCCGCGCTCGCCCACCACCTCGCAGCGGATGTCGTAGCCGTAACCGGCGTTGAGGAACACCTCGACGGTGGTCAGCGCGCCGTCGGCGGTGCGCAGCAGCATCAGTTGCGGGTCGCGCAGGCCAGTGGCCGTGCTCGTGGAGCGGGTGGCGTGCCAACTCACCTCGTCGATTTCCGAGTCGAGCAGCCAGGGCACAGTGTCGAACTCGTGGACGGCCGACCCGGTGATGCTGAGTTCGTCGGTGGCACCGGGAGCTGAGAAGACCCCGCGGCTGACACAGTGCAACAGCAGCGGCGCCCCGCAGACACGGTCCGCGATCGCATCCCTGAGCTCCGTGTACGCGGGGTCGAAGCGGCGCATGAAGCCCAGCGAGATCAGCCGCCCGCCCGTCTGCCGCTCCTCTCGTACGACACGGACACATTCGGCCGGTGTGGGGGCGAGGGGCTTCTCGCACAGCACGGGTTTTCCGGCCCGTACGGCCGCGACGGTCAGATCGGCGTGGGTGGTGTCGTGCGAGGCGATGACGACGGCGTCGACCTCCGGATCGCCTATCAGGGCATAGGGGTCATCGGTCGCACGCGCCCCGGGTACGGCGTCCGTGACGGTGGCGGCCCGTTCCTCGTCGATGTCGGCGACCATGGTGACCACGGCCCCGGAGACATGACGGTGCAGGGTGTTCACATGATCGGCGCCCATGTTGCCGGCGCCGATCACTCCGATGCGTACGGTGCTCATGCGGGGCTTTCCCCGTGTTCGCTTGGATGTCGGTGGGCGCCTTCGGCCAGGCGTCCTGGGAGCGGCGGCCTTGTGGCCGGACCGTGGACGCCCACCGGGCATGGGTGGACGGTTGACGTGTACGCCGTTGTCAGGACGCGGCCGCCTCGCCCGTGGCCGCCACGGGTGCGGTGAGGTCTGCTTCCTCGGGGAGTTCTTCGACCTCGACGCCGCGTACCTGGGACAACTCGTGTTTGAGGGCGGCGAGTTCGGTGCCGCCGGCCATGTGGTTGGTCAGCTCCTCGAGCGTGATCTGGCTGCGCTCGGCGGACAGTTCCATGGTGCCCAGGCGCAACACGCTGAAGTGGTCGCCGACCATGTAGGCGTGGTGCGGGTTGTGGGTGATGAAGATGACGCCCAGGCCGCGCTCGCGGGCGGCGGCGACGTACTTGAGCACGACACCGGACTGCTTGACGCCCAGGGCGGCGGTCGGCTCGTCCAGGATCAGGACGCGGGCGCCGAAGTAGACCGCGCGGGCGATCGCGACGCACTGGCGCTGGCCGCCGGAGAGCGTGCCGATGGGCTGTTCCAGGTCGTCCAGGACGATGCCCATCTCGCGCAGCTCGTGGTCGGCGGTCTTCTTCATCTTCTCGATGTCGAGACGGCGGATCGGCCAGGGTCCCTTGGTCATCTCGGAGCCGAGGAAGAAGTTGCGCCACACCGGCATCAGCGGGACCGTGGCCAGGTCCTGGTAGACGGTGGCGATGCCGCGGTCGAGGGCCTGGCGCGGGGTGGTGAAGTGCACCGGTTCGCCGTCGACGAGGAACTCGCCCTCGGTGTGCTGGTGCAGGCCGGAGATGATTTTGATGAGGGTGGACTTGCCGGCGCCGTTGTCGCCCAGGACGCAGGTGACCTGGCTGGGGCGCACGGCGAGGTCGACGCCGTGCAGGGCGCGGATGTTGCCGTAGGCCTTGCCGGCGTTACGCAGTTGGACGATCAGGCGGTCGGCGTCGTCGGGGACGGTGTCGGTGAGGACGGCACCGTGGGTGCCGCTTGCGTTGTTCGTCATAGGGGTCACCTTCGGGTCGCTGTGCGCTGGACCCACTGATTGATCAGGACGGCGCCGAGCAGCATGACGCCGAGGAAGGCCTTGAACCAGTCGGGGTTCCAGCCGGCGTAGACGATGCCCTGCTGGACCATGCCGAACATGAACGCGCCGAAGACCGGGCCGATCGCCGAGCCGGCACCGCCGGTGAGCAGGCAGCCGCCGATGACCGCGGCGGAGATGTAGATCAGTTCCTGGCCGACGCCCTCGCCGGACTGGACGGTGTTGAAGGAGAACAGCTGGTGCATGCCGATGAACCAGGCGCCGAAGCCGACCAGCATGAACAGGGAGATCTTGGTGAAGGCCACGGGGACACCGACGGCGCGGGCGGAGTCCTTGTTGCCGCCGACGGCGAAGGTCCAGTTGCCGTACTTGGTGCGCAAGAGCACCCAGGTGGCGATCGCGGCGAACAGCAGCCACCAGAAGATGGTGATCTTCACCTGGACGCCGCCGATGTCGAAGCTGGAGGCGAAGACCTTCTTGGCGCTGTTGAAGCCGTCCATGGTGCTGATGTCGTCGGTGGCGACGTTGCCGGTGACCAGCTTGGTCACCGCGAGGTTCACGCCCTGCAGGATCAGGAAGGATCCGAGGGTGACCAGGAAGCTGGGCAGCCCGGTCTTGACCACGAGCCAGCCGTTGAGGAAGCCGATGCCCAGGGAGACGACCAGGGCGGCGATCACGCCGACCCAGACGTTCATGGTCAGCTGGTAGCTGAGCATGCTCGCGGTGAGGGCGGAGGTGATCACGGCGACGCCGGCCGACAGGTCGAACTCGCCGCCGATCATCAGCAGCGCGACCGGGACGGTCACGATGCCGAGGGTCGAGGACTGGTAGAGGATGTTCGCCATCGATCCGGCGTCGCGCACCGGCGGCGCCGAGATCAGGAAGAACACGTAGACGGCGGCGGCGCCGAGGAAGACGCCCACATCGGGCCGGGCCAGCGCCCTCAGCGGCAGGGTACGTTGCACGGTCCGGCCGTCGGTTTCCTTCGGGCCGGGGGCCGGCGGTGTGTTCACCGCCGGCTCGGCATGCTGGGCCATGCTCATCACCGTGTCCCGTTCGCGGCGAACTTGGCGACGGTGTCGACGTTGGTCTTGTCAATGAAGGCCGGGCCGGTGAGGACGGGCGCGGTGCTGCCGCCGCTGAAGTTGCCGTTGGTCTTGTAGAGCCACAGTGAGTCGACCGCGAGGTAGCCCTGCAGATACGGCTGCTGGTCCACGGCGAACTCGACCTTGCCGTCCTGGACGGCCTTCACCAGGTCCTTGTTGAGGTCGAAGGTGGCGAGCTTGGCCTTGCTGCCGGCGTCGGACAACGACTGGATCGCCGTCAGCGCGATCGGGGCGCCGAGGGTGACCACCTGGTCGATGGAGGAGTCCTGCTTGAGCTTGGCGGTGATCGTCGACTTCACGGACGGCATGTCGGTGCCGTTGACGTAGAGGATGTCGGTCTTGCCGCTGAAGCCCTTCTTCAGGCCGGCGCAGCGGGCCTCCAGGGCGACCTGCCCCTGCTCCTGGATGACGCACAGGGCGTGCTTGGCGCCGAGCTGGTTCAGGCGTTGGCCGAAGGCCTGGCCGGCGATGTTCTCGTCCTGGCCGAAGTATTCGAGCATGCCGAGTTTCTGCCAGTCGCCGACGCCGGAGTTGAAGCCGACGACGGGGATGCCGGCGGCCTTGGCCTTGGCCACGACGTCCTTCATCGCGGTGGGCTTGGCGGCGGTCAGGGCGATGCCGTCGACCTTCTGGTCGATGGCGTTCTGCACCAGGTTGGCCTGGTTGCCCGCGTTGGGGTCGCTGGAGTAGACGAGCTTGACGTTGTCCTTGGCGGCCGCGGCCTGGGCGCCCTTGCGGACCAGGTCCCAGAAGGTGTCGCCGGGGGAGGCGTGGGTGACCATGGCCACCGTCATGCGCGGGGTAGTGGCCTTGCCCGCCGAGGCGGCCGCGTTGCCTTCCTCGGACTTCTTTCCGCCCGAGCTGCTGGAACAGCCGGCGGCTAGCAGGGTTCCGGCGAGGACGGTAGCGGTGAGAACGGCGGCTCGGTGGTTTCTGTGCATGTCCCTGGCACCTCGCTGTGCTTGTCGGGGTGGAGTCTGTGATGAGTAGAAGCGCGGCCGACGTCGGCGGTCGATGCCTGATCACCGAGAGGCGACGTGGTGCGCGGATGGCGCGAATGTGTCGCGCGTGGCGACGCGTTCTTCTGCGGCGGTCGTAGGTGTGACCACCTGTTCAGCAACTGGAGCGCTTTAGTAGCGCGCTCTAGTTGGAGAGACTATGGAGCCGCTCCGCAGGGATGTCAACAGGTATGTCAGGACGTACCAACAAAGTGTCCCGAATGAAATTGAGCCGCGGATCCGGCCACCGGGCGAGCGGCAGGGACCATGCGGGTGGTCGTCTCGGGGAGCCGAGTACCCCATGCGTTCAGCAGGGCGGTGGCATCCCGCAGGCAGCCGGGGGCGACTTCGTCGGCGAGGTCCGGTGCTCTCCAAGTAGCGTCATTCGGCGCGTCTGTCCGGCTCATGTCGAGGCGGTGAGATCAGCCACCGGACCCTGTCACACAAGGTGCTGCGTACGGTCACCCCGCTTCTGTTAGTCCGCGGACAAAACCCCGGCTCCCCACCACGTGCCCGCTCTGCGCAGTTTGGGGACGCCGAACGAGCGCGCCCAACTCGCCGAAGATCTTGTGATGCATTCCCGAACCGGCCGAGTGAGGGACCTCGGGCCGTGGAGCATGCGCCCCATGATGCGCGAGCCGGACGGCACGCAGGGCTGAACCCGGCCGTCCCGGCCGCCCGGCCGGTGGTCTGACGCCGCTCCCGCCACGCGTAGTCGCGAAGGCAGACTGTGCCGCGCGGGCGCGCGCCAGGGCCTCGCAGTGTGGTCGCGTCGCCGTCCGCGGTTTCCGAGCCCGGGTCGGTCAGCCCGACTTCGTGGCGATGCCAGCCACCGCTCAGTCGGCAGCCGGGGACTTCACGCGGATCACGCTCCAGTCGACCTCCGGTGCCCGCACCGCTGCCCGCTCCGCTCGGGTCCCATGGCTCAGTAGTTCGCGTGCCATTTCTCCGACGGCCCACGTGGGTGTGTTGGCGGCCAGGACCTGTCCCTCGCCGGTGATCACCACGGCTTCGCCGCCCAGATGCTTGAGCGAGGGGATGACGAGCTGCTCGAAGGCGGCCACCGGGACGTCGGCCCCGACGACGCCGACGAACTCCCCATGCACCGTCAACGGCCGGGTGAACGTCAGGATGTAGAGGCCGGCGCAGTGCAGGTCGACGTAAGGCCCCATGACCGTGCCGTGACCCTCCTCGCGGGGGATCACGAACCACGGCTTGAGGGTGTAGTCGTAGAAAGTTTCGCTCCGCGGATCCAGGTTCAGCCGCAGGGGCCGGGAGCCCTGGTCCGCGGTCCGCTGCCACCACTCGAGATGGAAGGCGGCGTCGGCGAGCGCGTCGGGCGCCATGACGACACCCGTTCCGTTGAACCTGTCGCCCTGCTCGCGCAGCAGGTCCTGGATCGTGGGCCGCAGGGCGGCGAGGTCGCTCGTCCCGGGATTCGTGCGCTTGCGGCCGACCGCGCTCAGACGTTCGCGCGCTTCGGTCTCCAGGACGGTCAGCGCCGAGAAGACGGATTCCACCGCGTCCTGGATGGAATCACTGCACTGGACGATGCCGGTGGCTGGGGTGCTGGTCATCACTGTGCTCCGTCAAGGAGGGTGGCGTGGGGTGCACCACGGGGTCAGGCATCGGTCAACCGCAGGTGTGTACGTACCAGATGGCGAGCGCCGGCGACGGTATGTTCCTCGGCGAGACGGCGCGCCTCGGTCGCGTCTCCGGCGATGATGGCCACCAGGATCTCGTGATGCTGGTCGGCGAAGGCCGACGCGTCGGGCCCGTCGCCCCCCGGTAGCCACAACAGCGGCCCGAGCTCCGCCTGCAGCCGGACCTCCAGCCGCGTCAGCCGGACGGACTGCGCGGCGACGGCCACCTCGATGTGGAAGCGGGCGTCGGCCTTGCGCCGTTCGGCGGGGGACTCAGCCTTGCGCAGGGCCGTGACCAGGCGGTCCAGGCTCTTCGCCAGGTCCGAGGGGGCACGTTCGGCGGCGAAACGGGCCGCAGTGCCCGAGACGGCGAACTGCTCGTCGCCGAGATCGCGCAGCTCCGAGATGCCCAGTTCCCTCAGGCGGGCCTGGTGGATCCTGGTCAGGCCCGCCTCCGGGCTGCGGATGAAGCTTCCGCCGTTGCGTCCGCGCCGGGTCTCCACGAGTCCCTGCTCCCGCAGGATGGCCAGGGCCTCGCGGACGGTGCCGTTGGCGACACCGAGCTGGCAGGCGAGGTCGCTCTCACTGGGGAGCTGCTCTCCGTCGGCCATCAGCCCGATGGTGACCGCTTCGGCGATCCGGCGGACCACCATGTCCGCCCGGCCGGAGTCGCCCAGGGGCGCGAAGGCGGCGCTCATCACCGGTGAGCGGCCGTCCACTGCCACCACGGCCCCTCCTCAGACGTCCCAGATCCGTAAACGAGAGATCGTCCCAAGGCTATCAGTCAAACCGTTGTCCTTTTAACTTCAATGTAGTAGGTTTTCGCGCACTCGACCCGCCGGACACCACCGGTCCTCGTCGGCCTCCCCCACGGCCCCTGCACCGCCGCCATCCCGCCAGAGCGTGTTTCCCTCAAGGAGCCCGTCGATGAACGACGCCACGCAGTCCCCGCCATCCCTCGCAGAAGCAGACGCCGACGCCCAGCGACTCGCCGCTCTCGGTTACGAGTCCGAGTTCAAGCGGGACATGAGCCTGTGGGCGAACTTCTCGCTGGGGTTCACCTACCTCTCGCCTGTCGTGGGCGTGTACACCCTGTTCGCGGCGTCCCTGATGGCGGGCGGCCCGCCGATGATCTGGGCCTTTGTGATCGCGGGCGTCGGGCAGTTGCTGGTCGCACTGGTCTTCAGCGAGGTCGTCGCCGAGTTCCCCGTGGCCGGCGGGGTGTACCCGTGGGCCCGCAGGCTGTGGGGCCGTAAGTGGGGGTGGATGACGGGCTGGATCTACCTCCTCGCGCTGCTGTCCACCATTTCGGCGGTCGCCTACGGCGCCGGACCGTACGTGGCCGCGGTGTTCGGCTTCGCCTCCAGCACCACGACGACGATCCTGTGCGCCCTGGGACTTCTCCTGCTCGCCACGGTCATCAACTTCGGCGGCACGAAGGTGCTCTCGTCCGTCGCCGTGTTCGGGTTCGTGGCTGAGATCGTCGGAGCCGTCGTGGTGGGCGCCTGGCTGCTGATCGCCAACCGGCACCACGGGCTGGGTGTGCTGTTCGACGGCTTCGGATCCCAGGGCAGCCACTCGTACTTCTACGCCTTCGCGGCCGCCTCACTCATCGGCGTCTTCCAGTACTACGGCTTCGAGGCCTGCGGCGACGTGGCCGAGGAGGTGCCCAACCCCGGACGGCGCATCCCGACCTCGATGCGGCGCACCATCTACATCGGCGGCGCCGCCGCGACGGCGGTGTGCCTCGCGCTCATCCTCTCCGTCAGCGACTTCGGCGCGGTGATCTCGGGCAAGGACGCCGACCCGGTGACGAGCGTGCTCACCGACGCGTTCGGCAGCGGCGGCGCCAGGGCCGTCCTGGTCATCGTCCTGCTCTCCTTCGTCTCCTGCGCGATGAGTCTGCAGGCCGCCGCCAGCCGGCTGACCTACTCCTTCGCCCGCGACCGGATGATCGCCGGCAGCCGGGTGCTGTCGGCGTTCTCCGAGCGGCTGCGGGTGCCGCCCAACGCCCTGCTGCTCGCGGCCGTCCTCCCCGGCCTGATCATCGTGGGTTCCGCGTACTCCGCCGACGCCCTGGTGAAGATCATCTCCTTCTCCACCCTCGGCATCTACGTGGCCTTCCAGATGGTCGTCCTCGCCTCCCTGCGGGCGCGGCTGCGCGGCTGGCGTCCGTCCGGGGAGTACCGGCTGGAGCGGTGGGGACTTCCGGTCACGATCGGCGCCCTCGTCTACGGCGTCGTCGCGCTCGTCAACATCAGCTGGCCGCGCACGCCGGGCACGCCGTGGTACGACAACTACATCGTGCTGGTCAGCGGCGCCGTCGTGGTGGGCGTGGGTGCCCTGTACATGGCAGTCGCCAAACCGCACGAGCGGGGCGACGCCCCGGCCGGAGACGCGCTGGCCCCATCGGCCCCCCACGCGGCTTCCTCCTCGACCGCCGCCGTCTGAGGCGCGTCGGCACCCCCGTTCCCCGTACGCCCGTCCCACGCACGCAACACCGAATCCCCGAAGGCGGAGACAACCATGTCCACAACCCTGCCCACGAAGGCCCTCGTCGACGGATCGTGGCTGGACGGCGGTGCCGGCAGCTTCCCGGTCCACTCCCCGCAGTCCGGCGAGCTGATCGCGGAGGTGGCCCGCTGTGACGCCCAGGACGTCGAGCGCGCCGTGGCCGCCGCCCGCCGGGCCCAGCCGAGCTGGGCCGCCACGCCTCTCATCGAACGGGTCAAGATCCTGCGCCGGGTGCACGCGCTGTTCGCCGAGCGCGCCGAGGACGTCGCCCGGGTGCTGACCCTGGAGATCGGCAAGACCGTCGCGGAGGCTCGCGAGGAGGTCATCGAGTACGCGGCTCCCGCCTGGCAGAAGGCCGGTGAGGAGGTGCTGCGGCACAGGGGCCTGTCGTTCCCCTCCACGCAAGAGCAGACGAACAACAAGCGGCTGGTCATGAACTACCGCCCGCTGGGCGTCGTCGGCGTCGTGACCCCGTACAACTTCCCCACCGACATCTCCTCGATCGCGCTCGCGCACATCGTCGCCGCCGGCAACACGGCCGTCTGGAAGCCCTCCGAGTACGCCCCGATCAGCTGCAACCTCGTCGCGGAGATCTTCACCGAGGCCGGCCTGCCCGACGGCGTGATCAACGTCGTGCATGGCTTCGGCGACGTCGGAGCGGCCCTCGTCGAACACCCGGGCGTCGACGGCCTGTTCTTCACCGGTTCCACCGCCACCGGCGAGCGCATCGCCCGGGCCGCGGCCCTGCGCCCGCACCTGCTCGAACTCGGCGGCGACGGCCCCTTCATCATCCTGCCCGACGCGGACATCGACGCCGCCGTCGAGGCGGCGGTCAACGGCTGCTTCTACTTCGCGGGACAGGTCTGCACCTCGGCCGAACGGCTTCTGGTCCACGAGGACGTGCACGACGAGTTCGTCACCAAGCTGACCGCCCGCGCCACTCGACTTCGCGTCGGCGACCCGGCGTCGGAAGACACCGACATGGGCCCCGTACGCAACGAGGCCACCCTGCGGCGCATCGCCGAGCACGTCGCGGACGCCCGCGAAAAGGGCGCCGACGTCGTGCAGTTCGGCAAGGAGGAGGGCCTCTTCTTCCCGGCCACGATCCTCACCGGCGTCACGACCGAGATGCGCATCGCCCAGGAGGAGACCTTCGGCCCGGTTGCGCCCGTCATCAAGGTCTCCTCGGTGCAGGAGGCCGTGGAGATCGCCAACTCCAGCGACCTCGGCCTGATCGCGTCCCTGTGGACGCGCGACCTCGCCACGGCCTGGCGGGTGGGGGAGGCCCTGCAGCACGGCACGGTCAACATCAACGAGACCAGCAACTACTGGGACCAGCTCGCCCCCTTCGGCGGCACCGGCAAGAGCGGCGTCGGCCGCGAGCTCTCCGGCTGGTTCCTCGACACCTTCACCGAGTCCAAGCTGCTCGTCTTCGACCTCGGAGACAGCGAAGTGCGCAACGACCGCCGTGCCGAAGGGGGCTGGTGACCATGAGGAAGTCCCGTCTCGCGGCCGTTCTCGCGGCCACCGCCTGCGGGGCCCTCGTCGCGGGTGTCTCCGTGGCGCAGGCAGACGACAGGACAGCGGGGCACCGCGCCGGTCCCGCCGTCTTCACGCTGATCGAGCACGCCGACACCGACACGGTCGTCGACCTCGGCCCGCGCGGTGACAGCCTCGGGGACACGCTGGCCTTCGCAAACCCCGTCTATGACCCGGCCGGACACAAGGTCGGCAGCGACCAGGGTTCCTGCGTGCGCACCAAGGCCGGCACGGCCTGGGAGTGCACCTGGACGACGACCCTGAGCGGCGGATCGATCGTCGTCCAGGGCCCCTTCTACGACGTGGCGGACTCCACGCTCGCGATCACAGGCGGAACGGGTAAGTGGCGCACGGCGCGCGGGCAGATGCACCTGCACGCCCGCGACGCCAAGGGCAGCGCCTACGACTTCACGTTCGAGGTGGAGCGCTGACCGGGATGATTCCGGCAACGCCATACCTCTACTTCTGAATGTCATGGGTGGTGAGCGCGGTGGGCGTACCGCTTGCCTGGCTGATACGGCGCCAGGATCTGCGTCTGCGGGTGCTGGCGGACAGTGGTGGCCTGGACCGGGACGTGATCTGGGCGCACAGCATCGAACTGGCCGACCCCGCACCATGGTTGACCGGTGGTGAGCTGCTGCTCACCACCGGGCTCCGTCTGACCGCGGACTCGGGTGCCTGCGAGCAGTACGTCGGCCGCCTGGTGAAAGCCGGAGTGGCCGCCGTCGGTTTCGGGATCGGCCTGTCGCACGAGCGGGTACCCGAGACGCTTGTCGCCGCGGCCGAGGAGGCGGGGCTGCCGCTGCTGGAGGTGCCGCTGCCCACACCGTTCGTGGCCGTCGCCAAGGCGGTCATGGAGCGTCTGGCGCAGCAGCAGTACGAGGGTGTCGTACGCGCCTCACGCATCCAGCCGCGAATGACCCGGGCCGCGCTGCACGGCGGGGCCCAGGCGGTGGTGCGGGAGCTGGCCGTCTCCACCGCCACCTCCGTCGTCCTCCTGGACCACGACGGCAAGGTGCGCGCGGCTCATCCGCCCGACGCCGCAGCCCCCGAGGCCGCGCTGCGCGCCGGTCCGCCTTCCCGGGAGCATGCGGCGGCCGCAGTGAGCGCCGGTCAGGACGGCGTGGTGGCCGTGCAGCAGGTCCGTGTGGGACCGCGCGCCCATGGCCGCCTGGTCCTGGCCGCCGACCGGACGCTCACGCCGGTCGACCATCTCCTGCTCGGGCACGCGGCCTCGCTGGTCGCTCTTGAGGCCGAGAAGCCCCTTCGGCTGCGCGACGAGCAGAACCGCGTCAACGGGCTGTTCCTGCGGATGCTGCTGGGCGGCTCCATCACCGCATCCGCCGCCCTGGACCATCTCACCGATGCGGGCTTTCCCGTCCGTGACGGCATCCGCGTCCTGGTCCTGCGAGGCGGCGGCCCCCGCCGGGCCCTTCAGGCGGTGGGGACGGAGCTGGCCGAGCGCGGCCTGCCTCTGTTCGGCCGCGGGCACGGCGGATGCGCGGCGGTGCTGTTGCCGGCCGGTCACGTGGTCACGGCACAGACGGTCACCGACGGCGCGCGGGCTCGCCTGAGGTCGCGCACCTGGGCCGGCCTGAGCGCCGTCCACGACCTGGCCGACGGACCCGCCGCGCTGACCGAAGCTCTGAACGCCGCGTCGGTCGCCGAGGCTCGCGGCAGCCTGGCCGTGGTGCCCTTCGAGTCCCTGGCCGGCCAACTCCTCGCCGTCACCCCGGAGACGAGGAAGATCCTCGTGACGCTGGCCGAGACGCAGCTGGCTCCGCTCGCCGCGCACGACGCCGCACACGGCACCGACCTGCTCGTCTCGCTGCGCGCCTTCCTGGAGCACAACGGCGGGTGGGAGGCGGCCTCGGCAGCGCTCGGCGTGCACCGGCACACCCTGCGCAGCCGTATGGAGCGGGTGCGCGGCCTGCTCGGCGCGGCGGACCTCGACTCGGCGCACGTGCGCGCCGAGCTCCTGCTGGCGTTGTCCGCCTGGCAGGAGCCCGGCGGCAGCGACCGGGCAGGCTGACGGAGGGTCACGCAGCCGAGGCCAGCTCCATGGCGATGGCCTCTCCCAGGACGGTCAACCCCTCCTTCAGCAGAGCGTCGGAGATGGACAGGGGCGGCAGGAACCGCAGCACATTGCTGTAGCTCCCGGCCGTCAGGACCAGCAGCCCGTCCGCGTGGCATCGCCTGGCCACCCGGGCGGCGAGGTCGGGGGCGGGCACCCTGTCGCCCTCCGGTTCCACCAGCTCGACGGCGATCATGGCGCCCCGGCCCCGGACGTCACCGATCACGTCATGCGCGTCGGCGAGCTCGCCCAGATGTTCCAGCATGGTCTCGCCGATCTTCCGGGCCCGTTCCATCAGGCCGTGGGCCTCGATCTCTTCGAAGACACCGAGCGCCGCCTCGCAGGCTACCGGGTTGCCGCTGAACGTCCCGCCGAGGCCTCCCGCCGGGACCGCGTCCATCAGTTCGGCGCGGCCGGTCACCGCACCCAGCGGCAGTCCGCCGGCGAGTCCCTTGGCGGTCGTGATCAGATCGGGCTGGATGCCCTCGTGTTCGCAGGCGAACATGTGCCCGGTACGGGCGATGCCGGCCTGGATCTCGTCGACGATCAGCAGGATGCCCCGGGCCCGGCAGATATTGGCGACGCTGCTCAGGAATCCGGGAGCAGGGACGACGAAGCCACCCTCGCCCTGGATCGGCTCGACCAGTACGGCGGCCACGTTCTCCGCGCCCACCTGACGGTCGAGCAGATCCGCAAGCGCGTACGCCGCCTCCTCGGCGCACCGGACGGGACCGGTGGGCCAGCGGTAGGGATACGCCATGGGAGCGCGGTGGACCTCCGGCGCGAAGGGACCGAAGCCCTGCTTGTAGGGCCTGTTCTTGGCGGTGAGGCTCATCGTGAGCAGCGTGCGGCCGTGGAAGGCGTGGTCGAAGACGACGATGCCGGGGCGGCCGGTCGCGGCACGGGCGATCTTGACGGCGTTCTCCACGGCCTCGGCGCCGGAGTTCACCAAGATCGTGCGCTTCTCGCCCGGGACCGGGGCCAGTTCGTTGAGCTTCTCGCACACGTCCAGGTAGGACTCGTACGGGTTGACCAGGAAACAGGTGTGGGTGAACCGGCGCAGCTGCGCGGCCGCACGCTCGGCCACCGCCTCGGCGGAGTTGCCCACCGTGGTCACCGCGATGCCGCTGCCGAAGTCGATGAACGAGTTGCCGTCCACGTCGACGATCACGCCGCCTCCCGCGGCCTCCACGAAGACGGGGAGGACGGCGCCGACACCGGCCGGTACCAGGTTCCGCTGACGGGCCAGGAGTTCACGGGAACGCGGGCCAGGGATCTCGCTCACGATCCGCCGGACCTGAGCGAGGTCGGGGCCGCCGACCGGCCGGGAAACAACGGGCATGAAACATCCTCCGGATGTGCGGGGGTTGGGAGCGCCGAGCCAAACACGGACGGGAGGCGGAGGCCATGGACGCAAGGGCGTGTGCCTGGCGTGCGGGGCGGGACATCTCGTCCAGTGCCACGTAGTCGTCGTGAGAGCGAACTGGTTCGTTTGACCGCTTCTCTTTCCAGGTCACCGTCTTCGGGGTGTGCAGCGTGGCCCGCACCGCGGTGGCCCTGCTGATCACGGGCCCTCGCCACGGCAAGGGAACCCAGGCCGTAGGCCTGCTCGCGCTGATCGGCGCGGCCAGCATGTTCCTGGGGCCCTCGGCCGGACGCGGGGCCGGCCGGTACGGCTCCGACCGAGTCGACCTGTGGCGCGTACCGCTCGCTCTCACCTCCGGCGTCTTCCTTCTGACCGGCCTCACCGGGGGCCCGGCCGGAATCGTCGGCCCCGCCGCGTGCCGGGTCGCGGACGACGGTTGTGGGGTTGAGGGGAGGGCTGGGAAACCGGTGGAGGAGATGCCGAAGCCGATGAGGAAGGTGCCGGCGGCGGCCACCGAGCGAGATCGGATGGTGGTGAGGCGCCAGGGTGCGCGCTCCGGGTGGGATGCCTCGGGCGACCGGATGGTGGACATGGCGAAGTCGGCTCCGCCGAGGCCCGAGTACGGGGAGGAAGACCAAGGTCAGCGGGATGGCATACAGGGGGTGGGCGGCCTTGTTCGCCCCCGCTGTGCCGACGATCATCAGCGCGACCGGATCCTCTGGATCGCCCCGGCGCGTGTGCGATGCCCGAGGACGGCGAGCCTGTCGCCGCGGCGGACGCCGCACCATCGACGGATCGGCGTGCCGGGACAGCCTTGGACGTGCCATTTCGTCCAGTGCGCCGGGGACGCTGCCCCAACAGAATGACGGCCTCACCAGTCCGCCGCGCCCAGGAGACCCAGAGGCGTGCCGGGACATCCGGGAAGGAGTGCCGATGCGATCCACCGCAGGCAGCAGCACAGAGCGGGTCGGAACGGTCCGGCAAGCCCGTACTCTGCGCCACCTCGTCGCTGGGGAGTGGCGGACCGGCGACGGCGGCGAGGTCGTCGACCTCAATCCGGCACGCCCCCATGAAACCGTGGCCACAGGACAGTCGGCCACGGAGATCGACCTCGGCCAGGCCGTCGCGGCCGCACGGGACGCCTTCCCCCGCTGGGCCGCCACCCCGCCTCATGCCCGCGGCCGCATCCTCGACCGCGCCGCCGAGGTCATCGACGCGCACGCCGAGCAGTGGGGTGAGGAACTGGCCTGGGAGGAGGGCAAGACCCGGGCCGAGGGCATCGGCGAGGTGCGCCGGGCCGCGGAGATCTTCCACTACTACGCCGGTGAGGGCTCCCGCCCGACCGGCGAGGTCTTCGCTTCGCCCCGACCCGGCGAGCAGATCCACGTGGTCCACCGGCCCGTCGGCGTCGTGGCGGTCGTGACGCCGTTCAACTTCCCCATCGCGATTCCGGGCTGGAAGATCGCCCCGGCGCTCGCCTACGGCAACACCGTCGTGTGGAAGCCCGCCGGTCTGGTGCCGCTGCTCGCCACGCGCCTGGCCGAGGCGCTGGTCGAGGCCGGGCTGCCGGACGGCGTTCTCGCCCTGCTCATCGGAGACGGGAGCCTCGGCGGCCGGCTCGTCGAGCATCCGGGTGTCGACGCGGTCACCTTCACCGGCTCGACCTCGGTGGGACGCGGCCTGATCGCCACCTGTGGGCGACTGGCCCGGCCCGTCCAGACCGAGATGGGCGGCAAGAACGCGGCCGTCGTGCTCGCCGACGCCGACCTCGACCTCGCCGTACAGGAAGTGCTGGCCGGCGCGTTCCGATCCGCGGGGCAGAAGTGCACCGCGACCTCCCGGCTCATCGTGCAGGAGCCCGTCGCCGACGAGTTCCTCGACCGGCTCACCAAGCGCGCCGCCGCCCTGAAGGTGGGCGACCCCCTGGACGAGACCACCGACATGGGGCCCGTCGCCTCGACCCAGGCGCGGGACGACATCCAGCAGGCCGTGGATGCCGCGGCCGCCCGCTCCGGCGTCGGCGTCCTCACCGGCGGCCGCCCCTACGACGACGACCGCATGGGCGGAGCCTTCGTCCGGCCCACCGTCGTCGAACTGACCGGCGACGACCCGCTCTGGCGCGAGGAACTCTTCGGCCCCGTCCTCGCCGTCCGCCGCGCCGTTGATGTCACGGAAGCCCTCGCCCTCGCCGACGACAGCGACTTCGGCCTTTCCGCCGCCCTCTTCACCGACGACCTGCGGGCCGTCACCGCCGCGATGGACCAGGTGGACGTCGGGGTGCTGCACATCAACTCCGAGACTGCGGGCGCCGATCCGCACGTGCCGTTCGGAGGCGTCAAGCAGAGCGCGTACGGGCCGAAGGAGCAGGGCCGGGCGGCGCGCGACTTCTTCACCCGCACCAAGACGGTGTACCTGCGCAGCTCCGGAGGGCCGACGCCGTGACGACACATGCGGAGCCGCCGCTGAGCGGTGTACTCGTCGCCGACTTCGGCCGGGTCCTCGCCGCGCCCTACGCCACCATGCTCCTCGCCGACCTCGGCGCCGACGTCATCAAGGTGGAGCACCCCGCCACCGGCGACGACACCCGGGGCTGGGGCCCGCCCCACGCCCACGGCGAGGCCACCTACTACCTCTCCGTCAACCGCAACAAACGCTCCCTCGCCCTCGACCTGCGCGACGAACGGGACCGCCGGCGCGCGAGCGAACTGGTGCGCCGCGCCGACGTGCTCTTCGAGAACTTCAGGCCCGGCACCATGGAGAGGCACGGGCTCGGCTACGAGCAGGTCCGCTCCGGCAATCCGGGGCTCCTCTACTGCTCGATCACCGGGTTCGGCGCCGGACCGGGGGCGGGTCTTCCCGGCTACGACCTGCTGATCCAGGCCGTCGGCGGGCTGATGAGCGTCACCGGCCCCGCCCCCGGGCAGCCCGTGAAGACCGGCGTCGCCCTCGTCGACGTTCTGACCGGCCTGCACGCCGCGATCGGCGTGCTCGCCGCACTGCGCCACCGCGACGCCACCGGCGAGGGACAGCACATCGAGGTCAACCTGCTCTCCACCCTGCTGTCGAGCCTGGTCAACCAGGCCGCCGGATACACCCTCGCCGGTCAGGTACCGGGCATCCTCGGCAACCGCCACCCCTCCATCGCGCCCTACGAGGTCTACCAGGCCAAGGACCGGCCGCTGGTCATCGCCGTCGGCAACGACCGCCAGTTCACCGCCCTGTGCCAGGGCCTGGGCGCACCGGACCTCGCCGTCGACCCGCGCTTCGCCACCAACCCCGACCGGGTCGCCCATGTCGACGAACTGGCCGAGAAAGTGGGCGAGTTGCTCGCCACCCGAACGGCGGCCGAATGGTTCGAGCACCTCACGCCCCTGGGCGTGCCCTGCGGCCCGGTCAACGACCTCGCCCAGGCGTTCGACCTCGCCGAACGCCTCGGCCTCGCGCCCCGGGTCACGATCCCCGACAACGACGGATCTGTCATGGACCTCGTCGCAAATCCGATTTCCCTGTCCCGTACCCCGCCCCGCTGTGCCCGCCGCCCGCCCCGGCTTGGCGAGCACACCGGCGAACTCGCGGACTGGCTGGACTCCTGACCCTTACTCACCCATGGAGCACACGATGAGCGGCGCCAAGCCGATGAAGGACCCCCTCGACCTGATCGACCTCGCCTCCGTCCTCACTGAGGAAGAGCGGGAGATCCAGGCCACGGTCGCCAAGTTCCTCGCCGACCGGGTGCGCCCGCACATCGGCGAGTGGTTCGAGAACGCCCACTTCGCCCGCGAACTCGCGCCGGAGCTGGGCAAGTTGGGTGTGCTCGGCATGCACCTGGAGGGCTACGGCTGTGCCGGGACGAACGCGGTCTCGTACGGGCTGGCCTGCCTGGAGTTGGAGGCGGCGGACTCCGGCTTCCGCAGCTTCGTCTCCGTGCAGGGTTCACTGTCGATGTTCTCCATCTGGAAGTGGGGCTCGGAGGAGCAGAAGCAGGAGTGGCTGCCCCGGCTCGCCGCCGGTGAGGCGATCGGCTGCTTCGGGCTGACCGAGCCCGACTTCGGCAGCAACCCGTCGGGGATGCGCACCAAGGCCGTCAGGGACGGGGGCGACTGGGTTCTCAACGGTTCCAAGATGTGGATCACCAACGGCGGCATCGCCGACGTGGCCACCGTCTGGGCGCAGACCGAGGAAGGGGTGCGCGGCTTCCTCGTGCCGCGCGGCACCCCTGGCTTCACCACCCAGGACATAAAGCAGAAGATGTCGCTGCGCGCCTCGATCACCTCGGAGCTGTACTTCGACAACGTACGGCTGCCCGACGCCGCGCGCCTGCCGCTCGCGGAGGGCCTGCGCGGACCGTTGTCCTGTCTGAACGAGGCGCGCTTCGGCATCCTGTTCGGCGCGGTCGGCGCGGCCCGTGACTCGCTCCAGGCGGCGATCGAGTACGCCGACTCGCGCGTGCAGTTCGACAAGCCGATCAGCGCCTTCCAGCTCACCCAGAAGAAGCTCGCCGACATGAGCGTGTCACTGGGCACGGCGGCACTGCTCGCCGTCCACCTCGGCCGTCTGAAGGACCAGGGCCGGATCCGGCCCGAACAGATCAGCGTCGGCAAGCTCAACAACGTCCGGGAGGCGATCGCCATCGCCCGGGAGTGCCGCACCGTCCTCGGCGCCAACGGCGTCTCGCTGGAGTACTCGCCGCTGCGCCACGCCAACAACCTGGAGTCCGTCCTCACCTACGAAGGCACGAGCGAGATGCACACGCTGGTCGTCGGCCAGGCGCTCACCGGCCACGCGGCCTACCGCTGAACGGTCCCACGCCCCGGTTCCGGACGCGGGGAGCGGCCTCCCGCGTCCGGAACCGGATTCCACAGCGCTCCTGTTCCATTCCGTACCGTCCCGTCAGGGAGCGAGAACTCATGGTTCGTTCGGCATCCCCCGCAGCCTCCGTCGCCTCGCTCGACGATGCTCGTGACGACGTCCGCCGGGTGGGCGTCGTCGGCGCGGGACTGATGGGCAGCGGCATCGCGGAGGTGTGCGCCCGCGCGGGGCTGGACGTGGTCGTCCGCGAGACCGGGCACAGCAGGGCCGCCGCCGGACAGCGGAGAGTCACCGCGTCCCTCGACCGGGGCGTGCGCCGCGGCAGGCTCACCGAGGCCGACCGCGACACCGCACTTCACCGGATTCGGTTCACCACGGATCTGGCGGACATGGCAGATCGCGACGCGGTCATTGAGGCGGTCGCGGAAGACGAGCAGGTGAAGACCGACGTGTTCACCGCCCTCGACAAGGTGGTGACCCGCCCGAGCGCGATTCTGGCGACCAACACCTCCTCCATCCCGATCATGAAGCTCGCGATGGTCACGAGCAGGCCGGACCAGGTCATCGGCATCCACTTCTTCAACCCGGTGCCGGTGCTGGAGCTCGTCGAACTGGTTCCCTCGCTCCTGACCAGCAGCCAGACCCGGCGCCGAGCCGAGAACTTCGTCGTCGGCATGCTCGGCAAACAGGTCATCGGCTCCCAGGACCGGGCCGGCTTCGTCGTCAACGCCCTCCTCGTGCCGTACCTGCTCTCCGCGATCCGGATGCTCGAGTCGGGCTTCGCCTCCGCCGACGACATCGACAACGGCATGGTGCTCGGCTGCGCCCACCCGATGGGGCCGCTGCGGCTGGCCGACCTGATCGGCCTCGACACGCTCAAGGCCATCGCCGACTCCATGTGCGGGGAGTTCAAGGAGCCCCTGCACTCCCCGCCTCCGCTTCTGCTCCGCATGGTCGACGCCGGGCTGCTCGGCAAGAAGACCGGCCGCGGATTCCACGACCACACCCGTCAGGGGGCGCCGCAAGGAACCATCGTCGTCCCCGTCAGCCAGGTTCCCGAGACCGGTCGGTAGCGCACCCTTTCCGAGGCGGTCGCATCCGGGACCGCGCAGCCTCGGACCTGGTCACCAGCGGGTCTTGGGCCCGGGACCCGACGGCGCGCGGTAGCGCGCCTGGAGTACGCTGACACCCTTCCGTGACTCCTGTCCGGGCTTACCGGACTCGGCTGGGCGGTACGGCGAGCGGGTCAAAGGTGTTGCCGGGCCGCGCGTCGTCGACGCTGTTCGGCCGGGTCCGCGACCGGAGTGGCGAGCAACAGCTTCTGGGGGTACGGATGTTGAGGGACCGAGGTGACATCGCCCGCCGGTCCGGTCTCGACGATGTCGCCCCGGTGGATGACGCTCACGCGGTGGCTGATGTGTCGGATGACGGGCGACGAAGTGGGCTTGGGTGGCCGGAAGTCGATGTCGGGCGGCACAGGCGTTGTTCATTCAACGGTGCCGCTCTGTCGACGCGAGCGGAGTCCATGCAGCATGGCCGGTCAGGTCTTCCCCAGGTCAGTGAGCCGCTGAACGGACAGGGAGCGAGCCATGTCCAGCCATGACAGGAATATCCAGGTCGAGCCCGAGGCCTCGTACTGCCCTTACCCGCTGTACACCGAACTGCGAGAGCGAGGCGTGACCTTCGTCGAGGAGGCGGGCGCCTTCATGGTCACTCGGGCCGAGGACGTCGACACGGTGCTGCGTGACGTCGAGACGTTCTCGTCGCGCGACGCCATCGGCCTCACGCCGACCGAGCCGGGGAGTGAGCCGACGGGGCCAGGGTTCTATCTGGTCGACACGGATGCGCCGGAACACAGCCGGCGCAGGCGGTTGGCGGCCAGGGCGTTCACGTCCGGCCGGGTCGCTCCTTTTGAGCCGCAGATCCGGGCGATGTGCGTGGAGCTGATCGAGGGCCTGCGGGGGCGGGACGAGGTCGACTTCGTGGCCGACTTCGCCGTGAAGCTGCCCATCGCTGCCATCGCCACGGTGCTGGGCGTCGAGGAAGCGGACACCGCTGCGATGCGGCGGCTGTCGGAGAAGGTGCTTTCCGTCCTCGGAGACGCGCCCGACCCGGTCGGCTTCGCGCGGGCCTGTGAGGAGTTCGGTGCGCTCCTGGCGCCGGCGTTGGAGGCCGCGGCCGGCGTGGAGCAGGAGACCACCATCCTGCACACGATCGCAGCCTCCGGGCTCGGCGCGGAGGACGCCATGCGGTTCGTCATCGAGTTGCTGTTCGCCGGCAACGTGACGACCGCCGATGCCATCAGCAGCAGCACCAGGCTGCTGGCCGAGGATGAGCGGCTGGCCGACCGGTTGCGGCGGGAGCCGTCGCTGCTGGTGCCGTTCGTCGAGGAGTCACTGCGCCTGGAATCGCCCGTTCAGGGGCTGTTCCGGACCGCGACCCGTGACACCGAGATCGGCGGCAGCCCGATTCCGGCCGGCGCCCGCCTCCTGGTGGGTTTCGGAGCCGGCAACCGTGACCCGAAGCTGGTAGAACGGCCCGACGAGCTGGACCTCGATCGTGTCTCGCCGCACTCGCACTTCGCGTTCGGCCGGGGAGCGCACACGTGCCTGGGACACGCCCTCGCCCGCCTTGAGGTGCGCGTCGCCCTGGAGGTGCTGCTGGGCACGGTGCGACGCTTCGAGTTGGCGGTCCCACCGGAGCGGCTCGACTACCAGCGCATCCTCAGCGTCAGGCATCTGCAGTCCCTGCCGCTTCGCCTGTACTGGTCCTGAGGGACCGAACCGTCTCCCAGAGTGTCCCGGACGCTCAGGTACCCGACCTCGCCGAGGCCGGGTCCGAGCCGGAGGGACTTTCGTGGTGAAGCCGGGACGGGTGGCGGCAGGCCATCGCCACCGGTCCCGGCTTCACCGGGTCCGGGGTTGTTCACCGCCGGGCCGGACACGCCTGAACGGAAGGGCGTGTCCGGCCCGGCGAGTGTCAGTCGCCCGGGTGGGAGAGCTCGATGTCGTGGCTTTCCACCCCCGAGCCGTGCACGGTCAGATGGGTGGCCTTCGGCGGGTAGCCGGCCGCCGTGACCGTGTACTCGCCGCCGTCGAGGTCGGTGAAGGCATAGCCGCCGTCCTCGCCGGTGGTCGCGGTGGCCACCACGTTGCCGGCCGTGTCGATGAGCGTGACCCGCGCGTCGTTCAGCGGCCGGCCCGCGGCTTGGACCAAGCCCCGCACGTGCAGGCCGGGGGAGAGTTCGAGCTCGGTCCCGGTGACGCCCTGCGCGGCGATCTCGACGGGCAGCGCGATCGGCCGGTAGCCGGCCGCGGTCACCGCGAGGGTCAGCTGACCGGGCACCAGCTCGGCGAAGCCGAAGGTGCCGTCCGCATCGGTCGGCCCGGCGGCGAGCACATCGCCGCGCACGTCGGCCGCGACCACCATGGCTCCGGCGACCGGCGTCCTGTCATCGGCCGACCTGACCGTGCCTACCAGGCCGCTGGTGCCGGAGAGCAGGATGTCGTACGAGACCGGTTCGTCGCCGACCACGACCGTGGACGCCTGCGGCTGGTAGCCCTCGGCGGAGGCGATGAGCACGTAGCTCCCCGCGCCGGGCGCGTCCACCGCGTACGCACCGTCCGAGTGGGCCGCCATGCGGCCCACCTGCCGCCCGCCCAGCGAGATCAGGGTGATGACCGCCCGCGGCACGGGTGCCGACTCGGCGCCGATGACGTGCCCGCTGACCGGGACACCGGCGGAGGACCGGACGGCGACCGGGCTCGGTACCTTCGTGTCGTTCTCGGTGTGCTCGTGGGTCCCGCTCTCGTGCTCGTGGGTCCCTTCCTCCCGGCCTCGGAGGCCGAATGCGGCCAGGGCGGCGCCCACGAGGGCGAGGATGCCGGTGACCAGGACGGCGGTGTGGACGCCGTTCATGAACGCGGTGTGGCTGCCCTCCACCACCGCCGCCCGGAGCTGGGCCGGCATCGCGTCGGAGACCGGGGCGACGCCCATCGCGACCGCGTCCTTCGCCTCCTCGAAGCGAGCGGCCGCCGAGTGGGGCACGCCGGCGTCGGTCAGGGAGTCGGTGAGCGTGGAGCCGACGCGGCTGCTGATGAGGGAGACCAGCACCGAGGTGCCGAGCGCGCCCCCGACCTGGAGCGAGGTGGCCTGCAGGCCACCCGCGATGCCGCCGTCCTTGACGGGGGCGTTGCCGACGATCGCGTCGGAGGACGCGGCCATCACGATGCCGACGCCGAGACCGAGCGCGACGAACGGCGGCCACATGGCGGCGTACGAGGAGTCGGCGCTCCACGCGAGCATCATGAACGCGGCACCGGCCTGGAGCACCATCCCCAGCGGCATGGTCAGGCGAGGGCCGAACTTCTCGGTGAGCTTCGCGCCGAGCGGCGAGGCCAGCATCGAGGCGAGGCTGAGCGGCAGGGTGCGCACACCGGACTCGACGGGCGTGAAGCCGTGCACGTTCTGCAGGTACAGCATCACGAAGAAGATCACGCCGAGCAGGACGAAGAAGTTCAGCGCGGTGACGACCGTACCGATGGTCAGGGCTGGGTTGCGGAACAGCCGCATGGGGAGCAGGGGGTGGGCGACGCGGGTCTCGTACCAGCCGAAGAGGACCAGGACGACGACACCGCCGACGATCGCGCCGAGCGTGTCGGCCGAAGTCCAGCCCCACGTCTCGCCCTTGACGACGCCGAAGACGACGGCAAGCAGTCCGAGCGCGAGCAGCACGACGCCGGGGACGTCGAACTTCTCGCTCGCCGCCGCCTCGTTCCTGGACTGCGGCAGCACCACGAGACCGAAGACCAGGGCGATCACCCCGATGGGGGCGTTGATGTAGAAGACGGACTCCCAGTTGACATGCTGGACGAGCAGTCCGCCGACGATCGGGCCGAGCGCGGTGGCGACGGACGAGATCATCGCCCAGATGCCGACCGCCATGCCGAACTTCTTCGGCGGGAACACCGCGCGCAGCAACGCCAGGGTGTTGGGCATGAGCATCGCGCCGAAGAGGCCTTGCAGGGCCCGGAAGGCGATGACACCCTCGACCGAGCCGGCGAGGCCGATCGCGACGGACGCGAGGGTGAATCCGACGACACCTACGAGGTAGAGGGTGCGGCGCCCGAAGCGGTCGCCGAGCTTGCCGCCGAGGATGAGGGCGGCGGCGAGGGCGAGCAGGTAGGAGTTGGTGACCCACTGCAGTTCGGCGGTGGTGGCGCTCAGGTCGCGGGCGATCTCGGCGTTGGCGATCGAGACGACGGAGCCGTCGAGGCCGACCATGAACAGGCCGAGCCCGACAGCGATCAGCGTCAGCCAGGGGTTGGCGCGAAGACCGCGGGGGTGGGGGTCGGACACGGGAGGGGGCGCTGTGGAAACAGCGGTGACAGACATGTGTGAGCTGTCCTCGGGACGTGCGGCGCGCGGCTGGGGCGCGTGGACATGTGGGGCGAGCTGTGTGAGGGCTCGGCAGGGGGCAGCACACCCAGCCCTGCCGCAGCAGCGGCAGGGGCAGTAGGCGTACGGGAGCCGGACCGAACGGTCAGGCGGCGGAGTGGTCGCGCAGGCGCCGGGTGAGAGCCTCGAGGGCGCCGAGCGCCGAGCCGAGGGCGTCGCGGTCGCCGTCGGTGAGAGTCCGCAGCGCGGCGGCGAGCTGTCGCGCCGCGACGTCCTCGGCCTGGCGGATGCGGTGACGCGCCTCGGCGGTGACACGCAGGTGCGCTACGCGCTTGTCGGTGTCGTCCTGGTGCCGTTCCAGCAGGCCCGCGTCGGTGAGGCGGGTGACCAGGGCGCTGACGTTGTTCGGCATCATCCGCAGCGCGTCGGCGGCCTTGTGGACGGTCGCGCCGTCGTGCTCGGCGACGTACTGGAGCAGGGCCAGCTGCCGCTCGGGGAGCTTGGGGTAGGGCAGTCGCCGGTCGATGCTCTGTTTGACGTACCGGTTCAGCGCGGGCAGGCACGCCACGAGGCCTGCGGCCACCTGGTCGACGCCCTGGCTCGGAGGAGCCTCACTGATTCCGGTCACGACTCCAAGTTACCTATGACAAGAAACCTATGTCAAAATACTAATTTCCCGTGACGGTCGGACCGGCTCCTGGCAGCCACCTGATCATCCATACGTTGCCCCAGATCAGGGAGGAAAGTCCGGCTGTCTGTCCTGCCGGCGCTCCGGAGCCTCGTCGGTCGGCGCCTTCGGCGGCCGGGCCGACCGCTGAAGAACTCACGATCGAGTGATCCCCCAGCTCTACCGCGCGGCTCCGGTGAGGGAGCGCAGGTCGACGGCCATCTCGCCGCCGGACTCAGCCAGGAGGCCGCTGAGAGAGCTCCCACATCGACGAGCCCCCTCAGCGGCGCGTGCCTCCACCGTCCGCGACGACGATCTGCCCCGTGATGAACGCGGCGTCGTCGGAGGCGAGAAACGCCACGACGCCCGAGACGTCGGCCGGCATCTGCACACGCTTGATGTTCTGCATCTGCACGGTCTGCTCGAAGAAGAACTCGCTCGTCTTCTCCGCGGCCGTGGCCGTGCGGACCAGGCTCGCCGCGACGCCGTTGACGGTGATGTCGTGAGCGGCGAGGTTGGCGGCCAGGACAGAGGTGAACCCGTTCAGCGCGCCCTTGGCGGAGACATAGGAGACGAACGGAGGCGGCGGAGTCCAGTAGCTCGAGGACGTGATGTTGATGATCCGTCCCGACCCGGACTCCTTCAGGTCGGGCAGGAACGCCCTGGAGGCCAGGAAGGGTCCGTCCACGTTGACGGCGAAGGTGCGACGCCATTCGTCGAAGGTCACGTGGTCGAAATCGGCCAGCAGAACGACCGCCGCGTTGTTCACCAGGATGTCGGCGGCGCCGAGCTCACGTCGGACCCGGGCGGCGAACCCGTGGATCGCGTCCTCGTCCGAGACGTCGACCTTGTCGCTGAAGAATCGCCGACCGGTCTCCGCGACGAGGTCCCGCGTCTCGTCGGCCGGATCGATGTCCGCGACCGCGATGTCCGCTCCCTCCGCCGCGAGCCTGCGGGCGATCTCCTGCCCGATGCCCGTACTGCCCCCGGTCACGACGGCGGTCCTGCCCGTCAGCTTCCCAGCCATGGGTCACTGCTCCTTCCGGTGCTTCCGGGCGGCCGCGACAAGGCCGTCCTCCAGGGATGGTGCGCTTCGAGACGGCGGATCAGTGGCGGATTGTTCGTCTAATGGACATGACCGTTGAGCTGGGCGGGGGTCATTCCTACCTTGACGCTGCTCGACGGTCGGCCACCGCGCCGAGCGTCCTGAATCAGGTCAGGTGGAAGGGCGGCGCGGAGGTAGTCCGCAAGGCTCAGGGGCGGCACGGCAGCGGTGTTGCCGGGATGACCGCGACAAAAGCACCCATAAAGGTTCCGGCAGCGGACGCCGGTTCCGACAGCAGCGCTTTGCGCCAAGGAGTCGTCCATGGTTCAGATCGAGTCGCCCAAGGCGGCAGAGGGAGAGGGTGGCAGATACACCCTGACCTCGGGCACCCTGGTCGCGGTGGTTCTCGCCGTCTGCCTCGCGCAGATGGCCCTCGCCGTCCCATCACTCATCAACGGGCTGATCCAGCAGGATCTCGCGCCCTCCTCGGCCCAACTGACGTGGATCACCGACGCCTTCATGCTTCCCGTGGCGGCACTGGAGCTGGGCTTCGGCGTGTTCGGTGACCTGTTCGGCCGTAAGCGTCTGCTCGTGGGGGGCGCCGCGCTCATCGCGCTCGGCTCGACCCTCGCAGTCCTGGTGCCGGGTTCGGGATACACGAGCGACACCCGGGTGACGTTGCTGATTGTTGCCCAACTCCTCAGCGGCATCGGGGCCGCGGCCATCTTCCCGACGAGCCTCGCCATGGTGGCGGCCGGCACGCACACCACCGCCACCCGCGCGCGTGGCGTGGCGATCTGGGCCGCCGCACTGTCGATCGGCGGCTTCCTCGGGCCGCTGCTGGCAGGCCTCTCCACCAAGATCCACAGCGGCTGGGCCGGGAACGCGAACTGGCGCTGGGCCTACGTCGGTGTCCTCGTCATCGCCGCGGTGAGCGCGCTCCTGTCGCTGGCCGTCGCCCGCAACTCCTCCTCGCCCGAGGGCCGATCCCTCGACTGGCCGGGGCAGATCACTTCCGCGCTCGGTCTGTTCGCTCTGCTGTACGCCGTGATCCAGGGCTCCGAGAGCGGCTGGGGGAGCCCGCAGATCGTGATCGCTTTCCTCGCCGCGGCCGTGCTTCTCGGGTTGTTCGTCTTCGTGGAGAACCGCGCGGACGCTCCGCTCCTTCTCCTGAGCGTGTTCAAGAACCGGGCGTTCGCCGTGAACTCGGTGGTCACCGTGATCGGGATGTTCGGCTTCCTCGCGATCATGTACTCGACCAGTATCCGCCTCACCATCATCCAGGGAATCAGCCCGCTGAAGGCCTCCGTCGCCTACCTCTTCTTCGGAGGCATCGGCCTCGTGCAGCTGCCCCTCACCTCCAAGCTGCTCGAGCGGTACAACCCCCGGTGGGTGCTCTTCACTGGCCTGACCCTCATCGGCGCCAGTGGGCTGTGGTTCGCCGCCATTCCGACCAGCAACCGGGCACTGTCCTCCATCTTCGGGCCGCTTATCCTCGCCGGTGTCGGCTCGGCATTGGCCTTCGCCGCCATCAGCGCGGTCGCGGTCAACACGTTGCCCAACCACCTCGCCGGCATGGCAAGCGGTGCCACGAGCACGTTCCGGGACCTCGGGTTCGCGCTCGGCCCCGCGATCATGGGCGCTGTCGCACTGAGCCAGGCCGCCAAGGAGATCTCCCGCAACCTGGCCGACAATCCGACCCTGAGCAAGGCCTACGCGGCTTTCCAGGCCGCTCCGGCCCATGCTCCCGCGGATCAGAAGCCGCAGTTGGAGGCGGCGGTGCACGCCGTGGGCTCGGGCCCGCTCGGCGCCAACTCGGTGCCGGGCAGCATTACTTCGCCGGACGGTCACGTCATCCCCTTCAACCCACTCAAGGACGTCGCTTTCCACGCCCTCAGCAGCAGCTACTCCCTGGCGTTCGTGCTCGGTGGCGTGGCCGCTCTGGTGGCGGCCGCACTCACCCTCGTGGGCGGGCACGGCGGCGTGGACCAGGTTCATCTCGACGACGACCCGCACACCCTCGACGGCTGACCACTGACGAACGCGTCGGCGCGGGAACGGACGGGCCGGTCAGGACAGCTGGAGCGCCCGCCGCGACACCTCACAAGGAGCTGTTGCGGCGGGCCACGGCGTACAGGAGACAAGGATCAACACACACGCTCGGACAGGAGTCGAACAGTGACCGCGACATACCCGGAGACGAGCGGGAACGACATTCACATACCGGCCACGGTCGCCGAGGCGGAGACCGCGTGGCTCGTCGCGATCACGAACGGCGACGAGGAAAGGCGTGAACCAATGCTCCCCGACTGCGTGATCGTTCGCGGCCCGGTCGGGAGTGTCCATGAACGGGAGCGTTTCCTCGGCTACAAGGTGTCCATGGAAGCCATGGTCCAGGCGGAGACCAGCGAGGTGACCTGTCCGGAGCGAGGCGGACGGGCCATCATGACGTGATTCCAGAAGATGCACATCCGGCGCCTGCCCGACCTGCCGCCGTTCCCGGTGAAGGCCGCGGCCATCAGGGTGTGATTCTCGACCGACGAAGGCTGGCGACTCGGCCACATGCAGCTCTCCCGGCGGCAGACGTCGGCATGACGTGCCGCTTTCCTCGCCGTGCGAGAAGTCACGAGGTGCGAATAGGGATGCCCGGCCTCCAGCCGAGACTCCTTGACAATCCCAGTCCGCTCGCGACCAGCGACGGAACGGCCGCTTGCAGCTTGATCGAGCCCGCGGCCACCACGACGGAGAGAGCCGCGACGACCTTTCCGCGGCCGTCGACGATGCGCGTCGCGACCGACTCGGCCCCTTCGCTCAGCTCTTCCTTGACGACCACCATTCCGGTCGAGCGACAGGACGCCAGTTCGTCACGGAGTTCGGCCGGGTCCACGATCGTCTTTGGAGTGAAGCGCCGCAGCCTGCCCGCCAGCACCTCATCGATGAAGGCCGGACTGCTGTGGCTCAGAAGCACCTTGCCCACACCTGAGCAGTGCAAGGGCAGAAGGCCGCCGACCTGCGAGGTCAGACCGACTGCGTTGACCGCCGAGAGCCGCTCGATGATCACGGCCTGGTCGCCTTGGAGAACAGCCAACTGCACATGTTGGCGAAGTGCCGTGTACAGGTCCTCCACGAACGGCTGGGCGGCGCTGCGCAGCGTCTCGGTGCGTGGGGCGAGGGTCCCGAGGCGCCACAGCGCAAGACCGATCGCGAAGCGATTGTCGCTGGTGCGCTCCAGAGCGCCTGCCTCCACGAGTTCGAGGGCGAGGCGCCTGGCGGTGGCGTGCGGCATGCCGGTGCGCCTGACCAGGTCGGCGAGGGTCAGCTCGGTGTTGTCGGGGTCAAAGGCGAACAGCAGATCCCAGAGTCGGGAGCTGACGGTGCGTCCTGGCTCGTTCGCGCGAGGCATGAGCCTCTCCTTCATCATGTACGGCCCCGACCACTCTACCTTCTATGTTCGTTGGATGGACGAAGCAGTTCTTTCAGTGCGTACTTTGCCGAACTCTTGCAGGCAGCCAGTTACCCCTCGCCAGAGGCCCACGGGAGTGAAAGAGCATGATGAGTACGGAAGCAGGCCCCAGGATCGCGATCCTCGGTGGCGGCATCGGAGGCCTCGCTGCCGCGGCCTTCCTCCGCGACAAGGGCTTCCACAGTGACGTCTACGAGCAGGCCGCCGCCCTGACCGAGGTCGGTGCCGGCCTGGTGATCGCCCCCAACGCCGCCCGCCTGCTCCGGCGTCTCGGCGTGCTGGACCGGTTCATCGAGCGCGCGGTGCAGATGGAGATCGGCTGGGAGTTCCGGCGCTGGGAGAACGGCGCCGTCCTCTCCGCGGAGAACCTTCAGGACGGGTGCAAACGCCTGTACGGCGAGCACACCTACGCCGCCCATCGCGCCGACCTGCTGGCCGCCCTGAGGTCGGCTGTCCCCGAGCACTCGCTCCATCTCGGCAGGCGCTGCGTCTCGGTCGAGTTCGAAGGCGACCAGGCGGTGCTGCGGTTCGAGGACGGCGAAACGGTTCGCCCGGACATCCTCATCGGTGCCGACGGCGTCCACTCACGCGTGCGTGGCGCCATCGTCGGGCCGACTCAGGCCAGGGAGTCGGGCATCTGCGCCTTTCGTGCCCTCGTACCGGCGCAGAAGGCACCAGAGTTCGCCAGGCGGCGCGCCCAGACCCTCTGGATCGGCCCCGACCACCACCTCGTGCACTACCCGGTCTCCGGCGAGGAGTACGTCAACCTCGTCGCCTTCGCACCGGCCGGGGCGAGCAGTGTCGAGTCGTGGACGGCCACCGCGACGCTCGAGGAACTGCTTGATGAGTTCGATGGCTGGGATCCGCGTCTGGTGGAGCTGATCCGGTCGGCCGACACGCCGGGGCGCTGGGCGTTGCTCGACCGCGAGCCCCTCGACCACTGGAACCGCGGCAACGCGACCCTGCTGGGCGACGCGGCCCACCCGATGTTCCCGTTCTTCGCCCAGGGTGCTGCCCAGGCGATCGAGGACGGCGCCGTCCTGGCCCTCTGTCTCGCGGAGGACCCGGACAACCCGTTGGCGGCGCTGGGGCGCTACGAAGAGCTCCGTCGACGCCGCACGGCTCGCCTGCAGGAGGTGTCGCACGGAAGGTCCCACATCAACCACCTTCCGGATGGCCCTGAGCAGGAGGCCCGCGACCTGGCGTACTCGCAGGCCGACCCGCTCAGGGCGAACGGCTGGATCTACGAGTACGACCCCGAGGTCGCCGTCTCGGCCTCGGTGTGAACCAGCCCCGGGAGGCACATGTGCCTCCCGGGGCCGGACAGCCGATCGCGGTATGGGGCATCGGAGGCGATGGCGGCTACACCGGCGGTGGTCCGGCGCGTGAGGGATACCGATCGGTGCCTGCCGACGCGGTTACGTAACGAGGAATTCAGGCGAGTCCGATTTGCCGCATGAAGGTCAGCTGGTCGTAGATGATGAATTCCTCGTCCATCACACCGCGCCTGTTCCAGATGCCGACGGTGACCATGTTGATGGCGTATTTCTTGCCGGTGGGCGGGATGAAGCCGCCATTGCCGTCGGGCATGGGCCGGGTGAACGTGCCGGTGGAGACTCCGGTCACGGCGGTGAAATTGTCCTTGGCCACTCGGATCGGATGCTGTTTGGTGCGGGAGTCGGGGGCGAAGATGAAATTGAACTTCATGTCCTCGATGTGCCTGGCCAGGCCGTCGGTGTAGTGTCCGTCGGGCCAGTGCGCGCGGACGTTCTCCGAGTGGCTTTCGCGGACCCGGTCCCACTGCTGGCCGGAGTAGACGACGAAGTCCAGCTCGTCGAAGGTCTCCAGATTGCGCCGCTCCTCGCGGGTCAGGTGCTTGGGGTAGCCCAGCGACTCCCCGGTCTCGGCCGGGTTGCCCATCAGTGCGGGCAGGACCGATGCGAACGCCGGGTCGCTGCCGCTTTCCACTGCGGTGATGGCAAGGGCGCCCGCGGCGACAGCTCCGCTGCCGCGGAGCACAGCACGACGATCGATCATGTGATTCCTCCTTGAAGTAACGCCGTCTCGAACTCGCCGCGGCTTCGAATCCACAATGGCGCGGCGCTGGAAACAAGACGTTCGAACTTGAACTACAGGCGGAAGTTAGCAGGTAGTTCCAACTTGAACAAGTGGTAAGTTGGACCTATGAACGAATCCAAGTGGCTGAACCAGCGCGAGCATCAGGCGTGGCGCACGTTCATCACCGCCAGCACCCTGCTCAACCGTGTGCTCGACCAGCAGTTGCGCACCGATGCCGGGCTATCCCACGTGCAGTACGGCATCTTGACCCGCCTCGCCGACATCCCCGACGGGTCGATGCGGATGCTGGCGCTCGCGGAAGCGTTGGGGCTCACCAAGAGCGGCCTGACCTACCAGATCGTGCAGCTGGAGAAGGAGGGCCTGGTCAGTCGCAGAGCCAGCTCCACTGACGACCGCGGAGTGATCGCCACCATCACTCCGCTCGGCATGGAGGTCATGGGCCGCGCGGCACCCGGTCACGTCCGCCTGGTCCGCCAATTGGTGATCGATGCCCTCACCCCACAGCAACTGGAGGTTTTGGGCGAAATCTTTGCCGAGGTTCAATGCCGGATCGTCGAGCGCGAGACGTAGCTCGCGGACCGGTTGATGACCGGGTGCCCCTGCCATGGCTGTCAGCCGTGTCGGCGTCCTCGGTGCCGCACGGGCGTGGCGGTCGGCAGGACAGCCGACAAGGCGGGCCGCCGTCGTCTCGATTTCGGCCTGGCGGACGTGCTGGCCGGCTGGACGGGTAGCGACGCGTGGCCGGTGTCTGGTCGAAACGAGGCGATCGCCGCGGAAGGGCTGAAGCCGCCGCATCACACCGTCCTCGCGGCAGTGTCCCAGTACTGGCCGGTCGCCAGGCGGACTGTGCGACCGGCTGAGCTGCCACTGCCTGGAACGACATATCGACGAGCAGTACACGGCGCTCGGCTGAGGCGTCCGGCTCCAGTCCGCCGTGCTCAGGACGCCGGAAACCTGACATCGCTTCTGTGAGCAGCCCTAATGGCCCATGTCTTCTTCGAAACCGAACAAGGCATTGGCCATCCAACGAACACAGCCGTTGTCGTCACCCTGGCCACATCCGAGAATGCGGCGCGGACGGCCCGAGATGCGGGCTGTGTCCTCAGCGACTTCTGTCGAAACCTAAGTACGTCCCGAAGGGCGGATCATCGAATGGCACCCGCAACCGGTAGTGGGCTCGTCGTGCGAACTTTGCAGCGAGCCGGAGTCAACGTCGCCTTCGGCCTGCCCGGAGCACACATCGACCCCGTTCTCCAGGAGGCCAAGGACGCCAAGCTGCGGGTCGTCGACGTGCGCCACGAGATGAACGCCGGTCACGCGGCCGAGGGCTATGCACGGGTCACCGGGGACCTGGGTGTCGCCGTCGTCACGGCAGGGGGCGGTTTCACCAATGTGCTGACCTCGATCGCCAACGCGTATCTGGACCGGACCCCCGTGCTCTACATCGCAGGATCCGGTCCCCTCGAGACGGACGAGGTCAACGACCAGCAGGCCGGATTCAACCAGGTCGCCATGGCCGCCCCGGTGACCAAGTTCGCGCACCGCGTCACCCGTACCGAGCTGATCCCCCGCCTGGTCGCCCAGGCGATCCGCACCGCGCAGTCGGAGCCCAAGGGTCCAGTGCTCCTCGATATCCCCTGGGACGTCCTGCGTCAGACGGTCGACATCGACGAGTTCGAGGACTACCGCGTCGAGATCGACGGCACCGGCATCGCTCCCGCCGGCGGTGTCGACCGGATCATCGAGGCGATCGGCGCCGCCCAGCGGCCGATCGCGCTGGTCGGCAAGTCCTTCGTCACCGCCGACGCACGGGCGCAGTTGCACGAGTTCGCCGCCCGTACCGGAGTGCCCCTCTTCTCCGACTGGGAGGGGCTCGGCGCGATCGTTGGCTCCGAGCAGCACGTCGGTCTCGTCCAGACCCTGGCCACCGTCCCCGAGGACGAGCGGCCCGACCTGGTCCTTTTGCTTGGGCTGCGCTTCGGGATGACGACACAGTTCGGCACCGGCCGCCTGCTCCCGAAGAGCGCGCGGATCTTCCAGATCGACCCCGACGGTCGTGAACTGGGCCGTCTGCAGGATGTGGAACTCGGCATCCAGGCCGATCCGATCGGCACGCTCGGCCTGCTGAACGAGCGCCTGGGCGACAGCCCCGTGCCCTCCGGGCGCGGTGACTGGCTGGCCACCCTGCGGGACATCTCGGCCGCTCGGCGCTCGGCACTCGCCGCCGAGACCGAGGAGCACGAGGACGACGCGATCCACCCGTACCTCGCGGTCCGCACGATCGCCGAGAGCGTCCCCGACCAGGCCACCGTGCTCGTCGACGGCGCCCTGACCGAGCTGTGGCTCTCTGAGACGATCGCGCTCGCGCCGCTGGCCCACTACCTCGGGCACGGCTACCTCAGCTCGATGGGGAGCAACCTCGGCGTGGCCCTGGGAGCGCAGTACGCCGCCCAGGACAAGGCGACGATCCTGGTCACCGGTGACGGTGCTGTCGGCTACAGCCTCGCCGAGTTCGACTCCCTCGTCCGGGCGGGACTCCCGGTCGTCGTGATCGTCCTCAACAACCAGGCATGGGGCGCCACACTGCACACCCAGCAGTTCTTCTACGGACAGGACCGCGTCACCAACAACCGCCTGGAGAACGGCTCCTACAGCGGGGTGGCACGAGCTCTCGGTGCGGACGGAGTCGACGTCACAGAGCTCGACCAGCTCCGCCCGGCGATCGAGGCCGCCCTCGCCACACGCCGGCCGACGTGCATCGACGTACGCGTGAGCCTCGCGCCCATTCCGCCGGAGGAGCGTGTCCTGAACGGCGGAGCTCCGTTCGGCGGCATCGAGATCGACGCGTGAGCCGTCCCTGACCCCCACGAAGGCAGGCCATGAAGGACACGACTGACGCCGGAAGCCACGACCTGGCCGTCGAGGACCGGCGTCAGCGTTTCCTCGGGAAGACCTGCCTCGTCACCGGCGGCAGCGGGGGGCTGGGTCTGGCAGCCGCACGGGCGTTCGCACGTGAGGGCGCACACGTGATCATCATCGCGCGGGACCCGGAGCAGCTGAAGGCCGCGAGCGATCTGATCGGCGACGGCACGATCGCCGTGGCAGCCGATCTTTCATCGTCGGCCGGCATCAAAGCCGCGGTCACGGAGGTCGCCGCGCGGGTCGATCACGTCGATGCCGCCTTCCTCAACGCCGGGCAGGAGGGCGTCAAGCCCCTCGATGACATGGACGAAGCGACCTGGGACGCGGTGTTCGAAACCAACGTCAAGGGCTCGTTCTTCCTCGTGCAGGGTCTGAGGCCCCTGCTCGCACCCGGCGGGGCCGTCGTCTTCTGCAGCTCGGCAGCCGGCCGAAGGGCCGGAGCGGGAATCGCCGCCTACGGAGCCGGCAAAGCCGCGCTGGAGCACCTGACACGCATTCTCGCCGCCGAAGTCATCGGCGAGGGAATCAGGGTCAACATGGTCATTCCGGGCGGCACGAACACCGACATCGCCGACCGCACGACGGGCCTTCCGCCCAGCGGAGCCGAGGCCTTCCGGGCACGGGTCAGGGCCAGCACTCCCATGCTCCGACAAGGCGAACCGGACGAGCTCGCCGACGCCGTGCTCTTCCTTGCCTCGTCCGAAGCCGGTTACATCACCGGCGCGACGCTTCCGGTGGACGGCGGCGCCACCGGCTTCACCCGCCCGCCGACGTAGCGGAGACGGCCACTGTCGATTTCACCACCCGCGTCACTGGACCCGAGCGAGGACGACCACCACGGAGGCTCCCTTCGGTCAACCGACCGACGCCCTCATCCAGGTCGCGTACGCGGTCCCGGACCTCGCCGCCGGGGTGCGTTGGTGGACCGACGAACCCGGCGTTGCGCCCCGGTGCGTGAACTGGAGGGGCGCCGGCGAGGATTCTGCCTACCGGGTGAGCCGGGGAGGGCTGAGTTCACCATCGGCCTCGCCTTCTCGGGGCAACATGATGGTCCAACTCGTCCAGATTCTCGACGACGGGCCATCGATCTGAAGAGGTCGAACGTCGCGAGGCGAGCGGAGCGCCGGTGCGTTTTCACGATCGTGCCCCACGGGGCGGGGTCTTCTTCCTGGGCACCGATGAAGACGCCCCGGGGATGGTCGAGCGCGTCCAGGACAACGGGATCACGTGGGATCTTCATTTCCCTTTGGCGGGAATCAGTCGACTGGGACGGGGCGCGGCCTCTGCGCGACTTCGCGGAGTTGCTGCCGGCCTGACCACGGGGCCGGTGCCCGTCACCGGCCTCGTGGTCGCGACGCGATGCGCCTTCCCGCGAAGCACATGCGAACGCTGTGGACGACCGGGGTCGTCCACAGCGTTCGCCGATGTTGAGAGGCCCTGGCGGGCTACTGTCCGTTGGTGAGTTCGATGTAGGTGTTGCCGGTGACCGGGCGGTTGTCGTAGGTGCCGGTGACGGCGGCGCTGCCTTCGTAGCCAGGTGCGGGGACCGTCAGTTCCTGGTCCTCGGCGTAGACGGTGACCTTCAGCTTGGCGTCCTCGCCGGGGATGGTGACCTTCCAGCGGGTGGGGTACTTCTTGCCGGTGGCCGGGCTGGTCCAGAGGGTGGACTCGTCGGGTGTGAGGGTCGCCTCGGCAACGGTCTGGGTGCCGTCGGGCTTCAGGATGGTCGCGAAGTCGATCTTCTTGCCGTCGTACTTCTGGTTCCAGACGCTGATCTTGTCGCCGTTGGACAGGTTGAGGTTCATCCAGGACCAGGAGCGCTCGCCCGCGGTGAGGTTGGGGAGGGGGCCCCACTGGCGGTCCACCCAGGACTGCCCGCGGACCTTCTCCGTGTGGCCGCCCAGGGTCAGGGTCCCGGACGTGTCCACGGTGGGCAGGGCGTACTCGTAGTTCCCGTACTTAGCGTCGCCGAACATGGGGAAGTATCCCGTTCCCATGTTGTAAAGGGTGCTTCCGCGGGGGCGCAGCGTGACGTCGATGGTCCCCTCGGGGACCTTGGCGTGCAGCTTCATCGCCTTGGCGTCGCCGGTCCAGGTGAGGTTGTCGGTGTGGATGTCCACGCCCTGCTTGTCGGAAAGGCCCGTCCCCGCAGGCAGGGGGAGCTCCGACTTCGTGTACCAGCCGGTGTCCTCGTTGACGATCGACACCCTGGTGATGGCGCCTCCCTCGCCGAAGCTGGAGTTCAGGTAGTGGGCCAGGAACCCGTACCGGTGGCCTCCGGCGGTCACGTGCGCGGTCACGTACCAGGACTCGTTGGACTGGCCGGGGTGGTAGCTGAGGTCTGCGGCGGGGTCGATGAGGACCGGGAGGCCGGTCTGGGTCAGCCCCTTCGTGGAGGCGGTGCGGTGCGCTGCGGTCGGGTCGGCCGCCGTCGTCGCAGTGGCCGGTCCTCCTGAGGCAAGGGTGAGTGAGGCGATGAGCGCGGAGGCGATGGCGGCCGCGCCGACAGTGGTCTTACGCATGGTGGCTCCTAGGGCGGAGGTTCCGCACGGATGCACAGAACCCTTGAGTGAACGAAACTGTTTCGTACTGTCGATGGATGTGATCAGGTGCTGGAGGAAGCCTGTTGTGCGAGGAGGTGGGGTGATCGGTGGGCGACCGCCCGATGGTGTGGGTGACGGGCCAGGGGCGTGCCGTAGAGACGGCCCCCTGCGATATCCGACAGGTGTCAGTTTATCTGCTGCCGGGCAGATGTCAACCGTGCTCAGATGGGTCGATCCGGGCAGCTACGCTGGTCAGACCGGCGTGCACGCCCGTACGGCCGGCTTTAGGAGGACACGTGGGAGGCAGCACCACTAGACGCCCGGGGCGCCCCGGCGCGGATTCCGCCGCGGTACCCGCGGAGCGGGACGTCCTGCTGCGGGGCCTGGAGGCGTTCTCGGAGTTGGGCTACGACCGTGCCTCGGCGCGGGAGCTCGCGCGCCGTCTCGGGGTCAGCCACACCTTCATCAACGACCGCTACGGGTCCAAGGCGGCCTTCTGGCGTGCGGTGGTGGACGCCGCGCTCGGGGATCAGCTGACGCGCATGGCGCCGGCCCAGCCCGGGAGCGATGACGGGGACGTGGTGCGGCAGTTCGTCACGGAGTTCTACCGCGTCAACATCGGCGAACCGTACCTGGCCTTGCTGCTGGCGGATGAACTCGCACGGGACACCGAGCGGTTGGACTATCTCTACCAGCGTTACATCGAGCCGACGCTGGCCCTCGTTGTGCCCAGTATCGAGAGGCTGATGGCATCCGGGAGCATGGCACGGGTCCCGATGGACGTCCTGTTCTTCGCCATCATCGCTCCCGTGGCAGGACTGGTGCAGGAGCCATTCGCCCGGCGCCTGGGCCGCCCCGAGCAGCTGTCACAGACGGAACGTCTCGCCAGGGCGGAGGCCCTGGCGAGACTGGTGGTGGACGGCCTGCTGGCCCCGGGCGACGCGAAGCACCGGTCGTCAGTGTGAGAAGGCGCCAGGGCCTGCCTTCCCGGTCGGGAAGGCAGGCCCTGGCGGACACCCGTAGGGGCGAGGACGATGTGTCATACGCCCGTAGGGGCGAGGACGATGTCGAAGCGCACCCGGCTCCACGTGCCGTCGATGACGCGGCCGTCGGGCGTCGGCGTACCGGCGGGCTGCCGCTCGAACCGCTTGATCAGTGAGTCCTTCACGCCGAAGACGGTGTCCTTGCGGCCGATGGGGTCGCCCTCGGGGAAGATGTGGGTCACCAGCGTGCGCCCGCCTTCGTGGGACACCATGAAGTGCAGGTGGGCGGCGCGCAGGGGTGAGCGGCCGACCGCGTCGAGCATCTTGCCGACGGGTCCGTCGTTCGGGATGGGGTACGGCGTCGGGGTGAGGCCCCAGAAGCGGTAGCCGCCGTCGGCAGCGGAGAAGAGGTGCGCCCGGCCGGCGCGTTTGCCGGCCTCGTACTGGACGTCGTACAGCCCGTCCTCGTCGGCCTCCCAGACCTCGATCAGCGCGCCGGCGAGCGGGGTGCCGTCGGTGTCGGTGACGGTGCCCTCGACCCAGCAGGGCTCGCCGGGGGCACCGAAGGCGAGGTCACCGCCGAGATCGATCGCGGGGGAGTCCTCGACGAAGAACGGCCCGAAGACGGTCGCCTCGGTGGCGCCCTTGTAGGCCTGGTTGTTGACGTTGATGGTCTGCATGCTCGCGCCGAGGGTGTCGGACAGCAGGATGAACTCCTGGCGGACCTCGTCGGTGATGTGCCCGGCCTTGGTGAGGAAGTCGATTGCCGTCCCCCACTCCTCCTCGGTCAGCCGGACCTCTCGGATGAAGGAGTGCACATGCCTGACCAGGGAGGTCATCAGTTCCTGCAGCCGCGGGTCCTCGCAGAGGTCGAAGGAGGCCACGACGTTGTCGACGAGCTGCTGCTCGACCGCCTGCTGCTCCGGCGACACCTCGCGGTAGATCGCGCCGTGGGTACCGGTCTGGGCCGAACCGGGGTTGACGTAGGTAGCCATGACGGCCTCTTCCTTCAGTTGATCGGTTCGCCGGCCCACGCCGCCTCCAGCAGCAGGGTCAGGTTCGCATAGGTGACGGGGGTGGGATTGTTGGCCGGGATCGCCTTCATGACCGGCCCCAGCGCCTTGGCGATGCCGTCCTGAGGCATGCCGTAGTCGCGCAACGCCCTCGGCGCGTCCAGCACCTCGCGCAGGGCGGCCAGGCCGTCGCTCGCCGTCCGTGAGCCGAAGGCCTGGGCGACACGTGCCTCCGCCTCGGGGGCGTGCGGGGCGTTGAAGTCCAGCACGTAGGGCAGCACGACCGCGTGGGTCTGTGCGTGCGGGAGGTTGAACATGCCGCCGAGGACATGGCAGATCTTGTGATGCATCCCGGAGCCGGCCGAGGCGAACGCGACAGCGGCGAGGTAGGCGCCGTACAGCGTCTGCTCGATGCCCTCGACGCTGGTCGAGTCGTTGGCCACCGCGGGCAGGCCGGTCGCCAGCGCGCGGATGCCCTCCTGCGCCAGCGCCCGGTCGATCGGGTCGGCACGCGGGCCCCACATCGAGTCCACGCAGTGCGCCATCGCGTTCAGGCCGCTGGCCACCGTCATCTCGCCGGGCAGCGTGGTCAGCAGAGCGGCGTCGTAGACGACCGACGCGGGCAGCACCCTGTCGTCCACGCCGGTGGTCTTGGTCTCACCCTCGGTCAGACCCCACACGTTGGTCGCCTCGGAGCCCGCGTAGGTGGTGGGTACCGCGACGATCGGCAGCCCGGTGGTCAACGCCACCGCCTTGGCCAGACCCGTGGTCGAGCCGCCGCCGACGCTGACCAGGATGTCCGCGCCCGCGTCGGCCGTCGCCCGGAGGGCTCGCGCCGCGACCTCGACCGGTACGTGCATCACGACTTCCTCGTGACGCAGCACGACCGGGATCTCCTTGGCGATCGGGTCGGCCAGCTCCTTCTCGCGGTCCGACGCGATCAGCATGACCTTGGAACCGCCGAGTGCCTCGACCTCCGCCGCCACGGCGGCGGGCGAGTCCCCTGCCGCGAACACCACCCGCTGGGGAAGGGTTTGGTGGGTGAACTTCATCAGGCCTCCGCCAGCCATTGCTTGCCTTCGCCGTAGAGCTGCTCGACGGCTGTGCCGGTGAGACCGGGAAGCCCGTCCTTCACCGTGAAACCCGCCTTGGTCTGCAGGTATGCCAAGTGCCGGTAGCCGGTCGGGAACCGGTTGAGGAGCTCGGGATCCAACGTCAGTGAGGCAGCGGGATCCACGACGTCGAGCCGGTCCTTCTCGTAGATCGGCTGCCGGCGCACGAGGGTCCAGCGCCCCTCGTAACGGGAGAGGAAGTCGTAGAAGCGGCCGGTGCAGACGACATCGACGTCGACGCCGTCGACGTTCGCGCGCTGGTTGATGGTCATCTTCGTCTGGGCGATGGCCCGGTCGCCGACGATGTCCGCGGTGTGGCCACCGAGGAAGTGGAGGATGCTGACGCCGTTCTCGAAGCCTTCGCGGCTGGCTTTGATGAAGTCGGTGGCGCTGCCCTGGAACCAGGTGGCGTTCATCCAGCCGTCGCGCGGATGCCAGAGGGTGGCGAAGCGGTCCCAGTCTCCGGCGTCGCGCCACAGCGCCCAGTTCTCGGTGAGCCGCCGGATCTCGTGGCGGTCGTTGTCGGCCTGCGACATGGTTCGATCTCCGATCGATCTCGTTGCGCAGGTCAGATGGGGTAGTGGCGGGATCCGGACTGGATGGTGATCCAGCGCAGCTCGGTGAACTCCTCCAGCGCGGCGCGGGAGCCGAACCGGCCCCAGCCGCTGGCGCCGACACCGCCGAAGGGCATCTGGGGTTCGTCGTGCACGGTGGCGCCGTTGATGTGGCAGATGCCGGACCTGATCCGGCGGGCCACGTCGAGCGCGGCGGCCGCGTCCTTGCCGAAGACCGCCGCGGAGAGCCCGTACTCGGTGTCGTTGGCGACCGTGACGGCCTCGTCGGTCGAATCCACCTCGATGATCGAGACCACCGGTCCGAAGGTCTCCTCGGTGTAGATGCGCATGTCCGGTGTGACACCGCGCAGCACCGTGGGCTTCACGAACAGGCCGTCGTGCGTGCCACCCGTCAGGACCTGCGCGCCCTTGGCGCGGGCGTCCTCGATCAAGGCGACGACGTGGTCACGGGCGGCGGCGTGGACCAGCGGGCCGATCTGGGAGGTGGGGTCGCTCGGGGGGCCGACGACGAGCTTGGCGGCACGCTCTGCCAGGCGGGAGGAGAGCTCGTCGGCGACCGTCCTGTCGACGATGACGCGCTCGGTCGACATACAGATCTCGCCCTGGTTCATGAAGGCACCGAAGCTGGCCGCCGCGGCGGCCTCCTCCAGATCGGCGTCGGGGAGCACCAGGAAAGGCGCCTTGCCACCGAGTTCGAGCACGACACGGGTGAGGTGGCGACCGCCGAGTTCGCCGATGATACGGCCGACACGGCTCGATCCGGTGAAGTTCACGCGCGTGACGGCGCGGTGGGCGATCAGCGCTTCGACGACGGCCGGACCGTCCTCGGGCGCGTTGCTGATGAGGTTGACCGCTCCGGCGGGCACGCCGGCGTCGTGCAGCACCTGGACGATGGCGGCCTGCGTGAGGGGTGTCTGCTCGGAGGACTTCAGCACCACGGTGTTGCCCCACACCAGCGGCCACACGATGGAGCGTACGCCGAGGATCAGCGGCGCGTTCCACGGTGCGATGCCGACGACGACGCCGACCGGCTGACGCACGCCGAGGGCGGTGAGGCCGGGCACGTCCGACGGGATGACCTCGCCGACGGCCGCGTACGCCTGGGCTGCCGCCTCGACGAGCATGCCCTTCGCGACGTGCACGTTGAAGCCGCACCAGGGGAGGGTGGCGCCCATCTCGCGGCTCATCGTGGCGACGATGTCGTCGGTGCGCTCGCCGAGCAGGACGGCGGCCCGCTCCAGAACCGACCGGCGTGCGGCCGGCGGAAGTCCCGACCACTCCGGAAGGGCGGCAGCGGCCGCGTCCACCGCGAGGTTGACGTCCTCGACGGAGGCCGCGGCGACCCGTGCGATCGGTTCGCCGGTGAGGGCCTCGGTCGTCTCGAAGTAGCGGCCGTCCCTGGCCGCGACGCGCTCGCCCGCGATGAGGAGGTCACTGGTCCGGACCGCGCCGGATGCGGGTGCCTCGGTCTGAGTGGCTGACATGTGTTGCCTCACTTCTACGACAGCGGCGATCGCCGCATGAACCATGCATGGCGATCGCCGCAGGAACCATGTACTCGAACACTGGCTGACCGGCGGCAGACCCTGAACGCAGTTGTCCATTCATCGAACAGCGGCGGGAGGATTGTGCCGTCGGCCTTCCAGGACGTCACACCGGCGGGAAGCGCCTGCCCATGACCATGTGCGCCAGGCGCCAGCCCTCCGCGGTCTCCTCCCAGACCTTGGTCACCACCTCCTGCATCGGGAACGGCGCGAGGTTCTCGTCGAGGACGGTGTACATCTCGTGGAAGCTCGTGGTGATCGCGGTGTTGCCTCGCACCGTGATCTCGAGCTCCGTGGCCTTTGCGGCGACGGAGCGGCGGCGGGTCACATGGAAATGGGCCCAGGCCTCCCGGTCGTCGACCATCCCGACCGGGCCATGGACGACGCGGCTGTCCTCGAGCATGAGGGGGATCAACGCCTTCTCGCCCTCGACGAGAGCGGCGAGCCATGCGGCCTCTGCCTGCTTGATCGCCTCGACGGCTTCAGTGTTCGCGGTGGACGCGGATGTCATAGGTCCAGCTCCAGAATCGGTGAGTGTGCTCGCGATGAGCACGTGGTGAACATGCCGTCCGCGCGCTCACGGTCGGTCAGGATGTCGTCGCGGTGGTCGGGCTCTCCGGCGAGTACGCGCACGATGCACTCACCGCAGATCCCCTGCTGGCATGAGTAGGGGGCGTCGACGCCGCCCGCGAGCAGGACGTCGAGGACGCTCTCGCCGTCCTTGACCTCGTACTCGTCGCCGGACTTGGCGAGCCGCACGGTGAACGTCCCGCCGGCGGTGTGCTCGGCGGCGTCCGCCACCGGTGCGAAGCGCTCCTTGTGGATCGCTTCGGCAGGCCATCCCGCTCCGAGTGCGGAGGAGATCACGAAGTCCATGAAGCCCCCGGGACCGCAGACGTAGATCGCCGTCTCGGGTTCGGGCCGGCCGATGTCGGTGGCGATGCTGAATCGCTGGTCGTCCGGGCCGTCGTCGAAGTGGAGCCGAACGCGGGGGTTGTGCTCCAGCTCGTCGAGGAACGCGGAATCCGCTCGGCTTCGAGTGCAGTAGTGCAACTCGTAGTCAGCGCCCCTGGCTTCCAGCTCGTGCGCCATGGCCAGCAGGGGTGTGACGCCGATCCCGCCGGCCACCAGCAGATGGCGACCTGCCTGGTCCGATATGCCGAACCTGTTGCGCGGAGGGGAGATCCGCAGCCTGTCGCCCTCGCGGAGCCGGTGCATGCCCAGCGAGCCGCCGCGCGACTCTGTCTCGGCCAGCACGGCCAGCCGGTATCGGGTGAGGTCGTGCGGTGGCCCGCACAGGGAGTACTGGCGGACCAGCCCGGCGCCACCGTCCACCGCTACGTCGACATGGGCGCCGGCGGCGAACTCCGGGAGCTCGATGCCGTCAGGACTGACCAGGTCGAGCACCACGATCCGGGCAGTCGCGTCGCGCCGGGCGACCACGATGGTGTCGAACCACTCATTGCTCATCGTTGTTGCTCAGACTCCAGCGGTGGCCTGGGCCGCGGCGTCGTCGCCCTCAGGACGCTTGCCGAGGGTGAACAGGCCGGTCTCGACGTGGTGGACCTCCGACGCGTCGCGGATGATGTTGATCGGGTCGCGCCCGGCCTCGACATCGTCGGCCATCGTCAGAAGCATGCGACGCAGCATGACGACGCCGCGGTCCCCGGTGGCCAGGGTCTCCTCGGAGTCCAGGGTGATCGCTCCCTGCGAGCCCTGGGCCTCCGCGTCGCCGGGGAACTTCTGGCGTTCCTCGTCGGTGAGCTCGTGGTTCTGCTTGCCGTCCTGCGTGATGCCGATGACGAAGCGGACCATGCGCTCGGGGTCGTTCGTGCGGATCGAGAAGAAGACCCGGTGGCTGGTGTCGTCGGAGGGCACGACCCACAGCAACTGGTCCGACCGTCCGTCGGGCGTGGGCTTCACGTAGTCCGGCAGGCCGAAGACGTTGGGAAGGTGCTGATCGACCGCGAAGCCGTACTCGGTGACCTCGCCGTCCTCGCCCTCCATCTCGAACCGCTGGGTGTACTTCACGCCGTGGTCGGTGCGCTCGTACGTCAGGCGCTCGGCGATGGTCGCCGGGTCGAAGAAGTTCTCCGGGTAGCCGAAGGTGCCGGTCCCCAGCATCTGGTAGCCGCTGTGCGTGGAGTGGAGCCAGGTAACGTGCGTCGGGTCGGCGGAGTTCTCGTAGATGTTGAGCCAGCTGAAGTCCGACGGCATGCCGAGGACCGCCGCGTGCGGGACCGGCCAGCTGGCGAAGTACTTCTCGTCCTCGGCGGGGTTCTCCAGCGCGTCGTAGCGGGGGAGTTCGGGCTTGAGCTCGGGCGGGCCCATGTAGACGAATACCAGGCCGTAGCGCTCCGCGACGGGGTACCACGGCTGCCGGGCGGCGTCGCGCCGGCGCCCCAGGCCCGGCTCGCAGGCCTGCTCGATGCAATGGCCCTGGACGTCGAACTTCCAGCCGTGGTAACAGCAGCGGATGCCGTCGTCCTCCACGCGGCCGTAGAAGAGGCTGGCGCCGCGGTGGGTGCATCGTTCGATCACAACGCCGGGGTTGCCCTGGCCGTCCCGGAAGACGACGAGGTCCTCGCCCAGCACCCGGGTCTTCTGCGGCAGGGCGCCGGCAACGAGCGTCTCCGAGCTGGCGATCGGGTGCCAGTAGCGGCGCAGAGCCTCGCCCATGGGCGTGCCGGGCCCGACCTCGCGCAGGCGGGCGTTGTACGAGGGCTTCGGGCGGCCATAGGCCGTGCCGGTGTCGATCTCTGAAGTGGTGGTCATCGTTCTGTCTCCCGTGCGGCTCGGGTGCACAGCAGATGGAGCATGCAGGGCGGTGGGGGGACCTGCGAGGGCACCGTCGTGTGCGACCTCGAATAGAATTGTTGATTCACATTCGCATTTAACCTGCGAGTGCGTCAAGGGTCACATTCAAGTGCTCGTGGACCGGGGAGATGATCGGTCGACAGAAGGCCTGATGGGGCGGGAGGGCGGCCAGGCGCACCGCTCGTCACGGTCCGACGGGCCCGCGTGCGCGGGCCACCGGAGGGGATGTTGGCGGCGTATACGCTGATGCGGTGAGTACCGAACCGTCTCTCGATCTACCGCCGGCGCAGCAGGCGCGCAGCCGACTGACCCAACAGAGGATCCTGGAGGCAGGCACGGCCCTGCTCGAAGAGGGCGGCACCGAAGCGCTCACCGTCGCGGCCGTCGCTTCCCGGGCGGGCGTCTCGGTGGGCAGCGTCTATCGGCGGTTCGGTGACAAGGACCGTCTGATCGCGGCCTTGCAGCACGACATGATCGACCAGTTCCGTGCCGACATCGTCCGCCGCTTCACTCCACTGCGCACGGATCCGGCCGCGCTGATCGCTTCGGCGGTCTCCGGACTCACCGAGACGTATCAAGCGCACGAGCGCCTGATGCGCGTCTTCCTGGCCGCGGGCGCCACCGATCCCGCGGTGGCCCGGGTCGGCTCCGAGGCCGCCATCGACGCCGCCCGTGTCTTCCGCCAGTTCCTGGAGCCGATCGTGCCGATGATCGACGCGCCGGAACCGGAGGTGTGTGTGGATGTCGTCTACCGCTTGATCTACGGGACCTGTCAGAACCGCGTGCTGTACGGCGAAGTGTTCGAGTCCGACCGGCCATTGACGTGGTGTCGGCTCACCGACGAGCTGGTGAACGTCGCCTGCCTGTACCTGCTCGGCGTACCGGCGCAGTGAGCTCTGGGCCATCAGATGCGAATGCGATCCACCCTTCACATTCGCGTCCGGCGGCGACATACTGAGCGGACTTCACGGAAGGCGGCCGGTTGACCTTCCGGCCGGCAAGGGAAGGAACCGCTCCATGCGAGAGCCGCTCAGCTACGAGATCGCACACGGCGCCGCGCTCGCCGCGCTGGAAGCAGGGAGGGCCGAGGGGCACAAGCTGTGCGCTGTCGTGGTCAACCGAAGTGGTGTCACGAAGGTTCTCCTCAGTGACGACGGCGTGGGCCTCCTCGGCGTGGAGACCGCGCGACGCAAGGCCTACACCTCGGCCGTGAGCGGTGTCCCGACGGCCAAGTTCGCGGCCTTCGCGGCATCCCCGCAGATGCAGGTGGCGCCTCCTCACCTGGTCGATTCCAACCTTCTGCCGGTCGCCGGCGGCGTGCCGATCGTGACGGCCGACGGGGAGGTCATCGGCGCCATCGGCGTGGGCGGGGCGGACGACACCACGGACGACCGCATCGCGCAGCAGGCTCGCGATTCCGTCGCGAAGATCGTCGCGTAGGTTCTTGTCGCGCAGGGCTGCCTCCTGGTTGGTACGGCGGCTGTGTCGAGAGCCGCTGCCGCCGTTGCGACCCGTGGGTGTGGCTGGTTTCCGGGCGCCGGCCGGCGTGCGTGATCCCGGTCGCGCGGCTGTCTCTTGCGGGGACGTGGCCCCGGGCCGATGCGGCGAGGGCGCTGCCTACGCGGACAGGTGAGCCGGAGGCCACCCCGGTTGAACCAGCTCACGCCCGTCGCTGAGGAGGCCCTCGCGCTGGTCGGCGTGCCCGGATCGCCTCAGCCCGTGAATCGGCCCTGCCAAGCGGGCCAGGGGCTGCCCCGATCCTCCCCAACGGTGGGCGACGACTTCGGCGGCGATGCTGATGGCGGTCTCCTCGGGCGTGCGTGCGCCGAGGTCCAGGCCGATCGGGCTGGAGAGACGGGCCAGTTCCTCCTCGGTCAGCCCCGCGTTCCGCAGCCGGGTCATCCGGTCGTCGTGGGTACGACGCGAGCCCATCGCCCCGACATACCCGACCTCGGGCAATCGCAGTGCCACTTCCAGCAGCGGGACGTCGAACCTGGGCTCGTGGGTGAGCACCGTGATGACCGTCCGCCCGTCGACGCGCCCGGCCTCCTGCTCGGCGGCCAGGTAGCGGTGTGGCCACTCGACAACCACCTCGTCCGCCTCGGGGAACCGGCTTGCGGTGACGAACACCGGTCGTGCGTCGCAGACGGTGACGCGATAGCCGAGGAATCCGCCCACCCGGGCGACCGCTGCGGCGAAGTCGATCGCACCGAATACCAGCATCCGTGGCGCGGGGGCGAACGCCCGGACGAAGACCCGCATCCCCTCTCCCTGACGCTCGCCGTTGAGGCCGTAGGAGAGGGCGCCGTGGTGGCCGGCCGCCAGCAGTCCGAGTGCGTCGTCGCGTACCGCGTCGTCGATCCGCGCTGCCCCCAGGCTGCCGGTCGAGCCGTCCGGGCGGATCACCTGCCGTCTCCCGATGTACGACGGGTCGGGGTGCTCCACGACCGTGGCGACCGCGACGGGCCGACCGGCCTCGATGTCGGCCACGATGGCGCCGAGTTCGGGAAAGGTGTCCCGGCTGACCTTCTCGACGTAGACGTCGAGGATGCCGCCGCACGTGAGGCCGACAGCGAAGGCATCGTCGTCGGAGACGCCGTAGCGCCGCAGCACCGGGGCCGCGCCGACGCGTAGCCGGCACGCCCCAGCTGCTGACGCGTCCGGCGGCGCCTCCTGACCGCACTCGACCAGCACCGTGCCGGGCCTGTCTGCCCCGACGTGCGCGACGCCGGCACACCTCAGGGACGCGCGCAGCCCGCGGTCAGACACTGAGAGCCCAGTCGACCATCTCAGTGACTGTACCGGTCAGCAGGTGCGACGGACCTTCGAAGTAGTGCCCTGCGCCCTTGACGTGGAGGACCTCGCGGTGGACCGCGCCGTAGGAGCGGAGCTCGTCGGCGACGACCACCCGGGCGCACCGTGCGGGTCTTCTTCAGAAGGCCACGGAAGAAACGCTCGGCCGCGGTCTTGTCCCGGCGGTTCTGTACCGTCCTGTGCTGGTCGATGGCCCGCCACAGGAACTTCAGCTTGCCGTTGATCCTTGTGAAGATCTCGGCCAGGTGCCACTTGCCCCCTGGCTGGGGACGCCGACGGCGCGGCGCGTTTGCGTACTGCCCGCCCGAACTTGGCGCACCAGACGCTCACACCGCGCTCCAGCATCAGTTCCTCGACTTCGCGGAACGACAGCGGGAAGCGGTGGTCAGCCACTCGCAGTGGGAGATTACCCAGACCGGGTACCGCAGCCCTTGTGCGACGACGATACGTCCCCCACGGACAGCCTCCTGAGCCTGATCAACTTGATCATCCCGCGAGTCAGTCAACGTGACAGTGCCTTTCACGCTCCTGACGCCGACCCCCTGGCGGTGGGTGCGGGGAGCGCGGTGAGGAAGTCGCGGATGTCCGCCACCTCCTGCGCGTTGATGCCGTGGCCGAGGCCCGGGTAGGTGTGCTCACGCAGGACTGCGCCGGACTGCTCGCGGAGCCAGGTGCCGGTGCGCGCGACGAGATCGGCCGGGATTACCTGGTCCTCGGTGTCGCGCCCCCAGAAGACGGGGAGCCCGCCGAGTCGGCCGGGTTCGTCCGGGAGGGCCGCGTCCCAGGGCAGGGTGCCGGAGAGCAGGACGGCGGCAGAGAACTCCCCGGGGCGTGCGAGGATCAGACCGCCAGCCATGACCATGCCGCCCGAGAAGCCCAGCACGGTGACGGAGGAATGCTGCGGCTGCACGGTGTGGAGCCAGTCGAAGAGCCAGCGGGCGGTGTCGGCGATCGAGTCCGGAAGCGGCCGTCCGATGCCGCGGTTGGCGAACCAGGCGTAGCCGCCGCCTGCCGGGATGGGCGCCCGGACGGAGGCGACGGTCGTCCCGGCAGGCAGCTGCGGTGCCAGCTCGGCGAAGGACCGCTCGTCGGCGCCCCATCCGTGAAGGGCGAGGACCAGGGGTGTTCCGGCGCGTTCCGTCTCGGCGGCGGACCAGTGGACAAGGGGACCGGGCATGGGGCCTACTCTCCATGAGTTATTCAAATTTGAACAATCTGGGGTCAGGGTACAGAACGCTCTTCCGGTGCTGACTGTGGCTCTCCCGGAAGTGGAGGGTGGGCGTGGAGGGTGCGGCACCGGCCGCCTGCGTTCCCGGTGCTGGTCGCGGCCTCCCCGCATGAGGCAACCGCTTGTTCTGCGGTGTCCGGAGCTGGACGACGTGGTCGTGCAGGAAGGATGGCGGCATGGTGTCATCACGATCGACTCCGCCGAGCTGCAGGTGCGCCACCGGCTCACGCGGCAGAGCCCATATGTGCTGGTACTGACGAAGACTCATGAGCTGTTTCACCCGTGAACAGACGGTCCGCAGTCAGGCCGCGGCGGACCTGGTATGGCTGATGTTGCTGCGGAAGGGATGGACTGAGGCTTCCGGGCAGGTGCGACCCGGCTGGCGTGCGCGGCCACGGCCACTCACACTCGCGAAAGCGAGAGGCTAGTCGAGCGAGTCGTACAACCGGTTCGTGTCGGCCCGGCCGGCGTCGGGGTCGAGCCTGTACAGGATGGCCTGGGCGATGTCGGCGAGTTGGGTGACCTGGTCGGGTGTGAGTGCGTCGATTACGTGGTCTCGCACGAAGGTCACGTGGCCTGGGGCGGCCTGTTGCACCTTTTGCCAGCCGGCCTCGGTGAGGCGGGCGTTGGTGGCGCGCCGGTCTGTCGGGCAGGGAACGCGTTCGAGCAGGCCGCGGCCTTCCAGGCGCTGCACTACGTGGGAGAGTCGGGCGAGGGTGGCCGTGGTGCTCTGGGCGAGCTTGGTCATCCGCATCGTGCGCTCGGGCGCCTCGGAGAGCAGGGCGAGCACGTAGTAGTCGAAGTGCGTCAGTTGAGCGTCGCGTCGCAGTTGGCCGTCCAGGGCCGTCGGCAGCAACTCCAGTACGGCAGCCAGCCGTACCCATGCCGCCACTTGTTCCCGGGTGAGCCATCGCGTGTCCACGCGCACAGTATGTCACCAAAATAGTTGTTGCTACAACTGGATCGATGTGGCATGGTTGTAGCTACAACCTCTGGAGGTCGTCATGACGCACATCAGCATCATCGGCACGGGGAACATGGGTCAGGCTCTTGCCGGTCTGGCCGGCAAGGGTGGTAACACCGTGGAGCTCATCGGCAGCTCCGACGCGGACAAGGCGGTCACCGGCGACATCGTGGTGCTCGCCGTGCCCTACCCGGCGGTCGGGCAGGTCATCGCCCAGCGCGGTGCGCAGCTGGCCGGCAAGGTCGTCGTCGACATCACGAACCCGCTGAACTTCGAGACCTTCGACTCGCTGACCGTCCCGGCTGACAGCTCGGCCGCCGCCGAGATCGCCGCCGCGCTGCCCGACTCGCGCGTCGTCAAGGCGTTCAACACCAACTTCGCCGGCGCGCTGGCCACCGGCACGGTCGGCGGGCAGCCGACCACCGTGCTGCTCGCCGGCGACGACGCGGACGCCAAGGCGGTGCTCGCCGGTGTGATCAGTGCCGCCGGGCTGCGAGCCGTGGACGCGGGCGGCCTCAAGCGGGCGCGGGAGCTGGAGGCGGTCGGCTTCCTGCAACTCACCCTCGCCGTCGGCGAGAAGATCTCCTGGACCGGCGGATTCGCCCTCGCCCAGTGATATCACCGCTCGGGGGATGTGCGGCCGGCAGCGCTGCCGGCCGCACATCCCCCGAGCGGCCCGGGGCCAACCAGCAACCCTTTCCTGAGCAGTCACAACAAGGAGAATTCCGATGAGCATCGGTCCGGTGCGACTCAACCACGCCGTTCTGTTCGTCGCCGATGTGGCGCGATCCGAGCGGTTCTACACCGAAGTCTTCGGCATGGACGTCGCCGCGCGTGCACCCGGGGGCCGGGCCGTGTTTCTGCGGTTGCCGGGCTCCGCCAACGATCACGATCTCGGCCTCATGGGCGTCGGCCCGTCCGCGCCGCCCAAGCGGCGCGGTGGGATCGGGCTCTACCACCTGGCCTGGCAGGTCGACACCATCGAGGAGCTCCAGCACGCCCGCGAAGTGCTGGCCGGGGTCGGCGCGTACACCGGAGAGTCCAGCCACGGGGGCACAACCAAGAGCGTCTACGGTGCCGACCCCGACGGCAACGAATTCGAGATCATGTGGATGCTCCCGCGCGAGCAGTGGGCCGCGTACGCGACCACCGTGCCCATCGAACCCCTGGACCTGGCAGCCGAGACCAGCCGCTGGAGCGGCGTACAAACCGTCGACGACTTCCGCTGACCGACACACCCTCGGCCGACACGACCAACTGAGCGATCGGTCCGGTGATTTGTGTTTGGTTCCACGTCGGAGGGCTGCAGACAAGGTCCTCCAATGAGTACCGCCGACATCGACCTGGACGCGCTGCCTCCGCGCACCCTCGTCGCCGAGAGTGGCCAGGTGAGCTTGAGACAAGATCCGCAGGCTCCGGTCGCACCTTCCCCCCGCGGTCCACGTCGAACCATGTCAGGCGTCGTTGGATGTCTCAGAACATCGCCTGGATGATCCCCACGGTGCGCTCCAGGTGGGGTTCGGAGCGGTCGGCGCGGTGGGCTACGGCCAGTTCCACGCGTGCGTCCGCCCCGGCGAGCGGCAGGTAGGCGACGCCGTCGAGTGCGAGTGCGGTCACGGGCTCCGGGACGACCGCGAGGCCCAGGCCGCCGGCCACGAGGGTGACCAGTGTCGAGGTCTCGCCGACCTCGTGGCGGATGTGCGGCTCGACGCCCGCGGCGCGCAGAAGGCCCAGTACGACGTCGTACATCACGGACCGGCGGTCGGCGGAGTGCACGATCAGGTCCGCGCCGGCGAGGTCGGCGACGCGGAGCCTCTTCCGGCGTGCGAGGGGATGCTCGATCGGTACGGCGACGACGAGCCGGTCCCGGCGCAGGGTGTGCACGGTGAGGGAGAGGTCGGCGGCCACAGGACGCAGCAGCGCGACGTCGATCGCGCCGGTGCGCAGCGCCTCGACCTGGTCGGGCGCGAGCATCTCCCCGCGGAAGGAGAAGTCGACGCCGGGAAGCTCCTCTGTGAGCCGCCGCGAGAGCGCCGGCAGGAGGCTGTACGTCGCCGAGCCCACGCAGCCGATCGCGAGGTGGCCCACCGATCCGGCGGCGACGAGCCGTGCGTGCTGGCCGGCCTCGTCGACGTCGGCGAGGATCGAGCGCGCCCGCTCCAGGTAGCCCCGGCCGGCCTCGGTGAGGTCGACGCGGCGTGTGGTGCGGTGGAGCAGCTGTACGCCGAGCTCGGTTTCGAGCTGGCGGATCTGCTGGGACAGCGGCGGCTGGGCCATGTGGAGCCGCTCGGCGGCACGACCGAAGTGGCGTTCCTCGGCCACCGCCACGAAGTACCGCAGGTGGCGCAGATCCATATGTCGTCCATATCAATCGGCTCGGATATGCGTACTTCAGAATATCGCGGCCCGGGGCTAGCGTCGCTGCCATGAGTGCTTTCCTGTACGCCGCGACCCGGACGCCGTTCGGCCGCTTCAACGGGGCGCTGGCCGCCGTCCGTCCCGACGACCTCGCCGCCGCCGCGATCACCTCGACGCTGGCCCGGGTGCCGGGTCTCGACCCCGCCGCGATCGACGACGTGGTGTGGGGCAACGCCAACGGCGCCGGTGAGGACAACCGCAACGTCGGCCGCATGGCGGCGCTGCTCGCCGGACTCCCGGTGAGCGTGCCCGGCACCACCGTCAACCGACTGTGCGGCTCCAGCCTCGACGCGGCGATGACGGCGAGCCGCACGATCGAGTCCGGCGACGCCGAGGTGGTGCTGACCGGCGGCGTGGAGTCCATGACACGTGCGCCGTGGGTGCTGCCGAAGTCGGCGAAGCCGTTCCCGGCCGGCGATGTCACCGCTGTCTCGACCACGCTGGGCTGGCGGCTGGTCAACCCGAGGATGCCGAAGGAGTGGACGGTCAGCCTCGGCGAGGCCAACGAGCAGCTCCAGGAGCGCTTCGGGATCTCGCGCGAACGGCAGGACGCGTTCGCCGCGCGCTCCCACCAACTCGCCCACGCAGCTTGGGAATCCGGCTTCTACGACGACCTGGTGACACCGGTCGAGGGCGTCGACCTCACGCGCGACGAGGGCATCCGGCCCGGCTCCACACCGCAGGTGCTGGCGGGCCTCAAGCCGGTCTTCCGCACACCGGAGCAGGGCGGCACCATCACCGCGGGCAACGCCAGCCCGCTCAACGACGGCGCGTCCGCGGTGCTGCTGGGCAGCGAGAGGGCCGCGGCCACGATCGGGGCCGACCCGATCGCCCGTATCGCCGGCCGTGGCGTGATGGCGCTGGAGCCGCAGTCCTTCGGCTACGCCCCGGTCGAGGCCGTCAACCGTGCGCTGGCCCGCGCCGGGATCGGCTGGGACCAGGTGGGCGCGGTCGAGCTGAACGAGGCCTTCGCGGTGCAGTCGCTCGCCTGCCTGGACGCCTGGAAGATCGACCCCGCCATCGTCAACCAGAAGGGCGGCGCCATCGCGATCGGCCACCCGCTGGGCGCCTCGGGCGGCCGCATCCTCGCCACGCTGGCCAAGGTGCTGTACGAGACGCGGCAGCGCTACGGCGTCGCCGCGATCTGCATCGGAGTCGGCCAGGGCCTGGCCGTCGTCCTGGAGAACTGCGCTGCCACGGAGGCGGCCCAGTGAGCCGGGCGGAGCTGGTCGACAACGCCGACGCGGCGGTCGCCGGGATCGAGGACGGGTCCACCGTCCTGGTCGGCGGCTTCGGGCTGGCCGGCATGCCGTTCGACCTGATCGACGCGCTCATCCGCCAGGGCGCCAAGGACCTCACCATCGTGTCCAACAACGCCGGCAACGGCGACGTCGGACTGGCCGCGCTGCTGGCCGCGGGCCGGGTGCGCAAGGTGCTCTGCTCCTTTCCGCGCCAGGCCGACTCCTGGGTCTTCGACGACCTCTACCGAGCGGGGAAGATCGAGCTGGAGGTCGTCCCGCAGGGCAACCTCGCCGAGCGGATGCGCGCGGCCGGTGCCGGCATCGGCGCCTTCTACTGCCCGACCGCGGTCGGCACGCCGCTGGCCGAGGGCAAGGAGGTGCGGGAGATCGACGGCCGTACGTACCTGCTGGAGTACCCGATCAAGGGCGACTACGCGCTGATCGGCGCGCATGTCGCGGACACCCTGGGCAACCTCGTCTACCGCAAGACCGCCCGCAACTTCGGACCCGTCATGGCCACGGCCGCCACGACGACCATCGTCCAGGCCGAGCAGGTCGTCGAGGCCGGGAAGCTCGACCCCGAGGCCGTCGTCACCCCGTCCATCTACGTCGACCGGATCGTCCAGGTCGAGGCCCGTCACTACACCGTGCAGGGGGCACGATGACCACCACGCCGAGCGATCAAGTGAACGCCGACCACCCGCTCTCGATGGACGAACTGGCCGCCGTCATCGCTCGCGACATCCCGGCCGGCTCCTTCGTCAACCTCGGCATCGGGCAGCCCACCAAGATCGCCGATCATCTGCCGGCCGGCTCCGGGGTGGTGCTGCATACCGAGAACGGCATGCTCAACATGGGGCCGAAGGCCGAGGGCGACGCGGTCGACCCCGACCTGACCAACGCCGGCAAGGTCCCGGTGACCGAACTGCCGGGCGCGGCCTACTTCCATCACGCCGACTCCTTCGCCATGATGCGCGGCGGACACCTCGACGTCTGCGTCCTTGGCGCCTACCAGGTCGCCTTCGACGGCGATCTCGCCAACTGGACGACCGGCAAGCCCGACGACATCCCCGCCGTCGGTGGCGCGATGGACCTCGCCATCGGCGCCAAGGACGTCTACGTGATGATGACCCTCTTCACTCGCTCCGGCGAACCCAAGCTCGTGCCGCACTGTACCTACCCGCTCACCGGCGTCGGCTGCGTCAGCCGCGTCTACACCGACCACGGCGTCTTCGACGTCGGCCCTGAGGGCATACGGATCCGGGAGACGTACGGCGTCAGCGCTGACGAACTCGCTGAGCGACTCGGCATCACGCTGCCCTAGCGTTTTCCGCGCAGCCCCGTACCTGCCGACGGCCTCGGCGCCATTCCCATGGGGCGGCTCCGAGGCCGTGAACTGATCGGCGCTACTTTCCGCTGGTGATTTCGGCGTAGGTGGCACCGGTGACCTTGCCGTGGTCGTAGGTGCCGGTGACCTTGGCGCTGCCTTCATAGCCAAGTAGCCCGTTCCCAGGTTGTAGAGGACGTTTCCGCGGGGGCGCAGCGTGACGTAGATCGTCCCCTCGGGGATCTTGGCGCGCAGCTTCTGCTCCTTGGCGTCGCCGGTCCAGGTGATGTTGTCGGTGTGGATGTCCACGCCCTGCTTGTCGGAGGGCCCTGTTCCGAGCGGGATGCGGATCTCCGACCTCGTGTACCAGCTGGTGTCCTCGTTGACCACCGACATCTTCGAGACGGCGCCTCCCCGCTTGCCCAAGCCGACGATGAGCGCTGGGCATACCATCTGGGAGTGTATGGGCGGACTTCTTGGTGACAAGGAGCCGAGGTGACCGCTGACGATGTCGGCCGCGACGACCGCGCTGAGGAGGAGCCTCAGCCGGTGGCGTTCGGCTGCCCGGTGACCTGGGACGACGGGGCGCGGCGGGAGGGAGTGCGGGGCGCGGAGACCATGGAGATGCTGGGCCTGGTGCTTCAGCAGGCGACGACGTGCCTGGGTGGCCTGGGAGCCTTGCTGCACCGGTGGGATTTCGCTGCCGGTCGGCTGCGCCTGGTGTCGGTCCGTGGGATCGGCTCGGCTAGTGCCGAAACGTGGGCGGATCTGCGTGCTGAGCAGGACGTGGCGCCCGTGCGGGCCGTGCGGGGTGGCGACTTCTTTTGGGTGGCCGGGGACAGCCTGGGCGTCGGGGCGGCCGGCACGGCGGCTGTGCCACTCCTGGGGGTCGAGGGGCCGGTCGGAGTGCTGTCCGTACTCACGGCGGGGGCTGCTGAACCCGGTGAGGTGCAACGGTCCTTCCTGCGCGCGGTGGCGGGGTGGGCTGTTGGGCGCCTGGGCGGATGGCCGGGCATACTGCCGGGGGCTGGCCCGGTGGCCGGGGCCGATCGCTCCGTCCGTATGGGTGAGCTGACCGCAGCGCTGGCCGAGGCCGTAACCTCACAGGACGTGGCGGAGGCGTTCGCGAAGCACGTCCTGGCTCCGTTCGGAGCCGACGGGCTGATGTTCACCGTGCTGGAGGGCGGGCGAGTCCATGTGGTCGCCGGCATCGGCTACCCACCGGAATTCCTCCAAGCGGTCAGAGACATTCCGGCCTCCGTCAGTGCCACGGTCCTCGACGTAGTGAGCACCCGTGTTCCCCGGTTCGTCGAATCGGGTGCGGAGTTCTTGCGGCGATATCCGACGATGAGGGGCTTGTGGGAGCTGTCGCCGAAGGAGGCCTGGGCTTTCCTGCCCCTGATGGCGTCCGGACGTGTCTTGGGCATGTGCGCGGTGTCCTTCAGCCATCCGCGTTCCTTCGGCGACGGGGAGCGCACCTTGCTGATGGCTCTCGGTGGTCTGGTCGGCCAGGCGCTGGAGCGGGCCCGTCTGTACGACGTGGAGCACGCCCGTGCCCAGGAACTGCAGCGCGGCCTGCTGCCCCGGATGCTGCCTCGCCTGCCTGCCACCAGCGCCGCCGCCCGCTACCTGCCCGCGGGAAGAGACGAAGATGTGGGCGGTGACTGGTATGACCTGATTCCGCTGTCCGCCGACCGGGTCGCCCTGGTGATCGGCGACGTCATGGGGCACGGCATCACCGAGGCGGCCACCATGGGCCGTCTGCGCACCGCTGTACGCACCCTCGCCGACCTCGAAATGTCTCCTGACGAACTTTTCATCCATCTCAACGACCTCGTCAGCGACCTCGGCGAGGACTGCTACGCCACCTGCCTGTACGCCGTCTTCGACCCCGTCGCAGGGAGGTGCACCTATTCCCTGGCCGGTCACCCGCCGCCCGTCGTCGTCCACCCCGACGGCACCGTCCACATAGTCGACGTGAGCCCGGACCCGCCGCTGGGCGCCGCCGAACCGCCGTTCGACACTCACCAGCTGGACCTGCCCGACGAGAGCCTCCTCGTCCTGTGCACCGACGGCCTCGTCGAATCGGCCACCAGGGATGTTGATCAAGGATTGGCTCAACTCCGGCACATCGTGTCCCAGGCCGCTGCCCACACCGCGTACTTTGACCCCGCTGACCAGGACAGCGACGTTCGGCGCTTGGAAGATCTGTGCGACACCGTCGTCTCGGCTCTGCTGCCCGATCCTGGGCAGACAAATGACGACGCCGGCCTGCTCATCGTCCACACCCGGTGCACCGCTGTCGGTGATATCGCTTCCTGCAGTCTCCCAGCGGAGCCCCAGGCGGCCGGACAGGCCCGCGCGTACGTTCGTGAACACCTCGACGCGTGGGGCTTGCAGGATCTCGTACCCTCCACGGAGCTGCTGGTGAGCGAGCTGGTCGGTAACGTCGTCCGGCACGCCAGGGGCCCGATCCGCCTGCGCCTGATGCGCAGCCACTCACTGACCTGCGAGGTTTACGACGGCAGCCTCACTACCCCTCGCATGCGCCGAGCGGCCTGCACGGACGAAGGCGGACGCGGTCTGCAACTCGTCGCAGCGCTGTCCCAGCGCTGGGGCGCCCGGTATCTCGACGACGGCAAATGCATCTGGACGGAGCAGGACATCCCGCACGGGGATGCCTCGGGTGAGCCCGGATTCGTACATGCCGCTTTGACGGTGTGACCGGACCCTGGATGGAGCGTCGGGTCGGCGGCCTCCCGGGTCGCCTGCGATGAGAGGCGGCCTTGAGACGGCGGATGAGATCACGGTGCCACTCAGGACCGTGTTCGGCGAGACGCTCAGAGGTAGCTGCCGCAGCGTCGAGGTGGGGAACGGGCGAGGAGCAAGGCCAGGAATGCGCCCTCCGTCGGCGTGACGCACAGCCTGTGTGGCCGCGGTGTCTGCCACGCTGGCCGTGGTTCTCGTGCTGCCCGTCACCACGCACGCCACCAACGACGCCTGGATCCAGCACGCCCTGCGCTGCGTGCACGCCTGCATGGCCGAGGGCGGATGTCCGGCTGGCGGGGGGTCTCAGCCGCGGTCACCGTCGCAGTGGTCGGGGGCGATGGTGTGCAGGATGCGCTGGCCGATGTGGGCGAGCTGTTTGACCTGTGCCTTGGTCAGCGGGTCGAACACCAGGCGGCGCACTTCCGCGACGTGGCCGGGAGCAACGCTGACGATCTTCTCGTACCCCTCGTCGGTCAGGGTGGCCAGGGTGTAGCGGCCGTCGGCCGGATCGGGCCGGCGATGGGCGTACCCCTTGCGTTCGAGCCGGGCCACGACCTGGGACAGGCGAGAGAGCGAGCCCTCGGCGAACGCGGCGAGCGCGCTCATGCGCAGTTCCCGCTCCGGCGACTCGGACAGCGCCGCCATCACCCCGTACTCGAAATGCGTCAGACCTTCGTCGCGCAGTTGGGTGTCGAGCGCGTGTTCCAGGCGCCGCATGATGCCGACCAGTCCGAGCCAGGCGCGGCGCTCCTCTTCGTCGAGCCAGCGCGGTGCCTCGTCAGCGGGGGTGTTCGTCATGCCCTCCAATGTACCGACGATTCACGCTTGAAGTGAATCCAACTCTTCTTCACTTGAAGCCTGAAGTCATTGCCGCTACTTTTCAGTTAACGCTTTAAGTGACTGCCCGGGGTTCCGAGCAGCGTCGAAGCCTTGAGGAGTTCCTCCATGAAGCTGCTTGTACTCGGTGCTACCGGTGCCACCGGGCGCCTGCTCGTCGATCAGGCCCTGGCCGCGGGGCACACCGTGCGCGCGCTCGTCCGCTCACCCGAGAAGCTGGATGCTCGGCCCGGCCTCGACGTGGTTGCCGGGCAGGCCACCGACGCCGGTGACGTCACGCAGGCCATGGCGGGCGTCGGCGCGGTGATCAGCACGCTCGGCGCCACCGGCGGATCCGTCATCACCGACGCCACGCAGGCCGTCATCTCCGGAGCCGCCACCACCGGTGTCAGCCGGTTCGTGGAGATGTCCTCCTTCGCCGTGCTGCGCGAGCGCCTGAGCGGACCCGCCAAGCTCATGTCCAGCACGGTCATGGGCGCCATGGTCAAGGACAAGGCGATCGCCGAGGACGCGTTGCGCGCCAGCGACCTCGACTACACCCTCGTCCACGCCGTCCGCCTCACCAACGGCCCCGCCACCGGGGTCACCAGGCTGCTGCCCGGGTCAGCGACCTTGCGCATGGGGGACACCATCAGCCGCGCCGACGTCGCCGCCTGGATGCTCGCCGCGCTCACCGACCCCACCACCAGCCGGAGTTCCGTCGTGATAGCCGGCTGACCCCACCCGCTTCCCCGCCCTGTCCCCCTTCGAACCGGAGAATCACCATGAGCCACCAGCTCGTCGCCCGCCCGGCCCGCCCCAGCGGCCTCGTCGTCACCGGCGGTCTGATCGGCACCGTCGCCGTCGCCGTCGCCGTCAACGCCGTCGTCGCCGCGATAGCCCACGCCGCCGGCGCCTCGGACGACTTCCAGCCCCTCCAACTGTCCGCCTACGCCCCCCTCACCGTCATCGGCGTCCTGGCCGCCGCTGCCGCCTGGGCGATCATCCGCGCGCGCTCGGCACGCCCGAACCGGCTACTGCGCACCCTCGTGCCCGTCGTCCTGGTCGTCAGCCTGATCCCGGACGTCATGGTCGGCGTCTCCGCCAGCCGGCCCGGCACCAGCTGGGGCGCCGTCATCGCCCTAATGGTCATGCACGTCGTCGTGACCGCCGTCGCCGTCCCCGCCTACCACCGACTCCTGCCCCTCCCCACCACCCAGCACTGACCCCGCATCCCGCCGCGGCGCCCCGGCGTTCCTTGCGTGCTGTCGGATTTTTGAGCATGTCGACGGCGGCTTGCGACGGTGGTGACTTCCGAACTCGAGTGCGGCGGCGTGGGATGGGACCGCTGCGCGTGCTCGCCGCAGACCGGTCCTGTCCCGCTCGCGACCGACTCACCCACCTGCTACCGAGGGAACCAATCATGGCGATCATCACCGTGTTCGGCGCGACCGGCTACGCCGGCGGCCACATCATCGACGAGGCTCTGCGCCGTGGACACGAAGTGCTCGCGGTCAACCGCACCGGCTCCGCCGAACTTCGTCCCGGCCTCACCCCAGTCGCCGGATCTCTCGACGACGAGGCTCTCCTGGGCGACCTGGCGGTCAAGTCCGATGTGCTGGTCGTCACGGTCCGCAGCAGCCTAGACGGCACGCCGTTCCTGCCCCCTCTCATCCCGTCACTCCTCAAGGCGGCCGCCGAGGGCGGCGCCCGGCTCGGCGTGGTGGGCGGCGCGGGCAGCCTGCACGTGACGGAGGGCGGCCCGCGGCTGCTCGACACCATCGATCTCCCGGAAGCCGTCAAGGCCGAGATAGTCGCGCACGCCCAGACCCTGGACGCGCTGCGGGTGGCCGACACCGACGCAGACTGGTTCTACCTCAGCCCGGCCGCCCAGTTCGGAGCCCAAGCCCCCGGTGAGCGCACCGGCACCTACCGCGTCGGTGGCGACGTGCTGCTCTCCGACGCCGAGGGCAAATCCTTCATCTCCGGTGCCGACTACGCCATCGCCCTCCTCGACGAGATCGACGAGCCTGCTCACCACCGGACACGGTTCAGCGTCGCCTACTGAGCGGGGCGGGGCCCGGCACCCCGGCTTCTGCGGCGTGCCCTTCGTCGCCGTCGCCCCGGCGCCCGAGCGCCTGCGCGGCCGAGTCGGTCGACGATGTCCCGCAGACGTGCCGCGCCGTGGGAGAACTCCACAATTCGCGGGTCTCCGCCGCACCTTCGGACACCACCCGGCGCAGACGGCACACGTCTTCATGCGCGCGAGCCGTACCAGAAGCTGCCCGGCTTCTTGGCGCCACGGCCACGGCCGACGTGTTGTCGCTCGGGGCTGTCACCGCCGCGGCGGCCTCACCCGCGACTCCTCCGGGCACGTCGGCTTTGGCATGGGCAACCACCGTCGTGGCCCGCTTGGAGGCCGAGGCGGTGCCGACCGCGCCGGCCGGCCGCGTCGAGCGCGTCGAACTCATCGGGACACCGCACCGCCACCCCGACAACACCCTGCGCTCGTGGGCGTCCCCGCCTGTGCGCGTCCACAGAGTGCGACGAGACAGGGCGCGGTCGATGTCGTCGTCACACCGTGGCGTGTCAGGCGTTCCAGGGGTCCGTACGCAGGTGGCGGTCGAAGAAGCGCTCGATCAGCGCGGGAGTCAGCCGCACGGAGCCCTCGGCGTCCGGGAAGCGCGAGGACCGCACCGTGGCCGTCATGGGGTTCAGTTCCCAGGCGCCGGTGTTGAGGAGGCCGTGGTCGGCGCCGTGCACCAGCAGCAGATGGGACTCGGCGCCCGCGGCGACCAGGGTGTCGTGGAGGCGGCGGCTCTGGGCTGGGCCGATGAGCAGGTCGGCGTCGCCGTGCAGGAGCAGCACGGGCGGCACCCGCGGGTGGACCTGCCTGGCTGGGCTGGCCTCAACCGCGGCGGCGGCCCGGTCCGACGGCCGGCCGCCCAGCAGACCCCACGCCGGATCGGAGTGATCGACGCCCAGCATTCCACCGGGCAGAGCGTCCTCATTGAGCCGGAGCAGGTCGCTCGGGGGATAGCCCGCCACCACCGCGCGTACGCCGGGCACCAGGGGGGAGCCGTCGGCGTCGGTGGCGAAGGCCGTGAGCAGGGCGAGGTGCGCGCCGGACGAGCTGCCCCACAGGCCGATCGACGCCGGGTCCAGGCCGTGGGTGTCCGCGAGGTCGCGCAGGCGGGCCAACGCGGCCTGGACGTCGCGCAGTTGCGCGGGCCAGACGGCGACCTCGGAGGAGCGGTACTCGATGTCCGCCATGGCGTATCCGCGTTCGGCGAACAGCCGGGGCAAGTGGGGGCCGTAGCCCCGGCGTTGATGGCGCCAGCCGCCACCGGGCAGCCATACGATCACGGGGGTGGGGGCCGTCGAGGACGTCGTGGGCAGGTACAGATCCATCCGCAGGTCCGCGCCCGGTGCCACGCCGTATGCGATGTCGCGCACCACCCGGACGGGAGTCGGGTCGACCTTCTCGGGCGGGAGCGGTGCCTGGCTGAGCCCTTCCATGAAGCGGCCCATGACGGCGGTGTTGTTCGCCGCCACGGCCGTCAGGTCCACGGTGTGCGGCTGCTGTGCGGATTCACTGATCACCTGCTGGTCCTGTCTTGGTCATGGCGAGAAGGGGGAGGGCACGGCGCTTGTGTTCACGGTGTTCGTCGAGCCGTTGCCGGTAGTGCGGTGCGAGCCGGTCCGGAGTCCAGTCGAAGTCGTCCGCCAGCCGCACGTCCACCGCGGACACACCGGGCAGAGCCGTGAGCCGGACCTGGGCCTCGCTCGCGAACGAGCCGATGAGCACGCAGCTCGGCTCGGTCACGCCGACGGTGACCGCGATGTGCTGACCGCCGGCGCCGTCGTCCTGCACGCGGATGTCACCGACGAGTCCCATGTCGTCGAGTCCGGCGGGGACTCCCGCGGTGATGCTGCACGGATCGAGGATCTCGTTGAGCGTCGCGCGGACCTGGGCTTCCGTGACCGTCATCGGGCACCGGCCAACGTGTCGTCGACCGGGGCGACGCGTCCGCCCCACGGCTTCTGGAATTCGGTGGTGTCGAACTCGTCGCCGCGGATGCGCTCGCGGAGGTCCTTCTCGTCGATGCCGTGCATCCGCAGGAAGTTGCGGCCGAGGATGTCGGCCTTGATCTCCTTGGTGAGCTCGGGCAGCCCGTACTCCTCGATCAGGTCACGGGGCATCTCGAAGTTCCAGAACGCCTCGATCGCCGGCCGGGGGTGGACGGCGTCGCAGCCGGTCGCCCAGATGATCCGTTCGGCGGCGCCGGCCTGCAGGAAGGCGCCCATCGCCTGGGCGAAGCGGCGGGGCGCGTAGACCGCCATGAACGACGTCGCCTCCAGGTTGACCCATATGTTGCGGAAGGACTCCAGCTGAAGGGCCGTCTCCTCGACGAAGGCCATGCCGCCGTGGACGACTTCGAAGGTGAGGTCGGGGAAGGCCAGCGCGGCGGCTTCCACGTCGCTCATCCCGAGGGCGGAGGTCGGCCCGGGCCCGACCGGGAGGGCCTTGTGGATGGCCACGACCTTCAGACCGTGCTGCCGGGCCCGCTCGAACAGCGGGAAGCAGATCTCCGGGTCACCCATGTCCAGCGCGGTCACCCGGCCCTCGACGACGTCGATCGGATAGAGCTTGAGGGCGTTGACCCGGTGCTTCTCCACCAGCTCGTCCACCCGGTCCAGGGCGCCGGGGCGCAGCGGGGACACCGCGCCGTAGATCAGCACGCGCTCCGGCCACTTCTCGCGCATCTCGAGGCCGAAGCTCAGCGCCGAGCCCCCGTCCCGGAAGTGGCCGTAGATGGGCGTCTCGTGGTAGGCGATCACGTCTGTCTGGCTCTCCGCGAGCAGGGCCCGGCCGATGATGTCAGCGCCCGCGCCCTGCATGTAGGTGGAGCGTTCGAGGGTGTACTCGGGGCCGCTCACCCGCTTGTGCAGGCCGTAGAGGTGCTCGCCGATGGCCGCCCCGATGTGCGGATTGACGCAGTTCTCGGGCCGGAAGTTGTAGTTGTGGGCCACGCCCTCGACGACGAGGAAGTCCTCGATCACGGTCGTTCTCCTTTGGTGTCACGGGTGGCAGAGGCGCTCACGCGATCAGGTCCTTCAGGCCTTCCAGGGCGCGGGAGGCGAGTCGTTCGTCGGTCTCGGCGTCGGCTCCGCCGACGCCGACGGCACCGATGACCTCGCCGTCGTCCACGGTGATGGGCACCCCGCCCGGTACGGCGAGGAGGCCGGCGTCGACGAGGTGCACGGGCGCGACGGCCATCGCGGGGGAGGCGGCAAGAGCGGCGAACTTCGAGGTCGGCAGGCCGGTGACGGCGGCGGTATAGGCCTTGCGGCGCGCGGTCTCGATCCCGATGGGGCCGACTCCGTCGTCGCTGAGCAGCACCTTGGTGATGCCGCTGCGGTTGACGACCGCCACGCAGATCCGCGCCCCCTCGGCCCGGGCCGCCTCCAGCGCGGCCTCGGCCGCCCCGTAGGCGATGGCGTACGACAGCGGTTCCCTCATCCCGCGGTCCTCTCATGGAGCGGGGCACCGGAGGCTGCCGGGATCCCGCGGATCAGGTCCGAGGCCTTCTCCGCCACGGCGATGACGGTGGCGTTGATGTTCGCGCCGGGCACGGTCGGCAGCACCGACGCGTCGACGACGCGCAGCCCGTCGATGCCGCGTACCCGCAGGTCGGGGTCGACGACGGCGGTCTCGGAGGTTCCGATGCCGCAGGTGCCGCAGGCGTGGTTGGCGGAGTAACCGGTCTCGCGCAGATAGCGCTCGAAGTCGGCGTCGGTGCGCACGTCGGGGCCCGGTGCGAGCTCCGCCCGGATCATCGGGGAGACCTCCGGGCTGCGCAGGACGGCCAGCGTGGTGCGCACGGTCTCCCGCAGCGCGGCGACGTCCTCCTGCTCGGTGAGCAGGTTGAAGGTGATCCGTGGCGGTGCGGCCGGGTCGGCGGAGCCCAGCCTGACCTCGCCGCGGCTGCGGGGAGTCGCGACGGCGTTGAGGGCCACGCAGTGCCGATTCTTCAGCGGCCGGATGCCGGGGAACCACGGCCGGGCGTCGAAACCGCCGCCCAGGATGCCGAGAAACCCGTCGGGACGGTCCAGGCCGGGGCGGGTGCGAATGTATGCGGAGAGGAACTCGGGCATCCCGGCCAGCGGACCGTTCCCCGTGAGCAACCAGCGGAGCGCGCCCACCGCCGCGCGGTCGAGGCGCAGGTGCTCGTGGAAGGTCACCGGATCCTTGACGTCGAACAGCACGGGAGCCGCCGGGTGGTCCTGGAGGTTGGCGCCGACGCCGGCCAGGTCCGCCACCGGTTCGATGCCGTGCTCGCGCAGGTGATCCGCCGGTCCGATCCCCGAACGCATCAGCAGCTGCGGCGAGTTGTAGACACCCGCGCAGACCACGACCTCGCGGGCCGCCCGGATCACCCGGCTCTGTCCGCCCTTCACGACGCGGACGCCCGTGACGCGTCCCCGGTCGAGCACGAGCGCTTCCACCAGCACCCCGGTGAGCAGTGCGAGGTTGGGGCGTCGCCGCAGCGCGGGGCGCAGGTACGCGGCGGCGGTGCTGTGCCGTCGCCCGCGGTGGATGGCGTTCTCGACCTGGCCTGCTCCGGTGGGGTCCCCGCTCTGGGTGTCGTCGGGGAACTCGACGCCCAGCGACCGGGCGGCGCGGTCCAGACGGCGACCGAAGGGACCTCGCCGGACCGTGGTCGACACGGTGACGGGTCCATACCCGCCGTGGTGCTCGGTGTCCCCGCGCCAACTGCTCTCCGAGCGGCGGAAGTACGGCAGCAGGTCATCCCAACCCCAGCCCGTCGCACCGGACTTGACCCAGTCGTCGTAGTCGAGACGGTGCGCGCGGACATGGGTCGAGCCGTTGATCGATCCGGTGCCGCCGACCAGCCGGCCACGCGGGACCGGGATACGCCTGCCGTTCAGGCCCGGCTCGGGCTCCGACTCGTAACCCCAGCCGATGTCCTTGCGTCCCGACAGCAGCCCGACCCCGAGGGGCAGCTGAACGAGCAGGCCGCGGTCCGCGGGCGGGCCGGCCTCGATCAGCAGCACCCGTGTACCGGTGTCCGCGGACAGGCGCGCGGCGAGGACACAGCCGGCCGTACCCGCACCGACGACGACGTAGTCGTACTCGGCGCCCTGCCCGGCGCTCATACGGAGGGTCCTGCGGTGGGTCCGGACATCTCGTCTCCTTCGGCTCTGGAGCGAACGCGCGCTGGAGGAGCTACGGAAAATCGCGGGGAGGCGGTCGCCGGCTCGGCACGTTCTCAGGTGTTGATCGCGAGGTGTGGCGGAGTCCGTGAGCGGGTCGTCACCTCGGTGCCGGGTCACCGTAACAAGGGCGTCCGGCGATCCGACAGGGGTCTGCAAGTAATTCATCAAACCAGGTAGGAGCCATTGACAGTTTTTCATCAGAGCCGTACAACGGCATGAACGCCTCAGTGGCGCACATCGCTCGCGGTGCCCGTCCGTCCCTGTCCGAGCGTGCCGGAAGAGCCGCCGCACGCTCGTGCCGTGACGCCTCACGACAGCGCCAGGAAGCCTCGACCGCGGGCTGTCCGCCCCCTCGGACGGCCCTCTTCCACGCCTCCCCACTGCCTCAACGCCGAGGAGATGGTCCACATGACCGACACGACCGTGCCCGACACGGGGACCGGCTACGGCCGTAAGCCCTCCTCCCACGACGCCCGCCTGACCGAGGTCGGCCCCGGCACCCCGATGGGCGAGGCGCTGCGCCGCCACTGGCAGCCGATCGCCAGCTCCACCGCCCTGACCAGCGACGTTCCGCACCGCGTGCGCCTGCTGGGCGAGAACCTGATCGTCTTCCGGGACGGCCAGGGCCGCCCCGGCGTCGTCTTCGAGCGGTGTGCGCACCGCGGCAGCAGCCTCTTCTACGGCCGCATCGAGGAGGATGGCATCCGCTGCTGCTACCACGGCTGGAAGTTCGACGTGCAGGGCCACTGCCTGGACCAGGCCTGCGAACTCGACGGCGGCAAGCGCCGCAATCTCGCACGTCAGCCGTGGTATCCGGTGGAGGAGGCCTACGGCCTGGTCTTCGTCTACATGGGCCCGCCCGAGCTCAAGCCCCCGCTGCCGCGCTACGACAGCCTCGAACCCCTGGGCGAGGGCGAGAGCTACCACACCAGCTGGATGGTGCCCGGCGCCGAGGTCATCGGCCTGGAGCAGGACTACAACTGGCTCCAGCTGTTCGAGAACGCCGTCGACCCCGTGCACGCGGCGTGGCTGCACTCCAACCACAGCGGGTTCCAGTTCCAGGGCACCGGCACGACCGGCTTCCCCGAGCACTACTACGACCACCGCACCGCCGCCGAGCGCACCACGTACCACCGCACCGACAACGGCGTGAAGTACATCTGGCGCTACCAGGACGCCAAGGGCGAGGGCGGCGCGCCCGTCGACCTGGAGTGGTCGGTGGAGTGCATGCTGCCCAACATCATCGCCCTGCCCGACTTCATCCGCTCGACCCCCGACGTCCGCAACGACATGCTGATCTGGGTCGTCCCCGCTGACGACACCCACCACCGGCTGGTCTTCTCCATCCGCTCCGCCGACCCCGAGCGGGCCACGTCCTTCATGTTCGGCATCAAGCAGAACGGCAAGGACGGCTGGCTGCTGAGCGAGGAGGAGAAGCAGCGCTTCCCCGGCGACTACGAGGCCCAGTGGTCACAGGGCCCCATCACCCAGCACTCCGAGGAGACCCTGGCGCCGTCCGACAAGGGCGTCGTCATGCTCCGGCGCATGCTGCGCACGATGCTGGACGACGTCGAGGCCGGACGCACCCCGCTCGGCGTCGCCACCCCCGGCGAGCCGGTCCGCCATGTGGAGGCCGGCCTCGTCACCCGGCCGGAGGCGCCCACGGGGACGGACCGGGCGGCAGCGCCCACGACGGCAGGGGCGTGACCGAAGCGTGAGCACCACCTGGACGGACGCGGTCGTCGTGGCCCGGTACGACGCCACGCCGAGAATCGCGGTCCTCGACCTCGCCCGGGCCGACGGCGACGAGCTGTGGGAGTACGAGCCCGGCGCCCACATCGACGTACAGGTCGGTACGGCGGGACTGATCCGGCAGTACTCCCTGTGCGGACCGCCGGACATCCGCAAGCAGTACCGGATCGCGGTCCTCGACGAGCCCGCCTCGCGCGGCGGTTCACGCGCCATGCACACCCTCGCCGAGGGCGACACGCTGCGCATCGCTGCACCGCGCAACCGCTTCGGCCTGACGTCCGCGCGCCGACACGTGCTTCTCGCGGGCGGCATCGGCATCACCCCGCTGCTGTCGATGGCCCAGAGCCTCGACGCCACCGGCGGCGACTACCACCTGCACTACTGCGCCCGCAGCCGGAGCGAAGCCGCTTTCCTCGCCGACCTGGAGAACCATCCGCGGGTCACCCTCCACTTCGACGACGAACCCCCGGAGCAACGCCTGGACCTGGGACGCGACTTGGGAGACCCCACTCCCGGGACCGCGGTCTACGTCTGCGGCCCTGGCGGGTTCATGGACTACGCGCTGGGGCGGGCGGCCGAGCTCGGATGGCCCGCGTCCGCCCTGCACAAGGAGCGCTTCAGCGCCTCGCCGGCGGTCGCGGCCGAGCCCGGTGGGGGAGGGGAGGGCGGATTCACCGTGCGCCTGTCCTCCACGGGAGCGGAGTACCTCGTCCCCGAGGACCAGAGCGTCCTGGACGTCCTGCTGGCGAACGGCGTCGACGCGCCCAACTCGTGCGGACAGGGCATCTGCGGCGAATGCATCGTGCGGGTGCGCGCCGGCGAGCCCGACCACCGGGACGACGTCCTGACCGACGAGGAGCGCGGGGAGGGGCTGTTCACCCCGTGCTCGTCCCGGTCGAAGTCCCCGATCCTGGAGCTGGAGCTGTGACCACCTCTTCGACCGTGGCGAAAGACCTCGCCGTCCCCGCCTCCACTCCCGCCACGGTCGAGGAGGCCGAGGCCGCCTGGCTCGCCGCACAGACCCTCCCGGACCCGGAACCGGTGCTCCGCGCCCTGATGCATCCCGACTGCGTCATCGTGCACTCTGCGGTGGGCTACATCCACGGCGTGGACGACTGGCTGCGGTACGCGGCACGCCTGGGCCGCACCAGTCAGGTGGACACCCATGACGTGACCGTCCAGCGCTTCGCTACCACGGCCGTGGTCAGCTGCCTCCAGGACATGCGGGTCGCCTTCGTGCCCGAGCTGAGCCCGTTCGTCATCCAGGCCGCCGTCACCCGGGTCTGGGTGCGCTCCCCGTCGGGCGGCTGGCAGCTGGCGCACCTCCAGATGGCCCGGCGGCTGCCGCCCGGCTGAGCGGCGTACGGATTCCCGGAACCGGGGATCCGGGGGTCGTCAGTCGAGGTCGCTGCGGAATTCACCGTGCGCCTGCCGCTCGCGGAGTTCTTCGACGTGCTTGAACAGCTCGGCGGCTCGCTCGTCCTCGGCGGTCGGGCGAGTCCCGGGCTCTTCGCGTGTCAGCGTGTGCACCCACCGCGGGTCCTCGTGCGCCCAGTGGACGTAGCGCCGCGCGGCATCCGCGAAGGTGCGGGTCTGGCTGACGCGTATGGACTCCTCTAGCCACTGATCGCTCAGCGCCTCGTACAGCCCGCGTTTGCCCCCGAAGTAGTAGGTGATCAGCTGATGGCTGACGCCGGCCGACTCCGCGATCCGCACGACCCGGGCTCCGTCGAAACCATAGGTGGCCACCCAGTGGGAACTGGATCGGCGATCGCGGCGCCGACTTCACCGGGCCGGGAGATCGGCTTCGGGCGCCCTGAACCGGCTGGTTCAGAAGTCGTTGTCGGGGATCGCCATGATGTCGCTCGCACCTGCTCGGATCCGGGCGGCGAGTGCCTCGGTCTCGGGCAGCAAGTAGGAGCAGTAGAAGCGTGCGGTCCGCAGCTTGTTCCACAGGAACGTCGGATCCGCCGGGGAGTCCTGCAGCGCCTTGCTCGCCGTGTCGGCCATCTTGGCCCACATGAAGCCGAGAGAGAGGTGGCCGACCAGGTGGAGGTAGTCGCACGCCGCCGCCGCCATGTCCTCGGGGACGGCTTTCCACCGGGGCATTTCCTCCTCGGTCAGTCGCACGGTGAGATCCAGGGCCCGTCGTACCGCGCCCGCGATGCCCGTCAGATCGTCCCTGCCCTGCGCGTCGATCAGGTCGAGGGTGTCGCGGATGATGTCGAAGTACAGGCCGAGAGCGTGGCCGCCGTCCCCGACCACCTTGCGGGCGACGAAGTCCATCGCCTGTATACCGTTCGTGCCTTCTCCGATCCGCAGCATGCGGACGTCGCGGAGGTACTGCTCGGCGCCGTTGTCCCTGATGTAGCCATGTCCGCCGTAGCACTGCAGGGCGGTGTCGGCGCAGTCGGTCGCCTTGTCGGACAGGAAGGCCTTCACGACGGGCGTGAGCAGGGAGACCACCGCGTCGAGGGCCCGTTCCTCCAGCGGGTCGGGGTGCGCCTGAGCGAGGTCGAGGTTGAGGCTCGTCCAGAAGCACAGTGCCCGGCCGCCCTCCACCAGGGCTCGCATCGTCATCAGCATGCGGCGGACGTCGGGGTGCACGATGATCGGGTCGCCGGCGAGCTCGGGGTACTTCGCGCCGGTCACCGAGCGGCCGGCGAGGCGTTCACGGGTGTAGGCGAGGGCGTTGCGGTACGCGGCCTCGGAGACACCGACGGCGCAGGCGCCCGTGGCGAGACGCATGTGGTTCATGATGATGAACATGCTGGACAGTCCGCGATGCGGGGCGCCGACGAGGAAGCCGGTCGCGCCGTCGAAGTTCGTCACGCACGTCGGGCTGGCGTGCAGGCCGAGCTTCTTCTCCAGCGAGCCGACGGAGAAACTGTTGCGTTCCCCGAGGGCGCCGTCGGGGGCCGCCAGGTACTTCGGGACCAGGAAGAGACTGATGCCCTTGACGCCCGGCGGCGCGTCGGGCAGCCGGGCGAGCACGAGATGGACGATGTTCTCGGTGAGGTCGTGATCGCCCCAGCTGTTGAACATCTTCGTGCCCGTGAGCCGGAAGGAGCCGTCGTCGTTCGGCTCCGCCCGGGTGCGCAGCAGGCTCAGAGCCGACCCGCACTGCGGTTCGGTGAGCGACATGGCCGTGGCCCATTCGCCGGTGACGATCTTCGGCAGGTACCGGGACTTGATCTCGTCGGAGGCGTGGCGGCTGATCACCTCGTAAGCGCCGGGTGAGGTGAGGGGGGCCATGGCGAAGGAGAGGTTCGCGCCGGCGAGCATCTCCTCGACGATGGTGTAGAGGATGCCGGGCATGCCGTCCCCGCCGTCTTCGGCACGGCAGGTCAGCGCGGGCCAGCCGCCCTCCACGAAGGTGCGGTAGGCGTCGGCGAATCCGGGTGCGGACACGACCCCGTCGGGCCCCAGTGCGGCGCCCACCCGGTCGCCTTCCTCGTTCAGCGGGCCGACCTCCTTGGCGGCGAGTTCGCCGAAGGCGTCGACCGTGGAGGACAGGAGGTCCTCGTCGAGGTTCTCGAAGCCGGGGAACAGCGTGTGGCGTCCCACGGCAAGGACGTCGTTGAGGACGAACTTCATGTCGTCGATCGGGGGGTGGTAGGCGGGCACGAGGTTCCTCTCGAGTGGTGCGCCGCGGAAGCGGCCGGCCGTTCTGCTTCCTTCGGGCGGGGACGGGTTCAGCCGGACCCCGCGGTGGCTTCCCTGGCCGGTGCTCCTGTTTCACGAAGGCGGCGGCGGTTCAGCTTGTTGGTGGCCGTCCGGGGCAGCGACGGCACGAGGTGGAACTCCCGCGGCCGCTGGTAACCCGACAGCGTGGACGCGGTCATGAACGCCGCGAGCGCCTCCTGCGTCAGCGACGGATCGTCGGTGACCACGAAGGCGTGCACCAGCTGGCCCCACTCCGGATGCGGCAGACCGACCACGGCCGCCTCGCTCACCGACGGGTGGCTCAGCAGCACCTCTTCCACAGCGGCGGGCATGATGTTGATGCCGCCCGAAATGATCATGTCGTCGCTGCGGCCCTCCAGGAACAGGAATCCGTCCTCGTCCAGCCGGCCCAGGTCGCCCGAGCGCCACCACCGGCGGCCGTCCGTGTCGACGGGGAACATCTTCTCCGTCAGGGCCTGGTCGCCCCAGATGCCCTCGGCCACGGTCGGCGAGGTGGCCATCACCTCGCCCACCTCACCGGCCGGCAGGGCGTCGTGGGAGGTGCCGCCTGGCCGGACGATGCGAATCTCGGTGTCGAGGAACGGGCGCCCCACACTGCTCAGCCGCTCGCCGGCCATGTCCTCGGCGAGGTTGACGGTGACCATGCCGAACGTCTCGGTGGCGCCGTAGGCCTGGACGACGTTGGGCGAGACCGTCTCCCGGATGCGGCGCAGGGTGGTGAGGTCCATGGGTTCGGCGACGAACTGGGCCTGGACGACGCTGACGTACGTGTCGGCGTTCGATTCCAGTGTCAGCAGTCTGCGCCACATGGTCGGGGTGAGCGACACGTGCGTGATCCGCTCGCGCCGTATCGTTTCGAGGTATGCGGGCAGGTCGAAGCTCTCCAGGAAGACGCAGCACGAACCGGCGTTGAGGAACGGCACCCATGTCGCGTAGCAGCCGGTGAACGCGGTGCTGTACGGCGCGATCACTCGTTGCCCGGGGCGCAGACCCGGGTACATGCCCTGGGCGGTCCGGGCCGCGTCCAGCATCCCGCGGTGGGTGTGCACCACGCCCTTGGGCAGGGACGTCGTGCCTGACGACAGGATGATCACCGCGGGGTCGTCCTCGGTCGGCACCGGCAGATCCCGTGCCGGTGCGAAGTCCGTCAGGTCCCGGGGGACCTCCACTCGCGAGGACGACGATGCGGAGGCCGGGGCGCCCGACCGCAGAGCGACTCCGGTCAGCGGGCCGGCGCAGTCGTTCGCCATCGCCTCCATCACCGGTTCGAACGAGGCGTCGTACAGCACGAGGCCGATCCCGAACTTCCCGCACAGCCGAGCCTGTAGTTGCGGCGATTCACGGGCGTGGAACACCACTGGGATGGCGCCCGACCGGACCACTGCGAGCCACGCCACCAGGTGGACCGTCGACGGCACCGTCAGCAGCGCCACCCGCTCGCCCGGCGCCACGCCTTCGGCCCTCAACAGCGACACCATGCGGCGTGACGCCTCGTCCAGCTCCCCGAACGTTAGCCGCGAGATGCTGTCCACCACGGCCTCGGAATCCCGGAACGACCGCGCGACGCGGTCGAACGCGGCGCACATGGTCAGCGGACTAGCCGTAGACATTCCTTGCTCCTTCCCGCACACCCTCAACGCGGCTGTCGGCCTGCGCCTCGCGGCCTGCCTGAGATGTCAGTGCACCCGGTCGGTGCCGATCAGGACGAACGCCATCCGGGCACTCTCCGTGCCACGGTTGCGCCACGCGTGCCGTGTCCGTTGCTGGACGACGATGTCTCCCGCTCCGAGCTGGGCCGGTTCGCCGTCTTCGAGTTCAAGCCAGATCTCCCCTCCCAGGACGACGGCGTAGTCCACGGTCTGTGTGGTATGCATCCCGGGGTTGTCCATCTCGAAGCGCTCCGCGAGCCCCGGCAGGTGCTGGAACTGCTCGGCGCCGGCGGCCGGGAAGTCGAAGCCGGGCGCCGCCATCACCGAGTCCGGCGGGAAATCCACCACGCACAACACAGTGTGGCCCGGTTCCGGATGCAACGACGTCCCTGCCGGCGCTGCTTCTTCCACGTCGACCTCGGGGGAGGGCGCGGTGGCCCAGATGACCGCGGACGTCATGCCGGGTACCGCCTTGAACTCGTGCTCCGTGGGGACGGGGCCGTCGCTGAGGACCGTGGACCTGCCCTCTCGCACGCCTGTCACCAGCCGTCTGATCGCCATGTCAGTCACTCCTCGTACGTGGTGGGCGCCGGTCTGCCGGTGGCTTCGGTGGCCACCGTCGTCGCGACCGGTGCGGTGGGGTGCTCGCCGCGCAGCACGCGGCGGCGGATGATCAGGGCGGTGGCCAGTCCGCCAGGCCCGTCAGGGTGATGAGCCAGAAGTGCCACGATGCGTGGCCGGCCGTGCTGAAGGACAGGGCGACGAGCTTCGTCGCGCCGCAGGGGAGAGCGAAAGCCGCGGCGAAGGGGAAGCGGATGCCAGTGCGCGCAGGTGTCGAGGTGGGTCGGGGAGGTACGCACAGCGGCTCCTCGGCGACGCGCAGGGGATTGCTAGGGCACCACCACGACGTTGACGAACCCGCCGGGCCGGGCTCCCACGAACTGCAGTGCGTCATTGACCTCGGACAGGGGGTACGTGCGGTGTTCGAGGAACGACAGGTCGATCACCCCGGCGGCGACCATGTCGATCATGTGGTCGATCTCCGCCGCGTTGAACCACACGGATCCGGCGGCGTGGACGTCGTTCATCAGCACGTCCATGTAGGGCTGACCGACATCGCCCACGACACCGCCTGCCACCAGGACCGCGCGCCCGCCGGCCTTGATGGCTCGGATGAGGGTGTTGGTGCCCTCGGCGTCGCCGCCGACGCCCAGGCAGTCGTACATCATGTCGACGCCGAGGTCGCCGGTCCGTTCCCTGGCCCAGCCCACGAGGTCGGTGACCTCCTCAGATGAGACCGTCTCGACCCTGCTGGGGGCCATCTGCCGTACACGCTCAAGCAGTTCGCGGTTGCGTCCGACGCCCAGCACCTTTGTCGCACCCATGCCGAGGGCGATCGCCACCGCGGCGACACCGAGCGTTCCCGTCACTCCGTTGACCAGCAGGGTGCTGCCCGGGCCGAGGTTGCCCTTGAGCAGAGCGGCGAAGGAGGTTCCGATGTAGCCGAACCGGGACGCGGTCAGCAGGTCGATCGACTCCGGAAGCCGAGCGGCCTTGGTGTGGGGCGCCACCACGTACTCGGACAGACCGCCCAGCGGGTACTGGTCGAGCCACTGGCCGCCGGCCACGGTCGGGGACATGTATCCGCGGAAGTAGCCGTTCTGGCACAGGTCGGTCCGCCCCCGCCTGCACTGGTGGCAGGTCTCACAGGTGTGCCAGGGGTCGACGTAGACACGGTCTCCCGCCTTGAGCCCGACCACGTGCGTGCCCACCGCCTCGATCGTCCCCGCCACGTCGAGCCCGAACACGCCGGGCAGTGTCGGCAGGGCGAAGGGAGTGTACCCGCTGGCCACGTTGAAGGTGTTGGGTACGAAGCCGCAGGCGGCGACCTTGACGAGGACGTCCTTCGGGCCTGGAACCGGCTTCTCGGCGGTACCGACCTCAAGCGGTTTGCCCGGTGTGACGAGACGGGCAACGTTGATGTTCGTCATGCGGTGAACCTCACTGTTCGGGACGAATCTCCAGGCCCTCGGGCAAGTGAGCGTTCCGCGCGTCAGTCGCTTCTGTCAATACTTGAGACCGAATATCGAACCGTGCCGCCCGATCCTGTTCCGGCGCAGCCCGGGGCGTCTGTCTGCGCCTCTTCCTCGACCGACCTTCACCCCTCCAAGGGTGAAGTAGACCGATTATCGGTCGGTTGTTGCTCGATTATCGTTCCATGGGTAGCCTCGCTGTCCAGATGGGAAGTGATCAGATGAACGCAGCTCGGATCGGCGGCCTGGGAACCCTGTCTCTCGAGGGGAAAGTCGCTGTGGTGACCGGCGGAAGCAGCGGCATCGGCGCCGCGACCGTTGGCCGGCTGGCGGAACAGGGCGCATCGGTCCTGGTCGGGTTCCACCACGGGGCGGAGCGGGCGGCTGAAGTGGTCGCCCGGCTGCCGGGAACAGGACATCGCCACCTGGCAATGCCGATCGATGACTCGCCGCGGTTGAGCGAGGTCGCCCGGCTTGTCGAGAGCGAATATGGCAGGTGCGATGTCCTGGTCAACTCCGCCGGTGTCACGCGAAAGGTGGCGCACACGGATCTGGGCGCATTGGACGACGAACTGTTCGACTCGCTGATGCGGATCAACGTCCGTGGCCCGTTCGCCGCGGTACGGGCCTTCGCCCCGCTGATGCGGAGCACGGGCGAGGCGACCGTGATCAACGTGTCCTCGATCTCGGGCAGCACCGCATCGGGGAGCAACATCGCCTACTGTGCCGCGAAGGCCGCTCTGGACAACCTGACCATGTCGCTCGGGCGCGCTCTGGGCCCCGCGATCAGGGTGATCGGGGTGGCTCCTGCCGCGGTGGACACCGCGTTCGTCCCGGGCCGTGACCGCCAGGCGGTCCTTGACCAGGCGAGGGACACCCCGCTCCAGGTCGTCGTCGCCCCGGACGACGTGGCGGTCGCCGTCGTCGGAGCCGTGACCCATTTCCGGACGGCCACCGGGACCACCTTCGTCGTGGACGGAGGGAAGCACCTGTGAGCCCGCCGTTCCTCCCCCTGCCGTTCGGCGTGTTCTCGGTGGGCGCCCAGCGGCCCAGGGTGGGCGTCGCGGTCGGAGACAGGGTGTTGGATCTCGCGGCAGCCCTCGGCGACCCGGTCTTCGACCACCCGAGCCTGAACCCCTTCCTGGCGCGGGGCCCGGCGGCGTGGTCGGAGACCAGGGCGACCCTGCTTCACGCGCTGAACGGCGGCGGCCCGGGGACCGAGGCCCGCATGGAGCCGTACCTGATCCCGAAGGAGCAGGTGCGGCTGCACCTGCCGGTCGAGGTCGCGGACTTCGTCGACTTCTTCTCCTCGATCGAGCACGCGAGCAACGCCGGCCGCATACTCCGGCCGGGCGAGGCACCACTGAAACCGAACTGGCGGCATCTCCCGGTCGGTTACCACGGCCGGGCAGGCACCGTGGTGGTGGACGGGACACCGGTCCGACGGCCCCGTGGGCAGTACCGGGCCGTGCCCTCGGACGCACCCTGTTACGCCCCGACCGCCAAGCTGGACATCGAGGTCGAACTCGGCTTCGTGGTCGGCGCCGGCTCGACGCTCGGGAAAGTCGTCACCGTCGACGAGTTCGAGCAACATGTCTTCGGCGCCGTGCTGTTGCTGGACTGGAGTGCCCGTGACATCCAGGCGTGGGAGTACGTTCCGCTCGGGCCGTTCCTCGGCAAGTCCTTCGCCACCACCATCAGCCCCTGGGTGATCCCCCTGGAATCGCTGGCCGCCGCCAAGGTCGAGCCGGCGCCGCAGGACCCGCCGCCCCTGCCTCACCTGACGGGCACCACACCCTTCTCCTACGACGTCACGTTCGAACTACGGCTCAACGATCATGTGGTCTCCACCCCGAGCTTCGCGTCGATGTACTGGACGCCGGCCCAGCAGCTCGCGCACATGACCTCCAACGGTGCCTCGCTGCGTACCGGCGACCTCTACGGGACGGGAACGGTCTCCGCCTGGGACGCGTCGGGATACGGCAGCTTTATGGAACTGACCTGGAACGGTCGGCAGCCCATGGAGCTGCCCGGTGGCGAACGGCGGGGGTTCCTCCAGGATCACGACGTGGTCGCCGCCTCGGCTACGGCGACGGCACCGGGCGGTGGCCGCGTCGACTTCGGGCAGGTCAGTGGCCGTGTGCTCCCCGCGTCCGACGAACGGACGACACCCACGAGAGGTTTCGATGACTGAGACACAGGTGAAAACCGCGCTGCCTTCGGACGGGCCGACGGCTTCCGGGCTGCGGTATCTCTCCGGATTCGGCAATCACCATGCCACGGAGGCGGTGGCGGGTGCGCTTCCGGAAGGACGCAACGCGCCGCAGCGAGCGCCCCTCGGGCTGTACGCGGAGCAGATCAGCGGTACCGCGTTCACCGCACCGCGCCGGACCAACCGGCGCAGCTGGGTGTACCGGCTCAGGCCGTCCGCAGCCCACCCCGCGTTCACCCCCATCGGGTCCGGCCACCTGCGGACCGCGCCCGTCCGGGACGAGCCCCTGAACCCCAACCGACTGCGCTGGGATCCCCCGCCCATGCCGACGGCGCCGACCGACTTCGTCCAGGGGCTGTTCACCATCGGCGCCAACGGAGATGCCGAGGCGCAGACCGGCGTCGCGATCCACCAGTACACGGCCACGGCATCCATGACCGAGCGCTACTTCGTCAACGCCGACGGGGAGATGCTGCTCGTTCCGGAGTCGGGCACCCTGCTGTTGCACACCGAGATGGGCGTTCTCCACGTGTCGCCGGGGGAGATCGCCGTGGTGCCGAGAGGCATCCGCTGGCGTGTCGTGCTGCCGGACGGCCAGGCCCGCGGCTACGTCCTGGAGAACTACGGCGCGATGCTGACGCTCCCCGAACTCGGCCCCATCGGTGCGAACGGACTCGCCAATCATCGTGACTTCCTCGCGCCTGTCGCCGCGTACGAGGACACCGACGGCAGTGTCGAGGTGGTCCAGAAGTACGGCGGCGGGCTCTGGGCCGCCCAGTACGATCACTCGCCGCTGGACGTGGTGGCCTGGCACGGGAACTACACGCCGTACAAGTACGATCTCGCCAAGTTCATGGTCGTCGGCACCGTCAGCTTCGACCATCCGGATCCCTCGATCTACACCGTCCTCACATCGCCGAGCGAGGTGCCCGGGACGGCCAACGCCGACTTCGTGATCTTCGCCCCGCGCTGGCTCGTCGGTGAGGACACCTTCCGCCCGCCGTGGTACCACCGCAACGTCATGACCGAGTTCATGGGGCTGGTGCACGGTGTGTACGACGCCAAGGCGGAGGGCTTCGTCCCCGGCGGCTCGAGCCTGCACAACTCGTTCACTTCGCACGGCCCGGATGCCAGCACCTTCCGCGAGGCGAGTACGCGCGAACTCAGGCCGCAGAAGATCGACGACACGCTCGCCTTCATGTTCGAGACGCGTCTGCCCCTACAGCTCACGTCGGCCGCCGTCGGCGCCCCTCATCTGCAGACGGACTATGACGCTGTCTGGGAGGGGCTCGCGAAGGGCTTCCCCGGCTGACCGGGCTGTCGCCGGATGCCCGCAGTACGCAAGACCCCCGACACCCCTGTCCGATATTCGGTCGGGGGTGTTCGTGTGCCTCGGTGGGGACGGTATGGTTGTCGCCATGGCTGAGATCTCGAAGACCGCCGACCAGGCCCTTGCCGTGCTGCTGGCGGTCGGTGAGGGCCAGCCGTGCACCCCCGCTCAGCTGGCCCGCGATCTACGGATGAACCGTACGGTAGTGCATCGGCTGCTCGCGACCCTCCACCAGCGCGGCTTCGTCATCCGGCAGGACGACGGTTACGCGCCGGGTGTCGCGCTGCTCCGACTCGCCGAGCGCGTGCAACCCGATCTCGCGACGCACGGAAGAACCGCCGCGGCGAAGCTGCGCGAATCGATCGGCGAAACCGTTGTGATGCACGTCCGGGACGGCGACGACGCCGTTGTCCTCCTGCAGGCCGTCTCGGACGAGCATGTCGTGCGTGTCGAGCACAAAATCGGGTCCCGTCATTCACTGCTCGCGGGCGCCAGCGGCCGTGCGATCCTCGCCTTCCTCGATCCCAAGGCCGTCGAGCGCATCACCGGTCAGGCGGAGGATCCCGAAACGGCGCGCCGTCAACTCGAGGGCGTCCGGCACGTCGGTTACGCCTTGTCGCACGACGAGCTTCAGCTGGGCGTCCACGGAATCGCCGTACCGGTCCTCGACGGAAGCGAACAGGCCCTCGCCAGCCTGGCCGTTCTCGTGCCGACGAGTCGGACCGGCTCCGTGACGCAGCACATCGGTGCCCTGCTCGAAGCCGGGGCGCAGCTGTCGGCCGAGCTGGGACGCGTCAGCAGCCCTTGAACTCCGCCGCGTGACAGCCATCTCCGGCCGCTTCAGCCATGAGCGCGGCTGATGACCGCGGCGGCCTCCCGAAGAAACCTCGCCTTGGCCTGGGCCGTGTGCGCGGGCAGCCGGTAGTAGGGCGCCGCGATGGCCAGGGCGGCGACAGGCTCACTTGTGTGATCGCGAACCGGCACCGCGAGCCCGTTCATGGCGGGCTCGCTCTCGTCGGCGTTGAACGCGAACCCCTCGGCGCGGACCTCGGCCAACTGCCGTTTCAGTTCGGGCCACGTCGACTTCGTCGCGCCGGTCAGTGCGGGCAGTCCCTGCGGGAAGAGATCAAGAAGGTCCTTCTCCGGCAGCTGCGCCAGCAGCACCTTGCCTGCCGCCGTGGCATTGGCCGGCAGTACCACGCCCGTGCGCAGGCCCACACGGACCGCCTGGCGGGATTCCACGCCGTCCACGACCCGGGTCGAGTTGCCTTCGAGGATGACCAGACTCACCGTCTCGCCGAGCTGGTCGCACAGGCGCTCCATGGGGCGCCGTGCGTGACGCCGGACATCGGCCCTGCGGATCGCGGCCGCGCCGATCTCCAGCAGCGCCGGCCCGACGATGAACTCGGCGTGGTGCGCCGGGTTGCGCTGCAGGAAGTTCTCCGCGGTGAGCGTGGTCACCAGCCGGTGCGCCGTCGACTTCCCCACGCCCAGGTGGTCGCTGATCGACGGCAGAGTCACTTTGCCGTCCTTGTGTGCCAGGGCGATCACCCGCAGGGCGTTCACGACCGAACTCAGCGTTGGTGCCGCTCCTTGGGACCGTGCGTGCCGCATGGAGGAATATTAGGCGACCTGATTCCGCGATGTTCCGGAACTCGGCCCTGGCTCGTAACGTCACCGACACACCACATCCGCTTGTTTGCGGAGAAACACCCCTGACCTGCGGAAAGGAGTGCTGTGTCTGATTCCATCGGGCAGGGTGAGGCCGTCGGCCACGACGTCATCGTCTCGGGTGCCGGCCCGGTCGGTCTGACCGCGGCCCTGGTGCTGGGGCGGGCCGGCAAGCGCGTACTGGTGCTGGAGTCGGAAGCGGAGCCGGCCACACAGTGGCGGGCCTCGACCTTCCACTCACCGACCCTGGAGCTCGCCGAGGGGCTCGGCCTCATCGACGACATGCTCGCCGAGGGGCTGGTGGCTCCCACCTACCAGTTGCGCGACCGCACCGGCGGTCTCATCGCCGACTTCGACTTCTCCACCCTGTCGGACGTGACCCAGTACCCGTACCGTCTGCAACTCGAGCAGTACAAGTACGTACGGATGCTGCTCGACAAGCTTGCCGACGAGGAAACCGTCGAGGTCCGTTTCTCCCACCGGGTGACCGGCCACCGGGTCACCGGTCCGGCCTCGGTGGACGTGCGGGTGAGCGGTCCCTCCGGCGACCTCTCCGTCACCGGCGGCCACCTCGTGGGCGCCGACGGGGCGCGCAGCACGGTCCGGCAGGACCTCGGCGTCGAGTTCGAGGGCATCACCTACGAACACCGCTACCTGCTGCTGGGCATCGACGCGCCGCTGGAGGAGTACTTCCCCGGCATCTCCTACGTCAACTACGTCTCGGACCCGACGGAGCACATGATGCTGCTGCGGATACCGGACTGCTGGCGCGTGATGTTCGAGGTCACCGACGGGCCCGCGGACGACGAGGTGGTCACGGACGAGTTCATCGAAGGACGCCTCAAGGCCCTGCTCGACCCGCATCCGATGCCGCAGGTCCTCTCGCGGCAGGTGTACCGGGTCCACCAGCGGGTGGCCGCGGAGTTCCGCCGCGGGCCCGTGGTGCTCATCGGAGACGCAGCACATGTGAACTCGCCGATCGGCGGACTGGGGCTGAACTCCGGCGTCCATGACGCCTGGACCCTGGGCCGGACCCTCGCCGGCGCCCACGGGGCGCCGGACCTGGACTCCTGGGCGGAGCAGCGCCGGCAGGTCGCTCTGTCCGAGATTCAGCGCATCACTCATCGCAACACCCGGGACCTGTCCCTGGACGAGGGTGAGGCCCGCGACGCGCGGTTGGACGCACTGCGTGAGATCTCCCGCGACCCCCGTCGGGCCAGGGAGTGGATGCTCGAAGCCTCCATGATCGCCAGCGCCCGCCGGCAGAACCTGGTTCCCGAACGATTGATCAAGACGGGCGGCGACTCCGTCACCATCACCTGACCGACCCCGCCACCAGTTGTCGACCAAGGAGTTGACCATGTCGACCAAGCCGTCCATCGCGCTCATCGGTGCCGGGCACGCCGGCCTCGTCCTCGCGCTCGGGCTCCAGGACAAGGGCTACCAGGTCACCCTGGTGTCCGACCGGACCCCGGCCCAGATCGCCACCGGCCGCATCACCTCGACCCAGCTGCTGTACCCGGCCGCCCGCGGCATCGAGCGGGAGCTGGGCCTGGACTTCTGGCAGCAGTCCGCACCGCCGGCCGAGGACCTCCAGGTGACGGTCACCGGCCCGGACGGAGGCCTGGACTTCACCTGGAACGCGCAGTACCGGCCGGGGCCGTCCACCTCGGTGGACTACCGGGTGCGGGTCCCGTACTGGATGAACACCTTCCGCCGCCGCGGGGGACGCCTGCTGATCGCCTCGGTGGATGTCGCGGAGCTGGAGTCCCTGGCCGCTTCGCACGACCTCACCATCATGAGCACGGGCAAGGGCGAGATCGGCAAGCTGTTCGAGAAGGACAAGGCCCGATGCACCTATGACACCCCGCAGCGGTACATCTCGGCCGTATATGTCGACGGCCTGCAGACGGGGCAGCGACTGGCCACCGAGGTCACCGTCATCCCCGGCGTCGGCGAGGTGTTCTTCTTCCCCGTCCTCACCATCACCGGACCCGCCGATCTGCTGATGTTCGAAGGCAGGATCGGCGGCCCGATGGACTGCTGGGACGGCATCGACACGCCCGCCGACTACCTGCGACAGGCGAAGACCGTGGTCAGCAAGTTCGTGCCCTGGGCCGCGGACCGTGTCGCCGACGTCACCCTCACCGACGACAACGCCGTGCTGCGCGGCTGCTACCCGCCCACCGTGCGCAAGCCCGTCGCCACGCTCCCGTCGGGGCGGAAGGTGCTGGGCATGGCGGACCTCGTCGTGCTCAACGACCCGATCACCGGTGAGGGCGCCAACAACGCCGTCAAGTGCGCCAGGACCTACCTGGAGGCGATCGTCGAGCACGGCAGCGAGCCCTTCGACGAGGCGTGGATGAACCGGACCTTCGACACCTACTGGGACTACGTCCAGTGGGCCACCGCGTACACCAACATCACGCTGGAGGGCCCGCAGCACGTGCGCGACCTGGTCCGGGCGGGGACGCGGTCGCAGGCCATCCGGCAGTGGCACGCCGACTCCCGGAGCGACCCGAAGGAGTTCTTCCCGGCCTGGGCCGATGCCGACGAGGCGCAGGCCTTCATCGCCAAGCACACCGAGCCGGCGGTCACGGGCTCATGAGCAGCGCGGTGAAGACCCCCATGGCGGACACGCACCCCGGCATCGACCGCGCCGCGATGCGCTCCGCGATGGGGCGCTTTGCCACCGGCGTCACGGTGATCACCAACACGGTGGGCGAGGATGTCCACGCCATGACGGCGAATGCGTTCATGTCGGTGTCCCTCGACCCGCTGCTGGTGCTGGTCTCCCTGGGGAACAACGCCAGGATGACGGCTCGGCTGGCCGAGTCGGACCACTACGGGGTGAGCATCCTGGCCCATTCCCAGGAGTCGGTCGCCCGGCGGTTCGCCGGCAGCAGGCACCCGATGCCGCCACCGCAGTTCGAGTGGCTCGGCGGGGTGCCGGTGATCGCCGGTTCGCTGGTGCAGCTGACCACCCGGATCGTGGGCCGGCAGCCGGCCGGGGACCACACCCTGTTCATCGGGCAGGTGGAGCACCTTCAGATGCGCGACGGAGAGCCGCTGCTGTTCCACACCGGGGCCTTCAAGCTCGTCCAGGTCGGTGTCAACGAGACACTGTGGGAGTGTTGAGCATGCGGGCAGTGCATGCCGAGCCGAGGCCGGCGACCGAAGCCCGCAACGGCTACTACCTGGTCGGAGACGGCCCCCGCAAGGTCATCGTGTTGCACGGCTGGCTCTCGGACGCCGCATCCTGGCTGCCCGTCTGGCAGACGGCGGACGGGCACACCTTCACCTGGTGCTTCATGGACGCCCGCGGTTACGGCCTCTCCCGGGAGCGCCGCGGCACATACACCATGACCGAGATCGCGCAGGACGCGCTGACGGTCGCGGACGCGTTGGGCTGGCAGGAGTTCTCCCTGGTGGGGCACTCCATGACCGGCCTCGCCATCCAGCGGGCTCTGATCGCCGCGCCGGAGCGGGTCCGTGCCCTCGTCGGGGTGACGCCGGTGCCGGCCAGCGGGGGAGGACTGGTGGGGGAGCGGCGCACCCTGTTCGACCGGGCCGTCGAGGACTTCCAGGCGCGGGCCACGGTCATCGACCGCTCCACCGGCAGCAGGCGGGGCGACCGCTGGGTACGGGACCTCACGGAGCGATCCTTGGCCTGCTCCGAGGCCGATGCGGTCCGCGGCTACCTCGACTCATGGGCGGACGGCGACTTCCACACCGAGATCCGAGGCAGCACCGTCCCGGTAGGGGTTATCACCGGGGAGCACGACCCCTCGTTGAGCCCTCGGCGGATGACCGACACATGGCTGTCCTGGTACCCCAACAGCTGCCTGAAGGTCCTCAAGGACTCCGGTCACTATCCGATGGACGAGCAGCCCTGCGCACTCACGGACGCCATCGACAAGGTGTTGGTGAACCACGTGGCCGAGGTGGGCACCTGACCGCCCGTCACCCCGTCCCCTTACTCGAACTACCGCCGTAAGTGTGCTTCCGGTCGCCTGCGGTGCGGTCGCGGAGCGAGTGATGACAACGCCGTTACCACGGAAGAGAGCCGCATCATGACCGATATCGCAGTGCCGCAGATCGGACATCTGATCGGGGGAGAAGTCTTCGCCTCCGATCTCAGGGAGGTACATGACCCGGGGCGCCTCGACGACGTCGTGGCCCGGGTCGCCGTCGGGACCGCCGACGACGTGGACCGCGCGGTCCACGCCGCGCACGCCGCCTATCCGGCCTGGCGGGACACCCCCGCGCCGGAGCGGGTCCGGCGGCTGTTCGCGGCGGCGGACGCCCTGGCGGCCGCCGGTGAGGAACTCGGCCCGCTGCTGGTGCGCGAAGGCGGCGGCGTGCTGGGGGAGGCCCAGACCGACTTCGCACTGGGCACCGGGGTGCTCCAGTACACGGCGGGCCTGGTGGAGGAGTTCCTCCGCCCCGTCCAGTTCGACGACGAGCAGAGCTTCATCAGCGTGGAGAAGGTTCCCCGCGGTGTCGTGGCCGCGATAGTGCCGTGGAACATGCCGATCGTCCTGGCCATGCTGAAGGTGGCGCCCGCGCTGGCGACGGGGAACACCGTCGTGCTCAAGCCCTCGCCGTTCGCGCCGGCCGCCTTGACGCTCGCTCTCCAGAAGATGGCGGCCGAGCTCCCGGCCGGCGTGCTCAACGTGGTCCACGGCGAGGGCGACGTGGGAGCGGCGCTGTGTGCCCACCCGCTTGTCCGCAAGGTCGGTTTCACCGGTGGAGGCGTGACCGCGCAGAAGGTCATCGAGGCCACTGCCCCGACCATCAAGAACGTCACCCTGGAACTCGGCGGCAACGACCCGGCGGTCATCCTCGACGATGCCGACGTCGACGCCGTCCTCGACCGGATGCTGACCGGTGTTTTCACCCGGAGCGGGCAGATCTGTTTCGCGGTCAAGCGGATCTACGTGCCACGCGGGATGTACCGGCGCTTCGCGGACGAGTTGTGCGGGCGGGTCGACGAGTACGCGGTCGGTCACGGCCTCGACCCGCGGGCCGGTTTCGGCCCGCTCAACAACGAGGCACAGTTCAAGAAGGTGCTGGATCTGCTGGACAAGACCCGCAACTCCTCGGCCCAGGTGGTGCAGCTCGGCCGCAAGCTGGACGCCTCCTCCTGGGAGAACGGCTACTACCTGCTGCCGCACGTCGTACGGGACGTCGAGCACTCCGCGCCGGTCTCCTGCGAGGAGCAGTTCGGCCCGGTCGTCCCCCTCATCGCATACGACGACGAGGAGCAGGCCGTCCGCTGGGCCAACGACAGCGACTACGGTCTGTGCGCGTCGGTGTGGACCACGGACCCGGAGCGCGGCCTTGCCGTGGCGCGTCGCATAGAGGCCGGCAGCACCTTCGTCAACACGCACTCCTTCGCATCGCTGGATCTGCGCATGCCCTTCGGTGGCGTGAAACAGAGCGGCATCGGCCGCGAGTTCGGCGCCGCGGCCCTGCCTGAGTACGTCGAGGACCACGCGATCCGCCACCTCAAGTAGTTCCGCGACGGCACGGTCCGGCCATGTGTGTCTGGATGGCCGGACCGTGGTCACCGGCGTGATGGCCTACTTGAGACTCACCAGACCCGCGAACTCCTTCACGATCCGCCTGGCCGGGGTTTCCAGGCGCTCGTAGAGACCCCGGAACAGTTTTTCCGCGTCGGCGGCAGGCCATCCGGCCGGCAGATATTCGGAGGGGAGGCGGGGATCGGCCTGCACGAGCTGTTGCCACTCGCTGCGCAGTACGAGAAACGCACACAGCTCGTCGGGAAGTCCGGCCAACGGGTCGCCGCTCCACCGCGTGATGTAGCGAAGGTAGCGATCGCCGATCTCGTCCAGGTCGTAGGCCTCTTCGATGAGATCAGTCGTCTTCGTCAGGGGGGCGGGTGTGCTGAAGAAGACGCGCACATCGTCGAGGACGCCCATGCCGTCCAGCAGGCCCGTGACGTCGACACACCCGGGTGCGATCCACAGACCACTGCGCAGCATGCCGAACCCGCCCCAGGCCAGTCGTGATCGAAGCCGGAGCCGGAGGGCACGTCGCTCCTCGGGAATCGAGTAGGCGAGGACGGTCCATGTGCCGTTCCGCTCCGCATCAGCGGAGTGCCAGGCGAGTGCGTTGCCTTCACGGAGGGCGCGGGAACCGTGTGGGGTGAGGGCGTAGTAGGTCTCTCGGCCCTGCCGATGGCGCTCCAGGAGCCCCCGGTCCGTCATCCGGGTGAGCGTGGATCGTGCCGCGTGACTGGACACGTCGAGCCGGGACAGCAGCTCGATGAACGTGCCGGTCGACAGCGCGAGTGGTCGCTCGTGAACAAGGAATCCCAGCAGCATCAGGGCGATCCACTTGGGGCGCCGCGCACGGGCGACCTCGGGTTCGAGCGGTGAAGAAGTGTCCAGCGATCCCGCCATGCCAGGGATGATAGCCAACCCAAACCTTCGTCACAATCCTTGATGGTGGGATGTAAAAACATCTAATGTGGGGCTCCGGGGTGATGGCATCGGCCCCGTTGACCATTCACCAGAGGGAATGGAGACACGAACATGGCGACCACCGGCGAAACCTCTGCCGCCGCTCCTGCGGCCGGCAGGGAACTCGGCACCTGGAGTACCGTCAAGGCCTCTGTCGAGAACGAGATCGCGTGGGTGGTGCTCAACCGCCCTGAGAAGCGCAACTGCATGAACCCGACCCTCAATGACGAGATGCTCGACGTGCTCGACACGGTCGCCCTCGACCGAGAGTCCCGGGTGATGGTGCTCACCGGCGCCGGTGATGCGTTCTCCGCCGGCATGGACCTGAAGGAGTTCTTCCGCGACACCGACGCCCTGTCACAGGCCGAGAGGGAGATCAAGCAGCGTTCCTGCTTCGAATGGCAGGGGCCGCGGCTGCGTCAGTTCCCGCTGCCCACCATCGCGATGGTCAACGGGTACTGCTTCGGCGGCGCCTTCCTCCCGCTCGGCAACTGTGATCTCGCCGTCGCGGCCGACGACGCGGTGTTCGGTCTGTCCGAGGTCAACTGGGGCATCATCCCGGGGGGTAACGTTCCCCTCGCAGTGGCCCACACCATGAACCTGCGTGATGCGATGTACTACAGCATCACCGGCGAGACATTCGACGGGCGCAAGGCAGCGGAGGTCGGTCTGGTCAACGAGTCCGTTCCCCTTGATCGACTGCGTGCCCGTGTGCTGGAGATCGCCGAGATGCTGAAGACCAAGAACACCGCGATCGTCCGCGGCACCAAGGAGACGGTCCGCCACATCCGGGGCATGGGCTGGACCGAAGCCGAGAACTACATCAACGCCAAGTTCGCCGAGGCGCTCTACAACGACTCCGAACACGGCCGAGCCCAAGGGCTCAAGCAGTTCCTCGACGACAAGTCGTTCCGTCCCGGCCTGGAGGCATACAAGCGGTGACCTCGCTGTAGGGCTGGTGTTCCCCCCGGAGCGGGAGCTGACCGGCCCGTTGGCGCCCAGATGGGCAACGGCCTCGGTCCGCATCGCGGTCGTCGACAGAATGCGGCCGGTTCGTGCTGGCGGATCAGCTGAGGTCCTGCACCGCCCGACAGCGACGTCAGCGCGGCGGTGGCGGGTCGAGGTGCAGGCCACACGACGCGGAGAGCAGCCGTTCCGTCGCCGTGGCCCGACAACCCATACGCCGCGGTCCCTCACTGGTGCTCGATCGCCTGCCCGGTCCAGAACGTCTTGCCGGTCGAGACCTACGGCGGGAGCGCGCTCCCGGGACCGCGGACTCCCGGAACGGGGATCCGGTGGTCGTCAGTCCCGGGGTTCGCCGTCCACCGGCGAGCCCTCGTCCTGTGTCGTCTGTGCCTCCTGTGGCTCCTGTGCCTCTTGTGTCGCCGTTGTCGCTTCGGCGAGCGCGGAGACGATCCGGCCCACCTGCTCCGCGTAGTGGTCGATGAACTCCGGTGATTCGGGGTCCTGTTGGCCGAGTTCACGGGCGATCCACGGGATGGCCACCGGAGCGATCGAGGCGGCGAAGAAGACGAGGGCCACGGCGCCCACGTCGAGGTCGCTCCGGAATTCACCGCGCGCCTGCCGCTCGCGGAGTTCCTCGACATGCTTGAACAGCTCGGCGGCCCGCTCGTCCTCGGCGGGCGGGCGAGTGCCGGGCTCTTCGCGCGTCAGCGTGTGCACCCACCGCGGGTCCTCGTGCGCCCAGTGGACGTAGCGCCGCGCGGCATCCGCGAAGGTGCGGGCCTGGCTGACGCGCATGGACTCCTCTAGCCACTGATCGCTCAGCGCCTCGTACAGCCCGCGTTTGCCCCCGAAGTAGTAGGTGATCAGCTGATGACTGACACCGGCCGACTCCGCGATCCGCACGACCCGGGCCCCGTCGAAACCATGGGTGCCGAACTCCGTCGCGGCGGCGGACAGGATGGCCCGCCGAGTGCCCACCGGGTCACGTTGACGACCGCGATCATCGGGGTGCCTCCGGCGCTGCTGCCTGCCGGACGCCGCTCCCGACTTTCCTGATGTCGTCTCTTCCCCTGTCACAGGGACGACCTTACCGGCGGCCTTATTGGGCAGGCCAACTACCTGCGGCAATCCGTTGTGCTCAGCGCCGCGGCAACGGCTGTGGGGCGGCAGGTCAGCACCTGCTTTGCTTGCTGCGGTCGGCGGTCGGCGGTCGGCGGTCGGCGGCCGGTGTTCGGCTGTGCAGACCCCCGAATCACCCGTCCCGGAGTGAACCAACCGCCTCGCCGGTGCCACCGAAAGCCACCGGACGAAGTCGAAGCGCACCCGGCTCCACGTGCCGTCGATGACGCGGCCCCTGCTGTCGGCGTGCGGGCGAGATGCTGCTCGAACCGTTTGATCAGTGGGTGCAACGGCGCTCTGCCTGTGCGATCCGTCGTCAGGCCGAATACTGCGACTCCACGGGGTCGACGACGTCGACGAGATGGAGCGCCGCCCACAGAATGCCCTGCTGATCCTTCACGCTCCGCCCCAGCATCTCTTCAGCACGTCGGATGCGGTACACGACGGTGTTCTTCACCACGCCGAGCCGCGCCGCGGCCATCGCGGGGCTGCAGTTGCACTCGAGGTAGACGCGCACGGTCTCCCGGAGCAGCGACTCTCGCGGATGCCCCAGGGCCCCAAGCTCGTCTCGGACGAAGCCTTGCGCCCGCTCCGGGTCCGAGGTGAGCAACGCCGCGAGTCGGACGTCTTCGAAGAGGACTGCGCGGCCGCGTGAGTGGGCGGGCGAGTACAACGTGACGCGTGCCGCTGCCTTCGCCTCTTCGTGCGTGGCCCGGAAGCCGTCGAGGCCGCGCGATGGGCGACCGACCGCGACCAGGGCATCCGGCACCACGGGGATCGAGCGGACCGCCGCACTCCGCGGGTCGGTGAACCCGCCCCATGCCCACACCTCACGATCGTCCGACGGGATCACCAGGTGTGCGGTCGCGCCGATGCGCGTCAAAACCTTGGCGGCCACCCGATCGAGTCCCTCTGGCGCCGTGTCGTCGTCGCGCGCGTCGCATCGCAGTATCAGGCCGACATGGGTCCGGTTCGCAAGCTCGTACCGCAGCGCCTTGGCGGGGTCCAGGTCCGTGGGGTCGCCACGCAGCAGAGTCCTGACCAGCTCCCCACGCGAGCCGTCGATGCTCGCGAGCCACGCTTGCTCCTCGGCCGCGTAGGCGGCGCTGCATGCGAGCGAGAACGAACTCACCAGGTCGACCAGAAAGCGCGACAGGTCGGAGAGTCCCTCCGACTGCTGATCGGCCGGTACAAGGCGGCGGAACTCACTGACAAGGGCGTCGCTGAAGCGAGCATGGGAGGCTCGCTGGAACGCGAGTATGCGCTCTAGCGGAATCCGTTGTCTCACCGCTCGGGCGATCTGTCGGGTCGTCTCCGGGGGGACCGTCGTGGGGACAGGACGGCCCTGGCAAAGAGCCACCAGGGCCTCCATGACGACCGCCTCGGCGGTGGGGCGCAGCTCTTCCGTGGCCTCTGCGCGGCGGAGGGCAAGGACGTCGGGGTCGACCGCGAGCCCCGCGAGCTCGTGACAGAACTCGACGGCCCACGAGGACGCCCCGATTCCGATGCCGGCAACGGTCCGGTTCCAGGTCTCCGGGAGGCAGGCCGGCTCGAGCTCATCAGGGGGAGCGGTCGGGCTTAGCCGACACACCCAGGACCCGGTGGCGGACATCCGCATCCCCTCTCGCATCGTTGCGAGCGCCCGATATCGTCGGGCCTGATGGCAGCAAACTATACGCGCGCGGCTCGCTGAAGGGTTGCGTCAGCAGGAGGGCCGGGGACCGCGCTCCGACCCTCCCTTCGATCCAGCCCGTGTTACCGCCTGGCCTCGGGGTACAGCTCGATCGCGGAGTGCAGGATGCGCTCCCACGTGGTGTCGTTCACTTCAAGGATGTTCCCGTCCGGGTCCTTGACATAGGCGTATTTCGCGGGGTCGCCCGGAGCCCATCCGGCCGGATCGCCGAAGCTCTCCCCGCCGTTCGCCACTGCACGCGCCAACGTGGCCGCGACGTCGTCGACGGCGATGGCGAAGTGCATGAACGACGCCTCCGGCTGCGGCACGCCGATCGTGGGGTTGCGATCGGGGAGGAACTGGAACAGCTCGAGGCCGAAGCCGTCGGGCAGCTCGATGAATCCGATGCGGTAGTCGGTGTCCTTCAGGCCGAAGATGATCTCGGTCATCTGCTTGCCGGTGTGATACGGGTGGAGGACTTCCTTACCGCCGAATGTCTCGACGTAGAACCTCGTGGAGCGCTCGATGTCCGAGACGCGTACGGCCAGGTGCTGGACACTCGCCATCAGACGCGCCCTTCTTCGACCAGCTCGCGCAGGCTCGCTGCCCGATCCGTCAGTGGGTACGAAAAGTCTTCGTCGACCATCGTCACCAACTCTTCCGTCGTTTCGTCGTAGGACTGCGCGGTCGTCGAGCAGCCGTCTCTCATGCTCATTCGGCGCGCGCCGATTTCGCTTGCCTCCCTGGGGCAATCCGCTGCAACGGATTTGGCGGATCGGGGCAAGCGACACGCAGGTGTGGGGGGATTGACTCGGTCCACTCCTCATCCCACGGCAATGAGGCCAGGTGAGAAGGAGCGGACGAAGGGAACGACGATGTCGTCGAACGACACAACTGCTGTGATCGGCGATCTCCGGGTACCGGAGCCGGACCTCACCCCGCAGGACGTCATCGCCCGTGCGGCGGCGATGCGCCCGACTCTCCGCGAGAATCGCGTGAAAGCAGCAGAGGAGGGCAAGTACTCCGCCGAAATCCATGAGGCGTTCGAGGACGCCGGCTTCTACCGCCTGGTGCAGCCGCGGAAGTACGGCGGGTACGAGTTCGGCCTGGAGACGTACTACCGGACGATGATCGAGATCTCGCGCGGAGACCCCGGCATCGGCTGGTGCCTGACCCTGGGGACCGGTCACACGATCCCCCTGGTCGCGCACTTTCCCGAGGAGGTCGTGCGGGAGGCCTTCGGCGAGGACGGCGTCTTCATCGCGCCGCACTCCGCCACCCCCCGAGGCGCGCTCGTCCCCACGGACGGCGGATTCCGCCTCACGGGGGTGTGGCCGTACTCGTCCGGTGTCCCGTACTCGACCCACGCGATGGTGAGCACGATCATCCTGGCCGAGGGCAGTGACCCCGTCCCGGCCGTGGCTCTCCTCCCGCGCGGCGACTACACCGTACGGGACGACTGGGGAGCACACGCCACGATGGCCCTCGGCGCGAGCGGGTCGAACACGGTCGTCGTGGAGGACGTCTTCATCCCGGCCGAGAACGTGTCTCCCCTGTTCGAGTGGGGATACTCGAACTTCCCTGAAGGCACGCACGGCACCCGTTCCACCGGTAACCCCCTGTACCTGGGCCAGATCCAGCCGCTGTATCCGGCCTCGCTCGCGGCTGTCCAGGTCGGTGCGGCGTGGGCGGCGCTCGATGCCTATGAAGAGACCATCCTGACCAAGAAGCGCCTGTACCCGCCGCTGGTCGAGCGGTACAAGCACGAAGAGGGCCAGAGGATCTGGGGCCAGGCGCGGGCGACGATCGACGCCGCACAGGCGGTCCTTCTCACAGCAGCCCGCGACTACGAGCGCCTGGGCGAGCGTTGGGTGAGCGGCGACCACCCCTCCTTCGAGGACTGGGTCGCCCTCGGCAACGTGCTGTACGCGTCGTGTCGGCTGTCGCACGAGGCCACTGAACTGCTGTTCCGCTCGGTGGGATCCTCAGTGGCGCGGAAGGGTCTGCCGCTGCAGGACTACTTCCTGGTGACGCAGATGTCGAAGGCGCAGATCGCGGAGCACGTGCCTGTCATCACTGTCATGACGGCAAGGGCCCACTTCGGGCTGGACCTGAACACCATTTAGGGCGAACGAGCCATGCCACCCTACTGCCGCTGCACGGCAGTTGGGCTGACAACGTGGTGAAGCCCCTGGTAGATGAGGCCTCGGCCAGAGGCTTCACGTGCTCGCCAACCGTCGGACGTCGACGTGTCCAGCTCTGCCCCGCGTGTGCTTACCCGACAGTTTTGGTGACGCCGCCGCGAGATGGGTTCCCGTCGGCGGTGTCTGGGCGTCGGCCGCCGGGCCCTGCTCAGCCTCGCTCAGCTGCGGATGAGCCCCACATCATCGCTACGACCAGGACACACCCGCCACCGCCGCCGAGTGGGTGCACGCGACCGACGGCGAAAAGCGGAATTTGATCCACCGCGCCGACGGGCACGAACTGTCGCGTCTGCAGGCGCTCCTGAGCCCGGCACGCGTGCTCGTCAGAGCCCTCGCCACGGCGGCCGCTCTGCCGCCGCTAGCAGAAGAAGGCCCTGCTCATATGGCACTTCTTCATACCCGCCAACCGCTTCGGCCGCATAGCCCGCAGCTCATTGATCCGCGCCGCCTCCGCCTCGGTCGGCGCCAAGCTCGGCAAAGCCCTGATGGACTGACACCAGAAAGAGGAAATGCAATGACTCGGACGACCGAGACAGCGGTCGATCGCTACATGACGACCGTCGACCGCGTGGTGCACGACCCCGAAGCACTCAAGCAGCTTGAGGCGGTGTTCGCGCCGAAGGCCACCGTGCAGTTCGGCGAACTCCCTCCGGTGACCGGCCTGGCCGACATCACGGAGTTCTACCGGAACCTCTACTCGGACCTGGCCGACAGCAAGCACGTGTGGACCACCACGGTGCTCGACGAAGGAACGATCGAGGTCCGCTTCATAACGGCGTGGCGCGCCGCTGACGGCCGACTCGGATCCCAGAGCGGCATCGAGCACGTGACCATCGAAGCGGACGGGCTGATCACGGAGCTCCGGGTGCTCATCCCGCAGAGCGACGGCGCCTGACCGGCCAGGCGGGGCGGGAGCCGGTGGTTCCGATCGAGCCTGGTTCCCGTCCCCGCCGTATAACGGCGCGAGGCCCAACCCAAAACAGCGTGACGCCGCGTCGTTCCGCGAGGTCGTGGGCACTGATGCCGTACGTCTCCCGGATGTGCAGGCGGTAGGTGCACCGCGGCACGAGTTTCGGTTCGCCGGAGCGGGTGAAGAGGGTCATCATCACGTAGACGTCCTTGGCGCCGATGGCGAGGTCCATGGCGCCGCCGACGGCTGGGATGTCGTCGGGTTTGCCGGTCGTCCAGTTGGCGAGGTCGCCGTCGAAGGCGACCTGGTAGGCACCGAGGACGCAGACGTCGCGGTGCCCGCCGCGCATCATCGCGAAGGAGTCGGCGTGATGGAAGTACGCCACTCCGGGCGACTCGGTCACCAGGACCTTGCCGGCGTTGGCCAGGTCGGGGTCGACGGCGTCGCCCTCGGCCTTCGGGCCCATGTTGAGCATGCCGTTCTCGGTGTGCAGTACCACCCCGGAGCCGGCCGGCAGATGGTCGGCGAGGTTGGTGGGCTGGCCGATACCGAGGTTGACGAAGGAACCGGCCGGGATGTCACGTGCGATGTGACGGCGGCCAGTGCGGCCTCCGCCGCGGCGTTGCCAGGCCGCAGCAGGCAGGCCAGGTCCTCTCCATCGTTGTCGAGGAAGCACAGCAGCGGGTAGTAGCCGAAGCCTTTTCGTAGGTCAATGCCGCGTGCTCCTTCTCGGAGTGGCAGGTGACCAGGGTGGCGTCAATGTCCAGGACCAGAGCCGGCACTCGTTTCCTCCCGCACGGGAGGCTGGTATGTCCGGATTTTCGTCGCCGTGCAGCCAGGCGATCTCATGGGCGGTGGCACAGGCCGAGCGCAGAGCGCTGAGTGTGGCCGGATCGACGTCCGCCAGCAGTCGCCACGAGTTGGGATTGGACGCGACCAGGCCGAACACCTCGGCCTGGTTCCGCGGCGGGCAGGGCCGGCGATCGCCTCACCGTCGTCGGTCGGCATCAGCGCCAGGTCCACCGCGATCAGATCGAGGTCGTGACCGGAGCCGCGCGGTCGCAGTTGACGCAGCGCGTCGGTGAAGGCCGCGGTCACACCGGCGGCATCGGACAGATGGCCAGCAGACGGGACACAGCGCGACTGACCACCCCGCGACCGTCGGCCCATACGATGAACTTGGGACGCGACCCGGCAGTGTGCACGCGGAAAGTGCCTTCCCCCTGTTGTGGCAGAAGCCCTGGCCAGACCTCATCACATCAGCTCAGTCGACATACGTTTGCCGCCGTGTCTGAGGTCCCCGAACCCGCCGCGGTCCTGGCCGCCGGACCCGGCCAGTGTCTCGGAGGGCGCGGCACCGAAGCGCCGGCGATAGGCGGCGGAGAACCGGCTGAGGTGGGTGAAACCCCACCGTCCGGCCGATTCGGTGACCCCCGTGGCGCCCGTGAGGAGTTCGGCGTGGACACGGTCCAGACGAACGTTGCGCAGATACGTCATCGGGGTCACGCCGAGGTACTCCCTGAAACCTTCCTGGAGGCGACGGGCGCTGACGCCCGCCGCCTGTGCCAGGTCCCCGACGGTGAAGGGGGTCTCGGGGCGAGCGTCTATCAGGTCGACGGCCTTGCGTACCGTCCGTGGGTAGGCGGGCGGCTGTGGACGCAGCAGCGATTCCGTGTAGTTGTGTGTCTGCGCCAGCAGTAGGCCGCTCACCAGAAGGCGCTCGAAATGCTGCTGGACCGCACGCAGGCCGATGAGCCCGCCGGCGCTGTCGGACTCGGCCAGCAGCAGGTCCAGAGTGTTGCGCCAACTGCGCCCGGGCGCGGACGTCAGATCGAAGTCGAACGCGAATTCCAGCGGGGCCTGCAGAGGGCGGCCCAGGAGGGCCTGCAGTTCGGCCTCGACAAGACTCCGGTCGATCTTGATTCCCAGATGTTTCGCACCGTCCTCGCAGCTCAGCAGCCGGTGCTGCTGTGTCGGTGTGAAGACCATGGCTTCGCCGGCGGTGGCCGTCATCTCCTGGCGTCCGGTGGCTGCTTCGATGGAGCCTTGGAGCACGACGTTGACGTGGTAATGCGACGGCGTTCGCCCGGGATCGACGCGTGTGCGCTGGCCGAAGGTCATCAGTCCGATGGTGATGTGTTCCGTGCGTGTGCCACGGAGTTCGCCGCCGGTGCCCTCGGCGCCCGACAGGGAGATGACATCCGCCGGATAGAACAGGTCGTTGAGGCGTTCGCGAAAATCCTCGAAGCCTGAATCGTGGCACAGCACGTGGCTCGCCAGGGGTGAGCGGCCCATGCGCCATTGTTATCCCCGCCTCCCGTGATCAACAAGGGGCGAGCAGTGGGTTCCTGTAGTACTGCCAGGTCATCGGCTTGGTGAGAGCGTCGTCACATAGACGGTGGATGCGAGCTTTCCGTGAGTCCTCCCGGCCGCACCTCCAAAGAGGGCCGTTTGCCACTCGTCGCGTGATGCGGCTCCCGGTCGCGCTTCGCGGATATTGCCCCCGGCTGGGGCTTCGTACCGTTTCATCGATCGCTCGCCACCACTGGAGGTATGTCATGCCCGGAACCGACGAAGCGACGAAGGCCATCACCGCCGCGGCCGTCGACAGTTTCCGCGACACCCCGGACCCGCGGTTGCGTGAACTGCTCCAAGGGCTCGTCCGCCATCTGCACGGTTACGTCCGTGAGCTGCGCCCCACGATTGAGGAATGGGAGTACGCGGTGGACTACCTCACGGCCGTCGGGCAGAAATGTGACCCCACCCGTCAGGAGTTCATCCTGCTCTCCGACGTGCTGGGGGTCTCCATGCTGGTGGAGACGGTGAACGAGCAGGGCGGCGGCACCGAGAGCACGGTCCTTGGACCCTTCCACGTCGTCGAGTCCCCCAAGCGCGAGAGTGGCGACACCATCGACCTCCTGGGCACCGGAACACCCTGTGTCGTGTCGCTCCGCGTCACATCGGCGGACGGCGGCCCACTGGCCGGAGCGAGCGTGGACGTGTGGCAGTGCACCGAGGACGGCTTCTACGACGTGCAGCAGCCCGACGTCCAGCCGCTGGGCAACGGACGGGGACTGTTCACGTCCGATGACGAAGGCCGCGTGTGGTTCCGCACGGTGGTGCCGAGCCACTACCCCATTCCGACCGACGGCCCGGTGGGAGTGCTGCTCGGCGCCGCCGGGCGGCACCCCTACCGCCCGGCGCACATCCACTTCATCGTTGAGGCCGACGGCTACCGGCCGCTGACAACGCACATCTTCGTAGCCGACGGTCCCTACCTGGACTCGGATGCCGTCTTCGCCGTGAAGGAGAGCCTGGTCGTCGACTTTCCACAGGTCGACGACGAGGAGAAGGCTTTCAAGTACCGGGTCACCGCTCCGTTCCGCATGGCCGAGTTCGACATCACCGTCGCCCCCGAGACGGACAAGGACGCCCGGTGAACACCCCGCTCAACTTCAGTTACCAGGCGCTCCCGATGCGCGTGGTGCTGGGCACCGGCGCCCTCGACCGACTCGCCGACGAGATCGACCACGCCGGCCTCAAGCGGGTCATGGTGCTGTGCTCGCCCGGACAGCGGGAGCTCGCCGCGATGGTCGCCGACCTCATCGGCCCGCGCGCTGTGGACATCCACCCCCACGCCCGGATGCACGTGCCCGCCGAGTCGGCGGCCGAGGCCCAAAGACGCGCGGAAGAGGTGAGCGCGGACGGCTGCGTCGCCGTCGGCGGCGGTTCGGCGATCGGCCTCGGGAAGATCGTCGCCCTCCGGTACGGCCTGCCGGTCATCGCCGTTCCGACGACGTACGCCGGGTCCGAGATGACGCCGGTGTGGGGTCTGACGGAGAACGGCGTCAAGCGCACCGGCCGCGATCCACGCGTCCTGCCGGTCTCGGTGCTGTACGACCCCGCTCTCACCGTGACCTTGCCGGCGGCGGTCTCCGCGACCAGCGGCATGAACGCGATCGCGCACGCCGTCGAGGCCCTCTACGCCCCCGACGCCTCCCCGGTCATCGACCTGATGGCCGAGGAAGGCGTGCGGGCGCTGGCCGCCGCGCTCCCGGACCTCGTCGCCGACGGCACCGACCTCGACGCCCGCGCCCGTGCCCAGTACGGCGCCTGGCTGTGCGGCGCCTGCCTCGGCGCCACCACCATGTCCCTGCACCACAAGCTCTGCCACGCCCTCGGCGGCACCCTCGACCTGCCGCACGCCCCCACCCACACCGTGGTGCTCCCGCACGCCCTCGCCTACAACCAGAACGCGGCGCCCAAAGCGGTGGCCGCGCTCGGCCGCGCCCTAGGCACCTCCGCCGACCCGGCCACGTATCTGTGGGACCTTGCCGATCGGCTCGGCGCCCCGCGGTCCCTGCGGGAACTCGGCATGGCCGAGACCGCCATCGACCGGATCGTCCAGATCGCGCTGGCCAACCCCTATGCCAACCCGCGCGCGGTCACCGCGGACGGCCTCGGCCACCTCCTGCGCGCCGCCTGGTCCGGACAACCCCCGACCGCCTGAGAACACGCCCGCCCCAGCAGCGCAGCCGGATCACGTTCGAAGCCGACAAGCACGAACAAAGTCATCGCGTCCACAGCCGAGACTGTGGCGGACGCCGACAACGAATTCGCCCGCCAGCCCCTGGCCGATGAGCTCGAGGTGGAGATGCCGCGGCGACCGGCACGGAAACCGCGTCTGCAACAAGTCCACCCGGAACTTCGGCCCGCTGCCCACAACGGCGAGCCGTATCAGCCGCGCGGAGGGGGAGGAGCCGGTCGAACCCGGCGACACCGAGCCCGATCCGTGAAACAAGCGCCGCGCGTGCTCCGCTAGACGTTGCAGGTGTACTTGCAATGCCAACTGCCGACCGGAGGACGTGGCTCGCGCTGTGTTCGTGGCGAAGAAGACCGTCAACTTTCGCGTCAAGTGCACGGAGGAACCGCTCGGCCAGAGATCAGGACCCGGCAACTCGAACTGGGCGCCGCGTTGCGGCTCGCGGCCGTTATCGGCCCAGATGCGAGCTCTCCCGCGCCGACCACGCAACCAGTCGCTCGACGAGACGTTGGTTCGTAGGCGCAATCGGCAAAGGACAATTTGGTGAGATCGGGCAAGAGGGCAGGTCGGCCCTTCGGGTTCCATGAATACATCGTTTCGTCGATGTTGACTGGAGACGCCGCCGATGTCTGAACTCACTGATTACAAGCAGGCGCGACAGCACGTCGCGCTGATCGACGAACTTTCTCTGGAGCCGGGGCTGTCGCCTGACGATTTCCGCGAGGCGTTCCGCAACCATGCGGGCGGCGTCGCGGTAGTGACCGCTGACGCCGGCCGAGGTCCGGTCGCCCTGACCGCGACATCGGTGATATCAGTGAGCACAACGCCCCCTCTTCTCGTGTTCTCCGCCTCGACTCTCTCTTCGTCGACGCCGACGATCCTGGAGTCGTCGTCCGTGGTCGTACACCTACTGGGGGCCGGTCAGGTCGACCTCGCACGTCTTTGCGCGACGAGCGGAGCGGACCGCTTCGCGGACACCGCCGCTTGGACCCGGCTGCCGACGGGCGAGCCGCACTTCGTCGCGGCTCCGGTAAGCATCCGGGGCAGGATCGCGGCCACCTTCACGGCCGGGGCTTCGACGCTCGTCGTCGTCAACGCCACCCACGCGCACCATGCGCCAACGGGCGCCGACACCCGAAGTGACGCGTCGGGTCCGCTGGTTTACCACAACCGGACCTGGCATCAGCTCAGCGAGCTGTCCCAGTTGGTCCCGGCCGCATACTAGCGCGATCACATCTCGGGAATAGCCGAAGGAGCCTGGTTCCGTGACGCCGTCGACATGCTCCTCGACATCGGCGGCGCCCGCAGCTTCAGGTTCTCCAACCCGCTGCAGTGAGTGGGGCGCTCCCAGGTGCGGAGCGTCGCATCCGCTCCGAAAACGCCTGTTCGACCCGGTGCCCTGGGACCCACATGTCGCCACACCCCGCGTCCCGTATCAAAGGAGTAGAGAACTTCCCATGGCCAAGCTGAAGATCATCATCGCGAGCACGCGGCCGGGCCGGATCGGCCTTACCATCGGTGAGTGGTTCGAGAGCCACGCCAAGGAACACGGTGGATTCGACGACATCGAGCTGGTGGACCTGGCCGAGGTCGACCTGCCCTTCATGAACGAGCCGCACCACCCGCGCCTGGGTACGTACACTCACCAGCACACCCGTGACTGGAGCGCCAAGGTCGCGGAGGCGGACGCCTTCGTGTTCGTGATGCCGGAGTACAACTTCGGCTACAACGCCGAGTTGAAGAACGCCATCGACTACCTGCACCGCGAGTGGCAGTACAAGCCGGTCGGCCTGGTCAGCTACGGCGGTGTCTCGGCCGGCACCAGGGCCGCGCAGATGATCAAGCAGGTCGTGACCACCTTGAAAATGACACCGGTCGTCGAGTCGGTGTCGATTCCTTTCGTGCACCAACTCATCGACGAGGAACAGGGCTTGGTTGCGAACGACGTCATGGCCGGATCCGCGACAGTGATGCTTGACGAACTCGTGCGCGTCGACGAGGCCTTGCGCGCACTGCGCTCGACTACGACGGCGTGACCTGCGCCAGTCGCGCGGTCGCCCGGGATGTTCTCGCCGGCCTGGCAGCCGCCCGGGGCACGCTCGCCGAGGCCGGCCCCTGTCCTCGGCGTCGCGCTGAGCGGCAGGGCCCCGCCAACTGGGCAGGCCGGACGGCGAAGTCTGGGGGGCCTGCGACTCATCCCCGTGACTTGCTCAGCCAGGGTCGCGGAGAGATGCGTGAGAAGGCCTACGGCGACAGCGGAACTTTGGTCAGTCCAGGGGCGGTCCGCTACCGGACTGTGTCGGCCACGGCGTGGCGAAGCCGACGTCCTTTCGTGGTGAACGACGGACCTGTGGTGGCAGGCCCTACGACTCCACCCTCATGGGAGCCTCCGAGGATCCGCCCACGATGGCAGGCGCGGCAGCCGCCGCGGCCTGTTGCCGGAAAGCCTGGGCGAGGGCGTCGGCGCCGCGTGCCAGCAGGCCTACGTCCACGCCGACGGCGGTGAACGTGGTCCCGAGATCGATGCACCGTCGCGCGAACGTGGGGTTGGTCGTCAGGACACCGGCCGGTTTGCCCGCCGCGCGCACGCGTCCGATTGCCTTCTCCACCGCCTCGATGACGCCAGGTGCGTTCGGGTCTCCGGGGTGACCGAGGCTGGCGGCCAGGTCGCTGGGGCCGATGAAGATCCCGTCCACGCCGTCGACGGACGCGATCGGCCCGATCTGCTCCAGGGCGTGCCGCGATTCGACCTGGATGAGCACGCACAGTTCGGTGTGCGCCAGCTCGGCATAGTCCTTGACCCGACCGAACCGGGTGGCTCTGGTCAATGCCGCCACGCCGCGGACGCCCGTGGGGGCGTAACGGGTGGCGGCGACGGCGGCGCGTGCTTCTTCGGCCGACTCGACCTGCGGAATCAGCAGGGACTGCGCGCCAACGTCCAGGAGCCGCTTGATCACGACGGGATCGTTGACTGGGGGACGCACCACGGGCGAGCAGGGATAGGGGGCGACCGCCTGGAGCTGTGAGAGCACGGTCGCGATGTCGGCGTGCGAGTGTTCGGTGTCGAGCAGCAGCCAGTCGAAGCCGGCGCTGGCGACGATCTCGGCCGGGTACGGGTCTGCCAGCGAGCACCATATGCCGATCATCTGCTCGCCTCGGGCGAGCGCCGCTTTGAACGCGTTCGGCGGCAGGGGCCACTGGCCCGGTGCGGGCCGCGATGCGCCGGCCAGCGGGTTGTCCACGGTCACCGGAACGCCACCCCGATCGAGCCCAACGGGCCGAAGTCGGCGTGGATGACGGTGTTCGGTTCGACCGAGACGGGCCGGGTGAACGAGCCCGACAGCAGCAGCTGACCGGCTTCAAGATGCTGGCCGACCGCAGCGAGCTTGTTGCCGAGCCAGGCGATGCCTGCCGCCGGGTGTCCCATGACGGCGGCCGAGACCCCGGACTCCTCGATCACACCGTTCTTCGCCAACGTCGCAGCCACCCACCGGAGATCGACGTCCATCGGACGCACGACCCGCCCACCGACGACCATCGCCGCGGCCGCGGCGTTGTCCGCGATGGTGTCGGTGATCGCGCGCGGCACCTCGGTGCGGTAGTCGATGACCTCGAGCGCGGGGACGACGTACTCCGTCGCCCGCAGGACGTCGTGGACGCGCAGGTTCGGCCCATACAGGTCCGAGCCGAGTACGAACGCGAGCTCGACCTCCAGTCTGGGCTTTGTGTAGCGGCTCACGTCGAGACAGGCGCCGTCGCCCACGACCATGTCGTCGGTGAGAAAACCGTAGTCGGGTTCCGTCATCTGCGAGGCCATCTGCATGGCACGAGACGTCAGTCCGATCTTGTGCCCGACGAGCTGAGCTCCGGCCGCCACACGCTCCGCTGCCCAGAGTTGCTGAATGGCATAAGCATCGACGATCTCCAGATCGGGATAGGTCAGGCTGAGCTGGGCGATCGGCTGACGATCACGGTCGGCTTGCATGAGGGCAGCCGCGGCTGCGCGACGTTCTGCTTCGGTGATCACCGGTTTCCTCTCGGGAGGTGCGGAGCGCGGTCGCGCGGCGCGCGGGTGGAGCAGGGCATGCCTCTGCTGGGTGATGGCACGATCACGTCACACGCTGTCCGACGTCGTGTCGCGCTTGGCCGACACCGGTGGCGTCGGCAGCCAGGCCTCACCCGGCTCGACGACGAAGGTGAACTCGAGGCTGTACCAGGGTTCGGTCACGTCCGGGTCCGGTGCCGGCTCGTTCTCGTGGCGCACATACGTGCCGACGAGATTCTGTACGACGCCGAACTGCGCGTCGGTTTCCAGCATGGGGTCGTCGTGGCTGTACAGCTGGGACGCGATCGTCTTGCAGCCCGGTTTGAAGATCAGCGCGTGGAGGTGTGCCGGCCGGAAGGGGTGGCGTTTGAGCGCCGTCAGGAGATCGCCCACGGGCCCGTCCATCGGTATCGGGTAACCGGAAGGCCTGATGCTGCGGAAGGCGAACACACCTTCCTCGTCGCTGAAGAACTTGCCGCGCAGATTCCACTCGGCCTGCTCGGGGTCCTGGTTTTCATACAGGCCGGCCGGTGATGCGTGCCAGATGTCGACTTCCGCGCCGGCGACCGCGTTTCCCTCGGTGTCGACGATCCGGCCGGTGAAGAACAGTGGTGGTCCCTCGGTGGGCGAGCGGACGATCGATTCGCGTTGTTCATGGTCGGACTGCCCTGGCGCCAGAACGGGCCGAGCAGGTTCGCCGAGGTGGGCCTGTCCTCGGTGCCATTGTTCATCAGGGACACCAGCGTCGACAGGCCCAGCGAGCCCGCCATCAGCCTGACCTCGTTGTGGCTGGCCGTGGTGAGCCGGCCGAGCCGGGTCACGATATTGACGGCGGCGTCGAACTCCTTCTCGGTCAGCCGTACTTCGCGGGCGAAACCGTGCAGATGGCGCACCAGCGCCTGGATGATCTCCTTGACACGCGGGTCGCAGGCCCGCTCGGTCTCGGCAAGCACCGCCGCGGTGAGCTGGGTTTCATCCTGGATGATCACTTCGGCGTCTCCTCGTCACGGTCGGCTGCCGACCCCGCGGCAAGCACTCACACGCGAGTATCGGAAGGCCGTTCCGCCCGTACAACGCCACTGTCCGTCCAGTGAACATCGAGGCTCCGCGACCCGGATGAAGTACCAGACCCAGTGGTGCGCCACCGAGGGAGGGAGAAGCCAGAACTGCACGCGACGAAAGACGGAAGCACCCCCTGGGCAGCACCGAGTAAGCGCGCACGACCTCGCTCAGCGCAGCTACCACGTGGCCATCGCCGCGGTGGAGGCCGGAGTGGACCGGGACGGCCGAGTGCGAGGTCGTCACGAGCGCACCTGCCCCGGTCCGCGTCGGGGACGTGACTCTCGAAGCCGGACTGAATCGGATCATTGTGCTTCGCCTGCGCCGTTCGTAAGCTTTCCACTTGGAAGGTATTGAATCGTTTCAATTCCTTCTGCTCACGAAAGGAACGATCCGTGGACGAGGACAACAGAAGTGCCCTGAGCCGCCGGCACATGATCGGCATCATGACCGCGGCGGCGGCCGGAGCCTCCCTCCCGCTCGCCGCCGCGCCGTATGCCCGGGCGGCGGGCGGACACGTTGCCGCACCGGCCGGATTGCAGGTCAACTCCCGCACCGAGCCGCTGAGTACCGAGACCGTGCCGGCCTTCAGCTGGGTGCCTCCGGTCGCCAGGCAGAGCGCGTACGAGATCCGGGTCGGCACCGCCCCCGGCACCGAGGACGTCTGGCGCAGCGGCAAGGTGGCGAGCTCCAACAGCATCGAAGTCCCTTACGACGGAGCCGCGTTGAACTCGGAGCAGGCGTACTTCTGGAAGGTTCGCAGCTGGGACGAGAAGGGCATTCCCGGGCCCTGGAGCGAGCCCGCGCGATGGGAGACCGGCCTGCTGAAGGGCGAGAAGGATTGGTCCGGTGCGCAGTGGATCGGCGGGCGCCAGCCCCAGGACCACGACTGGCGAGACCTCACCGCGACGGTCGTCTTCCGCGGCGGCACAGACCCCACCGCCGGCCTGTCCCTGCTGCTGCGCGCCGAACCCATCGGCAAGACCTGGGGTGAGGGCCTGAACTGGACCGTCAGGCAGAGCGGCGACGACATGCAGCTGGCCATGACGACCCGCCACTACGCCGGCAACACCTGGATCGACGACGGCACCTCCGAGCCTGACTGGGGCGTGAACCACTACGACCCCCAGAGCGAGACCAACCCCACCACCGCGGGCACCCGCACCGTCCCTGTCGCGACGGTCACCCTCCCCGCCTCGACCGGCCTGACCAAGAACACCTGGGCCACCCGCGACCACACCGTCCAGGTCGAGGCGCGGGGCCTCACCGTCACAACCACGGTCAACGGCGTCGAGGTCGACAGCCGCACCCTCACCGGCGACCAGATCCGCCGACACGGCAGCTTCGGCTTCGCCGGCGGCAGCAACGCGACCATCCGCAACGTCACGGTGACCGGCACCGGCGCCCCTGACTTCGCCGTCGACCTCACCACCGGCGCCAATCCGTTCGAGGCCGGCATCGGAACGCTCTCGGGCCTGACCTTCCCGCCGAAGAACCCCTTCATCCCCGCCAAGAACGCGATTCTCCCCATCGCCAACCCGGCCCCTCTGTTGCGCCGCGCCTTCACCCTGCCCCGCGGCCGCCGCGTCTCCAAAGCCCGCCTGCACCTGAGCGCCGCCGGCAACGTCACCTTCACCGTCAACGGCGACCCCCTCACCGTCGACGGCAAGCGAGCGACCCACGACCACACCAACGTGCCCCGCCTGCTCACCGACCAGAGCACCTACGACCGCACCGTCCTCTACGACACCTTCGACGTCACCGCACTGCTCCGGGAGGGCCGCGAGAACGTCGTCGCCGCCGAACTCGGGCGTGGCTGGTACGGGGTGACGACCCCTCAGGAGTGGTACTGGCAGCTCGCCCCCTACAGCGGCGCACCCCGCCTGCGCGCCAAGCTCGTCGTGACCTACACCGACGGCACGGCCACCACCCTCGTCACTGACAAGGACTGGCTCACCGCGGACGGACCCACGACCTTCGACTCGGTCTACTCGGGGGAGAAGTACGACGCCCGCCGCGCCGACGAGTTGGGTGAGTGGCGCTCGGTCGGCCACCGCACTGGTCGCGACTGGCGTCCGGCCACCGTGCTGATCCCGCCGGGCAGTTGCTCCGGACCGTCCCCCGAGTACCATGGCGCGCTCCCCGCCACGACGATCCCCGACGGCTTCCGAGCGGTGACGGTACGCGCCCACGAGGCGGAACCGGTGCTGGTCAACCAGACCCTGCGCCCGATCTCGCTCACCGAGACGGCACCCGGCTCGGGCGTCTGGGTCCTGGACTACGGCCAGATCATGACCGGCCTCGTCCGACTGTCCCTCACCGGCGTCCGCTCCGGCAAAGAGGGCCTCACCCTCCGTATCCGGGGTGGCAACCGCATCAACGGCGGCGACGGCACGGCCTCCTCCCCGTTCTCCGTCGAGGAGGAGAACTTCCAGCACGACGCCAACCTGCAGACGCACTACTACACGCTGGGCCGCCGTTCGACGCAGACCTGGGAGCAGCAGTTCAGCCACTTCGGCTTGCGCTATCTGGAGGTCATGAACCTCGAGGCCGTCCTCGGGCGAGCCCCCGACCTGAAGCGCGACGCGGACCTCCTGACAGTCGGCGTCGCCCGCTCAGGCTTTGCCCGCACCGGCACCTTCACCACCGACAACGCCCTGCTCAACCGCCTGCAGCGCAACCTGGAGTGGGCCGAGCAGAACAACCTCGTACAGAAGCCCACCGACACCCCGTCACGCGAGAAGAACGGCTGGACCGGCGACGCCATGGCCAGCTCCGAGTCCGAGTCCCTTACCTGGGACGTCAACGCCGTCCTCACCAACTACCTGCGCCACTTCCCCGACACGCAGATCTCCACCGGCCAGCTCCCCATGTTCGTCCCCATCGCCAAGGGCGGCTACGGCTACGACCGCACCCCCGGCTGGAACGCCGCGTGGAAGGCAGTGCCCGCCTGGGACTCGGCCTACTTCGTCGTGCCGAGGGAGCTGTACACCTACTACGGCAACAGCAGCCTCTTCGCCGAGCTGTACGACCACCAGGACACGCTCCTGAAGTACTACGAGACGCTGTTCACCGCCGAGAACGACTACAAGTTCGAAGCCTCCCTGGGCGCCTACTCCGGAGCCGAGGCCCCCGGCAGCAACGCCGTCATCAGCCTCGCCTTCTACATCCACTTCTGCGACTACATGGACGAGGTGGGACGCATGATCGGCCGCAAGCGCCGGGCGGCCCACTACGCTCGGCTGGCACGAACCCTGCGCAAGGCGTTCATCGCCAACTACTGGGACGCGTCCAAGGGTTGCTTCACCCAAGGCAGCATCTCCAGCGAGAACGCCATGGCCATCGCCTTCGACCTGGTCCCCGGCTCCGACCTGGACACTGACGACCCCCGCCACCTGGCCGGCACCAAGACGCTCGCCGAGAACAACAAGGCCCTGGCGAAGCTGCTCGCCGACCGGATCGCGGCCGCGGACCAGCACATCCAGAACGACATGTACGGCTCGCGCTACGAGTTCAACATCCTCAGCGAATACGGCTACACGGACATCGCGCTCAAGGCCGTCACCCAGACCGGGCTGCCCGGGTACGTGTACCAGATCGCCAAGGGCGCCACGTCCCTGTGGGAACAGTGGACCGACCGACTCTCGGTCAACCACCACTACCGCTCCAACGTGGCCACCTGGTTCTACCAGAGCCTGGCCGGCATCAGGCCGACCTCAACCGCCTACGAGACGCTGCGGATCCGCCCGTACATCCCCTCGGCCGCAGTCAACAGCCAGATCCCGAACGGCGTCGACGACACCGACCTGTCACCTGCCACTCTCGACCACGTCAGCGCCTCGATCGACACGGTGCGCGGCAGGGTGTCCTCGGAGTGGCGGCGGCGTGAGGACGGCAGGATCGAACTCGTGGTCACGGTCCCCTACAACACGGATGCCGAGATCTGGGTGCCCACGCAGGACAAGCCGGTTACTGCCCCCAGGGGGGTCACCCACCTCCGCGACGACACCTCCGGAGGCGCCGGGTACAAGGTGTACCGGGCGCGGGCGGGGGCGTACCGCTTCAACGCCTGAAGGGCGGGCGCTGGTGCGGGGCCCGCCGTACCCGGCGCGTGCGGGCGGGCACCCGGTGGGCATGAAGTCCGCAGCGACGTCCTCCTCCGGACGGCGGGGCTGTGGGTGCCCGGGGTGGGCACGTTGTCGTCACCCTCGGCCGGCAGCCAGGCGTGGACGGCTGGGGCACCGCGATACTTGCTCCGCGCCAGAGCCGGCAGCGCGCGGACAGGCGGCGGCCGACTTCACGCACCGGTGAGGAAGCCGCCGCCAGGCGGAGATTACGGCACGAAAGGGATTCCCAACTGGCAGACAGTTGCTGAGGCTTTGGCCTCCACGGCCCGATCGAACACTCAGTGCTCGCCCAGCACGCCGCCGAAGTGCGGGCGGCCAGAAGGATGCCGCCGATCAGGGCGGCCAACGGAGTGCCGATCACGCTGCCGCGCCGGCCGCTCCCCACTAGACACGCCGCAATGGGCAGTGGGAGCTGCCGGACCAGTCCTGCGCCCCGGTGAGACGGTCGGTCTGCTCGGCCCCAACGGCTCGGGGTGTCGACGCTGTTGAGCATGCTGGCCGGGGTCCTCACACCCACTGTCGGAGTCATGACTTTTCTTGATCTGTACATGTTCACCCCGCCCCGGAAGGGGCGACGAGCGTGGGAGCCGGCCCGGTTCCGACCCCCCTCACAGACTGAAGCCCGGCTGCACGTCATCTGGTCGGCGGCCGACTGCCCGAGCGGCGCAGGCAGTGTGCTGTTCCGGGCGCCCGCGAACGAGCCGATCATGCCGCGCCGCGAAAGCGCCGTTGAGCACGCCCGGGCTGTCGAGGGCGCCCTTGCCTACATGTAGTACGCGTAGCGGGTGGCGATGCGGGCCTCGGCCGGGACGTGTTTGAGGATGGATCCGACTCGGTAGGCGGTGCGTAGGGTGAGGGGGTCGCGTTCGTCGAGCTGGGCGTTGTTCCAGTTCATCTTGGTCAGGGCGAGGATGTCGGTGCTGGCGGTCAGTAGATCTGTGCCGTGTGTTGCGGGCCGGATCAGCAGGGGCTGGGGGACGTACAGGCCGGGGTAGGTCCGGAAGTACGGCACCGAGCCGCGGGTGTACAGGAGCATGGAGCGGGCGTCCAGTTGGACGCTGGTGCCGCGCAGCGGTGGGAGTTGCCCGGTGCGGTACAGGTGTGGGGCGCCGCGCCGCTGGATCCACAGCAGGTCGACATGGTCGATGTCGCGCAGGTCGGCGGTTTCGTGGAAGCCGTCGGTCTCGCCTGTGGTGAAGTTCGAGGTCTTGTGTACGACGATGCGTGCGGGCTGGTGGCCGTGGGTGGTGCGGTACTCGGTCAGTGCGTCCAGCAGGAGTTGCCGAGCGTCGGGCAGCGTCAGGTGGGGCTGGCGGTCGGTCTTGGAGATCTGTGCGGTGCTGCCGCGGACGACGACGCCGTCGCCGCGTTCGTTGAACACCTGGGCGACGGCGGTGTGCAGCTCGTTTCCGTTCGCGCTGCGGTAGAAGCTGACGCCGACGTAGCAGGTGGCCAGGTCGGAGCTGTGGCGCTGCATGCGCCAGGGGGTTCCGCCGGCCTTGTAGTAGAGCGCGGTGTGCAGGTTCCAGGCCCTGGTGGCCACGTCCTGCAGGGGGCGGACGGTTTGCCCCTTGGTCCTGCTGGGGATCCCAGTCCAGGTTTCCTTGCGCATCAGCTGGAGGGGTGTCGGCAGCGTGAGCGCGGTGGCCTTGAGCAGGTCGTGGAAGTCGCCTCCGGTCTCTCGCTCGCGCAGTTCCTCTTCGCGTTCGGTCGTGGACTCCTCCGACGGTGGGTGTTCTTCGTGGTCCTGGAGTTCTTCAGGGCGGGCGCAGATCACGACGCGGCAGCGTCCGGTCTCCGCCAGCGACCGGGCCGCGTCGGCGTACATCTCGACCGCGTCCTTGGTGGCGGAGGCTGTGTCGGTGCGGGCCAGGCGACGAAGTTGGCGTTCGGGGATTTCACGGACGAGGGTGTCGTCGAAGACGAGCTCGGCGCCGAACGGGGAGTCGGTGCTGAAGCCGGGGAACGGTTGGTGCAGGTTCTCCTGGCCGGGTTTGGTGTCCTTGGCGTCGATGTGGTTCTGGCAGCGCTGGAGCCAGTTTCGGATGCCGTCGACCGCATGGGAGGGGCCGACCAGGGCGATGGGGATCCGGTGTGGTCTGGTGGGGGAGTCGGCGTCGGCGGGGCCGAACACGCTCATGCCGTAGCGGGGGTCGATGTGGCGGTTTCCGGCGCGGAACTCCAGTTCCGGCTCGTGCAGTACTGGTGCTTTCACTGCGGCAGCTCCCACAGTCCCTCGGCCAGGCCGTTCACGCTCGACTTCGGCGCTGGTTCCTGCGGAATCCAGACGCTCTCGTCGATGGCGGCGTCGCAGTCGAGCTGCAGGAGCTGGCCGAATCGGATGCGCTCATCACGGCTTCTGAACAGGGTGTCGTCGCCCTGCAGATAGTCGGCCCAGGCGCGTACGAGCTGGTAGACGGCGTTGTTGCGTTCCAGCCGCTTGATCTTCTGGACATATTCGGCGTCGTACAGGGAGTCGCGTCGACCGTCGATGGTGAAGTGGTAGGTGGGGTTGATCTCCAGGTACCACTGTTCGCTCCAGCACCGGAAGTACAGGCTGGCAGCGTAGTGACGGCAGAAGCTGATCTTGGTTGTGTCGTCCTTGCCGAAGTACGGGGTGAAGAAGGCGCGCCCGCGGCTGCCTCGGTAACGGCCTTTGATCTTCCGACTGGACCGGTCCGGCGGGGCCTGCATGTAGACGATCTTCTTCGTGGGATGCCACACCAGCTCGGGATGGTGCGCGGAGCGCAGGGTGAAGTTCAACAGGGAAACGAAGCGCCGTTGCAGGTCGGGGTCCTCGGTGGTCGCCCAGTTCTGCGTCGGGATGGAGGTGACCGGCCCGTCGCACAGCACGGCGAGCGGGCCCTCGTCCAGTCGGCACAGCGAGTAGATCCGTCCGGCGGCCAGGACGAAGCCGCTCTCGAATTGGTTGCCGTTCGAACGCATCCGCTCCCAGGCATCACCGCGGTCACGACACGGCGTGGACGCCTCGTAGATCAGTGGTGCGAAGCCGTCAATCGTGAGGAGGTTCGAGACCAGCTGTTCGCTTCCCTCAAGCCGTGGCAGCGGCTCTCCGGCGGGCACGCGCATGGCTGACAGTTGGCTGAAGGCGTCGAGGTCGAAGCGGTCTGCGGCCTTGTCGAACTGAACGACGCGCCGTGCCTTGCGTTCAGGGTCGGCGAACCAGGTGTCGACGCGCTTCCACCACGCCTGCTGGACACGCAGGTCCACGCAGATGAGCACGACCGGACGGCCCAGCCGAAGCCAGTAGGCGATGTGGTCGGCCTTGCACGTGAACTTGAATTCGGCCGCGGTCTCGCCCCGAAACCCGACTTCTGTGCCCTTCACCTGGGCCAGGACAGCGACACCGGTGACTTCCCGATCGGCGTCCACGAACTCGATCTGACCGTCAATGGTGAAATCACGCTTGGTGTCGTTCCACACATGGCCGGCGTCGGAGACGGCCTTGTCGACGAATGCCTCGCCCCGGAACCCAGCCCGCTGCTGGACGCTGCGCTGCGGCATCCGATCAGTGCTCCGGGAAGGACACCGCAGTGCCCGCCGTAGCCCGGCCGGATCTGGGAGGCCGAGGCCGAGCGTTGTTGTCACACCCCATGGAGTGATCCTCCGTCCTTCATACCTGGTCCAGGTCCACTCAGGATAGGAGGGACCACCGACAACGACCGGGGCACGCATGCGGGAGGAAGACTCGGAGGCTGGGCACCTGGACATTTCGAGGACTTCACTTACCTCGCCAAAAGCGCAGCGCATCGAGGGCCGGGGGCGTGATCACTGTTGTTCGGCCTTGAGCGAGGTGAGGTCGGGAGGATAGCCCTTGGCGCGCAGGAATGCGTCGAGGGCTATGGCGACGATGTCGCCGTGCTGGACGCCGTGGTCCGCGTGGTAGCGGCGAATGCGCCGCTGGAGTTGGAGGGCGTCGGGAACGGCGTAGTTGATCTGCCCACGACTGGTATGGCGGCCACTGATGACCTCCAGTGTGTCTGGATGAGGCGCCAACGGGTCGTCGTTCAGGTCGGATTGCGCGTCGAGAGCGTCAGCCAGTTCACGCAGATGACGGGCGTGGTGCGAGAGATCGGGCATGGGCTGCTCCAGTCCGGCCCACTAGTCGACTAGCTAGCCGCCTAGTCGACTAGTGGAATAGTCGGTGGGACGGGTGTCCGCGAACGAGAGAAGCGTTCGCGGACACCCTGCGAGATGTACGCCGCGTCAGAAGCCGCGGGCAGTGAGCCATTCGTCGAGGGCGACCGAGACGATGTCGCCGATGGGCAGGTGGTCGAGTTCGTTGTCCAGCGCGAAGCGCTTGATCCGCTTTTTCAGCTTCAGCGCCGCGGGGACTGACGAGTCGAGGCTCTCGCGCGTGATGATGCGCTGGTTGAGGATCACAGCCGTTTCGGGGATGTCCTTGGGGCGGCCGGGGCCGTGAGCCCACGGTGTTCCCTCGCTGGGTGCTGCCTCGGGTCGCCCGTACTGCTCCTGGTGTGATCCCGGACCATCGGTCCTCACCGGGAACGCGGTACCCCCTGCGACCGCAGAAGCTGCCGGACGAACCGCCACCTCGGCGGTCGGGGCCACATCAGGAGCCGCGGACGTGATGGGGGACAGGCCGTGTCGCGCGGCGGGCTCACTCGGCTGCGCGGGCCGCACCGCAGGGGCTGCAGGTTCGGCCGCCGGGGGCTCATGCTGCACTTGTCGCTCTGCCCGTTCGCCAGCGGTTTCCATCCCCGTTTCGGGGGCGACGAAGGCGGGGCGCACCGGCTGACTGGTGACCGGCCCCGGCACCGGGCCGCTCGGTACCACCTCGACGGTCGGCTGGGTGGACGTCTGCGTCGCTTCGGCCGCTGCTGTGATTCGGCCCTGCTCCGAGGTCTCGTCGGGGACGGTGGAAGGAGCGGGCTCACCTTTCGGCGGTTCGGCGGTGGGGCGGCCTGGGTCCTGGGGTGTGGCTTGTTCGGCGGCGTATTGCTCGGGGGTGAGCTCGGCGGCTGGGGGAGGAGGCGGAGGGGTCGTCTTCCTGGCTCCGCCCAAGGTACGACCGCCCGTGCGGCGGGCCGGGGGCTTCATGCGTTCGGTCATGCCGCGGTCAGCTCCTTCATCAGCTCGGCGTACTCGCTCAGCTCGGTCGGGATCTCGCCGAAGGCCTCCATGTAGTGCACCCAGGAATGGATGGTGGTCTCGGCGAGCGGGAACGCCTCGTCGCGGTCGGGGCCGATGCCCTCGCCCTGGTCGGGGTCGAGGAGCTGGTCCTTTGCCCGGCCGGGCAGGCTGGTGCGGTCGTCGGCCTTGACCATCACGACGTGGGCGGTGACGCCGTGCTCGTTGCGGGCGGCGGCGCGCTCGGCCTCGTCGAAGGTGGCCACGAGCTTGCGGCGCTCGATCTTGGTGGGGGCGACCGGTACGAGCAGCAGGTTCGCCTCGGTAACGGCCTCGTGGAAGATGCGGGCGCTGCCGCCGCCGGCGTCTACCACGATCGCGCCGAACTCGGCGCGCTTGACCCGGATGTACTCGGCGATGTCGTCGAACGGGTACCGCTCGACAACCAGGTTGGCCGGGACCTCGAAGCCGGCGGCCTGGGCGACCTTGAACCAGTCGTAGGCGGACTGGCTGGTCGCGTCGGCGTCCAGCAGCAACGTGGGCAGGCCGAGGACGACGGCGTAGTAGAGGGCGATGAACCAGGCCGAGGTGGTCTTGCCGGTGCCGCCCTTGAGCATGCCGACGACGATCACGAACGCGTCCCAGACGTGTTCTGTGGCTGCGGCCAGGGTCTTGTGACGGGTGTTCTCGTTCACGTGTGCTTGATCTCCTGAATCGGGAAGGGGTGTTGTCTCGTGCGGAGCTGTTCGGTAGGCACGTCGGCGTGCGGACAGGGGAGGTGCCCGCGCGCCGTGGCTGCAGCCGGGATGGCCTTCGGAGAGGCGGCGCAGCTGGGGAATGCGGTGGGCGGAGCGATGGAGAGCTCCGTCGGGTGTGCTCATGGCCGTTCCCTTTCACGGCGAGTGGGGCCGTGGCGGTGTTGGGGCCGCATGAGGGTGCCTGCCTGGTGCAGGAGCCGGTAGACGGTGGCGATGGAGTAGCTGTGCTCCGTGGCGAGTTCCGGCACCGTGGCTCCGGCCTCGTACCGGGCCCGCAGGGACAGCGCGAGCTTGTGCCGTTCGGCGGCTCGGGCTGCCGCGCGCACCCGCAGGGTCTGCTGGGTGGTGCGTACGGTGCCGCCGGCCTCGATCAGCAGGCGCCGCGCACTCCGCCTCGTCTCTCCCGCCGCTGTGGCGAGTTCAGTGAGGGTCGCGCCGTGCTGCTCGTACAGGGTGCGCAGGTGGGCCGCGAGGCGCCGGCGGGCTTGTGGGTTTTGCCGCATCCGACGGGTCTGCCAGGAGGTGCGCATCACGGTCCCGGCGTCGTGCAGCCGGTTGAGAACCGTGCCATACGACAGCCCGCTATCGGCTACGAGTTCGTCAACTGTGGCACCGGACTCGTATCGCGCGCGCAAGGCCTGCGGGCTTGGCGGTTCGCTCTCGGGAGGCGTGATCTGGGCGTGTGAGGTCATGCTGCGGACTCCCATTCGATAAGGGCTTCGGCATGGGCAGCGGCCAGCTCGTCGTAACTGCGCTGGTCTGCAGGGGTGATGAGGATCAGGCGGCCGTCGGTGGCGACCCGCCAGTCGGCGGCCGGACGGCCTGTGGCCGGGTCGAGGACCCGCCCGCCCGGGGCGTGCAACGGCGGTGGGATCTCGTCGGGGCGCGGCACGGGTACCAGGACCTGACGGCCGTCGCGGACGATCACGAGAGCCCTGCTGCGGTGCTCCGCAAGCCGGTCCAGTGCCTCCTGGTAGGCCGCCCGCTCGGCCGCGTGCAGGGCCTTGCGCCGCGCCGCGACGCCCCAGGTGCCGTGTAGCTCGGCGACCCTGTCCCAGCCCTGTGCCGGCGCTGCGGTGTGGCCGTTGTCGGCGTCCGGGAGGCGGATGCCGAAGCCCTCCAGCGCACGCGGTGCGAGGGTCCAGGTCTCCCCGGTGTGCTGGACGAGGCCGTGGTCGGCGAGGCGTTTCAGGGTCCGGTAGGTGGTGGCGCGGGAGACCGAGGAAGTGCCGACGAGCTCCATGACCGTCTGGTGGGGGTGCACATGCAGGGCACTGATGATCACGAGGGCGGCGCTGCCGAGGCCGTGGTGGGCGAAGGCGTCGTGGCCCATGAGTCGGCCGAGGACGGTGGAGTCGATGTCGGCCGTCGTGGCCGTCTCAGAGGTGGTCCACTCCCCAAGTGCCGGGTCGGGGGGGAACTGAGTGGACCGGAAACGAGACAACAGAGCCGGGTCACCGTGACCCGCGATGTTGCCGTCGCCCAGGTACCAGGTCGAGCCCTCCCGGCCATGACCCACCCGCAGACGCCGCAACCACCCTCCCGGCTTCAGGATCGCCTCGTAGACGACCCGCAGCGTCGTGCGGGAGACTCCGGCTTCCTCCGCGGTCTGCCGCTCACTGGCGTGGTGCAGCGGGCCACCCGCGATCTCGGCGAAGTTCAGGTGCGCCCGCAGCACCCGCAGCGCGGTCCGTCCCCGCTCACCACGCCACGGTGTCGTCTCGATCCGGTCGCGCAGTGAAGCGAGGACCTCGTACGCGTCGTGCCGGGAGCTCAGCGCGATGGTGGTGCTGATCGTCTTGGAAGCGCTTTTCCAGACCCGGCGGATGTAGTCCAGGGCGCGTGTCTGCCCGGAGCGCAGTGCGATGCCGCGAGTGTGCCGTCCGCCTTCGTGCTCGGGGTGCAGCAGAAGTTGCGTCAGCTGGTCGATGCTGCCGCCGGCGCGGGCGACGTGGCAGGCGATGGCCGCGGTGATCCGGTGGCCGTGCTCGGCCGCGCCCTGGCGGTCCCCGCGCGGGATCACGTTCCGCCCGTCGGAGGAGAGTCGGCTGTAACTGCCGGTGGCGTAGCGGCCGGTGAGGTCGCCGAGCAGAATGAGATCGGTTGCGGCCGACGACAGTTGGGCGCGGCCGACAATGCCGCGGAATTCGGTGGAGTTTCGTTGAGAGAGGGCGTGATGGGTGCTGTCTGTCACGGTGGGGTCGTCTCGCAAAGACGTGGACGCCACCCAGGCCCGCTAAAACCACGGGTGGCATCCGGAACCGACCTCCATCGGCGCCGGCAAGGTCCCCAGGATGGCCGTCCTGGAAGCCCTCGTAAGCCCGGCCCCGAGCGGAGGCAGGCATCCCCATCACAGCTCGACCGAGATCGAAACAGAGCACCGCCAGAGCCGCCCACCCGTGATCCGCACCGGCCAACTCGGGTCCCTCAAAGGCCAGTTACAGAGGCCGCTGCCTCTGACTGCCTCCGAGCGACCCGGGTCGAACCGGGGTCGAATCAGAGCGTTTTCCTCTGACTGCCTCCGCTCGCCTCTGCAACCCGTCCTAGCAGGTCACAGCCTCATCGCCCCCACACAAGCGCAGGTCAGAAAGGTGCGCTAGCTGTACCACTGGTTCCTGGCGAAGGCGGTCATGTGAGGCATGGGGGTTCCCGTCCCTGTCGGCGGGGCGCCGTCGCCCCGCGTGCCGTGGTTGGGATCAGGGTCCTGAGGGCTGCGTCCACGGCGCAAGGCGGCTTCTGTCAGGCGGAAGGACTTCTGCGAATTGGCTGGTCAGAGCTCTTTTCTGCCTGTTGTTGATCATTGGAACGGGTGCTGAGACGGCGCTGGCGATGGGATTGCGCCCGAGGTGGCCGCAGGCGACTGGATCGAATACATCCGTTCGCGACGCTGCCGCAATTGCCCGCTAGTGCCCGTCTTAGTGCCGATTGTGAAAATTTCTTGCCGGTTCTTGGGTGGTACACCGGCAGATTTTTGCGTTGCCCCAGTTCAAGCCCGATCAAACGTGGGGTGAAGCGATGCCGGGTCGAATTCGGGTCGAATCTGCCAACTTCTGTGTTCCCGGCTGGGTAAGTGCAGGTCAAGGAGGCAGGTTGCGAGAAGGGCAATCTGATGCGCGGTGCTTCCTTGACGCGTTTTCGATGACGCACCATGTTGAGTGTGTCGCGATCTTTGAGCCTGCGGCAAAGAGCGCCTGACCTGCAGGTTCGGGTGGTGTGCGTTATGTGCGCTGTGGGCGTTACGGGCGATATCTCGACGCACGTTTGACGCATGTTCTGATTGGTTGTCAGGTACGGAGGTGTGCTGCTAATCCGGCTCTGAGCGAGCTGGCAGCACCCCTTCTCGGTCACCGCAGTGAGAGATCGCAGGCCGGTCCTGACGCATGTCTACCGGTTGCGGATAGCACGGAGCCGGATCGGGTGTAGGTCGTACTGGGAGCACATCCTTAGACGGGCTGCGGCAGCCTCAGGGCCCTGTCCGCTAGCCCGTGGGGGGGGAGGGCGAGCAGCGGGTCTCCTTGCCGTCGCGAGTAGCCACCAGTGTCTTGGTGTAGGAGACCTTGACGTAGCCGGGCCCGAGGATCGCCTCGTCGAGGGGTACGAAGGCCAGGTGGTGGCGGGTGGGGAGTCCGGTGCGGACCGTGGCCATGGCCGGTTCGTCGGTGGTGGTGTCGACGTAGACCGCTTCGAGTACGCCGATCTTGTGGCCCTTGGGGTCGACGACGCTGCGGTTGCGCCACTCGCGGATGTCGGCTGCATGGATCATGGTCTGCCTCCTGAGCCGTTGATCAGGGCCGGTGCGAGCCGCCCCTTGCGGGCTGTCGCCGCCCGCTGAGCCCGGGTAGCCCTCTGTTCTTCCAGGGACGTAGTGGGCGTGGCGGACGGAGAGGGCGGCGGTCTGGTCCTCGAACTGCTCGCCGTCGGGGAAGCCGCGGCCTCTTGCCATGCGCGCCAGCAGTGCGTCTGCGTCGGCGACGGCCTGCTGCGGTGATGCGACGAACTGCTCCTGGATGAAGGCCCATTGCGTCACGTAGCGCTCTCGGACCGCGGGCGACAGCGGCTGTTCCGTCAGGGAGCCGTGCCGATTGAGGCGCTCTGGGGCGAGACGGGAAGGATCGGCGCGTACAGGTGTACCGCCTGGTGTGGGATGCGTGCGACACGGCGGGCAGCAGATCGGTGCCTGTCCGGGGCGCATCGGGGTGCGACCCGGAATCGCGGGACGATGGGCGCGTACGGGAACGGCCACGCTCGTGACGTGGCGGGTTCCGGCACCGATGCGCAGGGTGCGCCCTCTGGGGAGTGTGCCGGCGGTGCGACGCTGCCGGGGGCAGGGGCGGCATGTCGCACGCCAGCCCTCGCCGCCTTCCCTGACAGGTGTCAAGCAGTCATTCATGCCGCAGAGGACGCGCTGACGTCGCACGGTATCCGCAACCGTTCGGCAGGGCTACGCTGTGGAGTGAGGCCCCAGTCCCCGGTATCGATGCTGTGTCCCGCTCCCGGGGAGGCCCACCGTGTTCGTGCTGCTCCTCATCCTCATCGTGGTCTTGTTCGGCCTCGGCTTCATCAGCCCCATCTGGTGGGTGGCTGCGGCCGCGTTGGTCTTCGGCGCCACCCGACACGGCCGCGAACGCGGGGGAGGCTGGATCCGTGGCGACGGTTCCGATCTCGGGAACTATCGGGACTACCAGGCGCACCGGGATCGTCAGGACCGCTGGGACCGCCGCTACAGCCGTCAGTACCGGGCGCGCTGGCGGCGCGAGGACCGTCGGGACCGCGAACACCGCAAGTGATCCGTGGAGTGGCCCGGGACCCTGAGGTTCCGGGGATGGCTTCAGTCCGGTCGGACGCGTTCTGATCGTTGAGAGGTGTATGCCGTGCAGCGCACAAGCGTGATCCAAGAGGAGTGGTGGGATCTGCGGGCCGAGGCCACGTGGGGGAACCCACCTGTGGGACGGGATGTCGCCGCACTGCGCGCAGAGAACGACCAGCTGCGGCAGGCGCCGGCAGGCCGTGCGGTCATCGACCCGGCCCACGACATGCTGGGCAGTGCGACGCCGAACTTCCGGAGGTGTCCGCGGACCTGGTCGCCGCCGGGGAGGGCAAGCCGCTCCCGCAGCGGATGCAGCGTACGCGGCGAGGCGGGTTGTCCAAGTAGGGAGAGGTCATGATTCACGCAGCCGACGTCCGAGAATGGCGCAACCGCGATGTCGTCGACACCGAGTCCCGCAAGATCGGTGTCCTGGAGGCGGTCTATGTGGACACCACCACCGATGAGCCGGCCATGGCCACGGTACGGACCGGACTGCCCACCCGGCACCGTCTGGTCTTCGTCCCTCTCGAGGACGCGATCGTCGGGCCGGGCTATCTCAGGGTGGGCTATGTCAGAACGCTGGTGAAGCAGGCCCCCTCGATCGGCACCGACGACGTGCTGCCCGCCGAGCAGGAGGAAGCGGTTTTCAAGCACTACGGACTGCCCTACAAGCCTGGTGCGGCCGGCGAACGGCAACTGGCGCGCCGCTGACGAAACGTGTCGTGCGGTTCTTCGTCCGTTCCTGACGCCCTGTTTGAAAGCGGGCTGCCCGGGAATTCGTCCGATGTGCTTCAGACCGGAGGCACGCCCGTGGGAGCGGCTGTCGCTGCTCCCCAGTGCGCTGCGGTCCGACGGCTCCCACGGTGAGCGACGCCACCGATGAGGAGAGACGTGCCCACGCCGTATGCACGCACCCAGAGGCCACGAAGCGCATACCTCCACGACGACGCCCCGGACACCGATGCCGCGTTCCGCCGTATCGCGGCCCTGCCGGACGGCCCGGAGAGGACCGCGCTGCGGCAGGAGGTGGTGTGCGCCTGGGCGCCGATGGCCGTACGGCTCGCCCGGCGCTTCCGTCATCGCGGCGAGTCCTTCGAAGACCTCGAGCAGGTTGCCCAACTCGGCCTGATCAAGGCGGTGACTCGTTTCGACCCGAGCCTTGGCAATGCCTTCCCGAGCTTTGCCGTACCGACGATCCTGGGCGAAGTGAAACGGCACTTCCGTGACCACCTCTGGGGTGTGCACGTACCGCGACGCGTACAGGAGCTGAGTACCCAGGTCCGCTCCGCCGGCCGTGAGTGCGCTTCGCTCTACGGCCGCGAACCCTCCGTCCACGACATCGCCGCGCACACCGGCCTCACCGAGGCGGAGGTGCGGCTGGGCCAGGAGGTGCTGCAGAGCTTCACCTCCCTGTCCTTGGACGCCGTAGTCGGCCGCTCCGAGCGCAGTCACCCACTGACCGGCACGCTCGGTGGCACGGAGCCAGGCTTCGACATGATCGTCAACCGTGAAGCGCTCCGCCCGCTGCTGAGGGCCCTGCCAGAACGCGAACGGCAGATCCTCTACATGCGGTTCTTCTGCGAGATGACGCAGAACCGCGAGGGCAGTGTGACGACGCTCGGGGGCACGGGCGGCGCTGGAGCGGGCCCCGGCAAGGGCGTGGGTCAGAACCCCAGACCGGTGAGGGGTTCGGAGCCGTCGATGAGGGCGCGGGCCACATCGGCCAGGCGTCGGTTGTGGGAGCGGGCGTAACCGCGCAGTGCGGTGAACGCCTGCTCCATGTCGATGCCCCGGCGTTCGGCGAGTTTCCCCTTGGCCTGTTCGATCAGTACCCGGCTGTTCAGCGCCGTCTGCAGTTGTTCGTTGAGCACTGTGCTGCGCTGCGCGGTGCGTTGTTGCAGCAGGCTGATGGTGGCGACGTCGGCCAGGGCCTGCGCGACAGGTGTGGCGGCCGGGTCGAAGGGGCCGGGGGTGGTGCGGAACAGGTTCAGGGCGCCGACGATCTCGTCCCGCAACCGCATCGGCAGGGCCTGGACTGCCCCGAACCCGCTGCGTTGGGCCGCCGCCGCGAAGCGCGGCCAGCAGGCGGTCACCGTACCGAGGTCGGGGACGATCACCGGTACGCCGGTGCGGAAGCACTCGAGGCAGGGGCCCTCGTCGTTCTGCAGCTGGAAGAGCTCCAGCAGGCGCACCTGTTCGTCGGAGGCGGCCATGACGCGGAGTCTGCCGTCCCGGTCGGCGAGCAGTACCCCGGCGGCGCTTACGTCGAGCATGCCGACGCAGCGGTCGGTCAGCAGGCGCAGGAAATCGATGAGGTCGAAGTCGGCGACCAGGTTGTCGGCCAGCTCGACGAAGGTCTTGGCCAGAAGCTGTTGATCCATCGTGGGCACCCTCGATTGAGATAGTCCCTGCCCGAGGGGACGGGAAGTAGGGCACATTCCTTGGCCGGGACCGATGCGTCAGGGTTCCTCTTCGGCCTGATCCGGCTCCGCGTCCGGGGAGAAACGGAGCCGTCGGGCCACCACGTCGGCGGCCACGTCGGCGAGCCGGCGTCCCTGCGCATAGGCGTAGGCGCGGAGCCGGACGAAGGCTTCTTCGATGCGGACTCCGAGCTGAACCGTGAGCATCCCGCTGGCCTGGTCGATCTCCGCCCGGTACGCGCCCAGGTCCTCGAAGCTGCGGTCCGGCATCGGCCCGACGGCCGGCGCGCCCGCATCGTCGATCCTCGTATCGAGCAGGAGCAGTGTCGCGAAATCGGCGAACGCCAGCGCGTCGGCCAGTTCCTCCGTGTCCAGTACGGTCGGAATGCCGGCGTACAGGTCAAGAACTCCCGGGCTGATCGCCCCTTTCTGCAGGGGGAGCGAGAACACCGCGCGGGCTCCGGCTTCCAGGGCCGCATCGGCGAACACGGCCCAATGATCCTGAAGTTCGGTGGTGAGCAGATCGGGTGCCAGGACGGCCGAGCCGCGTACAAAGGCGTCCACGCAGGGCCCCTCGCCCAGCGTGAGCTGGAGCTCTTCCAGTTGCTCGCTGATGTCGTCGGTGCTGCACAACGGATGGCTCGCCGCGGTCCGGGACATCGCCGACAGTCCGGCCCCGCTGACCGGCAGCGCGGCTACGGCCGCGGTGCACACGTCCACCACACTCACCCGGGCGCCTCGTCGGACCGCCTGCTCGGCCACCAGCATCCGAATGCGGGCCGACCGCCTGTCAGGCCCCACTCGGGCCACCGCCTCCCGGCATCGCGACAAGGCCCTCCAGCCTTGCCGTGGTGCGTTCCCCGAGGGGAAACACCAGCGCGCGGAACGTGGTGGCGCCCGCCGGCCTGCGAAGCTCTCCGATGTCCAGCCACCCCCAGGAGCGGAGCGCAGCGAGGGCCTGGCGATCGGCCCGGTCCACCAGGGTGGCGCCGAGCGTTGCCTGATGGTCTGTCAGCAGCCGCTCCTGCACACGACGGGCGAGTTCCCGGCCCTGCGGGTGCGGCCGGATCAGAATGTCGGCGAACGCGAAGACGTTGCCGGACACGGTGAGTTGCTCGATGCTACGCGGTAGTGCTCCGTCGAAGCCGAGCCACCAGGAGCCGTCGCCGCGAACCGGGAATCCGAAGGCGCATCCCATCAGGCTGTCCGTCTCGGCGATCACCATGGCGAATTCCGGCCGGCGCATGTCCGTGATGAGGCGGTTCAGGAAGTTCTGGCGGCTGGGACGGCGGTACGGATCACCCGGCGGCGTTGCGCGGGACTCCACGTACAGCCCCGCCAGATCCTCACGCAGGTCCTCCACCAGCCAACGGCTCAGCCGACGCAACCGCACCGGAGCCATGGCTGAGGGCTCGCCATCCCTCGGCTTCCGTGTCTGTCCCCGCCCTGGGTCGGCCTTCACCGCACATCTCCCGTGAGAACAGGTGCAAGTGGGACAGACCGGTGCGGCGGGTCCGGAAGGGGTGCGTCCGGGGTGTCGCCGGGGCGAGGTGGCAGGTGGCCGAACTGAAGGCCGAGGAGCAGGAGCCCGCAGCCGGCGAGGTCGAGGATCCGGCCGCTGCAGTCGCAGAAGGTCACGGTGGTGCAGTGGGCGGTGAGCTGTGAGAGGGACATGACGCCTCGGTTCGGAGGACCATCCGCCGGCGGGCACCGGCGGCCGGAGTTCCGGCCCCCTGGGCGCGCTCCGGCAGGGGCGTATTTTCGGCGGAGGCAGAGCAACGGCCGGTCCGACAGCCTGCGCAGCAGGACAGAGGACCTACCCAGTTCCCTCCAGGGATGCGCCGGGTGACAGACGAAGAGTCCGCACCCCGCAGCCATCTGTGTTCAGTAACAGCGTGCCGCCGGGGTCTGGGACGTCTGCACAACAGCGTAGTCCTCGCGTCGTGTGACGGACGGTCCGAAGCCGCCCAATCCCAGGATATGGACGGTGCCGGCCGAGGTCAGGGGCGCACCGGCGGACAGCCAGGGGCGAGTGCGTACCGGGTTGGGCAGGCAGCGGGTCCCTGTGGCGTCGGCCCTGTCTTCGGTGGTGCGGTTGTCGGCTCACTCCAGGAGCACGAGGTGGTCGGCGGCGCCTCCTCGCCATTCGATCAGGAAGAGGGTCGCGTCGTCGGTGGTGCGGCCGCCCCGTTGCTGCTTCAGGGCGTGGGAGAGTGAGCGCACCACCGCTCGTACTCCCTTTGCTGTGTGTTCGATGCGGTTGACCCAGTGGATGAGTTGTTCTTCGCCGAATTGTTCTTCGCCGGCTTGGTGCTCCTCGATCAGGCCGTCGGTGAAGCACAGCACTCGGTCGCCGCGTTGGAGAATCTGCTGGCTGATCCGGGGCTCTTCACCGCCGAAGCCGACGGGCAGGGTGGTCGGGCCTGCCAGCTGTCGGACGACCCGGTGGTCACGGATGAGCAGCGGTGCGGGGTGGCCCGCGTTGACCCACTGCAGGTGGCCAGTTGCGATGTTCAGGCGCATCATCTGGGCGGTGACGAAGTGGTCGGGCCCGAACTGCTCGGCGATGGCCCGGTCCATGAACGCGTAGATCTCGGGCAGGCCGATGTCGGCACGTCTGGCGTGCCGGTAGGCCCCGACGGCGACGGTCGCCATCGTGGCGGCGTCCAGGCCGTGGCCCATCGCATCCACCATGGCCACGTGCAGGATGTCCTCGTTGAGGGCGTAGTCGAAGCTGTCGCCCGCGACGTCGTAGGCGGGCTCCAGGATTCCGGCCACCGCGACCTGCGGGACGGACATGGCCAGCGGCGGCAGCAGGGACCACTGGATCTCCGCGGCCACGCTCATCGGTTCACGGCGCCGGGCGCGGAAGAACTGATCGGTGTAGCTGTGCTTGGTGACCAGCATGTCGGCGACCAGACCGGCGAGCCTGCGCAGCAGCCGCCGGTCGTCGTCATCGACGGTGTCCAGGGTGAGGGCCATCACTCCCACCTGGTCGCTGCCGTCCAGCAACGGCAGGTACCGGACGCCGTCGGACTGCGGCACCTCGACAATGGTCGCGTGCAGAAAGGCCGTGCCGGTGGGAGAGTCATCGATCGGCTCGGGCTCGCCGACCAGCAGCCGCCGACCTGACAGCGGCACCAACGCCAGCCGGCCGTAGTCCTGCAGCAGGATCGAGACGTCGCGGCCACCGACCCTGGCCACCTCTTCCGCGATCAGCGGGGCGATCAGCTGCGGCGGCATCTCGTGTGCCCGGTCCAGCACCCCCAGCAGGCGCTCACCGAACCCTTCCGACCGGTCGAGCATGCCCTCGTCGGGTCGGCGCTCACCTTCCGCCACGGTGGCACCCCCACACCGGCGTCGTCAAAGCTTCGGCCACCGTGTCCATGCTCACCTCGTGCCGCGAGTCCAGCGCCCGCACCGACACACGGGCTCCTGACACGACCGTAATCAACCCGCACAGAGTGACGCGGCCGGTCACTCCGAACAGCCCATTACGCCAGAGAACGGCGTGTCGCACATGATCAGAAAGGATGGCTCTCCGTGCCGCTGTGCACCACATCTCTCCCGGAGCCGTCACAGGAGCAGAAGATCGGAGCCGGTGTCCGCGAGGAGCCGTGCGGTCTGCGGGGACGGGTAGTACAGCCGCAGGGACGTGTGGGCCTCGGCGGCGTGCCGCGATGCGTCGAGGAAGACGCGCAGGCCGCTGGTGTCGCAGCGGCCGACGGTAGTCAGATCCACGTCGATGGTGGTGATGCCGTCATGCAGGCACCGCTCCAGAGCGGCGCGCACCTGGGGCGCGGTGGCTGGGTCGATCTCACCGGCCAGGGTGATCAGTGCCCGCCTGCCCCGGTCGTGCCGGTAGATGTTCAGCTGCGGAAGAGTCATGACGCCTCGGATCAGATGCCTCGGTTCATGAGGCCCGGCCGCTCCTCACGCGGTCCCTGGCCCGGGTGCACGCGCCCGGGCACACGCGTCGGTACGGGCCGAGTCGGCGGTCCGTATGCCCGGCCGGTGAGGGGAAACCGGCTGGTCACTTGTGGTGAGTGGTACGGCTGCGGCGGCGGCGCGGCGGGAAGCGGCCGCGGCCCCCGTCGCGGTGGTCCCGCCGTTCGCCGGTGGTCGGTGACTCTGACCGGTCCGGTCCCACCGGGGGCTGCGGTGTGCCGCGGCCGCGGCCGCCGGGCAGGGGGGAGCTGTACCGGTACGCGGCGATTCTGTCGGCGTGCTGGATGTTGAGCCGGTGGATCACGTACGCCGCCGCTGCGACGAGGACCACGAAGGCTGCGGCTGTCAGGAAGGCGTTCATGGCGGCCACCTCACATACCGATGATCACTCGGCTGGCCCGGCCGGGCGGACCGGTCTGTTGGGGAACGACTGCGGACACCGCGGAGGCGCCGCCCTCGTACTCCCATGCCTCGTCCGGGTCCAGTGGCTGGTCGGCCGCCAAGACGCCGTGCCGGGCCTCGTCCGCGGCGATGAGTGCGCTCGCGGTCAGTGGCGGGCCGTCGTAGTCGGACGCGGCAGCCATCAGACGGGCCGCCGACTCCGCCCCGGTCTCGGGCGGGATGACCAGGAGATCCCAGCGGCCGGTGCCGTAGGAGAGCAGCAGCAGCTTGTGCGGGTCGATCTCCGGGGTGAACCAGCCGACCTTGACGATGTGGCCGTCCACGGGAACCGTGCGGGGGACGACCGGCCAGCGCTTCGGGTTTACGGCGATGCGGGTGATGCGGCCCCACAAGGGGTCCAACACGTCGGTGAGCGCCGGAAGTTCGCTCAGCAGATCCCGGGATCGGGGCCACCAGGCCCCGTCCAGGAGTCCGCGGGAGGTGCCGTCGGTCTTCAATGCGAGACGCGCGGCCGGGGCTGCGACGGGCTCGTGGTGCGGCAGGGTTGGGTACAAGGTCGCCGACATGATGCGGACCCGTCTCCGGGCCGCTTCTGCGGCGGCCCGGGTTTCATCCTTCGCCGAGAACGACCCGGCGTGAAAGCCGGTGTGCGAGATGCCCTCGGTACTGTCCACACTACTCCGCGCTCCGCCGCGGTGCGGAGCATGTGGCTGCCTAGAGCTGGAGCAGTCGCTGAGTGATCTCCCGGTACTGCCTCAGCGCGAGCCGGAGTTCCTCGGACTGCGTCCCGGGATCCCGGTCCTGCCAGCCGGCGCGCAGGACACGCCGTCGTTCCGCGAGGGCGTTCGCGAGCTGGGTGGTGGCTTCGTCATATGCACTCTCGGCCTCTTCCAGCGCCTCGAGCGGGGTGTCGGCGAAGGTGTTGAGGGCGTGCCGGAGGCGCTGGACGATCTTGTCCTGTTCGTCCGACGGGAGCAGCGGCTCCGGGCCCGGGGTGCGGCGCCCGGCCGAACCCGGAGTTCGGTCCGCGGGCTGCTGGGCGCGTGTCTGGTCGTACATCATCGGGTGCCGCTTCCGTTTCGCCTGAAGGCCACCTTGGCCTTCTCGACGGCCTGTTTCAGGCTTCCGGAGACCCGGTCGGCCCTGCCCCGGCGTTGCAGTCGCCTGTTGCGGGTGAACCGGCCGGGCTCTTCGGTGATCCTGCCCTTCATCGTCTGTGCCTGGTTCCTGATGGTCCGTGAAACGGTCATGGCCAGCCTCGCTGTTGTCCGGTAGATGGGTTCCCGCGGGGGCTGGGCGAGGCGGGAAGGCGAAATGCTTCGCCGTGTGTTCCGGGGTGGCATGGCCCTGCACCGTGCTGCCAGTCAACGTCCGGCAATGGTCCGTGTCAACGCGGCGGCCACGCGATCCGGCCCGCCTCGTCCCGGAGCGTGCGGGAGTACGGTGGAGGAAGCGAGGGCTCTTCGTATGCCGGTGTCCGAACCGGCCCCGTCCTCGCGACTCCCATCTCATGGGCAGCCCGTGACCCCGGCCGCGCCATCCGCATCCAGGCCGAGGAGCCACGTATGTCACGCAGTCCGACCACGTCCACGACGGTCACACCGTCGGACCCCGCCCCGCCGCCCAAGGGCTACGACGGGACGTCCCCCTTCCCACTGGACGGCCCGGCGCCCGCGCGCGACGGCGGTGAGCGTTTGTACGTCACGGTGACGGCGGTGATCGTCGTCCTGCCGTTCGTGGCGATCGGTCTCGCCGGCTGGCTGCTGTGGGGAAGCCTCATCCATCCCGCCGACATCGTGCTCGCCCTCGTCCTCTACACGGTGACGGGTCTCGGCGTCACGGTCGGCTTCCACCGTGGCCTCACCCACGGCGGCTACCGGGCCGTCCGTCCCGTGCGGATCGCGCTCGCGGTCGCCGGTTCGATGAGTTTCCAGGGTGACGTCATCGGCTGGGTCGCCACCCACCGCCGCCATCACGCCTTCACCGACCGGCCGGGTGATCCGCACTCCCCGTACCGCTACGGCACGCACCTGCGCGGCCAGTTGCGCGGACTGCTGCACGCACACGTCGGCTGGCTGTTCCGCAACGACCGCACACCCGCCGACCGGTACGCACCCGACCTGCTGGCCGACCGCGACATCCGTGCCGTCGCGCGCGCCTTCCCGGCGCTGTGCGTCCTCACGCTCGCCCTGCCGTTCGCGGTGGGCTGGGCCATCGGCGGTACGTGGCTGTACGGCGTAACCGCCCTGCTGTGGGCGGGACTTGTGCGCATCGCGCTGCTCCACCACGTCACCTGGAGCGTGAACTCCCTCTGTCACATGATCGGTGAGCGCCCGTTCCGCACCCGGCGCCACGACCGGGCCACCAACCTGTGGCCGCTGGCCCTGCTGTCGTTCGGTGAGAGCTGGCACAACCTCCACCACGCCGACCCCACCAGCGCCCGCCACGGCGTCGACCGCGGCCAGCTCGACCCCTCCGCCGCCGTGATCCGCCTCCTCGAACGCCTCGGCTGGGTGTACGACGTGCGCTGGCCCACTCCGGACCGCGTGGCCGCCCGCCGAGCCTGACACCGGTCACTCACCTCCTCCGCCGCACGGCAGTTGACAGGAGCATTCATGACCACCGCGCTGCAACCCCCTCCTCCCTCCCATCCCCTTCTCCGCCTGCGCCTGGCCCCCCACGGGGGCATGCCCCGGCTCATCGACGGAGCGTGGTGGCCCCGTTCGTACGACCTGCTCGCCGAACTCCCCCGGCTGCTCGCCGGATTGCCGCGCGCGTGGGGCCACATCACCAGCGTCACCGTCAACGGAACGACGTGGTCCGCGGTGCCCGGCCGATTGCTCGTCTTCAACCAGGTCGTACGACTGCGCAGGACCGTGGCGGCATCCGCCCCGCACACGATCCTCCTGCTCGCCCCCGGCCGGGGGCGCTGGGACCTGCTGGTCGTGCCCCCGGATACGACCGAGGAGGCTGCGGAACCGCTCATGGCGGCCGCGGCAAGTGGTCACGTCTGATCCGGCCTACTACGGACTGCCCGGCGAATGATCAGGGCACCGACGGCCAGGGTCGGCGACGACGACGGTCACATCCCCACCACCAGTCGGCCGGACGGGCCGGTGGTGGCCTCGTACGACGAGGAAGTTTCGCCTGCCTGTTCCGCCGTCAGGAGGGCGGTCGCGGTCGTCGGCGGGCCGGTGTTCGCGCTCGCGGCGGCCATCAGCCGGGCGGCCGAGGGGGCACTGGTCTCCGGAGGTATCACCAGGAGGTCTCAGCGGCCCGCCGTATAGGACAGCAGCAGGATCTTGTGCGGATCCTGCCCCGACGGGAACCAACCGGCCTTCATCGCATGGCCGTTGACGAGGATCTTGCGAGGGCGGATCGGCCAGTGGCGTGGGTTGACGGCGATATGGGTGATCCGTCCCCAGAGCGGATCCAGTACGTCCGCCAGAGCGGAGAGTTCGTGTGTCAGGTCACGTGAACGGGGCCACCAGGCGCCGTCCAGTTCGGCGTCGGAGAGCGGTCGGCACGCCGAGGCGTTGACCGTCACCCGCGAGGCGCTGGAGCGGCAGCGCGAGCTCCACCGGGCCCGGCCGGACGGCGTCGGCTCCTTGGTCCGGATCGTCAGGGACTTCGCGACGGTTCGCCTGGGGGCCGCGGCGGAGACGGCGGACGCCCGTGCCGCCGTGGACGACGTCATGGCCCTGCTCACCGCCCCGGCCGTCGCCGACACCGGCCGAGGCGAGGACCACCTCGCCGTCCTGCGCCGGCTGGCCGACCAACTGGTGGCCGACGACGGCTGACCGACGACGGCTGACCGACGCTCGGCCGTCCGTGGAAATCCGATGACGGCGTCCCGCAGGCAACCCCCGGCCCCGAGCACCCCTCATAGGAGTCGAACCGAACGACCCGGGACTCGGAGAGGAGCGTCTGTTGGCCGGCCAGTTGTCACGCCGCAGGTTCATCGTCTACTCGCTCGCGGCATCCACCCTGACCGTCGCGGCCCCCCTCGGCTGTGACCCGGAACCCGCTCAGGGCGCCGAACCGGCCCGCAGGCCCTCCGACGTCCTGGTGACCGGGACGGACGAGGAGATGCTGGTCCTCGAGGTCACCGAGGCCAACAAGGTCGTCGTACGGCTGCCGCGTGTCGAGGTCGGTCAGGGGGTCACCACCGCGGTCGCGATGATGATCGCCGAGGAGCTGGACGCGCGGCTCGTCGACGTGGAGATCCCGCTCGCCGAGGCCCGGACCAAGGGCAACCAGTACACCGGCGGTTCGAGTTCGGTCAGTTCGCTGTACGGCCCGGCCCGTCAGCTCGCCGCCACCGCGCGCGCCAAGCTGGTGACCGCGGCGGCCCGGCGCTGGAATGTTCCGGCGCGGTCCCTGCGCACCTGGAACACGAGGGTGATCGCGCCGGACGGGCGCTCCGCCACCTTCGGCTCGCTGACCGCGAGCGCCGCCGGGATCCAGCGGCCCGCCGTGTCGAGCAGACCGAAGCCGGCGTCCGGGCACCGTGTGATCGGGCGGCCGACGACCAGGATCGACGCCGGGGACATCGTCACCGGCAAGGCCGAGTACGCCGGGGACCTGACGGTGCCCGGGGCGAAGCCGACCGTGGTGGCGCGGCCGCCGACGCTCGGCGGGAAGGTCGTCTCCGTCGACGACCGGGCGGCCCGCGCGATGCCCGGCGTGCACGCCGTCGTCAAGGTCGCCGGCGGGATCGCCGTCGTCGCGGACTCCTTCCACCACGCCTTCAAGGCGAGGGACGCCCTGCGGATCACCTGGGCCCCGGGCCCCCTGGCGTCGCTGTCCGACGCCGCGATCCGCTCCCGGCTGCGGGCGGCCGTGCCCCGGCTCCCCGCGCCGCCGCGCGGATCGACGCAGGTGGAGCGCGAGTTCGAGTTCGCCTTCGTCAGCCACGCGCCGATGGAGGTGCTGACCGCGGTGGCGGACGTGCGGGCCACTCGGGCCGAGATCTGGTTCGCCTCCCAGACACCGATGGACGCGCGCGAGGCCATCGCCTCGGCGGTCGGACTGCCCGCGTCGAAGGTACGGGTCCATGTCGTGCGGGGCGGCGGCTCCTTCGGCCGGCGGCTGAACCACGACGCCGCCATCGAGGCGGCCCTCATCTCCAAGGCGGCACGCCGGCCGGTCAAGCTGATGTGGAGCCGCGCCGACGACATCCGGCACGGCAGGATGCGCCCGGCCAGCCATCACCGGATCCGGGCCAGCCACGCCGGGGGCAGGGTGGTGGCGTTCACCCACTCGACGGCCTCGGTGAGCGAGTCGTACGACGGGAAAGGGCTGTCCGCCCAGGGCGGGACGGCCCCCGTGCCCGCGCGGGGAGGTGCGACCCCTGTCCTCGCGCGTGCCGCCGCCGGCCCGCTGCCCAGCGACAGCGGCCTGTACAACTTCGGCCGCGTCGGCGGGGACGGCGGCTCGGTCGACCTGGCGATCCCGATCGGGCCCTGGCGGTCGGTGGACTCCGGGACGTCGCGGACCGCGGAGGAGATCGTCGTGGACGAGGTGGCCAGGAGCCTGGGCAAGGACCCGGTCGCCTTCCGGCGTACGACACTGCGGAGCAAGGCCGTCAAAGCGGTGCTCGACAAGGTCGCCGCCGCCGGGCACTGGGGCCGCACCCTGCCGGCGGGCCGGGCGCAGGGCGTGGCCGTCCACGAGGAGTACGGCTCCTGCGTGGCCTGCCTGGTCGAGATCGACGCCACCGACCCGAAGAAGCCCCGGGTGACCAAGGTGGTGATGGCGGCGGACGTCGGCACGGCCGTCAACCCGCGCGGCCTCGAGGCCCAGCTCATGGGCACCGCGATCGACGGCATCTCCACCGTCCTGACGGCCGGACTGCACATCGACCGGGGCGCCGTCCGCGAGAGCAGCTACGCCGACTTCCACTACGCCCGCCAGCACAACGCCCCGCTGCGGTTCGAGGCGCACATCATGCCCTCGCGGCGGGAACCGGGCGGCGCGGGCGAACTCGGGGTGCCGGCCGCCGCCGGTGCCGTCGCCAACGCCTACGCCCGGGCCACCGGAACCAAGCCCCGGCGCTTCCCGATCAACTTCTAGAGAAGGTCCCGATGCCGTCCTACTCCTTCGTGCTCAACGGGAAGCCCGTCACCGTCGAGGCACCGGCCGACATGCCCCTGCTGTGGGTGCTGCGGGACCTGCTGAACGTCACCGGACCCAAGTACGGTTGCGGTGTGGGCGTCTGCCGTGCCTGTACGAGCCACCTGGACGGCGCGGAGATCCAGCCCTGCGTCGTCCCGGTCGCCGACTGCGTGGACCGCGAGGTCACCACGATCGAGGGCCTGGCCGACGGCGAGCGGCTGCACCCCGTCCAACAGGCCTGGCTGGCCTGCGACGTGGCGCAGTGCGGCTTCTGCCAGCCGGGCCAGATCATGGCCGCGGCGGCCCTGCTGAAGAGGACGGCCCGCCCGACCGACGCCGACATCGACCGCATCGAGAACGTCTGCCGCTGCGGCACGTACTCACGGATCCGGGAGGCGATCAAGCAGGCGGCGGCGCACGAGCACGGGTGACGACGACGTGTGACGTCGAGGGCGGGCAGCGTCTCCTCCTCGACGCATTTCCTCCTTGACGCATCTCCTCGTCGCCGGGCCGTAGTTGGGTCGGTGCCGTCGGTTACGCTGCCTGTGTGTCCACTGATGAATCGTCCTATTGGTGTGCTCGTGGTGATGTGTCCGACGTGCTGGGTGCCTACGACGGCATCGAGTCCTGGACACTGCACGCCACCGCGCTCACCGACCGCGACGAGCAGGTCGTCGTCTCGCTCCACGAGCGACTGCATCACGAACTCCAGCACACCACGCCCTGGGGCCTGGTGGCTCGCTTCGCGGCGGACCTCTCCCGGCTCGGTGTCCTGACGGAGCGGCTGAGGCTGCTGTTCCGCTTCTGCCGGGGGTCGTCCCGGCTCGTGCACGAGACCTACGCCACCACCCTGTCCATCGGGGACGACCAGGCCGCCCTGCGCTTCCTCGACGAAAGCTCCGACTACCGGCGCCACTTCGACCGGGGCCGGCGGCTGCTCGGCGGGCTGGACTGGGAGACCGGCCGGTTCCGTATCGACGCCCTGCTGCGGGCGGCGATGGCACCGACCGCCCTCGAAGTGGCGTACGCCGGGGGGTTCGAGGCCGTCCGCACGCGCGACCTCAACGCCCCGGACGCCCGGCCCGACGCCCGCCTGGAGACGATCCTCGCCCTCGACCTGCCACCGTTCGGGCCCCAGGGCCTCGGCCCGCACTCCGGCCCGGACGAACTCGGCGTCTTCTTCGACGAGGTGGCCGACTGCCTGACCCGCCAGGGCCTGCCCACCTTACGAACGGCCCCCGTACGGGCCCTGATCGACGACCTGTTCGAGGATGTGGGGCGGCTCAGCCCCGAGCTGCGCGCCCGTATGGAGCTGGACACCGTACGCGATCCGGTTCCCGACGACATCGAGGAGCACCAGCGGGAGCGCATCCGCCTCCACGACACCGGACCCCTGCCGCTGGAGATCGTCCCCCAGTCGGAGATCGCCGCCCGTGCGGCCGACTTCGCCCGCCACCACGACCAGTTGGGCCGGCACGTCCTGCTCGTCTGGGCGCGCGCGGACCTGCTGGCCCGCCAATTCGCGCGCCCCAACGCCCTGGAACAGCGCGAGGGTTTCGTCGTCGCGCTCCAGGCGGCCGGCCACGACTCCGAGGGACGGGCCGTGGCCCGGCTGGGGCTGCTGGAGACCGACAACCCCGCGGAGGCCGTGCAGGCCTTCACCCTGCCCGTGGTCTGCCTCAGCACCGCCGCCAGCCTCACCGACGCGCCGGGAACCGCCCGCTCCGACGGCATCGACACCATCCACGCGGTGGCGGACCTGCCGATCGTGTCCCAACTCGTGCACACCTTCCGGCAGCGGGCCCGAGTGACCTGGATGCGCTCCGAGGTCGACGGGGACCGGAAACTGCACCTGTTCTCGTACACCGTCAGCGTGCTGCCGGGCATCGTCTGGCTCCAGCTGACCGGCGAGGCCGGACGCCAGTACACGCAGCGCTGGCTGACCTCGCTCGGACCGGACCAGGCCGAGCACCGGCCGGAGGCGTTCACCAAGCTGCTGCCGGGCATCGACGCGGCCGTCCAGCACGTCGTGAGCGCCTGGTGGATCATCGACCAACAGGGCGGACGTTCCCATGCCTGACACCATCGACCTGCTGTCCCTCACCGCGCCCCTGACCGGTGCCGACGGAGAGATGACCGTCGACGACGAACAGATCGACCGTCTCCTCACGGAGCTGGGCCTGACCGAGGACACCACCCGGGACGGCGTGGACGGGATGCTCCGGCTCGGCCTCGACGACGAGCTCGACGAACCCCTGACCATGCGGGGCGGCGGTCGGTGGATCCGCATCCCCGCCCCGCGGTTCAGGACCGTGCTCGCCTCCGCGCTGCTGGTGACCGCGCTGAAGCGGGCCGGGGTGAACGGCACGGCGGACCTGGTCCTGGCGGCGCTGACCCCGTTCCTGTTCGACGTCGACCGGGTGCGGGTGGACACCAGGGAGCAGCTGGTGCTCGCCGCGCTGCGGGCCCGGCTCGACTCCCGGGAGCAGGTCCGTGAGCTGTGGGAGGGCCTGCCCGGTCATCTGCGGCACGAGGTCGACCCGGACGAACTCATGGAGCTGGTCACGGCGATGGAGAGGGCCAGTGCGAAAGGCCTGCGCCCGAGCGAGGGCACCCGTGCGACCGGTGGACCGGACACACCCGCAGCGCCCGGCGTGTTCCGGGGGTCCTTGCGGCAGGAGAGCGTCGTGCCCGCCGCACCGCGCCGACGAGGGCTGCGGATCCTGGCGGTCGCCGACGAGTGGTTCCCCACCAAGGGCGGGATCAGCGCCCTGAACCGGTCACTGTGCCGGGCGCTGGTCGAGGCGGGCCACGAGGTGTTCTGCCTGCTCCCGTCGGCCTCCCAGAAGGAGATCGACGACATCGAGGCCTGCCACGTACGGCTCGCCCTCGCGCCCCCGCTGCCCGGCGCCTCGGGGCGTGACCTGCTGATGCGCAAACCGGTCCTTCCGGGCGGCCGGCCCCCGGACGTGGTCATCGGCCACGGCCGCGTGACCGGACCGGCCGCCTTCGTCCAGGCGGAGCAGAACTTCGCGGGCGCGGCCCGGCTCCACCTCGTCCACGACTGGCCGGAGGAGTCGGACCGGTACAAAGAGGCACCCGGCGTCGATCTCCACGCCCGGGCCGAGGACCGCAAGTGGACGGATCTGGACCTGGGGCGCGGCGCGACCCGGGTGGTGGCCGTCGGCCCTCGGCTGCACGACCTGTGCGTCCAGGAGTTCTCGGCGTGGCCGGAGGTGCCCCGGCCGCTGCGACTCGATCCGGGCTTCGACAGTTCGCTGGTCCGCCCGCGCGAACCGGTCCAGGGGCCGCCGCGGATCCTCCTCACCGGACGCATGGAGGACGACGCGGTCAAGGGGCTCGATCTCGCGGCCCGGGCGGTCGGCCACGCCCTCGCACTGCGCGACCCGGACGAGCCCGAGGTACGGCTCATGGTCCGGGGGGTCACCCAGGGCCAGGCCGACCAGCTGTACCGGAAGATCCTGGACTGGGCCGGTCAGGCCTCGCTCAATCTCGTGCTCCGGCCGTTCACGACCGACAGGGAGCGCCTCGACCACGAACTGCGCCTCGCGACCCTGGTGCTCATGCCGTCGCGGGCGGAGGGGTTCGGCCTCGTCGGTCTGGAGGCGATCGTCCACGGCGTGCCCGTACTGATCAGCCGCCGAAGCGGGCTCGGTGAGCTGCTCAAGGAGTGCCTGCCGAAGGAACTCCTCGCGCGCACCGTCCTCCCGGTGACGGACGAACCGGACCGTGACACCGTGCGCTGGGGCTCCGCCGTGGCGGCCGTGCTCCAGCGCCCCGGGGCCGCCTTCACCGACGCCGACACCGTACGCACCGTCATGGCGCGGAAACGCACCTGGGCCGGGGCCGCGGCCGAACTGCTCGACGACCTGGTACCGGACGGCGACGAGCCGTCGGAGGGGTGGCGGCTCACGGTGTGACGAAGGGGCACGGGCACCACCGCCCGCGCCCCCGCCTCCGGTCACAGGGACGGCACGCACGCGATCTGTGCCGGTTCCTTCAGCCGAACGGCCGATGTCCGCCGCGGCGGCCGCGACCAAGAATCGGCAGGGAACGCTTCTCGGCGCCTGTCCCTTCGCCCCGTGTCCCGCGCGAACCGGGCCGCCGACCCCTCTGAAAGACGGAGAGGCCGCCCCTGTGACAGGCGCTGTCGAGTCGGTCCGAGCCCCCGCGCGCGACGCCGCCCCGCCCGGTGGCGGGGCGCCCCGCCACCGGCTCCGTGCGGTGGCCCGCCGATGGCGCGTCCCGCTGTGGGCCACGGTGGCGATGCTCCCGCTGTACCTCGCCTGGGCGTTCCTCCGCGCCACCGGCGGCGGCGACCTCGCGGCCCAGGAGACCTGGGCGCGCTTCGCGGCGGAGCACGGCGGATCGGCGTACGGCCTGTTCTGGTTCGGCGGGCTGCACATGGCGAACTACAGCGTGATCTCGCCGTATCTGATGGGCGCCTTCGGCGTGCGCGTCGTCGCCGTCGCGTCCGGCCTGGTGGGCGGCTGGCTGGCCGCCGTCCTGCTGGTGCGGTGCGGGGTCCGGCGGCCGCTGGGGCCCGCGCTGCTCGCCGCGTTCGGGCTGTGGTGCAACGTCGCGGCGGGACGGGAGACGTTCGCACTCGGGGTCGCCCTCGGTCTCGCGGCCTGTGCGGTGCTCGTGGGGGAGCGACGGGCGGGGATCGCGACGGGGTACGCGTACGCGGTGCTCGCGACGGCGGCCAGTCCGGTGGCCGGGCTGTTCCTCGTGGTGGCGGGCGCGGCCCACGGTCTCGTCCGGGACCGGGCGCGGGCCGCCGCGCTCCTGGTGCCGCCGTTCGCGGTGGTGGCGGCGACCACGCTGCTCTTCCCGTACTCCGGGCAGCAGCCGATGCCGGCGGTGCGGACGCTCTGGCCCGGGCTGCTCGGCGTGGCGGTCGCCGTGCTGGCGCCGCGGGAGTGGCGGGTCGTGCGGCGGGGCGGCGCCGTGTACGCGACGGGTGTCGTACTGACGTACCTGATCCCCTCGCCGATAGGGACCAACGTGGAGCGGCTCGCGCTGCTGTTCGCGCCCGCCGTGCTGCTCGCCGCCGGGCTCACCGTGGAGCGGCGCCGACGGTACCGCCGCGCCGCGCTCGCCGTGGCGCTCGTGGCGTCCCTGGCGTGGCTCGGATCGGGGACGCCGCTCACCTTCCTGCGCGGGTCGGCCGAGGTCCCCGCGTGGGCCGCCGACTCGACCGGGGTCGTACGGGCGTTGCGGCGGATGGGCGCCGACCGCGCCCGCGTGGAGGCCGTCCCGGCCGCCGACCACCGCGAGTCGGCCCTGCTGTCCCCGTACGTCAACCTGGCGCGCGGCTGGAACACCCAGCTCGACATGGAGCGCGGCCGCCTCTTCTACGACGGGACGCTCACCGAGTCGACCTACCGGGCGTGGCTGGACCGTTGGGCCGTCGGCTTCGTGGCGCTGCCGTCGGCCGAGCCCGACCGTTACGGAGCGGCCGAGGCCCGGCTGGTGCGCGGTCGGCCCGGGTGGCTGGAGCCGGTGTGGAGCGACCCGCACTGGCGGGTGTACCGGGTGCGGGACGCCGTACCGCTGGTGTCGGCGCCCGCGACCGTGCTGCGCACCTCCAGCGCCGACCTGTCCGTGCGGATGCCGCGCGCCGGCTCGGTGACCGTGCGGATCGCCTACTCGCCGTGGCTGCGCACGGCGGGCGGCTGCCTGCGCGAGCGGGGCGGCTTCACGCGTCTGACGGTGCGCGAACCGGGGGTGTACCGGATCGCGGCCGCGTACGTGCCCGTCCGGTCCGGCTGTTGAGTCCACGCGCTCAGCGTGAGCCGGACCTCGGCCCGAGGGCGGACACCGCCCGACGAGGGGCCGCGTGTCCGCTCGCGCGCCCCGCGTCAGCCGGTCGGGGTCGCGGCCGGGGCCGGGGCCCCCGAGCCCGTCGGCTTCGGGGTGCTGGTCTGGACGTTCAGGTCCGGACGCGGGGTCAGGACGACCATCGGCGCACCGGGCTGCGGCGCCGGCGGGGTCATCTGGTCCGCGGGCAGCTTCGGCGGCGTGGTCTGCTGGAAGACCGTCTGCTCGAAGTTGACCATCCCGGTCTTCTCCAGCACGGTCATGTGGTCCAGCACGGTGTCGTTGGCGAGGTCGGCGAGCTCGCGGACGAGCGTGTTCTTGGTGTTGGCGCGGATCTTCGCCACCGTGGGGAAGATCTGACCGTGCGTGATCCGCATGATGTTCGACGCGGTCTGGTCGAACTCCTTGCCGTTGGCCGACGACGCGGTCTGTACGAACTGCTGCTGCTGCGGGCTCGCCTGGTTGGGCAGGGTGATGCCCAGCTCGGGAGCGATCTTGCGGCACAGCTCGTCGAGACCGGCGTGCCCCACGATCAGGTGGGCACCGGCCTCCTTCATCTCCGGCGTGGTGCCCTTCTGCATGGTGATCTCACCGAGCGGGTACTCCCACAGGCCGGCCGCACGCACCTTGACCACGAAGTCGCGGTCCTGCTCGGTGAGCGGCCCGTACCGGGTGTTGGCGATAACGCGGTCCTGGGCGGAGCTGGTGTTCTGCAGGCCGAGCATGGCGGGATAGGCGAGAGCGGTGATGGTCAACGTCAGGCTGCCGATCACGAAGACGGTTCCCGCCTTGGTCCGTGAAATGCGCATGACTGCTCCCTGAGTGGTGTGGCGACGGACGCAGAGGAATACGGATCGGTTGCGCCGACTGATCACAGGGAACGGAAAAAATTTGCTCGCGGCCGTATGAGGTGCGTCACTTCATGGTGTCGAACCGCAGGTCGGGGCCTTACCGCTCCAGCTCCGCGTGGGCCGTCTCCGGCAGCCGCAGATACACCAGGGACGACAACAGGCACAGCGCGGCCACGTACCAGGGGAAGAGCCCCGAGTGGCCCAGCTCCTTGAACAGCGTGCCCACGTACGGGGCCGTCCCGCCGAACAGCGCCACCGTCAGCGAGTACGGGAAGCCGATCCCGGCCGCCCGCACCCGGGGCGGGAAGACCTCCGCGTTCACCGCGGCGCTGATCGAGGTGAAGCCCGTCAGCAGGACCATGCCCGCGCACTGCACGAGCAGCAGGACGGCGAAGGAGTCCGTCAGGGCGTGCAGCAGCGGCACACTCAACAGCGCGAAGCCCAGCCCGAAGAAGAGCAGCAGCGGACGGCGGCCGAAGCGGTCGGACAGCAGCCCGCCGAGCGGCTGGAGCAGACCGAAGAAGGCCAGCGAGAGCGTGCCCGCGAGCAGCGCGTCCGACTTGGCCATCCCCTCGTTGAGTTCCGCGTACGTCGGCAGGTACGACGTCCAGGTGTAGTACGCGATGGTCCCGCCCGCGGTGATGCCGCAGATCAGCAGCGACTCGCGCGGATGCCGGCGCAGCGCCTCCAGCAGGGCGGGACGCGGTGCCTCCCGCTGCTCCTCGCTGCGGGTCTCCTGCGCGCCCTGCCGGATCCAGAAGCCGACCAGGCTCAGCACGGCCCCCAGGACGAAGGGGACCCGCCAGCCCCAGCCGTCCATCTGCCCCTCGCTCAGCGTGCCCACGAGCAGGGTCGCGATGCCGGAGGCGACGAGCTGCCCGGCGGTCGTCGACACGTACTGGAAGCTGGAGAACAGCCCGCGCCGGCCCGGCCCCGCCGACTCCACGAGGAAGGTCGTCGAGGCCGCGAACTCGCCGCCCACGGACAGCCCCTGGAGCAGCCGGGCGAGCACCAGTACCACCGGGGCGGCGACGCCGACCGCCGCGTAGGTCGGGGTCAGCCCGACCAGCAGGCTGCTGCCACCCATCAGCAGGATGGTCACCGTCAGTGCGGCGCGCCGCCCGTGCCGGTCGGCGATCGTGCCCATGAGGAGACCGCCGACCGGCCGCATGAAGAACCCGACCGCGAAGACGGCGAACGTCGACAGCAGCGGCACCAGCGAGTTGTCCGCGCCCGCGGGGAAGACCGCGGCGGCTATGTAGGTGGCCAGGAAGGTGTAGGCGTACCAGTCGTACCACTCCACGGCGTTGCCCACGGAGGCGGCGAGGAGCTGTCGTACGGGCCTTTTCGTCGGCGTGTGGGCCGGGTGCGTCTCCGTCATGAGCGCCACCCTTCCCCGGTGCCGTCGGCCGCACCCCTCACGTACGCACGACTTTCACACCCACGCCATCAGACCCTTCCCTGACGTTTGGTGCTCCTGGAACACTCCTTCCGCGCGCATTCCGTCACGATCCGGCCGGTCGCACATACTCCAGGCGAGAGGTCCCTCAGCCATGTCCGAAGCCAGCCCCGACGTCAACCGGCGCAGATTCCTCCAACTCGCGGGCGCCACCACGGCGTTCACCGCGCTGTCGAACAGCATCCAGCGTGCCGCCGCACTGCCCGCGAACCACCGCACGGGGTCGATCGAGGACGTCGAGCACATCGTCGTCCTGATGCAGGAGAACCGTTCCTTCGACCACTACTTCGGCAAGCTGAGGGGCGTCCGCGGCTTCGGCGACCCGCGTCCGGTGACCCTGGCGAACGGCAAGTCGGTCTGGCACCAGGCGGACGGCAGCGGCAAGGACGTCCTGCCGTTCCACCCCGACGCCGACGACCTGGGCATGGCGTTCCTCCAGGACCTTCCGCACGGCTGGAACGACGGACACGCCGCCTTCAACGGGGGCAAGTACGACAAGTGGGTGCCCTCGAAGGGCTCCACGACGATGGCGTACCTGACCCGCGACGACATCCCCTTCCACTACGCCCTCGCCGACTCCTTCACGATCTGCGACGCCTACCACTGCTCGTTCATCGGCTCGACCGACCCCAACCGCTACTACATGTGGACGGGCTACACCGGCAACGACGGCACGGGCGGCGGCCCGGTCCTCGGCAACGACGAGGTGGGCTACGGCTGGACGACGTACCCCGAGCGTCTGGAGAAGGCCGGCATCTCCTGGAAGCTCTACCAGGACGTCGGCGACGGTCTCGACGCCAACGGCTCCTGGGGCTGGATCCAGGACGCCTACCGCGGCAACTACGGCGACAACTCGCTGCTGTACTTCAAGCAGTACCAGAACGCCAAGCCCGGCGACCCCCTCTACGACAGGGCCCGCACCGGCACCGACTACCGCAAGGGCGAGGGCTACTTCGACCAGTTGAAGGCCGACGTGAAGGGCGGCAGGCTGCCGCAGATCTCCTGGATCGTCGCCCCGGAGGCCTTCACCGAGCACCCCAACTGGCCCGCCAACTACGGCGCCTGGTACGTCGCCCAGGTCCTCGACGCGCTCACCTCCGACCCGAAGGTGTGGGCGAAGACGGCCCTGTTCATCACGTACGACGAGAACGACGGCTTCTTCGACCACGTTCTCCCGCCGTTCCCGCCGGCCTCCGCCGCGCAGGGCCGCTCCACGGTCGACGTCGGCCCGGACCTGTTCAAGGGGGACTCCGGTCACGTCGCCGGGCCGTACGGGCTCGGCCAGCGGGTGCCGATGCTGGTCGTCTCGCCCTGGAGCAAGGGCGGTTACGTCTGCTCCGAGACGCTGGACCACACCTCGATCATCCGGTTCATGGAGCGCCGCTTCGGCGTCCACGAGCCCAACATCTCGCCCTGGCGGCGGACCGTCTGCGGCGATCTGACCGCCGCGTTCGACTTCTCCCGCAAGGACACCCGGCCGGCCGCGCTGCCCGCCACCGACGGCTACCTGCCGCCGGACCGCGAGCGCCACCCCGACTACGTGCCCACTCCGCCCGCCAACCCGGTGCTCCCCAAGCAGGAGCGGGGCCGGCGACCCGCCCGCCCGCTCAGGTACGCGCCGTACGTGGACGCCTCGGCCGACCCGGCGGCCGGGAAGCTCACCCTCACCTTCGCCTCCGGCACCCAGGCCGGTGCCGCCTTCCTGGTGACCTCGGGCAACCGCGCCGACGGTCCGTGGAGCTACACCACCGAGGCCGGCAAGACCATCGCCGACACCTGGAACTCGGCCTACTCGAACGGCTCGTACGACCTGACCGTGCACGGCCCCAACGGCTTCCTGCGCGTCTTCCGGGGCCCGGGCAAGGCGGCCGGACCCGAGGTCACCGCGCGGCACACCGGCGACGACGTCGAACTGACCCTCACCAACCGGGGCTCCGGCACGGTACGGCTGAAGGTCGGCGGCGGCTACGGCTGCCCGGCCAGGACCTTCACCGTGCGGCCCGGCGCCACCGTCCGGCACACCGTCGACCTCGCCGCGAGCGCGCGCTGGTACGACCTGACCGTCACCTCGGACGCCGACCCGGCGTTCCTGCGGCGGTTCGCCGGGCACGTGGAGAACGGGCGGCCAGGGGTGAGTGACCCGGCGATTGCCGTCGGGTAAAGGCTGAACCATGCCGGATCGCCGGGGCTGGTCAGGTCCTGGTGGGGTCGGGATAGTGTGCCCCGGTGACCACGCATTCGAACACACCTGCAGGCTGGTATCCCGACCCGAACGGAGTGCCCCAGACACTCCGTTACTGGGACGGCGCGCAGTGGACGCAGCACACGAACGCCGACCAGCAGCAGGGTGTGGCCGCACAGCAGATCCCGCAGCAGCCGGCCGGCCCCGACCCGCGCGTGCAGCGTCAGGTGCAGCAGCAGGCCGGGGTCGCCGCCGGTGGCTCCGGCGGCGGCACCCTCTTCAGCGAGCCGGTGCTGGTGGTCAACCAGAAGGCCAAGCTGATCGAGGTGACCAACGAGTACAAGGTCATGGATCAGCACGGCCGTGAGATCGGCGCGGTCGTCCAGGTAGGGCAGAGCGCCCTGAAGAAGATCATGCGCCTCCTCTTCAGCCTCGACCAGTACATGACTCACAGGCTGGAGATCCGCGACGCCTACGGTCAGCCCGTCCTGAAGCTGACGCGGCCCCGGAAGATATTCAAGTCCCGGGTGATCGTGGAACGTCCGGACGGGCAGCAGGTCGGCGAGATCGTCCAGCAGAACGTCTTCGGGAAGATCAACTTCGCGATCAACGCGGGCGGCCAGAAGGTCGGCGCCATCAAGGCGGAGAACTGGCGGGCGTGGAACTTCGCGATCGTCGACCACGCCGACAACGAGGTCGCCCGGATCACCAAGACCTGGGAAGGTCTCGCCAAGACGCTGTTCACCACCGCGGACAACTACGTCCTGCAGATCCACTACCAGCTGCCCGAGCCGCTGCTCAGCCTCGTCGTCGCCACGGCGCTCACCGTCGACACGGCGCTCAAGCAGGACGCGCGCGGTCTGGGCTGACGCCTCCTCAGGTCCTACAGCGGTGTGAGATGCCCCGGTTCCGACGTCGGCCGGGGCAGCAGCGCCGGTTCGGGTGACGCGGACCCGGGCGCCAGGGCCAGCACCGCGGCCACCGGGTGCTCCTCCTCACGCGCCGGGTGGGAAGGCGCCGATGCCGGCAGGGGTTCGGGTGTCGCCCGCGACAGCAGCACCACGCCCCAGGAGGCCAGGCCCGCTCCCGCCAGCGCGAGGAGCACACCCGCCGCGCCGCCCTGGAGGCCCTCGCCGAGCAGCGTGAGGCCGATCACCGCCGCGGCCACCGGGTTCGCCAGCGTCACCACCGCGAGCGGGGCGCCCAGACCACCCCGGTAGGCGGTCTGCGACAGCATCAGTCCGGCCGTCGCGAAGGCCGCGACGAGCAGCGCCACCCCGACCACCTGCACGCTCAGCAGGGGACCCGAGCGGTCGGTCGCCGCCACCGTCACCGTCTGCGTGAGCGCCGAGGCGACACCGGAGGCGAAGCCCGACGCGCTCGCGTGGCGCAGCCCGGGCCGGGCACCGGGCCGCGCCAACAGCCCGATCAGCCCCGCCGTCACGGCGGACACGGTCAGCGCCTCGGACACGCTCAGCACCTCGTCGGGCGCCGACCCGGACGCCGTGACCAGGATCGCGGCCAGGCCGGCCAGCGTGTACGCGGTGCCCCGCCACTCGGCCGCGGTGACCCGCCGCCCCGCGACACGCGCGCCCATCGGCACCGCCGCGACGAGGGTGAGCGCGCCCAGCGGCTGCACCACGGTGAGCGGACCGTACCTCAGGGCCACGACGTGCAGCAGCGCGGCGGCGGCGTTGAGCCCGACCGACCACCACCAGGCGCCGGAGGCCAGCAGCCGCAGCGTCCCCGAACCGGGGTGGCGGGCGGCGAGCCGTTCCTGGGCGACGGCCGCGGCGGCGTAGGCGGCGGCGGAGAAGAGGGACAGGACGACGGCGACGAGGGTGGCGTTCATCGGCCCGCTCCGACCAGGACGTTCTCCTCGACCGGTGCCGACTGCCGCGGTACCCGCCCCGCGGCCGCCGCGGGCGTCGTGCGGTGCGACGAGCGAAGCGAGAGGGGGGTTCCCTCGGGCGAAGTCTGGGGGCGGATCACAGCGAGCGCGATGCCGAGCATCGCCGCCGCGACGATCGCGTCCAGCCAGTAGTGGTTCGCGGTCCCGACGATCACCAGCAGCGTCACCAGCGGATGCAGCAGCCACAGCCACCGCCACCGCGACCGGGTGGCGACGATCAGGCCGATCGCCACCATCAGCGCCCAGCCGAAGTGCAGCGACGGCATCGCGGCGAACTGGTTCGACAGGTGGTCGGTCCGCGGCGGGCCGTACACGGAGGGCCCGTAGGTCCGCGCGGTGTCGATCAGGCCTGTCGCGCCGAGCATGCGCGGCGGGGCCAGCGGGAGGGCGAGGTGCAGCAGGAGCGCGGCCGTGGTGAGGGCCGCGAGGACCCGGCGGGTCCACACGTAGTGCGCGGGGCGGCGCAGGTAGAGCCAGACCAGGAAGGCCACGGTGGCCGGGAAGTGGACCGTCGCGTAGTAGGTGTTCGCCAGGTGCACCAGGGTGTCGCCGTGCAGCAGCCAGGACTGCACCGCGCCCTCGCCGGGCAGGTGGACGGCTCGTTCCAGGTCCCACACGCGGTGCGCGTTGCGGAAGGCCTCGGCGGTGTGGCCGGTCGCCAGCTGTCGGCCGAACTTGTAGACGAGGAAGAGCCCTGCGACGAGCAGCAGCTCACGGACGAGCGGGGGCCGCGCTGTCGCGTCGGCCTCCGCTGCTGAAGGCGCGGTGCGGGCGTTCATCCCCCGGCCCCTTTGCTGACGGTGGTGCGTGTGGTGGTGCTCGGCGGGTTCGTGGCCCACGCGGACGCCGTCGATACGGTTGCGTACCGATACGACAGTGTACCGATACGTTCGCGTACCGGTACACTGCCGTATCGATTGACGTACGCCACACTGAGTGGGAAGCCTTGAGCACCACTCGAACGAGGAGACAGCCGATGACGTCGCAGGCCGCGGACGACCCGGGGACGGTCGCCGCCTCGCGCCGCTCCAAACTCACGCCGGAGCGCGAGCAGGAGTTCTTCGACGCCCTCCTCGACCAGCTCCGCGAGTGCGGGTACGACGCCGTCACCATGGAGGGCGTCGCCGCCAGCACGAAGTGCAGCAAGTCCACCCTGTACCGGCAGTGGAAGACCAAGCCGCAGTTCGTGGTGGCCGCCCTGCGCTCCCGTCGGCGCTCCCCGCTCGCCGGAATCGACACCGGCTCCCTCGCCGAGGACCTGAGGGAGGCCGCGCGGGCCGCGGGCCGCTGGTCGAGCAGCGACACCAGACTGCTCCAGGCGCTGGGTCACGCCGTCACCCAGGACGAGGAGCTGGCCCGGGCCCTGCGCGAGGCGCTGGTCGACCCGGAGATCGCCGCGCTGCGGGAGATCCTGCGGCGCGGGGTCGAGCGTGGTGAGATCCCCGCCGAGCACCCGGCGCTGGAGTACATCCCGACCCAGTTGCTGGGCCTGGTGCGGGCTCGGCCGATTCTGGACGGCGAGCACGCCGACCCGGACTACCTCGTCCGCTTCGTGGAAGTCGTCGTGCTCCCGGCACTCGGCCTCACCTGAGACCCAGGCCGCCGCCCGTGGGATGACCGGACGGCGACCTGATCGCGCCGCACCGTGGGGACGGGGGCGGCGCGCACACCCGGCCGGGTGGGGCTCCTCTTGAGCGGAGGGGCGCCCCACCCGGCCGGTTCGGACGTCGTTGTACAGGCGGCTCAGACGTTCTGGCCGTCGCCGCCGCCCTCCGACACCTTGATGCCCTTCGTTATTTGGTCGATCACGGCCTCCTTCTGATCGGCGTCCACACCGAAGCGGACCACCACCATCAGCTTGGAGTTGGCGGGCGAGGGGAAGGCGAGCGACTCGACGATGCCGTCGGCGCCCTTGCTCGTGACCGCCTTCCAGCGGACCAGGTAGCCCTTCTGCCCGGCGACGGTCACCGCCTGGGAGGCGAGCACGTCGTGCGAGGTGATCTTTCCGTAGGTCGTGCCGCCGTACGACTCCTCGGCGTTCTTCGCGATGTCCGCCTTGGCGACCTCCTCGGGCGTACTGCCGTCGGTGCCCAGCAGCTCGGCCGGCGCGGAGTACGCGCCGCCCTTGGTGCAGGACTTGGAGGTGTCGCCGGGGCATTTGTACGAGTCGTTCGACGTGACCCCCGCGCCCGCTCTGAGCTGCTGGCCGTACCAGCCGTCCGGGATGGGGATGCTGATCCCGCTGATCCGGTCGGACACCGAGCCACTCTTGATCTTCGGCGCCTCGGACTGGCCCGGCGAGGGGCTCTGGCCGTCCTGCCCGCCCGAGCCGCCGCCGGAGTTCCCGCCGGGGCCGCCCTGGCCGCCGCTGCCCGGGTTGCCTGGGCCGCCCTGACCACCCGGGCCCTGCTGGGAGTTGGCCGTGGTGCCGCCCGAGTCGCCGTTGTCGGACAGGGCGTACACGCCCACCCCGATGCAGGCGAGGACCACGGCGGCCGCGGCCACGGCTATGCCGTTGCGGACGGCGTGGCGGGGGCCGGGGGCCGGGGGCGCGCCCAGGTGGGGCGGATATGCAGGGGGACCCCATGCTGCGGGCGCGCCCGCCGCGCGGGTCTGGCCCGTCCATGCACTGCCGTCCCACCAGCGCTCGGTGGCGGGACCGTCATTCGTCTGTCCGGGGTCGGGGTACCACCCGGGAGGAGTCACCTGCGTCATGTCTCCACGGTATGAGGTGTCTGTGAAAGCGGGATGAGAGGGCCTGCCGACGGCTGGGCCGGGCCGTGCCGGGTGCGTGGTGTCGGGTGCCGGGTGCCGGGGGCGGCGGGACGCGGGTCGTGAGGGTTCGCGCGCGGTTCCCCGCGCCCCTGAGGGAGACGATGTGGGCCTCCGGAACCGGCTTCACGTCAACGCGGCGACCGCTAGCTCAAGTTGACGTCTCCCGTCCCCGCGCAGGCCCGTCCTCCGTCTCCCGCCGCGCCCGTCGTCACCCTCGCGGCAACAGCTGGTCGGACCCCCCTCCGCTTGTGTCTTCGGAGGGCTACGCTCAAGGTCGTACGTCGTTCGGGCGACTTGGGGAGGTAGCGGGATGACGGAGGTACGGCCCGGTGCGGCCGCCTCGGCTTCCCTCTGGGAGCGCGACGAGGAAGTGGCGGCCGTCGAGCGGGCGGTCGACACGCTCTGTGCCGACCGGTCGGCCGGGGGCAGCCTGTTGGTGTTCCGCGGCGAGTCGGGACTCGGCAAGACCGCCCTGCTGGCCGAGATCCGCCGCCTCGCCGAGGCACGCGGCTGCACGGTGTGGTCCGCCCGCGGCGGCGAGACCCTCCGGTCCGTCCCCTTCAACGTCGTACGGCAGTTGCTGCAGCCCGCCCTCGTCTCGCTGATGCCGGAGGAGGCCCGCGAGTACCTCGGCGACTGGTTCGACATCGCGGGACCCGCCCTCGGCATCACGGAACCGGGCGAACGCCGGGCCGACCCGCAGGGCGTGTGCGACGGCCTCGTCGCCGCGGTGCGCCGCCTGGCCAAGCGCTACTGGCCGCTCGTCCTGCTGATCGACGACGCGCACTGGGCCGACCAGGAGACCCTGCGCTGGCTCGCCGGCTTCGCCGAACGCCTCGACGACCTGTCCGTCCTGGTCGTCGTCGCCCGCAGGCCCGGCGAGGTCAGCGGCGACAGCGCCCGCCTCCTGGACGCGGTCGCCGCCACCGCGGGCGGCCCCGTGGCCACCCTCAGCGTCCTCACCCCGGACGCCGTCGCGGGCCTCACCCGCACCGCCCTGGGCGAGCACGCCGACGCCCCGTTCTGCCGCGAGGTCTGGGCCGTCACCGGCGGCAACCCGTACGAGACCGTCGAACTCCTCGCCAAGGTGCGGGACGGCGAACTGGAGCCGGCCGAGTCCTCCGCCGCCGAACTGCGGCCCCTGAACAGGTCGGCCCGCGGCGGCGGCCTCGTCGCCCGTCTCGAGGAACTCGGCATCGACGCCACCCGGTTCGCCTGGGCGGCCGCGATCCTCGGCGCGGACATCACGGTCGACCTGGTCGCCCAGCTCGCCGGGATGAGCCCCGACGACGCCGCCCGCTGTGCCGAACTGCTGTGCCAGGCCCGTATCCTCACCGCGCCCGACCCCGCGGTCGGCCGGACCGAGGACGGCGACCTCGAGTTCGTCCACCCGCTGATCGCGACCGCCGTCTACAACTCCATCCCGGACGCCCTGCGCACCGCCATGCACGGCATAGCCGCCCAGGTCGTCACCGACTCCGGGCGCGGTGCCGCGGCCGCCTCCCGCCACCTCCTCCAGGTCCACCCGGACGACGACGACGAGCTCGTCGAGCAGCTGCGCGAGGCCGCCCGCGAACACCTCGCCGTCGGCGCCCCCGACGCGGCCCGCCGCTGTCTGGAACGCGCCCTGCTGGAACCGCCCATGCCCGACGTGCACGCGCGGGTGCTGTACGAACTGGGCTGCGCCACCCTGCTCACCGCGCCGTCCAAAACCATCGGCCACCTCCAGACCGCGCTCGCCATGCCGGGCCTCGACGGCCCCGAACGCGTCGACGCCGTCTTCCGCCTGTCCCAGGCGCTCCTGCACAACGACCAGCTGGAGGAGGCCGTCCGCACCGTCGAGGCCGAGGCCGCCCGGCACACCGAGGGCCCGGCCCGGCTGCGGCTGCAGGCCGTGCAGTACATGTGGGAGGGCATACACGCCGGCGAGGCCGCCTCACCCGGCCGCTCCGCGCGCCTTGCCGAGCTCGCCCGCAGCTGCACCGGCCGCGACAACTCCGAGCGCGCCCTCCTCATCCTGCGCGCCTTCGACGCCATGACCCACGGCGAGAACGCGGAGGAGGTCGTCGAGCTCTGCGACCGCGCCCTCGTCAACGGCCGCCTCGCCCCCGGCCTCGGCTGGACCGACACCGAGTGGGGCATCGAGCTGCTGCTGATGCTCGCCAACTCCTACGCCTACACCGACCGCCTCGACCGCGCCGAGGCCCTCTACACGGAGGCCCTGCGCACCTACGAGTCGGCCGGCTGGAGCGGCGGTCACATCGCCCTCGCCCACGCCTACGTCGGCCTCGGGCACCGTCGGCGGGGCCGCCTGAAGGAGGCCGAGTCCTCCCTGCGCGAGTCGCTGCGCCTCGCCGAGCGCATCGGCCGCGGGCTTCCCCTGTACTGGACGGCGACCTGCAACCTGGTCGACACCCTGCTCGCCCGCGGTCATGTCGACGAGGCCTGGCGGGTCGCCGAACAGTACGGCTTCGCGCCGCCCTACCCGTCCACGATCGTGCTGCCCGACCCCCGTTCGGTACGCGGCCGACTGCTGCTCGCCGTCGGCCGCACCCAGGACGGTGTCAACGAACTGGAGGCCGCGGAGAAGGCGGCCGCCGCCCGGGGCCACCACAACCCCGTCCTGGTCCCCTGGGCGGTCGACCTCGCCCGTGCCCTGGCCGTGGAGGACCCCGAGCGCGCCGCGCGCCTCGCCGCCGACGTCCGCCGCCAGGCCGAACGCTTCGGCACCGACACCGCCATCGGCGAGGCCCTGCGCTGCGCCGCCACCCTGGAAACCGGCCAACGCGCCGTCCGCCTGGCCGCCCAGGCCGTCGCCTACCTGGAGGCCTCCCCCTCCCAGTACGAACACGCCGCCGCCCGCGTCGAGTACGGCATCCTCTCCCGCTCGGTCCCGGAGATCCAGCGGGGCCTGACCCTGGCCCGTTCCTGCGGCGCGGACGGGCTGGTGACCCAGGCGCGGGCGGTGCTGGAGACAGGTGGGGGGTTGCGCTAGCCGACCGGGTGGGTGGAGGACCCGGGGGTGCGCACCGGTGACGTGGGCCATCTCGGCCTCACATCGCGAGCAGTTGCTCCGTCACCGCCGCGAGCCGCTTGCGTACCGCGGGGTCGTACGTCCCCTCGTGGGCCCGCGCCGGACGGGTCCCGTCGAAGTAGCCGCCCGTGCCGGTATCCCGCGTGGCCAGCGCGAGGACGCCCGGCGCGCCGTCGGCCACCGTGTTCCAGGGGGTGACTCCGCCCTCGCGGACCATCGGCGTGTCCATGAAGGTCGCCGGGTGCAGGACGTTCACGGAGACGCCGGTGCCCGCCAGCTGCTCGGCCAGGGCGAAGGTGTGGGCCGCCAGGGCGAACTTGGCGCGGCGGTAGGCCGCGAAGCCGTCGTAGGCGCGGCGGAACTCGATGTCGTCGAAGTCGAGGGGGTCCTGGCCCACCGAACCCACGTTGACGATCCGGGCCGGTGTGTTCGCACGCAGTACCGGAAGGAGGGCGCGCGTCAGCGTCACGGGCGCCAAGTAGTTCACGGCCAGGCGCAGTTCGTGGCCGTCGGTGCTCAGTTCGCGGCCTGCGCCGGGCGCGCCCGCCCCCACGCCCGCGTTGTTGATGAGGACGTCGAGGTCGGGGTGTGCGTCGCCGACATGTGCGGCCAGCTCACGCACCTGCGCCAGCGAGGCCAGGTCGGCGACGAACCCCTCGGCGGCGCCCTCGGCACGCAGCTCCTCGACCAGCCGCCCGGTGCGCTCGGGGTCGCGGCCGTGCGCGAGGACGACGTGCCCGGAGCGGACCAGCTCGAAGGCGACGTACCGGCCGAGGCCGGAGGTGGCGCCGGTGATCAGGATGGTGGACATACCTCCACCGTAGGCACGCGGCACCGCCCTGAGCGAGGTGCTGCCGAGCCTACGACCAGCAGGGGCACCCTGAACCGGACGTCATGAACCGTCCTCCTCCGCGAGGACCCGCTGCGCCGTCGCGAACGCCGAGTTCGCCGCCGGGACCCCGCAGTACACGGCCGTCTGGAGCAGGACGGCGCCGATCTCCTCGGGCGTGAGCCCGTTGCGCCGCGCCGCCCGGACATGCATGGCCAGCTCGTCGTAGTGGCCGTGCGCGACGAGGGCCGTCAGTGTGATCATGCTGCGCTCGCGGCGGCTGAGCGTCGGGTCGGTCCAGATCTCGCCCCAGGCGTAGCGCGAGATGAAGTCCTGGAAGCGCGCCGTGAACGGCGTCTGCCGTTCCTGCGCCCGGTCCACATGGGCGTCGCCGAGCACCTGCCGCCGTACCTCCATGCCCCTGCCGGCGCCTCCGCCGAAGTGGGCCCGCACAGCGGTCAGGACCGCTTCGGGGCACTGCGCGGGCGCCAGATGCGAGGCACCCGGCAGCTCGACGAGCGCCGCGCCGGGCACCGCGTCCGCGATCTCGCGCAGATGGGCCGGAGGCGTCGCGGGATCCTGCCGGCCCGCGACCAGCAGGGTGGGCGCGGAGATCTCCGCGAGCCGGTCCCGCAGGTCGAACGCGGCCAGCGCGTCGCAGCAGGCGGCGTACGCCTCCGGGTCGGCACGCCGGTGGTCCTCCACCAGCTCCGGCACGGTGAAGCCGGGCGTGAACCAGCGGGCGTCCGCGCTCTCCGCGAGCGAGGCCAGCCCCTCGCGCCGTACGAGGGCCGCCCGCTCCTCCCACGGCCTCGCGCCGTTGAAGTGGGCCGAGGAGCAGATCACGGCGAGGGACGACACCCGCTCGGGGTGGTGCACCGCGAGATGCAGACCGACCGCACCGCCCAGTGACACCCCGGCGTACGCGAACCGTTCCAGACCGAGCGCGTCGGCCAGCGCGAGCACCCGCTCGGCGAGGTCGCCGACCGTGGCACCGGGACCGATCAGATCCGCCGCCGAACCGCCGTGTCCCGGCAGGTCCCAGCGCACGACCCGGTGGGTGACGGACAGCTCGGGGGCGACCTTGTCCCACAGCGCGTACGACGTGCCCAGTGAGGGCCCGAGCAGCAACGGGGGAGCGGAAGTGGGGCCCTCGGCACGGTGGTTGAGGAGTTTCTCGGTCAAGGTCGCTCCAGCGCACGGTCGGTGAGGGTTCCCGCGGAGCCGGTGTAGCGGGCGGGATCGGTGATCGCGTCGAGGTCGAGGTCGACGCCCTTGAACTCGGGTTCCTCGGCGAGGAGTTCCGCCAGTGGTCTGTCCTCGGCGTAGGTGCGCCGGGCCAGGTCGGTGAGCAGTTCCTTGGCACGGGCGCGGCCGAGCACGCCGGCCAGCTCGGCGGAGAGCCGCTCCGACACGATCAACCCGTGGGTGAGCCCGAGGTGTTCGCGCATGGCGTCCGCGTTCACCCGCAGCCCCTCGGTGAGTTCGGCGGCGTCGCGGGCCGCGCCGCCGACCAGCCGCAGCAGGTCCCGCAGCGGTTCCCACTCGGCGTGCCAGGCCCCGGCCGGCCGCTCGTCCTCCGCCACCAGCGCCGCGTGGAGCGTCGCCGCGAGCTGCGGTGCCCGCCGGGCGGCCGCCGCGATCAGGGTGGAGCGTACGGGGTTCGCCTTGTGAGGCATGGCCGACGAGCCGCCGCCGCTGCCCTCCGCGACCTCGGCGATCTCGGTGCGGGCGAGGGTCAGCACATCCGCGGCGATCTTGCCCAGCGCCCCGGCCGTGAAGGCCAGGCAGCCGGCGAGGTCGGCGATCGGTGTGCGCAGGGTGTGCCACGGCAACAGCGGCTCCGCGAGCCCGAGCGCACGGGCGTAGGCGGCGGGCAGCGCGGTGGGGTCGTCGGCGCCGTACGCCGTGAAGACGGCCAACGTACCGGCCGCGCCTCCCAGTTGGGCGGGAAGCCGGTCCCGTACCACCGTCGTGCGGTCCCGGGCGTCCAGCACCAGCGACCGCCACCCGGCCGCCTTCAGCCCGAACGTCGTCGGTACGGCGTGCTGGGTGAGCGTCCGTCCCGGCAGCACGGTGTCGCGGTGTGCGGCGGCCAGCCGGGCGAGCGCGCGCTCGGTACGGGCGAGGTCGGCGAGGACGAGGTCCAGCGTGCGCGCGGCGACCAGCATCGTCGCCGTGTCCATGATGTCCTGGCTGGTCGCACCCCGATGGACGTAGGGGCCGTACTCCTCGCCGACCGCCCGGGTCAGCTCGCCGACCAGCGGGATGACCGGGTTGCCGCCGGCGCGGGCGCGCCCGGCGAGGGACCGGACGTCGAAACCGTCGGCGTCGGCCGCCCGCGTCACCGCCGTCGCCGCGGCGGCCGGGGCGAGGCCCAGCTCGGCCTGCGCCCGGGTGAGCGCGGCCTCCGCGTCGAGCAGCGCCTTCAGGAAGGCGCCGTCGCTCGTGGCGGCCGCGGCGGGGGAGTCGGTCCACCCGGGTGCGAGCAGACCGGCGGCGGCCTCGTCCGGGGGCACCTGCCGCCCGAGGGGTGGGTGAGTCACTGGAACTCCAGGAAGACCGTCTCGCCTTCGCCCTGAAGGCGGATGTCGAAACGGTACGTGCCGTCGCCTCCGTCCGCGGCGATCAGCGTGTCACGGCGGTTCGGCTCCAGGCGGGCCAGCAGCGGGTCGGTGGCCAGCGCCTCCTCGTCGCCCGGCAGGTAGATCCGGGTGAAGAGGTGCACGAGCAGGCCGCGCGCGAAGACGCACACGCTGAGGTACGGCGCGCTGCGCCCCCGTGCCCCGGGACGCAGTGTGCGCGCGTACCAGTGGCCGTTGACGTCGGTCTGGATGCGGCCCCAGCCGGTGAACTCCACCCCGTTGCGGCCCAGGTAGCCGCCGGTCGACGGGTCGCGCCGGATCGAGCCGTCCACCTGCGGCAGGCTGCCGTCCGGGTCGGGGCCCCACAGCTCGACGAAGGCGTCCGGAAGCGGACTGCCCTCGCCGTCGTACACGTACCCCTGGACGGTGATCGTGTCCGGGTGGCCGACGGGCGCGATGTCACCGCCGCCGGGGAACGGCAGGGCGTACCCGTAGAAGGGGCCCACCGTGTGCGAGGGGGTGGGCAGCACGGACTCCGGCCTGCTTGTGTCGATCTTCGTCATGGGGGTCAGCGTCCTTCCTCGATCCAGGTGGCGTTCGGGCCGTCCAGCACGATGTCCCAGTGGTAGCCGAGGGAGAACTCGGGCACGGAGAGACTGTGGTCGTAGGTGGCGACCAGGCGCTGCCGGGCGGCGTCGTCCGTCACCGACTGCAGGATCGGGTCGTACTCGAAGAGCGGGTCGTTGGGGAAGTACATCTGCGTCACGAGCCGCTGCGTGAACGCCGTGCCGAACAGCGAGAAGTGGATGTGGGCGGGGCGCCAGGCGTTGACGTGGTTGCGCCACGGGTAGGGGCCGGGCTGGATCGTGGTGAAGCGGTAGAAGCCGTCGTCGTCGCTGAGGGTGCGGCCCACGCCCGTGAAGTTGGGGTCCAGCGGGGCGTCGTGCTGCTCGCGCTGGTGGGCGTACCGGCCGGCGGAGTTGGCCTGCCAGATCTCGACGAGCTGACCGCGGATCGGGCGTCCCGACCGGTCCAGCAGCCGTCCCGACACGGTGATGCGCTCACCGATCGGCTCGCCGCGGTGGTGTTTGGTCAGGTCGTTGTCGATCTCGGTGATGTCCCGCTCGCCGAACGCCGGGGAGGCCAGCTCCACCAGCTCCGGGTCCTGGGCCACGTCGATGGCGACGGGCGGCTGCTGCGGGTGGCGCAGCAGGGACGAGCGGTAGGGGGCGTAGTCGCGGCGCGGGTGGTGCTCCACGGGGCCGCCGTCGGTGACCCGCTTCTCGTACGCGGCGCGCTCGGCCGTGATCTCCTGGTCGATGTCGTGCTGGGTGAGAGTCATGGGGCTTTGCCGGCCCTTCCTAGCGTTCGAGGACGAGGGCCAGGCCCTGGCCCACGCCGATGCAGAGGGTGGCGACACCGGTGCCGGAGCCCCGGGCGGCCAACTGGTGGGCGACCGTGCCCGCGAGGCGGGCACCGGAGGCGCCGAGCGGATGACCGAGGGCGATGGCGCCGCCCCGCGGGTTGAGGATCGCCGGGTCGAACTCGGGCCACTCGGCCACACAGCCCAGTACCTGGGCGGCGAAGGCCTCGTTCAGTTCCAGCACCGACAGGTCGCCGAAGCCCTTGCCGGCCTTGGCGAGCGCCCGGTTGACGGCCTCGACGGGGGCGAGCCCGAAGTAGTGCGGGTCGATCGCGGAGACGCCGGTCGCGCCGACGCGGGCGAGCGGTTCGCGTCCGGTGGCCTTCAGGCCCTCCTCGTCGACGAGGAGCAGGGCTGCGGCACCGTCGTTGAGGGGCGAGGCGTTCCCGGCCGTCACCGTGCCGTTCTCGGTGCGGAAGGAGGGCTTCAGCTTGGCCATCGCCTCCAGTGAGGCGTCCGGGCGTACGCATTCGTCGGCGCCGACGACCACCGGCTCGCCCTCGCGCCGCGGGATCGACACCGGCACGAGCTCGGCGTCGAACAGGCCCGCGGCCTGCGCCTCGGCCGCCTTGTGGTGGCTGCGCAGGGCGAACTCGTCCTGCTGCTCCCGGCTGATCTTGTGCTTGTCGGCGATGAGTTCCGCCGACTCGCCCAGCGGGACGGTCCACTGCGGGTCCATCCTCGGGTTGACCATGCGCCAGCCGAGCGTGGTCGAGTACAGCTCGGTGTGGGCGGCCGGGAACGGCCTGTCGCTCTTCGGCAGGACGTACGGCGCCCGGGTCATGGACTCCACCCCGCCCGCCACGGCGATGGAGGCGTCGCCGACGGCGATCGCGCGGGCCGCCTGGATGACGGCCTCCAGGCCGGAGGCACAGAGTCGGTTGACGGTGACGCCCGGCACGGAGGTGGGCAGGCCCGCGAGGAGTGCGGCCATGCGGGCGACGTTGCGGTTCTCCTCGCCGGCGCCGTTGGCGTTGCCGAAGTAGACGTCCTCGATCCGGGCCGGGTCCAGCGCGGGGGTGCGCGCGAGGAGTTCACGCAGGGCGTGGGCGGCCAGGTCGTCGGGGCGGACGCCCGCGAGAGCGCCGTTGTAGCGGCCGATCGGGGTGCGGACGGCGTCGACGATGTAGACCGGGTTCACAGCAGGCCCTCCGAGACGGTCAGCTTGGCGTCGGTCTTGGCGATGACCTCGTCGACGCTCACTCCGGGGGCGACCTCGGTCAACACGAGCCCGTCCGGTGTCACGTCGATCACGCCCAGATCGGTGATGACCCGGTTCACACACCCCTTGCCCGTGAGCGGCAGCGCGCACTCGGTGAGGATCTTCGCCGAGCCGTCCTTGGCGGTGTGGGTCATCACGACGATGACCGTACGGGCGCCGTGGACGAGGTCCATCGCCCCGCCGATCCCGGTGATCAGCTTGCCCGGGATGGCCCAGTTGGCGAGGTCGCCCTTCTCGGACACCTGCATGGCGCCCAGCACGGCGACGTCGATGTGCCCGCCGCGGATCATGCCGAAGGACAGCGCCGAGTCGAAGAAGGAGGCGCCCGGCAGGACGGTGACCGTCTCCTTTCCGGCGTTGATCAGGTCCGGGTCGACCTGGTCCTCGGTGGGGTAGGGCCCGGTGCCGAGGATGCCGTTCTCCGACTCCAGGATCACCTCGACACCCGGCGGCAGGTAGTTGGGGATCAGGGTCGGCAGGCCGATGCCGAGGTTGACGTACTGCCCGTCCTCCAGCTCGCGCGCGGCGCGGGCGGCCATCTCCTCGCGTGTCCAGGCCATCAGCTGCTCACCGTCCGCTGCTCGATCCTCTTGTCCGCCGCCTGCTCGGGGGTGAGCGCGACGACCCGTTGCACGAAGATCCCCGGCAGGTGCACCGCGTCCGGGTCGATCTCGCCGGGCTCGACGAGTTCCTCGACCTCGGCGATCGTCACCCGGCCCGCCATGGCCGCGAGGGGGTTGAAGTTGCGGGACGACTTGTTGAAGACCAGATTGCCGTGCCGGTCGCCCTTCGCCGCCCGCACCAGCGCGAAGTCGGTGCGGATGCCGTGTTCCAGCACGTACTCCGTGCCGTCGAACTCCCGTACCTCCTTCGCCGGTGAGGCCAGCGCGACGCCGCCCTCACCGTCGTAGCGCCAGGGCAGTCCGCCCTCGGCGACCTGCGTGCCCACTCCGGCCGGGGTGTAGAAGGCGGGGATCCCGGCGCCGCCGGCCCGCAGCCGCTCGGCGAGCGTGCCCTGCGGGATCAGCTCCACCTCCAGCTCCCCGGCCAGGTACTGGCGGGCGAACTCCTTGTTCGCGCCGATGTAGGAGCCGGTCACCCGGGCGATCCGCCCGGCGGCCAGCAGCACCGCGAGGCCGGACTCCATCGCCCCGCAGTTGTTGGAGACGACCGACACCCCGGTCACGCCCCGCTCGTACAGGGCCTGGATCAGCACGTTCGGCACACCGCTCAGCCCGAAACCACCCACCGCCAGCGACGCGCCGTCGGGCACGTCGGCCACGGCTTCCAGGGCCGTGGCGACCACTTTGTCCATCCGTGAAGCCCCGTCTCTTCCGAGCGCCCCGACCGCTCAATTAATCAGGGCACTGAGTATTTCAGTGAGGTTGTCTTCACGCTGCCACCCAGGCATCAGGGGCGTCAAGACCGGAACCCCCGGGTATTGTTCAGTACACCAACGAATACTCCGACGACTGCACACCAGGGGAGCGCACATGGCCGCGGTGGATCTGACCACCCACCCCGGGCACCTGGCCCGGCGACTTCAGCAGGCGCACTACCTGCTGTGGAACACGATGGTCTCGGAGGAGATCACCTCGCCCCAGTTCGCGGTCCTCAACGCGCTCGTCGCCGAACCGGGCCTGGACCAGCGCACGGTGGGGGAGCGGGTGGGGCTCGACCGGTCCACGATCGCCGAGGTCATCAGCCGCCTCGGCCGGCGCGGGCTGCTCGACAAGGTCCGCGACCCGCAGGACGGCCGCCGGTTCCTGCTGCGCCTCACCGACGAAGGTGTGCGCACCCACCGCAAGCTGACCGTGCGCACGGCGCGAATGAACCAGGTCTTCCTCGCCCCTCTCTCCGCCGAGGAGCAGAACCTGTTCTTCGACCTGATCCGACGGGTGTCGGACGCGGCGGAGGGGCTGCGCAATCCGGCCGAGCCGCTGGTCACCCCGCGTTGAGCGCCTGGGACCGCTGAGCGCGCCCGGCCTCGGTCACTTCTGCGCGAAGGCCACCCACACCTGCCCCTCGGCGAAGTTCACCGGCCGGCCGTCCTTCGTCGTGAACGTCGTGCCGTCCTCGGCCTTCGGACGCTTCCATTCCACGTCGTACGCCCGCCCGTCGCGCAGCACCGTCGCCGTTCCCGAGCCCACCGTCTCCGTGTACGGCGTGTTGTTGCCGAGGAAGTCGTGGAACGCGGACGCCCGGATCTTCACGTACTGCACGACGACCGTCGGCGGAGCCAACTGCTTCCCGTCGGTCGTGCGGGCGGCGGTCCCGTCCATCGCGACCCGCCAGCCCCTCTCGCTCCCGGACCAGGTGAAGGCGAAGCGGGCCGCCGGGTAGCGCACGGTGAACGAGGTCTTCGCCGTGCCGCCCGAGGGTGCGGGGCCCACGTGGAAGCCGGTGGTCAGCGCGGCCGCGCCCGGCGCGGAGGGCAGCAGTCGGTCGGGGCGCAGATACAGGTTGTGCGGGGCGGGCCTCGCGGAGTCGCGGACGTAGGCACCGGACACCCGGCCCGGCGGCTCGGGCACCAGCGGCGCCCTGTCGATCAGCGGCATCAGCTTGCCCTGCGCGCCGGAGAACGCCAGCGTGGGCCGGTCGAACTGGCGAAGCAGCTCGAGATCGGACTCGCGGGCGCTGCGCACCGGCCCGACCTGCTTCGGCAGCCGGGTGGCGTACACCGCCATCAGCCTGCTGAGCCCGCCCTCGACCTGCTCGGCGTAGACGACGTCCGCGGCGTTCAGGCCGGTGTGCGGCCGGGCCGCGCTCGCGTTGTCGATCTTCACGGCGAGCACGCCCGTGGCGGAGGGCATGGTGGTCCGGCTCCCGGTCGGCGTCCGGCTCGTGCCTCGGCTGTCGTCGGGGGAGGCGGACTTCCCGGTGCAGCCCGCGACCAGCGAGAGCGTCACGGCGGCGGACAGCAGCGCGGCTGTCGCCGCGGCCTGTCGGGTGCGTGCCCTGCGTCTCGTGCCCACCGCTGCCCCTATCGCATGTGCCAATCATTGTGCGCTTATCTGCCCAATGCCGCACATGCCTGATTGGTTCTGTTTGTGCGCGCCCACTGGGCTGATCCGTGGACGGGGTGGCTCGGGGTGCGCCGTCATGGTCCGGAGCGGACGGTGATTCGGCGTTGACGGTGATTCGGTGCGTGACGTCCGGGTACCCGGGCGGGACGCAGAACCGGACAGGCCGGATGAGAACGGATGATCCGGACGCGACGGAGGGAGCGCGGCGCGATGAGGGCAGTGACCTGGCAGGGCAAGCGGGACGTGCGGGTGGAGACGGTGCCGGATCCACGGATCGAGGAGCCGACGGACGCCGTCATCCGCATCACCTCGTCCGGGCTGTGCGGCTCCGACCTGCACCTGTACGAGGTGCTCACCCCGTTCATGACGCCGGGCGACATCCTCGGCCACGAACCCATGGGCATCGTGGAGGAGGTCGGCGCCGCAGTACCCGACCTCCAGGCGGGCGACCGCGTGGTCGTGCCGTTCCAGATCGCCTGCGGCAACTGCTGGATGTGTCTCACCGGGCTGCCCACGCAGTGCGAGACCACCCAGGTGACCAGCGAGCACATGGGCGCCGCCCTGTTCGGCTACACCCGCCTCTACGGCTCGGTGCCGGGCGCCCAAGCCGAGTACCTGCGGGTCCCGCAGGCACAGTACGGACCGATCAAGGTCCCCGAAGGGCCACCCGACGACCGGTTCGTGTACCTCTCCGACGTCCTGCCCACCGCCTGGCAGGCGGTCGCGTACGCCGACATTCCCCAGGGCGGCAGCATCGCCGTTCTCGGCCTCGGCCCCATCGGCGAGATGGCCTGCCGGATCGCCCAGGTCCGCGGCGCCGGGCGGGTGTTCGGCGTCGACCTGGTGCCCGAGCGGCTGCGCCGGGCCCACGAGCGAGGCGTGGAGACCTACGACCTCCGGAGCTTCGACCACGAGAAGGAACTGGTCGAGGCGATCCGCGACCAGACCGACGGGCGCGGTCCCGACGCCGTCATCGACGCGGTCGGCACCGAGGCGCACGGCAGCGCCGCCGCCAAGCTCGCCCAGCAGGCGTCCGCGATTCTGCCGCGGAAGCTGAGCGGCCCCTTCGCGGAACGCTTCAGCGTCGACCGGCTCGCGGCCCTCCACACCGCCATCGATCTGGTGCGTCGCGGCGGCACGATCTCCCTGTCCGGCGTGTACGGCGGCATGGCCGACCCGCTGCCGATGCTCACCATGTTCGACAAGCAGATCCAGTTGCGCATGGGCCAGGCCAACGTACGTCGCTGGAGCGACGAGGTCATCCCGTACCTGACGGACGAGGACCCGCTCGGTGTCGACGACTTCGCCACCCACCGGGTGCCGCTGTCGGAGGCGCCGGACGCGTACCGGATGTTCCAGCAGAAGAAGGACGGCGCGATCAAGATCCTCATGCAGCCGTGAGCCGGCCGGTCACGTGAGCCGGCCCGGTCACTGGTTCTCGCCGAAGATCTCCGTGAGGTCGTAGCGGACCGGCTCCTCCAGCTGCGCGTACGTGCAGCTCTCCGGGGTCCGGTCCGGGCGCCAGCGGCGGAAGCGGGCGGTGTGCCGGAAGCGGGCCCCGTTCTCCATGTGGTCGTACGCCACCTCGGCGACCCGCTCCGGCCTGATCGGCACCCAGGACAGGTCCTTCCGGCCCGACCAGCGGCTCGGCGCGCCGGGCAGCCGGGCCGTCTCGTGGGCGGCCTCCTCCGACCAGGCCGCCCAGGGATGCCCGGTCACGTCGTCCATCCGCAGCGGCTCCAGCTCCTCCACCAGCTCGGCCCGCCGCTTCATGGCGAACGCGGCCGACACGCCGACATGCTGGAGGGCGCCCCGGTCGTCGTACAGGCCGAGCAGCAGCGACCCCACCACCGGGCCGCTCTTGTGGAAGCGGTACCCCGCCACGACGACGTCCGCCGTGCGCTCGTGTTTCACCTTGAACATGGCCCGCTCGTCCTGGAGGTAGCGCACGGTGAGGGGCTTGGCGATGACGCCGTCCAGGCCCGCCCCCTCGTACCGCTCGAACCACTCCTGCGCCACCTCGACGTCCGTCGTCGCCGGCGCCACGTGCACCGGAGGCGTCACGTCGGCCAGCGCCCGGGTCAGCAGCGCCCGCCGATCGCTCAGCGGCACCTCCACCAACGACTCGTCCCCCAACGCCAACACATCGAACGCCACGAACGAGGACGGCGTCCGCTCCGCCAGCATCCGCACCCGCGAGTCCGCCGGATGGATCCGCTCGGTCAGCGCGTCGAAGTCCAGATGTCCCTCCCGCGCGATCACGATCTCCCCGTCCACCACGCACCGCTGCGGCAACCGCTCCCGCAGTGCCTCCACCAGCTCCGGAAAATACCTGGTCAACGGCTTCCCGGTACGGCTCCCGAGCTCCACCTCGTCCCCGTCCCGGAACACGATCGCCCGAAACCCGTCCCACTTCGCCTCGTACTGCATGCCCGGCGGAATCCTCGCCACCGACTTGGCGAGCATCGGCTTCACTGGGGGCATGACCGGCAGATCCATGGTCCGATTCTGCGCGCCGATGTCCCGGTGTGCGAGATGTGCGCCGCCCGCCTACCGTGGCTCGCATGGGTGACGCGGTGGAGCTGGAGGTGGGCGGTCGGACGGTACGGCTGTCCAGTCCCGACAAGGTGTTCTTCCCGGAGCGCGGCTTCACCAAGCTGGACCTCGCCCGGTACTACCAGGCCGTCGCCCCCGGCATCCTGCGCGCCCTGCGCAACCGCCCCACCACTTTGGAGCGCTACCCCGAAGGCGTGGCCGGCGAGTCGTTCTTCCAGAAGAGGGCGCCGAAGAACATGCCGGACTGGATCCCGACCGCCCACATCACCTTCCCGAGCGGGCGCAGCGCCGACGAGATGTGCCCCACGGAGGAGGCGGCCGTGGTGTGGGCCGCCCAGTACGGCACCCTGACCTTCCACCCGTGGCCGGTGCGCCGGGACGACGTCGACCGCCCCGACGAACTCCGCATCGACCTCGACCCGCAGCCCGGCACGGACTACGACGACGCCGTCCGCGCCGCCCACGAACTGCGCGCCGTCCTCGACGAGTTCGGCGGACTGCGCGGCTGGCCCAAGACCTCCGGCGGTCGCGGCCTGCATGTCTTCGTGCCGCTCGAACCCCGCTGGACCTTCACCCAGGTCCGACGCGCCGCCATCGCCGTGGGCCGGGAGATGGAACGCCGCATGCCGGAGCACGTGACCATCAAGTGGTGGAAGGAGGAGCGCGGCGCACGCATCTTCCTGGACTACAACCAGACCGCCCGCGACCGCACCATCGCCTCCGCCTACTCCGTACGGCCGCGCCCGCACGCCCCCGTCTCCGCGCCCCTGCGCTGGGAGGAGGTCGGTGAGGCACACCCCCAGGACTTCGACCTCGCGACCATGCCCGCGCGCTTCGCCGAACTCGGCGACGTGCACGCGGACATGGACGACCACGCCTACTCCCTCGACGCGCTGCTGGAACTCGCGACGAAGGACGAACACGAACACGGGCTCGGCGATCTGCCGTACCCGCCCGAGTATCCGAAGATGCCGGGCGAACCCAGACGGGTACAGCCGAGCCGGGCCAGGAAGGAGCCGAAGGAGGACCCGCAGGAGGACCCGAAGGGGGAGCCCCCTACAGCTCCTTGATGCGGATGTCCCGGTACGAGACCACATCCGTCGTGCTGTGCACCTGGAGCCCGATGTAGCCGGAGGCGAACCGCCGCCCGTCCGTGCCCGGATCGTCCGCGCGGGCCGGGGAGAAGTCCTGGCCGCCGATGTTGTCGAACTCGTTGATCAGCACACCGTTGCGGTACACCGAGTAGTGCTGGTCGACCACGCGGATCTCGTAGTCGTTCCAGGTACCCTTCTGGGTGACGCCCGCACCGGCGAGCCCCACCCGGTCGAAGCCGTACACGGAGCCCGTCTTGTACATGTCGCCGTCGGGCCGGTCCAACACCTGCACCTCGTGCCCGTACTTGATGGCGACCCACTCCGGCCGTGACTCCTCCGGATGGTCGAGGACCCACGGGAAGCGCACGAACACACCGGAGTTGGCGTTGCCGGTGCCCGGGGCGTCGTCACGCCACTGGAGCTTCAGCGAGAAGTCGCCGTACTTGCGCTGCGGGAACCACAGCATGCCGAGGCCCGCCCTGGTGGTGCCGCTGGTCATCGTGCCGTCGGCATTCAGCGCGAACGAACCGCCGCCCACCTGCTGCCACTTGGCGAAGGAGTCCGCGCTGCCGTCGAAGAGCTTGCGATAGCCCTCCGTCTGCCCCGGCCTGCCGATTCCGGACGCGCCGGCGGCGTCCCGCACGGCCTCGTACTCACGCTCGTCGACCACTCCTTCGTCGAGGAGCCGGCCGAGGACCGTCTTCACGTGCTTCAGGAACAGCGCGTGGGACGTCCACTCCTTCTCGTCCTCGATCAACTCGTTGATCCGGCACCGGTTGTCGGTCACCCGGTTCGGCACGCCCGAGTCGACCGTGCCGACGATCACCGTCAACCGCTCGTCGAACTCGGGGCAGTTGGGCGCGGGCACGCCACCGCCTGCCACGACGGTGAAACTCACCGTGCGCGCCTGCGAGGTGTTCCCGGCCTGGTCGCTCGCCCGGTACGCCACCGTGTGCGCACCCACCCGGTCGACCACCACGGGCGCGGTGTACGCCAGGTAGGGCCCGCCGTCGAGCGAGTACTCGACGCGGGCGACCCCGGAGCCACCCGGGTCCGTCGCGCTGACGGTGACCCGGGCCTTCCCGACGTACGCCCCGTCGGAGTTGCGCGTACCGGTGACGGTCGCGCCCGTCACCGGGGGAGTGGTGTCCCGCGGCGGCGCGGAGACCACGGTGAACTGGACGCTCTTCTCGGGCGAGACGTTGCCCGCCTTGTCGGTGGCGCGGTAGCGGACGGTGTGGGTGCCGAGCTGATGGACCATGACGGGCGCGGTGTACGGCAGCCAGTCGCCGGTGGTGCCGACCGCGTACTGGATACGGTCGACGCCGGACCCGACATCGGATGCCGTGACGGTGACGGTCGCCATGTCGATGTACGCACCGTCGGTGTTCCGCTCGCCGCTCACCGTCGCCGAGGTCTCCGGCGGTGCCGTGTCGTCCGTCGACGGGGCGACCACGGTGAACTGGACGCTCTTCTCCGCCGACACGTTGCCGGCCTTGTCGAAGGCCCGGTAACGGACCTGGTGGGCGCCGACCTGGTCGACGACGACGGGTGCGGTGTACGGCAGCCAGTCGCCGGCGGTGCCGACCGCGTACTGGATACGGTCGACCCCCGACCCGCCCTCGTCGGTGGCGGCGACGCTCACACTCGCCGACCCGATGTACGCGCCCTGCGCGTTCTGCGTCCCGGTCACCTTCGCCGTCGCCTCGGGCGCCGTGGTGTCCGCGCCGCCGCCCTCGGTCACCACCAGGATCCCCTGCATCTGGCCGTGGCCCGGGATCGTGCAGTGGTAGAAGTAGCGGCCCGGGGTGAGGGTGACCTCGGCGGTGTGGCGGCCGCCCTGGTCGTCGTTCGGGTTCGCGAGGATGTTGAGCTGGACGTCGTCGTTGAACTCGGGGTCGGAGGTCTCGAACGTCAACGTGTGCGGCATGCCGGTGGTGTTGCCGGTCGCCGTGCTGTTCTCGAAGACGATCGTCGCCGTACCCGCCACCGCCGTCGTGGGGGCCGAGGTGTACTTGGTGATGTCGTCGCCCGCGGTCCAGGTGAGCACCTGCGCGGCGGCCGGCTGATCCGCCGCGGCGGGAGTCGTGGCCTGCATGCCGAGCGTCATGAGCAGGACGGCCAACAGGGCCGACCAGATGGCGCGTTGACGTCTCACTGGGTCCCCCTCGCCAGTTGCCCGACGGCCGGTGTGGCCCCGCCGCCCTGATAAGTCACCTGCCACAGCGCCGACTTGGCGTCCGAGGTGAAGAAGCCGCGGCCGTAGTCGAGGACGTACAGGGTGCCGTCCGGACCGAACTTCCAGCCCATGAGGTTCTTGATGCCGTCGTTGCCGACCGGCACGATCTTCTTCAGTGACTCGGCGTGCACGGGCAGGCCACCGTCACCCTGTGTCCTCGGGTCGGTGAGTACGGCGTTGCGCGGCTGGTCGGCGTCGTAGAAGTCGCCGACGAACCATTTGCCGTCCCAGTACGCGGGCCACGCGGACGCGCCGGCGGATGCCGTGTCGTAGCGGTAGACAGGGCCGTTCATCGCCGCCTGGCCGCCGCCCTTGAGCCACGGGAGCAGATAGGTGGCCTCCTCCTGCTTGTAGGAGGGGACGCCGTTCGCGTCGCGCGGGTAGTCCGGGGCGCCGCCCTGCGGGGAGTACCAGATGTTGTTGCCCGTGACCGGCGGGAGGTTGACCAGGCCGTCGTTGTTCGGCGACTCGTTCTTCGGGTGGTCGCAGTCGTACCAGCCCAGCGGCTTCGACGGATCAGGCAGGTTCCGGTCCCGATAGGGCTGCTTGTTGCCCATGCAGTACGGCCAACCCCGGTTGCTCGCCTTGGTGATGACGGCGAAGGTGTCGTACTTGGCCGGGCCCCAGGTGGTCGACGGCGCGCTTGCGTCCGGGCCGACCCAGCCCGCGTACAGGACGTCCGTCTTCTTGTCGACGGAGATGCGCGCGGGGTTGCGGACGCCCATGACGTAGATCTCGCCGCGGGTCTTGCCGCCGCCCTCGGCGGTCTCGTGGCCGGTGAAGAGGTTGCCCTCCGGGAGGGTGTAGGTGCCGTCGGGCTCCGGGTGGATGCGCAGGATCTTGCCGTTGAGGTTGTTGGTGTTGCCGGCGGTGCGGCGCGCGTCGGCGAACGAGACGCCCTTGTAGTTCGGTTCGGGGTTGTTGCCGGAGTAACCGTCGCTGAAGCGACTGGAGTTGTTGTCGCCGGTGGCGATGTACAGGTTGCCCTTCGAGTCCCAGGCCATCCCGCCGCCCGCGTGGCAGCAACTGTGCACCTGAACAGGCCACTTGAGCAGTACCTTCTCACTGCCCAGGTCGAGCTTGTTCGTGGCGGGGTCGAGTGTGAAGCGGGAGACGCGCCGCTCGGCTGTACGGGTGTCGCGGTTGATCCGCGCGTGCGGGGTGTAGTGCAGGTACACCCAGCCGTTCTCCTCGAACCGCGGGTCGAGCTCGATTCCCAGCAGGCCCTCCTCGACCTTGACCAGCTCGTCGCCGCCGCCCTTGTTGCCGAAGACGGTCAACTCGCCCGCCAGAGTCACCTTCTTGGTCTTCGGGTCGTAGACGTGGACCTGCCCCTTGCCCTTGCCGACGTCGGGGTTGTTCCAGTCGGTGATCACCGGCTGCGAGGAGTCGGCGCCACCTCGGCCGATGTAGAACACGCGCCCGTCGGGTGCGGTGACCAGGCCGTGCGGTTCGCCGATCTGGTCGTTCCGCCCCGGCTGGTTGGGCGGGGTGAGCCGCTCCGCCTTGTAGTTGCCGGTGATGGTCGCCTTGCAGTCGGCCTGCACGAGCCGGGTGGCCCACAGCAGGGCGCCGCGCAGATGCGTACGGAACTCGGTCTCGTCGTAGGACGACACCGTGCCGCCCATGCCGGTGTAGAAGGAGCGGCCGCCGTCGTAGTCCCGGCACCAACTGACCGGGTGGTCCCAGCCGTTCTTGCTCGTGCCCGGCTGGTACGTCGACTCGCGGACCCGGGCGACGGTGTGCACGTCGCCCGACGGGTTCTTCACCCAGTTCAGCCACTGGTCGGGCCGCTTCCACTGCACCGGCAGGTCCTTGGTGGCCGGATGCCGCCGGTCGCCGACCTCAACGGTCGCCCGTTGCACCGCCGTTGGACTGGAGGCGGCCGGGCGGGCGCCGACGAGCCCGGTGAACCAGTCCGAGTACGGTTCCGCCCGGGCCGCGTCATGGATCCCGACGAACCCGCCGCCCGCCTCCATGTACGCCTCCAGGCCCGCCTCCTGCTCCGGGTCGAGGACATCGCCACCGCCGGTGAGGAACACGATGGCGTTGTAGCGGCCCAACTCCGTGTCGTCGGTGAAGACCGAGGCGTCGTCCGTGGCCTCCACCTCGAAGCGCTGGTTCTCCGGGCCGGACAGGCCGATCCGCTCGATCGTCTCGATACCGGCGTTCACGACCGGCGACTCGTCCCCGGCCGCGGCGGAGCCGTGGAAGATCAGCACCCGTACGTTCGCGCCGCCCGGCGGCGACTTGACGGACATCGTTGTCCCGGACGGGTCCGGCGCCGGGAGCGCCCCGGCGGGTGGGCCGGACACCAGTCCGGCGGTGAGGACCCCGCTGGTCAGGGCCGTCAGCCAGACCCGTCTTCTCGCCCTTGTCGTGCTCAACCCTCGTAAGTGCATGGGCACCTCCTCGGTCACAGCGGCAGCGCCAAGGAAGCTAGACCCCAAGGACTGGCGCGCCAATACCTAAAGCCGGAATGGCACGAACTTTGTCCAGGGAGTGGAGAAACGGCCGTGGGGCCGGTACGGTCTCACAGGTTCATCACAGGTCCGTCTCCGCAAAATCCGTACCAGGGTGGGGAGTTCCGCATGGACAGACGCGGGTTCAACCGGCGGGTGCTGCTGGGTGGCGCGGTGGCGGCGACATCGCTGTCCCTGAGTTCCGAGGCCGTGAGCGCCGCCGCACCGGCCCGGACCGCGCCGGCCGGGGGCGCGGTCAGGCACCTCAAGCTGTACGCCGAGAAGCTCCCCGACGGGCAGTTGGGGTACGGCCTCGAGAAGGGCGCTGCCACGGTCCCCGGGCCGCTGATCGAGCTCAACGAGGGCGACACCCTGCACATCGAGGTCGAGAACACGATGGACGTGGCCGCGAGTCTGCACGTCCACGGCCTGGACTACGAGATCTCCAGCGACGGCACGAAGCTGAACAAGAGCGACGTCGAACCCGGCGGCACCCGCACCTACACCTGGCGCACCCACGCCCCCGGCCGACGCGCGGACGGCACCTGGCGGGCGGGCAGCGCGGGCTACTGGCACTACCACGACCACGTCGTCGGCACGGAACACGGAACAGGAGGCATCCGCAAGGGCCTCTACGGCCCGGTGATCGTCCGCCGCAAGGGCGACGTGCTGCCCGACCGCACCCACACCGTCGTCTTCAACGACATGACGATCAACAACAGGCCCGCGCACTCCGGCCCGGACTTCGAGGCCACCGTGGGTGACCGCGTCGAGTTCGCGGTGATCACGCACGGCGAGTACTACCACACCTTCCACCTGCACGGTCACCGCTGGGCCGACAACCGCACGGGCCTGCTCACCGGTCCCGACGACCCGAGCCAGGTCGTCGACAACAAGATCGTCGGCCCGGCGGACTCCTTCGGCTTCCAGGTGATCGCGGGGGAGGGCGTGGGCGCCGGGGCGTGGATGTACCACTGCCATGTGCAGAGCCACTCCGACATGGGGATGGTCGGCCTGTTCCTGGTGAAGAAGCCGGACGGAACCATCCCGGGGTACGAGCCGCACGGCCCACATGGCACGCACGAGCACTGAGGGGTACGTCCGCGTCAACCGATGTCGAGGAGGCCCCACTCGGTGAAGGGATCCTCCTGGACGTAGATCCGTGATCCCCGGCTGACGACCCGTCTCGTGCCCTCCGACCGGCTGCCGTCCGGGCGCAGCACCCGGACCTCCTCCTCCGGCTCGACCGCCGAGTCGGTCAACTTGCCGAGGACGAGCCGGTCGCCGTCCTCCGCGTACCCGCCGTAGAAGGCGACCCGCTCGCCGTGCACGGCCACACCGGACGCACCGCCGACCGGAGTGCCGCGCACCCGCGCGGGTCTGCCGTCGCGCACCTCCACCAGCGGGAAGTCCAAGTACGGATACACCCAGGTCGCGCCCCGGTCCACGTTGAGGGCGTAGCAGCACAGGCACCAGTCCGCCCCGGGCGGCGGACCGTACTGCCACACCGGTGTGCCCGTGCTGCTCCAGCGCCGGACGCCCGGCTCGCTGAGCGGGTCGGTCATGACGCCCTCGTCGAAGTGGCCCACCCAGAGGTCGCCGGACGCGTCGGTCAGCAGGTGCTCGACGGCGTCGCCGACCGTGAAGCCCCACGTCGGACGGCCCAACGCGTCGAAGACCTGCACCTGGTCGGCGTCGGAGCGGCTGCGCGCGTCCGCGACGACGAAGCCGCCGTCGGGCAGCGCGTCGATCAGCGGGAAGCGCGCGCGTACGGAGCTGAGGTGCGTCTCCTCCGACCCGTCGCCGTCCACCGTGACGACCACCGCGTCGTACAGGTCGGCCAGGACGGGCGTCCCGCGCAGCAGCCAGTGCGCGCGCCCGAACGCGTCGACCGTGCTGTGCAGGACGGTCCGGCCGTGGTGGGCGCGGGGGAGACGGGCGTACGGGGCGAGGCGCCGGTCAGCGGCCATGGGCCTTTCGTATGGTCATACGGTGATCCTCCGGACGCCCGGCCCCGCGCGCAACCGGATTTCGATGATCCAAGAGCGCTCTCACCTCACCCGCGTTGCCAGAGTTATCCTGATCCGCACCCATCGATGAGGAGCCCCGAAGTGACCGACACGGCGCCGCGACCGACCCTGGAGGCCGTGGCCGCGCGGGCGGGCGTGTCGCGAGCCACCGTGTCCCGGGTGGTCAACGGTGGGGCCGGTGTCAGGGAGCCGCTCGTCCAGCGGGTCCGGCGGGCGGTGGAGGAACTCGGGTACGTCCCCAACCAGGCCGCCCGCAGCCTGGTGACGAGGCGGCACGACGCCGTGGCCGTCGTCATCGCCGAACCGGAGACCCGCGTTTTCGCCGACCCCTTCTTCGCGCTGCAACTGCGGGGAATCAGCAAGGAGTTGACGGCCCACGACAACCAACTCGTCCTGCTGCTGACCGAGGGGCGTGACGACCACGCCCGCGTCGGCCGCTACCTGGCGGGCGGCCACGTCGACGGTGCCCTCGTCTTCTCCCTCCACCTGGACGACCCGCTGCCCGGCCTGATCCGGGGTGCGGGGGTGCCGACCGTGTTCGGCGGGCGTCCCGGCTGGAGCGACGGCAGCGGGGGAGGGGCGACGGTGGCCTACGTCGACAGCGACAACCGAGGCGGCGCCCGCGAGGCCGTGCGCCACCTTCTCGGCCTCGGCCGCGGGCGCGTCGCGCACATCACCGGGGCGCTCGACCAGACCTCCGCGGTGGACCGGCTCGAGGGCTACCGGGACGTGCTCCCCGACGCCGACCCGCGGCTCGTCGTCGAGGGCGACTTCACCCCGGCCGGTGGGGAACGCGCCATGCGTGAACTCCTCGACCGCTGCCCCGACCTGGACGCCGTGTTCGCCGCCAATGACCTCACCGCCGCGGGTGCCCTGCGCGTCCTGCGCGAACACGGGCGCCGCGTGCCCGACGACGTGGCCGTCATCGGCTTCGACGACATGCTCGCCGTCGCCGAACAGACCGACCCACCCCTGACCACCATCCGCCAGGACATCGAGGAGGCGGGCCGCCTGATGGCCCGCGTGTTGCTGCGTCGCCTCAATGGCGGGGGCGGGGACGCGGGGGATGCGGGCGCGGGCGCTGCCGACATGCCGGCGGGCGTGGTTCTGCCGACGACGCTGGTGCGCCGCGCCTCGGCGTAGTAGCCGCAGCGCGGAGGGCGTGAAGCCGTTCCCGTTACCGTTACCGTGACCGAGACTGGGGTGGCCGACGCGCTCTGGCCGCCGGCGGGTGGGCGTCGGCGCTCATTCCTGCTCGTACGGCGTGCGGGCGCGCGGCACGCCCGCCAAGAGCGGCCCGGCCCCCCGGCCGCCGCTCGGCGGCGAACGCCTCGCCCGCGTCTCTCAGCCCTGCCGTGGCGCGCTCTTGACCGTCGCGAAGCGCGCGCCGTACGGGTCGGTGAGCTTGGTGATCGTGCCGACTCCCTCGATGTCGGTCGGGGGCATGCGGACCGTGCCGTCCAGGGCCTGGGTCTTGCCGGCGATCACGTCCGGGCCGGTGACCTCGAAGTACGGCAGCCAGTACGGGCCGGAGGCCGCCTCCGTCGGGTCGTCGGCCAGGGGGACCAGACCGCCGAACATGGCGTCCTCCCCGGCACCGGCGGGATTGAAGCAGGTGTAGGTGCCGCCGGGGAAGGAGACGGCGGAGGTCTCCAGACCCAGCACGGCGTTGTAGAAGGCGGCCGCGGCCGCGATGTCCGGTGTGTACAGCTCGACCCAGCACAGGGAGCCGGGGTCGCCCGCCACGTCCACGCCCTTGGTCAGGGCCGGCTGCCAGATACCGAGCGGCACGCCCGCCCGGTCGGCGAGGATCGCCATGGTGCCCTGGCCCATCACGTCCGTCGGAGGCATCAGCACGCTGCCGTGCGCCTGCTCGGCGGCCTTGGCGGTGGCCTCCGCGTCCGGAGTCTGGAAGTACACCGTCCAGGACGGCGGGCCCTGGTCCGGGGCGGTCTGCATGCCGCCCGCCACGGTCTTCCCGTGCAGCTGGAAGAAGCCGTAGCCGCCGGCCTCGGGCCCCGCCGACTGGAACTGCCAGCCGAAGAGGGCGTTGTAGAAGTGGCGCGCGCCCTCGATGTCGGTGGTGCCGACGTCGAGCCAGTTGGGGGCGCCGTTGACGAAACGGGTGGTGAGCATCTTCGCCCTCCTCGGAAGGGTCCCGCTGTCCGGGCTGCCGTATCCCGCAGCACTGCCGAGTCTCGCACCGCCCACTGACAATCGCCGCCGGAGCGCGGCTCAGGGGTGTCGTGGGGATCAGGCCGGCTCGCGGAGGCATCCCACGCGACCCGCCCCCGCCTCCGCGCGCCGCCGTGCACCGGCCGGTGGGGCGGAGGCATCATCGAGCGTCCGCGGGGCCCCACGGGCGAAACAGCGCGCCGACGGCGTTGATCCCGCGTTGATCGAACGTTTTTCGCCGCCCGGCACGATTTCGACCATGCACATCGACACGATCACCCCGACCGCCCCCGCCTGGCAGGCCGAGGCCCTGTGCGCGCAGACCGGGGCGGACTTCTTCTTTCCCGAGCCGGGCAGCTCGGTGCGCGAGGCGAAGCTCATCTGCGGCATGTGCGAGATCCGCCCCGCCTGCCTCGAGTACGCCCTCGCCAACGACGAGCGCTTCGGAGTATGGGGCGGCCTCTCCGAGAAGGAACGCCTGCAGATCCGGCGCACATCACACTGAGCCGCGGCTCGCGTCACTCGCGAACCGCAGCTCTACGTCTGTCTGTCCGGTGGTCCGTCCGCTCGCCGCGAGCGGAGCGATCACGCGCCGGCGCGTGCCGCCATCCGCGCCTTGCGCGCGGCCAGCTTCTCGTCGAACTTCAGGGCCTCCGCGTCCAGACCACCCATGAACAGACCGAGCTCCTCCTGCGCCTGCCGCCCCTCGGGGCCGAGACCGTCGATCTCCATGACCTTGAGGAAGCGCAGGACGGGCTGGAGCACGTCGTCGTGGTGGATGCGCAGGTTGTAGACCTCGCCGATCGCCATCTGCGCGGCGGCCCGCTCGAAGCCGGGGATGCCGTGACCGGGCATGCGGAAGTTCACGACGACGTCCCGCACCGCCTGCATGGTGAGGTCGGGGGCGAGCTCGAAGGCGGACTTCAGCAGGTTCCGGTAGAAGACCATGTGCAGGTTCTCGTCGGTCGCGATGCGCGCCAGCATCCGGTCGCAGACCGGGTCGCCCGACTGGTGGCCGGTGTTGCGGTGCGAGATGCGGGTCGCCAGCTCCTGGAAGGAGACGTAGGCGATCGAGTGCAGCATCGAGTGCCGGTTGTCGGACTCGAAGCCCTCGCTCATGTGGGACATCCGGAACTGCTCCAGCTTGTCCGGGTCCACCGCGCGCGAGGCGAGCAGGTAGTCGCGCATCACGATGCCGTGCCGGCCCTCCTCCGCGGTCCAGCGGTGCACCCAGGTGCCCCAGGCGCCGTCACGGCCGAAGAGGCTGGCGATCTCGTGGTGGTAGCTGGGAAGGTTGTCCTCGGTGAGCAGGTTCACGATGAGGGCGATACGGCCGATCTCGGTGACCTTGGACTGCTCCTTGTCCCAGGCCTCGCCGTCCTCGAAGAAGCCGGGGAAGTTGCGGGCGTCGCTCCACGGCACGTACTCGTGCGGCATCCAGTCCTTGGTGACCTTCAGATGCCGGTTGAGTTCGTTCTCGACCACTTCCTCCAGCGCGTACAGCAGTTTGGCGTCGGTCCAGACGGCGGGGCTGCCGAGGTGAGGGGTGGCGATCGTCACGTGGTACTCCAGGGGGACGTCTAACAGAGCGGAACAAACCCGGCTGCGGGCGCGGGAACCTACACGAACTTACGGGATCGTAGGCTACGAACCCGTAGGTTACGAGGCCGTAGGTTAAGGGCGTCGTAAACAGCGCTGATCAGCAGGTGTGCCGCAGGTCACCCAAAAGGTGGCATGAGCATGAAAACAGCCCCGGGACGCGCAGGTCCCAGGGCTGAAGGCGTGCGGCTTTCACCCGGTCAGGCGTACAGCTCCCGCAATCGTACCGAGAGGCATGTCACACATCCTTCGAGCTTCTCGAACTCGCTGATGTCCACCACGACCGGCTCGAATCCGAGATCCGCGAGGAGGTCGGCCGTCTTGGGCGCGCTCGCCGCCATGAGCAGCTTGTCGCCGCCGAGCAGGACGACGTGCCCGCCGGCCTCCTCGGGCACCGACAGGAAGCGCGGGAACAGCGCGGGCCGGTCCACCTTGGGGATGTGCCCGATCACCGTCCCGTCGGGCAGCGCGGTGACCGCCGACTTCAGGTGCAGCACCTTGCTCACGGGCACCGCGACGACCCGCGCGCCGAGCGGTTCGAAGGCGGCGCGCAGCTGCTGGACGCCGGCCGCGTTGGTGCGTCCGCCCCGGCCGACGTAGATCGTGTCGCCGACCTTCAGTACGTCGCCGCCGTCCAGCGTGCCCGGCTCCCAGATCCAGTTCACCGAGCAGCCGAGGCGGGCCACGGCCTCCTCGACCCCGGCGGTCTCCTCGCGCCGCGACTCGGCGCCGGGCCGCGCTATCAGGGCGACGTTCTTGTACATGACCACCGTGTCCTCGACGAACACGGAGTCGGGGAAGTCGTCGGCCGGGTCCACCTCGATCGTCTCCCAGGCGTGGGCGCGCAGCGCCTCCGTGTAGGCCTCCCACTGCTCCAGGGCGAGCCCGGCGTCGACCTTCTCCCGCTCGATGTGCGTCACCAGGCCTTCGGCGAGGCGCGGGCTGGGGCGGCGGATGAGGGCCTTCTTGCTGGGCACGTCCAGGTCTCCGAATCGGCTGAGGGTGTCGGCGCCCGTGAAGCGGCACCGACAGGCCATCATGCAGCGCCGGTCCGCCCCCACAAAACCCCGCCCACAGGCCTGTGCCCGTCCTGAGACGGTCGCCCGGGGAGTCGGCGACCGCCCGGCCCGTCCCCGGGAGGCCGCCCTCCCGGCCGTCAGGAGCCCCTCGGGAGCCCGCCTCCCAGCCCTCGGAGGCGCCGCCCCCTCAGGAGCCCGCCGGCCCCGCTTGCCCCACCGCCTCCGGTGTGGTGGGGGTGAGTTCGCCGTCCAGGAGGAGCCAGCGGGTGATGCCGATCGACTGCAGGAACGGGAGGTCGTGGCTGGCCACGATCAGTGCTCCCTCGTACGACTCCAGGGCCGAGGTGAGCTGGCGCACACTCGCCATGTCGAGGTTGTTCGTCGGCTCGTCCAGCATCAGCAGTTGCGGCGCGGGCTCGGCGAGCATCAGCGCGGCCAGTGCGGCCCGGAAGCGTTCGCCGCCGGAGAGGGTCGCCGCCCGCTGGTCGGCACGGGCGCCCCGGAACAGGAAGCGGGCCAGCCGTGCCCGGACCCGGTTGTTGGTGGCGCCCGGCGCGAACCGGGCCACGTTCTCGGCGACGGTCAGCTCCTCGTCGAGGACGTCCAGCCGCTGCGGCAGGAACCGCAGCGGTACGTGCGCCCGTGCCTCGCCCGACACCGGTGCCAGCTCCCCGGCGATCGTGCGCAGCAGCGTCGTCTTGCCCGCGCCGTTGCGGCCGATCAGCGCGACCCGCTCCGGCCCGCGCAGGTCGAGCCCCCCGGCCACCCGGGCGCCGTACGCCAGCTCCAGGTCCATGAGGGTGAGGACGGTACGGCCCGGCGGCACGGCCGTGTGGGGCAGGTCGACGCGGATCTCGTCGTCGTCCCGTACGGCCTCCACCGCCTCGTCGAGCCGTTCCCTGGCCTCGGCGAGCTTCTCCTCGTGCATGATGCGGTGCTTGCCCGCGGACTCCTGCGCCGCGCGCTTGCGTGCCCCCATGACGATCTTCGGCTCGCGCTTGCTGTCCCACATCTTCTGCCCGTACCGCTTACGGCGAGCCAACTTGACCTGGGCGTCCACCAGTTCGCGCTTCTGCTTGCGGAAGTCGGCCTCGGCGACCCGCACCATGCGCTCGGCCGCCTCCTGCTCGGTGGCGAGCGCCTCCTCGTAGGCGGAGAAGTTGCCGCCGTACCAGGTGATCTCACCCGAGTGCAGATCGGCGATCTGGTCGACCAGGTCGAGGAGTTCGCGGTCGTGGCTGACCACGACCATCACACCCGGCCAGGACGCCACCGCCGCGTACAGCCGCCTGCGCGCGTACAGATCGAGATTGTTGGTGGGCTCGTCGAGCAGCAGGACGTCCGGTCGGCGCAGCAGCAGCGCGGCGAGCCGGAGCAGGACGGACTCGCCTCCCGACACCTCGCCGATCGTACGGTCCAAATCGACGTGTGCGAGTCCGAGTTCGCCCAGTGTGGCGAGGGCGCGTTCCTCCACGTCCCAGTCGTCGCCGACGGTCTCGAAGTGGGCCTCGGCCACGTCGCCCGACTCGATGGCGTGCAGCGCGGCGCGCCGGGCGGCGATACCGAGCGCCTCGTCGACGCGCAGGGCGGTGTCGAGAGTGACGTTCTGCGGGAGGTAGCCCACCTCGCCTGCGACGCGGACGACGGTGCCGTCGGCCGGGGTGAGTTCCCCGGCGATCAGCTTCAACAGGGTGGACTTCCCGGAGCCGTTGACGCCGACGAGCCCGGTCCTGCCGGGGGCGAAGGCGACGTCGAGGTCCTCGAAGACGGGGGTGCCGTCGGACCAGGCGAACGAGAGGGAGGTACAGGCGATGGAACTATGCATAGGGGCCTCGCGGTTGCTGGAAGCGGTCGGGGAGCAACGCGTGTCGAGACACCGGGGCGGCGACCACGCACGAAGGCCGGACGAGGAGCCCAGGGGCATGAGAAAAGCCCTGCTCCGTCAAGGACGGCTCGGATGCCGAGGTCGCACGCGGCGTCCACACCTCACGGGTGTGGAGCGGTGTCTCAAGACCTCAGACGAGCAACGTCCTTCTCCAATCGACGGCAACAGAACCGTTGTACACGGTAGGAAGGGCCTGAAGGGCTGTCAACGGAATTACGCGGAGCCGGTCCCGGGGACCGCACGCTGATGTCGGATTTCCGCCAGCTCCCGCCCCGGGCCGGGTGCTTGAGTGATGCGCATGACGACCAGTTCCACGAACGAGAACCCCCTCCGTGACCGCGCCCTCGCCTTCCACGCCCTGCACGTCCCGGGGCGGCCCCTGGTGCTGCCGAACGCCTGGGACGCGGCGAGTGCCCGCATCGTCGAGGACGCCGGGGCGGCAGCCGTTGCCACCACGAGCGCCGGGGTCTCCTGGTCCCTCGGTACGGCCGACGGAGACCGGCTGGAGCGCGACCGGGCCGTGGCGGCGGTCGCGGCCGTCGCGGCCGCGGTGCGGGTCCCGGTGAGCGCGGACATCGAGGCCGGCTACGCCTCGGACCCGGCCGGAGTCGCCGACACGGTCCGCGCGGTGCTCGCCGGGGGCGCCGTCGGCATCAACATCGAGGACGCGCAGCACGAGGGCGGGGGGTCGCTGCGGGCGGTCGCCGAGCAGGCCGAGCGGATCGCCGCCGCCCGGGAAGCCGCCGACGCCGAGGGTGTCCCGCTGTTCGTCAACGCCCGGATCGACACCTTCCTGGCGGGGGCCGGGGGAGTGGACCTCACCCTGGAGCGGGCCGCCGCCTTCCGCGCGGCGGGCGCGGACGGGATCTTCGTCCCCGGAGCCGTCGACCGGGAGACCGTCAAGCTCCTCGTGGACGGCGTCGACGGACCGCTGAACGTCCTGGTCGGTCCCGGCGCACTCCCCGTCGCGGAACTGGCCGGACTGGGTGTCGCGCGCGTGAGTGCCGGATCGAGCATGGCCCAGGCCGCCCAGGCCCTTGTCCGCCGCGCCGCGCGGGAGCTGCTGGAGGCGGGGACGTACGAAGCGCTGACCGACGCGTTCGACTACGGCGAGCTGAACACGCTGCTCGGCGCGGCGCGTTAGGGACCCGACCGGCTCGCCGCCCTGCCCGCCTCAGGCGTCCCGCATCAGCTCCGCCAGGTCGTGGTCCAGGTCGAGCTGGAGGTGTTCCAGACCGGCCGGCACCAGCTCGCCCGTGGCGTCCAGGAAGCGGCGGATCTCGCCCGAGCGGACGTGGACGATGGCGGTGCCCTCGGGGGCGTGGAACTCCAGGACCGTACGGTCGTACCCGTACGGCCGGACGCGGACGTCGCCGTGACCCTCGGCGTCGTGCAGGCCGGCGGCGAGCAGGTCGCGGGCGAACGTCCAGCAGACCTCCACGCCCTCCAGGGTGGCCGGGGCGGGGAAGGTCATGCGGACGGCGAACGGGTCACGGCGGTCGTAGTGCAGGGTGGCGGGAATGCTCGGCATCCGCGGCGCGGCGGCGACGAGGCGGGCCTCTACGGGCTGCTCGATGACGGTGGACAACGCCTTGCTCCCTTGGTGACGGCTGGACAGACCTTCCGGGCGGATGAGGCCGGGCATGGGAAGAGACGCCGGAATCGGCCAATCCGTGTACAGGAAGTCGAGTGACCTCGGTCACCGCGTTCATTCACAGGAGTGGCGCAGCTCTCCTCCCGTACCGGAAGGGGCACTTGGGGCGATCGGGGACACCTCGGGACGGCCCGGGCGACGTCATCTGGACGGCTCCGAGGCGGTGGGCTAGCTTCGCCCGCCATGAGGCGCTTGGGGAACACGCGACGCACGACACAGGCGACACAGGCGACACGGACGGGACGCGGGACCGGACGAGGCACGGGGCGAGGGACCGGACGTACGGCGCGGGCGGTGGCCGCGGCAGTGGCCTGCGGGGCGGCGCTGGCCGCCCTGACCGCCGTACCCGCGCAGGCGCAGGCGCCGGAGCACCGCACCCCGCACTGGGACCTGAAGGACAGCGGCACCCCGGACGTCCGGTTCCGCGGGCTCGCGGCCGTCGGCCGGAACACCGCCTGGGTGGCCGGAACCCAGGGCACCGTGCTGCGCACCACGGACGGCGGGAAGAGCTGGCGGAACGTCTCACCGCCGGGCGCCTCCGCGTTGCAGTTCCGGGACGTCGAGGCGTTCGACGCGCGGCGCGCCGTGGTGCTGGCCATCGGTGAGGGCGAGGCGTCCCGCGTGTACCGCACCGAGGACGGCGGCGCGACCTGGACCGAGTCCTTCCGCAACACGGACACGCGGGCCTTCTACGACTGCCTGACCTTCTTCGACCGCCGCCACGGCCTCGCGATGAGCGACCCGGTCGACGGAAAGTTCCGCCTCCTGTCGACGCGCGACGGCGGCCGCTCCTGGAAGGTGCTGCCCGACGACGGGATGCCGGCCGCGCTGGACGGCGAGGCCGGGTTCGCGGCCAGTGGCCAGTGCCTGGTCTCCTCCGGCCCGCGGGACGTCTGGCTGGCCACCGGCGGCGGCGCCCACGCGCGCGTGCTGCACTCGGCCGACCGCGGCCTGACCTGGACGGCCGGCGACACGCCGATCCCGGCGGGCGACCCGGCCCGCGGTGTCTTCGCGCTCGCCTTCCGCGACCGTACGCACGGTCTCGCCGTCGGCGGGGACTACCGTGCCGACCAGCCCTCCCCGCGGGCGGCCGCCACCACCGGGGTCGCCGGCCGCACCTGGCGGCCCGCCACCACGCCCCCGCCCGCCTACCGCTCCGGCGTCGCCTGGCTCCCGCACAGCCGCACCGCCGCCCTCGCGGTCGGCCCCACCGGCACGGACCTGACCACCGACGGCGGCCGCACCTGGCGGACGGTCGACACGGGCTCGTACGACACCGTGGACTGCACCGCCGACCTGGGGTGCTGGGCGGCGGGCGAGAAGGGCCGCGTGGCGCGCCTGGAGAACTGATCCCCACCGGAGTCGGGCCGACCGGGTGAACCGGAGTGCCACATTCGCCCGCGACGGGGTACCCGTTTCCCCGAGCACGACAGGCATGAGCGGCACGAGAGGAGTGAACGGACATGCCACGCGGTTCGAGCCCGAAGCGGGAGCGGCAGTACGAGCACATCAAGGAGAGCGCGCAGGACCGGGGCGAGAGCGCCGGGCGCGCCAAGGAGATCGCCGCGCGGACGGTGAACAAGGAACGCGCCCGCTCCGGCGAGTCGAAGACCGCGAGCCGCACCTCCACCCAGGACATGTCGTCCGGCAAGCGGGGCGGCCAGCGGTCCGGCAAGGGCTCCCAGGGGCCCACGTACGACCAGCTCTACGAGGAGGCCAAGCGGCGCAACATCCAGGGCCGTTCGGACATGAACAAGCAGCAGTTGCAGCGCGCGCTGGGCAACAAGGGCTGACCCTCAGCCGACGGTCTCGCGGTACTGCTCCAAGGCCGGCGCCGTCTTCGTGGCGGCGAACTCCGTGACGCGGTAGGCGCACACGCCGGCGGTGACGAACGGATCGCCCGCGGCGACCTCCTCGATCCGGGCGCGGTCCTCGGCGACGGCGAGGATCACCCCGCCGTCGCGCGGGTTCTTGCGCCCGGAGGCGAGGAAGTACCCCTTCGCGTACTGCTCGTCGAGCCACGCCACATGCGCCTCCAGAACGGCGTCGACGGCATCGAGCGGGGCGGTGTACGTCAGTTCCAGTACGAACATGATCGCGAGCCTACTCCGCAGCCCGTAGGCTCGTCGGCACGATGACGACCGTAGGTGTGCCCGCGGGCTGGCCCGCGACCGAGGAGGAGGCCCGCGCCGTCCAGGACGAGCTGCGGGCGAGAGTGGTGCTCGACGAGCCGGGCCCACCGCCCGGGACGGGCCATGTGACCGGAGTCGACGTCGCCTACGTCGACGCACTCGACGTGGTGGCGGCCGCCGCCGTCGTCCTGGACGCGGCGACCCTCGACGTCGTCGCCGAGACGACGGCGGTGGGCCGGATCTCGTTCCCCTACGTTCCCGGCCTGCTCGCCTTCCGTGAACTCCCCACCGTCCTGGCCGCCCTGGACGCCCTGCCCTGCCCGCCGGGCCTGGTCGTCTGCGACGGCTACGGCCTCGCCCATCCCCGCCGTTTCGGCCTCGCCACCCACCTCGGCGTCCTCACCGGCCTCCCCACGATCGGCGTCGCCAAGAACCCGTTCACCTTCACGTACGACACTCCCGACACCCCGCGCGGATCCTCGACCCCGCTGATGGCGGCCCACGAGGAGGTCGGCCGCGCCCTGCGCACCCGGGCGGACACCAAGCCGGTCTTCGTCTCCGTGGGCCACCGCACCACCCTCACCGACGCCTGCGCCCACACCCTCGCCCTCACCCCGAAGTACCGCCTCCCGGAAACGACCCGCAAGGCCGACGCCCTGTGCCGGAAGGCACTGCGGGAGGCGACACGCGGACGGGAATGAGGTGCTGAGCCCGGCCGGTACGAGGGGGTCGCCCCGGGGGAACCGGCTCACGGAGGAGGAGCGACTGACCCGATCCGATGATCAGGTCTAAGTACCGCGTCTGAGTATCCGTACGGATGTGGCCGCCCCGTCATGATCGGCAGGCTTGGGCGCATGACGACGCACCGTGCTCCCAAGCCTCTGGCCGACCCGAACCGGCCCGTCGAGCGTGCCGTGACCGCCGCGCTGGTTCTCGCGCTGCTCGCGGGGCTCGGTTGGATCGGCGGGATGATCTACACGTTGGTGGTCTGGCCCATCCAATAGGGCGGTCAGCGGGTCAGCGGGTCGGCGGGTCAGCGGGTCGCGGCGACGCGGAAGGTGATCCCGGCCCCGCGCAGCCGTTCGATGAGGGCGTCGCCCATCGCCACCGCGGTGGTGACCTGGCCGGCCGTGGGCGGGAGGTCGTCGAAGGCGAGCGAGAGCGCCGCCTCGGCGAACATCTTCGCCGTCTCGTCGTAGCCGGGGTCGCCGCCGGAGACCTCCGTGAACACCCGCCGGCCACCTCCCTCGCCCACGAACCGCACGGAGAACCAGCTCTTCGCCCGCTTCTCGGCACTCGGCCCCTCACCGGGCTTGAGCCGGTCGGACAACCAGCGCCGGGCGGGCGGCACCTGGGCGGCCGCGAAGAGCGCCCCGACGGCCGCGACACCGCCCACGGCGACGGGCAGGCTCCGTACGGCCGCGTAGTGGCGGTAGCGGAAGTCGGGCCCGTAGCGCTCCAGCGCCCTCGCCGAGCGGCGCACGATCTGCGGATCGATCGTCGGCAGCGGCAGCGCCCACGCGCCGACCTCCGGGGCGAACCGGGGCGCGCTCGTCGGCGCCGTCGCCCGGCGGCCCACCAGGCGCGGCTCGTGCCGTCCGCGGTCCCGCGCGGCCGCCACCATCTGACGCCCGCGCGCGAACTGGCCCAGCGCGGAGGAGAACGTGCCGCCCGAGAAGGTCGCGTCGGCGGTCACGTACCCGTCCACGGTCAGCGGCACCCCCTCCGGCAGCTGCTGGACGGTGAAGTACGCGCCCAGGTCGTGCGGGACGGAGTCGAACCCGCACGCGTGCACCAGCCGGGCACCGGTCTCACGCGCGCGTGCGTCGTGACGCACGTACATCAGGTCCACGAACTCCGGCTCACCGCTGAGGTCGAGGTAGTCGGCGCCGGTGTCCGCGCAGCCGGCGACCAGGGCCTCGCCGTAGCGGACGTACGGCCCCACGGTCGTGGCCACCACGCGCGCGTGCTCGGCGAGTGCGCGCAGCGAGGCCGGGTCGGACACGTCCGCCCGCAGCACCCCGACGTCCGCGCCGCCGGGCAGCCGCTCGCGCAGCCGCCGGAGCTTCTCCTCGCTGCGGCCCGCGATCGCCCACCGCAGTCCCTCCGGCGCGTGCCGCGCGAGGTACTCCGCGGTGAGTTCACCGACGAAACCCGTGGCCCCGAAGAGCACGATGTCGTACGGACGGTCGGTGGGGCGATCCGCCCTGTTCAGCCTGCTCATGACATCCCTCGGGTCGTGTACTCCGCGCCGTTGTCGGTGGCTGAGGCTAGCGTGAGGAGTGCGGGGCCCGTCGGGTGGGCCTGCCGATCCGCTCGGTGCGAGGTACGGTGTCTAAGCGCTTGCTCGCCCCGCTCTTGTGCCGGGTGGAACGCGTTCCTAGCATCGCTGGTGGTTACATCGCTCCGTATCGGCAGGGGGCTGGATGACGACGGCAAGGACGCCGGGGCACGGCCCGCTCGCCGGTGTGCGCGTGGTCGAGCTGGCGGGCATCGGGCCCGCTCCCTTCGCCGCCATGCTCCTGGCCGACCTCGGCGCCGACGTCGTCCGCGTGGACCGCCCGGGTGGCGCCGTCCTCGCGATCGACCCCGAGTACGACGTCACCAACCGCAACAAGCGCTCCGTGGTCGTCGACCTCAAGTGCGCCGACGGCCCCGCCCGCGTCCTCGACCTCGCCGAACGCGCCGACGTGCTCCTGGAGGGCTACCGCCCCGGCGTCGCCGAGCGCCTCGGCGTCGGCCCCGAGGACTGCCACGCCCGCAACCCCCAACTGGTCTACGGCCGGATGACCGGCTGGGGCCAGGAGGGTCCCCTCGCCCACCGCGCGGGCCACGACATCGCCTACCTGGCCCTCACCGGCACCCTCGGCATGATCGGCGCCCCCGACGGGCCCCCGGCCGTCCCCGCCAACCTGCTCGGCGACTACGCGGGCGGCTCGCTGTACCTCGTCGTCGGTGTCCTCGCCGCACTGCATCACGCCCGCGCCACCGGCACCGGACAGGTCGTCGACGCCGCCATCGTCGACGGCGCCTCCCACCTCGCCGCGATGATCCACGGCATGCTCGCGGCCGGCGGCTGGCAGGACCGCCGCGGCGCCAACCTCCTCGACGGCGGCTGCCCGTACTACGGCACCTACGAGACCGCCGACGGCCGGTACATGGCGGTCGGCGCGCTGGAGCCGCAGTTCTACGAGGAGTTCCTGGACCTCCTCGGTCTCCCCGAGCACACGGGGGCACGCAAGGACCTCACCCGTTGGGGCGAACTGCGCCAGGCGGTCTCCGCGCGCTTCCTGACCCGCACGCGCGACGAGTGGACCGCCGTGTTCGAGGGCTCCGACGCGTGCGTGGCGCCCGTCCTGTCCCTGCGCGAGGCACCGCACCACCCGCACCTCGCCGCCCGCGGCACCTTCACCGACCACGGCGGCATCACCCAGCCGGCCCCCGCCCCCCGCTTCTCCGCCACCCCGCTCACCGTCCGCACCGGCCCCGCCCAGCCCGGCGCCGACACGGAGGCGGTGGCACGCGACTGGGGGATACCCCGGCTCATCAAGTCGGCCGAGGGCGACGCCCCGGCGCCGTACGACGTCCCGGCAGCAGACCGAGCCCTCGCGACAGACAGCGACGCCCCGGCCGGCTGACCCGGCCCACCGCTCGGCCCACCCTCCCCGAAAGGCTTACCAGTGAGCACCGAAGCGTACGTGTACGACGCGATCCGCACCCCGCGCGGTCGCGGCAAGGCGAACGGCGCCCTGCACGGCACCAAGCCCATCGACCTGGTCGTCGGCCTCATCCACGAACTCCGCGACCGCTTCCCCGGCCTGGACCCGGCCGCCATCGACGACATCGTGCTCGGCGTGGTCGGCCCGGTCGGCGACCAGGGCTCCGACATCGCGCGGATCGCCGCCGTCGCCGCCGGACTGCCGGACACCGTGGCCGGCGTCCAGGAGAACCGCTTCTGTGCCTCGGGCCTGGAGGCCGTCAACATGGCCGCCGCCAAGGTCCGTTCGGGCTGGGAGGACCTCGTCCTCGCGGGCGGCGTCGAGTCGATGTCCCGGGTGCCGATGGCCTCCGACGGCGGCGCCTGGTTCAACGACCCCATGACCAACATCGCCGTCAACTTCGTGCCGCAGGGCATCGGCGCCGACCTGATCGCCACCATCGAGGGCTTCTCCCGGCGTGACGTCGACGAGTACGCCGCCCTCTCGCAGGAGCGGGCGGCCACGGCCTGGAAGGAGGGCCGCTTCGACCGGTCCGTCGTCCCGGTCAGGGACCGCAACGGCTTCGTCGTCCTCGACCACGACGAGCACCCGCGCCCCGGCACCACCGCCGACTCCCTCGCCAAGCTGAAGCCGTCGTTCGCCGACATCGGCGACCTGGGCGGCTTCGACGCCGTCGCCCTGCAGAAGTACCACTGGGTGGAGAAGATCGACCACGTCCACCACGCGGGCAACTCCTCCGGCATCGTCGACGGCGCCTCCCTGGTCGCGATCGGCTCCAAGGAGGTCGGCGAGCGCCACGGCCTGCGCCCGCGCGCGCGGATCGTCTCCGCCGCGGTCTCCGGCTCCGAGCCCACCATCATGCTCACCGGCCCCGCCCCCGCCACCCGCAAGGCACTCGCCAAGGCCGGCCTGACCATCGACGACATCGACCTCGTCGAGATCAACGAGGCCTTCGCGGCGGTCGTACTGCGCTTCGCGAAGGACATGGGCCTGTCCCTGGACAAGGTCAACGTCAACGGCGGCGCCATCGCCCTCGGCCACCCGCTCGGCGCCACCGGCGCGATGATCCTCGGCACGCTCGTCGACGAACTGGAGCGCCAGGACAAGCGGTACGGCCTCGCCACCCTCTGCGTGGGCGGCGGCATGGGCATCGCGACGATCGTCGAGCGCATCTGAGTTCCCCGCGGAATCCCGGACCCAGAGACTTCAGAGACTTCTACGGAGACCCTGTCATGACCGAGAGCACCACCATCCGCTGGGAACAGGACGACACCGGCGTCGTCACCCTCGTCCTCGACGACCCCGGCCAGTCCGCGAACACCATGAACCAGGCGTTCCGCGCCTCCCTCACCGTGATCGCGGACCGCCTGGAGGCCGAGCAGGACTCCATCCGCGGTGTCATCCTCACCTCCGCCAAGAAGACCTTCTTCGCAGGCGGCGACCTGCGCGAGCTGATCAAGGTCACGCCCGAGACCGCGCAGGAGCTGTTCGAGGGCGGCATGGCCGTCAAGCGCGACCTGCGCCGCATCGAGACCCTCGGCAAGCCGGTCGTCGCCGCGATCAACGGCGCCGCCCTCGGCGGCGGCTTCGAACTCGCCCTCACCTGCCACCACCGCGTGGCCCTGGACGCGCCCGGTTCCAAGATCGGCTGCCCCGAGGTCACCCTCGGCCTGCTGCCCGGCGCCGGCGGCGTCGTGCGCACCGTACGCCTCCTCGGCATCGCCGACGCGCTGCTGAAGGTGCTGATCCAGGGCACCCAGTACAGCCCCCGGCGCGCCCTGGACAACGGCCTGGTCGACGAGGTGGTCGACACCCCGGAGGAACTGCTCGCCCGGGCCCGCGCCTTCATCGACGCCCACCCCGAGTCGCAGCAGCCCTGGGACCGGCCCGGCTACCGCATCCCGGGCGGCACCCCGGCCAACCCGAAGTTCGCGGCCAACCTGCCCGCCTTCCCGGCCACCCTGCGCAAGCAGACGAACGGCGCCCCCTACCCGGCCCCGCGCAACATCCTCGCCGCCGCCGTCGAGGGCGCCCAGGTCGACTTCGACACCGCCCAGGCCATCGAGAGCCGCTACTTCGTGGAGCTGGCCGCGGGCCAGACCTCGAAGAACATGATCCAGGCGTTCTTCTTCGACCTCCAGGCCGTCAACTCCGGCGCCAACCGCCCCCAGGGCATCGAGCCGCGCCAGGTCCGCAGGGTCGCCGTCCTCGGCGCCGGGATGATGGGCGCCGGCATCGCCTACTCGTGTGCCCGCGCGGGCATCGACGTCGTCCTGAAGGACGTGTCCCTGGAAGCCGCCGTCAAGGGCAAGGGCTACTCCGAGAAGCTGTGCGCCAAGGCCGTCGCCAAGGGCCGTACGACGCAGGAGAAGGCGGACGCGCTGCTCGCCCGCATCACCCCCACCGCCGAGGCGGCCGACCTCGCGGGCTGTGACGCCGTCATCGAGGCCGTGTTCGAGGACACGGCGCTCAAGCACAAGGTGTTCCAGGAGGTCCAGCACGTCGTCGAGCCGGACGCGCTGCTGTGCTCCAACACCTCCACCCTCCCCATCACCGCCCTCGCCGAGGGCGTGGAGCGCCAGTCCGACTTCATCGGGCTGCACTTCTTCTCACCCGTCGACAAGATGCCGCTCGTCGAGATCATCAAGGGCGAGCACACCGGTGAGGAGGCGCTCGCGCGCGCCTTCGACCTGGTCCGGCAGATCAAGAAGACGCCGATCGTCGTCAACGACTCGCGCGGGTTCTTCACCTCACGCGTCATCGGGCACTTCATCAACGAGGGCGTCGCCATGGTCGGCGAGGGCGTCGAGCCCGCCTCCGTGGAGCAGGCGGCGGCCCAGGCGGGCTACCCGGCGAAGGTGCTCTCGCTGATGGACGAGCTGACGCTCACCCTCCCGCGCAAGATCCGCGCCGAGTCCCGGCGCGCCGTCGAGGAGGCGGGCGGCACCTGGCAGACGCACCCCGCCGAGGCCGTCATCGACCGCATGGTGGACGAGTTCGGCCGCCCCGGCCGCAGCGGCGGCGCGGGCTTCTACGAGTACGGCGAGGACGGACACCGCGCCGGCCTGTGGCCCGGACTGCGCGAGCACTTCACGCGCGAGGGCACCGAGATCCCCTTCCAGGACATGCAGGAACGCATGCTCTTCGCCGAGGCGCTCGACACGGTCCGGCTCCTGGAGGAGGGCGTCCTCACCTCCGTCGCCGACGCCAACATCGGCTCGATCTTCGGGATCGGCTTCCCCGGCTGGACCGGCGGGATCCTGCAGTACATCAACGGCTACGACGGTGGCCTGCCCGGATTCGTGGCACGCGCGCGTGAACTCGCCGAACGCTACGGCGACCGGTTCACCCCGCCCGCCCTGCTGGTGCGGAAGGCCGAGAACGGCGAGACGTTCACCGACGCCCGCTGAGTGACCGCCCGTGCGTGAGGACCGTGTGAGGAGTAACGCCATGTGACGTGAATTACCACATGCGACGGGTGCCTCCGGGAAGGCGCAGTCTCGGTCCGTGCCGCCTACAGGGTGGTACGGGCCGAGTCACGTACGGATACCCGAGGGAGACCCCGCTCGGGGCGCACCAGGGAGTGGTACCACCCGTGAGCAGCAACGACGCCGCGCAATCGGCACAGGTCGCCACCCGGACCCGGGCGACGGAAACTCCCGCGGACGCGGGCGACGCCGGCTACAGCAAGGACCTCAAGCACCGCCACGTCAACATGATCGCCATCGGCGGCGCGATCGGCACCGGCCTCTTCCTCGGCGCCGGTGGCCGTCTGCACAGCGCGGGACCGGCGCTCGCGCTGGCCTACCTCGTCTGCGGGGTCTTCGCGTTCTTCGTCGTGCGGGCCCTGGGCGAGCTGGTCCTCTACCGACCCTCCTCGGGATCCTTCGTGTCGTACGCGCGCGAGTTCCTCGGTGAGAAGGGCGCGTACGTCGCCGGATGGATGTACTTCCTGAACTGGTCGACGACCGGAATCGCCGACATCACCGCGATCGCGCTCTACACGCACTACTGGAGCATGTTCACTGACATCCCCCAGTGGGTGCTCGCCCTGATCGCGCTCGCCGTGGTCCTGGCCGTCAACCTGATCTCGGTGAAGTACTTCGGCGAGATGGAGTTCTGGTTCGCGATCATCAAGGTCGCCACGCTCGTCGGCTTCATGCTCGTCGGCATCTTCCTGCTGGCCACCCAGCACCAGGTGGACGGAACGACGCCCGGCATGGACGTGGTCACCGACAACGGCGGCGTCCTCCCGCACGGCGTGATGCCCGTCGTCCTCGTCATGCAGGGCGTGATCTTCGCGTACGCCGCGCTCGAACTCGTCGGCGTCGCGGCGGGCGAGACCTCGGAGCCCGAGAAGGTCGTCCCGCGCGCGGTGAACTCGATCATGTGGCGCGTCGGCCTGTTCTACGTCGGCTCGGTCGTCCTGCTCGCCCTGCTGCTGCCCGGCTCGGTCTACTCGGCCGACCAGAGCCCGTTCGTGACCGTCCTGTCGAAGATCGGCGTCCCGGCGGCCGGCGACGTGATGAACCTGGTCGTCCTCACGGCCGCGATGTCCTCCCTGAACTCCGGCCTGTACTCCACCGGCCGCATCCTGCGCTCCATGGCCATGGCGGGCTCCGCCCCGAAGTTCACCGCCCGCATGAACCGCAGTCAGGTGCCCTACGGCGGCATCCTGCTCACCTGCGCGGTCTGCGTGCTGGGCGTCGGCCTGAACTACCTGGTACCGAGCCAGGCCTTCGAGATCGTGCTCAACATCGCCTCGCTCGGCGTCGTCAGCACCTGGGTGATCATCATGATCTGTCACCTGGTCTTCGTCCGCCGCGCCAGGGAGGGCCTCCTCGCCCGGCCCTCGTTCCGCCTCCCCTTCAGCCCGGTCACCGAGATCACCACGATCGCCTTCCTCCTCGCCGTCCTCGGCCTGATGTGGAACGACCCCGCGGTCGGCCGCAAGACGCTCCTTCTCGTCCCGGTGATCGCCGCAGCCCTCGTCGCCGGCTGGTTCGCGGTCCGCCACAGGGTCACCGAGGCCGCCGACCAGGAGTTGTCCGACCTCGCGAAATAGCAGGTCAGGGCCACTGTCAGTGGTATCGCCTACGGTGGCGCCATGTCGGAGATCAGGTATGTCCGGGGTGACGCCACCGCGCCGTCGGTCAAGGGCGTCAAGGTGATCGCCCACGTCTGCAACGACATCGAGGGATGGGGGAAGGGCTTCGTCGTCGCGCTGTCCCGCCCGGCCGACGAGGCCCTCGCCCTCGAGGCCTCCGTGCACATGCCCCGGATAGGGTGCGGCCTGGCCGGCGGGAAGTGGTCCCGCGTCGAGCCGCTGATCGCCGAGCGGCTGGTGAAGCGCGGCGCCGCCGTGACGGTGTACGACCAGGGGGAGAAGCGGAGTTGAGCGGTGACATCGACGTCCTCGTACTGGGCGGCGCGGGCGTGGACACCATCGTGTACGTCCCCGAGCTGCCGCTCCCGTACGCCGACAGCTACATGATCGACAGCGGGATCCGCACCAGGGCCGGGCAGACCGGCGACTTCGTCGCCCTGGGCCTGGCAGCTCTCGGCCTGCGCACTCACCACCTGGACTTCGTGGGCGACGACCCCGAGGGCGAACTGGTCCGCGCCCTGCACCGCGACCACGGCATCGCCCTCACCACGGTCCCGCAGCCCGCCGGCACCAAGCGCGCGGTCAACCTCGTCTCTCCCGACGGCCGACGCCTCTCCCTCTACGACACCAGCCGCTCCCACCCGGACGACCGGTTCCCGGAGGACACCCTGCGCACCCTGGCCACCGCGAGCCGTCACGTCCACGTGTCCATCACCCACCCGTGCGCCCCCGCCCTGCCCGTGCTGCGCGAGGCGGGCATCGGGATCTCCACCGACCTGCACAACTGGGACGGCGTCAACGCCTACCACGAGCCGTTCGCGTACGGCGCGGACCTCGTCTTCCTCTCTGCCGCCGCCCTGCCCGACCCCGAGGCGACCATGCGCCGCATCGCCGAGCGGGGCCGCGCCGAGATCGTCGTCGCCACGGCCGGAGCCGAGGGCGCGCTCCTGCTGGCCGACGGCGAGTCGACCCACATACCGGCCGTGCCGCCGCCCGCGCCGGTGGTGGACTCCAACGCGCCGGCGACGCCTTCGCGGCCGCGTTCCTCTACGGCCACCTCAGCGGCGAGCCCCCGCGACGATGCGCCCGGCTCGGCGCGGAGGCCGGGGCGTACGCCTGCACCGTGCCGTCCACGGAGAGCGCCGCCCTGTCCCGGGAGACACTCCTGACCGCGGCGGCCGCGCCGCGCTAGTGCGGCCCGTCACCACGGGAGTTCGCGGGTCTCGGCCGTGCGGCCCGAGGCGGACGCCCCGGGCCGCACAGCGGCACGTGGGCCGAACCTCAGTGCTGCTCGTGCCCGGCCCTGTGCTCGTCCCCGTGCTCGTGGACGGTGTTCGTCGCCTCGATCTTCTGCCATGACCGGGGCCGGGCCGGCGCGCCCGCCGCACCCAGCGACCGGGCCGAGATCGTCGCGGCCTCGGCCGCCGGAGCGCTCGGCTTCGACGGCTGGAACAGCCAGGTGTCGAAGAGCGCGCCCAACTGCTGCCCGGAGACCGACTCGGCGTACTTCCGGAAGTCGGCGACCGACGCGTTGCCGTACGCGTGCTCCTTGGGCCAGCCCTTCAGGAGGGTGAAGAACGCCTCGTCGCCGATCTCGTTGCGCAGTGCCTGCAGGGCCAGCGCGCCCCGGTCGTAGACCGCGATGTCGAACTGGTTCTCCGGACCCGGGTCACCGGGCTTGACCGTCCAGAACGGGTCGTCGGCCGGGTGTGAGGCGTACACGTAGTCGGCGAGCTCCTGGGCCGTGCCCTCGCCCTCGTGCTCGGACCACAGCCACTGCGCGTACCGCGCGAAGCCCTCGTTGACCCAGATGTCCTTCCACTGGGAGACGGACACGAGGTCGCCGTACCACTGGTGGGCCAACTCGTGCACGACCACGGAGGTGTTCGTCCCGTTCGCGAACTGCCGCGGGCTGTAGTACGGCCGGGTCTGCGTCTCCAGCGCGTACCCGGTGGTCGTGTTCGGCACGTACCCGCCGAGCGCGTTGAAGGGGTACGGCCCGAAGTACTCGGCCAGCCAGTCGGCGATCTCCCCGGTCCGCTCGATGCTCGCCCGCGCCGCGCCGTAGTTGTCGCCCAGGTCCTTGCTGTAGGCGTTGACGACCGGGATGCCGCTCTCGGTCGTCCCGGTGGTGACGTCGAACTTGCCCACCGCGAGGGTGGCCAGATAGGTGGCCTGCGGCTTGTTGGACCGCCAGTTGTAACGGGTCCACCCGAGCCGGGAACTCGTGGACTGGAGCGTGCCGTTGGAGATGGCCTGCGAGCCGTCGGGGACCAGCACCGACACGTCATAGGTGGCCTTGTCGAGCGGATGGTCGTTGCTCGGGAACCACCACCAGGCCGCCTCGGGCTCGTTCGCGGCGACCCCGCCGTCCGGTGTGCGGTGCCAGCTGGTGAAGCCGTACGCCTGCTTCGACGACGGCACCCCGCGGTAGCGCACGACGACGGTGACGGCCGTGCCCTTGTCCAGCGGTGCCTTCGGCGTGATCTCCAGTTCGTGCTCACCCGAGGTGGTGAAGGACGCCTTCGCGCCGTTGACCCGGACCTCGTCGACGTCCAGCAGGAAGTCCAGATCGAACCGGGACAGGTCCTGCGTCGTGCGGGCCAGCAGCGTCGCGGTGCCCTCCAACTCGTCCGTGGCGGGCTGGTACTTCAGCCGCAGGTCGTAGTGGGAGACGTCGTATCCGCCGTTGCCGTAGTCCGGGTAGTAGGGGTCGCCGATGCCCGGCGCGCCAGGGGTGTGGCTCGCGGCCGATGCCGGGATCGCCAGCAACAGGGAAGCGGCGGCGAGTGCGCCCGGCGCGATGATTCTGCGGTGCACGAAAGCTCCAAGTCGTAGTGGCAGAAGGTCAGTTCGAAGCCTATTGAGTCCCTGTGCCCCCACGCGTGTCCATCACCACCGCCGTCACACGATCGCCATTCGGCCGACATGGACACACCACTCCGCCAAGCCTCCGGACACGTCCGGTTGCCCTCTTCTGCCCGGGAGTTGACCCCTGTACCGTCCCGCGCATGCCGAAACGCACGCGCTCAACGACCTGGAGAACGCTCGCGACCGCGGCCGTCGCCGCGCTGGCCGCCTCCCTCCTCGCCCCCGCGCCCGCCCAGGCCGGCTCGCGGGAGAGCCGTCCGGTCTACTCCTACGACGACGCCGTCCGCGAGGCCGTCTGGGTCGACACCGGCCTCGACGCCGACGGCGACGGCAGCACCGACCGGGTCGCCGCCGACATCGTCCGCCCGCGTGAACCCGCCCGGCAGGGCCGGAAGATCCCCGTCATCATGGACGCCAGCCCCTACTACTCCTGCTGCGGCCGCGGCAACGAGAGCCAGAAGAAGACCTACGACGCCGCCGACAACGTCGTCCAGGCACCGCTCTTCTACGACAACTACTTCGTGCCCCGCGGCTACGCCTTCGTCGCCGTCGACCTCTCCGGCACCAACCGCTCCGACGGCTGCGTCGACGTCGGCGGGCGCTCCGACATCCAGTCCGCCAAGGCCGTCGTCGACTGGCTGAACGGCCGCGCCAAGGCGTACACGACCCGCACCGGCACCACACGCGCCAAGGCGACCTGGACCAACGGCCGCACCGGCATGATCGGCAAGAGCTGGGACGGCACCATCGCCAACGGCGTCGCCGCCACCGGGGTCAAGGGCCTGAAGACCATCGTCCCGATCGCCGCGATCTCCTCCTGGTACGACTACTACTTCGCCCAGGGCGCCCCGCTGTACGACTCCGGCCCCGACTGGCTGTCCGACCGCGTCGAGAGCCCCGAGGCCCGCGCCAAGTGCGCCGCCGTACAGCAGAAGCTCGTCGACGGCGCCCCGCGCACCGGCGACTGGACCCGCCTGTGGACCGAGCGCGACTACGTCAAGGACGCCGCGAAGGTGAAGGCGAGCGTCTTCCTGATCCACGGCATGCAGGACCTCAACGTCCGCGCCAAGCACTTCGGACAGTGGTGGGACGCCCTCGCGAAGAACGGCGTCGAGCGCAAGATCTGGCTCTCCCAGACCGGCCACGTCGACCCCTTCGACTTCCGCCGCGCCACCTGGGTCGACACCCTGCACCGCTGGTTCGACCACGAACTCCTCGGCTACGACAACGGCATCGACCGCGCGCCCATGGCCGACATCGAACGCCACCCCGACCAGTGGGTCACCTCCAGGGCGTGGCCGCCGCGCGGCACGGACACCACCACCCTGCGCCCGGCCCGTGGCACCCGGCCGGGCGTCGGCACCCTCGGCCTGAGCAGGGCCAGGGGCACCGAGACCGTCACCGACGACCCGCGGCTCGCCGAGACCGACTGGGCCGCCCGGATCGACACCCCGACCCCCGACGAGGCCGGCTTCACCACCGGTCCGCTGACCCGGGACCTGCGCCTGTCCGGCTCCTCCGAGGTCACCGTCACCGCGACCCCCACCACTTCGACGGCCCACCTGAGCGCCGTCCTCGTCGACCTCGGCCCCGACACCATCCGCGACTACGCCGACGCGGCCGAGGGCATCACCACCCTCACGGACCGCTCCTGCTGGGGCGCGAGCACGGCCGGTGACAGCGCCTGCTTCAAGGAGACGCAGGCCAAGACGGCCGACGTCGACTACACGATCGTCAGCCGCGGCTGGGCCGACCTCGGCAACCACGCCTCCGACCGCAAGGGAGAACCGCTCACCCCGGGCAGGGCGTACACGATCACCCTCGACCTGGCCGCCACCGACCACGTCGTCCCCCGGGGCCACCGCCTCGCGCTGATCGTCGCGGGCACGGACAAGGACCTCATCGACCCCCCGTCCACCACTCCGACCCTCACCCTCGACCTGTCCCGCACCTCCGCCGAGGTCCCGTTCGTCGGCGGCACGGGGGCGTTCGCCCGTGCCACGTCCGGAACACGGCCGGCGACTCCCGGGGCCGGGGCCCTGGACGGCGTAGGGGTACCGAAGGGCGCGGACCGCGTCCCGGGCCGGTAGCGAGCCGGTGACGCAGGAAAGTCAGTGACTCAGGAAAGTCAGTGACTCAGGAGGGGGCGGCCAGCCGGGCCGCCTCCTCCGCGCAGCCCCACGCCACCGTCACCCCCGCCCCACCGTGCCCGTAGTTGTGCACCAACACCCGCCCGTCCGGCAGCACTTCGCGCTCCAGGCGGACCGTGGGCCGCGCGGGCCGCAGCCCCACCCGGTGTTCCAGGATGCGTGCCCCCGCGATCTCGGGCCGCAGCGCCGCGCACCGCCGCACGATCGCCTCGGCCACCTCCGGGTCCGGCTCCAGCGACCAGACGTCGTCGTCCGCGGTCCCGCCGAGCACCAGTCGCCCGGGCTGCGGGAACAAGTACGCCGTCGAGCCGTCCGGAGCGGTGGAGACGAGCCAGGTACGGATCCCGGGGTTCTCCACGACGACCAACTGCCCCCGCACCGGCCACACGGACGGGTCCGGCACCAGGTCCCGGGCCTGCAGGCCGGTGCAGTTGACCACCACGGGCGCCTCGGCCTCCGCGAGAGCGGCGACCGTACGCTCCTCGACCGTGCCACCCGCCGCCAGCAATCGCTCCCGCAGCCACGACAGATGGACCGGCATGTCGATGAGCGGCAGCCGCGCCCACACCCCCGCCCCCGCGTACTCGTCGGCCGACGACACCCGCACCCCCGGCAGCCGGGCAGCCGCCCACCCGAGGACCTCGTCCAGCTCCGTCTCGCCCAGTACCCCTTCGACCAGGCGTGCACCGGTGTCGTCCGGACGGCGCGCCAACTCCTCGTACAGGTCGAGGGATCGCAGCGCCCACGCCCGCGCGGAGGCGATCGGGTCGATGTGGTACGGCCACCACAGCGCACCCGCGACCGCCGAGGTGGTCCGCTCCACCGGGTCCCGCGTCCACACCCGCACCCGCCTGCCGCGCTCCGCCAGCACGACGGCCGTCGTCAGACCGATGACGCCCCCGCCGACGACCACCACATCGCCACTCTGTTCGCTCGCCACGCCGGGACGTTAGCGGAATACGTCATGCCGTGCTCACCTCGCCCCCTTCCTGGGGATACTCACAGCATGTCTGCCGAGTACGCGACCTTCGGCCTGGCACCGGCGATGCGTGCCGGTGGAGTTCTCGCGGACGGTGGCGTCCAGGTCCACCGGGACTTCTTGGACTTCATCGTCGACGGGCGCCCGCTGCTGTTCCGCCTCTCCGACCTGGACGCCGTCTCCCCGCTCGCCTCCGACGTACCGCCCGCGATCTTCACCGCGCAGGTCCGCGCCCTCCTGCTGGAGGCCGACCCGCCCCTGCCCGGCGGACGCTACGTCGTCTACGGCTGCCCCGAGTGCGAGGACCTGGGCTGCGGAGCGGTCACCACCCTTATCGAGCGACACGGCGACGACTACGTCTGGCGGGACTTCGCCTGGCAGACCGACGAGCACGCCGACCTGGACCTCAACGGCTACCACGGCCTCGGCCCCTTCCACTTCCGCGGCGACGAGTACCGCGCGGCCCTCGGCTCCCTGCTCGACGACACCGCCCCCACCACCGACCGCCGCCGTGTCCTGCTGATCGGGGCCCGGGTCGCCGTCCTCGCCAAACTGGCGGCGGCCCTGCGCACCATCGGCATCGGCGCCGACATCGCCCACGACGCGAACGACGTCCCCGCCGACGAACTGCGCGCCTACGGCGCCGTCGCCTTCGGCCGCGCCATCGGCGAGGAGGAACGCGCCGCGGTACGCCACTCCTTCGCCCGCGCCGGAGTCGACGTCGCCTACGTCGACGGCCTCGCCCCCATCGTCCCCCTCCTGGTCGCCCAGATCGAGAACGCCCTCGACCGCCGACCCCCCGAACAACGCCGCCTCCTCGACCTCGTCGCCACCGACGGCGCCGCCGCCATCGAGGTCACCTCCCCCTGCCGCGTCCGCATCACCACCTACCGCCTCGACCGCCTCTTCCGCGCCCACACCCACGACGTCTTCGACGCCGTCCTCGAACCGGGCCACCACCGCATACCCCTGGACCCCAAGGCAGTGAAGGGCGAGTCCTTCGTCGTGGCCCGGACCACGGGCAGCGTGCTGGTGAGGGCGATGAGACGCTGAGGTTCCGGCGGGGGTGGTGGCGGGCGACGGTTGGGAGCCCTAGGGGGGGTGGTGGCGCGACGGCGCGTTGAGAGCCCGCGGTGGGGTGGCGGTGGTGAGGCGACCGGTGCCGGCGCGGGGCCGTGCGAAGGCGGTGCCGGGCGTGTGGCATGCGGCGGGGCCGTGCTCGTCGCGCGGGGCGGCCGCGCCGGGCATGGCGCACGCGGAGGCGGCGCGCACCTCGAAGGCACGCGCGCCGCACACGGTGCGCTGCGGTCCCGGCAGGGGCGGTGGTGCGTCGAGAGAGCGCGGGCAAGGGAGACGCCGGTGCGTTGCGAGCCCCTGGCGGGGGTGGCAGTGGGCTGGGCGGGGCGCGTCGGGCGGCGGCTCGGTGGAAACCCGGGCGCGGGCCGCGTCGGGTGGCCATTAGGATCGCCCCCTGATGACTGCCACCCTCGTCGCCAAGAACCTCGCCGCCGGGCACGGTGACCGCTCCCTGTTCTCCGGGCTCGACCTCGTCGTCGCGCCGGGGGATGTGATCGGGCTGGTCGGTGCCAACGGGGCGGGCAAGTCCACCCTGCTGAAGCTGCTCGCCGGGCTCACCGTGCCGGAGGAGGGGGAGCTGAGGCTGTCGCCGCCCACGGCGACCGTGGGGCATCTGCCCCAGGAGCCGGAGCGGCGGCCGGGGGAGACCGTGCGGGAGTTCCTCGCGCGTCGCACCGGCGTGGCCGAGGCCCAGCGGGTGATGGACGAGGCGACGCAGGCCCTCGTCGACGGGGCGCCGGGCGCCGACGACGCGTACGCGACCAGCCTGGAGCGTTGGCTCGGGCTCGGCGGCGCCGACCTCGACGAGCGGGCGGAGGAGGTCGCCGACTCGCTGGGCCTCGGCGTCGACCTCGACCAGCCGATGACCTCCCTGTCCGGCGGCCAGGCGGCCCGCGCCGGACTCGCCTCCCTGCTGCTCTCCCGCTACGACGTCTTCCTGCTCGACGAGCCCACCAACGACCTCGACCTCGACGGCCTGGAGCGCCTCGAACGCTTCGTGAGCGGCCTGCGCGCCGGCACCGTCGTCGTCAGCCACGACCGCGAGTTCCTCACCCGCACGGTCACCAAGGTCCTCGAACTCGACCTCGCCCAGGGGCAGATCAACCTCTACGGCGGCGGTTACGAGGCCTACCTGGAGGAGCGGGACGTGACCCGCCGGCACGCCCGCGAGGACTACGAGGAGTACGCCGACAAGCGCGCCGCCCTCGCGGACCGGGCCCAGATGCAGCGCTCCTGGATGGACAAGGGCGTCAAGAACGCCCGCCGCAAGGCGGGCAACGACAACGACAAGATCGGCCGCAAGTTCCGCAGCGAGGCCAGCGAGAAGCAGGCGGCGAAGGCCCGGCAGACCCAGCGCATGATCGAGCGGTTGGACGTCGTCGAGGAGCCGCGCAAGGAGTGGGAGCTGCGCATGGAGATCGCGGCCGCCCCGCGTTCCGGCGCGGTCGTGGCCAACCTGCGCGACGCCGAGGTACGCCGGGGGGACTTCACCTTCGGTCCCGTGTCCCTCCAGATCGACTGGGCCGACCGGGTCGCGGTGACCGGTGCCAACGGCGCCGGCAAGTCGACCCTGCTCGGCGCCCTCCTCGGCCGTGTCCCGCTGGACGCCGGACACGCGGCCCTCGGCTCGGGCGTGCTCGTCGGTGAGGTCGACCAGGCCCGCGGGCTCTTCCACGGCCCGGAGGCCCTGCTGGACGCCTTCCGCGCGGCCGTCCCGGACACGGAACCCGCCGAGGTACGCACCCTGCTGGCCAAGTTCGGCCTCAAGTCGGACCACGTGCTGCGCCCGGCGGCCACGCTCTCACCGGGCGAGCGCACCCGCGCGGCCCTGGCACTGCTGCAGGGCCGAGGGGTCAACCTCCTCGTCCTCGACGAGCCGACCAACCACCTCGACCTGCCGGCCATCGAGCAACTGGAGTCGGCCCTCGACGCCTACGAAGGCACGCTCCTGCTGGTCACCCACGACCGCCGCATGCTGGACGCGGTCCACGTCACGCGCCGCCTGGAGGTGGCGGACGGCAAGGTGACCGAGCGCTAACCGGCCGCCAGGCGCCGCGCCAGCTGCGGGTACTCCACGACCAGGCCGTCCGCGTCGAACTCCACGTCACTGCGGAAGTCCCCCGAGGCGTACCGCACCCGCCCGCCGCCGTCCCCGGCGCGCCCGAGATGGGTGTAGGTCTGCCGTGACGGTTGTACGGCCAGGTCCGGCACCGACACCCAGGCCATCAGAAACTCCCGCTCCCCGGGCACCCGATGCAGCTCGTGCCGCAGCACCGGCATGGTGTTGGTGAGCGGGCACAGCCCCAGATCGCAGTCGAGGGCGCCCTCGACCTCCGGCACCCGCACGCCGTCGGCCGTCCAGCCGCCCTGGCCGTCGTGCCGTAGATCCAGCGTGCGGGTCCGTTCGGCGGTCTCGGCCGTCACCCGCAGCCGCTGCGTCACGAAGCCGGCCGTGGTCTCGAGCTCGTACGAGACCCAGTACGGCTCCGGCGTCGTCCCGACCGCCCGCCCGCGGGCCCGCAGAGCATCGGCGCCGACCTCGACCCAGGCGGTCTCGTACCCCTTGCTCCCGGTGACGTCCCAGGTGATGACGTGTGACGCGATCATGCCGTTCACTGTAGGCAACGACGCGTGCGCACGCGCCCCAAGGGGACGCGGGGAACCGCGCGACCGGCCACGACGGACCCGCGGCTCCCCGCGACCTCAGCGCTTTCCGGGATCGAGCAGACCCGCCTTGCGCAGAGCGTCGGCCATGGCGCTGTTGGCCGGCGGCGCCGCCTGGCGCGAGCCCCCGCCACCCCGGTTCTGGCGCTGCTGCGGCGGACGTCCGCCACGCTGCCGCCGCTCGCCTCCCTCGTTCTGACGGCCGCCCTGTGGAGCGGATTCGTCGTCGAGGCGCAGTGTCAGCGAGATCCGCTTGCGCGGGATGTCGATGTCGAGGACCTTCACCTTGACGATGTCACCGGGCTTCACCACGTCCCGGGGGTCCTTCACGAACGTCTTCGACATCGCGGAGACGTGCACCAGACCGTCCTGGTGGACACCGACGTCCACGAAGGCGCCGAAGGCCGCCACGTTCGTCACCACGCCCTCCAGGACCATCCCGGACGACAGGTCGGAGATCTTCTCCACGCCCTCCTTGAAGGTGGCCGTCTTGAAGGCGGGCCGCGGGTCGCGCCCGGGCTTCTCCAGCTCCTTGAGGATGTCCGTCACGGTCGGCAGACCGAACGTCTCGTCCACGAACTCGGTCGCCTTCAGCGAGCGCAGCACCGAGGTGTTGCCGATGAGCGAGGCCACCTCCTGGCCCGTCGTCTTCACCATCCGGCGCACCACCGGGTACGCCTCCGGGTGCACGCTGGAGGAGTCCAGCGGGTCGTCGCCGCCGCGGATGCGAAGGAAGCCCGCGCACTGCTCGTACGCCTTCGGGCCCAGCCGCGCCACCTTCTTCAGCTGGGAGCGGGAGGTGAACGGGCCGTTGGCGTCGCGGTGCGACACGATGTTCTCGGCGAGACCGGAGGTGATGCCGGAGACCCGGGCGAGCAGCGGGGCCGACGCCGTGTTGACGTCGACACCGACGCCGTTCACACAGTCCTCCACCACCGCGTCCAGCGAGCGCGACAGCTTCACCTCGGACAGGTCGTGCTGGTACTGCCCGACACCGATCGACTTCGGGTCGATCTTCACCAGCTCGGCCAGCGGGTCCTGCAGCCGACGGGCGATGGACACCGCGCCGCGCAGCGACACGTCCATGTCGGGCAGCTCCTGCGAGGCGAAGGCGGAGGCCGAGTACACGGACGCGCCCGCCTCGGACACCATGACCTTGGTGAGCTGCAACTCCGGGTGTTTGGTGATGAGTTCACCGGCGAGCTTGTCGGTCTCGCGGGACGCCGTGCCGTTGCCGATGGCGATCAGCTCGACGGCGTGCTCCTTGGCGAGCCGTGCCAGCTTGGCGATCGCCTCGTCCCACTTGTTGGCCGGGACGTGCGGATAGATCACGTCCGTCGCGACGACCTTGCCGGTCGCGTCGACCACGGCGACCTTCACGCCCGTACGGAAGCCCGGGTCGAGGCCGAGCGTCGCGCGCGTGCCCGCCGGGGCGGCGAGCAGCAGGTCACGGAGGTTCGCGGCGAAGACGTTCACGGCCTCGTCCTCGGCGGCCGTACGCAGCCGCAGCCGCAGGTCGATGCCGAGGTGGACGAGGATGCGGGTGCGCCAGCCCCAGCGGACCGTGTCCGTCAGCCACTTGTCGGCGGGGCGGCCGCGGTCGGCGATCCCGAACCTCGACGCGACGATCGCCTCGTACGACGAGGGGCCGGGCTGCTCGGAAGGCTCCTCCGGCTCCAGGACGAGGTCGAGGACCTCCTCCTTCTCGCCGCGCAGCATCGCCAGGATGCGGTGCGAGGGCAGCTCGGTGAAGGGCTCGGCGAAGTCGAAGTAGTCGGCGAACTTGGCGCCGGCCTCCTCCTTGCCCTCCCGTACCTTGGCGGCCAGCCGCCCGCGCACCCACATGCGCTCGCGGACCTCGCCGATCAGGTCGGCGTCCTCCGAGAACCGCTCGGTGAGGATCGCCCGCGCCCCGTCCAGGGCGGCCTGCGGATCGGCCACGCCCTTGTCGGCGTCGACGAACGCGGCGGCCGCGGCAAGGGGGTCCACACTCGGGTCACCGAGCAGCCCCTCCGCCAGCGGTTCCAGTCCCGCCTCCCGCGCGATCTGCGCCTTGGTGCGCCGCTTGGGCTTGTACGGCAGGTAGATGTCCTCCAGGCGCGCCTTGGTCTCGGCACCCCGGATCCGTGCCTCCAGCTCGTCGGTGAGCTTGCCCTGCTCGCGCACCGACTCCAGGATCGCCGTCCGACGCTCCTCCAGCTCCCGCAGGTAGCGCAGCCGCTCCTCGATCGTGCGCAGCTGCGCGTCGTCGAGCATCTCGGTCGCTTCCTTGCGGTAGCGGGCGATGAAGGGCACCGTGGAACCGCCGTCGAGCAGTTCCACAGCGGCCTTCACCTGCCGCTCCCGTACGCCGAGCTCCTCGGCGATCCTGCCTTCGATGGACCCTACGTTGATGGACCCGATGGATCCGGGTGTCGTCACGATCCCGTACCGCCTTCTCCACTGAGGTTGCGCGGCAATTGTGGCAGGTGGGACCGACACTCGGGGATCAGGGCGGGGACACGGCGGGTCAGGCCCGTCCGCGGTGGGCGGAGGACGAGGCGCCGCCGAACAGCCTGGCCAGGGCGCGGAACGGGAGCGTCACCACTGTGGCTATCGCCCCACCGATCTGGCGCAGCACGTCTGCGATCGCACGGAACACGGAGTTCCCCTTTCCTCGCTTCGATTCGCTTTCTCTGCCGGCCGTGGGGCCGGACGACATCCGGGTACCTCGACCGCGGCCGATCATGCGCCGAGTGACCACCTCACATGGCAGAAAAGGTGGGAAGGCCGTCATTGCGGCCATGCTCCGCCCCGTCAAGAATCGAGGGCATGGCGCAGCGCACCGTTCTCTTCGTCCTCTTCGACGGCGTCCAGAGCCTCGATGTCACCGGCCCCCTGGAGGTCTTCGCGGGCGCGGAGAACGTCACCCCGGGGACGTACCGCGTCCGCACGGCCTCCCTGGACGGCGGGCCGGTGCGCACCTCCAGCGGCCTGACCCTCGTACCGGACGAGGCGCTCACGGACGTCGCCGCCCCGCACACCCTGCTCGTCCCCGGCGGCCAGGGCACCCGCCTCGCCGACCCACGCCTGACCGACTGGCTGCGTACCCACGCCCCGCGCGCCCGCCGCCTCGTCTCCGTGTGCACCGGGGCGATCCTGCTCGCGGCCGCGGGTCTGCTGGACGGGCGCCGCGCCACCACCCACTGGGCCTACTGCGACAAGCTCGCCCGCGACCACCCGGCCGTCGCGGTCGACCCCGACCCCATCTACGTACGCGACGGACACGTCCTCACCTCGGCCGGTGTCACCTCCGGCATCGACCTCGCGCTCGCCCTCGTCGAGGAGGACCTGAACCGGGACGCCGCGCTCACCGTCGCCCGCCATCTGGTGGTCTTCCTGCGCAGGCCCGGCAACCAGGCCCAGTTCAGCGCCCAGCTCGCCGCGCAGACCGCCCGGCGCGAACCGCTGCGCGAGGTCCAGCAGTGGATCACCGAGCACCCGGCCGCCGACCTGAGCGTCGAGGCGCTCGCCGCCCGCGCCCGCCTCTCACCCCGCCACTTCGCCCGCGCCTTCCACGCCGACACCGGCACGACCCCCGGCCGCTACGTCGACAGCGTCCGCCTCGAACACGCCCGCCGCCTCCTGGAGGACACCGCCGACGGCATCGAGGAGATCTCCCGCGCCAGCGGCTACGGCACCCCGGAGGCCATGCGCCGCGCCTTCATCAGAACCCTCGGCACGTCCCCGGCCGAATACCGCCGCCGCTTCCACCCGGCACCGGCCCACTGATCCCCAGCCCACCCAGAGGAGAACCCGCCCGTGCAGACAGCCATCGTCCTCTTCGACCGCTTCACCGCTCTCGACGCCGTCGGCCCCTACGAGACCCTCGGCCGCCTCCCGGGCGCGGAGACCGTGTTCGTCGCCGCGGAGACAGGGCCCGTCCGTACCGACACGGGAACGCTCGCGATCACCGCCGACAAGGCGCTGGCCGAAGTGCCGAGCCCCGACATCGTGGTGGTGCCGGGTGGCCCGGGGCAGACCGCGCAGATGGGGAACGAGACCCTGCTGGAGTGGCTGCGCGCCGCCGACGCGACCAGTACCTGGACGACGTCCGTGTGCACCGGTTCCCTGCTGCTGGCCGCCGCCGGTCTCCTGAAGGGCCGCCGTGCCACGTCCCACTGGCTGGCCCTGGACCAGCTGACGCGGTTCGGGGCCGAGCCGACGGGGGAGCGGGTCGTCCTCGACGGCAAGTACGTCACCGCCGCCGGCGTCTCCTCCGGCATCGACATGGGCCTCACCCTGCTCGGCAGGATCGCCGGCGACGAACACGCCCAGGCGGTGCAGCTGCTCACGGAGTACGACCCGCAGCCGCCCTACGACGCCGGCGCACCGCACAAGGCGCCCGCGCACCTCGTCGAGGAGTTCCGCTCCAAGAGCCGCTTCATCCTGACGTAGGCACACTCCATGTGAAGCGCGGCTGCCTGCGCTGCAGGAACGCGGCGACGCCCTCCGCGGTGTCGCCGCTGCCGCGTGCCTGCGCGGCCCAGTACGCGTCCCGGTCGTCGCGCCCGTCGGCGAACTCCTTCGCCGCGGCCTGCGTCAGCTGCGAGCGGCTCGCCAGGATCCGCGTGAACTCCGCGACCCGTTTGCCCAGTTCACCGGCGGGCAGCACCTCGTCGACGAGACCGGTCCGCAGTGCCCGCTCCGCGTCGATCAACTCACCGGAGAACAGCAGGTACTTGGTGGTGGCAGGCCCCACCAGCGACGCCAACCGCCGCGTCGAGGACGCCGGGTAGACGATGCCGAGCTTCGCCGGGGTCACCCCGAACAGCGCGCCCTCCTCGGCGAACCGCAGATCACAGGCTGCCGCCAGCTGTGATCCGCCGCCCACACAGTGCCCCCGTATCGCCGCCAGCGTCGGCTTCGGGAAGGCGGCGAGGGCCTCCTCGGCGAGCACCGCCAGCCGCTGCGCCTCCTCCGGCGATCCCTGAAGTGTGGAGATGTCGGCCCCCGCGCAGAAGGTCTCGCCCTCGCCGGTCAGCACCAGAGCCCGTACGTCCGGGTCGGCGGCCAGCGTCTCCAGGAGCGGGGGCAGAGCTCGCCACATCGCGGCCGTCATGGCGTTGCGCTTGGCCGGGTGGTGGACGACGACGGTGGCGACCGAGTCGGTGGCGCTGTGCAGCAGCTGGGGCTCCATGCGGCGGATGCTATCCGCAGGGCCGAGGTCGCGATCAAGAAGGACGAGGTGAGTTACGGCACGATGGAGAGAGGGGATGAATCAGAGGGGGGATCACAAGCGAAGAGACGCGAGGAGGCGGTCATGGCCACGTCCACCCGCCGCAAGAGCGAGACGGAGAAGCTCCGGCGCGACTTCAGCTGGATCGGCGCGCTCGGCGTGCTCCTGGTGGTCGCGGGACTCGTCGGGCTGATCTACACCGGCCTCGCCACCCTCACGTCGATGATCCTGTTCGGCTGGCTGCTGCTGATCGGCGGCATCGTCGGTCTGCTGCACGCGGTGCAGGCACGCGGCACCAACTTCTTCTGGCTCGGGACCGTCGTCGCGGCCCTGAACATCGCCGCCGGCGTGGTGGTCATCCGCAGTCCCGACGAGACCGCCGCCGCCCTGACCATGTTCGCCGCCCTGCTGTTCCTGGCCGCCGGCCTCTTCCGGGTGGTGGGCAGCCTCGTGGTGCGCGGCCCGCAGTTCGGCTGGACCCTCGTCCTGGGCGCCTTCGACCTGCTGCTGGGTGCCCTGGTGCTGGCGCACTGGCCGAGCAGCAGCAAGTACGTCATCGGCTGCTTCTTCTCGCTCGCGCTGCTCTTCGACGGGCTCGGTCTGATCGCCACCGGCTTCGGCGGCCGGCGCGTGGTCGGCATGGTCACCGACCGGCTGTCCAAGGGACGGTGACGAGGCCGATGACGAGGTCGGTGGCGTACAACCCGAAGAGTTCGCAAGCTCGGCGTGGCCAGGACAGGAGTGGTCCCACAACTGACGGTGTCATACGCCAGTGGTCAGAAACGCTCGATATTCGCTGACTTCTGTTCAGTTCTCGGGAGTCGGGGCGCGCGGTACCAACACTCGTCGTGTGGTGACAATCGAGCGCAAGGGTGGCGACCGGACGATGGAGAACCACGGGCCGCCGCAGCCGCTGCCGTACGAAGGTGTCTGGCGGTTCACCGCCCCCGCCGAGGACGCCTCGGTCCCGCAGGCGCGACACGCGGTACGGGACCTGCTCCACCGCCAGGGAGTGCCGGTCTCGGACGACCTGGCCCAGGGGCTTCTGCTGATCGTCTCGGAGCTGGTGACGAACGCCGTCCGCCATGCGGCGCTGCTGTCGCCGATGCTCGCCGTGGAGGTCGCCGTCGGCGCGGAGTGGGTGCGGGTGTCAGTCGAGGACAACCACCCCTACCGCCCCACCGCCCTGGAGACCGACCACGGCCGCACCGGCGGACGCGGACTGCTCCTGGTGCGCGAGATCACCCTCGAGGCGGGCGGCGTGTGCGACGTCGAACACACTGCAACCGGCGGCAAGGTGATCTGGGCCGCCCTCCCCCTCAAGCCCACCGGCCCGTGAGCCCGGCCGGCCGCCGGCGTCCCCCGGCGGCCCGTCGCCTGCTCTGCACCCCCGCCGACGAGGCGCGGCTGAGACCGATCACCCGTGGGCGGGGCGGCAGCCCGTGACCCCCGACCGCCGATGAGGTGGCCAACCCGCCTGCGCCCGCGGCACCCCCGCCGTCACCAACCCGCCGACGGCCCCGTCAGTTCGCGTACCGCTGGGCGGGCCGCGTCCAGGACGGTCATGAACCAGGCCGAGAACGTGTCCTTGGCGTGGCGTTCCGCCAGTTCGGCCGGTGTGACGAAGGCTGTGGCGCCGACCTCGCCGGAGTCCGGGCGGAGTGGGGACTGCACCAGGCCCACGAAGAGGTGGTTGTACTCCTGCTCCACGAGGCCGGAGTCGGGGTCCGGGTGGTTGTAGCGGACGGTGCCCGCCTCGGCGAGCAGTGTCGGGGAGACCCCGAGCTCCTCGTGGGTCCGGCGCGCCGCCGCCGCGAAGGGTGCCTCACCGGGGTAGGGGTGGCCGCAGCAGGTGTTGGACCAGACACCGGGCGAGTGGTACTTGCCGAGCGCCCGCTGTTGGAGCAGCAGCCGGCCCCGCTCGTCGAAGAGGAAGACCGAGAACGCGCGATGCAACTGCCCGGGTGGCTGGTGCGCGGCCAGCTTCTCCGCGGTGCCGATCGTCACACCGTTCTCGTCGACGAGTTCCAGCAAAATCGCGTCCTCGGTGCCGCTCGACGTGCTGTGCGTCGCGGTGGCAGGTGTGATCGGCATACCCATCCTTCGCATCGGTCTTCGCGCCCCAAGTCTGCCGTACGAAACCGGCACTCCCGGCACTTCACGGCGCGCGTCACCCGCCCCGGCGCCGGAAGAGGGGCCCGGTAGGTGATCGTGCCCTGCGTGACAGGGCGGGAACCGTCCGTGGTGGTCGCGACGGTGGTCACGCCGGTGGTGACGACAGCCTCAGTGGCAGAGCCGGGCCTCGTGCTCCGCATGCCCGCTCGGCTCCAGCTGGAAGGTGCAGTGCTCGACGTCGAAGTGGTCGCCGAGGCAGCCCTGCAACTCGTGCAGCATCTTCTCGTGCCCTATGGCGTTGAGCGCGTCGGAGGTCACGACGACGTGCGCGGACAGCACCGGCATGCCGGAGGTGATCGTCCAGGCGTGCAGGTCGTGGACGTCCTGCACTCCGTCCAGGGCGAGGATGTGGGCCCGTACCTCCGCGATGTCGACGTCCTTGGGGGCCGCCTCCAGCAGCACATCGAGGGTCTCGCGCAGCAGCTTGAAGGTGCGCGGCACGATCATCAGGCCGATCACCAACGAGGCGATGGGGTCGGCGGCCTGCCAGCCCGTGGCGAGGACGACCAGCGCGGAGAGGATCACCGCGAGCGAGCCCAGCGCGTCCGCAGCCACTTCCAGGAAGGCGCCCCGCACGTTCAGACTGTCCTTCTGACCGCGCATCAGCAGCGTCAGCGAGATCATGTTCGCGACCAGGCCGATCGCGCCGAACACGATGGTCAGACCGCCCTCGGTGCCGGCCGGCGTGATGAACCGCTGGATCGCCTCGTACAGGACGTAACCGCCGACCCCGAGCAGCAGCAGACAGTTGGCGAGCGCGGCGAGGATCTCGGCGCGGGCGTACCCGAAGGTGCGGTTCCCGCTCGGCGGGCGGCTCGCGAAGTGGATGGCGAGCAGCGCCATGCCCAGGCCCAGCGCGTCCGTCGCCATGTGCGCCGCGTCCGCGATCAGGGCGAGCGAGTCCGCGAGGACACCGCCGACGATCTCGACCACCATGACGGTGAGCGTGATCGACAGCGCGACCCGCAGCCGACCGCGGTAGGCCGCTGTCGCCGTACCGCCCGTCGGCACGTGCGAGTGCGCGTGCCCGTGATCGTGCCCAGCCCCCATGAGAAGCCGCCCTCCTAGGTGTCGCCGTGGTCTCCGGGACCACAGTCAACTACGGGTGGGGGGTATCGGGCAACGCGGCACTGAACACCGTTGTCATGTGCCCTGACCTGCGGAAACGAACCGCGGAACGAAACACGAACGAACCACCGAACGAAGCGCAGGTCAGAACGGTGCGCGCTCACCCGCCGTGGTGCAGCCGCCACCCCTGCCACGCCGACTCGACCATCTCGCGCACCCCGCGCCGAGCCGTCCAGCCGAGCTCCTCGGCGGCCAGCGCGGCCGAGGCGACCGCGCGCGGGGCGTCGCCCGGGCGCCGGGGCTCGACCAGGGCGGGTCGCGGGTCACCGGTGACCTCGCCGATCAGCGTGACCAGTTCCCGTACCGAGACGCCCTCGCCGCGGCCGATGTTCACCGTCAGGTCACCGTTGGGCCCGCCGGGCCGCCGGGCCGCCGCGAGGTGCGCCTCGGCGAGATCGGCGACATGGATGTAGTCGCGTACACAGGTGCCGTCCGGCGTCGGATAGTCGTCGCCGAAGATCCGCGGGGCCTCGTCGCGGGTGAGCCGGTCGAAGACCATCGGCACTATGTTGAAGACGCCGGTGTCGGCCAGCTCGGGCGCCGCCGCGCCCGCCACGTTGAAATAGCGCAGGCACACCGTCGCGATGCCGTGCGCCCGGCCCGCCGCCCGCACCAGCCACTCCCCGGTGAGCTTCGTCTCGCCGTACGGGTTCACCGGCGCGCACGGGGTGTCCTCGGTGATGAGATCCACATCGGGATTGCCGTACACGGCCGCGGAGGAGGAGAAGACGAACCGCTCCACCCCGGCCCCGGCGACCGCCTCCAGCAGCGCGGCGAGACCGCCCACGTTCTCCTGGTAGTACCGCGTCGGCCGCGCCACCGACTCCGCGACCTGCTTGCGCGCGGCGAGATGCACCACACCCGTGACCGCGTGCTCGGCCAGGACCCGCTTCACCAGGTCGGCGTCCGACGACGAGCCCCGTACCAGCGGCACACCCGCCGGCAGTCGCGAGGGAACCCCCGCCGACAGGTCGTCCAGCGCGACGACCCGCTCCCCGGCGCCGGCCATGGCCCGTGCCACATGGGCCCCGATGTATCCGGCTCCGCCGGTGATCAGCCACGTCATGGTCGCCCACCTTATGCCGACCCCCGCGAGGCAGGCGCAATGTCCCGGATGCGAGGTGTAAGGGGCGCGGTTTGTGGGCCGGGCCGCGCATCACCGATGATGATCTCGGCAAAGGCCGGGTACGGACCTCTCCAACGGTGTCATGAACAGGCGGTGAACGCCTGTTTCCCGGCATCCGATAGCCTCTGCCGACACGCCGCCCACCTGGTGCAGCCATCACCTCTGCTGCAGCCAAGGGGCGCCCCCCATCGTGCACACGACCGGCGCGGACGCGTCGGGGACCCAGGGAGTGAGTTCGGTTGCCGACCGCCATCCTCACCGGTCAGCCGGTCCCCGGATCGTCGATCGAGGGGGATCTGCGGTCCCTCGGTTTCGACGTCCGGGCCGCGGCCGACCCCACGGACGCGGAGACGCTCCTCGCCCAGGTGCCGACCGAGCAGCGGGTCGCCGTGGTCGACGCCCGCTTCGTCGGCCATCTGCACGCGCTGCGCCTCGCCCTCACCGACCCCCGCTTCCCGCTCGCCGCGATCCCCGGCGCGGTGACCGCGCAGGCGGCCGGCCGACAGGCGCTGACCCGGGCGATGGCCCGCGAGAACTCCGCGAGCGACGGCGGTACCGCACGTGGGGGTGCCCCCGCGCGAGCCAAGTCGAGCGTGGGGGACGTCGACAGCCTCGCCGACCGCGTCGTCACCGCTCTGGACGCCGACGGCACACCGGTCCACCACCCCACGCTCGGCAGTCTCGTCGCCACCGTCCCCGCCGACCCGCAGGCCCGCAACGAGGCACGGCAGGCCGTCGCCGCCGTCGACGACGAGGCCGTACGCCTGAAGTCGGCCGTGAAGGCCCACGACGGCTTCTTCACCACCTACTTCATCAGCCCCTACTCCCGCTACATCGCCCGCTGGTGCGCCCGCCGCGGCCTGACCCCCAACCAGGTCACCACCGCGTCCCTGCTCACCGCGCTCATCGCGGCCGGCTGCGCGGCCACCGGCACCCGTGGCGGGTACGTCGCCGCCGGTGTCCTGCTGATCGCGTCGTTCGTCCTGGACTGCACCGACGGCCAGCTCGCCCGCTACTCGCTGCAGTACTCCACGCTCGGCGCCTGGCTCGACGCCACCTTCGACCGCGCCAAGGAGTACGCCTACTACGCCGGTCTCGCCCTCGGTGCGGCCCGCAGTGGTGACGACGTGTGGGCCCTCGCCCTCGGCGCGATGGTCCTGCAGAGCTGCCGGCACATCGTGGACTTCTCCTTCAACGAGGCCAACCACGACGCCACCGCCAACACCAGCCCCACCGCCGCCCTCTCCGACAAGCTCGACAGCGTCGGCTGGACCGTCTGGCTGCGCCGGATGATAGTCCTGCCCATCGGCGAACGATGGGCCATGATCGCCGTACTCACGGCGGCCACCACCCCCCGGATCACCTTCTACGCCCTGCTGGTCGGCTGCGCCTTCGCGGGGACGTACACCACGGCGGGCCGGCTGCTCCGCTCCCTGACGCGCAAGGCACAGCGCACCGACCGGGCGGCCAAGGCGCTGGCGGACCTCGCGGACAGCGGACCGCTCACCGAACTGCTCCTGCGCACCGCGCGCGGCACGTATCCGCGCGGTGGGGTCTACGCGGCCGCTGCCGGAGCGCTTCTGGTGGTCCTCTCGGCCGGGCTGTGGGGCGCCGGATGGCAGACCGTCCTGTGTGCCGTCGGTTACGTCTTCATGTCCGCCGCGGCCGTCCAGCGCCCCCTCAAGGGCGCCCTGGACTGGATGGTTCCGCCGCTGTTCAGGGCCGCCGAATACGGCACCGTCCTCGTCCTCGCCGCCAAAGCGGAGGTGAACGGGGCCCTTCCTGCGGCTTTCGGGCTGGTGGCGGCTGTCGCCTACCATCACTACGACACGGTGTACCGCATCCGCGGCGACGCCGGAGCGCCCCCGGCCTGGCTGGTGCGCGCCATCGGGGGGCACGAAGGACGGACGCTGCTCGTCACCGTCCTCGCCGCGCTTCTCACCGCCTCGCAGTTCACGGCGGCGCTCACGGCCCTCGCCGTGGCCGTCGCCCTGGTGGTGCTCGTCGAGAGCATCCGCTACTGGGTCGCCGCCCACAAGGGTGGCGCGCCCGCCGTACACGATGAAGGAGAACCCGCATGATCGGCCTCGTGCTGGCGGCCGGCGCCGGACGGCGTCTGCGCCCCTACACCGACAGCCTGCCCAAGGCGCTGGTGCCGGTGGGGCCCGCGGGCATAGAGGGCGAACCGACGGTCCTCGACCTCACCCTCGGCAACTTCGCCGAGATCGGTCTGACCGAGGTCGCGATCATCGTCGGCTACCGCAAGGAGGCCGTCTACGCGCGCAAGGCGGCCCTGGAGGAGAAGTACGGCCTCAAGCTCACCCTCATCGACAACGACAAGGCCGAGGAGTGGAACAACGCCTACTCCCTGTGGTGCGGCCGTGACGCCCTCAAGGACGGTGTGATCCTCGCCAACGGCGACACCGTCCATCCGGTCTCCGTCGAGAAGACGCTGCTCGCCGCCCGCGGCGACGGCAAGAGGATCATCCTCGCCCTCGACACCGTGAAGTCCCTCGCGGACGAGGAGATGAAGGTCGTCGTCGACCCCGACCAGGGCGTCCAGAAGATCACCAAGCTCATGGACCCGGCCGAGGCCACCGGCGAGTACATCGGCGTCACCCTCATCGAGGGCGACGCGGCCGCCGACCTGGCCGACGCGCTGAAGACCGTGTGGGAGACCGACCCGCAGCAGTTCTACGAGCACGGCTACCAGGAGCTCGTGCACCGCGGCTTCCGCATCGACGTCGCACCGATCGGTGACGTCCCGTGGGTCGAGATCGACAACCACGACGACCTCGCCCGGGGACGGGAGATCGCGTGCCACTACTGACCAGGCTCATCCCCTCGCCGGTCGTCGTGGACATCCGCCCGGGTGCCCTCGACGACCTGGGCTGCGTCCTCGCCGACGAGCGCATCTCGCACTCCGGCAAGCTCGCCGTCGCCGTCAGCGGCGGCTCCGGCGCCAAGCTCCGCGAGCGGATCGCCCCCAGCCTGCCCGGCGCCACCTGGTACGAGGTCGGGGGCGGCACCCTCGACGACGCGATCCGGCTGGCCGGCGAGATAAAGGCCGGCCACTACGACGCGGTCGTCGGGCTCGGCGGCGGCAAGATCATCGACTGCGCCAAGTTCGCCGCGGCGCGCATCGGCCTGCCGCTGGTCGCCGTACCGACGAACCTCGCCCACGACGGCCTGTGCTCGCCGGTCGCCACGCTCGACAACGACGCGGGGCGCGGCTCCTACGGTGTGCCGAACCCGATCGCGGTCGTCATCGACCTGGACGTCATCCGCGAGGCCCCGGTCCGCTTCGTGCGGGCGGGCATCGGCGACGCGGTGTCGAACATCTCGGCGATCGCGGACTGGGAGCTCGCCAACCGCGTCAACGGCGAGAAGATCGACGGCCTGGCCGCCGCGATGGCCCGCCAGGCCGGCGAGGCGGTGCTGAGGCACCCGGGCGGCATCGGGGACAACGACTTCCTCCAGGTGCTCGCCGAGGCGCTGGTCCTCAGCGGTATCGCCATGTCGGTGTCGGGCGACTCACGCCCCTCCTCCGGCGCGTGCCACGAGATCAACCACGCCTTCGACCTGCTCTTCCCCAAGCGCGCGGCCGCCCACGGCGAGCAGTGCGGCCTGGGCGCGGCCTTCGCGATGTACCTGCGCGGGGCCCACGAGGAGTCGGTGTACATGGCCGAGGTGCTGCGTCGGCACGGTCTGCCGGTGACGCCGGGCGAGATCGGCTTCACGGTGGACGAGTTCGTCCGGGCCGTGGAGTACGCCCCGCAGACCAGGCCCGGCCGCTACACGATCCTCGAACACCTCGACCTCACCTCCCAACAGATCAAGGACACGTACGCCGACTATGTCAAGGCCATCGGTAGCTGAACTCCGTCCGGTCGTCCATCCCGCAGGGGTGAAGGACCGGCGCAGCGGTGAGCACTGGATGGGACGCCTCTACATGCGTGAGGTGTCCCTGCGGGTCGACCGCTACCTGGTGAACACCAGGGTCACGCCCAACCAGCTCACGTACCTGATGACCGTCTTCGGCGTGCTCGCGGCCCCGGCCCTGCTGGTGCCGGGGATCGCGGGCGCCGTCCTGGGCGTGGTGTGCGTCCAGATGTACCTGCTGCTGGACTGCGTCGACGGCGAGATCGCGCGCTGGAGGCAGCAGTACTCGCTCGGCGGCGTCTACCTCGACCGGGTCGGCGCCTACCTCACCGACGCCGCGGTGCTCGTCGGCTTCGGCCTGCGCGCCGCCGACCTGTGGGGCAGCGGCCGGATCGACTGGCTGTGGGCCTTCCTCGGCACCCTGGCCGCCCTCGGCGCCATCCTGATCAAGGCCGAGACCGACCTGGTCGGCGTCGCGCGGCACCAGACCGGCAAGCCGCCGGTCCAGGAGGCCGCCTCCGAGATGCGCTCCTCCGGCATGGCGCTGGCCCGCCGGGCCGCCGCCGCCTTCAAGTTCCACCGGCTGATCCTCGGCATCGAGGCCTCCCTGCTGATCCTGGTCCTCGCGATCGTGGACCAGATGCGCGGCGACCTCTTCTACACCCGGCTCGGTGTCGCGGTGCTGGCCGGCATCGCGATGCTGCAGACCGTGCTGCACCTCGTGTCCATCCTCGCTTCGAGCAGGCTGAAGTGACCGCGCCCATCAAGGTCGGCGCGGTCGTCATCACCATGGGCAACCGCCCCGACGAACTGCGCGCCCTCCTCGACTCGGTCGCCAAGCAGGACGGCGACCGGGTCGAGGTGGTCGTCGTCGGCAACGGCTCGCCCGTCCCGGACGTCCCCGAGGGCGTACGGACCGTGGAGCTGCCCGACAACCTCGGCATACCCGGCGGCCGCAACGTCGGCATCGAGGCCTTCGGCCCCGGCGGCCGCGACGTCGACGTGCTGCTCTTCCTCGACGACGACGGGCTGCTCGCGCACCACGACACCGCCGAGCTGTGCCGTGCGGCCTTCGCGGCCGACCCGGACCTCGGCATCATCAGCTTCCGCATCGCCGACCCGGACACCGGCGTCACCCAGCGCCGCCACGTGCCCCGGCTGCGGGCCGCCGACCCGATGCGCTCCTCGCGGGTCACCACCTTCCTCGGAGGGGCCAACGCGGTCCGTACGAAGGTCTTCGAAGAAGTCGGCGGGCTCCCGGACGAATTCTTCTACGCCCACGAGGAAACCGATCTGGCATGGCGGGCCCTCGACGCGGGCTGGATGATCGACTACCGGTCCGACATGGTGCTGTACCACCCCACGACCGCGCCCTCCCGGCACGCGGTCTACCACCGCATGGTCGCGCGCAACCGGGTCTGGCTGGCCCGCCGGAACCTGCCCGCCCTCCTCGTCCCCGTCTACCTGGGGGTCTGGATGCTGCTCACGCTGGCGCGCCGCCCCTCGCGGCCCGCGCTGAAGGCGTGGTTCGGCGGCTTCAAGGAGGGCTGGACCACACCGTGCGGACCTCGCCGGCCCATGAAGTGGCGTACGGTGTGGCGGCTGACGCGACTGGGACGACCCCCGGTCATCTGACAAGCTCGTTCCTGAGAGCGTCCGGGCCTGAGATCATTCGGGTCGTACCCCGGCCCCGGCTCATGCCAGGCCCGCACAGGCTGTGCATCTCGAAGACGAAAGTTTCCACTTGTGAGTGAGACAACGCATGACGGTGGAGTCGCGGTGAGTGCGCCTCCGTCGCCCGACGAGGGCCTCCCGCCGCGGCAGCTCGCCGCCAAGTACGGGCTGTCCGTGAGCGGCGCGCGGCCCGGGCTGGGGGAGTACGTCCGCCAGCTCTTCGGACGCCGTCACTTCATCCTGGCCTTCTCCCAGGCGAAGCTGACCGCCCAGTACAGCCAGGCCAAGCTCGGACAGCTGTGGCAGGTGGTCACACCGCTGCTGAACGCGGCCGTGTACTTCTTCATCTTCGGCGTGATCCTCGAGGCCGACCGGGGCATGCCGCGCGAGGTGTACATCCCGTTCCTGGTGACGGGTGTGTTCGTCTTCACCTTCACGCAGAGCTCGGTGATGGCGGGCGTCCGCGCGATCTCCGGCAACCTCGGACTGGTGCGCGCGCTGCACTTCCCGCGCGCCTCCCTGCCGATCTCCTTCTCGTTGCAGCAGCTCCAGCAGCTGCTGTTCTCGATGATCGTGCTGTTCGCGGTGGCGGCCGGCTTCGGCAGCTACCCGGACCTGTCCTGGCTGCTGATCGTGCCGGTGCTGGTCCTGCAGTTCCTGTTCAACACCGGCCTCGCCCTGATCATGGCCCGGGCCGGTGCGAAGACGCCCGACCTGGCGCAGCTGATGCCGTTCGTGATGCGTACGTGGATGTACGCGTCCGGTGTGATGTTCTCCATCCCGATCATGCTGGAGGACAAGCCGCAGTGGGTGGCGAACCTCCTCCAGTGGAACCCGGCGGCGATCTTCATGGACCTGATGCGCTTCGCGCTCATCGACGGCTACGGCTCCGAGAACCTGCCCGACCACGTGTGGGCGGCAGCGGGCGGCTGGGCCGCGCTGTTCGCCGTCGGTGGCTTCGTGTACTTCTGGAAGGCGGAGGAGAGGTACGGCCGTGGCTGAGCAGCAGACCGAACTGGTTCCGACCGTCATCGCGGACGACCTGCACATCGTCTACCGCGTCAACGGCGCCAAGACCGGCAAGGGCAGCGCCACCGCCGCCCTCAGCCGTATCGTCAAGCGCGGCGAGGAGCGCGGCGTGCGCAAGGTGCACGCGGTGCGGGGGGTCTCCTTCGTCGCCTACCGGGGCGAGGCCATCGGCCTGATCGGCTCCAACGGCTCCGGCAAGTCGACGCTGCTGCGGGCCATCGCCGGCCTGCTCCCCGCCGAGAAGGGCAAGGTCTACACCGACGGTCAGCCCTCGCTCCTCGGTGTGAACGCGGCGCTGATGAACGACCTCACGGGCGAGCGGAACGTCATATTGGGCGGGCTCGCCATGGGCATGTCCCGTGAGGAGATCAAGGAGCGCTACCAGGACATCGTCGACTTCTCCGGGATCAACGAGAAGGGCGACTTCATCACCCTGCCGATGCGCACCTACTCCTCCGGCATGGCGGCCCGTCTGCGCTTCTCCATCGCCGCCGCGAAGGACCACGACGTCCTGATGATCGACGAGGCCCTGGCCACCGGTGACCGCGCCTTCCAGAAGCGTTCCGAGGCGCGCATCCGGGAACTGCGCAAGGAAGCCGGCACCGTGTTCCTCGTCAGCCACAACAACAAGTCGATCCGCGACACCTGCAACCGCGTCCTGTGGCTGGAGCGCGGCGAACTCCGCATGGACGGCCCGACCGAAGAGGTCCTGAAGGAGTACGAGAAGTTCACGGGCAAGTAGCCCGATCGGTCGGGGCCCCGCCGGAACTGGTCCGGCGGGGCCCTGCGTCTGCAAAGTAAGCGTCAACTCCAGGCATGCTTAGGAATCTTGACGCCAATCGGTGTGTTCTTGTGATGCGCGGGACACCCCCACGGTCCTCGACGCGTTGTACAACGTAAGCTGTACCGGTGCCGAAACGCGGCAAGTGGGGCGATAATGCGCGACACCCTTCGGTAGGGCCTCCGCGCGGAAGGCTGGGCGGCGTGTCCGAAATAGTGTGTATTGGGTCGGCAGTGTAGAACGGGAGATGTGACGGCAATGGCTACGGAAACTCCCCAGCTCAACGCAGCACGTGCCGTCCCCGCCCCGGGCAGCCGACGGTGACGGGAACCGACGCGCCGGACGCCGGCGCCGCGGAGCGCGGCACGCTCGACAAGGCCGCGGACGAGAACTTCCCCGTGGCGCCCTTCTTTCTGCCCAGGGCCTGGCGCACCGACCTGATGGCCGTCTACGGCTTCGCCCGCCTCGTCGACGACATCGGCGACGGCGACCTCGCCCCCGGCGGCGCCGACGCCCGCCTGCTCGGTGTGGAGCCGCACGACGCCGAGGACCGGCTGGTGCTCCTGGACGCTTTCGAGGCCGACCTCCACCGCGTCTTCGACGGCACCCCGCGCCACCCCCTGCTGCTCCGCCTCCAGCCCACCGTCCACCTCCGCTCGCTCACCCCCGAGCCCTTCCTCGGCCTGATCGCCGCCAACCGCCAGGACCAGGTCGTACGGCGCTACGAGACCTACGACGACCTCCTCGCCTACTGCGAACTGTCCGCCAACCCCGTCGGCCGGCTCGTCCTCGCCGTCACCGGCACCGCCACCCCCGAACGGATCCGCCGCTCCGACGCGATCTGCACCGCCCTGCAGATCGTCGAACACCTCCAGGACGTGGCCGAGGATTTCGGCCGCGACCGCGTCTACCTGCCCGCCGCGGACATGAAGCGTTTTCACGTCCAGGAGGCGGATCTCGCCACGAACACCGCGAGCGCGTCGGTGCGCGCACTGGTCGCCTACGAAGCCCAACGCGCCCGCGACCTCCTGAATGAAGGCGCCCCCCTGGTGGGTAGCGTCCACGGCAGACTCAAGCTGCTGCTCGCGGGGTTCGTGGCGGGGGGAAGGGCGGCGATCCACGCGATCTCCGCCGCCGAATTCGACGTACTTCCCGGCCCGCCCAAGCCCGGCAAGCTCCGGTTGCTGCGCGAGGTGGGCCTGACTCTGCGAGGAGAGGGGTGATCCGGACCGTGGAGTCAGCACCGAACGTGCCCGCACCGGTACTCGCCGCCTACAGCTACTGCGAGGCCGTCACCGGACAGCAGGCCCGTAACTTCGCGTACGGCATCAGACTGCTGCCCACGCCCAAGCGCCGCGCGATGTCGGCGCTCTACGCGTTCTCCCGGCGCGTCGACGACATCGGCGACGGCGCGCTCGGCGACGACGTGAAGGCAGCGCGGCTGGAGGACACCAGGGCGCTGCTCACCCGGATCCGCCAGGGCGAGGTCGACGAGGACGACACCGACCCGGTCGCCGTCGCCCTCACCCACGCCGCCCGGGCCTTCTCGATCCCCCTGGGCGGCCTGGACGAACTCATCGACGGCGTGCTCATGGACGTACGCGGTGAGACCTACGAGACCTGGGACGACCTGAAGGTGTACTGCCGCTGCGTGGCCGGAGCCATCGGGCGGCTCTCACTCGGCGTCTTCGGTACGGAACCCGGGGCGCGCGGCACCGAGCGCGCGCCGGAGTACGCCGACACGCTCGGTCTCGCGCTGCAACTCACCAACATCCTCAGGGACATCCGCGAGGACGCCGAGGGCGGCCGCACCTATCTGCCCGCCGACGACCTCGCCAAGTTCGGCTGCTCCGCCGGGTTCAGCGGGCCGAGACCACCGGAGGGCTCCGACTTCGCGGGCCTGGTGCACTTCGAGGTGCGACGGGCCCGCGCCCTCTTCGCCGAGGGCTACCGGCTGCTCCCCATGCTCGACCGGCGCAGCGGCGCCTGTGTCGCCGCCATGGCCGGCATCTACCGCCGCCTCCTCGACCGCATCGAACGCCACCCGGAGGCCGTACTGCGCGGCCGGGTCTCGCTGCCCGGCCGCGAGAAGGCGTACGTCGCCGTCCGCGGCCTCTCCGGTCTGGACACCCGGCACGTGTCCCGGCAGACCGTCAGGAGGCGCGTGTGATGCGCGACCTGGACCGGGGCGAGACCACCGGCGGCGCCCGGCACGCAACCCTCCGGCACCCGGCGGCGTCCCTGACTGCGACGGCTCGCCGAGCACGCCCGTCGCAGGTCGGCGGGGCCGCAGGGGAGGGCGCACGATGACCGACGGCACGCGGCCCGACGGGCTGCTCGCGGACGCCACCGGAGACGGTGTCCATGAGCGCGGAACGCGGGACGCCGTCGTGGTGGGCGGCGGGCTCGCCGGCATCACCGCCGCGCTCGCGCTCGCCGACGCCGGTGTGCGCGTGACCCTGCTCGAAGGCAGGCCGAGACTGGGCGGGCTCGCCTTCTCCTTCCAGCGCGGCGAACTGACCGTCGACAACGGCCAGCACGTCTACCTGCGCTGCTGCACCGCCTACCGCTGGTTCCTCGACCGGATCGAGGGCACCGCGCTGGCCCCGCTGCAGGACCGCCTCGATGTGCCCGTCCTCGACGTCACCAAGCCCGAAGGGCGGCGGTTGGGCAGACTGCGCCGCGACGCGCTGCCGGTGCCCCTGCACCTGGGGCGCAGCCTCGCCACGTATCCGCACCTCTCGCTCGCCGAGCGCGCCAGGGTCGGCCGTGCCGCGCTCGCGCTCAAGGGGCTCGACCTCGCCGATCCGACCCTGGACGCACAGGACTTCGGCAGCTGGCTGACCGCGCACGGCCAGTCGGCACGTGCCGTCGAGGCCCTGTGGGACCTGGTCGGGGTCGCCACCCTCAACGCGGTCGCGGGCGACGCCTCACTGGGGCTCGCCGCGATGGTGTTCAAGACCGGTCTGCTGTCCGACCCGGGCGCGGCCGACATCGGCTGGGCTCGGGTCCCGCTGGGCGAACTGCACGACCGGCTGGCCCGCAAGGCGCTCGACTCCGCGGGCGTGCGTACCGAGGTCCGTTCACGCGTCACCTCCATCTCCCTTGACGCAAACGGGCGTTGGAGCGTTCAGATGCCCGGCGAGACACTGGCGGCGGACGCGGTCGTGCTCGCCGTACCGCAGCGCGAGGCCCACGGGCTGTTGCCGGACGGAGCGCTCGACGCCCCCGGACAACTGCTGGAGATCGGCACCGCTCCGATCCTCAACGTGCACGTCGTCTACGACCGCACGGTGCTCACCCGGCCCTTCTTCACCGCCCTCGGCTCCCCGGTGCAGTGGGTCTTCGACCGCACCGAGGCGTCGGGCCTGCGCGAGGGCCAGTACCTCGCCCTGTCGCAGTCCGCCGCGCACGACGAGATCGAGGAGCCCGTGGCCGCCCTGCGCGAGCGCTACCTGCCCGAACTCGAGCGGCTGCTGCCCGCCGCGCGGGGCGCCGAGGTACGGGACTTCTTCGTGACCCGGGAGCGCACGGCGACGTTCGCGCCCACCCCCGGCGTCGGACGGCTCAGGCCCGGCGCCCGCACCAAGGCCCCCGGCCTCTACCTGGCCGGAGCGTGGACCGCCACAGGGTGGCCCGCGACCATGGAGAGTGCGGTCCGCAGCGGTGTGAGCGCGGCGGACGCCGCGCTGAGCGCCCTGGGCCGCCCCCGTCCCCGCCACCTCTTCGACTTCGAGGAGGCCGCGTGAGGATCGATCAGCACGGCTCGGCAGGTCAACGCACCTCCGGTACCGCAACAAGAGGAGAGACTGTGCCCACTGTGCCCCCGGCCTCGACGGCCGCCCGGCGGACACCGGTGGACGTGACCGCGTTGCTGGAGCGCGGGCGGACCCTGGCCACCCCGGTACTGCGTGCGGCGGTCGACCGCCTGGCGCCGCCCATGGACACTGTTTCCGCCTACCACTTCGGCTGGATCGACGCCCACGGCAACCCCACGGACGGCGACGGCGGCAAGGCCGTGCGCCCCGCCCTCGCGGTGCTGTCCGCGGAGGTCACCGGGGCGGCGCCCGAGGTCGGTGTGCCCGGCGCGGTCGCCGTCGAACTGGTCCACAACTTCTCGCTCCTGCACGACGACCTCATGGACGGCGACGAGCAGCGCCGCCACCGCGACACCGTGTGGAAGGTGCACGGTCCCGCCCAGGCGATCCTCGTCGGCGACGCCCTGTTCGCCCTGGCCAACGAGGTCCTGCTGGAACTGGGCACGGTGGAGGCCGGCCGCGCCACCCGCCGTCTGACCACCGCGACCCGCGCCCTGATCGACGGCCAGGCCCAGGACATCTCCTACGAGCACCGCGACCGCGTCAGCGTCGAGGAGTGCCTGGAGATGGAGGGCAACAAGACCGGCGCCCTGCTCGCCTGCGCCAGCTCCATCGGCGCCGTGCTCGGCGGCGCGGACGACCACACCGCCGACACGCTGGAGAAGTACGGCTACCACCTCGGCCTCGCCTTCCAGGCCGTCGACGACCTCCTCGGCATCTGGGGCGACCCGGTCGCCACCGGCAAACAGACCTGGAGCGACCTGCGCCAGCGCAAGAAGTCCCTGCCCGTCGTGGCCGCCCTCGCGGCGGGCGGCAGCGCCTCCGAGCGGCTCGGCGAGATGCTCGCCGCCGACGCCAAGAGCAGCGACTTCGAGAACTTCTCCGAGGAGGAGTTCGCGGCCCGCGCCGCCCTCATCGAGGAGGCCGGCGGCCGCGAGTGGACCGCCGAAGAGGCACGTCGTCAGCACACCATCGCCATCGAAGCCCTCGACGCCGTCGACATGCCCGACCCGGTGCGGGCCCGGTTCACGGCGCTCGCGGACTTCGTCGTCGTACGAAAGAGATGATCACTATCGGTCGAATACTCCTCGCGTAGTCGCCGGCCGGTGTCGCGGACACCCACGCACCGGCCGACGGCGGACCCACAGCAGACAGCACCACTTGCACACTGCACGAAGGGGAAGCCATGACAGCGACGACCGACGGAAGCACCGGGGCCCCGCCGCCCCGCGCTGCCGCGGCCAGCGAATCCGACAGCAACGTCCCCGCGGCGGCCGGGGTCCACGAAGCCGCCACGCGCGCGGTCCGGCGCGCCACCGACTTCCTGCTCTCCCGCCAGGACGCCGAGGGCTGGTGGAAGGGCGACCTCGAGACCAACGTCACCATGGACGCCGAGGACCTGCTGCTCCGTCAGTTCCTGGGCATCCGTGACGAGTCGACCACCCGGGCCGCCGCCCTCTTCATCCGCGGCGAGCAGCGCGAGGACGGCACCTGGGCCTCCTTCTACGGCGGACCCGGCGAACTCTCCACCACCATCGAGGCGTACGTCGCCCTCCGCCTGGCCGGCGACGCACCGGACGACCCCCACATGGCGAAGGCGTCGGAGTGGATCCGCGCCCGGGGCGGTATCGCCGCCGCCCGTGTCTTCACCCGGATCTGGCTGGCTCTGTTCGGCTGGTGGAAGTGGGAGGACCTGCCCGAACTCCCGCCCGAGCTCATCTTCTTCCCGAAGTGGGTGCCGCTCAACATCTACGACTTCGGGTGCTGGGCCCGGCAGACCATCGTGCCGCTCACCATCGTCTCCGCGAAGCGCCCGGTACGCCCCGCGCCCTTCCCGCTCGACGAGCTCCACACCGACCCGCTCCATCCCAATCCGCCCAAGCCCCTTGCTCCGGCGGCCAGTTGGGACGGCGCCTTCCAACGCCTCGACAAGGCACTGCACGCCCTGCGCAGGGTCGCCCCGCGCAGACTGCGCAGGGCCGCGATGAACACCGCCGCCCGCTGGATCATCGAACGCCAGGAGAACGACGGCTGCTGGGGAGGCATCCAGCCTCCGGCCGTGTACTCCCTCATCGCGCTGCACCTGCTCGGCTACGACCTCCAACACCCCGTGATGCGCGAGGGACTCGCCTCACTGGACCGGTTCGCCGTCTGGCGCGAGGACGGGGCCCGGATGGTGGAGGCCTGCCAGTCGCCCGTGTGGGACACCTGCCTCGCCACCATCGCCCTCGTCGACGCCGGGGTCCCCGCCGACCACCCGCAGCTCGTCAAGGCCGCGGACTGGATGCTCGGCGAGGAGATCGTCCGGCCCGGCGACTGGTCCGTCAAACGACCCAAACTGCCGCCGGGCGGCTGGGCGTTCGAGTTCCACAACGACAACTACCCCGACATCGACGACACCGCCGAGGTCGTTCTCGCCCTGCGCCGCGTCAAGCATCCCGACCCGGACAGCGTCGACCGGGCCATCGGACGCGGGGTGCGCTGGAACCTCGGCATGCAGTCGAAGAACGGCGCGTGGGGCGCCTTCGACGTCGACAACACCAGCCCGTTCCCCAACCGGCTGCCGTTCTGCGACTTCGGCGAGGTCATCGACCCGCCGTCCGCGGACGTCACCGCGCACGTCGTGGAGATGCTCGCCGTCGAGGGCCTCACCCACGACCCGCGCACCCGGCGCGGCATCGACTGGCTGCTCGCCGAACAGGAGCCGGACGGCTCGTGGTTCGGACGCTGGGGAGTCAACTACGTCTACGGCACCGGCTCGGTGGTGCCCGCCCTGACCGCCGCCGGACTGCCCGGCTCGCACCCGGCGATCCGGCGGGCCGTGGCCTGGCTGGAGCGCGTCCAGAACGACGACGGCGGCTGGGGCGAGGACCTGCGCTCCTACAAGTACGCCAAGGAGTGGAGCGGCCGGGGTGCCTCGACCGCCTCCCAGACGGCGTGGGCGCTGATGGCCCTGCTGGCGGCGGGGGAGCAGGACTCCAAGGCGGTCGAACGGGGCGTCGAGTGGCTCGCGTCCACCCAGGGGGAGGACGGCTCCTGGGACGAGCCCCACTTCACCGGCACCGGCTTCCCGTGGGACTTCTCCATCAACTACCACCTCTACCGGCAGGTCTTCCCGCTCACCGCGCTCGGCCGCTACCTCCACGGAGAGCCTTTCGCGGACAGGACGGGCAGGACGGGCAGGACTGACAGGGCCGACGGGACTGACAGGACCGACAGGACCGACGGAGCCGACGGTACCGACGGAACCGACCAGCCGCTCGCCGAGGTCAAGGGGAGCTGATGACCGTCAAGCCCGCCCCGGCCCCGCTGCTGATCGCCTGCGCGCTCGGCATCGAGCACCTCGCCCTGCGCATGGGCGATCGCACCGGGGCCGGCGGGCCGGTCACCGTCCTGCGGACGGGCATGGGGCCCAGGGCGGCCGAACGCTCCGTCGGCCGGGTGCTGGCCGACCCGGCGCTCGGCGGGGCCGCCGTGCTGGCCACGGGGTTCTGCGCGGGCCTCGCGCCCGGCATGCACCCCGGTGACCTGGTCGTCGCCGAGGAGACCCGCGACCCCCGCGGAAACGTCCCCTGTGTGGCGACCGAACTGCTCGTGAAGGAACTGGTGCGTACCCTGCCCGGGCGTACCGTCCACACCGGCCCCCTGGTGGGCTCCGACCACGTCGTGCGCGGACACGAACGGTCCGCTCTGCGCGCGACCGGCGCAATCGCGGTCGACATGGAGTCGGCGGCCACGCTCCTGAGCGCCGTCCACGCGGGCGAGCGCCCGGTTGCGGCCGTCCGGGTGGTCGTGGACGCTCCAGAACATGAACTCGTCCGGATCGGCACGGTGCGCGGTGGAATATCAGCCTTCCGTGTCCTTCGTTCCGTCCTGCCTACTTTCTTCGAATGGCACCGTAATGTGCTGCTCCCCCGGAGGTGAGCCTCATGGCCATGCCGCTGCGCCAGTCCATCAAGGTCGCTACATACCTCGCCGAACAGAAACTCCGTAAGCGGGAGAAGTTCCCGCTGATCGTCGAACTCGAACCCCTCTTCGCCTGCAACCTGAAGTGCGAGGGCTGCGGCAAGATCCAGCACCCGGCGGGGGTGCTGAAGCAGCGCATGCCCGTGGCCCAGGCCGTCGGCGCGGTGCTCGAATCCGGCGCCCCGATGGTGTCCATCGCCGGTGGCGAACCGCTGATGCACCCGCAGATCGACGAGATCGTGCGCCAGTTGGTGGCCAGGAGGAAGTACGTCTTCCTCTGCACCAACGCCATGCTGCTGCGCAAGAAGATGGACAAGTTCAAGCCCTCCCCGTACTTCGCCTTCGCCGTGCACATCGACGGGCTGCGCGAGCGGCACGACGAGTCCGTGGCGAAGGAGGGGGTGTTCGACGAGGCGGTGGAGGCCATCAAGGAGGCCAAGCGGCGCGGCTTCCGGGTGACCACCAACTCGACCTTCTTCAACACCGACACCCCGCAGACCATCGTCGAGGTGCTGAACTTCCTCAACGACGACCTGAAGGTCGACGAGATGATGATCTCGCCCGCCTACGCCTACGAGAAGGCGCCCGACCAGGAGCACTTCCTGGGCGTGGAACAGACCCGCGAACTGTTCAAGAAGGCCTTCGCCGGAGGCAACCGCAGGAAGTGGCGGCTGAACCACTCGCCGCTCTTCCTGGACTTCCTGGAGGGCAAGGTCGACTTCCCGTGCACCGCGTGGGCGATCCCGAACTACTCCCTCTTCGGCTGGCAGCGTCCCTGCTACCTGATGAGCGACGGGTACGTGCCGACGTACCGCGAGCTCATCGAGGACACGGACTGGGACAAGTACGGCCGCGGCAAGGACCCGCGCTGCGCCAACTGCATGGCGCACTGCGGCTACGAGCCCACCGCCGTCCTCGCCACCATGGGCTCCCTCAAGGAGTCGCTGCGGGCCATGCGCGAGACCGTCTCCGGAAACCGCGAGTGACGCCGTGACGGCCGTCCCCCTGGGCGTTCCCGAGGTACCGGTCCGGCCGATCGCCGAGCGGCGCGTGTCGCGGCGGATCCAGGTCGGTCCGGTGGCCGTCGGGGGCGGGGCCCCCGTGTCGGTGCAGTCGATGACGACGACCCGTACGTCGGACATCGGTGCCACGTTGCAGCAGATCGCCGAGCTCACCGCGTCCGGCTGCCAGATCGTCCGGGTCGCCTGCCCCACGCAGGACGACGCGGACGCCCTCGCGACCATCGCCCGCAAGTCGCAGATCCCGGTGATCGCGGACATCCACTTCCAGCCCAAGTACGTGTTCGCCGCCATCGAGGCGGGCTGTGCGGCCGTACGGGTGAATCCCGGCAACATCAAGCAGTTCGACGACCGGGTGAAGGAGATCGCGCGGACCGCCAAGGACCACGGCACCCCGATCCGCATCGGCGTCAACGCCGGCTCACTCGACCGGCGGCTGCTGCAGAAGTACGGCAGGGCGACCCCGGAGGCCCTCGTGGAGTCGGCGCTGTGGGAGGCGTCCCTCTTCGAGGAGCACGACTTCCGCGACATCAAGATCTCCGTCAAGCACAACGACCCCGTCGTGATGGTCGAGGCGTACACCCAGCTCGCCGCGCAGTGCGACTACCCGCTGCACCTCGGGGTGACGGAGGCGGGTCCCGCGTTCCAGGGCACGATCAAGTCGGCGGTGGCGTTCGGGGCGCTGCTCTCCCGGGGCATCGGGGACACCATCCGGGTGTCGCTGTCCGCGCCGCCCGCCGAGGAGGTCAAGGTCGGCATCCAGATCCTTCAGTCCCTGGGGCTCCGGCAGCGCCGACTGGAGATCGTCTCCTGTCCGTCCTGCGGGCGGGCCCAGGTCGACGTCTACAAGCTGGCCGACGAGGTCACCGCGGGCCTGGAGGGCATGGAGGTCCCGTTGCGCGTCGCGGTCATGGGATGTGTGGTCAACGGCCCCGGCGAGGCCCGGGAGGCGGATCTGGGGGTCGCCTCCGGCAACGGCAAGGGACAGATCTTCGTCAAGGGCGAGGTCGTCAAGACCGTGCCCGAGTCGAAGATCGTGGAGACCCTCATCGAGGAGGCGATGAGGATCGCCGAGCAGATGGAGCAAGAAGGCGGCGCCGCGTCGGGGGAACCGACCGTCACCGTGAGTTGAACGGCACGGACCGAGAGGGGGCCCGAGCGTGACGATCCTGGAGAACATCCGGCAACCACGCGACCTGAAGGCGCTGTCCGAGGCGGAACTCGGTGAACTGTCAGAGGAGATCAGACAGTTCCTGGTGCACGCGGTCGCCAGAACGGGCGGCCATCTGGGACCCAACCTGGGCGTGGTGGAACTGACCATCGCGCTGCACCGGGTCTTCGAGTCACCGGTCGACCGCATCCTGTGGGACACCGGCCACCAGAGCTACGTGCACAAGCTGCTGACGGGACGTCAGGACTTCTCCAAGCTGCGCGGCAAGGGCGGCCTGTCCGGCTACCCCTCCCGCGAGGAGTCCGAGCACGACGTCATCGAGAACAGCCACGCCTCCACGGCGCTCGGCTGGGCCGACGGACTCGCCAAGGCCCGTCAGGTGCAGGGCGGGAAGGGCCACGTGGTCGCGGTCATCGGCGACGGCGCGCTGACCGGCGGCATGGCCTGGGAAGCGCTCAACAACATCGCGGCCGCCAAGGACCGGCCGCTGATCATCGTCGTCAACGACAACGAACGCTCGTACGCACCGACCATCGGCGGCCTCGCCAACCACCTGGCCACCCTGCGCACCACGGACAGCTACGAGAGGGTCCTGGCCTGGGGCAAGGACGTCCTGCTGCGGACGCCACTGGTGGGCGGCACCCTCTACGAGTCGCTGCACGGCGCGAAGAAGGGCTTCAAGGACGCGTTCGCCCCGCAGGGCATGTTCGAGGACCTCGGGCTGAAGTACGTCGGCCCGATCGACGGGCACGACACCATGGCCGTCGAGTCCGCGCTGCGCCGCGCCAAGCGCTTCCACGGGCCGGTCCTGGTGCACTGCCTCACCGAGAAGGGCCGAGGCTACGAGCCCGCCCTCGCGCACGAGGAGGACCACTTCCACACCGTCGGCGCCATGGATCCCCTCACCTGCGCGCCGCTCGTTCCCGCCCACGGGCCGTCCTGGACGTCGGTGTTCGGCGAGGAGATCGTCCGGATCGGAGAGGAACGCGACGACGTCGTGGCGATCACGGCGGCCATGCTGCACCCGGTGGGCCTCGGCCGGTTCGCCGAACGTTTCCCGGACCGGGTGTGGGACGTGGGCATCGCCGAGCAGCACGCGGCGGTGAGCGCGGCCGGGCTCGCGACCGGCGGACTGCATCCCGTCGTCGCCGTCTACGCCACCTTCCTCAACCGTGCCTTCGACCAACTGCTCATGGACGTCGCCCTGCACCGCTGCGGGGTCACGTTCGTGCTGGACCGGGCCGGGGTCACCGGCGTCGACGGTGCCTCCCACAACGGCATGTGGGACATGTCGGTGCTCCAGGTCGTCCCTGGTCTGCGGATCGCCGCGCCGCGAGACGCCGAACAACTGCGGGCGCAGCTGCGGGAAGCGGTCGCGGTCGACGACGCGCCCACGCTGGTCCGCTTCCCGAAGGAGTCGGTCGGGCCGGAGGTGCCCGCGATCGACCGTGTCGGCGGGCTGGACGTCCTGCACCGAGGGCCCGGCACGCCCGAGGTCCTGCTGGTGGCCGTCGGTGTCATGGCACCGGTGTGCCTCCAGGCCGCCGAGCTGCTGGAGGCCCGCGGGATCAGCTGCACGGTCGTGGACCCCCGCTGGGTCAAGCCCGTCGACCCGGCCCTGCCCGGTCTCGCCGCCGAGCACCGGCTGGTGGCCGTCGTCGAGGACAACAGCCGCGCGGCCGGCGTGGGCTCCGCCGTCGCGCTCGCCCTGGGTGACGCCGACGTCGATGTGCCGGTCCGTCGGTTCGGCATCCCGGAGCAGTTCCTCACGCACGCCAAGCGCGGTGAGGTGCTGGCCGACATCGGCCTCACGCCGGTGGACGTCGCGGGCCGGATCGGGGCGAGCCTGGCCGTGAGGGAGGTGGGGTCGGCAGAGAGGGAAGCGGGTCCGGCCGCGCGGGGGGCGAGCCCGACCGTCGACGAAGAGACGACCAAGGGGAAAGAAGAGACGACCAAGGGGAAAGAGAAACAGGAATGACGACCGCCGAATCCGCGTCGCAGCCGTCGGGCCGGGCCGGGGACTTCGACCTCGGTGCCCTGCTCGCCGAGCGCGGAGCCGAGCGCTACGAGCTGCACGCCAAGCACCTCAACCACCAGCTCCCGCGCATGCTGCACACCATCGGCTTCGACAAGGTCTACGAGCGGGGAGAGGGCGCCTACTTCTGGGACGCGGACGGCGACGACTACCTCGACATGCTCGCCGGGTTCGGGGTGATGGGCCTCGGCCGCCACCACCCCGTCGTCCGCAAGGCGCTGCACGACGTCCTCGACGCCCAGCTCGCCGACCTCACCCGCTTCGACTGCCAGCCCCTGCCCGGGCTGCTGGCCGAGCGGCTGCTCACCCACAGCCCCCACCTGGACCGGGTGTTCTTCGGCAACAGCGGCACGGAGGCGGTCGAGACAGCACTGAAGTTCGCCCGGTACGCGACAGGGAAACCCCGCGTCCTGTACTGCGATCACGCCTTTCACGGGCTGACCACCGGCTCGCTGTCCGTCAACGGCGAGTCCGGCTTCCGCGACGGCTTCGCGCCGCTGCTGCCCGACACCGCCGTCCCGCTCGGCGACCTCGACGCACTGGCGAGGGAGCTGAAGAAGGGCGACGTGGCGGCCCTCGTCGTCGAGCCGATCCAGGGCAAGGGCGTGCACGAGGCCCCGCCCGGCTACCTCCGCGCCGCGCAGGAACTGCTGCACCGGAACAAGGCGCTGCTGATCGCCGACGAGGTGCAGACCGGACTCGGCCGCACCGGCGACTTCTACGCCTACCAGCACGAGGACGGCGTCGCACCGGACCTGGTGTGTGTGGCCAAGGCGCTCTCCGGCGGCTACGTGCCGGTCGGCGCCACACTCGGCAAGGACTGGATCTTCAAGAAGGTCTATTCGTCGATGGACCGCGTGCTGGTCCACTCGGCGAGCTTCGGATCCAACGCGCAGGCCATGGCGGCGGGGCTCGCCGTGCTGTCGGTCATGGAGGACGAGCAGGTTGTCGCGAACGCGCGCGCCACCGGGGAGCTGCTGAGGTCCCGGCTCGCCGCCCTGGTCGACAAGTACGAGCTGCTCGCCGACGTCCGCGGCCGGGGACTGATGATCGGCATCGAGTTCGGCAGACCGAAGTCACTGAAGCTGCGCAGTCGCTGGGCGATGCTCCAGGCCGCCCGCAAGGGGCTCTTCGCGCAGATGGTGGTCGTCCCGCTGCTCCAGCGGCACCGGATTCTCACCCAGGTCTCCGGCGACCACCTGGAAGTGATCAAGCTGATCCCGCCGCTGATCATCGGCGAGCGCGAGGTGGACCGGTTCGTCGACGCCTTCACGGAGGTGATGGACGACGCGCACAACGGGGGCGGGCTGATGTGGGACTTCAGCAAGACGCTGATCAAGCAGGCGGTGGCGAACCGATAGAGGCGACCGGCGGGTTTTTGCCTCTGAGGCAACGAGTTTGCCGCAGAGGCAAACCGTCTGGCTCAATGGAGGCGTGAACCCCTCCGAACCCGACCCCCGGGCCGGGGCCGACAGTGAGGCCGGCATCGAAGCCGTCGTCGCGCCCCACCTGCGCGCCCTGCGCCGCCGCGCCTCCCTCACCCTGGAGGCCGCGGCCCGCGCCGCCGGCCTGTCGCCCGCCCACCTCTCCCGGTTGGAGACCGGGCAGCGCCAGCCCTCGCTGCCGATGCTGCTCGCGCTCGCCCGCATCTACGGTACGACGGTCTCGGAACTGCTCGGTGAGACGGCAGCCGACCGGGACGCGGTCGTACGGGCCGCCGACATGGAGCCGACCGCGGCGGGCGGCTGGACGTACTGGCAGGCCGGGGCCCCCGGGCGCGGGATGCAGGCCCTGCGCGTGCACGTGCCCTACGGCTCGCAGGGCGACATCGTGCGGGTGCACCCCGGCGAGGAGTGGCTGCACGTCCTCAAGGGGCGGCTGCTCTTGCGCCTCGGCGACACGGCGCACCGGCTCGGGCCGGGCGACAGCGCCCACTTCGACTCGCTGAACCCGCACCGCATCGCCGCGCGGGACCCCGACGGAGTCGAACTCCTCTTCGTCCACACGCTGCTGCAGAGCCCCACGGCGACGCTCTGCCTCGGCCCCACCACGGGAGAGACGCCATGAGCGACCTCGAGCAGAAGTTCCCCCGGGCCCTCTGGGTCCGGCTGGCCATCTACATCGCCGGGGGACACCTCCTCGCGGCCTTCATCTGGCTGCTGTTCGAGGCGGGGGCCCGGCAGTAGCGGACCCCATCGGTCGAAGACCCGATCGGTGGAGGACCCGATCGGCCGGGATCCGATCAGTCGAGGAGACGCTCGCGCAGCCGCTCCCGGGTCTCGGGGGCGAGTCCCAGCCCCTGCTCCAGGTAGGGGTCGACGCCGCCCCAGGTCTCCTCGATGGTCTCGAAGGCCGCCGACAGATACGCGGCGCGGGCGTCGAAGAGGGGGCTGAGCAGCTCCACGACCTCGGGGGAGTAGGCGCCCGCGGAGGAACCGCCGCGGTGCATCTTGTACCGGCGGTGCTTGGCGTTGGACTTCAGGTAGTCGGCGACGATCGCCTCACGCTCCACGCCCAGGGCCAGCAGCGTCACGGCTATGGACAGCCCCGCGCGGTCCTTGCCGGCCGCACAGTGCATCAGGGCCGGGACGCTGTCCTCGGCGAGCGCGTGCAGCACCTGGGAGTGCTCGGCCGTGCGCTCCCTGATGATCTTGCGGTACGAGGTGATCATCCGTTGGGCGGCCTTGCCGTCGCCGAGGATCCCGCGCAGCTGGTCGACATGCCCGTCGCGGACCATCTTCCAGAACTCGGCGCCGTCCGCCGGGTCGGACAGCGGCAGGTTCACATTGCGCACGCCCGGCAGCTCGACGTCCTGCCCTTCCAGCTTCTGGTCCGCCGCGTTACGGAAATCGAAGATCGTGTGCAGGCCCAGGGAGGCGAGGAACGCGGCGTCGTCGTCGGTGGCGTGCGCGAGATGGCCGCTGCGGAACAGCACCCCGTACCGCACCCGCCGTCCGTCCGCCGTCGGCAGTCCGCCCACGTCGCGGAAGTTGCGCACTGCGGCCAGCTCGGGCTCGGTCGACGGGACCTGCTGCGTCACGGGGGCTCCTCCCAGTCGGGCCCCCGCCTGCGCGGCTCGTCGAATGGCCGACGGGGGGCGGTCTCGACCATACGACACCGATGGAGAGACCAACGAGTTGTCCACAGGCCGTCCCGGAGCGACACCCCGCGACGACAAGTTGTCCACAGACGTTGCAGGTGACGCCCCCGGGACTCGATGATGTTGCCGCTTGATCGCACCTGCTCGGATCTGTGAGGCCTCATGCTGGAGATCGCGGAAAACGGCCGTACGTGGCTGCTCTCGGGACCCACGAGCAGCTACGCCGTCCACGTCACCGAGGATGACGAGCTGCTCCACCTGCACTGGGGCCCCAAGATCGCCCTGGCGGACGCCGAGGCGCTCGCCGTCCGCCCGCTGCCCGACTACTGGCCTTTCGAGTCCCCGCTCGACGGCCGCGAGGAGTACCCCGTCGAGGGCGGCCCCCGCTTCACCCGCCCGGCGCTGTCCGTGCGCACCGACGAGCGACGTGGCACCGAGTGGCGCTTCGAGGCGTACGACACCGAGGGCGACCTGCTGCGCCTGCGCTTCCGGGACGCCGGGCTGGTCGTCACCCTGCACCACCGGATGCGCGACGACGTGGTCGAGCGCTGGGTCACCCTCGACAACCAGGGACCCGAGTCCCTGGAGCTGCTGCGCGCCGACTCCGCCACCTGGACCCTGCCCGACCGCGAGGGCTGGCGCCTGTCGCACCTGCACGGCCGCTGGGCCGCCGAGTCCCGGCTGACGTCCTCCCCCCTCACCTACGGTGAGAAGGTCATCGGCAGCCGCCGCGGTCACACCGGTCACCAGCACCTGCCCTGGGTCGCTCTCGACACCGACGCGACCGAGGAGCGCGGCGAGGTCTACGGCTGCGCGCTCGGCTGGTCCGGCTCCTGGCGGATCGCCGTGGCCCAGCTTCCCGACGCGCGCGTGCAGATCACGGGCGGTGCCGGGTACGACGACTCGGGCCTGCTGCGGCTCGCGGCAGGGGAGTTGTACACCACGCCGGTCTTCGCGGGCCTGTGGAGCGACGGCGGCTTCGGCGGGGCGAGCCGGGCCTGGCACGCCTACCAGCGGACGTACGTCGTTCCGGACGCCGACCGGGACCGGCCCGTGCTGTTCAACTCCTGGGAGGCCACCGAGTTCGACATCTCCGAGGAGCAGCAGGCCACGCTCGCGCGGCGGGCCGCGGCCATCGGCGTCGAGCTGTTCGTGGTCGACGACGGCTGGTTCGGGGCGCGCACCAGCGACCGTGCCGGACTGGGCGACTGGCGGCCCAACCCCGACCGCTTCCCCGGCGGTCTGAAGCCGCTCGCCGACTACGTCCACGCGCTCGGGATGCAGTTCGGCATCTGGGTCGAGCCCGAGATGGTGAACCCGGACAGCGAGCTGTACCGGGCGCACCCGGACTGGGTGCAGTACCAACCGGGACGAAAGCGGACGGAGTTCCGCAATCAGCTCGTGCTGAACCTCGCCCGCCCGGATGTCCAGGACTACCTCTGGCGGCAGCTCGACACCCTTCTGTCCAGCGCCCCGATCGACTATGTGAAGTGGGACTTCAACCGCTGCTTCACCGACGCCGGCTGGCCCGGCGAGGGCTACCCCCAGCGACTCTGGGTCGACCACGTCAACGCCCTCTACGCCCTGCTGGACCGGCTGCGCGCGGCCCACCCGGGCGTCGCCTTCGAGTCCTGCTCGGGTGGTGGCGGCCGGATCGACCTCGGCGTGCTGAGCCGTACGGACCAGGTGTGGACCTCCGACAACACCGACCCCCTCGACCGGCTCGCCATCCAGCACGGCTTCAGCCAGATCCACCCCGCGCGGGTCATGGCCGCCTGGGTCACCGACAGTCCCAACACCCAGCTCAACGGCCGGGTCAGCTCCCTGCGCTTCAGGTTCGTCAGCGCCATGGCGGGCGTCCTCGGGGTCGGCGGCGACCTCGCCCAGTGGACCGAGGAGGAGCTCGCGGAGGCCCGGGAGTGGGTGGAGCTGTACAAGAAGATCCGCCCGCTGGTGCAGCACGGCGACCTCCACCGGCTGCGGCCTCCGCGGGGCGGACTCAGCGCCGTGCAGTACGTCCGCGGGGACGAGTCCGTGGTCCTGGCCTGGCTCCAGGCGCAGCACCACGGCGAGCCCGTACCGGCGCTGAGGCTGCGCGGGCTCGACCCGGCAGCGTCGTACGAATGCCTCGAAACCGGCGAAATCCACCGAGGGGCGGTGTTGTCGCACCACGGATTGCGTACTGGGCTGCGGGGCGACCTGGATGCGGCAGTTCTCCGGCTGCGCCGCATCTGAGAGTTCTGTCCGAGTTTGCGGATTTTGATCCGAACTCGCTTTAAAAGAAAAGGGTCTGGAGCGGCGTCACGTGATTAGCGTCATATCCGTGACGGTGCGTCGCTCGTCATGTCCACGTAATTCCGATGGTTTTCAAGGACTTTCACGAAAACCGATGCCTGTGTACTGCACGGAGTGTCACCGGGGATTCTCGCGCCGATCACGAGAAACGCATTCCCGCGCAACCCTCCGCTTGTCCGTTTGAGTCCTGGTCGCTTACGTTCATCCACCAATCCGGACGGACGCCCAATCCTGCCGCCGCCCGGAGAACCGCACCCCACTGACCCGTGTACGGCAGGAGCGGGGGACCCACAGGTAAGACCGCCTGTTCCGGTTCCCGGAACGGCTTGGGGTTAAGTCGCGCCTCGGCGCGGCCGGGCATCTCCAGCTCGCACCCGACAGCTCACCTCGCAGGCGCCGGAGAGGAATTCGCCATGCCCGCGAAGGGTAAGCACCGCCGTCCGAAGACTCAACGTTTCACCCGCTCCATAGCCGTCGCCGGAACCGGTGGCGTCGCACTCGCACTTCCCCTTCTCGGGGCCACCGGCGCCCATGCCACTCCTTCCCAGTCCGTTCCGGAAAAGGCCGTCCAGTCCGCCCCGGTGGCGGAGAAGAAGACCACCTCCGGCCCTGCCGGCACGCGGACCTACACGGTGAAGTCCGGCGACTACCTCTCGAAGATCGCCACGGAGCAGCACGTCCAGGGCGGCTGGAAGAAGCTCTACGCCGACAACCGCGAGGCCATCGGCTCCGACCCGTCGCTCATTCACCCCGGCCTGAAGCTCTCCCTGGGCAAGAAGGCCGCAACGAGCACCGGCACACCGACCTCCTCGAAGCCCTCGAAGACCTCCACGTCCTCGAAGTCCTCCGCCGCCAAGGCCACCACGGCCACCCAGGCCGACAGCGCCTCCACCGGCAGCGGTTACACCCTCCCCGTGGCCGGCGCCACCATCGGCACCCCGTACCACATGGCCGGCAGCATGTGGTCCAGCGGCTACCACACCGGTGTCGACTTCGTCGTCCCGACCGGCACGCCCCTCAAGGCCGTGGCCGCGGGCACGGTCGTCTCCGCGGGCTGGGGCGGTGCGTACGGCAACCAGGTCGTCATCAAGCTGAACGACGGCTACTACGCCCAGTACGCCCACCTGTCCTCGATCGCCGTGTCCGCGGGCCAGACCGTCACCGAGGGCCAGCAGATAGGCCTCTCCGGCGCGACCGGCAACGTGACCGGACCGCACCTGCACTTCGAGATCCGGACCACCCCGGACTACGGCTCGGACGTGGACCCGGTCGCCTACCTCCGCGCGCACGGCGTCACCGTCGGCTGACGGACCACGCCACCCCCTGCCTGACACGCTGCCGAAGGCCGGACCCCGATCCCCGGGTCCGGCCTTCGGTATGTCCGGGCACGGTAAAGCCAGTCACAGTCGTGAACGATCGCCGCGTTGCGGTCCTGTGGCGGGGGCGTCAGAGGAGTCGACAGCGGGGGCGGCGTCGGGGGAAGGTGATCCCCGTCAGACGGCAAGCGCTTTCCATCCGTAGTCCCGCCCCGCTGAGGAGCTGTTACCCCGTGACGAGCACGCGCAGAGCCTTCGGTGCCCTGGCCGCCGGCGCCGCCCTGGCCGCCCTCGCCCCCGCGACCACCGCCGGCGCCACGCCCCGCCACCGCCGCCTCATCGCCCACGACGACTTCCGCCACGGCCTGCGTCAGTGGGCCGTCGAACTCGAGCAGGGCGGCACCGTCACCGCCGCCCGAGGAACCCTGGAGGTCGACGTACCCGCCGGGGCGACGATCTGGTTCAGGAAACCGCTCGCGGGCCCGTACGCCATCGAGTACACCGCCACGCCCGTCTCCGCCGGGGGCGTCAACGACCGTGTCTCGGACCTCAACAACTTCTGGAACGCCGTCGACGTCCGCTCTCCCGACGACCTCTTCGCCACCCGGCGCGGCGGCGCGCTCGCCGAGTACGACTACCTCAAGACGTACTACGTCGGCTACGGCGCCAACACCAACACCACCACCCGACTGCGCCGTTACGTCGGCCAGGCCGGGGTGCGCCCGCTGCTCTACGACTACACCGAGCCGCTGCTCGTCGCGAACGAGCCGAACCGCGTCCGCGTCGTGTCCGACGGTTCCACGGTCCGCTGGTGGAACAACGGGCGGCTGGTCTTCGACCACACCGACCCGGAGCCGTACACCGGCGGCCACTTCGCGTTCCGCACGACGTGGAGCCACTTCCGCATCAGCGGTTTCCGGGTGTGGTCCCTATTCCCGGATTGGCAAACTCTTTAGGAGTGGCTTATCTCACCGCCCGTCAACCCCTGCCTACGGTCGCGTAGGTCACATTCGGGGGTGAATCATGAACTGCTGTGGCAGACGATTCGAAGAATGACAGCAGATCAGTGATCGGGTCGTACGTGGCGGTGGGGGACAGCTTCACCGAGGGCGTCGGCGACCCCGGCCCCGACGGGGCGTTCGTCGGCTGGGCCGACCGGTTCGCGGTGTTGCTCGCGGACCGGCGGCCCGAGGGCGACTTCGAGTACACCAACCTCGCGGTCCGGGGGAAACTCCTCGACCAGATCGTGGCGGACCAACTCCCGCAGGCCGTCGCGCTCGCGCCGGACCTGGTCTCCTTCTGTGCGGGCGGCAACGACATCCTGCGCCCCGGCACCGACCCGGACGAGGTCGCCGAGCGCTTCGAGCAGGCGATCACCGCGCTGACCGCCGCGGCCGGCACGGTGATGGTGACGACCGGCTTCGACACCCGTGGCATCCCCGTGCTCAAGCACCTGCGCGGCAAGATCGCCACGTACAACGGGCACGTCCGCGCCATCGCCGACCGGTACGGCTGTCCCGTGCTCGACCTGTGGTCCCTGAAGTCCGTCCAGGACCGCCGGGCCTGGGACCACGACCGGCTGCACCTCTCTCCCGAGGGGCACACGCGCGTGGCGCTGCGCGCCGGGCAGGCCCTCGGCCTCGAGATCCCCGCCGACCCGGAGCAGCCCTGGCCGCCGCTCCCGGTGCGCGGGACGCTCGAGGTGCGGCGCGACGACGTCCACTGGGCGCGCGAGTACCTGGTGCCGTGGATCGGCCGCCGGCTGCGCGGGGAGTCCTCGGGCGATCATGTGACGGCCAAGGGCATGCTGTCGCCGGACGACATCAGGACGCGGATCTCAGCGGTGGCGTGAGGGCGGGCCGGGAGGCCCGGCGAGCCGGGCGGGCGCCGGAGAGCGATCAACGCTCCGGCGCCGTCAACGCCTCCCGTGCCACGCCGAGTTCCCGGGCCAGCGCGTCGTCGACCCACTCGAGGGCGCGCACCCGGGGCACCGCACCCTCGTACGACGTCATCTGTACGGCGAGCCCGTCGAGCAGGGCCGTCAGGCGCAGGGCGGCACCGGCGGGGTCGGGGCACGCGAACTCGCCGCCCGCCACGCCCTCCGCGATGACCTCGGTGATCGCCGCCTTCCACTGCTGGTCGAGGTCCCGGGTGACCTCGTGCAGGGCAGGTTCGCGCAGCGCAGCCGCCCAGCCCTCGATCCACAGCCGCCAGCCCTTGGCCTGGCCCGTCGGGGCATACCAGCGCACGGCGGCCCGCAGCCGTCGTAGTGCCGTCGTGCGGCGGCCGAGCAGTTTGCGCAGATGTGCGAGGTCGTCCTCGGCCGCGTGAGTGAAGGCGGCGGCGACCAGCTTCTCCTTGGTCGAGAAGTGATAGAGCACCAGCGCGTTGCTCACACCGAGCGTCGAGGCCACATCGGCGATCCGCACCGCCGCCACGCCCCGCGCCTCGATCTGCTCGACGGCGGCCCGCAACAACTCCTCGCGCCGCTCCGCCACGCTCAACCGCACTCTCGCCACGCGGTCACCCTAGCCCGGGCCGACCAGGACCGCCCTCGGCGGTCCCTGTGGAGGCCCAAGGGCGCCCTCGGGGTCCCGGGCGAGGCCCAGGGGCGCCCTCACCGGTACCAGCCGAAGCGCTCGGCGATCACGGGCAGCCGGTCCGTGGCGATGGCGTGTGCGGCGGCCCGCGGGGTCGTTCCGTCGGTCTGCGCGCGGGTCAGCACCAGGTCGACCAGGGCCCGCATGGAGCGGCGTGTGTGGGCGAACGCCTCGTCCGCGTCCGGGCCGATGTCGCCGAAGAGGGTCCACCACCACCAGGCGTTCGTACCGGAGTTGACCACGACGTCCGGCAGCACGGTCACCCCGCGCGCGGACAGCAGCGCCTCCGCCTCGGGCCGGACGGGCATGTTGGCCGCCTCGACCACCCAGCGCGCGGTGATCACCTCCTGGTTCGTGGCGTCGATCGCGTACGAGACCGCCGCCGGCACCAGCACCTCGGCGTCGGCCGACAGCCAGGCGTCGCCCGGCAGTTCGCGGTCGCCGGGGCGCAGCACACCCCGGTCGACCGTGCCGTGGGCGTCCCGCGCGGCCAGCAGTGCCTCGACGTCCAGGCCCGCGGGGTTGGCGATCGTGCCCTTGACGTCGGCGACGCTGACCACCGTCAGGCCCGCCCGCGCGAGGAAACGCGCCGTGGCCCCGCCCATGGTGCCCAGCCCCTGCACGGCGACCCGCGCCCCCGCGTACGGCAGCCCGGCCCGGTCCAGGGCGGCGAGCGCCGACTCGGCGACCCCGCAGCCGCCGACCAGTTCGTCCAGGCCGATGCCGTCCACCTCCACGGCGAACGCGTCCGCGAGCCGCCGCCGGGCCGCGGCCTCGTCGTCGAGCAGCGGATACACGGCCTGGATCGACGACCCCAGGCCCGCCTCGGCGGCGGCCCGGTCGACCAGGTCCTGCGTGAGGCCTAGATCCTCGCCGGTGGTCCAGCAGCTCTCCACGTACGGCCGCATGGCGCGCAGGTAGCGCACGAGCAGCCCGTACGCCTCCGGGTGGCGCGGATCGCAGTCGATGCCGCCCTTGGCGCCGCCCAGCGGGACGTAACGGCTCTCGGGGTCGTAGTGCAGCGCCTCCTTCATGGTCATCCCGCGCGCGAGCCCGGCGACCTCCTCCAGCGTGCAGCCCTCCCGCATGCGCAGACCGCCGCTCGCCACTCCGCGCACCAGCCGGTCCACGACGAGATGGCCGCGGCGGCCGGTGATGTGGTCGACCCAGGTCAGGGACAACAGGGGCGACGCGGTCATGGGGGCTCCTCAGCTCCTCGACGCTCAGCTTTTCGGGCGAGCGTACTGAATGTGGGTTCAGTATCGACAGCCTCCGGATGCCCTGTCGACGCACCGGGAGGGGGTCTTCGGGGGCGGGCCGGACAGCGGGGCGTGAACCGCCCGGCCCCGGTTGTCGGAGGGTCCGACCATAATGGGATACCCCGACTCCATCTGGAGGTCCCGTGACCGGTTTCCGTTCCCCGAGCTCCGGGCTGCGCGCGCTTCAGCCCGCGGCCTTCGGTGCGGACCCGAGCGGTGAGCGCATGGCGCGCATCCGCAGATCACCCCACTTCAAGGACGGGGTCTTCCAGAATCCCGGCGGTCCGTCCCGGATCCGGCCCTCCGGCTCGGCCCTCGACTTCGCGAAGCGCTATTTCGCCAAGGAGGACCGCGCCCGGCGCGCCCCCGCGGGCACGATCCCCGTGCACGCCACCACACTCGCCGACATCGCCAAGCCGCCCGCCACCGGACTCCGGCTGACCTGGATGGGGCACTCCAGTGTGCTCGCGGAGATCGACGGGCACCGCGTGCTCTTCGACCCGGTCTGGGGCGAGCGCTGCTCGCCCTTCCCCTTCGCCGGACCCAGGCGGCTGCACCCCGCACCCCTCCCGCTGGCCGCGCTCGGCCCGGTCGACGTCGTCGTGATCTCCCACGACCACTACGACCATCTGGACCTGCCCACGATCAAGGCGCTGGCCGGCGCGGACACCCTGTTCGCCGTGCCGCTCGGCGTCGGCGCCCACCTCGAACACTGGGGCGTGTCCCCCGACCGGCTGCGGGAGCTGGACTGGCACGAGGCGACCAAGGTCGGCGGCCTCACCCTCACCGCGACCCCGGCCCGCCACTTCTGCGGCCGCGGCCTGCGCAACACCCAGCACACCCTGTGGGCCTCCTGGACCGTCGCCGGGGACGAGCACCGGATCTTCCACAGCGGCGACACCGGGTACTTCGAGGGCTTCAAGGACATAGGCGCCGAGTACGGGCCGTTCGACGCCACGATGATCCAGATCGGGGCGTACTCCGAGTACTGGCCCGAGGGACACACCGACCGCACCCCGCTTCCCGGGCAGTGGCCGGACATCCACATGTCGCCCGCGGACGGTGTGCGTGCCCACCTCGACCTGCAGGGCGGCCGGCCGCACGGCGTGCTGCTGCCGATCCACTGGGGCACCTTCAACCTGTCCCTGCACGCGTGGGCGGAGCCGGGGGAGTGGACGAAGGACGCCGCGGAGGAGGCCGGGCAGGCGGCCGCGTTCCCGCGCCCCGGCGAGCCCTTCGAGCCCGGCGGGACGCTTCCGACCGACGCGTGGTGGCGTGCGGTGTCCGCGCCCCTCGCGCACCCGTGGCGCCCCGGTGCTCCGACCGCGACCCCGGAAGTCACTCGCGGCGATGTCGACCTCGCGGGTGAGCGCTGAGGCACGGGGCATGGGGCACTGGGGCACAGGGGGCACCTGTCAACCGGCGGAGAGGGTGTGAGGCGTCCCCCGATCGGGTGAAGTACGGTCGCGCCCTCGAAGAGCGCGCCCTCTGCGTGGCGCGCATCTCCGACCGTTTCTGACCAGCTCCGATCGCTTCTCTCTCCTTCGGGGCTGGGCTCTTCGAGGTACTTGTCGTTCTGTCGTACCAGCGCTCCTACCACAGCCGGGAGCGCTGCGCGCCGCTTTGTCAACAGCTCACCGCACATGGTGCATCGGCGACTACTGTCAGTGTCCGTCGGGCGACGCAGGGCCCATTTTTCTCGGCTCTCTCGACCGACACCGGCCCGACGGACCAGTACCAGTACGAGGACGCCGATGTCTCACCTCCGCGCACCGGCCGCACGCGCAGACCGCCGTGAGGGTGGGCGGCACGAGCGCCCGGTCGACCGTGCCGTACCGCCGCTGGCCGAGACACACATACGGCCCCAACTGCTGCGTCTCGCGGTACTTCCGCCGATCGCGGTCGCCCTCAGTGCCTGCGCGGCCGTGCTCTTCACCGTCCGCTCCACCGGGGTCCGCCCCAGCCTCACCCTGTGGGGCGTGCTGGGTGGCGCGGTCGCCGTGACCGGCGCGGGCATCGTGATCGCCGCGGTCGCCGCCAACCGCGCGGCCAGGTCCGTGAGCGACCGCATCGATGCCCTGCGCGAGAGCAGCGCCCGCGGCGAGGCCGATCTGCGGGCCCTCGTCGAGGCACTGCGCCGGGGTGAGGGCGCGCCCCAGCGCAAGCCGCGCGGGGGGCCGCCCGAGGACGCCGACGAGTTCGAACTGCTCGCCGCGGACCTGGCCCGTGCGCACGACGGAGCCGTCACCGCCGTCATCCAGGCGTCTCAGCTCTCCAGCCAGACCGGCAGCGAACAGAAGCTCGAGGTGTTCGTCAACCTCGCGCGGCGGTTGCAGTCGCTCGTGCACCGTGAGATCTCCATCCTCGACGAGCTGGAGAACGAGATGGAGGACCCCGACCTGCTCAAGGGCCTCTTCCACGTCGACCACCTCGCCACCCGCATCCGCCGCCACGCCGAGAACCTCGCCGTGCTCGGCGGCGCGGTCTCCCGTCGCCAGTGGAGCAACCCCGTCTCCATGACGGAGGTGCTGCGCTCCGCCATCGCCGAGGTCGAGCAGTACTCACGGGTCAAGCTGGTCCCGCCGATCGAGGGTGAGCTGAGCGGGCACGCCGTCGCCGACGTCATCCATCTGCTGGCCGAACTCATTGAGAACGCCACGGTGTTCTCCGCGCCGCACACCCAGGTTCTGCTGCGTACCAACCTGGTCACCTCCGGGCTCGCCGTCGAGGTGGAGGACCGCGGCCTCGGCATGCCCGTCGAGGAACAGAGCCGTATGAACGCCCTCCTCACCGACCCCGACCAGGTCAACGTCGCCCGCCTCCTCGCCGACGGCCGCATCGGCCTGTTCGTCGTCTCCCAACTGGCCCGCCGCCACGGCATCCGGGTACGCCTGCAGACGAACATCTACGGCGGGGTGCAGGCGGTACTCGTGCTGCCGCGGGCGCTATTGGGGACGGCGCCGGGGGCGGCCCCTGCTGAGGCGGGGACAGGGGCGGAGGCGACGGGCGCGGGTGGGCCTGGGATCTCGGCTGGGACGGGGGGGTCGGCGAGGCCGCTGGGTTCGGCTGGGCCGGGTGGTTCGGCTGGGCCCGGTGGTCCTGCGGGGCCCGGTGGTGTGGCAGGGCCCGGTGGTCCTGTCGGACCCGGTGGTGTGGTTGGGCTCGGAGCGTCCGGAGGTGTGGCTGGGCTGAGGGGTCCGGCCCCGGGAGCCGCCGGGGCTACGGCGCGAATCCCCGGCGGTGCGACCCCCTGGGGGCGAGGTACTGCCCCGGGAGCGCCGAGGAGTTCGGCACCTGGAGTGCCGATGGCCGCGCCTTCGGGAACCCCTGGAGGAGTTGCCCCTGCGGGACCCCGGGGCACCAGGGTGCCCGGAACCTCCGGGATCGTGACGCCGGGAACTGCCGGAGGAGCGGCGTCGGGATCACCCGTAACCGCCGCACCGGGCGCCTCTGGCGCGAGCTCACGGGGAAGCGCGTCGGCCGACGCGACGCTGGGAGGCCGCGGCATCCCTGTACCGGGCACGTCCGGCGGGGCAGCCGGAGCAACCCCGATCGACCGTGTGACCGTGTCCGGGTCGACCGGCCTCACAGGCGTCGACAGCATCCCCGTAGCGCCGTCGCCGCACCGCCCGCAGGGCTCGCCCGCGCCCGACGCGACGCAGTCGGTGGCACCTTCCGCCGCACCGCACCGTCCGCAGGAGCACACGCGCCCCACGTCCCCCACCGCGCCCCCGGCGTCGGAGACCCGCGTACCCGCACCCACCGCGCCGGACGTCGACGGGCCCATGTTCCCCGGGGCACAGCGCAGTCGGTCCGCGCCCGCACCATCGGACGGCAGCCACCCCGCACACTCCGCACCGGACGCCGACCGCTCTGCGTCCTCTGGGCCGGGCGTCGGCCGACCTGAGTCCTCTGCGAGGGACGCCGGTCGCCCGGCGTCCTCGGGGGCAGCCGGTATCGGCCCTGTGCCTGCGTCGGGTGTCGGCGGCTCGGTGTTCTCGGTGCCGGACGCGGGCCGTCCCGTGTCTCCCGCCCCGGACGCAGGCCGCCCGGTGCCCGAGTCGGACGCAGGCCGCCCGGTGCCCGAGTCGGATGCCAGCCGCCCGGTGCCCGAGTCGGATGCCAGCCGCCCGGTGTCTCCGGCGTCGGATGCGGGCAGCTCGGTGTTCCCGGCGTCGGACGCAGGCCGTTCCGTGTTCCCCGCCCCGGGCCCCGGCGACTCCGTGCCCTTCGCGTCGGACGCAGGCCGCCCCGTGTTCCCCGACCTGGACACCGCCCGCCCGCTCCCCGCAACGCCGGACGCCACCCGCCCCGCACCGCCCGCCCCGGACGCCGCCCGCCCCACCCCCGACGCCGATCGCCCCGCTCCCCTCCCCAGGCGTGGCACGCGTTCGCAGCGGCCCAATCCGGCCGAGGCCGTGCCGGGGATTCGGGCTGCTGATCGGCATGTCGTGGCGCAGAACGCGGGGGCGATGCCGACGCCGCGGGTCGGAACCGTGCGCGGCACGATGGGGAAGCCGCAGTTGCCGCGGCGGCGGGCTCAGGAGCACATCGTGCCGCAGTTGCGCGGTGGGCCGGCGCCGCGTCCGGACGCCGAGCGGCAGCCGGTCGGCCATGACCCGGGACTGATGGCGGCCTTCCAGCGCGGCATCGGCCTCGCCGAGGCCCAGCAGAGCCTGGAGGCGGACGGCACCCTCACGGACCCGTCGCCCCGGAACACGACCGCGCCCGTACCCGCGCCCCGCACCGCCCCACCGCCCCGGAACCTGCCGCCCCTGGAGGTCCGCCGCCCGGACGCGAGCCGCATAACCGGGTCGCGCCCCGGACGCCCACCCGAGACGCACGCGGCACACGAGACGCACGCGGCACACGAGGCGAACGACGCCCGCGACGGCCTGGGCTCGCCCAGCCGCCCGGACCGCCCCGACCACCACCCCACCCGGCACGACGGGAGCGCGCCCGCCGGATGAGCACCCCCCTCTCCACCCCCGCCCCCAGCGCTCCCGCAGACCTTCGTACCCCAAGGAGTCGATCCACCATGGCGAGCGATGCGCCGACGACCGGCCACGTATCCGATCTCGACTGGCTGATGAGCGGCCTCGTGCAGCGCGTGCCCCACACCACCAGCGCGGTCCTCCTCTCCTGCGACGGCCTGGTGAAGTCCGTCCACGGCCTCGACCCCGACAGCGCCGACCACATGGCCGCCCTCGCCTCCGGCCTGTACTCCCTCGGCCGCAGCGCCGGCATCCGCTTCGGCGACGGCGGGGACGTACGGCAGGTCGTCGTCGAACTCGACTCGACGCTGCTGTTCGTCACGACCGCCGGATCGGGCACCTGCCTCGCCGTGCTCGCGGGGCGCGAGGCGGACGCCGCCGTGCTCGGCTACGAGATGGCGATGCTGGTCAAGAGCGTCCGCCCGTACCTGATGACCGCGCCCCGGCAGCATGCCGTCGAACCCCCGGCGATGAGGCGTTGAACGTGGCGGCGGTCGGCGACGGGCCCTGGCTCGACGACGCGGCCGGACGGCTGGTCCGCCCCTTCACGATCAGCAACGGCCGCACCCGGCCCACCATCGCGCTGGACCTGATGTCACAGGTGAGGGGCACGGGGGAGACCCCCCTCGGCTACCTCGGTCCCGAGCACGCGCAGGCCCTCGACGTGTGCCGTGCACCCGTCTCGGTCGCCGAGGTCGCAGCCCACCTGAAGCTGCCGGCGGCGGTCACCAAGGTGCTGCTGTCCGACCTCGTCGACTGCGGGGCGCTGACCACCAAGCCCCCCGAGTTCCACCACAACCCGACAGACCGGGCTCTTCTGGAGGCAGTGCTCGATGGACTACGACGACAGCTCTGAGTACGAGGACGGCTCCGACCCCTTTCCCACCGCGCTGAAGATCCTGGTCGCGGGCGGGTTCGGGGTCGGCAAGACGACGTTCGTCGGCGCGGTCAGCGAGATCGCCCCGCTCAGTACGGAGGAGCTGCTCACCACGGTCGGCGCCGCGACCGACAACCTCGACGGGATCGAGAACAAGGTCGAGACGACCGTGGCCATGGACTTCGGCCGGATCAGCCTCGACCCGGAACACGTGCTGTACCTGTTCGGCACGCCCGGGCAGGAGCGGTTCTGGTTCATGTGGGACGAGCTCTCCGAGGGGGCGCTCGGCGCGGTCATCCTCGCCGACACCCGCCGCCTGGAGGAGTGCTTCGCGGCTGTCGACTTCTTCGAGGAACGCGGCCTCGGCTTCATCATCGCGGTCAACGAGTTCGACGGCGCCCACCGCTACGAACCCGACGAGGTGCGCGCCGCCCTCGACCTCGACCCCGAGGTCCCCGTGGTCCGCTGCGACGCGCGCATCTCCGCCTCCGGCGTCCAGACCCTGCTCACCCTCGTCCGGTACCTCATCGCCCACGCCCCGGCGGCACCGCAGCCGAGCCGCGGCGCCCACATGTGACCCCGCACACCACGCACCGGAGCCGCACATGAAGCCCGTCCACCGTCAAGGAGCCCGCTCATGACCTACGACCCGCCACGTCCGGCCGGTCGACTGCTGCTCACGCCCGAGGACAAGGAAGCTCCCGCCCGCAGCCGCAGGCTCCGCCGACTCGGCCTCGGGGAGCGGCCGGAGCCCGCTCTCGACTCCTTCGCGGACCATCTCGCCGAGGTGACCAGTGCGCCGTACGCCATGGTCAACTTCATCGACGAGGACCGGCAGTTCTTCGCCGGGCTGCACACCCCGGCGGGCGGCCGTGCCGCGCGGGGCGGCAAGCCCGAGGTGGGCCGCCGGCTGGCCCGCGAGTACGGCTACTGCCCGTACGTGGTCGTGCGGCACAAGGCGCTGGTCCTGGAGGACGTGCGCGACTACCCGAGGTTCGCCGGCAACCCGGTCGTCGACGAGTACGGAATCCGCTCCTACCTCGGTGCCCCGCTGATCGACACGTCCGGCATGGTGCTCGGCACGGTCTGCGTCGCCGATCTGGCCCCCCGGCCCTGGGGGAAAGCCGGCCTGGAGACCATCAAGGAGACCGCGGCCGACCTCGCCGGACGGCTGGAACGCCGAGAGGCCGACGGGGTTCCGCCGCTGTGAGCCGTGAGCCGTGAGCCGTGGGCTGTGAGCCGTGAGCCTTCGTGCCCTGTCAGGCGCCCCGCCAGATGTTGTCGAAGGCCGCCTGCTCGATGGTCCGCCGCTGTCGTACGGCCTCAAGTTCCGCCACCGCGTCACCGACCGCCGCCAGGACCGTCTCGACCGCGTCCGTGAGCGGCGTTGAAAAGCCTTCGGCCGGCTCCTCCCGCAGCCCCACCGCGGCGGCCAGGACGGCGAGGACCGGCTCCTGCGACATCCAGCGCTCGGTGGCACGGCTGCGGGCCGGTGAGTCCGCGGGCTCCGTCCGATGGGACCCGACCGCGAGCACGCGGCGGCGTGGCCGGGTGATCAGCCCGTCCGCCTCCATCCGGGCGGCATAGGCCGCGTACAGCTCACGGCCGCGGCGCCACAGCCAGTCCTCGACGGACTCGTACGGCTGCACCCGTACGAGGGACGACACGGCCTCCGCCAAAAGGGTGTCGTCCGGTGCCGACGGCGGGGCGGGGACGATGCGGTCGTCGTCGATGGCGAGCTCTCCGGACTCGAGCAGGTCGATCAGTTCGGCACCCGCCAGGGCGAGCGACAGATCGCCCTGCCCCACGGGGCGCACGGGGGTCACTTCCATCGAGACGATCATCAGATCCTGTGCTGTGGTCATCAGGAGCTCCAGGTCAGCCGGGCGAACCATGTCCAGCGTGACACGTGAAGGAAAGCTTCGGCGCCGCTTAAGAAATCCTCGATGGACCGGAGGTCCGCGGTACGGCAGATTGCTGATCACATCCACTCCTCTCCCGGCGCGGGTTTCCTTCGCACGCCCGCGCCCGGGACCTCACCCACAGGAGCCGTAGCGTTGAAGGCGCTGGTCAAGGAGAAGGCGGAGCCCGGTCTGTGGCTCGCGGACGTCCCGGAGCCCGCGGTCGGCCCCGGAGACGTACTGATCAAGGTGCTGCGCACCGGCATCTGCGGCACCGACCTGCACATCCGGAACTGGGACGGCTGGGCGCGGCAGACGATCCGCACCCCGCTCGTCGTCGGGCACGAGTTCGTCGGCGAGGTCGTCGAGACCGGCCGGGACGTCACCGACATCCGGATCGGCGACCGGGTCAGCGGTGAGGGCCACCTGGTGTGCGGCAAGTGCCGCAACTGCCTCGCCGGACGCCGTCACCTGTGCCGGGCCACGGTGGGGCTCGGTGTCGGACGGGACGGGGCGTTCGCCGAGTACGTCGCGCTGCCCGCCACCAACGTCTGGGTTCACCGTGTCCCCGTGGACCTCGACGTGGCCGCGATCTTCGACCCCTTCGGCAACGCCGTGCACACCGCCCTGTCCTTCCCGCTGGTCGGCGAGGACGTGCTGATCACCGGGGCCGGTCCGATCGGGCTGATGGCCGCCGCGGTGGCCCGGCACGCCGGTGCGCGCAACGTCGTGATCACCGATGTGAGCGAGGAGCGTCTCGAACTGGCCCGCAAGATCGGCGTGAGCCTCGCGCTGAACGTGGCGCAGGCGTCGATCGCCGACGGGCAGCGCGAACTCGGTCTGCGCGAGGGCTTCGACATCGGCCTGGAGATGTCCGGCCGCGGCGAGGCGATGCGCGACATGATCGCCAACATGACGCACGGCGGCCGCATCGCGATGCTCGGGCTGCCCGCGCAGGAGTTCCCGGTCGACTGGGCCCGGATCGTCACCTCGATGATCACCATCAAGGGCATCTACGGCCGGGAGATGTTCGAGACCTGGTACGCGATGTCGGTCCTCCTGGAGGGCGGCCTCGACCTCGCCCCCGTGATCACCGGCCGCTACGGCTACCGCGACTACGAGGCGGCCTTCGCGGACGCGGCGAGCGGCCGCGGCGGCAAGGTCATCCTCGACTGGATCCACTGACACCCCAAGGGATTGATGATGTTCGACTCCGTCCGCGACGACCTGCGCGCCACCCTCGACGAGATCCGCGCCGCCGGTCTGCACAAGCCCGAACGGGTCATCGGCACGCCGCAGTCCGCGACCGTCGCCGTCACCGCGGGCGGTCGCCCCGGTGAGGTGCTGAACTTCTGCGCCAACAACTACCTCGGTCTCGCCGACCACCCCGAGGTGATCGCCGCCGCCCACGACGCCCTCGACCGCTGGGGCTACGGCATGGCGTCCGTGCGCTTCATCTGCGGTACGCAGGAGGTGCACAAGGAGCTGGAGGCGCGGCTGTCCGCGTTCCTCGGCCAGGAGGACACGATCCTGTACTCCTCCTGCTTCGACGCCAACGGCGGTGTCTTCGAGACCCTGCTCGGCCCCGAGGACGCGGTGATCTCCGACGCCCTCAACCACGCGTCGATCATCGACGGCATCCGCCTGTCCAAGGCCCGCCGCTTCCGCTACGCCAACCGTGATCTGGCAGACCTGGAGCGGCAGTTGAAGGAGGCCACCGAGGGCGGTGCGCGCCGGAAGCTGATCGTCACCGACGGCGTCTTCTCCATGGACGGCTACGTCGCCCCCCTCGCCGAGATCTGCGACCTCGCCGACCGCCACGACGCCATGGTCATGGTCGACGACTCCCACGCCGTCGGCTTCGTCGGACCCGGCGGCCGCGGCACCCCCGAGCTGCACGGCGTCATGGACCGCGTCGACATCATCACCGGCACCCTCGGCAAGGCCCTCGGCGGTGCCTCCGGCGGCTATGTCGCCGCCCGTGCCGAGATCGTCGCCCTGCTGCGCCAGCGCTCCCGGCCGTACCTGTTCTCCAACACCCTCGCCCCGGTGATCGCGGCGGCCTCCCTGAAGGTGCTCGACCTGCTGGAGTCGGCCGACGACCTGCGTGTCCGGCTCCGCGAGAACACCGCCCTGTTCCGCCGCCGTATGACCGACGAGGGCTTCGACGTCCTCCCCGGCGACCACGCCATCGCGCCCGTGATGATCGGCGACGCCGCGAAGGCGGGCCGGATGGCGGAACTGCTCCTCGAGCGCGGGGTGTACGTGATCGGCTTCTCGTACCCGGTGGTGCCGCAGGGGCAGGCCCGTATCCGTGTGCAGCTCTCGGCCGCCCACTCCACCGAGGACGTGAACCGCGCGGTGGACGCGTTCGTGGCGGCGCGGGCCGAGCTGGGGGCCTGAGCATCCCGGGACACCTGGGAGAATCGGTCCCGTGATCGAAGCGCGGCGGCTCCACATCCTCCGTGCGGTGGCCGACCACCGCACGGTGACGGCCGCTGCCGCCGCGCTCTACCTCACGCCCTCGGCCGTCTCGCAGCAGCTGGCGGCCCTGGAGCAGGAGACGGGCCACCGTCTCGTGGAACGCGGCGCGAAGGGCGTACGGCTCACCCCGGCCGGCGAGATCCTGCTCGGCCACACCCACGTGGTCCTCGCGCAACTGGAGCGGGCCGAGGCCGAGTTGGCCGCGTACAGCTCGGGCGCGGCCGGCACCGTCACCGTCGCCTCGTTCGCGACCGGCATCGCCCTGGTCGTCGCGCCCGCCGTGGCCCGCCTCGCCGAGACCTCGCCCGGCATCCGGCTGCGCGTCCAGGACGCCGAAGGGGATGCCAGCCTGCCGATGGTCCTCGACCGGCAGGTCGATGTCGCGGTCGCCGTCGAGTACCGCGGGGCCCCGCCCGCCGACGACCCCCGCCTCACCCACGTACCGCTGTACGCCGAACCCTTCGACGCGGTCGTCCCGGTCACCCACCGGCTGGCCGACGCGACCGAGGTGCCGCTGGCCGAGCTGGCCAAGGACGCGTGGATCGGGCCGTACCCCGGCAACCCCTGTCATGACGTGGTGGTGCTGGCCTGTGAGAGCGCCGGTTTCCAGCCACGCCTCGAACACTCCTCGGACGACTTCCGTGCGGTGGTGGCCCTGGCGTCGGCCGACGCGGGGGTGGCGCTCGTCCCGAGGTCGGCGCTGCGGGGCATGGACCTGACCGGCGTGGTCGTCCGCCCGGTCGACGGCGTGGCGCCCACCAGGCGAGTCTTCGCGGCCATACGGCGCGGAGCGGAGGAGCACCCTCTGATCCGGCCCGTTCTCGCGGCGCTGCGAGAAGCCGCCGAGGGATAGGAGCGGGGGTCGGGAACCGGCCACCCCGCGCACGCTGTCTCGGTGGGCATGCGTGTGACGATGATCCTTCCGGCCCTGACCGAGGCGACGAGCCCGCTGTTCCGGCCCATCAAGTACTCGCTGTTCCCACCCCTGGGCCTGGCGACCCTGGCCGGTTACCTGGACCCCGACGACGAGGTCACCCTGCACGACGAGCACGTGGAGCGCATCGACCTGGAGTCCCTGGAGACACCCGACCTCGTGGTGATCCAGCCGTACATCACCTCCGCCCGCCGCAGCTACGAGATCGCCGACCACTTCCGCGCCCGGGGCGTCCACGTGGCCATGGGGGGCCTGCACGTCACCTCACTCCCCGAGGAGGCCGCGGCCCACGCCGACACGATCTTCACCGGCCCCGGCGAGGACACCTGGCCGCTCTTCCTCAAGGACTTCCGCGACCGCGCCCCCGCCCGCCGCTACGACTCGACGCAGCGCAACCTGGCCGGACTCCCGCCCGTCCGCCGCGACCTGATCAAGCGTCACCTGTATCTCGTCCCCAACTCGATCGTCGTCTCGCGCGGTTGCCCGCACCACTGCGACTTCTGCTACAAGGACGCCTTCTTCGAGGGCGGAAAGTCCTTCTACACCCAGGCAGTCGACGACGCCCTGTCCGAGATCGACCGCCTCCCCGGCCGCCATCTCTACTTCCTCGACGACCACCTCCTCGGCAACAGGCGTTTCGCGGAGGCCCTGTTCGACGGTATGAAGGGCTCGGGGCGGCTGTGGCAGGCGGCGGGAACGGTCAGCTCCGTACTGAGGCCGGACCTGTTGGAGCGGGCGGTGGAGGCGGGGCTGCGCAGCCTCTTCGTCGGCTTCGAGACCGTCAACGACGCCAACCTCGCCGAGCGCCGCAAGAACCAGAACATCGGCACGGACTACGCGGCCGCGGTACGACGCCTGCACGACGCCGGCGTCATGGTCAACGCCAGCTTCGTCTTCGGCCTCGACCAGGACGGCCCGGACGTGTTCGACCGGACCGTGGAGTGGGCCGTGGAGCAGGGCATCGAGACGGCGACCTTCCACATCATGACGCCGTATCCGTCGACCGGCCTGTGGAGGCAACTGGAGTCCGAGGACCGCATCGTGCACCGCGACTGGGACCTCTACGACACCCGCCATGTCGTCCACCGGCCCAAGGGAATGACAGCCCGTCAGCTGGAGGACGGCTACTGGCGGGCCTACCGCGACTTCTACCGCTGGTCCAACATCTGGCGCGGATCGTCGGCCCAGCCCGGCCGGCACGAGCGGCTGCGGCACCTCGCGTACGCGGGCGGCTGGAAGAAGTTCGAGCCCGCCTGGGACCTGCTGATCCGCTCGAAGCGCGTGGTGCGGGCCCTGCCGGCCCTGGAACGCACGCTGGCGGCGTTCGGGGGCCGCGAGTGACAGGGATCCGCCTCCCGGTCGTCTCGAATCTGGGATAGCATCCCGGATATGAAACAGGATGTGTCCGCTCCGGACCCCGTCGACGCCCGGCTCGGCGCCCGCCTCGCCGAGCTGCGGGCCGAACGCGGCTGGTCGCTGGGGGAGCTGGCGGAACGCAGCGGCGTGAGCCGCTCGACTCTCTCCCGGGCCGAGCGCGCGGAGATCAGCCCCACCGCCTCCCTGCTGAACCGCCTGTGCGCGGTGTACGGGCGGACCATGTCCCAGCTGCTCAGCGAAGTGGAGGCGGAGCCCGCGCTCCTGGTGCGCGCAGCCGATCAGCAGGTATGGGAGGACCGTGACTCCGGTTTCGTACGGCGGTCCGTGTCCCCTCCGCACACCGGGCTGCGCGGCGAACTCGTCGAGGGGCGGCTCGTCCCGGGCGCCGACATCGCCTACGACCGCCCGCCCGTGCCCGGCCTGGAGCAGCACATCTGGGTGCTGGAAGGGGCCCTCGCGGTGACGGCACAGGACGTCGAGCACATGCTTGGTGCGGGTGACTGCCTGCGGCTGCGGGTGTGGGGGCCGACGCGGTTCCGGTGCGCGGGTGAGGGCGAGGCGCGGTACGTGCTGGCGGTGGTGCTGCCGTGACGGCGACCGTGCGACACGTCGACGCGCCCCAAGTGCTCGGACTGGTCGAGGAGTTGGCGGCCCTGCTGGCCGACACCGTCGACGGCGGTGCCTCGATCGGGTTCCTCGCGCCCCTCGACCGGGCGGAGGCCGTCGCCTGGTGGAAGGGGCGCGCTGCCGGGGTGGCCGCCGGTGCACTCGCGGTGTGGGTGGCCCAGGACGACGAGCGCGTGGTCGGTACCGTCAGCCTGGCCTTCCCCGACAAGCCCAACAGCCGTCATCGCGCCGAAATCGTCAAGCTGATGGTCCACCGGGACGCCCGCGGACTCGGCATCGGCCGCCGGCTCCTGGCCGCCGCCGAGGAGTTCGCCGCCACGGCCGGACGCACCCTGCTGCACCTGGACACCGAGACCGACAGCCCCGCCGAACACCTCTACCGCTCCGCCGGCTGGACCCGGGCCGGGGTGATCCCCGACTACGCGGCGAGCCCCGACGGGGTGCTGCGGCCCACGACGCTGTACTACAAGTCCGCCACCAGGTGATTGTCAGTGGCAGCGGCTACGGTGCGTCTCATGCCGGATGCCGAAGACGTACGCCGTATCGCCCTCTCCCTGCCGGACACCACGGAGAAGATCGCCTGGAGCATGCCCACGTTCCGGGTCGCGGGCAAGATGTTCGCCACGGTGCCCGAGGACGAGACCTCCATCGCCGTGCGCTGCCCGAAGGAGGAGCGCGACGAACTCGTCCTCGCCGAGCCGGGGAAGTTCTGGATCGCCGAGCACGAGGCGCAGTTCGCCTGGGTGCGGGTCCGCCTGGGCGCCGTCGAGGACGAGGCGGAGCTGCGCGACATCCTCGCCGACTCCTGGCGCCAGGCCGCCCCGACCCGCCTCCTGGAGGCCTACCCCGAGCTGGGGCTGCCGACGGCCGAATAAGAGCTCCGAACAGAAGTGGAGCCCGGCTCGCGGCGTCTGGCACGCACGCTCGCCGCGTTGCCGAAAGCCCCTAGTAGCTCCGCTACGAGGAGCTTCCGGCGCCTTGCGATCGCACGCACCAGACGCCGCGAGCTGATCGGGCTCCACTTCTGTTCGGAGCTCTAAACCGGTGCGCGATCACCGAGCCGAGTGCGGTATTGTTTCCATGCGCGCTCGGCCAGGGGAAACCCCAGGTCAAACGGGCAACGGGACGTGGCGCAGCTTGGTAGCGCACTTGACTGGGGGTCAAGGGGTCGCAGGTTCAAATCCTGTCGTCCCGACCGTGCGAAGGGTCTTCGCGGGCGAGAGCCCGTGGGGGCCCTTTTCGTGTGGGTCGTTCAGTGGCGCGGCGCGGTGGACTCCCTCGGCAGTACGCGGCCTTGCAGATGCCATTCAGGGGCGATGTCACGCACATCTGCCGCGTTGTCGTCGGTTGCCAACTCCCCCACGCTCGGCTTCGCTCGCGCGGGAGGGACCCCCATCGCGTTGACGCCCTCCTCCGCCTTGCAGCTGCACGCACCAGACCCCGCTCGGGTCGGCTGCAAGGCACCGAGCCTTACGGCCGGCCTGATCCAAACGACAGGCCCTAGGTCCCGCAGCGCTCGGTCGTACGCCGGACCGAGGGGCCCCGTGTCGTGACCGGCCTCGTCGGTGGCGCCGAAGTACACGAACACGGCGTCCGGGTCGTCCTCGGGGGTGAGCCGGCGCGCTACATGGTCGGCGACCAGCGCGTCCGAGGGGCCGTAGCCGTCGCGGTCGCCGTCGTGGTGCACGAGATGGCCGATGGCGGAGCCCAGCGTGCCGCGGCGTACCGGTTCCGCCCAGGACACCGCGGCCGCGGTGCGCAGACCGGGCCGGACGGTGGCCGCGCGGGTGAGGAAGTCGGGGTGGCGGAGGTAGTCGGCCCCGGCGAAGTCGTTGCCGGTCACGCCGTGCCGGTCCGGCCAGACCCCCGTGAGCACGCTCGACCAGCCGGGCCCGGAGCCGGTGTAGGCCATGCTGGTCGTCGGCCCGTGGTCGGCCTGCCCGTCCGTCTCGCCGTAGGGCAACAGACTGGTGCCGTGGCGCCCGAGGCCATGAGGCCGTGCAGGACGGGACCGACGGACGGCGAGCGGACCAGCCGGTCGTAGCGCAGCCCGTCCATGCCGACGACGAGCACCTTGCCGGGCGGGGTGGGGCGATGCGCGCGAGGCATGGCTGAACCATAGGGGTGCGCGGGCCCGGCACCACAGCGTTGCCGGGATACCGGACCCGCCTTGCTCACGCCTCGTACGGACCGCCTCAGTCCACGATCACCTCTGTACGCGCCGTCGGGGACCGCCCGACGAGCCCCGCGTCGAAGTTGTCCTCGACCTCCGCCTTTTCGGCCGCGTTCGGATAGGGGTTGGTGCACGCGGTGCCCGCGCTGGAACCGGACATCAGGCTCGAGCACGGGCCGGGCTTGCGATCGGGCAGGCCCAGGATGTGCCCGAGTTCGTGGGCGGAGATACGGATCGTGTCGTAGCCCTGGTCGACGGCCTGGCGCCCGATGTAGACGGTTCCGTTGCCCAGGGTGGTGGGCAGGGCACGCGGCCAGCCGTTGTCCGCGAGGACCCGGATGTTCGCGCGTTGCCCGGCGGCGGCCGGCCGCAGCTCGACGGTGTCGACACTCTCGTTCCAGATCGCCGCGCCCCGGTCGACCGCGCTCCTGAACTCCGCGGAGCCACCGGCGTCGTAGGTCAGGACTCGGGCGGCCAGGGGGGCTTCCGCCGCGTCGGGGGGAGCGGCCACGGCCGGGCCGGCCGTCAAGGGCAAGGACATCACCAAGGCAGCGGCCAGGCCGCCGGTCAGCGTACGGACGTACATGATCGACCTCCTTGTGGGGGCAGGGTGGTCGTGCTCATGACATTGTCGCACTGGCTGTGTCGGTCGCGGATGTTCCTCCCTGACATCCGTGAACAACGTCAACATCCGGTATTTCGTACACGGTTCGAAGTTTCGTTGCCGAAGATAGAGTCGCACCCCAGGCGCGTCAACCCCTTTTGGCCGGGGGCTTTGCCTCGGGAGACCGGCGATCCCGGAGTGAGTCCGTGTCACCAACCCCGCTTCCGTGTCGCGTTATTCAACCGTGACGACTTCCCGCTGCAACACTCTTGACCGCCATGAATTGTTAGCGCTCACAATGACGTCCGCATTCATCAGTCGGCAGCCGACGACATTCGAGGAGGTGTGATCGTCGTGACCGTAAGGCCCCCGTTCCCCTCCCCGGCCGACTCGGCCTTAACCGCAGACGGCCGCCGAGGAGGTGCTGCCGTGGTACCGGCGCGGCTTCGGCGGCCCACCATGGCCGACGTCGCGCGACTGGCGGGCGTGTCCCACCAGACCGTGTCCCGGGTGCTGGGCGACCACCCCAACGTCCGGGACGAGACCAGGGTGAAAGTGCTGCGGGCCATCGAGGAGATGGGCTATCGTCGCAACTCCTCCGCCCGGGCCCTGGCCACCCGACGCACCCGCACCCTGGGTGTCGTCGCCTCCGACACCACCCTCTACGGCCCGGCCAGCACCCTCTTCGCGCTGGAGGAGGCGGCTCGGGCCGAGGGGTACCTGGTCTCCACGGTCAGCCTGCGCAAGCTGACCGTCGACACCCTCGCCGAGGCGCTGGACCACCTCGGTGACGGCGGGGTGGAGGGAGTCGTCGCCATCGCCCCCCAGCGGTCGGCGGTCGAAGCCCTCGCCGGACTGCGCCATCCGTTCCCGGTGGTGACCGTGGGGAGCGGGCTCGGCGTGGACACCCCGTGCGTCACGGTGGACCAACACCTCGGCGCACGACTGGCCACCGCACACCTGCTGGCGGCCGGGCACCGCACGGTCTGGCATCTCGCCGGACCCGAGGACTGGCAGGAGGCCGCCGACCGGGCGGCCGGCTGGCGGGCGACCCTCGAAGCGGACGGCATCGAACCGCCGTTGCTGCTGAGGGGAGACTGGAGCCCGCTGTCGGGCTATCGTGCCGGCCAGGAACTGGCGGGCTGGGTAGGACGGGGACTCACCGCGGTCTTCGTCGCCAACGACCAAATGGCACTGGGGGTGTTGAGGGCGCTGCGGGAGGCGGGGGTACGGACTCCGGAGGACGTGGCGGTGGTCGGCTTCGACGACATCCCGGAGTCGGAGTTCTTCGCACCTCCGCTCACCACGGTCCGCCAGGACTTCTCGGCCGTGGGCAAGCACAGCATCGCCCTGCTCCTGGATCTCATCGAGGGCGGGGAGATCTCCACAACCCCCCGCATCGCCATCGAACCCCAACTCGTCGTCCGCGCCAGCACCTTCCCGCAGACGGCACAACGAGCCCCGAAATCGGGGGCGCCCCCCACCTGACGTGATACCGGCCGGCGGGCCTACTCACCCGTGCGGTCGATATCTCGAACAATGATCGACAGGCTGGACGCAGTGCGGCCGGTCCCCCGAGTACCTGGTCCACCCCGGGCCCGGCTCTTCAAAGGAGAAGAAACATGCTCAACAGACGGAACTTCCTCACTGCGGCGGTCGGCGTTGCGGCTGCGGGCGGACTCGCCGCCTGCGCCAAGGAGGACAAGGGTTCCACCGGCTCTTCCGGGGGCGGCAGCAAGACCATCACCCTCGGCTTCTCCCAGGTCGGCTCGGAGAGCGGCTGGCGCAGCGCCAACACCCAGTCCGTGAAGGACGCGGCGAAGGAGGCCGGCTACAACCTCAAGTTCTCCGACGCCCAGCAGAAGCAGGAGAACCAGATCTCCGCGATCCGCAGCTACATCGCGCAGAAGGTGGACGTCATCGCCTTCTCCCCGGTGGTCGTCACCGGCTGGGACGCGGTGCTCAAGGAGGCCAAGAACGCGAAGATCCCGGTCGTCCTCACGGACCGCTCCGTCGAGACCTCCGACGACTCCCTCTACGTGACCCTGGTGGGTTCCGACTTCACGGACGAGGGCCGGCGCGCCGCCAAGATCCTCGAGAAGGTCCTGGAGAAGGCCGGCCACAAGGGCGCCGTGAAGATCGCGCAGCTGGAGGGCACCACCGGCGCCGCCCCGGCGATCGAGCGCGCCAAGGGCTTCAAGGAGGTCATGGAGGCCGAGCACAAGGACGACTGGAAGATCGTCGTCAGCCAGACCGGTGACTTCACCCGCGCCGGCGGCAAGCAGGTCATGGCGGCCTTCCTGCAGTCCAACCCGGACGTCAACGTCCTCTTCGCGCACAACGACGACATGGCCATCGGCGCCATCCAGTCCATCGAGGCGGCCGGCAAGAAGCCCGGCAAGGACATCCTCATCGTCTCGATCGACGGTGTGAAGGACGGCTTCGTCGCGATGTCCGAGGGCAAGATCAACGCCATCGTCGAGTGCAACCCGCTGCTCGGCCCCCAGCTGATGGAGGTCGTGAAGAAGGTCAAGGACGGCGAGTCGGTCGAGCGCTGGATCAAGACCAAGGAGGGCGACTTCATGCAGGACCAGGCCAAGGCCGCCCTTCCCACCCGCAAGTACTGACCGACGGCAACCACCGGCAGGGAGCCTCCGGCCGACCGGGAACTCACCCGGTCCAAGGGGCTCCCCGCGGGCCTGAACCCATTTCATGAGGAGCGCTGCCATGGCAGAGCCGCGGCCCGTCCTGGAGATGACGGGCATAGTCAAAGAGTTTGCGGGGGTACGGGCTCTGTCGGGCGTCGACTTCCGGCTCTTCCCCGGCGAAATCCACGCCCTGATGGGCGAGAACGGTGCGGGGAAGTCCACCCTCATCAAGGTGCTGACGGGCGTCTACTCCCTCGACGGCGGCACCATCACCCTCGACGGCGAGTCCGTGCTGTTCGGCAGCCCGCTGCAGGCGCAGCAGGCCGGCATCAGCACGGTCTACCAGGAGGTCAACCTCTGCCCCAACCTGTCGGTGGCGGAGAACATCTTCATCGGACGTGAACCCACCCGCGCGGGCCGCATCCAGTGGAAGCGCCTGCGCAAGGAGGCGGCGGAACTGGTCGACCGGCTCGGCCTCGACATCGACGTGACCGCCCCGCTGTCCTCGTACCCGCTGGCCGTCCAGCAACTGGTCGCCATCGTGCGGTCGGTGAGCACGGGCGACAAGGTCGGCGGCGGATCCGGCACCAAGGTGCTGGTCCTGGACGAGCCGACGTCCAGCCTCGACCGCGACGAGGTCAAGGAACTGTTCCGCCTCATGCGGCAGTTGAAGGACGAGGGCGTGGCGATCCTGTTCGTCTCGCACTTCCTCGACCAGATCTACGAGGTCTGCGACCGGATGACCGTGCTGCGCAACGGCACGCTCGTCGGTGAGCACATGGTCGCCGACCTCGACCAGGTCGGCCTGGTCCAGCTGATGATCGGCAAGGAGCTCGACCAGCTGGAGGAGCTCCACGACCACCAACTGCGCGCCGACGTCGGCGAGTCGCTGCTGCACGCCGAGGGCCTCGGCAGGGCCGGCGCCATCGACCCCTTCGACCTGGACATCAAGAAGGGCGAAGTCGTCGGCCTGGCAGGCCTGTTGGGATCCGGGCGCACCGAACTCGCCCGGCTGCTCTTCGGAGCCGATCAGCCCGACAGCGGCAAGGTGAGCATCGGCGGCAAGCAGGTCTCGATGAGCGCCCCGAACGACGCCATCGGCGCCGGCGTGGCGTTCTGCTCGGAGAACCGCAAGACCGAGGGCCTCGTGCCGGACCTGACGGTGCGTGAGAACATCATCCTCGCCCTCCAGGCGGCCCGCGGCTGGACCCGGCCCATCCCGGCCGCCCAGCGCGACGAACTCGTCGCCAAGTACATCAAGGCGCTGGACATCCGCCCCGCCAACCCCGAGGCCCGTGTCGGTCAACTGAGCGGCGGCAACCAGCAGAAGGTGCTGCTCGCCCGCTGGCTGATCACCCAGCCGAAGCTCCTCATCCTCGACGAGCCGACGCGCGGTATCGACGTGGGCGCCAAGGCGGAGATCCAGAAGCTGGTGGTCTCCCTCTCCGAGGACGGCATGTCCGTCCTGTACATCGCGGCCGAGCTGGAGGAGGTACTCCGGCTCAGTCACACCATCGGAGTGCTGCGCGACCGCCGGCTGGTGGCGCAGATCGCCAACGGGCCCGAGATCACCCCGAGCCGGATCCTGGAGACCATCGCGAGCGGAGAGCACGAGTGAGCACACCGTCCCGATGGCGAGCGCTGACACACCATCACCTGTTCTGGCCGGTGGCGGTGCTGGTCCTCCTGCTGCTCGTCAACGTTCCCTTCACACCAGACTTCTTCGCGATCAAGATGACCGGCGGCCACCTCTACGGCAGCCTCGTCTCGATCGTGCTGTTCGGCTCGCCCCTGATCCTGGTGGCGGTCGGCATGACCCTGGTCATCGCCACCGGCGGCATCGACCTCTCCGTCGGCGCCGTGGTCGCCATCACCGGCGCCCTCGCCTGCTCCTACATCAGCGACCAGTCCGACCAGAGCGCCCTCGCCGGGGTGCTGCTCGCCATGGGCCTCGGACTGCTGGCCGCGGTCGTCTGCGGCCTCTGGAACGGCTTCCTCGTCGCCAGGATGGGCATCCAGCCGATCATCGCCACGCTGATCATCATGGTCGCCGGACGCGGTGTCGCCCAGCTGATCACCGACGGCCAGATCATCACCATCAACAGCGAGCCGTACAAGCTGATCGGCGGCGGCTACTGGCTGACGCTGCCCTTCTCCATCTTCGTGGTGGCCGTGGTCGTCGCCGTCACCGTGGCGCTGACCCGCAGGACGGCCCTCGGTCTGCTCGTCGAGTCCGTCGGCGGCAACGCCGAGGCCAGCCGCCTGGTGGGCATCAGGTCCCGGCGCATCAAGATCATGGTGTACGTGTTCTGCGCGCTGTGCGCGGGCATCGCGGGTCTGATGATCAGCTCCAACACCTCGGCCGCGGACGGCAACAACGCCGGTCTGTGGATCGAGCTCGACGCGATCCTCGCCGTGGTCATCGGCGGCACCTCGCTCCTCGGCGGCCGGTTCTCCATCGGCGGCACGGTGGTCGGCGCCCTCGTCATCCAGACCCTGACGACCACGATCTACACCATCGGCGTGCCGACCCAGACCAACCTGGTCTTCAAGGCCGCCGTCGTCATCGTCGTCTGCCTGCTGCAGTCCCCGAAGTTCCGCGCCAAGGTCTTCGGCGCGAAGTTCGGTACGAAGTTCGGCCCCAAGTCCGGTGCCAAGGACGGCGGTACGCCGGCCGAGGCACCGTCGGCAAGCGTCGCGAAGACCGAGGCCGCTCCCCAGATGGAGGTGTCGTGATGACCACGACCACCCGGACCCCCACGGCCCCGGACAGCAGCACCACGTCCAAGGTCACGCGTCTGCTCGGCGACCGGCGCCTGCCCGTCCTGGTGACGGCCCTGCTCTTCCTCGTGATGTACGGGGTCGGGCTGAGCCGGTACCAGAACTACGGGTTCGCCGAACCGCAGGTCTTCATGAACCTGTTCATCGACAACGGCTATCTGCTGGTCGCCGCCGTCGGTGCCACCTTCGTCATCCTGTCCGGCGGCATCGACCTGTCCGTGGGCTCGGTGATCGGCTTCACCACCATGCTGACGGCATGGCTGGTGGAGCGTCAGGGGCTGCCGCTCTTCGTGGTCGTGCCCATCGCGCTGGGCGTGGGGGCGTTCGGTGGCTTCCTGATGGGCTACGTGATCCACAACTTCGAGATCCAGCCCTTCATCGTCACCCTCGCCGGTCTCTTCCTCTTCCGGGGCCTGTGCCTGGTCATCAGCAAGGAGTCGATCTCCATCGGCGACTCCTCCGTGAGCAGCCTCGCCCAGACCCAGGTGCAGCTCGGGGCGGGCTTCCTGTCGCTCGGGGCCGTGATCGCCCTGGTCGTCCTCGCGGCGGCGTTCTACGTGCTGCACTACACGCGCTTCGGACGCCGGGTGTACGCCATCGGCGGCAACGAGCAGTCGGCCATGCTGATGGGCCTCCCGCAGGGCGGCACGAAGATCGCCGTGTACACCGTGAGCGGCTTCTGCTCGGCTCTGGCCGGTCTGCTGTTCACCCTGTACATCCAGTCCGGTGACCCGCTGCACGCCACCGGCATGGAGCTCGACGCGATCGCCGCGGTCGTCATCGGCGGCACGCTGCTGACGGGCGGCTCCGGCTACGTCGTGGGCACCCTGTTCGGCGTCCTCGTCCTGGGCCTGATCAAGAGCATCATCCAGTTCGAGGGCACGCTCAGCTCCTGGTGGACGAAGATCGCCACGGGTGTGCTGCTGTGCGCCTTCATCCTGATCCAGCGCGCGATGACGGCCCGCAAGAAGACCTGAGCCGTCGCTGGGGACACCCCCAGGCCCCGTCAAGCCTCAGCGGCCCGCCGCACGAGCTACGCACCACGCGTACCGTGCGGCGGGCCGCTTCGGCGTTGGTGCCGGGGGCGTGGGGGGAAGGGCAGGGGGGTGGGAGGTCGGCCTCGGCCGGTCCCGCCCGGCTGGGCGGGGCCGGTACAGCCCCCTCGGCCGTGGCCGGCTGCGTGGGCGCGCTGAGAGCCGCGCAGGGGCCGTTCGGCGCCGACGTCCGGCCGGTCTGTGGCAGGGGCCCGGCCCGGGTGGCGTACGAGCCTGGGCTCGGCGGCTTGGGCCGTCTGTTCGAGGGAGCCCGAGTTCTCGGAGGGCCCTCGCACGGGACGTCGTTCGGTGTGTGGAGGGCTGAGCCCAGCAGGTGGCGCAGGCCCGTCCCAGAGGTGGCCGAACCCGACGGGCCGGCCTGCGTCTCCCGGTTGCCTTCGTAGCCGCGGGCCCGGCCCGCTGAGGCGGCCTTCAGACACGAAACGGCGCCCGGGGCCGTAGAGCCCCGGGCGCCGCTCGGTGGGTGAAAGCCTGGCGTCAGCCGAAGATGATGCCGTAGGCCTTGCTGCCGGTGCGGTTGTCGTAGACGACGGCGCCGGTGGACTTCTTCCAGATCTTGATGCGGAAGGTGTCCGGGGAGTCGGTGACCATGAGGCGGAAGGCGTAGCCGGTGGTGCCGTTGAGGGTGCCGGAGCCCTGGTACTGGGCCTCGGCGTCGGTGACCACGAGCCAGTCGGACGACGTGGCTCGGAACGACAGCTTCGCCGCGACGAAGTCGAAGGTCGCGTTGCCGCTGGGAACGGTCGCGCCCTTCTTGTACGCCACCCCGAAGGAGAAGCCGGCCGGAGCGGTCAGGGTGGGCTTCGCCGGGTAGGCGCCCGCCGGGGAGGAGATGATGCCGACGCCCGCGATCGGACCGGCCGCGCGGTCGTAGACGATCAGCTCGGGCAGCTCGGTGCTGTCCGCGCCCCCGTCGTCGTCGGTGACGGTGATCTCCGGCCGGTGGATTCCGGCCCCGGTGTAGGTGTGGGTGGCCTGGCAGCGGGAGGCCGTGACCGTGCCGGTGGTGGGCGCGGTGCCGTCCTTCCAGTCGACCCGGCAGGTCTGGGTGTCGGCCGTGCCGAGGTCGGTGAAGTCCGCGGTGACCACCGCCGCCTTGCCGGCCGCCACCGGCCCCGGTCCCGCCGCCGCCGTGATCACCGGGGCCGCGTTGGCGACCGTGACGGTGAGCGAGTCGCTGCTGCGGCCGCCGGTCAGCGTGACCTTGTAGGTGCCGTCGTCCGCGCAGGTGAGCGCGGTGAGGATGGCCCCCGGGTCGGAGAAGGTGCAGGGCGCCCCGTCCTGGACCGTCCACTTGGGGCCGCTGGCCCCGGAGATGGTGCCGGTGAGGGAGATCGCGCTGCCCTCGGTGCCGCTCGCGTCCGGACCCGCGTGGACGATGGTGACGGGGTCGATGCTCGTCAGGGTCGGGACGACCTTCTTGATCAGGCCGTCGGAGTCGAACTCCAGCTTGTCGATGGTGGTTTCGCGGTGGGTGCCGTCACCGCCCGGGATGGCGAAGCGGTGGTAGGCGATGTACCAGTCGTCGGTGTTCGGGACGTGCACCACCGAGTGGTGGCCGGGGCCCTTGATGCCGAGGGAGAGGTCCTTCTCGAGGATCACGCCCTGCTTGGTCCAGGGGCCGGTCGGGGAGGGGCCGGTGGCGTAGGCGACCCGGTAGTTCTCGTCCCGGGTGTCGTTCTCCGACCACATGAGGTAGTAGGTGCCCTTGCGCTTGATGACGAAGGAGCCCTCGTTGTAGCCGCTCGGGGTGATGTTGGTGACCTTGGCGGCATCGAAGGACACCATGTCGTCGTTCAGCGGCACGACGTACGCCCGGCCGTTGCCCCAGTAGAGGTACGACTGGCCGTCGTCGTCGGTGAAGACGGCGGGGTCGATCATCTGGCCGGTGTACTGGCCGGCCTTCAGCAGCGGCTTGCCCAGGGCGTCCTTGAACGGCCCGGTCGGCGAGTCGGAGACCGCGACACCGATGTTGGCGTCGGCGCAGAAGTAGAAGTAGTACTTGCCGTCCTTCTCGGCGATCGTCGGCGCCCACGCCCTGCTGTCCGCCCAGGACACGTCGGGGCCCAGGTCGAGGATCACGCCGTGGTCCTTCCAGTGGACCAGGTCGGTGGAGGAGTACGCCTTGAACTGCGTGCCGCTCCAGCCCTCGAAGCCGTCGGTGGTCGGGTAGATGTAGAAGGCGTCACCGAAGCGGACGATGTTCGGGTCGGCGTTGAGCCCCGGCAGGACCGGGCTCTTCATGATCAGCGCCGAGACCGTCCAGGTGCGCTTCGCGCCGTCCGAGCCGGTGACCTCGTAGGTCTGCGGCTTGGTGAAGTCGCGCAGGGTGCCGGAGGCCGGGCTGATGGACGCGCCGTGGGCGAGGCTGAACTGCGGTGCCAGGGCGCTGACATCACTGCCCTCGGTCAGCGGCAGCGTGATGCTGCTGTGCGCGTCGTCGACGATGGCGTCGACCTTCAGCGCCGGGTGGGTCGCCGCGGCGATGCCCGTGGTGTTGCCGCTGAGTTCGAGGACCTCGGCGGGTGTGAGGGCCCGGTTGTAGATGCGGAAGTCGTCGACCTCGCCGCCGAAGTACGGGTCGGGGGAGTAGAGGGACTTGCCGATGTAGCCGGAGTAGCCCTTCGAGGCGTCGTAGAGCTCGCTCGGCTTGACGGTGACGCCGGTGGCGCGGGCGGCCTCGACGCCGTCCACGTAGAGGACCGCCGTCTCGGACGGGCCGTCCACGGTGACGGTCACGTGCTGCCACTTGCCCGCGGTGAGCGGGGAGCCCGCTGTCATCTGCTTCTCACCCGACCAGGTGGCCCTGGTGATCGCCGAGAACAGCTTGCCGCCGCCGTTGGAGGGGGTGGCGAAGAGGTACTTGTTGTTGTCGGGACCCAGGCCGAAGAGCCACTGGAAGTTGTCCCCGCCCTTCCACTTGACGTACGTGGAGACGGTGACGCTCTCGGCGCCCTTCAGGACGCCGTTCGGGATGCGGACGTACGGGGAGGTGGTGGAGGAGCTGTTACCGCCCGACATCTTGAAGGAGCCGCCCTGTACGCCCGTTCCGAAGTCGGGTGTGCGGACGTAGGTGCCGTGGTAGCCGTGGCCGCTGGAGTCGCGGACGATGTTGCCGCCGGACTCGTCGAACTTGTAGTCCAGGACGAGGTCGGCCGGTACGTCGGAGCCCTCCTCGGAGACGGTGACCTCGGCCTTCGCCTTGAGCGCGGAGCCGTCCGGCAGGCTGCCCTGCACGGTGAACGTGCCTGCCTGCGCGTACGCCGACGCCGGGACGTCGTCCCACGTGACGGAGACGGGACGCTCGACGCCGTCGGCGTACTTCGCGATCACGGTGGCGGGCAGCACCGGTGCCTCACCGACACGCGTCTTCACCGATATGTCCTCGGCGCTCTCCACCATCTGGTCGGGCTGGTAGGCGCGCAGCAGCCGGTCGTACTCGGCCTGCGTCACCGGCAGCACCGTGCCGTGGCGGGGCTTGGCGGGCAGGTCGTAGCCGGTGGACGGGGTCCACTGGCCGGAGTCGAGGTCGGTCGACTCGAACGGGATGTAGCCGCGGCCGCCGAACTCGTCGGCGAACAGGTACCACTTCTCCTCGGTGTTGGACTTGAAGACGAGCGGTCCCTCGGCGGCGCTCATCGTCCCCTTGCCGATGCCCGCGACGACCGGGGTGTACGACGGGTTCAGGATCGAGTCGCTCTTCTCCTCGAAGATGAACTTGCTGTCGGGGGTGGAGGAGGTGTTGTTCCGCTCGTCCTTGGAGAAGCGGTAGTACTCGCCGCCGTGCTTGATCATCGTGGAGTCGATGACCGAGTAACCGCGGTCGATCCACACCTTGGGCTCGCTGAAGGTGTAGAAGTCGCGCGTGGTGGCGTACATCATGCGGTTGTACGTGTCGCCGGAGTGCTCGGGGTTGTCGTACAGCTTCGACGCCCAGAAGACCACGTACTCGCCGCGCTGCTCGTCGTAGAACGCCTCCGGCGCCCAGGTGTTGCCGGCCGAGTCGGGGGAGACCTTCACCAGGCGCTGGTCGGTCCAGTGCACGAGGTCGGTGGACTCCCACACCATGATGGACTTGCTGCCGGTGCGCTGGGAGGCGTCCCAGTTGCCGTTGCCGTAGATCCTGAGGTCGGTGGCGATCTGGTAGAACTTGTCGCCCTCGGGGGAGCGGATGATGAACGGGTCGCGCAGGCCCTTCTCGCCCAGCGTGGACGTCAGGACGGGCTTGCCGTCGTTCAACTCCCGCCAGTGCAGCGGGTCGTTGCCCTTGCTGAGGGCGGCGTACAGTTGCTCGCCGTCCGCGGTGCCCTCGCCGGTGAAGTAGCTGAACATGTAGCCCTTGAGGGCTTCCTTGACCGGGAGTTCGGGCACCTTGGCGGTGAAGGCGCGGGTCGCCTTCGCGTCGCCCTTGCTGACCGTGGCCGTCAGTTCGACGGTGGTGTCGCCGGAACCGTGCGCGGGCCGGTGGACCACTCCGCCGGCGGAGACGACGTCCGGGTTCGCGGAGGCCCAGGCGACCTTGGTGTCGTAGGCGCCGGTCGCGGGCAGCGTCAGGTTGCCGCGGACGTCGTCGAGGTTGTGCACGGTCAGCGCCTCGGCGGCCTGCTGTGTGGCCGTGGCGTCGTCGAAGGCGGCGGGGACCGTGACGTCGAAGCTCTTGGTGGCGGTCACGGTGCCCTTCGTCAGGGTCGCCGTGAGCGTGGCGTGTCCGTCCGGCTCACCGGAGGGCGGTCGCGTGACCTTGCCCGCGGCGGACACGACGGAGGTGTTGTCGCTGGCCCAAGTGATCTTCGAGCCGCCGGCCGTGCCGACGGTCGGCAGGGTCAGGTCGGAGACGACGGCGCCGGTGTCGCCGAGCGTGAGGGCCGCCTTGTCGTCGGCGACGCCCTGGGTGGCCACGGGGAGGGAGAGCTGCTCGACCTCCGTACCGGCCAGCGCGCGGTTGTAGACCCGGAAGTCGCGGATCCGGCCCTTGAAGAGCCTGTCGCCGGGATACACCGACTTGCCGACGTAGTCGGCCGTGGTGGTGCCTGAGCCGATCGCGCCGGGCGTGATGGTGACCGCCGTGTTGCGGCCCACCTCGACGCCGTCCTCGTACAGCACACCGGTGGTGCCGGTCTGGGTGTAGGTGACCGTCTTCCAGACGGCACGGGTCAGGGCGTGCGAGTCGCCGGGCCTGGTCGTCTGTTCCGTGGACCAGTTGCCGGTGGCTATGGAGGTCCGGAAGCCGTCGCCGGTGGTGAAGAGGTAGCCGTTGCCCGCGGTGCCGCTGGTGTTGCCGAAGCCGTAGAGGAAGTACGGCGTCGCCTGCGTGGAGTCGATCTTCACGTCCATCGAGACGGTGATCGAGTCCATGCCGCTCATGATGTTGTTCGGCACCTTGATGTAGGTGTCCGAGCCGTTGAAAGCGAGCCCCTCGCCGGTGCCGGACCAGCCGGCGGCGCCGTTCACGGTGCCGTCCCGGCCGTTGCCGGAGGCGTCCGTCGCGACGGTGCCCGAGGCGGCGTCGAGCTTGTACCAGAGGGCCAGACCGTCGGTGATGTCCGCCGCCCGGGCGGGGGCGAGCGGTCCGGCGAGCCCCAGGAGCAGCGCGGCCGAGGTCAGTCCGGCGAGCCGGCCCGCCCTACGTCTCGCGCGGCCGCGGGGCCGGGGGGTGTGCAGCATGGACAGTCTCCTCGTCGAGACATGGCTTGAAGGAACGACAGGAGGGCGCGGCGGGACCTGACGCCCCCTGCGCGCCCCTCCGGTTTCGTCTGTGTGACGTCGCGTTGCGCGAGTGTCAGACGTGACACACCACCAGGTCAAGAGGTCTCGAACAATGTCCGGCCAGCCGAACGGTCGAGGGCTCCACTGGCCGGTACGGGTTATTCGGTGTCATATGTGCTTTGTCTGCCGTTATGTGACGTCTAGCGTTCGCGGGAGAGAACCCTCGCGGGGCCCGTCCCCGCGCCACCGTCCCGGAAGCGAGGTGTGGAGCGCGTGCACGTGAGGTGCGGCTGTCGGCCGAACGTGGGGAAGAAGGCACGTCCCCGCAGAAGGCGTGGGCTGCGGGTGCTCGTCGTACTGCCGTTGCTCGCGTCGATGCTCGCCGCGTGCGGCAGCGACGAGGGCGGCGGACGGCCCACCCTCAACTGGTACAACTTCCCCGATGACTCCGGCGCGCTCCAGAAGGCCGCCGACCGGTGCAGCAAGGCGTCGGGCGGCCGTTACCGGATCAGCTACAACAAGCTTCCGCGTGCCGCCGACGGCCAGCGCCAGCAGATGGTCCGCAGGCTCGCCGCCAAGGACGACTCGCTCGACATCCTGGGCCTGGACGTCACCTGGGCGGCGGAGTTCGCCGAGGCGCGCTGGATCCGCGAGTGGACCGGGGCCGCGAAGGCGCGGGCCGTCCTCGGCACCCTGCGGGTACCGCTGCAGACCTCGACCTGGAAGGGCAGGCTGTACGCGGTCCCGTACAACACGAACACCCAGCTCCTGTGGTACCGCAAGGACCTGGTCCCCACTCCGCCCAAGACCTGGGCCGAGATGATCGCCATGGCCCGCGTCCTCGCCCAGCAGGGCAAGCCGCACTTCGTGGAGATCCAGGGCGCCCAGTACGAGGGCCTGACCGTCTGGTTCAACACGCTGATCAACAGCGCGGGCGGCTCCATCCTCAACCCGAGCGCGACCGCGCCCTCCCTCGGCCCGCCGGCCGTCAGGGCCGCCGAGATCATGCGCCGGCTGGCGACGTCCCCGGGCGCGGACCCCTCCCTGTCCAACCAGATGGAGGACCAGAACCGCCTCGCCATGGAGTCGGGAACGGCGGCGTTCGAGCTCAACTACCCGTTCGTCTATCCGTCGATGAAGGCGAACAACCCGGCCCTGTTCAAGAACTTCGGCTGGGCCCTCTACCCCCGGGTCGACGCGGCCCGACCGGCCCGGCCCACCATCGGCGGCATCGACCTGGCCGTGAGCGCCTACTCCCGCCACCCCGACCTCGCCTTCGAGGCGGCCCTGTGCCTGCGCAACCGGGAGAACCAGCTCACGGCCGCGCTCGAGGGCGGACTGCCGCCCACCCTGCGCGCCCTGTACGACGAGCCGGCGTTCATGAAGGCGTACCCGTTCTCCCGGGAGGTGCTGACCTCCTTGCAGGCGGCGAGCGTGCGGCCGATCACTCCGGCCTACCAGAACATCTCGATCGCGGTCTCCCACACGCTGTCCCCGCCGTCGGAGATCGATCCGGTGAGCTCGATCGAGACCATCAGGGGCCAGATCGACGATGCCCTGCGATCCGAGGGTGTGATCCCGTGAGCATGCAAGCCGAACCGGCCGGAGCCCCGCAGCCCCCGGAGGCGGAGCAGCCGAAGCAGGACCAGGCGGCGATCTCGGCGGGCGCCCGGCAGGAGCGACGGCTCGGCTGGCTGCTGTGCGCACCCGCCGTGATCGTCATGCTCGCCGTGACCGCCTATCCCATCGGATACGCCGTCTACCTGTCCCTCCAGCGGTACGACCTGCGGTTTCCGGGGCAGGCGAAGTGGGTGGGCCTGAGTAACTACGGGGCCGTGCTGACCTCCTCGTTCTGGTGGCAGGCGTTCTGGGTGACGCTGTTCATCACCGCCGTGTCCGTGGCCATCGAACTGGTCCTCGGCATGTGCCTCGCCCTGGTCATGCACCGCACGATCTTCACGCGCGGCGTCGTCCGTACGTCCGTCCTCATCCCCTACGGCATCGTCACCGTGGTCGCCGCCTTCTCCTGGCAGTACGCCTGGACCCCGGATCTCGGCTACCTCGCCGCGCTGCTGCCCTCGGGCGAGGCGCCGCTGACCGAGCAGTGGTCCGCCCTGTGGCTGATCATCCTCGCCGAGGTGTGGAAGACGACGCCGTTCATGGCCCTGCTGCTGCTCGCGGGCCTGGCCCTGGTCCCCGAGGAGACCCTGAGGGCGGCCATGGTGGACGGCGCCAGCTCCTGGCAGCGCTTCACCAAGGTCATGGTGCCGCTGATGAAGCCTGCGATCCTGGTCGCGCTGCTCTTCCGCACCCTGGACGCGTTCCGGATCTTCGACAACATCTACATCCTGACCGCGGGCGCCCAGGACACCGGCTCCGTGTCGATCCTCGGGTACGACAACCTGTTCACCGCGCTGAACCTGGGCATCGGGTCGGCGATCTCGGTCCTGATCTTCATCTGTGTCGGCATCATCGCCTTCACGTTCGTCAAGCTGTTCGGCGCCGCAGCACCGGGCGCGGAGGTGAAGCGCTGATGGCCGCAGTAGGAAAGACGCACGCGACCCGATGGGCCGTCATCAACATCGTGGTGGTGCTCTACGCCCTGTTCCCGGTGTGGTGGATCGCCGCCCTGTCGTTCAAGGACCCCAGCACCCTCACCGACGGCGACTACATCCCGCGGGACTGGACCTGGGAGAACTACCGGGGCATCTTCGCGACCTCCGAATTCACCAGGGCGCTGATCAACTCGATCGGCATCGCCGTGATCGCCACGGTCATCGCGGTGGTGCTCGGCACCATGGCCGCCTACGCGGTGGCCCGGCTGCGGTTCCCGGGCAAGCAGGTGCTCATCGGCATGTCGCTGCTGATCGCCATGTTCCCGCCGATCTCCCTCGTGTCGCCGCTGTTCAACATCGAGCGCAACATCGGGATCTTCGACACCTGGATCGGGTTGATCATCCCGTACATGACCTTCTCGCTGCCGCTGGCGATCTACACCCTGTCGGCGTTCTTCCGGGAGATCCCCTGGGACCTGGAGAAGGCCGCCAAGGTGGACGGGGCCACGCCCGCGCAGGCGTTCCGGATGGTCATCGTGCCGCTCGCCGCGCCCGGCGTGTTCACCACGGCCATCCTCGTCTTCATCTTCTGCTGGAACGACTTCCTGTTCGCGATCTCGCTGACCTCCACGGAGGCCGCGCGGACGGTACCGGCCGCGATCGCGTTCTTCACGGGCAGTTCGCAGTTCCAGCAGCCGACCGGGTCGATCGCCGCCGCCGCCGTGGTGATCACCATCCCGATCATCCTGTTCGTTCTGTTCTTCCAGCGGCGGATCGTCGCCGGACTGACTTCCGGGGCCGTCAAGGGATGACCCGCGAGGCATAGGCAAGGAGGCACCACCCATGGCCGAGATCGTCCTTGAGGGAGTCACCAAGCGTTTCCCCGACGGATCCCTCGCCGTCAAGGACGTGGACCTCGACATCGCCGACGGCGAGTTCGTGATCCTCGTCGGGCCGTCAGGATGCGGCAAGTCCACCACCCTGAACATGATCGCCGGGCTCGAGGACATCACCGACGGCACGCTGCGCATCGGGGAGCGGGTCGTCAACGACCTCGCGCCCAAGGAGCGCGACGTCGCCATGGTGTTCCAGAGCTACGCCCTGTACCCGCACATGAGCGTCCGGGAGAACATGGGGTTCCCGCTGCGCCTGGCCAGGGTGGACAAGGACACCATCAACACCAAGGTGGAGGAGGCCGCGCGCGTTCTCGACCTGAGCGAGTTCCTCGACCGCAAACCCGCCAACCTCTCCGGCGGGCAGCGCCAGCGGGTGGCCATGGGACGCGCGATCGTCCGTGACCCCAAGGCGTTCCTGATGGACGAACCGCTGTCCAACCTGGACGCCAAACTCCGCGTGCAGATGCGCACCCAGATCTCGCGACTGCAACGGCGCCTGGGCACCACCACGGTGTACGTCACCCACGACCAGACCGAGGCGATGACCCTCGGCGACCGTGTCGTGGTCATGCGGCAGGGACTGGTCCAGCAGATCGGCACCCCCGCGCAGCTGTACGACCTCCCACGCAACCTCTTCGTCGCGGGCTTCATCGGCTCCCCCGCGATGAACTTCCTGAACGCGACCCTGGAGCACGGCGCCCTGCGTTCCCCCTTGGGCGAGATGCCCCTCGACAACCGCATGCGCCAGGAGCTGGACCGGCAGAACGCGCCCCGCGAGGTCATCATCGGACTCCGTCCCGAGGCCTTCGAGGACGCGGCCCTGTCCCGCGAGCGGGGCATCGGCGGACCCGTCTTCACCGCCACCGTGGACGTGCTGGAGTCGCTGGGCTCCGACGTGTACGTCTACTTCGCCGCCGAGGGCGGCCCCGTGAAGACAGCCGAACTGGAGGAACTCGCCACCGACTCGGGCGCGCGGGACACCGGCGCCGGGGAGGGGGGCGGCCAGCAGATCGTGGCCCGCCTTGACGCCGCGACCCGCGCCCGCGAGGGACACCAGGTGCAGCTGCAGGTCGACATGACCAAGGCGCACGTGTTCGACCCGAGGACCGGCGTGAACCTCACCCATCCGGAGACCGCCGGCCGACCCTGAGCCGGCCGATCCCGCCCCCGCCCGGCCGGGCGCGCCGATGTGCTCAGCGCGCCCGGCCGGGCGGGGGGACCTCGTCCAGCGCCGGAGCGATGACCGTGAAGGCCCGGTCGGTCAGGGCGACGGGATCCTCGGCGCCCTCGCTGCCGCTCCACCGGTGCAGGACGGTGTCGAACGCGGTGAGCGCCATCCCGGCGGCCAGCCGCGGGTAGAGGTCGGCGTCGGGATCGAGCCCGAGCCGGTCGGCCAGTTCCGCCGACAGGTCGTCCCGCCACTGCGCCTGCCGCTCCAGGAAACGGGCGTGCAGGGCGGGCGTGCGCAGGATCAGCCGGACCACCCGCAGGGCCCTCTCGGCGTGGTCGGAGTGGTCGGCGCAGGCGGCGACGGGCACCTGGACGGTGTGCCGCAGCGCCACGGACGGGCGTTCCGCCGCGGGACGCGCCGCCAGCTCGGCGCGCATGTCGGCGCCCATCCCGGCCAGGAACTGGACGACCACGTCCTCCTTCGAGGCGAAGTACCGGAAGAAGGTCCGCTTGGACACCCCGGCCGCCGCCACGATCTCGTCGACGGTGACCCCATCGAACCCCTTCAGCGCGAGCAGTTGCAGGGCGGCCTCGGTCAGCTCGTCCGAGACGAGTTGGCGTTTGCGCTGGGCGAGGGTGGTGTGGGGTCGGGGGTTCACCGTCTCATCGTAGCGCGGTGCCATCGGTGGCGCCAGGTGCCATCTTGACACTTAATGCCATCGAGGGCACTGTGTGGCGTATGACCGAACGACAGCGGTGGAGTGCCGACCACATTCCGGACCAGAGCGATCGGGTGTTCGTCGTCACCGGGGCCAACAGCGGCCTGGGCCTGGCGACCACCCGGGCCCTCGCCCGCAGGGGCGGGCACGTGATCCTCGCCGTGCGCGACGAGGACAAGGGGCGGCGGGCGGCCGCCCGGATCACCGCCGAGCAGCCGGACGCCCACCTCGACGTGCGCCGGATCGACCTGGCCGACCTGGACTCCGTCCGCGCCTTCGCCGACGGGCTGCGCGCCGACCACGAGCGCCTGGACGTGCTCGTCAACAACGCCGGAGTGATGGCACCGCCGCGCACGCTCAGCGCGCAGGGCCACGAGGTGCAGTTCGCCGCCAACCACCTCGGGCACTTCGCCCTCACCGGCCTGCTCATGGAACCGCTGGCCGCCGGGCGTGATCCCCGGGTGGTCACGGTGAGCTCGATCAACCACCGGCAGGGGCGCCTGAACTTCGACGACCTCACCGGAGAGCGCCGCTACTCACCGATGGGCTTCTACAACCAGTCGAAGCTGGCCAACGCCGTCTTCGGCCGGGAGCTGGACCGTCGGCTCACCGAGGCCGGCAGCCCGGTGCGCAGCCTGCTCGCGCACCCCGGCTACAGCGCCACGAACCTCCAGTTCGACGGGCCGGTCGCCCTGTGGAGCGTGCTCTTCGGTCGCATCGGCGGCCCGCTGCTCGCGCAGTCCCCGGACCGGGGTGCGTTGCCGCAGCTCTACGCGGCCACGTCCCCGGACGTGGCGGGCGGCGACTTCATCGGGCCGGACGGCCCGGGGGAGCTGCGCGGAGCGCCGACACGGGTGCGGCTGTCCCCGGCGGCTGAGGACGCCGGCACCGGCCGCCGCCTGTGGGAGGTGTCGGAGGACCTGACGGGGGTGCGGTTCGTGTCTCCCACGCCCGGGTGAGACACGGGTTCAGCGGCGCGCCCGGGACCGCGCCTCGCGCGGCGGGCGGACGAACTGGAGCTCCAGGGTGATCGGGGGCTCGGCGAGGCCGGGGCCGCCGGCGTCGGCCCAGGCGATCAGGTCGTCCGTGCAGTCGTCGCCCATCGCGAAGCCGACCCAGACGGCACGGCCGCCGGCCAGCCGTCCGGCGGTGGAGGGCTGCACGACGACGACGTTGGCCTGGTCGCACGGGCCCAGACAGTCCGTCGTACGGACGGCGAACCGCCCGCCGGAGGCGGCCGCGCCGGCGCGCAGCCGGTCCAGCTGCCAGGCGTGGTCGGAGTCCGGGTACTTGCGGGGGTCGCCGCAGCAGCAGCCGCGGCACACCACGAGGGTGCACGGCCGCTGCCCGGCCCGTATCACCGGCACAGGTCAGGACGCCAGGCCGACGTGGGCCAGCGCCTGCCGCAGCAGGAAGCCGTGACCGCCCGGCATCTCGCTCTGCACGCCCGGCGACAGCGCCTCCTGCGGGCTGAACCAGACCAGGTCGAGGGCGTCCTGCCGGGGCCGGCAGTCGCCGGTCACCGGCACGATGTAGGCGAGGGACACCGCGTGCTGACGGGGGTCGTGGTACGGCGAGACGCCCTGCGTCGGGAAGTACTCCGCGACCGTGAAGGGCTGGAGGGAGGTCGGGACGCGGGGGAGGGCCACGGGGCCCAGGTCCTTCTCCAGGTGGCGCAGGAGGGCGTCCCGGACACGCTCGTGGTGCATCACCCGGCCGGAGACCAGCGTCCGGCTGACATTGCCGTCCGGTCCGATGCGCAGCAACAGTCCGATGCTGGTGACTTCGCCGCTGTCGTCGACGCGCACGGGCACCGCCTCGACGTACAGGATGGGCATACGGGCGCGCGCCGATTCGAGCTCGTCGGACGTCAGCCAACCGGCCGTGGTTTCGGTCATGTCAGACATTGCTTGATCATACTTTCAGTCGGCGGAGGAGAAACGGTAGACCTGACGGGCGTTGTCCGCCCCCGCCCACCGGGCGATCCGCAGCGCGTCGGGCAGGCTCAGTTCGTCGGCGTCCACCCGGTCCTGGAGCAGATCGCCCAGTCCCCGACGGAAGGCCAGCGCGCCGAGCCAGTGGAACTCGGAGACACCGTAGGCGTCGGAGCTGTACAGCAGTTTGCGGAACGGTGTGATCTCCAACGCCTCCTCCACCACCGCCCGGGCCCGCGCGGGGCCGACGTAGTGCAGGGTGAGACCGACGTCGAGATACACCTGCTCGAACACCGCGGCCAGGTAGGCGGCCTGGCGCTGGTAGGGCCAGCAGTGCAGCAGCAGCACCGGGATCGTGCCCGCGGTCAGGTGCAGCCAGTCCGTGAGGTGGGTGGGGTCGGTCCGGTGCAGCCGGATGTCGTTGTCGCCGAAACCGGTGTGGAGCTGGAGGGGCAGGCCCAGGTCGACGGCGGTCCACAGCAGATGCCGTACGAGCACCGGGTCGTCGAGGCGGCCGCCCCGGGCCAGCCATCGACGGGCCGCCTCCGTGACGTCGGCCGGTGAGGGGCGGGCCGGGTCCAGTTCGAAGCCCGTGCGGTACGCGGCCACGGACTTCACCCCCACCACCCCCGGCCGCGCCACGGCGTCCCGGGCGGCCCGCGTGAACATCTCGGCGTACGCGTCCGGTTCGACACCGTCGGCCGTGACCGCCTCGGCGACGCGCTCCAGCCGGACGATCTCGTACCTCTCGTACGTCGGGGGCGTGTGACGGGGGAGCTCCGTGGGGCCGAAGCCCGTGTCGACGCAGAACACCTCCACCCCCGCGGCGGCCAGGAAGCGCCGGTCGACCTCCCGTCGGCCCAGTTCGGCCCGCCGGGCCAGGTAGGCCTCGGCGGGGGCGTGGCGGGGCAGGTCGAGCAGGGGCGCGCAGTGACGGCGCACGGCCACGCCGACCGGGCTGTCGAACGGCGAGATGCCGCTGCCGGGCCACCGCTCGCCCTCGGTGATCAGGGACTCGAAGCCGGCCCGGTCCAGGTCTTCGGCGACCACGCCGTGGCAGTGGTGGTCGACCAGCGGCAACGCGTCGAGGGTGTCGTGGACCGCGCCCACGTCAGTACTTCCAGCGGTACGCCGCCGCCACCCGGTCGTCGTCCAGGCCGTGCACCGCGGCGATCTCCCCCTCGCGTACGGCGACGACGGCGTCGGCGAGGACCGGCCCCAACGCGGCGCGCAGCGTTGCGTCCGCGCGGAACCGCTCGACGGACTCCGCCAGGGAGGTGGGCAGCCGGCGCACTCCCCGGGCGGCCGCATCCTCGGCGGGGAGGCCGGCCGGATCGCCGGAGACCTCCTCGGGCAGGGAGGCACCCGACGCCAGGCCGTCCAGGCCCGCGGCGATCAGGCAGCCGAGGGCGAGATACGGGTTGGCGGCCAGGTCCACGGGCTTCACCTCCAGGTTGGCCTGCTGGTCGCGCAGCCCGGCCGTGCCGGTGACGACCCGGATCGCGGTCTCGCGGGTCTCCAGACCCCAGCAGGTGAACACCCCCGCCCACTGGGAGGGCTTGAGGCGCAGATGGCTGGCCGGACTGGGCGCGGTCACGGCCGTCAGGGCCGGGAGACGGGCGAGCACCCCGGCCACGAAGGACTCGGCGTCGGCCGTCATGCCGTGACGGCCCTCGCCACCGGAGTGCAGGTTGCGCCCGTCGCGCCAGGCGGAGAGATGCACGTGTCCGCCGTTGCCGACGCCCCGCGCGAGGACGGCGGGGGAGAAGGACACCCGCAGCCCGTGCCGCCGCGCCACCGCCCGGACGGTCTGCCGCACCAGCACACTGCGGTCGGCCGCCGCCACCGGATCGAGCGCGCCCACCGACACCTCGAACTGCCCCGCCGCGTACTCGGGATGGATCTGGTCGACGTCCACGCCCTGCGCGGCGAGGGCGGCCAGCACTTCGGCCAGGTAGTCGCTCAGCTCCACCTGCCGGGTGGCGCCGTACGCCGGACCGGACGTCGCGGGCACGAACTCCCCCTCGGGGGCCGAGTCCAGCCCCACCGCCCACTCGATCTCGATGCCCGCGCGGAAGGTGAGCCCGTGCTCATGGGCCGCGTCCGCGACGATCCGGCGCAGGAAGGTACGGGAGCACCCCGGGTGACGGTCGCCGTCCTGGGTGATCCGGTCGACGGGCGCCCAGGCCCAGCCGGGCTGTCCGGCCAGCACCACCAGCTGGTCGAGGTCGGGGTAGAGACGCAGGTCGCCGTCCGGGGAGCCGAGCACGTCGGTGGTGACGATGTGGTCGTTGGCCAGGAACGTGTCGAACACCGGGGACATACCGACACCCCAGGCCACCGCCGAGGCCAGCTTGGCGGTCGGGACCGCCTTCACCCGCCCGATCCCCGCGGTGTCGACGTACGCCAGCACGATCCCGTGCACGCCCTCCCCGGCGAGTCTCTCGCCGAGCGAGGTGGCCCGGTCGACATCACCGGGGCGCCCGCCGGGGACGGGATCGGCAAGGGTGGTCATACGTCCTCCACGGTCGGCGTCCGCCGGGTCGGCAGGTTCGGCACGTCGTCCGTCAGGGTTTCACGGCCACCGCGCCGAACTGCGGTACCACGGAGGGGGAGTCGGACTCGGCACGCCACCGCGAGCACGACACGAGCCCGGGTTCGAGCAGCTCCAGTCCCTCGAAGAACGCGGCGACGTCCGCCCTGCCGCGGGCGGTGATCGGCGGGGTGGCGTTCTCGTTCCAGAACTCCATGGCCGGGATCTGGCCCTCGCCGCCGAGCTCGGGCTCGAACGTGGGGTGGGTGAGGACGAGGAAGCTGCCGGAGGGGACCGCTGCCATGACCCGCCGTACGATCTCGCGCGCCTTGTCGGTGTCGAGCACGAAGTTGAGGATGCCGAGGAACATGACCGCGACGGGCCGCTCGAAGTCGAGCGTGCCCGCGGCGCGTTCGAGGATGGCGTCCGGGTCGTGCACGTCCGCGTCGACGTAGTCGGTGACACCCTCGGACGTCCCGGTCAGCAGGGTGCGCGCGTGCGCCAGCACGATCGGGTCGTTGTCGACGTACACGATCCGTGACTCCGGCGCGATCCGCTGCGCGATCTCATGCGTGTTGTCCCCGGTCGGCAGCCCCGTCCCGATGTCCAGGAACTGCCGCACCCCGCGTTCCTCCGTCAGGAACCGCACCGCCCGGCCCAGGAACCAGCGGTCGGCGCGAGCGATGTCCCGGATCAACGGGAACATCCCGGCCACGTGCGCACCGACCTGACGGTCGACCTCGTAGTTGTCCTTGCCGCCGATCCAGTAGTTCCAGACCCGCGCGTTGTGCGCCACAGCGGTGTTGAGCCGCGCTTTGTCGGTCACGTTCGGTCTCCTCCAGGTCCGGGCCGACGTCGTCGTCATTGTGCCGTCAGATGATCAGCATGTCCCGGGTTAGGGTGACAATCGGCCCGCATCCCCCACCGAAAGCAGGACATGCCCTACTCGCCCTCGCCCCTCGCCTCGCCCGATTCCACCGCCGTCGCCTCCGCCGGCATCCGGCTGGTCGTCACCGACATGGACGGCACGTTGTTGGACGACGACAAGCGGGCCCCGGAGGCGCTGCGGGAGGTGCTGGGCCGGCTGCGGGAGCGGGGGGTGTTGTTCAGTCCGGCGAGTGGGCGGCAGTACGCCACGCTGGCGCGGGAGTTCGCGGATGTCGCCGAGGGCATGGTGTTCATCGCGGAGAACGGCACGTATGTGGTGCGTGACGGGGTGGAGCTGAGCTCCGATCCGCTGGCACCCGGGGTCGCCGCCCGGGTCGTGGCGGCCGTACGGCAGTTGGCGGCGGACGGCGTCGACGTCGGCGCCGTGGTGTGCGGGAAGCGGTCGGCGTACGTGGAGCGGACCGACGAGGCGTTCCTTGCCGAGGTGCGCAGGTACTACGTGGAGCACCGGATCGTCGAGGACGTCGCCGCCGTCGATGACGAGGTCATCAAGGTGGCCCTCTTCGACTTCGGGTCGGCGGAGCGGACCACCGCGCCCGCTCTGGCGGACTTCGCCGAGACCCACCAGGTGGTCGTCTCCGGCGAGCACTGGGTCGACGTGATGAACCGGACCGCCAACAAGGGCGCCGCCCTGCGCCGGCTCCAGCGGGAGCTCGGCATCACGCCCGCGCAGACGCTGGTCTTCGGCGACTACCTCAACGACCTGGAGATGCTGGATGCCGCCGAGTGGTCGTTCGCCATGGCCAACGCCCACCCCGAGGTCGTCCGCCGGGCCCGCCACCTCGCCCCGTCCAACAACGACAACGGCGTCCTGCGCACCGTCGCACGCCTTCTCGACCTGCCGGTGAAGGGCCTCTGACCCGTCGGACCCGTCACCTCACGGGCGGGGCCGCGCGTGCCCGTGCTGCCAGGCCCAGGCCGCGATCTCGACGCGGTTGCGGGCGGCCAGCTTGAGCTGAACGCTGGACAGGTGCGTCTTCACCGTGGAGAGGGAGACGTACAGTTCGGCGGCGATCTCCGCGTTGGTACGGCCCAGGGCGACCAGGCGGACCACGTCGAGCTCACGGTCGGTGAGGGGCTCGGTCAGCGGTGCCGGGCGGGGTGCCGCGGCGGCCGCCTGCGGTGCCGTGAGGTGCTTGAGCAGGCGGACGGTGATCGACGGCGACACCAGGGAGTCGCCGGCCGCCGCGGCCCGGACCGCCTCCGCGAGCAGCGCCGGGCCGGAGTCCTTGAGCAGGAACCCGCACGCGCCGCCGCGCAGCGCGCCGTAGACGTACTCGTCGAGGTCGAAGGTCGTCACCACCACCACCCGCATCGGGTCGGCCTCCTCGGGTCCGGCCAGCAGCCGGGTCGCCTCCAGGCCGTCCAGCTTCGGCATCCGGATGTCCAGCAGGCACACGTCCGGCCGCACCCGGCGGGCCAGCGCCACGGCCTCCTCGCCGTCGGCGGCCTCGGCGACCACGGTGATGTCCGGCTGCGCGTCCAGGAAGAAGCGGAAGCCGGTGCGGACCATGTCCTGGTCGTCGGCGATGAGGACACGGATGGGAGCGGCGCCGGAGGCGGGGGTGGGCGCGGGGGTGGTCATGGCTCGATCATGCCTCAGGAGTGAGAGGTGGGGAGGACGACGGGTCAGTGGAGGAACGGCCCCGTGGGGCCGCTCCTCTTGAGGGTGTCTCTCCCGTGCGTCAGTCAGCCGACTGCGCCGGGTCCGCGGTCACCCTGCGCAGCAGGGGCCTGCTCGCGCTGATCGCCGCGAACATGGCCAGGGCGCCGAGGAGTACGCAGGCGAGCAGTTGCAGGGCGCCGGTGGTGTTGATCGTGGAGCCCAGCGCCTTGTTGACCTTGAAGGAGCCGTAGACGCCCATGGCGGTGGTTCCGCCGGCCAGCACGACGAGGGGGAGGACCGTCTCGCGGAGCCTGGCCCGGTCCAACACCTTCAGCGGGGTGCCGGCCAGCCGCAGCAGGCCGTAGACGCGGCGCCGGTCGAGGACGTTCGCCGCCGCGGTCAGACCGGCCGAGGCGGTCGCGACGAGGAAGCTCAGGGCCAGCGTTGCGGTGCTGACCTCGGCGATGCGGCCGATGGCGGTGCGGTCGCCGGCCGTCTCGTAGTCCTCGGTGTACGGCGGGCCCATCTCGGACAGGGATGTGAGGGCGGTGACGGCGGTGTCTATCTGTTCCGGTCCGCCGGAGACACGGGCGACCACGCCGGGGCTGCCGCCCAGCAGACCGTCGTAGTCGTCCTCACGTCCGACGGTGACGGTCGCGGTGACACCCGCCCGGTCCAGCAGCGAACGGGCCTCGGTGGCGGTGTGCCGGGCGCCGGCCGCGTCGGCGGTCACCACGGCGACCTGGTCCCGGTGTTGCGCGCCCTCGGTACCCAGCTGGCTGACGGAGAAGAAACCGGCCGCGAACCCGGCGAGCACCAGCCCACTGACGGTACGCCAGGCGCCCCGCGGGTCGTCGCTGAGCCTGCGCGCCGCCAGCAGGGTCGCCGGGCGGCGCGCGAAGCGGCCCACGAGCCGGCCCAGCCGGTCCACGACCCACGGGCCGAACAGCCAGAACGCCCCGTAGAACAGCAGCAGGAGGGCGAGGGCCTGACGGCTCGACAGTCCGCCGGCGCTGAACTGGAAGACGCACAGGAGGGCCACCACGAAGAGCACCAGCCGGATCATCCGGGTGCGGCGCGGGTTCGCCTGCTGGGCGACCCCCAGTGGCGAGGACGCCACCTGGCGCAGCATCGACACCGCGCTGACGGCGATGAGCGCGGTGACCGCCGCGACCACGGCCGCGAACCAGGGCAGGCCCACCCACAACTGGTGGGTGTACCAGCTGCCCACGCCGTACGGCACCCGTGCCAGCAGCGGCAGCAGCGCCACGTAGGCGAACGCGCCCGCGAGGGCGCCGGCCGCGCCGACGGCCGTGGCCTCGGCGGCGGTCATGGCGATGATCTGCTTCGGCGTCGCTCCGGCCAGCCGGAGCGCGGCGAGTCGCTGCTCGCGGCGGGCCGCGCCGAGCCGCCCGGCCGCCGAGGACAGCACGACCACGGGCATCGCCAGGAGCACCACCCCCAGCAGTGCCGTCGCCTGGTCCGTGGCCGTGAACATGCTCGCCTTCGTCCCGGAGAACCCGGAGATCTCCGCCCGCGCGGCCTGGCCGAGGGCGAACCAGTTGGCGCCGTCCTCCACCGCCTTGGACAGCTGCGGGTCGCTCGGCGTCCGGCCCACCACGGCCACCAGCTCGTCCGGTGAGGCGAGCCCGGCGGCGCCGATCGTGCCGTACGACGTGCCCTTGGCGGAGGTGGGGAAGCGGTCGGCCAGTTGGCCCGCGGGCAGCTCGTGGACCAGCTCGGCGAGGGCGGGGGAGAGGTAGACCTCGCCCTTCTTCGGGAAGGCGTCGAGGCCGGGCGGCGCGGGAGTCCGCGCGCGGCCGGGCAGCTGGGCCAGTGAGACGACGGTGACGGGTTCGTGGCGGACGTACGTCGTGGCGAGCGCCTGGACCGCGGTGCCGTGCTTCACGGCGTCGGGGGTGCGCCAGGCGGTGCGCTCGGCGCGGGCGCCCGAGCCGAGGCACGCGGCGATCATCACCAGCATCACGAACGCGCCCACAGCGGCGGCCCCGGCCGCCAGCAGCTGACTCTGCAGGCCGCGGCGACCGGAGGACCGGGCGAGGTGCCAGGTCAGGGGCAGGACAGGGGAACGCATGGGGTCTCCGGGGCTCAGGGGGCGGGGCCGGGGTGGGGGGCGGTGGGGGTGGTGCAGGTGGGGGGGGCGCGGTGTGGGTTCCGCCGGTCCGGAGGGCGGCGTGCGGTGCGGGCCGGGGCAGCGGTGACGGGCCTCGGTGGGCGTCGGCGTGGGCGTGGGCGTGGACCGGGCGCGGCACGCGGTGACTGATGCGCCGTCGCCCACCCCGGTGGGCGGGGCCACGGATGCTCCCTGGCTCACCCGGGGGCGGGGCCGGGCGCGCGAACGACGTGTCGGCGTGGGTGTCGGCCGGGCGCTCAGCTGACCGTGTACTGAGTGTGGCCGCTGATCCGACCGTCGCGGACCTGGAGAACCCGGTCGCAGTGGGCGGCGACGTCGGCGTCGTGGGTGACCATGACCAGGGCGGCGCCCTGTGCGCGGGTGACGGAGGTCAGCAGCCGGACGACCTCCTCGCTGGTGGCCTGGTCCAGCGCGCCGGTGGGCTCGTCGGCGAAGACCACGTCCGGCTCCACGGCCAGGGCACGGGCGATCGCCACCCGCTGGGCCTGGCCGCCGGAGAGCTGGCCCGGGCGGCGCCCCTCCAGGCCGTCGAGGCCCAGCGGCGCGAACCAGCGGCGGGCACGCTCGACGGCTGTCCGGCGCGGGGTGCCCTCCAGCATCAGCGGCAGGGCGACGTTCTCCTCGGCGGGCAGCTCGGGCAGCAGCTGACCGAACTGGAAGACGAACCCGAACCGCTTGCGACGCAGCGCGCTGAGCCGGTTCTCGCCCAGCGCGTCGATACGCTCGCCGCGCAGCAGGACCTGCCCGCCGTCGGGCCGGACGATCCCGGCGAGGGTGTGCAGCAGGGTGGACTTGCCGGAACCCGAGGGTCCCATGATCGCCAGCGAGTCGCGCTCGCCGACCTCGACGTCCACCCCGGCCAGCGCGGTGGTGGGGCCGTACTTCTTGACGAGGCCGTGACCGGCCAGGACGGTGCTCATGATCTGCCGTGACTCCTTCTTCGGTGCTCTCAGCGCTCTCAGCGGTCTCAGCGCTCTCAGCGGTCGAACTTCCATGTGACGGAGGAGTCCGTCGCCCTGGTCACGGCCACGAGGATGTCGATGCTCTTCCCGTCGCTCGTCCTGCCGGTGCACGTGAGGGTGGCGCCCGCCACCGCCTTCAGCCCGCTCGGGCAGGCCACGTCGTGGACCTTTTGGCCGACCCAGGGCAGCGGGTGGTACTTGCCCTGCGTACGGTTCGCGACGATGGCGGGGGCCAGCGCCTCGTGTCCGCCGACCAGCACCGTGCTGTGTTCGTCCAGCTCGGTGGTCGACTCGGTACCGGCGATGAGGTGGGTGGCGAGGGCGCCGAGGGCGACCACGACGGTGGCACCCCCGACCACCCCCACGACGAACCTGCTGGGCTGCATCACGTGCTCCTGAACGGCTGAAAGGCGGAAGGGCTGGGAAGTGGCTCCACCCTCGCCCGCGCGGCCGCCCGCGCGCCTCGGCCATACGGCCAGGGTTCACGGACCGGCCCCTCGACCGTTCGGCCGATCCGGCCACCCCGGGGCTCGCATACGGTGACCGGCATGAGAACCGTTACCGGCCGGGGCTGCGTCCGAGGAGTCGCCGTGGGCGCCCTGCTCGGTGCCTTCGTCTACGACGTGGTCATCGCCGGCGCCAGCCCCCAGGCGCTGTGGCCGCCCGTTCTGATACTGCTCGCCGGCCTCGCCGCCGTGCTCTGGCCCGCCCCACGACGGCCGCGATGGCTCACCCCGCAGCTGCGCACCGCCGTGCCCGCCGTGCTGTCCCTGGCGTTCACGGCGGTGGCGCTCCTCACCGACGGGCCGGCGTTGTTCGGGCCGGCCGAGGTCGTCGTCCTGCTGTGCCTGCTGTTCATCGCCATTCGGCACTGCCCGCAGCCGTGGGCCATGGTGTGCGGTGTCCTGGACGGCGCGGCTCTCCTCGTCCTGCCGGTGCGGTACTACCAGTCGGTCGACATCGGCGAGGCACAGGGCATGATGGTCATCGGCCTCGCGTTCATCGGCCTGATCGGCGGGCTGGCCGGTTATCTGCGCTCCCTGGACTACCGCCGCGAGGTCGCCGTCGGTGAGACGCGCCGGGAGGAGCGCCTCGCCATCGCCGCCGACCTGCACGACTTCGTCGCCCACCACGTCACCGGCATCCTCGTGCAGACGCAGATGGCCCGCATGATGGCGACCACACAGCCGCAGGACCTGGACCCGGTCCTGGCCGGCATCGAACGGGCCGCCACGGAGGCGCTGGCCTCCATGCGCCGTACCGTCGGCGTGCTGCGGGACACCGGCCCGGACGCGGCCGACCGCCGCCCGGTCGGCGACCTGGCGGGCATCGCCGAACTGACCGAGGGCTTCGCGACCCCGGGCCAGCGCGTCACCCTTCACCGCGATCCCGCCGCCTCCGACGACCTCCCGCACGAGGTGCAGGCGGCGGCCTTCCGGGTGGTCCAGGAGGCGTTGACGAACGTACGACGGCACGCGGCAGACGCCGGCGAGGTCGCCGTGCGGCTGGGGTGCGACGGGGACCGGCTGGAGGCGGCGGTGACCGACGACGGCCGCGGCGGCACCCAGCTCCCCGACGCCGCCCATGGCGGCGGCTTCGGCCTCGTCGGCCTGAAGGAACGAGTGACCGCGATCGGCGGCGAACTGCACGCGGGGCCGAGGGCCGGACACGGGTGGGAGGTACGCGCGGTGTTTCCGGTGGGGAAGCACTAGAACCGGGATCGGGCGCGGGTGGGCATCCCCGGCAGCCGGGCGGGCACGCGCTGATGGAAGCGGCGTACCGTGCGGCCGTGTCGAGCAGAGAGACCCCAGCGGGGGCGAGGAGAGGGAAGCAGCATGAGTGAACCGGCAGTCGTCGCCCGTCTCACCGAGGACCTGACCGCCGGGATGAAGACCGGCGACCTGGAGGACTTCTACCGCGACCTGCACCGCCACCCCGAGCTCTCCTTCCAGGAACACCGCACCGCGGCCAGGCTCGCCGGACGGCTGCGCGCGGCCGGGTACGAGGTGACGGAGGGCGCGGCCCGTACCGGGGTCGTCGGGGTGCTCGCGAACGGGGACGGGCCGGTGGTGTGGCTGCGCGCCGACATGGACGCGCTGCCGGTGCGGGAGGCCACCGGCCTCGACCACGCCTCCACCGTCGACGGTGTCATGCACGCCTGCGGCCACGACCTGCACGTCACCTGGCTGGTCGGGGCAGCCGAAGCGCTCGCCGGCGCCCGTGAGACCTGGTCGGGCACGCTGGTCGTGGTCGGGCAGCCCGCGGAGGAGGACGGCGGCGGAGCGGGGGCGATGGTCGCGGCCGGCGTCCACGAGCGCTTCCCGCGCCCCGACGTGGTGTTCGGGCAGCACGTCGCGCCCGGGCTCGCCGGTTTCACGTCCCACACCTCGGGCCTGGTCATGTCGGCGTCCGACGACATCGACGTCGTCGTGCACGGCGTCGGCGGCCACGGATCGCGCCCCGAGTCGACCGTGGACCCGGTCGTGACGGCCGCGTACGTCGTCACCCGGCTGCAGTCCGTCATCTCGCGCGAGGTCGCGGCCAAGGAGGCGGCGGTGCTGACGGTCGGTCAGTTCCATGCCGGGACCAAGAACAACGTCATTCCCGCCGAGGCCAGGCTCGCGCTGAACCTGCGCACTCAGTCGACCCAGACACGCGAACGTCTTCTCGCCGCGGTCCGGCGGGTCGTCGAGGGGGAGTGCCTGGCCGCGGGCTGCCCGGTGCCGCCGGAGGTCACCGTCCTGCCCGGCTACCCGAACACCGTCAACGACACCGCCCTAGACCGGGAGATCGCCGCCGTGCACCGCGAAGTCCTCGGCGCGGAAACGGTGTTGGACTTCGGCCCGGTGATGGGCAGCGAGGACTTCTCCCTCCTCGCGCCCCAAGGCGTGCCGTACGACTACTGGTTCGTGACCTCGACCCCGGCCGACGTGTGGGAGGCGGCGCCGGGCGAGGACCTGCCGGGGAAGCTCGACAACGTGCCGAGCAACCACAGCCCGCTGTTCGCGCCCGACCTGTCGGTGCTCGTCCCGGGGGTACGGACGCTGGTGTCGGCCGCGTTGAGCCGCCTCACCTGAACATGCCCTCCCGCAGGTCGGTCAGGGCTTGCGGCCGACCGCCCCGTACAGGGACACCGGCCCCGGGCCGAGGGCCGACTCGCCCTCCGCGAGCTCGGGGCGCCAGTCCGCCACGGAGACGATCCCCGGCTCGACGAGGTCGAGTCCCTTGAAGAAGCGGCCCACTTCGGCCTGTGAGCGGGCCACCAGGGTGACGCCCCCGGCCGCGTACGCGGCGATGCCCTGCCGTACCTCCTCCGGCTCGAAGTCGGCGGTCATCGCGGACAGCACCAGACAACTCCCCGGGGCGAGCGCGTCGACCAGTGTCTCCACCACGTCGTACGCGCCGTCCTCGTCGGCGATGAAGTGCAGCAGGGCGATGAGCGACAGGGCGACGGGGCGGTCGAAGTCCAGGATCTGGGCGGCCTGTTCGAGGATGGCGCGGGGATCGCGCGCGTCGGCCTGAATGTACTCGGTGGCGCCTTCCGGCGTGCCGTGCAGCAGGGCGGCCGCGTGGGCGAGGACGATCGGGTCGCTGTCGACGTAGACGACCCGCGCGTCCGGGGCGGTGGACTGGGCGATCTGGTGGAGGTTGGGCTCGGTCGGGATGCCCGAGCCGATGTCGAGGAACTGGCGGATTCCCGCCTCCCGGGCGAGCAGGCGCGTGGTGCGGTGCATGAACCAGCGGTTGGCGCGGGCGGCCCGGGGCGCTCCCGCCTCCATCTGCCGCCCGAGCTCCTCGTCGACCGGGTAGTTGTCCTTGCCACCGAGGAACCAGTCGTACACCCGGGCCGGATGCGGCCGACTCGTGTCGATCCGTCGGCCGGCCGACTCGGTCCCGGTCACACGCTGCTCCTCTGCTCGATGGCTGGACACGCCGTACGAGCCGTACAACTAGTACGGGCGTGCGATGCGTTCGAGCAGTCTTACATGATCACGCGGTCCGGCGGAGACTGTCTTCGGCCACCTCCTTGTCCAGGGCCGCACGCACCAACGCGGCCGCGAGCACGGCCGGTTCGGTGTCGCCGGCGAGCGTGACCAGGCGGTCGGGGTCCTTCGGCAGCCCGAGCCGCTCCGCGCCCGACAGCGCCTCGGGGTCCAGGCGGGGCGCGACCTCCGGCCACACCCGCTGCACCTCGCGCAGGAAGATGTCGGCACCGGCCGGGCCCATCCCGGGGATCTCCTGGAGCAGCCGAGGCAGCGCGGCGACGTCGCCGTCCGCCTCCGCGCGCAACCGCCGCAGATCGCCGCGCCACCGCTCGGTCAAGAGCACCGCGCCATCACCGAGTTGGGTGGCCGTCCGCTCGTCGTAGGGCCGGTAGCCGCCCCGACCTCGGGCCTGTCCGGCGGATCATGCCGCAGACGCGGGGCTTGGCACGCCCATCTGCCGCGTTGTCGTCGGTTGCCGACTCGCCCACGCTCGGCTTCGCTCGCGCGGGAGGGGCCCCATCGCGTCGACGCCCTCCTCCGCCTTGCAGCTGGACGCACCAAGCCCCGCTCACCTGCGCTGACAGTGCGCCGTAGCTGTCCTCCGACCTGATCCGCCGGACAGGCCCTGCGCGTCCACCCGCCGCTGCCAGCCGACCTCGGCCATCCGGCGCGGATCGCGCAGGCCCGCCTCGTGCAGGGCGCGCGCGGCGGCGACCGCGACGGACGCGCGGATGCGGGCGCTGAGCAGGACGGCCAGCACCAGCCGCCGGTACAGCGGCTGTGGGGTGTCCCGCAGTCGGATGCCCGCGTCCTCCGCGTACGTCCGTCCGTGCGCGCCGACGAGTTCCCGTACGACGCGCTCCTGGTCGCTCATGGCTTCTCGCTCATGGCTTCTCGCTCATGGCATTTCGCCCAGGGCGTTTCGCTCAGGGCCTGAGCGGGTCGTGCCCGATGGTCATCAGCCGGTGGCGGCGCCGGGTCTCCTCCGGCTCCTCGCGCTCGGGCTCGTTCTCCACGTCCGCCTGGGCGGTGACCGTGTCGACGACCCGGTACATCACCCGGATGTCGTCGTCGGTGAGGTCGGTGCGCCGCTTCTGCAGGATCGCCAGGACGTGCTGCCCCGTGGGCGAGCCCGCCTCCTCGGGCAGCGGCTCCGCGTTCTCGTCGGCGTCGCGGACCCGCAACCAGGCGGCGAGTTCCTGCGAGGTCATGTTCACCGCGCGGTGGAAGTCCTCCCACAGCGCGTCGAGTTCGAGGGCGTCGGTCATGGGTGCCCCTTCTCTGTTTCTCTGTGTGGGCCTTCTCTGCGTGGGTCTCTTTCCGGCCCCGCGCGGTCAGCTGTCCGGCGACGCGTTCTCGGCCTCGAACATCCACCGCTGCTTCTCCAGATCGGCGGTGATGCCGATGAGCAGGTCCTGGGTGACCGGATCGGCCTTCTCGGTCGCGTCGATCCGCTCGCGCAGCCGTCCGATGGCCGCGTTCAGCGTCTCGGCGATCACCTGGACGACGTCCGAGTCACGCAGCCAGCCGTCCTTCGGGCTCGGCAGGGTGAACGCCGAGGCGATCGTCTCCGGGCGGCCGTCCGGCGGCAGGCCGAGCGCCGAGGAACGTTCGGCGACCGTGTCGGCGTACGACCGGGCCGTCGAGACCACCTCGTCGAGCTGGAGGTGGATCGAGCGGAACCGCGGACCCACGATGTTCCAGTGCGCCTGCTTCCCGATCAAGGAGAGCCCGAGGAGATCCACGAGAGTGCTCTGCAGCGCATCCCCGGTGACCTTGCGGGCCTCTTCAGGAAGCGGGCTCTTGACGACGGTCATACGGTGCTTCTCCTTTTCCGTTGCCTCGTGGTACGGAGCAGTTCCGCGCGCTCCTCCTCGCAGGTCCCGCCCCACACGCCCGAGGCCTGTCCGCTGCTCAGGGCGTAGGCGAGACATTCCGTGATCACCGGGCAGCGGGCGCAGACGCGCTTTGCGGCCGCGATGTCCCGCAGACTCGGTCCTGTCGAGCCCACGGGGAAGAACAACTCGGGGTCCTCTCCCACGCAGGCGGCACTGCGCAACCACTCCATGCAGGCGCGGGTGCCCCTGGCGAACCGGTGCAAACAGGCGAGTGCGGGGTCCGGATCTTCCCAGGGTCCGCACGGCGGTCTATAGTCAAAAACTAGCAGCGCTAATTAACGTGGTCGTCCCCTGGATCAGGAGTCCTGTCGTGCGCCCCGTCCACTTCGCGGCCGCCCGCCGCACCCCCATCGGCAAGCTCCGCGGCGCCCTCTCCGGCATGCGGCCGGACGATCTCGCCGCCGCCGTGATCCGCGGCCTGGTCGCCGACGTGCCCGCCCTCGACCCGGCCCGCGTCGACGACGTCTACTGGGGTGCCGCCAACCAGGCCGGTGAGGACAACCGGAACGTAGCCCGCATGGCCGCGCTCCTCGCCGGCCTCCCCGAATCCGTGCCGGGCGCCACGGTGAACCGGCTGTGCGCCTCCGGCCTGGAGGCCGTCACCACCGCGGCCCGTACGATCGCCGCCGGCGAGGCCGACATCGTGATCGCGGGCGGCTCCGAGTCGATGAGCCGCGCCCCCTTCGTCCTGGCACGCCCCGACGAGGCCCTCCCGCACCGCGTCGAGACCGTCGACACCCGGCTCGGCTGGCGCCTGGTCAACCCGGCGATGCGGGAACTCCACGGTCTGCTGTCCATGGGGGAGACGGCGGAGGAGGTCGCCGCCCGGTACGGCGTCCCCCGGGAACGCCAGGACGAGTTCGCCCTGCGCAGCCACCAGCGCGCCGCCCTCGCCCGCAAGAACGGCCACTTCGACGACGAGATCCTGGCCGTGGAGCGCCCGGACGGCGTGGTCGTCGACGCCGACGAGTGCGTCCGCGAAGACACCTCCTACGAGAAGCTGGCCCGTCTGAAGCCCGTCTTCCGGGAGGGCGGCACGGTCACCGCCGGCAACGCCTCCCCCATGAACGACGGCGCCGCCGGACTCCTCCTCGTCAGTGAGGAGGCACTCAACGACCTGGGCCTCGAGTCCCTCGGCCGCTACGTCGCCGGCGCCTCCGCCGGCGTCCACCCCGACATCATGGGCATCGGCCCGGTCCCCGCCACCCACAAGGCGCTCGCCCGCGCCCACTGGAACGTCGCCGACCTCCAGGAGACCGAGTTCAACGAGGCCTTCGCCGCCCAGGCCCTCGCCTGCGTCGACCAGCTCGGCATCGACCCCGACCTCGTCAACCCCAGCGGCGGCGCGATCGCCCTGGGGCACCCGCTGGGCTGCTCGGGAGCCCGCATCCTGACGACACTGCTGCACCGGATGCGGCGCACGGGATCGGAGCGGGGGCTGGCGACGATGTGCGTGGGGGTGGGTCAGGGGAGCGCGGTGCTGGTGGAGAGGCACTGAGGGGCGCTTCTGAGCGCCGGTCGCGATCAGTCAGCCTGTCCGGCGCTTGAGGACGAGGCCCGTTCAGGGCCGAAGCGGGGGTCTGGGGGCGGCAGCCCCCAGCGGGGCCCGCACCACAGCCGGGCAACCACCAGGCGAGACGGCGCTTACAACCCCCGCTCACCAGCGCTTAGCATCAGAACCCGCATGGACACGATCACGCACCTCACCCCCTGGAACTTCGCCGCCCTCGCCTGCGCAGCACTCCTCGTCGGCTTCGCCAAGACCGCCGTGAGCGGCGCCAACACCGTCAGCCTGGCGATCTTCGCGGCGGTCCTCCCCGCCCGTGCCTCCACCGGCGTCCTGCTGCCGATCCTGATCGCCGGTGACGTCCTGGCCGTCCTCACCTACCGTCGGCACGCCCACTGGCCCACGCTGTGGCGCCTGTTCCCGGCGGTCGCGGCCGGTGTGGTCGTCGGGGCGGTGTTCCTGATGTGGGCCGACGACGAGATCGTACGGACATCGATCGGTGCGATCCTGCTGCTGATGGCGGCGGTCACGGTGTGGCGGCGACGGACGGCCGACACCGAGGACGAGCCTGACTCGGTCAGCACCCGCACGGGCCGCGTCAAGGCCCGCTCCTACGGCGTCCTCGGCGGCTTCACCACGATGGTCGCCAACGCGGGCGGCCCGGTGATGTCGTTGTACCTGCTGTCGGCGGGCTTCCGGAAGCTCGGCTTCCTGGGCACGTCGGCGTTCTTCTTCCTGATCGTGAACATCTCCAAGGTGCCCTTCAGCGTCGGCCTCGGCCTGATCGACGGCCCCTCGCTGCTCCTGGACGCCGCGCTCGTCGCGTTCGTCGTCCCCGGGGCGCTGTTCGGCAAGTGGGCCGTGAACCGGATCAACCAGCGCCTGTTCGAGCAGTTGGTGATCGCGGCGACGGTGGTGGGCGGCGTACAACTGCTACTTCGCTAGCCCGAGCAACCCCGGCAGATCGGCGAACGAGTCGATGACGTGATCAGGCGTGCCGCTCGCCGCCCGGTGGGTTTCCGGCAGGTACTTGCCCGTCTTGACCAGCACCCCCGTGATCCCCGCCCGCTGCGCCGCCAGTACGTCGGACTCGATGTCGTCGCCCACCATCAGCGCCTCGTCCGCGCCGACCCCGAGATGCCCCAGCGCGGCGGCGAAGAACGCCGGCGACGGCTTCCCGGTGACCTCGGCCTCGACCCGCGCGGCCGCCTCCAGACCCGCCAGGAACGCGCCCGAGTCGAGCTGGAGTCCGGCGTCGGTACGCCAGTACAGGTTCCGGTGCATGGCCACCAACCGCGCACCCCGCTGGAGGTGCCCGAAGGCCCGGTTCAGCGCCTCGTAGCCGAACTCGGGCCCGGCACCGCCGAGGATGACGACGTCCACGTCACCAGCACTGTTGCCGTCGCTGTCGTCGACCACCGTGACCCCGGCCAGATCCTCCCCGATGTCACCGCCACTGTTCAGCAGCACGCAGCGTGCTCCCGGGGCCCGGTCGGCGAGGTGTGCGGCGGTCACGGCGGGCGCGGTGAGGATGTCGTCGGCGGTGACCGGGAACCCTGCCTCCTCCAGCGTGTCGGCGATCCACGCGCGCGTGCGGGACGTGGTGTTGGTGACCAGTACGACGGCGAGCCCGGCGTCCCGGATCTCGCGCAGCGCGTCGACCGCGCCCGGCAACGGCTGCCACGAGACCGTCAGCACGCCGTCGATGTCGATCAGTACGGCCCGCACCGCGTCCATGCCGGGACGATAACGCGGCGCCGGGCAGTCCGCAGGGCGCCCGCGCGGACCGCCGGGAACCCGCCCCGGATCCCCCGGCCGCCGTGACCCCTCGTACGCTCGACGCCATGTCCCCGCACGTCCTCGTCCTCGGCGGCACCACCGAGGCCCGCCGGCTCGCCGCCGAGCTGGCCGCGCGTCCCGGCGTACGGGTGACGACGTCGCTGGCCGGGCGGGTGTCACGGCCGGGCGCGCTGGAAGGGGACGTGCGCGTCGGCGGTTTCGGCGGGGCGGAGGGGCTGGCCGAGTGGTTGCGCGAGCACCGCGTGGACGCGCTGGTCGACGCCACGCACCCTTTCGCCGCCGGCATCACGGCGAACGCGGCACGGGCCGCGGCGGTGACAGGACTGCCGCTGCTGGTGCTGCGCCGACCGGGCTGGCAGCCGGGCCCCGGCGACCGCTGGCACTTCGTCGACTCCCTCACCGCGGCCGCGGAGCTGCTGCCGAGCGTCGGCCGCCGCGTCTTCCTCACCACGGGACGCCTGGGCCTCGCCGCCTTCGCCGGTCTCACCGACCTGCACTTCGTCGCCCGCTCCGTGGAACCCCCCGAACCACCCATGCCCCCGCACCTCGACGTACTCCTGGCCCGCGGCCCGTTCACCGTGGCCGACGAGTCGGCGCTGCTGCGGGAGCACCGCGTGGACGTGGTCGTGACGAAGGACAGCGGGGGAGAGGCGACCGCGGCAAAACTCACGGCGGCCCGGCACCAGGGCCTACCGGTCGTGGTCGTACGCCGCCCCCCGCTCCCGCCTGACGTGCCCGTGACCCCGGACGTGCCCGCGGCGCTGGCCCGGCTGGGGTTCAGCCCGGGATGAGGTCGGCGCGGGCCGGGTTCGGGTCACCAGGTCACGATCACACCGGTGGCGCGGCCCGCAGCGGGGCCGGTTCGTGACGGTGCCGAGCATGTGCCCGGTCCCGCCGCGCGACCTACGCGTCCTTCGGGTTCCGCCGCAGCAGATACGTATCCATGATCCACCCCTTGCGCTCACGCGCCTCCGCACGCAGCCGCTCGATGCGGGGCGCCGCCTCGGCGATCGGACCGGAGTCGAGGATCTCGTCCGGGGTGCCTATGTAGGCGCCCCAGTAGATGTCGATGTCCTGGTCGGCGTACTGCCGGAAGGTCTGGTGCGCGTCCAGCATCACGACGACGTCGTCCACCCCCTGCGGGAACCCCTCGGCCAGCCGCCGCCCCGTGGTGATCTGCACCGGGCGGGCCACCCGGTTCAGCCCCGTGCGGTGCCGGGCGACGAGCGCCGAGACACTGCTGATCCCGGGCACGACGTCGTACTCGAAGGCCACCGCGCCGCGCTCCAGCACCTCCTGGAGGATGCCGAGGGTGCTGTCGTACAGCGCGGGATCGCCCCACACCAGGAACGCCCCGCTCTCGTCCTCGCCCAGCTCCTCGGTGATCAGCCGCTCGTAGATGTCGGCGCGGGCACTGCGCCAGTCCCCGACGGCCGGCGAGTACGCGGCGCCGCCCGCCTTCCGGTCCCGCTCCGGGTCGCGCGCCTGCACCAGGCGGTACGTCCCCTGCGGTATGTGCGCGTCGAGCATGTCCCGGCGGAGCTGGGTGAGGTCGCTCTTCACCTCGCCCTTGTCCAGGACGAAGAACACGTCCGTGCCGCGCAGCGCCCGGACCGCCTGCAGGGTCAGCTGCTCGGGGTCGCCCGCCCCGATCCCGATGACATGAATCTTTCGCACGCCACGAGTCTGCCGTACGCCACTGACAACCCGTGCACCGCGTCCGTCCGCGCAGCCGAGGTACCTGCTCCTACGGCTCGCGCAGCCGGGGTGCCCGCTCCCGCGCGTCGACCGGCCGGCCGTCGTGCTCGACCGTCTCCGCCAGTTCCCGCGCCCAGGCGACCAGGCCCGCGAGATCCATGCCGTACGGCTGCCACCGCGCGCGGGCCGACGCCCACTCCTCCACGGCCCCCGCCCCGCGCCGCAGCAGCCGGACCCCGCCCGTGACGTTGCCGCGGGCCGTGTGCGTGAGCCCCACCGCGAGCTGGGCGAGCCCCCGCCACAGCGCCCGCTCCTCCTCGGGCCCCGACTTCCAGGCGTCCTCGAATACCTCGTGCGCGTGGAACGGCTTCCCCTCGTCCAACAGCGCCTGCGCCTCGGTGACACTCGCGTCCGGGGTCCGTACGACCCCCTCGGGCTGCCGGTCCACACCCGCCGCCCCGTACGGCAGCGGGCGCCCAAGACCGTCCCGCGGCCGCGCGTTGCGTGCCCGCCCCTCGCTGTCCCGGTCCCGCGCACCGACCCGCCGCGCCGGGGAGGCGCCGCCCGTCCGCCCTGTGTCGCTCATCCCTCGATTGTCCCGCGTCCCCTGCCCGCTTCGGCGCGGCGCCCGACGTGAGGTAAAGTGCTGTCCGCGCGATCACACGGGTCACCCCGGGTGCGCGCGACGGGACGTGGCGCAGCTTGGTAGCGCACTTGACTGGGGGTCAAGGGGTCGCAGGTTCAAATCCTGTCGTCCCGACTTGCGGAGACGCAGGGCGGAGGCTGTTTCGGAGGAATCCGAAGCAGCCTCTTCCGGTAGAACTCGCGATCACTGACGGGTACGCCGCCCTACGCGTCCACGTAGCGGAACTCCGGTCCGTAGTTCTTTCCGCCGTCCGGCTGCGCCGTGCCCATCAGGGCCACCGCCGGCTCCTCCAGGGCCCGCATTCTGCCCACGGCCTTGTTCAGCAGTGACGTCGCCTGGGCCGGCACGTCCTGCTGCCAGGCCTGTTCGATGAAGCGCAGCAGGGCGCTGTAGGCCCCGTTGACTTCGTCGAGACGGTCCAGCGTGTCCTGCCCGGGTGCCGAGGGGCCTTCGCGCGGCCAGCCACCGCTCGGCACGACCCCCATGGGCAGGGTGTGCGGCATCGGTATCTCGGGTCCGGCGAAGTCCCACTGGTCCGGGTTCTCGGAGACCTTCACGAATTCCCGGCCGCGGTGGATCTCACGGAAGGCGTAGTAGTGGGCGAGCTCACCGCTCTCGTTCGGGTGGGGGTTCTCGGGCGACGCCGAGGTGCCCTCGCCCTGTTCCATGACGACGGCGATCGCGGACTCGACGGCGCTGAGCGTGTCGAGTGCCGTGAGGCTGTTCCCCGCGCCCTGGGACGACATGTTCCTGATCACCTGCCGGGCACCGGTGATCAGTTCCGGATGGCTCCGGAAGGCCGCCAGGATCGCGGAGTAGAAGGCTCCGATCGACGTGTGCGCCTCCCTGTTCCGCACGAGCGGGTCCTCTGGTTCCTCGATGCGCGCGTACAGGTCCAGCGACTCCTTGGTCAGTCCGCTGAGGAAGACGGTGAGTCCGGGGCGCACGCCGCCCGGCAGGGGGCCCGGATACTTCGGCACGGTCCTGACGTCGGCGAGCCGGGGGACTCCGCCGATCGTGGTGAGCAGGTTGCACGCGATGCCCAGGTGCGACATCTCGTCGAAGACGATCGTCCGCAGTGCCTCGCGGACGCGTTCGTCCGGGCCGGCGTCGTCGATCGACCACATCCCGCACAAGTACGGCGGGAGGGTGGCCAGTTCCAGCAGGATCGCCTGCTGGAGCGCGTCCTTCAGCCAGTCGGCTCCGCGGAGCTCGGCGGGCTGGTCCATCAGTTCGACGATCCGGTTGCTCTCGTAGTCGACAAGGGTGGTCATGGTGTATCTCCGTCCGGACGCGTGCGCAGCGGTGGGGACACCGGAGGGGAGAGGAGGGGGCGCAACAGCCTTCCCGCAGGGGAGTTCGCGTGACCGGGCTGTGCGCTCGACGGCCCTCGACAGCCACTTTCAAGCCTACGTCAGGCAGGCGGCCCCGGCTCGCTGGGGTGTCCTCAGGACGACGCCGACCGGCAGGCGGCTGGTGTCGCGGCACTAGGTTCCGGCCCGGTATCCCCGCAGCTTGCGGTAGAGCGTGGCGCGGGCGATGCCCAGGGCCGCTGCCGCGTGGGTCTTGTTGCCGCCGTGGCGGCTGAGGGCCTCCAGGATGGCGGTGCGTTCGGCGTGCTCCATGGGGCTGAGATGCCGGCTCGCGGGTCCCTCGCGTACCGGGTCGGGGAGTTCGGCGCGCCGGACGGGCCCCGTCGCGCGTCGGTGCTCGGACAACGCGCGTACCAGGTGGGCGAGTTCGGTGACATTGCCGGGCCACGGGTGCTGCTCCAGCGCGCGCAGCGCGTCCAGGGTCCAGGTGAGCGGGGGGCACCCCGGGGTGGGCGCGGGGGCCAGGGCGGTGAGCAACTCCCTGATGTCCTCGGGGCGTTCGCGCAGCGCGGGGAGGGTGACCGAGCGGGCGGCCAGGGTGTCCAGGAGGCGTTGGAGGCAGGGGCCCGCGGGTGCTTCGGGAGTGAAGGTGAGCAGCAGGGGTGCGCCCGGAGGGGTGTCGAGCAGCGCGTTGAGGGTGGCCACGTCGGGCTGGGAGAGGCGTTCGGCGTGGCGGATGAGGAGGGGGCGACCGGCCGACAGTACATCCAGTACGGGGCCGAGTTCGCCTTCCGCCGCGTCCACCGTCAGCGGATCCGTGAGCAGTTCCCGTGCGAGCGTCGTCTTCCCGGTCCCGCGTTCGCCGATGAGGAGCAGCGGCTCGGGGGACCGGGCCAAGTCCGTCGCGCGGCCCACCGCGTGCCGCCAGGGCACCGATCGTCCGGCCAGTCGTACGGCGTCCGCGGCTGGGGACGCGGCGGCCGCGGGGCCCAGCGGCTCCAGTACGGCGACCACCGCGATGACAGAGCCGAGGTGCGCGACGGGTGTGACCGTCGCCGAGCACCCCGCGCCGTCGGGGAGTCGGATGCCGTACGAGGCCGGAGGCGCCGTGTCCCGCAGGAGTGCGACCGCGCTCCGCTCCAGCGCCTCCAGCCCCTCCGGTGACAGCAAGCGGCCCGCGGACTCGCTGACCAGCCGGTTGCGGCCGTCGACGGCGACGACCGCGTGCCCCTGGTCCCGCACAGCGCGCAAGTAGGCGTCCAGCAGCACCCGTTCCGGCGCCTGCGACCGCGCGAGGAGTTCCGCCTCGACGGCGCTCGCCGCGGCCTCGGCGAGCGAGGCACCCGGATGCGGCCGGTACTCGGGGCACAGCCCGGAGACCACCGTCACCGTGCCCAGCGTCCGGCCGGTCTCCGGCGCCCGCACCGGCACGCTCACGGCGGAGACGTCCTGCCACAGGTCGAGGAAGTGCTCGGGGCCGTGCACCTCGGCGCGGCGGTGGGTGTGCAGCGCGAGGGCCGCGCTGTTGTGGCCCACCAACTGCTCGGAGAGGTCGCGGCGGTAGGGGGCGTCCGGCGCGTACCCGGTCGCCCACAACACCCGCAGCCGTTCGTCGGTGAGGACGAGCGCCGTCCGCTCGGTGCCGAGGGAGGGGGCGATGCGTTCGAGTACGGGGCGGGCCGCGGTCAGCAGGGCGGACTCGGCCGGCCGCGCACAGGGCTCCGGTGGATCGGTCTCGTCGTGCCGTACGCCGAAGAAGCGGGCACGCTTCCATGCCGCGACGACGTCCTCCGGTACGTCGTCCGGCAGTTGGCGCCCCAGCAGGAACAGCTCCCGGGCCCTGCGCAGGGAGGCGAGCGCGGGGCGGGCGGAAGGATGCTCCGCTGTCGGTTGCTCTGTGGTGGTCACGGCTCGCTTACCGTACCGTGCGAGGTTGAACAAGTAACCAATGGGCCCCATGGGCGCCCCGCCCACTGTCTCGAATTGAGACACCCACGCTCCCGCACCGCCCTCCATGATCTTGGACGGCCGGTGCCCTGTCCTCATTCCCTGGAGCGTCTCCCGTGCACACCGTCGAGCCCGATGTCGTGACCGACGTACTGATCGTGGGCAGCGGCCCCGCGGGCGCCTCCGCCGCGCTCGCCCTGAGCACGTACGGCGTACCGAACATCGTCGTCACCCGCTACGCGAGCCTCGCCGACACGCCCCGGGCGCACATCACCAACCAGCGCACCATGGAGGTGCTGCGCGACCTCGGCGTCGAGGACGAGGTCGTCGCGAAGGCCACCCCGCAGCACCTGATGGGCAACACGACGTTCTGCACCAGCCTCGCGGGTGAGGAACTGGGGCGGGTCCGCTCCTGGGGCAACGACCCGCTCGTGCAGGCCGCGCACGAACTCGCCAGCCCCACCCGCATGTGCGACATGCCCCAGCACCTCATGGAGCCCGTGCTCGTCGACGCGGCGGTCGCGCGCGGCACCAACCTGCGCTTCAGCACGGTCTACAAGTCCTTCGTCCAGGACACCGACGGTGTGACCGTCACCGTCGAGGACCGGCTGCGCGGCGACACGTACACCATCCGCGCCAAGTACCTCATCGGCGCCGACGGCGGCCGCTCGCAGGTCGCCGAGGACGCGGGGCTGCCGATGGGCGGCCAGATGGGCGTGGCCGGCAGCATCAACATCGTCTTCGACGCGGATCTGAGCAGGTACACCGCCCATCGCCCCTCCACCCTGTACTGGGTGCTGGCGCCCGGCGCGACGGTGGGCGGCATCGGCGCCGGACTGGTCCGCTGCGTCCGGCCCTGGAACGAGTGGCTGATCGTCTGGGGATACGACGTCACCGCGGGCGCCCCCGACCTGACCACCGAGTACGCCGAGTCGATCGTCCGCCAACTGGTCGGCGACGACGAGATCCCGGTGACCATCAAGTCGTCCTCGGCCTGGACCGTCAACGAGATGTACGCCGAGACGTACGCGAGCGGCCGCGTGTTCTGCGCCGGGGACGCCACCCACCGCCACCCGCCGTCCAACGGACTCGGCTCCAACACATCCATCCAGGACGCCCACAACCTGGCCTGGAAGCTCAAGCTCGTCCTCGACGGCACGGCCTCCCCGAAACTGCTGGACTCCTACACCGCCGAGCGCGCCCCGATCGGCAGGCAGATCGTCACCCGCGCCAACAAGTCCATCGGCGAGACCGCCCCGATCTTCGAGGCGCTCGACGGGCTCTCCCCGCAGACCCCCGAGCAGCTGTGGGCCAACATCGCCGCCCGCAAGGAGGACACCGAGGCGGCACAGAAGCAGCGGGCGAGGCTGCGCGAGGCGATCGCGTTCAAGGTGTACGAGTTCAACGCGCACGGCGTCGACCTCAACCAGCGTTATTCCGCCGAAAGCTCTGCCGCCATCGTCCCCGACGGCACCCCCGACCCCGGTTTCGACCGCGACCCCGAGCTGTACCACCAGCCCACCTCCCGCCCCGGCGCCAAGCTCCCGCACGCCTGGATCACCTCGGGCACGCGCACCCTGTCCACGCTCGACACCGTCGGACGGGGCCGCTTCACCCTGGTGACCGGCATCGGCGGGGCGGACTGGCTGCGGGCGGCCGCCGCCCAGGACGTGGAGATCGCCGCCGTCGTCATCGGACCCGGCCAGGAGTACGAGGACCCCTACGGCGACTGGGCGCGGCTCAGCGAGGTGGCCGACGGGGGCGCCCTGCTGGTCAGGCCGGACGGGTACGTCGCCTTCCGGCACGCCACGGCGGCCGCCTCCGGCGAGGACGCGGAGCGCTTGCTGACCGGCGCGCTGCGACGGATCCTCGGACATGGCTGACGGGAAGGACCCCCGGACATGAGCACCGAATTCACCACCCGCGTCACCGACGCGGTCGTCGACAGCCTCGACGGCACGGCCGACCCCCGGCTGCGCGAGCTGCTCACCGCCCTCACCCGCCACCTCCACGCCTTCGTCCGGGAGACCGAGCCGACCATGGCGGAGTGGGAGAGAGCCGTCGACTTCCTGACGGCGACCGGGCAGACCTGCACGGACACCCGGCAGGAGTTCGTCCTGCTGTCCGACGTGCTCGGTGTCTCGATGCTCGTGGAGACCATCAACAGCGACGGCAAGGGTGGTGTGACGGAGTCGACGGTGCTCGGCCCCTTCCACATGACCGAGTCCCCGGTCCGCGCGCTCGGCGCGAACATCGACCTGGTCGGCGGCGGCGAGCCGTGCGTGATCAGCGGGCGCGTGCTGTCCCGGGACGGCACCCCGCTGCCCGGCGCCGTCCTGGACGTCTGGCAGGCGAACGCCGAGGGGTACTACGACGTGCAGCAGCCGCAGGTCCAGCCGCCGGGCAACGGGCGGGGCCTGTTCACGGCCGACGCCGAGGGCCGCTTCTGGTTCCGCACCTGTGTGCCGAGCCCGTACCCGATCCCCACGGACGGCCCCGTCGGGGACCTCCTCCGGGCGACCGGCCGACACCCCTACCGGCCCGCCCACATCCACTTCATCGCCTCGGCCGAAGGGCATGTGCCGGTCACCACGCACATCTTCGTGGCGGGCAGCGACCACCTCGACTCCGACGCGGTGTTCGCGGTCAAGGAGAGCCTCGTGCAGGACTTCGCCGAGACCGACGATCCGGCCCTGGCACGGGAGTTCGGCGTCCCGACCCCGTTCCGGCACGGGCGCTTCGACCTCGTACTGAACCCGGAGCGGCCGTGAGGGAGTTCGTGCACGAGTCCCCGCCCATGCGGGTCGTCCTGCGGCCCGGGGCATCCGTCACCGCCGTGCCGGGCGAGGCCGAACGGCTCGGCCTGCGACGGCTGTTGGTGGTCTGCGGGCCGCGGGGCGCGGAGACGGCCCGGGCCGTCGCGACGGCGCTGGGCGACGCCTGCGCCGGCCTGCACGCCGAGGCTCGTATGCATGTGCCGGTCGAGGTCGCCGACCGGGCCGTCGAGGTGGCGCGGGCCGCGGGCGCCGACGGCTGTGTGGCCGTCGGCGGCGGCTCCGCGATCGGCCTCGGCAAGGCGATCGCGCTGCGCACCGGTCTTCCGCTGGTCGCCGTGCCGACGACGTACGCCGGTTCGGAGATGACCCCCGTCTGGGGCCTCACCGAGCACGGGGCCAAGCGCACCGGCCGCGACCCCTCGGTCCTGCCGCGCAGCGTCGTCTACGACCCCGAGCTCACCCTGTCGCTGCCGGTCGCCCTGTCCGTGACCAGCGGCATCAACGCCGTCGCGCACGCGGCCGAGGCCCTGTACGCGCCGGACGCCTCGCCGCTGCTGGCACTGACGGCCGAGGAGGGCGTACGCGCCATGGCGGGTGCCCTGCCCGGTCTCGCGGCCGATCCCCGGGACGTGGACGCCCGCAGCGGCGCGCTCTACGGGGCCTGGCTCTGCGGTGCCGCGCTCGGCGCGACCACCATGGGCCTGCACCACAAGCTGTGCCACGTCCTCGGCGGCACCTTCGGCCTGCCGCACGCCGAGACCCACACGGTCGTCCTGCCGTACGTCCTCGCCCACAACGCGCCCGCCGCGCCCGCGGCCCTCACCGCGCTCGGCCGGGCCCTGGACACCGACGACGCCCCGTACGCCCTGTGGGAGCTGTCCGGCCGCCTGGGTGCGCCCCGCTCGCTGGCGGAACTGGGCCTGAAGGAAGCTGACCTGGCCGTGGCTGCGGACGCGGCGACCGGGCAGGCGTACCCCAACCCGCGGGAGGTCACCGCGGAGGGCGTACGGGCCGTGCTGCGCGCGGCGTACGAGGGCGGTCGGCCTCCGGTGACGTAATGAACCCCTCCGGCGACGCGCTGGAACCACCAGAACCACCAGAAGTACCAAGGAAAGGTGAACCCCATGCCCCTCGGACTGCTCCGGCGGCGACTCCAGCGTGCCACCGGAGGCGCCGCGGGCCCCACGTTCCCGGTCCCGGCCGGAGCGGGCGTGATCGTCCGCGAGGTCCTGGACCCCGTGAACCAGCCCATGGGCGGGGCCGACGTGACGGTGACGGAGCTGCGCAGCCACCAGGTCGCGGCACGTGGCGCCACGGACCCGTACGGCTTCTTCACGGCCGTGCTGCCGCCGGGGAACTACAGCGTGCTGATCGCGGCCGAGGGGCTCGAACCGCACCGCGAGAGCGTGGAGGTCCACGCTGACACCGGGCCGGCCCAGGAACGCGTGTGGCTCCAGTCGGCCCGGGCGCTCGAACTCCCGGTCCCCGGCACCTGGCTCTTCGACCCGCCCCACACGGCCATCCGCTTCATCGCCAAGCACGTCGGCATGGCCCATGTGCACGGCCGCTTCGAACGCTTCGAGGGCGGCCTCCAGGTCGCCCAGGACATGTCCCAGTCCCGCGTCCACGTGCGCATCGACGCGTCGAGCATCAACACGGGCAACAACACCCGGGACACACACCTGCGTTCCGCCGACTTCCTCGACGTCGACCGCTTCCCGTATATCGACTTCGTTGGCAACCGGTTCGCCTACCGGGGCGGCAGCAAGTGGACGCTGCTGGGCAGTCTGACCATGCACGGGGTGAGCCGGTCGGTGTCGCTGGACACGACGTACCTGGGCACGGTCAACGGCGGTTACGGCGAGGAGCTGCGCTGTGCGGCCCTGGCCAAGGCGGAGCTGCACCGCGAGGACTACACCCTCAACTGGCGCACGATGCTGGCGCGCGGCATCGCGGTGGTCGGCCCGACGGTGCAACTGGAGCTGGACGTCCAGGCGATGTACCGCACGCACGACACGCCGACGCCGCCGGAGTAGAGACGTACGGCGTCAGCGTCGGCCGCGGGCCCTTTCGATCGCCTCCCTGAACGCCGGCTGGTGCAGCGAGCGCACCTGGCGTTCGAACTCCGTGTCGATCACCCGGGTGACGTCGGGTTCGGCGCCGCTCTCCAGCAGGGTCTGCTTGATCGTGCGCAGCAGGGCCGGGTCGGTGCTGGCGGCTCGTGCGGCGAGGGCGACCGCCTCCTCGACCAGGTCGGTGCCGGGCACACAGCGCAGGGCCAGCCCGGTGTCGGCGGCCTCCGGTCCCCTGACGGGCTGGGAGAGCAGCAGCATGGCGGTGGCCCGCTGGTGGCCCACCGCGCGGGTGAGCATCCAGGTGTGGCCGCCGCCCGGGTGCAGCCCGAGCCGGGCGAACCGGCAGTCGAACAGGGCCTCTTCGGCGGCGAGCCGGATGTCGCAGGCGAGCGCGAGATTGAAACCGGCCCCGACCGCCGGGCCGTTGACCGCGGCGATCGTCGGCAGCCGGCACGAGGCGACCGCCAGGAAACCGGCGTACACCTCCCGCAGCCGGTGTTCCTCGCCCTCCGCGGCGGCCAGCAGGTTGTCCAGCTCCGCGCCCGCGCAGAAGGCCGGGCCCGCGCCCGTGAGCACGATCGCGCTCACCGTGTCGTCCCGCTCGCACGCCTCGACGGCGTCGACCAGGTCCCGCACCATGCGCGGCGACAGCACGTTGCGGCGGTCGGGGTCGTCCAGGCGGAGCACCGCCACGGTGTCCCGGGTCTCCCGGTGGACGAGCGGCCGGGAGGGCTGCGGCTCGGGCATGGTGTGCCTTTCTCTCGCGTGGGCGTGCGTGACGAGATCATGCCTCGTCGGCCTTTCCGAATGTCAGGAGCCGTCGATCAGTTCCCGGACCTCGGGAGGCAGCGTCCGGCCGGAGTCGGCGACGAGGAAGAGCGTGTCGTCGGGTGTGTTCCCCACGGCTATGGCGACGGACGGGTCGAGGCCCCGCACGGCGTAGGCGGTCGAGGACTGGACGGAGGCGCCGTCGTCGTCGTTCGGGGTGTCGTCGCAGGGCGGCGACGTGACGGTGCCGAGCTTCTCCCCGATCTCGTAGTCGACGTTGGCCACGTCGCCGTAGGTGCGGCCCTCGTAGATCATGCGATAGGCGCAGGACCCCGCGCTCTCACCACCGCCGTCCAGGACGGCGCAGGCGGCGGCGGACGCCACGACGGCCCCGGCGAGCACCATCCGCACCGCTCGTCGGCGCCCGGTCGCGCACTTGTTCCCCATCATCGGCTGCTGCCTCCCTCTCGTCGTGGTCACGGGCGTGCTGACCTACGACGCGGCGGACGCCGTGTTCGTTCGAACGCCGGGCGGGGTTCGTGCGTCACAGGAGCGGCACGGCACCGAGCCCGTGTCACGCCCGTCCCTGGGGGACCCATGCGCACGTACCTCGCCCGCACCGTCCAGTTGATCGTCGCCGTCGCCCTGTTCGCCGCGGGCACCGGTTGCGGCAGTGAGAAGAAGACCGCCGACGGCCACAACGCCCGGGATCGGGCCGTCGAGCAGGACCCGAAAGCGGCGGCACGCGCCCGCCAGGTCGCCGACGCCTGGGACGGCTCCGAGGCCGCCGAGGCGTGGCGCAAGGGCTACTTCCCGATGGGGGACGCGGTCCAACTGCCCGAGAACGCCTTCCGCAGCAAGGCCGACAAGACGGCGTACGCGACACAGAACTTCGTCCTGCGCGGCTCCCTGCCCGCCACCCCGCGCAAGAACGGGCAGGTGCGGTGGGAGACAGGAGGGTCGCTGACGCTGCCGCTGATGGGGGCGCGGAAGGCGTACGAGAGCGTGGCCCGCGGCCGCAACGACGGGCCGCACCTCACCGTGACCGGCGCGAAACTCGGCGAGACGACCGTGGCGACCAACCGGGGCCCGGCCACCGTCCCGGCGTGGCTGTTCACCCTGGAGGGCTACGACACCCCGCTCAAGCGGGTCGCCCTGAGCCCGTCGAAGGCGCCCCGGTCGCCGATCCGGCCGGTCGCGGAGACCCACGACCTCGAACTGTGGCCGCTGCACGGGCTGGTCCGGGTGGCCGGGAAGGGCGGCCGGTCGGTCACGGTCATGGCCGAGCACGGGGCCTGCGACGACGGCCCCGCCGTGCACCTGCTGGAGACGGCCGGCAGTGTGGTGCTGTCCGCCTCGATCGTCGGCACCGATGACGGCCTCTGCACCGCTGAGGCGATCGGCGAGGAGGTGACGGTGACACTGAAGCGGCCGCTCGGCGACCGTGTCCTCCTCGACGCCTGCACGGGACGGCCGGTGCTGTACGGGCGGCGGTTCTGAAGGCGGGCCCCGTGTCGGCCCGCCGCGCGGCGACCGTGCCCGCGTGGGTTCTTGACTTCGTGCGCACTTCAAGCTGAAGACTCCCCATCGAGCCGGGAAGACCGGCCCGAAGGGGAGGACCCACCATGAAGTACCGCACCATCGGCACCGATCCGGCGACCCGCCGCGAGGTGAGCGTGCTCGCGCTCGGCGCGATGCTGTTCGGCTCGCAGACCGACGAGAAGACCTCGTTCGCCGTCCTCGACCGCTACGTGGAGGCGGGCGGCACCTTCATCGACACGTCCGACAACTACGCGTTCTGGGTGGACGGCGGGCAGGGCGGGCAGAGCGAGGAACTGCTCGGCCGGTGGCGGCGCAGCCGCGGGATCGGCGACGAGATCGTCATCGCCACCAAGCTCGGCGCCCGGCCCCTGGCCCCCGGCACCAGCTTCGCCGACAACCCCGAGGGACTGTCGGCGAAGGTGATCCGCGAGGCGGCCGAGCGCAGTCGCGAGCGCCTCGGCGTGGAGAAGCTGGACGTGCTGTACGCGCACATCGAGGACCGCACCGTCTCCCTCCAGGAGACCGTCGAGGGCTTCGCCGCCCTGGTGGAGGAGGGCACGGTCGGTCTGCTCGGCGTCAGCAACCACGCCGTCTGGCGCGTGGAGCGGGCCCGCGCCCTCGCGGCGGCGGCCGGCCTGCCCGGCTACGAGGTGCTCCAGTACCAGCACAGCCACCTGCGCCCCCGTACCGACGTGCCCAGCGATCTCTTCCCGGACGGCAGCCTCGGCGAGGCGGGCGCGGAACTGCTGAGCTATCTGCGCGCCGAACCGGGGCTGACCCTGGTCGCCTACTCGCCGCTGCTCAAGGGCGCGTACGCCGGCAAGCCGCTGCCGTCCGACTACGACCACCCTGGCACCCCGGTCCGGCTCGCCGCGCTGCGTCAGGTGGCCCGCGAGACCGGCGCGACGGTCAATCAGGTGGTCCTCGCCTGGCAGCTGGGCGGCGACCTGCCCCTCGTCCCGCTGGTCGGGGCGTCGTCGGTGGCGCAGCTGGAGGAGAACCTGGCCGCCGTCGATGTGGAACTGACGGAGGATCAGCGCACCCGGCTGGACGCGGCGCACTGAGCCGACGGGCCTGACGAGGCCGGTGCCGGGGCACGGGAGGCGGGGGAGTGGCAGGGTGGAGGAGTAACGAGGAGCGCCCGTGCCCTGGGGCGTGTCCGCACGGTTCTCCCGTCGCCCCGGAAGGAGCACCGGCCATGACCGCACACCCCGCCGCCCGATCCCTGCGCACCACCCCGGAGGGCCTCCTGTGGGAACCCAGCGACCGCTGGGTGCGAGGACGCAAGGGCGACGTCACCGTCGTCGACAGCAGGCACCCGCTCCTCGTGTGGGAGCCGGCCCTGCCCGTACCGCAGTACGCCTTCCCCCGCGAGGACGTCCGCACGGACCTGCTGCGCCCGGCGAGGCAGCCCAGGCCCGGCACCCACACCGGCTCCACCGTCTTCTACGACCTCGAGGCCGACGGCGAGACCGTGCGGAACGCGGCCTGGACGTTCCCCGCCGACGACCTGGCCGGTCACATCGCCTTCGAGTGGTTCCGGCGCAGGTCCCTCGACCACTGGTACGAGGAAGAGGAGGAGATCTTCATCCACCCCCGGGACCCGTACAAGCGGGTCGACGCGCTGCCGAGCACCCGGCACGTGCGGGTGGAGATAGACGGCACGGTCGTCGCCGACACGCACCGCCCCGTGCTGCTGTTCGAGACGTCCCTGCCCACCCGCTACTACATTCCCCGCGAGGACGTCCGCCTCGACCTGTTCGAACCCACCGACCACAGCACCGGCTGCCCGTACAAGGGCACCGCCCAGTACTGGTCCTGGCGCGGCGGGGTGGACGTCCCGCCCAACGTCGTGTGGAGCTACCCGGACCCGCTGCCCGCGACCACCGCCATCCAGGGGCGGCTCGCCTTCTACAACGAGGTCGTCGACATCGTCGTGGACGGCGAACGCCAGGAACGCCCGGACACTCCGTTCAGCGCGATGCTCAGGGTGCGCCCGGCGTCCTGAGGGTGGCCGGCCGACATCAGGTCCGCACCAGCAGCTGGAAGTCGAACGCGTACCGCGAGGCCCGGTAGACGTGCTGCCCGTACTCCACCGCCCGCCCGGTGTCGTCGTACGCCGTGCGCTGCATGGTGAGCAGTGCCGAGCCCTCCGTCTCGTCGAGGAGGGCCGCCTCCTCGGCGTTCGCGCTGCGGGCTCCGATGGTCTGGCGGGCGCTGTGCAGGCTGATGCCGGCGGAACGCAGCATCGCGTAGAGCCCGGTCGACTCCAGCCGGTCGGTTGGCAGGTCGAGGAGGGCGGCCGGCAGGTGGTTGCTCAGGAACGCCACCGGCTGGCCGTGCGTGCGCCGCAACCGCTCCAGGACGACGACCTCGGCGCCCTCCGCGATACCGAGGGCGGCGGCCACCTCGGCGGTGGCCGACCCGGTCTCGTTGCGCAGCACGTGCGTGGTGGGCCCTTGCCCGGCCGCCGCCAGGTCGTCGAAGAGGCTGCTGAGCTCCAGGGGGCGTTTGACCTGGCTGTGCACCACCTGCGTGCCCACCCCGCGGCGGCGGACCAGCAGGCCCTTGTCGACCAGGTTCTGGATCGCCTGGCGGACCGTGGGCCTGGACAGGCCGAGCCGTACCGAGAGGTCGATCTCGTTGCCCAGGAGGTTGCCCGGGGCGAGGGCGCCGTGTTCGATCGCCGACTCCAGCTGCTGGGCGAGCTGGTAGTACAGCGGCACCGGACTGCCCCGGTCCAGGGCGAAGGGCACGGAGTCCAGCGCGGAACCTGTCACGGCACGGGAACGGTCGCCTGCCGCCACGGGGACACCTCCTCGGGGTCGTCGGGGCACTGCGGTCACAGGTGCCTGCGGCGGCCGGCGACCTCGTGGTCGTATCTCTCGCGGGCCTCGACGGCGGCCGCGCGGGAGGCGGTCTCCGCGACCGGTACGTCCCACCAGGCCTCGGCGGGAGGAGCGGTGGGCGTGGGGCCATCGACATCCGTCTCGACGTACACGCAGGTCGGCCGGTCGGAGGCGCGGGCCGCCGTCAGTGCCGCGCGCAGCTCGCCCACGGTCTTGGCGCGCAGCACCTCCATGCCGAGGCTGGCCGCGTTGGCGGCGAGGTCGACGGGGAGCGGGGCGCCGGTGAAGGTGCCGTCAGCGGCGCGGTGGCGGTAGGCGGTGCCGAAACGCTCGCCGCCCACCGACTCCGACAGACCGCCGATGGACGCGTAGCCGTGGTTCTGGACCAGGACCAGGTTGATCGGCAGGCCCTCCTGGACGGCGGTGACGATCTCGGTCGGCATCATCAGGTACGTGCCGTCACCGACCAGCGCCCACACCGGCGTGCCGGGCGCGGCCTGCTGGACGCCGATCGCGGCGGGGATCTCGTAGCCCATGCAGGAGTAGCCGTACTCCAGGTGGTACTGGCGCGGCGAGCGGGCCCGCCACAGTTTGTGCAGGTCGCCGGGGAGCGAGCCGGCCGCGTTGATGATCACGTCGTCCTCGCCCACGACGGCGTCGAGGGCGCCGAGCAGCTGGGTCTGGGTGGGCACGGCGTGCTCGTCGTCGGCGCGGTACGCGGCCCCCACGATCTGCTCCCAGCGCTCCTTGCCGGCCCGGTACTCGGCCTCGTAGGCGGGGTCGACACGGTGGCCGTCCAGCGCTTCCAGCAGCTTTTCGAGCCCTGCCCTCGCGTCGCAGACCAGCGTGCGCGCGGCCAGCTTGTGCGCGTCGAACCCGGTGATGTTCAGGTTGAGGAAGCGCACGTCCGGATGCTGGAAGAGCGTGCCGGAGGCGGTGGTGAAGTCCGAGTAGCGGGTGCCGACGCCGACGACCAGGTCGGCGGTGCGGGCGAGGTCGTCGGCGACGGCCGTGCCGGTGTGGCCGATGCCGCCCAGGTCGGCCGGGTGGTCGTGGCGCAGGGCGCCCTTGCCGGCCTGGGTGACGGCCACGGGGACGCCGGTGGCGTCGACGAACGCCCGCAGCGCCTCCTCGGCGCGGCTGTGGTGGACCCCGCCGCCCGCGACGAGCAACGGGCGCCGGGCGGCGCGGATCGCCCGGACGGCCTCGGCGAGCTCGACCGGGTCCGGGACGGGCCGCCGTACGCGCCACACGCGCTCGGCGAAGAACTCCTCCGGCCAGTCGTACGCCTCGGCCTGCACGTCCTGCGGCAGCGCGAGGGTGACGGCGCCGGTCTCGGCGGGGTCGGCGAGGACCCGCATGGCCTGGAGGGCGGCCGGGATCAGCGCCTCGGGGCGGTTGATCCGGTCGAAGTACCTCGACACCGGGCGCAGGGTGTCGTTGACCGACACGTCGGCCTCCGTCGGGTGCTCCAGCTGCTGGAGCAGCGGGTCGGCGGGGCGCGTGGCGAAGTAGTCGCCGGGCAGGAGCAGCACCGGGAGGCGGTTGACCGTCGCGAGGGCGGCGCCGGTGACGAGGTTGGTGGCGCCGGGCCCGATGGACGTGGTGACCGCCTGCGCGGACAGGCGGTCCAGGTGCCGGGCGTGGCCGACGGCCGCGTGCACCATCGCCTGCTCGTTGCGGCCCTGGTGGTACGGCATGACGTCCGCGTACTCGACGAGTGCCTGGCCGATCCCGGCGACGTTGCCGTGGCCGAAGATGCCCCAGGTCCCGGCGATCAGCCGGTGCCGCTCGCCGTCCCGCTCGGTGTACTGGACGGACAGGAAGCGCACCAGCGCCTGGGCGACGGTCAGGCGGATGGTCGGCCGGCTCATGGGATGCCTCTCGGAGTGTGGGTGCGGGGGGCGGGGGCCGGTCAGCCGCGGGCGAGGAGGGCCTCGACCTCGGACTCGGTGGGCATCGCGCGGGAGGCGGCGGGCCGGGAGGCGACGAGGGCGGCGGCCGCGCCCGCGTGCCGCAGCGTCTTCTTCAGCTCCCAGCCGGACAGCAGCCCGTGCACGAGAAAGCCGCCGAACGCCTCGCCCGCGCCACGGCCGTCGACCGCCTCGACGCCCACCGCCGGGGCTTCGACGAACGTGCCGTCGCGGTGGACCGCGAGCACGCCCTCGGCTCCCCGCTTGACGACGGCCAGCTCGGCGCCCGTGGCCAGCAACTGCTCGGCGCAGGCGCGTGGTTCGCGCAGACCGGTGGCGACCTCGCACTCGTCGAGGGTGCCGACCGCGACGGTGGCGTGCCGCAGTGCCTCCGCGTAGTAGGGGCGGGCCTCCTCGGGGTCCGGCCAGAGTTCGGGCCGCCAGTCCAGGTCGAACACGGTGGTGCCCGCCCGGTCGCGTGCCTTGAGGGCGGCGAGGGTGGCGGAGCGGCCCGGCTCCTCGCTCAGCGCGGTGCCGGTGATCCACAGGACGCGGGCCGCGCGGATCGCGAAGTAGTCCAGCTCGCCGGTGTCGCCGGCGCAGGTGAGCACGGCGGTGCTGCGGCCCAGGCGAGCGGCGGCGGCCGCCACGTTTGTGGCGGAACCGTCGAAGATCTTCTCGGGGCTCGCCACCCGGGTCGGTGGTAGGACAGACTGGTGGGGGCAGAGATCGACTCCGGTGCGCCCCATCGTGATCAGATCGAGGGAACGGGCTGACTCGGCCATGGGCGACGCTCCTCGTCGAGCTGGGTCCGGGGCTTTTGGGTCTCCCAGGTGTAGGTCGCGAAGGGTGTCACTGTCAATACTTTGTACTTACATTCGGACCTGAATGTGCAAGGATGTCTTAACAAAGTATTGACACTGGCACGCCGGGGGAGTTGGATCCCGTCCCAGCGCAACTGCCTTGTTCGGGACATCCGGACACCGCATCGATCCCAGTGATCATCACCCTCCCTTCCCTTTCCCCCGTCGCACAGTGAGGTGCAGGAAAGATGGACCGCTCTTCGCACTCCCGATCCCGCAGACTGGCCCCCGTGGTGGCCGTGGCCGCTGTGGCAGCACTGACCCTCGCAGGCTGCTCCAGCAGCTCTGGCGGCAAGAAGTCCGAGGAGGGAGGCGGCAACGCTTCCGCGGGCAAGGCCACCACGCCCCGGATGACGGTCGCCCTGGTCACCCACCAGTCGCCCGGAGACACGTTCTGGGACATCGTCCGCAAGGGCGCCGAGGCCGCCGCGGCCAAGGACAACGTCAAGCTGATCTACTCCGCCGACCCGAACGCCGGCAACCAGGCCAACCTGGTCCAGAACGCGATCGACCAGAAGGTCGACGGCATAGCCGTCACCCTCGCCAAGCCCGACGCCCTCAAGGACGTCGTGAGCAAGGCGAAGTCGGCGAACATACCCGTCGTCGGTCTCAACTCCGGTGTGAGCGACTGGAAGAAGCTCGGTCTGATGGAGTTCTTCGGCCAGGACGAGACCGTCGCGGGCGAGGCGCTCGGCAAGCGGCTCAACGAGGCCGGCGCCAAGAAGGCCGTCTGTGTCATCCAGGAGCAGGGCAACATCGGCCTCACCCAGCGCTGCGACGGTGTGAAGAAGACCTTCTCCGGCACCACGGAGACCCTCTACGTCAACGGCACCGACATGCCGTCGGTGAAGTCGACGATCACCGCCAAGCTCAAGCAGGACTCCGCCATCGACTACGTCGTGACCCTCGGTGCCCCGTTCGCGCTGACCGCCACGCAGTCGGTCGACGAGTCGGGCAGCAAGGCCAAGGTCGCGACCTTCGACCTGAACAAGGAACTGACGAGCGCCATCGACAAGGGCTCCATCCAGTTCGCCGTCGACCAGCAGCCCTACCTCCAGGGCTACCTGGCGATCGACTCCCTCTGGCTGTACAAGAACAACGGCAACTACATGGGCGGCGGTGAGGCTCCGGTGCTGACCGGTCCGGCCTTCGTCGACAAGTCCAACGTCGACGCCGTCGCCTCGTTCGCCGCGAAGGGCACTCGGTGATCGGTATGACCCAGCAGGCTGCGCCGGCGGTGACCCCACCGCCGGCCTCCGGCCCCAAGGAGTCGGACGGACGGACCACGCGGCGGCCCCTGGCGCTGCGGGTGCTCGCCCGGCCCGAGGTGGGCGTCTTCCTCGGTGCCGTCGCGGTGTACGTGTTCTTCCTCGTCGCGGCACCGCCGGTGCGCGACGGCGACTCGATGGCGAACATCCTCTACCAGTCGTCGACCATCGGGATCATGGCCCTGCCGGTCGCGCTGCTGATGATCGGCGGCGAGTTCGACCTCTCGGCCGGCGTCGCGGTCATCAGCTCGGCGCTCACCGCGAGCATGCTGAGCTACCAGCTGACCCTGAACGTCTGGGTGGGCGTGATCGTCGCACTCCTCGTGTCGCTGGCGATCGGCTTCTTCAACGGCTGGATGGTGGTCAAGACCGGCCTGCCCAGCTTCCTGATCACCCTGGGCACCTTCCTGATCCTCCAGGGCGTGAACCTCGCCGTGACCAAGCTGGTCACCGAGAACGTGGCCACCGACGACATCAGCGACATGGACGGCTTCGGCCAGGCCAAGAAGATCTTCGCCTCGTCCTTCCACATCGGCGGCGTCAACGTCAAGATCACCATCGTGTACTGGCTGGTCTTCGCCGCGATCGCCACCTGGGTCCTGCTGCGCACCAAGTACGGCAACTGGATCTTCGCCGTCGGCGGCAACAAGGAGAGCGCGCGGGCCGTCGGTGTCCCGGTGACCTTCACCAAGATCTCGCTGTTCATGCTGGTCGGCTTCGGCGCCTGGTTCGTCGGCATGCACCAGCTCTTCACCTTCAACACGGTGCAGTCCGGCGAGGGTGTCGGCCAGGAGCTCATCTACATCTCCGCGGCCGTCATCGGCGGCTGTCTGCTGACCGGCGGCGCCGGCAGCGCGATCGGCCCGGTCTTCGGTGCCTTCATGTTCGGCATGGTGCAGCAGGGCATCGTCTACGCCGGCTGGAACCCGGACTGGTTCAAGGCCTTCCTCGGCGTGATGCTGCTCGGCGCCGTCCTGATCAATCTGTGGGTCAGCCGTACGGCGACCCGGAGGTGACCCCATGACATCCACCAACGGAACCGGCACGCACGGGGCCATCATCGCGGACGCCGTCCCCGGCAGGGCGGACGGGGCGATCGTCGAACTGCGCAACGCCGGCAAGTCCTACGGCAACATCCGTGCCCTGCACGGCGTGGACCTGAGGGTCCACCCCAACCGGGTCACCTGTGTGCTGGGTGACAACGGCGCCGGCAAGTCCACCCTCATCAAGATCATCTCGGGGCTGCACCAGCACACCGAGGGCGAGTTCCTCGTCGACGGCGAACCCGTACGCTTCTCCACCCCGCGCGAAGCCCTCGACAAGGGCATCGCCACCGTCTACCAGGACCTGGCGACCGTCCCCCTGATGCCGGTGTGGCGCAACTTCTTCCTCGGCTCGGAGATGACCAAGGGCCCCTGGCCCGTACGCCGCCTGGACATCGAGAAGATGAAGAAGACGGCCGACCACGAACTGCGCGAGATGGGCATCGTCCTCGACGACCTCGAACAGCCCATCGGCACCCTCTCCGGCGGCCAGCGCCAGTGCGTCGCCATCGCCCGCGCCGTCTACTTCGGCGCCCGCGTCCTCATCCTGGACGAGCCCACCGCCGCTCTCGGCGTCAAGCAGTCCGGCGTGGTGCTGAAGTACATCGCCGCCGCCCGCGAACGCGGCCTCGGCGTCATCTTCATCACCCACAACCCCCACCACGCCTACATGGTCGGCGACCACTTCAGCGTGCTGCGCCTGGGCACCATGGAACTCTCCGCCTCCCGCGACCAGGTCAGCCTCGAAGAACTCACCAACCACATGGCCGGGGGCACCGAACTCGCCGCACTCAAACACGAGCTGAGCCAGGTCCGCGGAGTCGACGTCGAGGAGCTCCCCGAGGAGCAGGACCTCACCGCACCCGTGACGAAGAGCGGGGAAGGGGCGCCCTGACATGGCGAACGTCGACATGGTGAACCCCCTCGACCGGATCCGGGTCGGCTCCGCCCCCGACTCCTGGGGCGTCTGGTTCCCCGACGACCCCCGGCAGGTGCCCTGGGAACGCTTCCTGGACGAGGTCGCCGAAGCGGGCTACTCCTGGATCGAGCTGGGCCCCTACGGCTACCTCCCGACCGACCCGGCCCGCCTCACCGACGAGGTGAACAAGCGGAACCTGAAGGTCTCGGCGGGCACGGTCTTCACCGGCCTGCACCGCGGCCCGTCGGTCTGGGACGCCACCTGGGAGCACGTCGGCCAGGTCGCCGCGCTCACGCAGGCGATGGGCGCGCAGCACCTGGTGGTCATCCCGTCCTTCTGGCGCGACGACAAGACCGCCGAGATCCTCGAGCCCGCGGAGCTGACGCTCGAGCAGTGGACGCATCTCACCAAGGGCATGGAGCGGCTCGGGCACGAGGTGAAGGAGGCGTACGGCCTGGACATCGTCGTCCACCCGCACGCCGACACGCACCTCGACACCGAGGACCACGTCGAACGGTTCCTCGACTCGACCGACTCCGAACTGGTCAACCTCTGCCTCGACACCGGCCACTACGCCTACTGCGGCGGCGACAGCGTCAAGCTGATCGAGACGTACGGCGAACGCATCGGTTACCTCCACCTCAAGCAGGTCGACCCGGAGATCCTCGCCGACGTGGTGGCGGACGGGGTGCCGTTCGGGCCGGCGGTCCAGCGCGGGGTGATGTGCGAACCCCCGTCCGGTGTACCGGAGTTGGAGCCGGTTCTGGTCGCGGCGCAGAAGCTCGGTGTGGAGCTGTTCGCGATCGTCGAGCAGGACATGTACCCGTGCGAGCCGGACAGGCCGCTGCCCATCGCGGTGCGCACCCGCAAGTTCCTGCGGTCCTGCGGGGCCTGACGGTACGGGCTCCTCGCAGCCGTTCAACGCCTGAGGGCGGGCCCCGACGGGGCCCGCCCTCAGGCGTTCCTGGTCAGGCGGCGCGCACCTCGGCGATCGTCACCGGGCGGTGCTCGTGCAGCGACAGGGTGCACGCCTCCGCGATCCAGCCCGCCTCCAGGGCGTCCGCGATCGTGCAGGGCGAGGGCCGGGTGCCGGCCACGACCTCGGTGAACGCGGCGAGTTCGGCGCGGTAGGCGGCGGTGAAGCGGTCCATGAAGAAGTCGTGCGGGGTGCCGGCCGGGAAGGTCACACCGGGCTCCACCGACCGGAGCGGCAGCTTGTCCTCCAGCCCGACCGCGATCGAGTCCTGGAAGCCGTGGATCTCCATGCGGACGTCGTAACCCCGGGCGTTGTGCCGGGAGTTGGAGACTACCGCGATCGTGCCGTCGTCGAGGGTGAGGATCGCGCCGGTGGTGTCGGCGTCACCCGCCTCCTTGATGTAGTCGGCGCCCCGGTTGCCGCCGACGGCGTACACCTCGGTCACCTCGCGGCCCGTCACCCAGCGGATGATGTCGAAGTCGTGCACCGAACAGTCCCGGAAGATGCCCCCGGAGGCGGCGACGTAGGCGGCGGGCGGCGGCGCCGGGTCCAGCGTGGTCGACCGTACGGTGTGCAGCGTACCCAGCTCGCCGTTCCGCACGGCCGCGCGGGCGGCGACGAAGCCGGTGTCGAAGCGGCGGTTGTAGCCGATCTGGATCGGCACGTCCTTGCCCTCGACGGCCTTCAGCACCTCGACGCCCTCGCTCATGGCCTTGGCGACGGGCTTCTCGCAGAAGACGGGGACGCCGGCCTCGACGGCGGCGAGGATCAGCCCCGGGTGGGCGTCGGTCGCGGCGGCGATCACCACGCCGTCCACCCCGGCGGCCAGGACCGCCTCGGGGGAGTCGGCGACCTCGGCGCCGAACCGCTCGGCGGCGGCCTTGGCGGCCTGCGCGAAGGGGTCGGCGACGACGAGCGACTCGACGGCGTCGAGTCCGGAGAGGGTCTCGGCGTGGAAGGCGCCGATGCGGCCGAGGCCGAGGATTCCGATACGCATGGGGGCTGTCGCTCCTTGGGTGCGGGTCGTGCGGGTCGTGCTTGTCGTGCAGGTGCGGAGGGGACTAGTCGAGGCCGCCGAGGACGTTCTGGTCCCAGTCGATCACCGAGCCGGTGACCACTCCGGACCGGTCGGACAGCAGGAAGACCACGAAGTCGGCGATCTCGTCCGGCTGGCCGAGCTTGCCCATCGGCAGCTGGGCCGCCGCCTGCTCGCGCCAGTCGTCGTCGGCCGCGTGGAAGGTCTTCTGCGTCGCGTCCTCACCCTCGGTCGCCGTCCAGCCGATGTTCAGGCCGTTGATGCGGACGCGGTCCCAGCGGTGGGCGTGCGCGGCGTTGCGGGTCAGGCCGATCAGTCCGGCCTTCGCGGCGACGTACGGCGCGAGGAACGGCTGCCCACCGTGCGCCGAGGACGTGATGATGTTGACGATCGTGCCGGGCGCGCCCCGCGCCACCATGTCCGCGACCGCCGCCTGCATGGCGAAGAACGGGCCCTTGAGGTTGATCGCCACATGCGCGTCGAACAGCTCGGGCGTGGTGTCCAGCAGGGTGCCCCGGGAGGTGAGCCCCGCGGAGTTCACCAGGCAGTCGATCCGGCCGAAGGTCTCCACCACCCGGGCCACGGAGGACTTCGCCTGCTCGGCGTCCGCGAGGTCGGCCCGTACGAAGAGCGCCTTGCCGCCGGCCCCTGACATCTCAGCCAGCCCGGCGAGCTCGGCCACGAGGGCCTCCCCGGGCTCGGGGCGGCGCCCGGTGACGGCCACCAGTGCCCCCTCACGGACCGCGGCCCGCGCGACGGCCGCGCCGACACCCTGACTGCCGCCGTTGACGAGGACGACCTTGTCGTCGAGAAGTCCCATCGTGCGTGTGGTCCTTTCAGTCGCAGGTCAGTCGCGGATCAGGCACAGATCAGGCGCAGGCCAGTCCGCGGAGCGACGTCGCTCTGCCATTCTTGTCAGTACAAACCCCTCGAACAACCAGCAGTGAGCCGTCAAAAACCCCTCAAGGAGCCTGCCGTGGGTCACCCCTTCCCGATCCGCGAGATCGCACGTCAGGCGGGGCTCAGCGAGGCGACCGTCGACCGGGTCCTCAACGGGCGGGGCGGGGTGCGCGACAGCACCGCGCAGGAGGTGCACCGGGCCATCGCCGACCTGGACCGGCAGCGCACCCAGGTCCGGCTCGTCGGCCGCACCTTCATGGTCGACATCGTGATGCACGCCCCGCAGCGGTTCACCTCGGCCGTGCGCGCCGCCCTGGAGGCCGAACTGCCCGCCCTGCACCCGGCCGTGCTGCGCTCCCGCTTCCACTTCCGTGAGACCGGGCCGGTGCGGGAGCTGATCGCCACCCTGGACCGGGTGGCGCGGCGCGGCTCCCAGGGCGTGATCCTCAAGGCACCGGACGTCCCCGAGGTCACCGCCGCCGTCGGCCGGCTGGTCGCCGCCGGCATCCCCGTCGTCACCCTGGTGACGGACCTGCCCGCGAGCGCGCGGCTCGCCTACGTGGGCATCGACGACCGGGCGGCGGGCGCGACTGCCGCGTACCTCATGGGCCAGTGGCTGGGGGACCGGCCCGGCCATGTGCTCACCAGCCTCAGCAGCGGTTTCTTCCGCAACGAGGAGGAGCGGGAGATGGGCTTCCGCAGCGTCATGCGCGCTCGTCACCCGGAGCGCTCGCTGGTCGAGATCGCCGAGGGGCAGGGCCTGGACGCCACCCAGTACGACCTCGTCCGCGCCGCCCTCGAACGCGACCCGGACATCCGCGCCGTGTACTCGATCGGCGGCGGCAACATCGCCACCCTGCGCGCCTTCGCCGACCTCGGCCGCGCGTGCGACGTGTTCGTCGCGCACGACCTCGACCAGGACAACACGAGCCTGCTGCGCGAGCACCGGCTGTCCGCCGTGCTCCACCACGACCTCCGGCACGACCTGCGCGAGGCCTGCCACCTCCTGATGCGGGAACACGGCGCCCTGCCGCCCGCCGGGCCGACCCTGCCGTCGGCGATCCAGGTGGTGACGCCGTACAACATGCCGCCCCGGGCGGCGGCCGGCTGACGCGGGCCGCCGCCCAGGGCACGGGTGCTCCCGGGCGCTCTTCGGTCGCTCAGCGCCGCGGTGCCGGGGCGGCGACCGCCGGGGCGACACGGGTCGCGCTGCGGTACGCCGAGACGCCCAGGGCCAGCAGCCAGTAGCTGAGGACGGCGCCCATCAGCGCGGTCGTGCCCCAGCCGTTCGCCGCGTAGAAGAACGCGGGGTCGTTGCCGAAGAACAGGGACGGCACGAACGCGAGGTTGACGACCGCCAGGACGTGGGCCGAGCGGCCGGTCCAGCGCGGCAGCAGCCCGGTCCGGGCGACGGCCTGGCCGAGCGCGGTCAGGAAGAGCGCCAGCATGAGGCGCGAGATCGACCCGTAGAGGATGTAGGTGCCGCTGACGTCGATCGTCGGGTCGATCGGGTGGTCGACGGCGATCACCGCACCCGCCTCCAGCCCCATCGAGACCAGCGTGACCGTGGCGTAGACGAGCCCCGTGGCGAAGGCGATCGAGCCGATCCATTCGTGGGCGGGGGCCACGCGCCTGACCAGTTCCCGGAACGCCGTCACGAACACGACGAGGGACGCCAGCGCCACGATCCCGATCAGCAGCCGGGACAGGACGTTGCCGTCCGGCGGCGGGCCCGAATAGATGAAGTACAGCGGTACCTGGACGACGAGGGCGACGGCGGCGACGACGGCGGCGAGGCCGGTCAGGCGCCGGGCGGCGGCTTCGGACATGGGTGTTCCCCCGAGTTCTCGACGAGGCGGATGGGGCGCCGGCGGCTTGGCTCGCTTTCGCCGGCCCTTGAAGCCTGCCGTCCCCGGCGCGCCCCGTCGCGGGGCCTGGGAGCCGGATCGGGGGTGGTCCTGCCACCACCCCTACGGGTGCACCTCCACCCAGGATCCGTCCTCCGCGGAGCGCGACATCGCCTCCAGCACGGTCGCGCTGTGCACCGCGTCCGCGAGCGTCGCCCCGTGCGGGGTGTCCTCGGCGATCGAGCGCAGGAAGCGGTAGGCCTCGACCACCTTCAGGTCGTCATAGCCCATGCTGTTGGCCGCGCCCGGCTGGAAGGCGCCGTACTCGCCCGCGCCCGGGCCGACGTACACCGTGCTGACGGGCTGGTCCTGGTAGGTCGTGCCGCGGCTGACACCCAGCTCGTTCATGCGGCGGAAGTCCCAGAAGACGGCGCCCCTGGTGCCGTGGACCTCGAAGCCGTAGTTGTTCTGCTCGCCGACGGAGACCCGGCAGGCCTCCAGGACACCCCGGGCGCCGGAGGCGAACCGCAGCAGACAGTTGACGTAGTCCTCGTTCTCCACGGGCCCGAGGTCGCCGCCGGTGGCGAGAGTGTGCCCGGCGGTGGCGCCGGTGGGACGGGCCCGCTCGGGTACGAAGATCGCGGTGTCGGCGATGAGGGAGGTGATGTCGCCGAGCAGGAAGCGGGCCAGGTCGGCGCCGTGCGAGGCCAGGTCGCCAAGGACCCCGCTGCCGCCGCGCTCCCGCTCGTACCGCCAGGTCAGGGCGCCGTCGGGGTGGGCCGCGTAGTCACTGAAGAGGCGCACGCGCGCGTGCGTGACCGTGCCGATCTCACCGGAGGCGATCAGCTCGCGGGCCACCTCGACGGCCGGGGCGTTGCGGTAGTTGAAGCCGACCGCCCCCTGCACGCCCGCCGCGGCGACGGCGTCGGCCACCGCGCAGGCGTCGCCGACGCCGAGACCGACCGGCTTCTCGATCCAGATGTGCTTGCCCGCCTCTGCCATCGCGACGCCGATCTCCCGGTGCAGGAAGTTCGGGGCGGTGATGCTGACGGCCCGCACGCGCGGGTCGGCGGCGACCTCGCGCCAGTCGCGGGTCGCCGAGGCGAACCCGTAGTGCCCGGCGGCCTCCTCCGCCCGGCCGGGCACCTCCTCGGCGACCGCCACCAGCTCCGGCCGCAGGGTCAGCTGCGGGAAATGGTGCGGCACGCGCGCGTACGCCTGGGTGTGCACCCGGCCCATCCAGCCGAACCCGACGACGGCGACACCCAGCACATCCACCATGACAGCCCCTCTTTGGACCGGTCCATCTTCTGTCCAGGCCACCCTGAAGGCGTGTTCCACGAGGTGTCAACCCTTTGACAACGCGCCCAGGCTCATGGAACGGTCCAAGGCATGAGACCGCCGACGATCCGTGACGTGGCAGAACGGGCCGGAGTGTCCAAGTCACTGGTCTCCCTGGTGCTGCGCGGCTCCGACCAGGTGCGCGCCGAGAAGCGCGAGGCCGTCCTGCGGGCCGCGCGTGAGCTGGGTTACCGGCCCAACGCGGCCGCCCGCAGTCTCAGCGAGCAGCGCACCCGGACCGTCGGTGTGCTCCTGCACGACCTGCGCAACCCCTGGTTCGTCGATCTGCTCGACGGCCTGAACTCGCTGCTGCACGCGGCAGGACTGCACATGCTGCTCGCCGACGCCCGCCTCAACCGCCGTACCGGCCACGACCTCACCGGCCCGTTCCTCGACCTCCAGGCCGACGGCCTGGTCGTGGTCGGCACCCTGCCCGACCCGGCCGCGCTCGGCGCCGTGGCCGCCCGCATCCCGGTGGTCGTCGCGGGGGCCCGCGAGCCGGTGCCGCCCGGTGTGGACGTCGTCGCGGGCGACGACGAGCGGGGCGCGCGCCTGGTCACCGAGCACCTCATCGGGCTCGGTCACCGCCGCATCGCGTACCTCGCCGGCTACGGAGCCGTCGGGGAACTGCGCCGGCGCAGCTTCGAGGCGACGATGCGGGCGCACGGCCTGGCGGACCTGGCGTCGGTCGAGTCCGGCGACATGACCGAGGAGGGCGGCTACCGCAGCACCGTACGGCTGCTCGGCCGCCCCGACCGACCCACCGCCGTGTTCGCCGTCAACGACATCGCCTGCGTGGGCGCCCTGTCCGCGGCCGAGGAACTCGGCCTGCGCGTCCCGCGCGACCTGTCCGTGGTCGGCTACGACAACACGAGCGTCTCGCGGCTGCGCCACCTGTGGCTGACCACCGTCGACAACGCCGGCCACGAGGTCGGCCGCCGTGCCGCCCGCTGTCTCCTCGACCGCCTGCGGGCACCCGGCGGCGAGGGCCGCGTCCACCTGACCACGCCCACGCTGGAGATCCGGGGGACCACCGCGCCACCGGCGTGAACTGGCGGCGCCGCCGGGCCCGGGTGATCGTTGAGGGACCGTCCCGGGTGCCCGCGAGGAGAGCCGCTCATGTCCGACACCACGGCGGCCGTTGCCGAGCCGCGTCGCCGCGACACCCGCGAGGACCTGCTGTTCGGCGGGGTCTACGGCGCCGTCCTGGCCAGTTCCCTGGTCGCCGCGCTCGGCGAGTACGGCCACACCTCCCGCGCCGACCGCGGCGAGGACGCGCTGTGGGTGCTGGTGACCGCGTTCGCCTCCGCCCTCGCGCACGGCTACGCCCATGTCATCGCCGAGCGCGGACCGCACCGCCGCTGGGAGGCCCTGCGCACCCTCGTCCACGAGTGGCCGCTGGTCGCGGCCATGATGCCGACGGCCTTGGTACTGGCGGGCGCCGCATGGGGGTGGTGGCCGGCGGGCGGGGTGGAGGGTCCGGCGTTCCTGATCAACATCGCGATGCTGTTCACGCTGGGCGTGGTGACGGCGCGGTGGTCGCGACGGTCCTGGTTCAGGGCCGTTCTCGTCGGGATGGCGGACGCGCTGCTCGGGGTGGTCGTGGTGGTGGCGAACGCGATCATCCACTAGGGCGGCCCGAGCTGGGGCCGGGTGCGCACCGAGCGCTGGCCAACAAAATTGTTGACAATTTCGTTTGGCTGGATTTAGGTTCGTGAGGCACTCACTCAGGGAGGGCAGCGATGCCGAACGAAGCCCGTCCGAGCACCGGGGAGCAGGCCAGGCAGCATGCGCTCGCGCAGCTGCGGCAGGCGATCCTGCACGGCGAGATGGCACCGGCGCAGCGGCTGGTGGAGAACGAGCTCGCCGAGCAGTTCGGTGTGACACGGGCCAGCATCCGAGCGGCACTCATCGACCTGGAGTCCCAGGGCCTGGTCGAGCGGATCCGCAACCGCGGCTCGCGGGTGCGGGTGGTGACCGTCGAGGAGGCGGTCGCCATCACCGAGTGCCGCATGGTCCTGGAAGGACTGTGTGCGGCGAAGGCGGCTGTCGCGGCCAGTGACGAGCAACTGGCCGAACTGACGGAACTGGGCACGGCCATGACCAAGGCCGTGGCCGACGGCGAGCCGGTGACCTACTCCGACCTGAACCACGCCCTGCACACCCGGATCCGGGAGGTCTCGGGCCAGCAGACGGCCCTGGAACTGCTGGAACGGCTCAACGCCCAACTGGTCCGCCACCGCTTCCAGCTGGCGCTGCGCCCGGGGCGTCCGCAGCAGTCCCTGAACGAGCACCTGGCCATGATCGAGGCGATCCGGGCCAGGGACCCGCAGGCGGCCGAGACGGCCGTCCGTGCCCACCTCACCAGCGTGATCGAGGCGCTGCGCGACTGAGGCTCAGTGAGGCGGGCGCTCACCTCTCACCAAGGAGACCCGAGCCATGACCCAGGCCAACGCGCCCGCCGCCACCCCACGTTCCACTCTCGTCATCACCGCGCACGCCGGGGACTTCGTGTGGCGCGCCGGCGGTGCCATCGCCCTGGCCGCCTCGCGCGGCGAGAAGGTCACCGTCGCGTGCCTGACCTTCGGCGAGCGGGGTGAGTCGGCCAAGGCGTGGCGCGAGGGCAAGAAGCTGGAGGAGATCAAGGCGATACGCCGGGACGAGGCCGAGCGCGCCGCCGCCACCCTCGGTGCCGAGGTCCGCTTCTTCGACGCCGGCGACTATCCCCTGGTGGCCACAGCCGAGTTGACCGACCGGCTCGTCGCCGTCCACCGGGAGACCCAGCCCGACATCGTGCTGACCCACCCGGTCGAGGACCCGTACAACGGCGACCACCCGGCCGCCAACCGCATGGCTCTCGAGGCCCGTGTCCTCGCCCAGGCCATCGGCTACCCGGGCGAGGGGGAGATCATCGGCGCCCCGCCCGTCTTCTACTTCGAGCCGCACCAGCCGGAGATGAGCGGCTTCCGGCCCGAGGTCCTGCTCGACATCACCGAGGTGTGGGAGACCAAGCGCAAGGCCATGGAGTGCCTCGCCGCCCAACAGCACCTGTGGGACTACTACACCGATCTCGCCGTCCGCCGCGGCGTCCAGCTCAAGCGCAACGCGGGCCCCAACCTCGGCCTGGCCCACCGCACCATGGCGGAGGCGTACATGCGTCCCTACCCGCAGATCGCGAAGGAGCTGGCGTGAGCGGCGTCATCGTCACCGACCCCCCGAAGGCGGACCTGAAGGACGTCGACGCGCTGGCCGTTTTCGGCGTGGCCACGGTGAGCGAGGCGATGGGCCGAACCGGTCTGCTCGGGCCGGGAGTTCGGCCCATCCAGCAGGGCGTACGGATCGCCGGTACCGCCGTCACCGTGCTGAGCTGGCCCGGCGACAACCTCATGATCCATGCCGCCGTCGAACAGTGCGGCGAGGGCGACGTCCTGGTCGTCACCACCACCTCCCCGTCCACCGACGGCATGTTCGGCGAGCTGTTCGCCACCGCGCTCCAGCGGCGCGGGGTGCGCGGTCTGATCATCAACGCCGGCATCCGCGACACCCAGGAGCTGCGCGAGATGGGCTTCCCGGCCTGGTCGCGGGCCGTCTCCGCGCAGGGCACCGTCAAGGCCACCGGCGGCTCGGTCAATGTGCCGGTCGCGATCGACGGCCAGGTGATCCACGCGGGTGACGTGATCCTGGCCGACGACGACGGTGTCGTGGTCGTCCCGCGCGAGCGCGCCCGCGCCACGGCCGAGGCGTCCGAGGCCCGCGAGGCCAAGGAGGCCCGCTCGCGCGCCGCCTTCCTGGACGGTGAACTCGGCCTGGACCGCTACGGGTTGCGGGAGACCCTGAAGAAGCTGGGGGTCACCTACCGGTCGTACGAGGAGTACGCACGCGAGGGGGACCGGCCGTGACCGCCGGACCCGAGGAGGTGCCCTGCCTGCTGATGCGCGGCGGCACCTCCAAGGGCGCCTACTTCCTGGCCGACGATCTGCCCGCCGACCCGGCCGCCCGGGACGACCTGCTGCTGCGGGTCATGGGCAGCCCCGACGAGCGGCAGATCGACGGCCTGGGAGGCGCCCATCCGCTCACCAGCAAGGTCGCCGTGGTGTCCCCCTCCCGCGACCCACGGGCCGACGTCGACTACCTCTTCCTCCAAGTCGCGCTCGACAAGCCGGAGGTGATGGGCCGTCAGAACTGCGGGAACATCCTGGCGGGCGTCGGACCGTTCGCCGTGGAGCGTGGACTGGTGGTCGCCGGGGAGGAGCGGACGTCCGTCCGTATCCGCATGGTCAACACCGGCGACCTCGCCACGGCGACCTTCCCGACCCCTGGCGGCGGGGTCGACTACACCGGGGACGCCGAGATCTCGGGTGTGCCGGGGACGGCGGCCCCCGTGCTCATCGAGTTCCCGCCCGGCGCGGGGAAGTTGCTGCCCACCGGCAACATCCGTGACGTGATCGACGGCGTGCCCGTGACCTGCGTGGACAACGGCATGCCGACCGTGCTGATCGCGGCCGCCTCGCTCGACGTCACCGGCTACGAGTCACCCCGGGACCTGGAGGAGGACGCGGCCCTCGCCGGCCGGCTCCGCACGATCAGGTCGGCGGCGGGCGCGCTGATGGGCCTCGGTGACGTCTCGGACGCCACGGTGCCGAAGCTGACCCTCCTGGCGCCGCCCCGCCACGGCGGCGCGGTCACCACCCGCACCTTCATCCCGGTGCGCTGCCACACGGCGATCGGGGTGCTGGGCGCGGCCGGTGTGGCCGCGGGCCTGCGCCTCGACGGCGGTGTGGGCGCGGAGATCGCCACGCTGGACGACGCCGGCGACCTTGTCCGCATCGAACACCCCACGGGATTCCTGGACATCGAGAGCAGCCTGGACACCACCGCCGACGGACTGCCTTCGGCGCGCCGGACCGCCGTGGTCCGTACGGCCCGCAAGATCTTCGACGGCACCGTGTTCCCCCGGTCCGCCGGGACGGCACCGATCCCCCCACGACCCCGAGGAGGTCGACGATGACTCCGCCGCTCGGCGACATCGCCCACATCGGCCACGCCGAACTGTTCACCCCTGACCTGGACGCCAGTGTCGCCTTCTTCACCGACTACCTGGGGCTCACCGCCAACGGGCAGGACGGCGACACCGTCTACCTGCGCACCTTCGACGACTACGAGCACCACAGCCTGGTGCTCACCGCCCGCGAGCAGCCCGGCCTGGGCCGGCTCGCCCTGCGCACCTCCAGCGAGGAGGCCCTCCAGCGCCGGGTCGGGGCGATCGAGGAGGCGGGCGGAACCGGCCACTGGGCCGAGGACGAGCCCGGACTCGGCAAGCTGTACGTCACCACCGACCCGGACGGCCACGAACACGCCCTGTACTGGGAGAGCGAGTACTACCGGGCCCCCGACGAGCTCAGGCCCGCGCTCAAGAACCAGCCGCAGGCCAAGCCCAACCGGGGCGTGGGAGTCCGGCGTCTGGACCACGTCAACTTCCTCGCCGCCGACGTGCTCGCCAACGCCGAGTTCCAGCAACAGGTCCTGGGCGCCCGCCCCACCGAGCAGATCCGGCTCGACAGCGGCCGGATCGCGGCGCGCTGGCTGAGGTACACCGACAAGTCGTACGACGTCGTCTACACCTCGGACTGGACCGGCTCCACCGGCCGGCTGCACCACATCGCGTTCGCGACCGACACCCGCGAGGACATCCTGCGGGCGGCCGACCTCGCCATCGACACCGGTGTGTTCATCGAGACGGGCCCGCACAAGCACGCCATCCAGCAGACGTTCTTCCTGTACGTCTACGAGCCCGGCGGCAACCGCATCGAGCTGTGCAACCCGCTCACCCGGCTGGTGCTGGCACCCGACTGGCCGCTGATCACCTGGACCGAGGAGGAGCGCAAGAAGGGCCAGGCCTGGGGTCTGAAGACCATCGAGTCGTTCCACACGCACGGGACGCCACCCGTCGCTTGATCGTCGCTGGGATGCAGCGGCCTGGCGCAGCACGATCAATCGCGCCTGGCCACGATCCGATAGGCATTCGACAGGCCCAGCCGATGCGCCAGCGGCCGCACCGCGAACCGGTCGAGGAGGGTGCCCACGACCAGGGCGGGAATCCCGGCGACGAGCAACGCGGCGCGCACCGTGCGGCGCAGGGCGCCCGGCGGCTCAGGCAGCCACGGTGCGTCGTCGCGCGGGGCCGTGTGGTCCAGCGCCAGCCATACGGCGGCCAGCAGGTCCACCGGGTCGTGCGGCTCGGCGTGCTGCTCGGCGACGACGGTGAAGCCCAGCTCCGCGAGCCGGTGCCGCAGGTTCCCGACCGGGACGAAGTGCAGGTGCTGCGGCTGGAGCCAGGGCAGCCACCAGCGGCCGAGGACGCGGGCGTACCGGCTCTGCGGGTCCGGCACCTCGATGAGCAGGTGACCGCCGGGGCGCACGACCTGCCGAGCGGACCGCAGCTCCCGGTCGGGGTCGGTGCTGTGCTCCAGGTAGTGGAACATGCTCACCACGTCGTAGCCGGCGGCCAGCTCGGGCGCCAGCTCGGGGAAGCTGCCCCGGTGACCGCGCTCCACCCGGCCCTCGCGTTCGGCGAGTTCGACGCCGTCGGTGAAGTCGAGCCCGTCGAAGACGGTGTCCGGCAGGACGTCACGGGCGGCGGCGCAGAAGTGGCCGTGACCGGTGCCGACGTCCAGCCAGCGCTTCGGCGCCGGGTCGTGCGGCAGCATCGACTCGGCGCGGCCGCGGTACATCTTCGTACGTCCGCCGAAGGTGTCGCCGAGCTTCTTCTCGCCCAGGCCGTCGTAGAAGTCGCGGTAGTAGAACTCCAGACCCGCCTCGTTCAGGCGCGGGTTCTGGAAGGTGTGCCCGCACCCCTCGCACCGGTCCAGGACGAAGCGGCCGGGCTTGTGCTGGAGCAGGTCGGTGGTGCGCAGGCGGGTGGTCAGCCGGTCCGAGCCGCACCAGGGGCAGGTGGTGCGGCGGGGCTCGAAGAAGCGCTCCACGCCGTGGGCCAGGTCGGCCCGGTAGGCGGGGCGCAGCGCGGCGATCCGCGCGGCGGGCTTGGTGTCGTCCCCATCGGCTCGGGTGGGCTTGGTGTCGTCGCTCATCACAACTCCCTGGCCAGCTCGTCGAGATGGACCGCTGCGGCACGGGCCCCGCCGGCGGCGCGGAACGCCGTACGGATCCGGTCGGCCGCCGTACGGCAGTCGGGCTCGTCCAGCACGGTGTCGAGGGCCGCGCCCAGCTTCCGCGCGCCGACCCGGCCGAACCGCACCCGCACCCCGGCGCCCGCGTCCGCGACCTGCCCGGCCACGACCGGCTGGTCGTCACGGATGGGCGCCACCACGAGCGGGACCCCGTGCCAGAGCGCCTCGCACACGGTGTTGTGCCCGGCATGGCAGACCACCGCGTCCACGCCCCGCTCCAGCAGGGCGAGTTGGGGTACGGACGCCACGACCAGGACGTCCTTGTCGTCGCCCGGCGCTCCCAGCGTGCCCCCGGGGTCCACGATCACCCCCTGCACCCGGTCCGCCCGCTCCCGCAGGGCGTCCCGGCACACGTCCAGGAAGCGGCCGCCGACGTCGGTGTTCGCGGTGCCGAGCGTGACCAGCACGGTGGCCCGGCCGGCGTCGAGCCACTCCCACGGGAACTCGGACGGGGACGGACGGGCCGCGATCGAGGGGCCGGCCCAGCGGACGCCCGCCCTCTGTCCGGCCAACTCCGGTGTACTGAAGGCGAGTACGAGATGAGGTGAGAACCGAGGATCGGTCGTGCCCGCCGGGTCCCCGATGGTGGCCCGCAGGTCCGCCAGCCGCTCGTCCAGCCACTCGCGGACCTTGGGCAGCCCCGACAGCGGGTCGGTGAACTCGGCCGACGTGGTCGCCGAGGTCGCCCAGGGCACCCCCAGCCGCTCCGCCACCAGCGCGCCCGCGAAGGCCTGTTGGTCGGCGACCACCACGTCGGGCCGGAACTCCGCGACCGCCATGCGCACCCCGGGCGCCATCGCCTCGGCCAGCGGCAGCAGGTACCACTCCCACAGGAACCTCAGCGCCTCCGGCCCGCGCAGCTCGGGCGGCCGGCTCCCTTCCGGGGCCCCGGCGCAGGCGAACACCTCGGCATCGTCCCCCGCGAGCCCCCGCACCAGCCGGGCATCGGCGCACACCCATGCCACCCGGTGCCCCCGGGCGCGCAGTTCGGCGGCCACACCCACCGTCGGGTTGATGTGCCCGGTCAACGGCGGTACGACGAACAGGAATCCGCTCACCGCGCCTCCGCCCCCGCCCGTGCCTCGCGGGCCCGGTCGATCAGGGTCAGGACGGCCCCGCCCACGACACCCGACGCCTCCACCAGGACCGAGTGCTCGTGCCCCGGCACCACCACCGTCCGGCAGTCCGGCAGCAACGACTCCAGCCGGGGCGCCAGTTCGACGAGGTCGGAGTCGCCGCCGTACACACCGAGCACCGGACAGCGCACCGCCCGTATCCGGTCCTCCGTCAGCACCCTGCTGGCCGGGATGTCCTGGCCGAGGGTGGTCTCACGGGCGAGGCGGGCTGCCCCTTTGGCCAGGCGCGCGGTGTTGTGACCGCGGTTCGCGGTGATCCACGCGAGGGCGTCGGGCTCGTTGTACGCCAGCTGGGTCAGCACCCGGTGCAGGATGCCGCCGAGCTTCACGGCCCAGGCGGCGGTGGCGGGTTCGGACTCGATCAGGCAGACGCTCGCGGCCCGCTCCGGGTGGCGTGCGGCGTAACCGAAGGCGATGGTGCCGCCGTAGGAGTTGCCGACCAGGTGCACCGGGCCGGTCACGTCCAGGCGGTCGAGGAGCGCCTCCAGGTCGTCGATGTTGTCGTCCAGGGTGTAGCCGCGGGCCGGGCGTTCGCTGCGGCCGTGACCCCGAAGGTCGTACATGACGACGTCGAGGCCGGCCGCCGCGAACGCCGGTGCCACGGTGAAGTAGTAGCTGGCCAGGCTGTCGGTGAGCAGTCCGTGCACGAGCACCACCGTGGCGACGGGCTCGCGGCCCTCCCGGGGGCCGATCCGCTGCACGTGCAACCGGACGGTGCCGGTGTCGACCGTCGCCATGCGTCAGCTCGCCCCCGCCGCCTTCAGACTGGTCACGACGTACTCGACGAGCCGTCCGACCGTCAGCTCGATGATCTCCTCGAACTCCATCCCGGCCAGGAACTCCGCGAAGTTGACCTGTTCGCCGTACCGCTCCTGCAGAAGACCGGCCAGCGCCACGAGGTCGATGCTCTCCAGCTCCAGGTCGCGGTTGAACGTGGTGGCCATGCCGATCTCGACGTCGTCGAGGCCGTACTCGTCCTCCAGGAGCTTCGCGAGCATGCCGGTGATGTCGGCGAGGACGGACTCCTCGTCGGCGGTGACGGGGGTGTGGGGGCTCATCGGTCGTACTCCTTCGCTTCGGTGGGGCCCGTCGTCCAGGCCACGACATAGGCCCGCTCCGGCAGGCCGGGCGGGTTGGCGGCCGGGGCGCAGTGCACGGTGTAGGCGCGTTCCAGTCGGCCCGAGACGGTCAGCCGGTCGCCGTCCGGAGTCGCGTCGAGCACCGCGAAGTCCCTCGGCCGACCGCCGAATCCGGTGCCCTCCGCCTTGGCGACCGCCTCCTTCGCCGTCCAGAAGCGGGTGAACCACAGCGCCCGGGAATCGCCGGTGGTGGTCGACAAACGCTTGAGCAGCCGGAGTTCGTCCGCGTCGAGGGCGACGTCCAAGGTCTCCGGTGCCCGCTCGGTGACCTCCTCGATGTCGATGCCCGGGCCGGGGCCGGGCGTGTGCGGACGTACGATCGCGACGCCCGCCTCCGCACGGTGGGCCAGCGAAACGTCCAGTGGGGGCAGCGTCCGGCCGTGCGTTCCGGTGACGTACGGGCGGCCCAACTCGTCGTTGTGGACCCGCAGTTCGGCAGGGAAGACCGGGCCCTCGCCGTGGTCCCACAGCCACTGGCGTACGGCGTCCTTGACCGCGATCCGGCCCAGGAGCCACTGCCGGCGCCCGCGCGGGGCGTGCCCGGCGTACTCCGAACGCTCCTCGCCGCCCAGTGAGTTGCGCATGATCAGCTCGCGGGAGGCCAGGTCCGGCCACCGCTCGTGCAGCAGCGACCAGCCGCCCGGCCGGGCCTCGGAGAGCGTGTTGCGCTCCGGGAAGCGTTCGACGGGACGGGTCTTCGGGTCGTTGTCGAAGCGGCGGTCCTGCCAGCCGTACAGCTCCGCCCACACCGTGCCGTCGACCGTCAGCTGGACGTCGGCCTCCAGGACGGTGTCGGTGAGCGAGGTGATCCGCACGAGGCAGGCCACCTCGGTACCCGGCGCCGGGTGCGGCCCGTGGAACCGCATCTCCCGCATCCCGACCGGGAACACGACCGTCCGCTCGGTGCGGGTCGCCATGATCCAGTAGCCGAGGATCTGGCCCACGTTGTCCAGCAGGGCGCCCGGCGCGGGCGGGGTGGTGATGACGCCCCGCACCTGCCTCTCACCGATCGCGGTCAGCTCGGTGACGCCCTGGAACGCCGGGCCGTGGAACATCCACCGTTCACCGTAGAGCTGCGCCGCCGTGTGGTCCGGGGTGCGCTCCGAGGCGGGGTCGGTGTGCCAGGGGGCGGGCGGGTGCGCCGGGTAGGCGGGGGCCAGTTCCACGACGGCACGGGCGCGGGGGCCGAAGGAGACGGCGAGGCGGTTCGGGCCGTCGGGTTTCACCGTGACCGGTACGTCCACGGCCGGCGTCGCCGTCAGCCACTCCTCGAACCGCGCCCCGTGCACGGCGACCGGCACGCTCCCCGGGGCCGCCTCGCGCGCCGCGTCCATGAGGTGCTGAACGATCGTCGTCGCCGGGACGACGGGCCAACGGTCGGTGATGTCCGGCCAGTTGGGGCGTTGAGGGAAGAAGCAGTGGTCGAGGAGGTAGGGCATGGTGTCGGGGGAGACGCGGACGGTCGTGCGCCAGACGGCGGGTGTGACGGCCTGGACTTGTGCCGGAGCCGGAGCCGGAGCCGGAGCCGGAGCCAGGGCCGGTGCCGCGCGGCGTCCGTTCGCGGTGATCAGCGCCGCCGCCGTGTCCGCCGTGTCGCGCAGGAGCGCGCTGAGCTCCGCGGCGACCGGATGGCGTCCGGCGAGCGTGTCCAGCGGTGAGGGGGCGACCGCACCGGGGGCGCCCACGACGACTCGGGCACCGGCCGGGGCCGGGGACGACGATGCCGGGCCGGGATGCGTGGCGCCGAGCTCGGCGCGCAGCTCGGCGAGGGGCCGCGGGGCGAGGGAGACGAGCGCGCCGCCGAGGTCGAGCCGTACGGGCGGCCGTTGTGTCCGCACCGAGGTGGGGGCGGCGGCGCCGAGTGTCGCCGAGGCGTGGGCGTGCGCGGGTCGTCGTAGCGCCGGAGCGACGCTCGCGCCCGCCGTCCACAGCGCGGTGGTCACCCTCAGCAGTTGGGCGAGGCCGGTGCGGTGGGGGGAGTTGGCGGGGACGACGAGGTGGTCGCGGGTGCCGAGGGTGTCGCCGATCAGCGAGCCGAGCTGCCCGGGGCCGACCTGCACGAACGTCCGGTGTCCTGCCGCGTAGAGGGCCTGCGTGAGCTGTCGGAAGCGGACGGGTTCCAGCAGGTGCCGGACGAACAGGGCCCGTATCTCCGCCTCGTCGTCGGGGAAGGGCGCCGCGGTGGTCCCGGACCACACGGGCACGGTGGGCCGGTGCAGCCGGAAGCGCCGGGCGGCTTCCTTGATCGGGCCCAGGTAGGGCTCCAGCATCGGCGTGTGGAAACCGGAGCGGAACGGCAGCACCTGGCTGAGTACACCCCGCGCGCGGAACGACCGTACGAACTCCTCGACCGCGGCGTCCGGCCCGCACACCATCGACTGGCCGGGCGCGTTGTCGTGGGACAGCACGAGCCCGGCCCCCGCCCACTCCTCCTTCAGGGCGGCGAGCACGCGCTCCGCGGGAGCGCCCAGCGCGCCGAAGGCCAGACCCGGCACGCTCACCGAGTCCGGGTCGAAGGCCGCCATGAAGGCGTCGACCTCGTCCCCGGAGTACAGCCCGGCCGCCGTCATCGCGGTCCACTCGCCGACGCTGTGCCCGGCGACCGCGTCCGGTACGACGCCCGTACGGCGCAGCGCCGCGTCCAGGAGCCGGCCGACGGCGACCACACCGAATCCGTGCCGGCCCACGTCGTCGACCCGGCCCCGTCGCACCGGTGGTCCGGGGAGCCCGAAGTGCGCCGCGACGTCGTCGACCTGCGGGGTGAACTCGCCCTCCAGGCCCGGGAAGACGAAGGCCAGCTTCCCCGCCTCGGACGCCCCGGTGCCCAGGAGCGGGCCGGGCCGGAACCAGACGTCGCTCCGGCCGTGCCAGCCCCGCCCCTTGGCGACCGCCCGACGGGCCAGGGCGAGCCGCTTGGCGGTCGGCCCGACGATGCCGACCCGGGTCCGGCCGGCGTCCGGATACGGGAGGGCGGGGTCGAGACCGGAGGCGCGTACGGAGGTGTCGTCGGCGTCGAGCAGGGCCGCGAGCCGGTCGGGTCCGTCGGCGGCCAGGAGCAGCACGGGCTCGGGTTCGGTGACGTCGAGGACCGGCGCCGGTCGGTGTTCGGCCGTGTGCGCGGAGGGGGTGAGGGCCGCGAACCCGTGCGGCTGTCGCTGCGTGGGCCTCGGGGCCTCCTCCAGCACCACGTGCGCGTTGATCCCGCCGAACCCGAAGGCGTTCACGGCGGCACGCCGGATGGGACGGTCGGGGGACGTCTCCCACGGGGTCGCCGTCTCCAGCGTGCGGAACCGTGTCGCCGCCAGCGCCGGGTGGGGGTCGTCGCAGTGGAGGGTCGGCAGGAGGGTTCCGTGGTGGAGGGCGAGGGCCGCCTTGACGAGTCCGGCGACTCCGGCGGCGGGCATGGTGTGGCCGATCATCGACTTCACCGAGCCGATCACCGCACGCCCGCCCGCCTGACTCCCGGCCGGTCCGAACACCTCGGCCAGTGTGGTCAGTTCAGCCGTGTCGCCCGCCGGTGTCGCCGTGCCGTGTGCCTCCAGAAGGCCGACGGAGCCGGGCTCGGCCGGGTCCAGCCCCGCGGCCCGCCAGGCCTGGCGCACGGCCTGGGCCTGGCCGCCGGGGTCGGGATTGACCAGGCCCGCCGCGCGTCCGTCGCTCGCCACTCCCGTGCCCCGGATCACCGCGTAGATCCGGTCGCCGTCGCGCTCGGCGTCGGCCAGCCGCTTGAGGACGACCACACCCGTGCCCTCGCCGATCAGGATGCCGTCGGCGTCCCGGTGGAAGGGGCGGATGCGCTGGCTGGGGGAGAGGGCGCGCAGTTGGGAGAACACGCTCCACAGCGTGATGTCGTGGCAGTGGTGGACGCCCCCGGCGAGCATCAGGTCGCAGCGCCCGGTGGCCAGTTCGCCCACGGCCTGGTCGACCGCGACGAGCGACGAGGCGCACGCCGCGTCCACGGTGTACGCGGGCCCGCGCAGGTCGAGCCGGTTGGCGACCCGGGAAGCGGCGAGGTTGGGCACCAGGCCGATGGCGGACTCGGGGCTGTCGGGGCCCAGGCGGTCGGTGAACGCGGCGCGGACGCGTTCGAGTTGGCCGGGCGTCAGGTCGGGCAGCAACTCGCCCAGCGTGCGGACGAGCTGGCCCGCCGTACGCACCCGCTGGTCCAGCCGTACCAGGCCGGGAGTGAGGTAGCCGCCCCGGCCGAGGACGACACCGACGCGCCCCCGGTCGGGCAGGCGGTCGGCGCCGCCCGCGTCGTCGAGGGCCGCGGCGGCCACGTGCAGCGCGATGAGCTGGTCGGGCTCGGTGCCGGCCACCGAGTTGGGCATGATCCCGAACCGGGTGACCTCCACCTCGGCCAGCGAGTCCACGAACCCGCCCCGCCGGGCGTACACCCGGTCCGCGACGGCCGGTTCGGAGGCGGCACCGGGACGGTAGTAGGCGGGGTCCCAGCGCCCGTCCGGCACCTCACCGATCGCGTCCACGCCGTCCCGCAGGTTCCTCCAGTACCCGTCCAGGTCGGCGGCGCCGGGCAGCAGCACCGCCATCCCCACCACCGCGACCGGAACTTGACGGTGCGTCACAGCTGCGGTCACCAGCCCGACGCGGTGTAGACGACGGACGTGGCCGACGGATCGCCCCAGGCGAGCTCCCGCAACAGGGCCGCCGTGCCCTCCTCCGGGTCGATCAGCCGGATGCCGCGCCGGGCGTACTCACGGGCCAGTTCGGGGCCCACCATGCCGGTGTGGCCGTCGCCGGGCGCCCACGGCCCCCAGTGCACGGTCAGCGCCCGGCGCCCGGTGCGGACGGCCCACGCGGTGCCGAGGGACTCCAGGGCGTCGTTGGCGGCCGCGTAGTCCGCCTGGCCCCGGTTGCCCAGGACGGCGGAGATGCTGCCGAACAGCACTGCGAACGCCGGCCCCTCGGGCAACTCCTCCAGCGCCGTGAACAGGGCGCCCGCGCCCGCCGCCTTGGTGCCGAAGACGCGTTGGAAGGACTCGGCCGTCTTCTCGGCGATGAGCCGGTCCTCGATCACACCCGCCGCGTGCACCACACCGTCGAGGCGTCCGTGCTCGGCGTGGATCTCCTTGACCGCCTGGCGCACCGCCTCCGGCTCCCGGAAGTCCACCGAGCGGTAGCGGACGCGGCTGCCGAGCGCGGTGAGCTCCTCCAACGTGGCGGTGATCTCCCGCTGGGCGAGGACGAGCGAGGCGGCACGGTTGATCTCGGCCGGAGTCAGGCCACCTCGGGAGGCGAGTACCGTCCGCAGCTCGGCGGCGGTGCGGGCACCGGCGGTCGCCGGGTCCTCGGGCCCGTCGGGGGCGGGGGTCCGGCCGAGCAGCTCGATCCGGCACCGGGAGGCGGCCGCGAGCGCGGCGGCGAACCGCGCGGTGATGCCCCGCGCCCCGCCGGCCAGCAGAACCACCGAGTCGCGGTCCAGGCCGAGCGCGGCGGCCTCGGCGGCCCCGTCTCCGGCCGGCCCGGCACCCGTGCTGCCCAGCGTGCCGAGCTGCGTCTCGACGAGCTCCAGGCCGTGGCGTCCGGTCGCCGTGCGCAGGACGACCGGGGCCCTTTCGGGGGCGGTCAGCTCGGCGACCAGCGCCTCCGCGACGGCCCCGGGCGCGGTGTCGGTGAGGTCGACGACCCGCGCGACCAGGTCCGGGTACTCCCGCGCCACCGTACGGAACAGCCCGTGCAACCCCGCCGCCCCCCGGTCCGGCGCGTCACCGTCGGCGGACCGGACGGCCAGCAGCCGGCGCGGCCCACGGGCCAACGCGGCCTTCAGCACCGGGAACGCGTCGGGCAGCACCGGCGCGCCGTCGGCCGCGAGCGGGGCGAGGTACAGCACCCCGTCGACAGCGTCAGCGCCGTCCGCCTCCGTGAGCAGGTGCTCCCGAGCGCGTACGACGACATCGGCACCGTAGGAGACCAGCCTGGCCCGAACCTCCTCGGCCACGCCCCCCGGGCCGTCGCCGAGGACCACGAACCGGGTGCCGGACAGGACGGCGGCGGGGTCGGCGGAGCCGCCCTGGGCGAGGGGGACCGGTCGCACGAGGTACCGCTTCGGCGCGTCGCCGGTCACGTGGGGAGCGGGGGGCTCGTCCGGGGCCTGGGCGGCGGTGTCGGCCGGGTGCCGGGGAGCCGGTGCGGCGGTGTCGGCGGGGCGCTGCTCCGGGGCCGCCGGACCCCCTGGCACGCCCAGCCGTGCCGTCAGCCACGCCGTCACCGCCGCCGCCGTCCGCGCCTTCGCCAGCTCCTCCAGCTCGGCGTCGTCCAGACCGGCGAGGTCCGTGGCGTCCCCGGCGCCCAGGCGCCGGGCCAGCTCACCGGCGATCTCCGCGCGCTTGATCGAGTCGATGCTGAGGTCCGCCTCCAGATCGAGGTCGGGCTCGATCATGTCCACGGGGTAGCCGGTGCGCTCACTGATGATCTCCAGCACCATCCGCTCCACGTCCGTCGCCCCGGGGGACTCGGGGCCCGGGGCCGGCTCGGGCTCCGGCACGGCAGCGGGCGCGATCTGCGCGGCCACCGGGGGAGCGACCGGCGTCTCGACCGCGACCGGCGCGGCCGGCGCGGCGATCCGCTCCCCGGGCACCGCCCCGAAGTACGTCAGCAGCACGTCCCGCTGCGCCGCGACCATCTCGCGGCTGGTGCGCAGGAACTCGGCGATCAGGGCGTCCCGGTCGGACGGGACGCCGGGTGGGGGGTTCGTCGTCACAGTCGTCTCCACGACTCGTCGGGCCGGTGCGAGCGCACCGGGCAGGAGTTCTCCGGCGGCGGTGCGCACCAGCTGTCCGTCGACCGTCCAGCCGGGCCGCTTCGGCACCGGCGTACGCACCGCGTCGACGGTGTCCCGGCCGCGCAGCAGCCACCCGGTGCGCACCGGCAGCCCCGCGACGGCGAGTTGGGCCAGGGCGTCGAGCCAGCCGCGCAGTCCGCTGTCCGGGCGCGGCTCGCACGCCACCGCGCGGTGCGGGCGGTCGCCGAGGATCTGCCCCACCAGCCGGGTCAGCACGGACCCCGGGCCCGCCTCGACGAAGACGCGGGCGCCCGCCTCGTACATCGCCTCGACCTGCTCGACGAAGGCGACCGGGGCGCCGATCTGGGCGGCGAGCTCGGCCCGTACCGCGTCCGCGTCGGCGGTGTAGGGGGCGGCGGTGCGGTTGGCCCACACCGGGAACTCGGGCGGCCGTACGGGGCGCGCCGCGAGCGCCTCGGCGAACCGGTCGGCGGCGCCGGCGACCAGCGGGCTGTGGAAGGCGCATGCCACCGGGATGCGCTGGGCACCGAACCCGGCCTCGCGCAGCAGCCGCACCGCGTCGCTGACGGCGTCCACCGGGCCGGAGATCACGGTCTGCCCGGGCGCGTTGCGGTTGGCGACGACCACCGAGTCCGGTACGTCGCCCGCCCGCAGCGCCCCTACGACGTCCTCGGCACCGGCCGACACCGCGGCCATGGCACCCGGGTCGTCCCCGGCGGCCGCGAGGATCGCCGCCGCCCGCTCCGTACTGAGCTCCAGCAGGGTCCCGGGGTCGAGGGCCCCGGCCGCGCACAGGGCGACCAGTTCGCCGTAGCTGTGCCCGGCCGCCATGTCGGGGCGCACGCCCGCCGTCGTGAGCAGGGCGTGCGCGGCGAGCCCAGCGATGCCGAGTGCGGGCTGCGCGGCCCGGGTGTCGGTCAGCGCCTCCCGCTGCCGGTCGCGCACGGCGTCGTCGAAGGGGGCCGGCGGATAGAGCACGTCGGCGTGGCCGCGCCCGAGTTCGAGGTAGTGCCGCAACTCCGGGAAGGCGACGAAGACGTCGGCGAGCATGCCGACCCGCTGACTGCCCTGACCGGGGAAGAGGAAGGCGACCTTGCCGGGAGGCTCCTCCGCCGTGCGTCCCGCCAGATGAATCCCCCGCGCCGGATCGTGCTCCCCGGCCAGTGCTCGCCTCAGTCGGCCGATCAGCCCCTCCACGTCCGTCGCCACGACGGCGACCCGGACCGGCTCGCGGCTCGGGTCGCACCGGTCGGAGCGGCGGGTCGCGCTCAGCGCGAGGTCGCGTAGGCGCCAGGGCCGGCCGTCGGCCTCGGCGGCCTTCAACAGCTCCTCGATCGCGCGGTGCGCCGCCGCCGTGTCCCGGCCACGGAAGGTGAACAGCTCGGCGGGCCACGCGTCGAGACCGTGCTCCGGCGGTACGCCGTCCGCGTGGGCGGCGAGCACCACGTGGAAGTTGGTCCCGCCGAAGCCGAACGCGCTGAGCCCCGCGAGGCGTTGCTCCGCCGGAGCCGCCCAGGGCAGCGCCCGCCGGTGGAAGACGAAGGGGCTGGCGCCCTCCTCCCAGGCCTTGTTGGGACGGTCTACGTGCAGCGTGGGCGGGCGGACGCCGGTGTACAGCGCCAGCACGGTCTTGATCAGGCCCGCGAGTCCGGCGGCGCACTTGGTGTGGCCGACCTGCGACTTGACGGAGCCGAGCACACACCCGCCGGGCCGCGCCCCGGCCGCGTCGAACACCTCGCTCAGCACGGTGAGTTCGGTACGGTCGCCGACCACGGTCCCGGTGCCGTGCGCCTCGACGAGCCCGACATCGGCAGGAGAGACGCCCGCGTTGCGGTAGGCCCGCTCCAGCGCGGTCCGCTGGCCCTCGGGACGCGGTGCCGTGAGCCCGAGCGAGCGGCCGTCACTCGCGCTGCCGACTCCCTTGATCACACCGTAGATCCGGTCGCCGTCGCGCTCGGCGTCCGCGAGCCGTTTCAGCACGACGCAGGCGACGCCCTCGCCGAGCGCGATGCCGTCGGCCGAGGAGTCGAAGGCTCGGGAGCGGCCGGTGGGGGACAGGGCGTGCACGGACGAGAAGAGGACGTAGTCGTTGATGCCGTTGTGCAGGTCGGCGCCGCCGCACAGTACGACGTCGCTGGTGCCGCCGACGAGTTCCTTGCAGGCCACGTCGACCGCGGCCAGCGACGAGGCGCAGGCCGCGTCCACCGTGTAGTTCGCGCCCCCGAGGTCCAGGCGGTTGGCGATGCGCCCGGAGATGACGTTGGCGAGCATGCCGGGGAAGGAGTCCTCGGTCAGCCGGGGCAACTGCTCGTCGAGGCCGTCGGGGACCTTCCCGTAGTACGAGGGCAGCACGGCACGCAGCGTCGCCGCGTTGGACAGGTCGCTGCCCGCCTCCGCGCCGAACACCACCGAGGTGCGCGAGCGGTCGAAGTCCCGTCCGCCGTCGCCGTACCCGGCGTCCTCCAGGGCGCGCCGGGCGGCCTCCAGGGACAGCAGCTGGACCGGCTCGATGCCGCCGAGTGAGGTGGGCGGGATGCCGTAGCGCAGCGGGTCGAAGGGGATCGGGGGGAGGAAGCCGCCCCACTTGGAGGCCGTGGCGCCCTGGGTGTGGTGGACGTCCGGGTCCCAGCGCTCGGGCGGCACCTCGGTGACGGCGTCGTGGCCGCCGAGGACGTTCGCCCAGAAGGCGGGAAGGTCGGGCGCCTGCGGGAACATGCAGGCCATGCCGACGACGGCGACGTCGAGCGGGGCGGGCGCCGCGGGCTCCGCGACGGTGCCGACGCCCAGACGCGTGCGCAGGGCCTCGGCCCGCGCGGAGAGGAAGTCGGCCGCTCCCGTCGTCACCGAGCGGTGCAGCGCCTCGACGGTGGTGGTCGCCGAGCGCAGTACGGCGACCTCCCCGGCCATGAACATCCCCTCGGCGAGCTGCCGTCGCTCGTCCACGGGCGTGAGCGCCCCGCCCGCGTCGCGCTCGACGCCCTTGCTGGCGATGCGCAGCCGCCCGACGTTGAGCCGCTCCAACTCCTCCCAGACCCCCCGGTCGGGTACGCCGCCGGCCCGCAGCCGGGCCTCGTGCTCGCGGTAGTCGGCGGTGAACGGGCTGGGCACGCAGCGGGTGGCGTGGCCGGGCGCGGTCTCCAGCAGCGTCGTACGGTCCGCGTCCAGCACCCGGCGCTGGAAGAGCGGCCGGATCGCGCCGTGCGCCACGGCCTCCTCGGTGAACAGGTACGCCGTGCCCATGAGGACACCGACGGCCGCCCCGCGTGCGGTGAGGGGCGCGGCGAGCGCGGCCACCATCGCCGCCGAGCGCTCGTCGTGGACACCGCCCGCGAAGAACACCTCGAGGTCGGCCGCGGGGACGTCGGGGTGCTCTTCCAGGAAGTCCTCCAGGACCGCCGACTGCGCCTCCCACAGCGGGAAGCTGCCGCGCGGCCCGACATGCCCGCCGCACTCGGCCCCCTCGAACACGAACCTGCGCGCCCCGGCCCGCAGGAACTGCCCCAGCAGACCCGGCGACGGCACGTGCAGAAAGGTGCGGATCCCGTCCCGCTCCAGCGCCTGAGCCTGGGACGGACGCCCGCCCGCGATGATCGCGTGCGTGGGCCGCAGCTGCCGTACCGCCTCCAACTGCGCGGTCCGTACGTCCTCCGGCGCGAAGCCGAGCACACCCACGCCCCAGGGCCGGTCGCCCACGGCGGCCCGGGTCCGCGTGAGCATCTCCCGCGCCTGCTCGCCGCTCGCCAGCGCCAGCGCGAGAAACGGCAGCGCGCCGTCCCCGGCGACGGCGGCGGCGAACGCGGCCCCGTCACTGACCCGGGTCATCGGCCCCTGGGCGACGGGCAGCCGGGTGCCGAGTGCCCGGCTCATCGCCGAGTCCGCCGTCAGCGCCCCGGCCGGCCCCTCGTCGCGCACGGCGTCCCGCACCGCGTCCGTCAGGGCGCGCACCGTCCGCCCCACGTCGCCCCAGCGGCCGGCGAAGCGGGCGGCGAGGAAGCCGTCCTGACCCACCGGCAGCAGTTGGGTCCGCGAGTCCTGCGCGCCCAGCGACGCCGCCACCGCGTCCGGGTCGTCGGCCGGGATCCGCGGGGCGTCCGGGCCGCGGCGGAGCAGCACGCGGTGACCGGCCAGGACGACGGTCTCCGAGCCGTCCAGGGAACGCAGCGCCGCCGCGGCCTGCTCCGGCAGCGCGGACTCGGCCAGCAGCGCGAGCTGGCTGTCCAGGACCACGCCGGCCGCCCCGCCCGCCACCGCGGCGGCGGCCGTCCGGGGGCCGATACCACCGCAGGCCCACACCGGGAGCCGCACATCGGGCGCGCCGAGCAGCTGTTGCAGCAGGACGAACGTGCCGAGCTCACCGATCCGGCCGCCGCACTCGCTGCCGCGCGCGATCAGCCCGTGCGCCCCGGCACGGACCGCCTCCCGCGCACCGCCCAGGTCCGTGACCTCCACCAGCACGCGGTACCGCGCGGCCACGTCCCGCACCCGCCACGCGGCGTCCGGGGCGAGGACGATCGTATGGAGGCCGTTGCGGGGTTGTGCGGCTCCGGGGCGGGAGGTGGCTGGTCCGTGGGCGTCTGCGTCGTAGGCGTGGGGGTCGGAGGGGAGGTCCGCCGGGTCCAGGCGGCACTGTGGGCCGACGCGGACCCCGAAGGGGCGGCCGGGGCCCGTGCGGATCAGGCGTGCCAGGGCCTCCCGGGCTCTTCGGTCGCCGGTCGCCAGGTCCAGTACGCCGAGCCCGCCGGCGCGGGCGACCGCCGCGGCGAGCCTGGGGTCGGGCTCACCGAACGGGGTGATGCCGATGATCATGTCCTCGGAGCGCACAGCGGGCGTCATGATTCTCCGAATCAGGTGAAACCGCACGGTGGGGGGGCGGGACAACAAAAACGGCGAATCGGAATCCGCCGGGAGGGCATGAGGGGCCGGAGCGCGTGCTGTTGTTACTCGCGGGTCAATGTTGAACGACCTCGGCAGTGTGGTGCCGTCGTGATCCGGTCAATCATCGGCGTGGCCCCGGGGGTCGGAAAACAGCCCAATCCCCCTACTTGACGCGCCAGTTCACGCTGATCACACATCGGCGAAACATGGTTGGTCCAGGGGTGGGGATCCGTTGGTGCGGCATGTCCGAATAGGGGTGCACTTCGCCGCCCCGCGGCGGTCGCCGAGGAGTTTCCGTTCTTGACGACCTCGCCGGAGGGTGAGAGGTGGGCCGCCCCGGCGCCCGGCGCTCGGCGCGGTCCGTGTCGGGGCCTCCCGCGCCGGCCGGGTCCGCGGCCGGCTGCCGCGATTGTCGGGGCACGGCGGGCGTGCGGTAGTGTTTACCTGCGTGTTCACGCGGTCCGCCGCGTGAGGTGCAACGGGACGTGGCGCAGCTTGGTAGCGCACTTGACTGGGGGTCAAGGGGTCGCAGGTTCAAATCCTGTCGTCCCGACAGGAACGTCGGGCAGTTCGCCCAGCTCAGGGCCCTGTCTCACATCATGTGAGACAGGGCCCTGACTTTTTTCCCTGTATGCCTCCGTGAGGCTTTCCCCTGCGGTGTGACGTTTCCCCGAAGAAACCAACCTGTCGACCGCTTTTTTCTTGGGTATTTCTAGCACGAACCGGAAGGCGTCAAGGCGTCATCCGCCCATCTTCATGCGGAAGAGTGGACGTTCCCTTCCCTCGTTTGTCGGTGTCGGTCGCAGGACAGTTTTCGCATGACGGGTGGAGGGGATTTCGTGAATTGTTCGAATGAGTTCCAGAGGAAATTATCCTGGGATGTGATCGCCGGTCACCGCGAACGCCTCATGAGGCTGGTCCGCAGGCGGCTGCCGAACGCGCAGGACGCGGAGGACCTGGTTCAGGAGGCGATGCTGCGGGCCGCCGCCCACGGCAACCTGGACCGGGCGCGCATCGGGCCCTTTCTGACCTCCGTCGCCCTGCGCCTGTGTGTGGACCACTACCGCGAACAGGAGCGCAGGCGGCGGCTGTTGACCCGCGCGGCGGACGTACGCGGGCCCGAGCTGCCGGACGAGGGCGTCTGCGACAAGGACTTCGGGCGCTGGTTGCTGGGCCAGGCCGACCAGTTGCGCGGACGGGAGAGGCAGGTGGTGCTGGCCCGCGCGCAGGGGATCTCCACGCTGGAGTTCGCGCGGATGCACCAGATCTCGGTGAAGGCGGCGGAAGGGGCCTTCACGCGGGGGAGGGCGCGGTTGCGGCTCGTCTGCGCGCAGGCTCTGGACGGTGCGGCGGCCTAGCGGATCTCCTGTTCTCCGGAATTCAATTTCCCGGATCTCCATCTTCTGGGAGTTCCTTTCCCGGAGTTCCTTTCCCGGGAGTTCATGAAAGCGCGCCCTGGGGTTTCAGGGTGCCGGTGAAATGAAAGGGCAGTGACCGTGGCGAAGAACAACACACAGGACACGATCAAGGATCTCATCGGGGACATCGCCGACAGTACGAAGAAGGCATTCGACGAGATCCTCGACCGGAAGGGAGACGATCATAATTCCCGGGACTGGCTCAATCCCGGGCCGTCCTATCAGGCGTTGAACGGGCTGCCGGCGGACGTCCTCCGCACGGTCAGCGCGCTGTCCGCCCTCGGCGGTGTGGCCAACCCCGTCGCGGCCCTGGCGAGCGCCGCGAACGCGGCGGCGGGGGCGGGCAACCCGCTGGCAGCGCTGGCGGGCGGCAACCCGTTGGCCGCGGTCGCGGGCGCCAATCCGCTGGCGGCCCTCGCGGGCGGGGTGAACCCGCTTGCCGCGATCGGTTCCGGGGCGGCCGCGGCGAACCCGCTGGCCGCACTCACCGGTGCGGTCGGCGGCGCGAACCCCCTCGGCGCCCTCGGCCAGGTCGCGGGTGGCGCCTCGTCCGTGGTCTCCGGCGCGGCGGAAGCAGCCGAGGGCCTCGCCGCCCTGCCCCGCCAGATCGCCCAGCTCACCGAACTCATCGCCTCCCTGGCGAGCGTCCTGGAGAACGTCCAACACGTCACCGGCGCGGTGACAGGAGCGGGCCGCAAGGCGACGTGACTCCGGGCGCCCTCCCGTTCCCGGCCGGGGGGATGGCGCCGGCCCGGCTGGGTTCTGGTGGGGGCGATGGCTCGGGTTGCCCTCCCGGATGGCTTGGGCTGTACTTCGGTGCTTGCCAGTCCGTCCGGCTGGGGCGTCGGCGTGCGTGCGGGTCCTGGCGGGGGGATGGCTCGGGTTGCCCTCCGGGGGCCTCCCGGTCTCCGGCCTGGGCGACGGCGCCTGCCTCCGTGCGGGTCCTCGTGGTGGGGGGTGGGTGCGGCTGTCCGCCGGGGTGCCTACCTGACCTCCGGCCCGGGGCAATGGCGTCGCCCACCGCACGAGTTCTGGCGCGGCGGGCTGCGGGCGCGAGCGCCGGCGGGGCTGATGGTTGGTCCCGCCGGGCGACAGTGCCGATTCCGGCCGGGTGAGCGGTGCCCGTGTGCGGGTGGGCGTCGCGTCGTCGGTCGGGCGGGCCCCTGCCCGGGGCGAAGACGCGGGCACGGCCGTGCGGGTTCAGCAGAACGGGCGCGCCGGGGCGCATGCGGTGGGGGCGGGGCCGTACGGCCTCGGTGGACGGGCGTCGGTCCGGGTGGCCCTCGGGATCGGCCGCAGCCGTCAGGATGCCCAGCTTGTGGCCCTCGGGCCCAGCTCGGTGCCAGGCGGCAGCCTCAGCCCCCAGGGCCTCGGCTCGGTGCCCGGCGGGTGCCCGGCGCGTGGCCTCCTGGCCTCGGTCCGGTGGTCGGCGGCAGCCTCAGCCCCCAGGCCTTGGCTCGGTGCCCGGCGGGTGCCTGGCTCGGGACCCTCGGGCCCCAGCTCGGTGCCAGGCGGCTGCCTCAGCCCCCAGGCCTTGGCTCGGTGCCCGGCGGGTGCCCGGTGCGTGGCCTCCTGGCCTCGGTCCGGTGGTCGGCGGCAGTCGTAGCCCCAGGCCTCGGTCCGGTGCCCGGCTCGTAGCCCCGAGGCCTCGGTCCGGTGGTCGGCGGGAGCCCGGTCGTGGCCCCAAAGCCCCGGTCCGGTGGTCGGCGGGGACCCGGCCCGGTGGCCGCGCCTCCGGGATCCCGTCAGGGTGTTCATGCCCGGCCGGCCTCGGCATCGGCTGCTCCCGGGGGCGACGGCCCACGGACTCAGCGCGCATGGCCTGCCTCCTGCCACCTCCCCGCCCAACGACCCCTGCCCCGCAGGAGCCCAGGGCACCGAGTCGCCCCCGCCACCCCACCAGGCCCCGCATGTCGAAGACCACTCACCGATCCCACCCACAACTCAGGAGGTCACCCATGCCCACCCCCCTAGGACCCCGACTCCGGCTGGTCGTCAAGGTGTTGGGAAGCCTTGTCGCCGAGGAGGTCGGACAGGTGGCGCGGGGGCGGCGGCGGTTCGGCAAGGGGCGGTCGTCGGCGGAGGAGGACGAGGCGGCGTTCGCGGGGGAAGGGGCACGGCGGGCGCGGGCCGTACGGCAGGCGCTGGAGAGCCTCGGGCCGTTCTACGTGAAGCTCGGTCAGATCCTGTCCACACGCCCCGACATGGTGCCACCGGCCATGATCGCCGAGCTCCAGAACCTGCACGACCGCGTCGACGTCCAGCCGTTCTCCGTCTTCGAACCGGTACTGAGGGAAGAGCTCGGCCCCGACTGGAAGCTGCGCTTCGACGACGTCGAGACCACCAGCCCACTCGGCGCGGCATCCCTCGCACAGGTCTACAAGGTACTGCTGCCCGGCGGGCGCCCCGCCGTGATCAAGGTGCAGCGGCCCGGCATCCGGGACGCGGTCCGCGCCGACATGGCGCTGATGCGCAAGGCGTCCAGAATCGTCGCCCGCACCGCCCCCCGCTTCAACGAGGTCATCGACGTCGAGGCCATGCTCGACTCCATCTTCGACGCCATGGAACCCGAGCTGGACTTCACCGGCGAGGCCCGCAACATGGACGAGGCCCGCGAGAACATCCGCCGCTACCCCACCCTGGCCGTGCCGCGCGTCCTGCAGGCCACCCCCAAGGTGCTGGTGCAGTCGCTGGCCCCCGGCGCCTCCGTACGCCACCTCGACCGCCGCAGGTTCCGCGACAGCGAGCGCATGGAGATCGGCAAGGACCTCCTGCGGTTCATGTACCGGGGCTACTTCGTGGACCGGATGTTCCACGCCGATCCCCACGCCGGCAACGTCTTCGCCCAGCCCGGCGGCCCCGCCACCCTCATCGACTGGGGCATGGTCGGCCGACTCGACCGCCGCACCAGCCTGCGCCTGCTGCCACTGCTGATGTCCATCGCCCAGAACGACGGCCACGGACTGGCCTGGGCCTGGGCGGACATGGGCCGGGTCACCCCCTGGTCCAACCTGCCCGCCTTCGCCTCCGACATGGCGGCCCTGGTGCCGAAGGTCGCCACCGCCTCCCTGGAGGACATCAACTTCGGGGTGTCCCTCACCACCGTGCTGGAGAAGGCGACCAGGCGGGGCATCGGATCCGCGCCCGCCATCTCCCTGCTCGGCAAGTCCTTCGCGAACCTGGAGGGTTCCGTGCGGTGCCTCGCACCGGACATCGCCCTCGCGGAGGTCTTCAAGGCGGAGGCGCGCGGCATCATCCTCGCCCTGCTGCGGGAGTACTTCTCCGTCGACCAGGTGGCCCGCAACACCATGGACCTCCTCACGGCCGTCACCACGGGCCCGGAACAGTGGCGCGGCCTGCTCGCCGACGCCGCCAACCGCCGCTTCGCCCTCCAGGTCAACGAGCCGTACACCCCCGCGTCCCTCGGCGGCCAGCGCCCCTGGGCGCCGTCCCGAGGCCTCATGGCGCTCGGCGCAGCGGCCCTGTTCCTCGACCGTCGCCGCCCACCCCGCTGACCACGACAGCATCCGACATCACGCCCGCGACCACGCCCGCGCCCGCGACAACCACCCCAACCGCAGAAGTCACTTACCGAGGATCACTCATGCCCATGTTCCTGCCGCAGCACGAAACCCCCTCCGCCGCCGCCCCGTTGGAGGGCGTCTCGAGCACGGCCCTGTGGACCGTCCGTATGCGGGCCGAGGAATCCGCCCGCGGCGACGCGCTGTTCCAGGACTCCCTCGCCGCGGAGTTCCTGACCGGCACCGGGACGGCGGTCGCACCGCCGGGAAACGGTCTCCTCCAGCAGGTACTGCCCGACTGGCTGGCCGTGCGCACCCGCTTCTTCGACGACCACCTCCTCGCCACCGCGCGCGACGGCCGCCGCCAGGTCGTCCTGCTCGGAGCCGGCCTCGACACCCGGGCCTACCGGCTCGACTGGCCCGACGGCACCCAGGTCTTCGAGGTCGACCTGCCGGCCGTGCACGCCTTCAAGGAGCGGGTCCTGACCGGGCACACCCCGGCCGCGTCGAGCCGTACCCCGGTCGCCGCCGACCTCCTCGCCGACTGGCGCGAACCGCTGCTCGCCGCGGGCTTCGACCCCGAGCGGCCCACCGCCTGGCTGTGCGAGGGGCTGCTCTTCTACCTCGCGCCCGAGGCCGTGGACCGTCTGGTCGCCACCGCGGGCGAGCTGTCCGCGCCCGGCAGCACCCTCGGTGCCGAGTGCCTGAACGCCGACACCGCCGACTCGCCCTTCGTCAGGCCCTGGCTGGACGCCCTCTCCGGCTCGGGCACGCCCTGGGTGTGGCGCCTCGCCGACCCCGAGCAGTGGTGGGGCGAACGCGGCTGGCAGGCACGGGTCGCGGACCTCCTCGCCCTGCCGTACGCCCTCGAACGGTTCGCCCCGCACCTGGCCGCGTACCCGGGCCTGGAGAAGCAGAGCATGATCCTGGTGACGGCGACCAGGCCGGCCGCGCAAGCCGGCGGGCGGTGACGGCGTGGACGGTCACAACCTCTGCCACACGCCCACCACCTACCGGCTGCTGCGCCTGGAGTACCTCTTCGGGCTGCTCGTCGCCGCGGGCTTCTTCCTCGCCCACCTCGACGAGGTGCGCTGGTGGGCGGCGGCCGCCCTCTTCCTCTACGTCGACCTCATCGGGTACGTCCCCGGCGCCGTCGCCTACCACCGCAGCCCCGACCAGCGGATCCACCGCGTCTACTACGTCCTCTACAACCTCATGCACAGCCTGAGCGTGCAGGGCGCCGTCCTCGGCCTCTGGGTGCTGGTGTTCGGTTGGGAGTGGGCCCTGCTCGTCCTGCCGATCCATCTCTTCGGCGACCGCGCCCTGTTCGGGAACTTCCCCAAGTCGTTCACCGTCTCCTTCGAGCCGCTGCCCCACCCCGCCGTCCAGACCGCGCTCCGGGACTTCGCGACCGTGCCCTGGCACCAGGCGGCGACCCGATGAGCACCCGCGAGGCCCGGGCCCGGCAGACCGTGACCGACACCGAGGCGTACGACATGCTGCGCCGCCACGGCGGCCACAGCAGCGCCTTTCTCGCCCTCAACAGCGGCAACCGGCGCTTCCAGACGGACGGCGTCGACGGCTTCGTCCCCTACCGGGAGGGCGGCCGGCGGCACCTGTTCCAGCTCGGCGGGCCGGTCTGCGCCGACGGGGACCGGGAGCGGCTGCTGACCGCTCTGCTCGCGCGAGCCGCCGCGGAGGGGCGTCGGGTCACCGGGGTCCAGCTGTCGCGCGCGGCGGCCGAACTCCACGCACAGCACGGCTTCGTCGTCAACCAGTTCGGCGCCTCGTTCAGCATCGACCTCGACGGCTACGGCCTCGGCGGGCAGCGCATGGTCAAGGTGCGCAACATGGTCAACCGGGCCCGCCGGGAAGGCGTGACCGTCACCGAGGCCGACCAGGGAGACGCCCCGGCCCTCGACGCCGTGGACCGGGCCTGGCTGCGCGGCAAGGGCCGGCACGTCAAGGAACTCGACTTCCTCATCGGCGAACGCGGCGGACCCGGAGCACCCCACCGCCGCCTGTTCACCGCCATCCATGCCGGACGGACCGTGGGCTACGTGTCGTACTCGCCCGTCTTCGGTGAACGCCCCGGCCGGCTCTACGACCTGACGCGCCGTCTGCCCGACGCCCCGCCCGGAACGGTGGAGCTGGTGTTCGCCACCGCGCTGCGCACGTTCCAGGAGGAAGGATGCGGCTGGCTGCACCTCGGCTTCACCCCGTTCGTGCAACTCCGGCCGGACGCCTGCGCGTTCGGGCCGACCAGTGGAGCCCTGCGCCGCTGCCTCGAACTGCTCGCCGCCAAGGGGCAGGCGGTGTACCCGGCGGCCAGCCAGGAGTCCTTCAAGCTCAAGTGGCGCCCCCAGCTGATCGAACCCGAGTACCTGGCCTTCCAGGGCGGGGTGAGCGTCGGCGCCGTATGGCGGCTGATGCGCCTGACCAAGGCTGTCTGAGCACTCCCCAATCCACCTGCTGTCCCCTGTCCTTGAGAGAAAGGCTGAGATGACCACATCCATCGCGCACGGCCCGGCCGTCACCGGGAACGTCCCGGCGGAGGCCGACCGGCACCGCGCCCCGAGCCTGCTGGACGGCGCCCTGCACACCGAGCTCACGCCGGAGGGCTGCGACCTGGGCTACTGGTTCCGGGCCGTGCCCGAGGGCACGCTCGGCGGGGACCCGATGGGCCGTTCGCCGGACGTGCCGGTGCCGGACCACATGTTCCGCGAGGGTCCGTTGCGGCAGGCCGTGATGCAGGAGCTCGCCTTCCGTTCCATGGCGGAGGAGAAGGCCGCCCGTGCCATCTCCCACCTCGTCGCGAACGCCCCCGACCTCGCGGGCATGGACTTCTTCACCACCCAGCTGGTCGACGAGGCCCGGCACGCCTACGCCTTCCGGGGCCACCTCCTCGAACTCGGCGTTCCGGCATCCGAGTTGGCGGCCACCATGGAGTCGCTGGCGGGCGCCGACCGGGACGCGGTCCTGAACCCGCTGGAGAAGTTCGGCCTTGGCGTCCTGCGCGACGGGCGGGACTACATCGGCGGAGTCGTCACCCTCACCGTCCTCGTCGAGGGCGTCCTCGCACCCACCGCCGAACTGAGCGAACGCAAGTGGCGGCCCTTCGACGCACCCGCCGCCGAGATCGAGCGGGCGGCCGGCATCGACGAGATCCGCCATCTCTCCGTCGGCACCACGATCGTACGGCGGCATCTGCGGCGGCATCCCGAGGACCTGAACCGGATCCGTGAACTGGTCGCCTCCGGCATGGAGTTGTGGACGCAACTGCCCGTGCAGCAGCTCACCTTCCGGCGCGAACAGCTCTACCAGCAGGGGCTGGAGCAGCACCGGGACCTCGCCGGCGACTACGAGGTGTGGCCGGGCCGTCGTCTCGTGGACACCACGCCCGAGGAGCGGATGCTGACCGCCGCGGAGTGGGCGCAGGCCACCCAGCGGGCCCGCCTCGCCGACATGGGTCTCGCGCCGTGAACCCACGAAGCGCACCGCCGCGCACCCCTCGCGAACTCCCGCGAGCCACGCGGCAACCCCCGCGAACCCCCCGTGAACCCTCGCGCACCCCCCACAGCGAAAGGCCCGGTGGCACTCCATGACCGACATTCCGGCAGTCGACTCCGCACCGCGGGAATCCGGCGCGGCGGAGGAGGACTTCCGTGAACTCACCCGGCGCGTGACGGAGGCCGGGCTCATGCGGGCCCGCCGCGGCCAGTACGTCACCGCCATCGCGGTGGTGTGGCTGATGAACGCCGTCGGCTGGGCGGCGCTCGTCCTCGCGGGCGGCGCCTGGTGGCAGGTGGCCCTCACGGCGCTCTGGCTCGCCGTCTGGCACGAGCAGCTCGCCTTCCTCCTGCACGACGCGGGCCACCGGCAGATCAGCCGGTCCCAGAAGACCATCCGGGCCCTGGGCCTCATCCACGGCAACCTGATGCTCGGCGTCTGCTTCGGCTGGTGGGTCCAGCACCACAACCGGCACCACAACCACCCCAACCACCTGGAACTCGACCCCGACATCCTGCGCCGCACGGCGATCTTCGCCCCGGAACAGGCCCGGGACCGCAAGGGCCTCGCCCGCTTCGTCGCCGCCCACCAGCGCCATCTGTTCTTCCCGCTGCTCGGCCTCGAAGGCGTGGTGCTGCGCGTCGCCGGCGTCATCGCGCTGCGCCGGCGCGCCGTACGCCGCCCCTGGCTCGAGGGCGGCCTGATGGCCCTGCACGCCGTGCTGTTCTTCGGTGCCCTCTTCGTGCTCCTGCCCTGGCCGAGCGTCCTGCTGTTCCTCGCCGTGCACCAGGGCGTCCTCGGCTATCTGCTCGGACTGGCGTTCGCCGTCAACCACAAGGGACTGCCGACCCGGGTGGGCGGGGAGTGGAGCTGGCTGGAACGCCAGGTGCTCACCTCCCGCACCCTGCCCACCGGCTTCCTCGGCGACTTCCTCTACGGCGGCCTCAACTACCAGATCGAGCACCACCTGTTCCCCGGCATGCCGCGCTCCGCGCTGCGGCACGCCTACCCCCTGGTCAAGGAGTTCTGCGCGGAGCGCGGGATTCCGTACACCGAGACGGGGGTCCTGGAGTCCTACCGGGACCTCGCCCGGCACCTCGGCTCCGCCAGCGAGGTGCTCCGCTCGGGGAGCGTCACGGCGTGACCCCGACGGCCGGCACCACCACCGGCACACCACCGGAACAACACCCGACGCCCCGTCCGACGCGACAACCGACAGAAGGGAAACCCCACCCGTGAGGCTCGCCACGACCCAGCATCCGACCACTCCGCGGAGCCGTCCGCGCAGGGCCGCCCTGCCCGCCGTCCTCCTGGCCGGTCTGGGGCTCCTCGCTCCCACCGCCCACGCCGCCCCGGCCGGACCACAGGCCCCGGTACCCGATCTCGTGTGCCGACTGGACGCCGAGGTGAACTTCAGCCCGCCCCTCGGCCTGATCGTCCGGGAGGCGCAGGTCACCGGGCACATCGGCTACCGGGACTGCCGCTCGCCCAACGGGGCGGCGCCGGAGCTGACCGACATCGTCTTCGAGGTGGAGGGCACCGGCAGATTCGGTGGCGTGCCGGTCCCGACGTTCTCCGTGGAGGGCAACGGCGTCGGCACCTGGAACACCGGTGACGTCGGCAGCCTGTACTTCAAGGGTGACCTCAAGGAGGGCAGCCCCGTCCCCGACCGCACGGTGACCAGCGGACCGCTCGCCGGGGACGGCATCAACGGCCTGCAGATCCCCAAGCCCCGGTTCGACAAGATCGACCCGAACGGCGTCGCCGGGTTCGACGTGTTCGGCCAGGTGTGCTTCTGGCAGGGCGAGAAGGGCCGCTGCACGGCGCACTGACGTCCGCTGCACGGCGTAACGGACCCAGCCCGTGAGACGGCGGTGGGGTGAGGCCTCGGCCTCACCCCACCGTCTTGTGCGTGCGTGCGTACGTCCGCTCAGCCGGCCAGTGCCCGCACCACCTCCCGTACGACGACCGGGTCGTACGGCAGCGCCAGGTGCGTGGTGCGGCTGCCCGGGGCGAGGTCCTGCAGGCACAGGTCGGTCACCGGGTGGCCCGGCGCGGCCGGCGTGAGCCGCTGCGACTCGGGAGGCTTGACCACCTCGTCCCGGGTCGACCAGATGACGGTGTAGCGCACGCCGGCCACGGTGTCGCCCGGGGCGACCAGCTCCGTGACGAACTCGGAGTCGTGCAGCAGCTGCGTGAAGGCGGGGCTCACCCGGAACAGCAGCTGCTCCTCGGCGACCTCCCGCACGCCCGGCGCCTGGCGGACCAGCGCGGTCAGCCCCTCCACGGTGACGCCGTGGTTGCTGGGCGCGATCCCCACGACGTGGTGCACCTTGGGCGCCCCGCCCAGGTACTTGAGGTAGTAGTGGGGCAGCATCCCGCCCTGGGAGTGGCCGACCAGGTTCACCTTCTGCGCCCGGGTGTCGGCCAGTACCCGGTCGACGAAGGCGGCGATCTCCCGTGCCGAGGCCCGGACGTCGCCCAGCCCGTACAGCCGCGGCAGGGTCGGCAACTCCCCGTAGTTCAGGCGGAAGATCCGGTGCCCGGCCGCTCTGAGGGCGGGGGCCGCCTCCCGCCAGACGGACTCCCGGTCGCCGAGCGTGCCGTGTACGAGGACGACGGGGAAGGGACGCTCCCCGTCCGGCGGCCGGCCCCAGTCGTCCTCGGCCGGGTCGCCGTCGAGGGCCGCGCCCAGGCGGTGGGCGGCGGACTGTGTCTGGCCGGACATCCGCTCCGGCATGCGGGACAGCTCGGTCACGGCGCTGTCGTCGTTCAGGCCGGGCACACGGGGCAGGGACATGGGACCTCCTGTTGTTCGCTGTGTCGCCGAATGTGCTGCTGGATGTGTCGCTCGACGGGACCCGGATGCGCCGAACGCCCGGCCGGGGTCTCCGGCCGGGCGCCCGGCGCTGGGGTGACGCGGTGGGGGTGGCGGTCAGGTGAGGGTGCGGAACGTACGGTCGTGCCACAGCAACGGACGTCCGCCGCCCACGTGCAGCGCCCGTACGCGGCCGACGACCGCGTGGTGGTCGCCGTAGGGGCGGACGTCCACGACGACGCACACCGACCAGGCGAGCGCCCCAGCGAGAACGGGCAGGCCGAGGACGTGTCGTACGGGGACGTCCGTGAACCGCAGGGCGGGCGGCACCGACGGGTCGGCGAAGCGCTCGGCCAGATCGTCCTGATCTTCCGTCAGAAGACTGACCGCGAAGGTGCCTTGGTCCCGCAGCGCCGCCAGGGTGCGGGAGCTGCCGCGCAGACAGGCCAGCACCAGGGGCGGCCGGGCCGACAGGGACGTCAGCGCGGACACCGTCATCCCGGTGGGCCGGCCCCCGGTGTCGAGGGCGGTGACCACCGTGACGCCGGCCGACAGTTTGGCGTACAGGCCGAGGCAGCGGACCGTGTCCGGGCCGGGCTCGTCCCGCAGGGCGTCCCAGCCCGCCGCGTACTGCGGGGCCAGTGAGACGTCAGCCATGGGCGGGCGCGGCGGTGTCGGCGAGCGGGGCGTCGGCCGCGGTGACCGGGCCGAGCAGTCCCGTGAGGATCCGCTCGATGTTGCCGCGCAGGGTCGACTCGGCCACCGGGTCGAGGAGTTCCGCCAGGGTCGGGATGCCCAGGTCGAACATGGCCTCGAAGATGACGTCCGTGCCGTGCGCGGCGCTGGGCTCGCACCGCCACGTACCCTCGAACACCTCGAAGTCGCCGCTGAGTTGGGTGAACCCGAGGGCCAGCGCCTCCGGGTGGAAGGCGTCGCGCTCCCGCCAGCACATCAGGCCGTTGCGGAAACGCACCGTCCAGTCCGACACCACCGTGCCGTCCGGGCCGGGTGGATGCACCACGACCTCGCGCACGGTCTCGGTGACCTCCGGGTAGCGCCGGAAGTCACGGATGCGCTGGTAGGCGGTCTCGGGGTCCACGTCGTGAGCGGTCATCCGTACGGTGACGTGACGCATGAGGTACCTCTCCGGTTTCCAGTGTGGGACGGGGTTGGGGGGACGGCGTGGTCAGCCGATGCGGGCCGCGACCGCGCGCAGCGCCTCGGTCAGGGCGGCCAGGAACAGCCGCACCTCGTCCTCGCCGACGACGGCCGGCGGGGTGAGCCGCAGGACGCGGCCCGCGTTGAGGGAGTGGTTCACCAGGACGCCGTGGCCGACGAGTTCGAGGATCATCTCGCCGACGGCCTGCTCGGCGGTGAACTCCAGACCGATCAGCAGGCCCCGGCCCCGCACCTCGCCCACCAGGCCCCCGAGGTGGGGGGCGCAGGCCGCGCGTACGCCGTGCAGCAGCCGCAGGCCGATCGCGCGGGCGCGGGGGACGGCGTTCTCCCGGTCGATAGTCTCGACCGCGGCGAGCGCGGCGGCGCAGGCGATGGGGGAGGCCGCGAACGTGGAGGTGTGCAGGTAGGGGTCGCGGGAGAAGGGGCGGTAGGCCTCGTCGGTGGCGACCATGGCGGCCACCGGGACGACACCGCCGCTCAGCCCCTTGCCGACGAGGAGCGCGTCCGGACGTACCCGCTCGCCGTCCAGCCCCCACCACGAGCCGAGCCGCCCCAGGCCCGTCTGGATCTCGTCCACGACCAGGAAGGCGCCGTGCGCCGCGCACAGCCGGCCCACCTCGGCCAGGTATCCCGGCGGGGGGATCCGTACGCCCCCCTCGCCCTGCACCGGTTCGACGATCACGCACGCGCGCTCGCCGAGCGGGGCCAGCGTTTCCGCGAGCGCGCCCGCGTCGCCGTACGGGACGACCGTGGTGTCCGGCAGCAGGGGTTCGAAGGGCCGCTGGTAGGTGGGGTTGGGGGTGGCGCTCAGCGCGCCCAGGGTCTTGCCGTGGTAACCACCGGCGGTGCTGACCAGTGCCGTGCGGCCGTGGGCGCGGGCCAGCTTGAGGGCCGCCTCGGTCGCCTCCGCACCGGAGTTGACGAAGTGCACGCGGTTCAGGCCGTCCGGGGTGCGCCCGGCCAGGGCCTCCGCGGCGCGCGCCGCGACCGGCTCCAGGAAGACCCGGCTCGCCAGCGGATGCGTGTCCACCTGACGGTGCACGGCCGCGGTCACGGCGGGGTGCCGGTGGCCCAGGATGAACACGCCGTACCCGCCGAAGTCGAGATAGCGCCGGCCGTCCTCCGTGAACACCCAGGCACCCTCGGACGCGGTCTCCACCATCCCGCCGAGCACGGTGCCGAGGACGGCGCGGCCGGCGGCGAGGTGGTCGCGGTAGAGGCGGGCGACACGGGTGCCGGACGGGGCGGCTTCGGTGGCGGCCGTGGGGTGGGTGGTGGTCGTGGTGGGGGTGGTGGCCGTCATGACGCCAACTTCCCTGTGTCTACGGTGTGTTGGTCCGCCTGCCCCGGGGTGGGCCGGGTCCGCTGCCGACGGCCGCGCAGGCCCCCGGGGCCGGTGGACCAGGCGGCCAGGTTGCGCACCAGCGCCTCCCGGAGGTCGGCCTTCGTGAGGGCCGAGCCGCAGTGCGGCGCACCGAGGGAGGACTCGAAGGGGAGCGCGCGCTGGAAGACCAGCAGGAGTTCGGCGTACGTCTGGAAGCGGCGGCGCAGCGCCTCCGGGAAGGCGGGCCCCTCGATCAGCGGGAGCAGCAGCCGGTGCACCGACTCCAGCGGGATCAGCCGGGGCGGGTGCGGCCGCGGTCCGTGCCGCTCGGCGAACTCCAGGCAGGAGTCGACGACTTCGCGTTGCAGCAGCGCCTCGGCGCCGGCCGTCAGCCAGAACTCGCCGTCGGTGACCTCGCCGCGCACCAGGTCGCCCACGGCCCGGGCCACCACGTCCTGGGGCACCATGTCGATCCGGGCGTCGGGCGTCCCCGGCAGCACCGGCACCTGACCCTTGACGATGGCGCCCAGGGCCCGGGTCAGCCCCTGCGTGCCGGCGATACGGCCGGTGACGGAGTCGCCCATGACCACCGAGGGGCGCAGGATCGCCCCGGGCACGGGTGCTTCGCGCACCGCCTGTTCGGCCTCGGTCTTCGAGGCCAGGTAGGCGGCGGCGCCCGGGAAGCGTTCCTGTTCCTCGGGGGCGAGCGGGTTCGCCACGAAGGCGGTGCTCAGGTGGTAGAACGGCGCGTCGGCGCGGGCGGCCAGGCCGAGCATCGTCAGCGTGCCGTCCAGGTTGGCCCGCCGGATCGACTCGGGCGCGGCCTTCCAGTTGGTGGCGGCGGCCGAGTGCACGACCACGTCCACCTCGGCGGCGAGCCGCCCCGACTCGGCGTCGGACAGGCCGAGTCCGGGCTCCAGCAGGTCCGCGCGGACTTCCTCGACCCGAGGGTCGTCGACGGCGGTGCGGTGCCGCAGGCACACGAGCCGGAAGCGCGGCGACAGCTCTTCGATCAGGGCTCGGCCGAGCACCCCGGAACCGCCGGTGAGCAGCAGCGTCGGCCGCTTCCTTCTGGGCGGTGCGGTGCGGTGGGGCGAGCGGGGTTCGGGCATGACGATGTTCCCCTCGGTCGGGTGGGTGAGTGCGTGCGGGCGGCGACGGCACGGGGGCGCGCAGCGCGGTGCGGGCGTGTGGAGGCGCGCCCGTGAGGTGCGGTGCCGGGGTGGAGCAGACGTGGCGGCGGGCCGGGCGCCCGCCCTCGGTGGGTGACGCGCCTGACGGTGGCTCTTGGGTGGGTGGCTCGGTCTGCGTCGGGTCGAGGGCGCTCTGTGTCGGTTCAGTGGGCGCGGTCGCCTGCCCTTTGCGAGGACGCGCTGAGTAGGGGCGCGGGGTGGCGGCGTGGGTGTTTCGGTGCGTCGGGGTGGGTCGGCCGTGGCGCGTCGGCCATCCCGGTGGTCGCAAGTGCCGGATCACGGGGCACAGTCGCCTGGCCTGCGCTGGCTGACGGCTGGGCGGGTGGGGCCGGGGTGTCGGCCCCGGTGTCGCGATGGGTCTGGTCGGAGACTGCGGGCGCCGGCCCGGCGTGGCTCGCCCCGCGGGCGGAACCCGGCACATCGGTCAGGCGGTCGCGATGTGCCGCGCAGGGGAGGTGACCGTCAGGCGACGGTCAAGGGTGCGTCGGCCAGATACGCCGCCAAGGGGCCTGTCATCCGGGTGCGCGACGGGGGATGCAGGGCGAGGCCGTTGGCACAGGCGGCGAGGTAGCCGACCTCGTCGGACGCCATGAAGTTCAGTCCGCCGAGCAGCTCGACCGCGCGGGGGACGATCCGGGTGAGCGCGTCCTGAACGGTGTAGCGGACGTACAGCGAGTCGGCGAGGGTGGACTCGTCGGGAGCACCCTCGTCCACGCGCCGGGCGAGCCCCTCCGCCGCGGCCATCGCGCCCTCGACGGCGACGAGGAGCCCGACCCGCTCGGCGTCGGGCACCCGGTCGTTCAGCAGCACCCGCTCCACCAGGGCGCTGGCCGCGCCGAGGTAGCTGCCGGTCATCAACAGCTCGAACCAGACCAGCCCGATGGTCTGCACCTCGTCCAGCCGCGCCCCGGCCGGGGACGCGGTGCGCACCAGGAGTTCCGGAGGCACGAGGACGTTGTCCAGCATGACCTGGTCGCTCTCGGCACCGGCGAGGTAACTGCTGGACCAGAAGCCGCTGACGTCGAGCCCGGGGCTGTCGGCGGGGATCAGCGCGACGGCCAGCTCACGGCCCCCGCCGTCCTCGCAGGGGATCATGACGCTGGCGGTGAGCAGGTCCATGGAGCGGGCCAGGCTGCACGGCCGCTTCACACCGGTGATCCGTACGCCCTCGGGGGTGGGGGTCGCGGACATGGTCGGCGAGAGGATGCCGGTGCCGCTGCGGCCCTCGGCGAACCCGGAGGCCACGAGACGGTTCTCGGAGGCGACGGCCTGGACGAGCATCCACTCCAGTCCCTCGCCGGTGTCACTGAGGCCGACGAGGGTGGCCATCGAGAAGTGGTGCATCGTCGTGGCCACGGCCAGGGAGGGGGAGCGGCTGCCCAGGGCGCGCTGTACCCGCACGGCGTCGAGCGCGGTGGCTCCCCGCCCCTGGAGCGACTGCGGGGCCAGCAGCCCCGGGCCCCCGCTCTCCCGGAACAGCCGGATCCCCGGGCTCTCCGGTGCCTCCAGGGACATCAGCGGTACGGCGCTCAGACTGTCGTCGAGCCCCGGCAGCAGCTTGGTGAGTGCGGCGCGCTCCCGCTCCAGGAATCTCATGTCGTCCCCTGCTCCTCGCTCCTCGTGCCCCTCGCACCGTCGGCGACGTCGCTTCTGTTTACGCGCCCGGTGCTGGGAACCCTCGGGGAGAAGTCAGGGAAAACTTGGGCGTGTTGGGGCGATGGGGACGGGCGGCGGCGACCGAAGGCCTCAGCGCCCACCCCTCCCCCCGGAAGCCCTCAGCGCTCGAGCAGAGAGGCCCCTCGCGCCACGCTGAGACGGGCCGGGCGGCACCACATGCGCAGGAACTCCGCCGCCGCCCCCACCTGGCGCAGCCGCTGCGCCGACGAGTCCTCGTGGATGCGCAGATCCACCGCCACGCCCGAGTGCGCCGCCCGGGTCGCGAAGGCCAGCGCATCGTCCAGCAGCACCTCCGTGCCCGCCGCGTGCAGTTGCAGCGGGGGCAGACCGTGGAGGTTGCCGTGGAGCGGGCTCAGCAGGGGATTCCTGCGCTCCGTCACACCCGCGTAGGCGGCCGCGCGCACGGGCAGGGTCTCCGCGTCCACCGTGCGGTCGGCGGCCGCGTTGAGCAGCAGGCTCGGCGCGTCCAGCGTGAAGTCCAGCAACGGCGACATGAGCACCGCGCAGGACGGCGGCGGCGCGCCCTCGTCGCGCAGGCGCAGCAGCAGGCCGGCCGCCAGGGCGCCGCCGAGCCGCTCGCCGGCGACCGCGGCCGGGCCCCGGCCGCGACAGTGCTCCCAGGCGGCGTACACGTCCTCCAGCGCCTCGGGGAAACGCCGACGGTAGTCGGCGCACAGCACGGAGTACCCGGTGGCGCGGGCGAGTTCACGGGCGGCGGGCAGGGCGTCCTGCGGGGTGCCCGCGAGCCGGGGGTCTCCGTGCAGGTACAGCACGGTCTGCTCCGCGCGGGGGCCGTCGGGACGGGCTTCGGGACCGAACGGGCCGTCCTCGACGTGGACTTCACTCGCCACGGGTCCTCACCTTCTCCGCCGCTTCCCGGTGTTCCTCAACCATGCGGGGCCTTCCGGTCGTCCGACAGTCTCGTCAGGTGAGCGCACGGCCCTCGGCGACGTCGTCGGCGAGGGGTGTCCCACCCGCCCCCTTGCATCCCCGTCGATCAGCCGGGTCATGCATGTGGGTGACACCGCACGAATCCACCGCCACAAACCCACGGCCACGAACCCACTCCGTGGACACCCCCTTGACTGCGGCTCGAGGCGGATCGACACTCCAAGGGAATCCTAGTGAACAGGTAGGGAAACATGGGGCGCCTTGAGCAGGTCACCGACGGCGTGAGCCGTACACCGGGGCCGACCCCTCTTCTGACCTCCCGCCGTCACATCGACCTGCAGCGCGTCTGCAGCGCGATCGGCCCCCGGGGCTGACCTCAGGCGGCAAAGCCGCGCCACGCCCCGCACCCCTGCTCGACGTCGCTTCCGCCGCGCGTACGTCCGCGCGCCCGCCTCCGGGGAGAGTCATGTCCTTCACACCGCTGGCCGCCCACCCGTCCCAGCAGCCCGCCCCCGCCTTCCGGGGCCGGATCGGCCGGGACGCACGCAGCGGCCACTACGCCGTGCCGCGCCGCTACCGCCTCCACCTGTCGCCCGCCACCGCGCCCGGCCTGCGCATCGCCGTCACCCACAGCCTCCTGGGCCTCGACGCGGCCTGTCCGGTCACCCTCCTGCCCCCGGTCCCCGACTGTCCCGACGGGGGCCACTCCGCGCTGCGTCCGCTGTACGACGCCAGCGCGCACCGCTACACCGGAGCGGCCCTCGGGCCGGTGCTCAGCGACGACTGGTCCGGGCGGATCGTCAGCACCCACGCCCCCGACATCACCCGCGACCTGGCCCGCGGCTTCGGCGGCGGACGCCCCTCGCTGTACCCGTGCGGCACCGAGTCGGAGATCGAAGCCGTGGAACGGCTGTGCGCGGAGGGCATCGAGGAGGCCGCGCAGCGCGCCGGAGCGCCCGGCACCGAGTCGGCGCACCGCGCCGCCGCGCTCGACAAGCTGCTCACCACCCTGGACACGCTGGAGCGGAGCCTCACCGGTTTCGCGTTCCTGATCAGTGATCAGGTCACCTTCGCCGACGTCGAGTTGTGGGTCGCCCTGGTGGAACTCGACACCGTGCACCGCCACCACCTCGACGCCGCCGCGGTGCACCGCATCGCCGACCACCCCGCCGTATGGGCCTACGCCCGCCGTCTCGCCGCTCGTCCGGCCTTCGGCGCGCACCTCGACCTCGATGGCATCGCCCGCCGCCACGACGCCCAGTGCCGGGGCCTGGAAGCCGCCGGATCGGCTGTCCAGATCCTGGACTGGGACGCCCACGCGGCAGGCGGAGACAGCACTCCGCCGCAGGTCAACCGACCCTGAGGCGTTCCACCCAGTGGGCCGACGTTGACATGCGATCGGCCAAGGCACCGGGCCGTGCCCGTTGTCGGGGCTGAAGTCCTTCCAGCCCCGCACTCCGCACCACACCGCTTCGGCGGTGTGCCGTTGATCCCCGTAGAGCCCCCGGTTCCGTGCCCTCCCGTGCGTCGCTCCGTGCCGCCGAGCGGTTTCACCCGCCTGCTCCTTCGGCCGTAGCCGCTCGGGGCCCGCCGCCGTCCCGGGGCGCCCGACTCCGCCGGAGCCCGCCATGAGTGAACCCCAAGGCCCCGCCGTGTCTCTCGCCGAGGCACCGCCCCCGCTCACCGATACTCCGTCAAAACAGCTCAACGGGGAACAGGCGGCGAGGTCCGGCCGTTGTGACCGACGACGAGATGTGTGACGCGCCGAAGCGCGCGACCAGAAGGAAGGAGTGGTGGACGTGACCCGGATGACCCACGCCGTCCACCTCCACTCCCGGCCCCACATCGATCTCCAGCGCGTGGCCGGCGCGCTCTGTTGCTCCTGACCCTCCCCCCAGCCTTCGGCCGGCGGGACCCCCATCTCCCTGCGGTCGCCCAACGCCGCGCCCCGTGTCCTGTCCGGGGCCGGCGATCTCGTACGGACCTCCAGGAAGGCACCCACCCGTGTCCTCGACGCACCCTTCTCCTCTGCACCTCGCCGTCGCCCTCGACGGCACCGGCTGGCACCCCGCCTCCTGGCGTGAGCCGGTCGCCCGCCCCCGGGACCTGTTCACCGCCGGATACTGGACCGACCTGGTCACGGAGGCCGAGCGCGGCCTGATCGACTTCGTGACCATCGAGGACGGCCTCGGACCGCAGTCCTCCCACTTCCTCGACCTCGACGACCGCACCGACCAGGTGCGCGGTCGACTGGACGCCGTCCTGATCGCCTCCCGCGTCGCCCCGCTCACCCGGCACATCGGCCTCGTGCCGACCGTCGTCGCCACCCACACCGAGCCGTTCCACATCTCCAAGGCGATCGCCACCCTCGACTACGTCAGCACCGGCCGCGCCGGTCTGCGCGTGCAGATCAGCGCCCGCCCCCACGAGGCCGCCCACTTCGGCCGCCGTACGATCCCGCGCATCGAGGCCTACGACAGCCCCGAGGCGTCGGCCGTGGTGAGCGACCTCTTCGACGAGGCCGCCGACCACGTCGAGGTCGTTCGCCGCCTCTGGGACAGCTGGGAGGACGACGCGGAGATCCGCGACGCCGCCACCGGCCGTTTCATCGACCGGGACAAGCTGCACTACATCGACTTCGAGGGCGCGCACTTCAGCGTCAAGGGCCCCTCCATCACCCCCCGCCCGCCGCAGGGCCAGCCCCTGGTCACCGCCCTCGCCCACGCCACCGTCCCGTACCGCCTGGTGGCCCGCGCGGCCGACGTCGGCTACATCACCCCGCACGACACCGACCAGGCCCGCGCGATCGTCGCGGAGATCCGCGCCGAGCAGGAGAGCGCAGGCCGCGCGGGCGAGCCGCTGCACGTCTTCGGGGACCTGGTGGTCTTCCTGGACGACGATCAGGCCGCTGCGGAGGACCGACGCGCACGCCTCGACGCGCTCGCCGGAGAGCCGTACACCAGCGACGCCCGGATCTTCGCCGGGACGCCCACGCAACTCGCCGACGTGCTCCAGGAGTTCCAGGCGGCCGGCCTCACCGGGTTCCGGCTGCGGCCCGCCGTCGTGGGCCACGACCTGCCGGCGATCACCCGGGACCTGGTCCCCGAACTCCAGCGCCGTGACGCTTTCCGCCGCGCCTACGAGGCCGACACCCTGCGCGGCCTGTTGGGCCTGCCCCGGCCCGCCAACCGCTACGCCGCCGCCTGAGCCGGAAGGACCCGCACCGACATGACCAGCAAGCCGCTGAAGCAGATCCACCTGGCAGCGCACTTCCCCGGCGTCAACAACACCACCGTGTGGAGCGACCCGAAGGCCGGCAGCCACATAGAGTTCAGCTCCTTCGCCCACTTCGCGCAGACCGCCGAACGCGCCAAGTTCGACTTCCTGTTCCTCGCCGAGGGACTCAGGCTCCGCGAACAGGGCGGCGAGATCTACGACCTGGACGTCGTCGGCCGCCCCGACACCTTCACCGTCCTCTCCGCGCTCGCCGCCGTCACCGAGCACCTCGGCCTGACCGGAACCATCAACTCCACCTTCAACGAGCCCTACGAGGTGGCCCGCCAGTTCGCCGCCCTCGACCACCTCTCCGGCGGCCGCGCCGCCTGGAACGTGGTCACCTCCTGGGACGCCTTCACCGGCGAGAACTTCCGCCGCGGCGGCTTCCTGCCGCAGGACGAGCGCTACTCCCGCGCCAAGGAGTTCCTGGCCACGGCGCACGAGCTCTTCGACTCCTGGCGGGGCGACGAGATCGTCGCCGACCAGGCCACAGGCACCTTCCTCAGCGACGCCAAGGCCGGCGCCTTCGTCCACGAGGGCCGGCACTTCGACATCCACGGCCGGTTCAACGTCCCGCGCAGCCCCCAGGGCCGCCCGGTGATCTTCCAGGCGGGCGACTCCGACGAGGGCCGCGAGTTCGCCGCGGCCGACGCCGACGCCATCTTCAGCCGGTACGCCACCCTCGACACCGGCCGGGCCTTCTACACGGACGTCAAGTCCCGCCTCGCCAGGTACGGCCGCCGCCCCGACCAGTTGCTCATCCTGCCCGCCGCGAGCTTCGTCCTCGGCGACACCGACGCGGAGGCGGAGGAGATCGCCCACGAGGTACGCCGCCAGCAGGTCAGCGGGGCGACCGCCATCAAGCACCTGGAGTGGGTCTGGAACCGGGACCTCTCCTCGTACGACCCGGACGGACCGCTCCCGGACATCGACCCGCTGCTCGGCGAACACACCGTCTCCCGCGGCCGCGCCCAGGTCCGCATGTACCGCGATCCGCTGGCCACGGCCCGTGAGTGGCGGGAGCTGGCGGCCGCCCACAACTGGTCCATCCGCGACCTGGTCATCGAGACCGGCAACCGCCAGAACTTCATCGGTTCACCGGCCACCGTTGCCAGGACCATCAACGAGTACGTCCAGGCCGACGCGAGCGACGGCTTCATCCTCGTCCCGCACATCACCCCGAGCGGCCTCGACGAGTTCGCCGACAAGGTCGTACCGCTCTTGCAGGAACAGGGCGTCTTCCGCACCGAGTACGAGGGCACGACCCTGCGCGACCACCTCGGCCTCGCACACCCGGACGCGCGGGACGTCGACGCCGCGTGATGCCACACCGCGTGGCGTGGTCGCGGACGTCACCCTCCCCCGAAGGTGACGTCCGCGACCGTTCCCCCGGCGCCGGACTGTGGTCCAACCGCCCGCGTGCGGCCGGTCCGTGCTGTCACCAGCACATGACCGCCGTCTCGCCCGACCCCCAGCTGGAGTACAGGCGCACGCGGACGAAGTAGCGGCGGCCCTTCACGAGCCGGGTCCTGATCGTGGCGTTGTGCGGGGCGCCCCCGTCGTCCTGTCCGGCGAGGAAGCGGGGGTCCCCGTCCCGTTCCTCGAAGAGCACGACGACGGTGTCGCCGTCACCGAAGGTGCCCACGGTGTAGTCGCGGGTCTCCGTCGGCTCGACGGTGAAGTCGGCCTGCCCGCCCGGGGCGAGCCGCAGCGGCACCGAGCGGAACGGCACCAGCGCGGGCGGCCGGGAGGGGCCGGTCGGCGGGTACCAGCGGAGCACGAACTCCTTGTCGAGGGGCGAGAGCGTGCCGGGCGGGTGCACGCCCCTGCGGAACTGCTCCGGCTCCAGGATCAGCCCCGACGAGAAGGGGTACTCCATGATGGACAGCGGGTCCCAGACCGAGCCGTTGACCTCGGCCGGGTCCAGCTTGCGCAGGATGTTGAAGAACGTCCTGTCCCGGCTCCAGAAGTTCGGCGGGCCCGCCAGATCGGCGTACACGGCCTCGTCGTCCCAGTGGATCCCGGCGAACGGGCTCTGGTGCTCGTGCAGCATGCCCAGCGCGTGACCGATCTCGTGCAGGGCCGTCCCGCGCTCCCCGGGCGCGGTCAGGTCCCAGCCGAAGTTCATGGTGCGTTCGTTGAGGCCGACCTGGAGCGCGTCCCTGCCGACCGTCGACCAGGAGCCGTCGCCGAGCTGGAACCCGATGCGCAGTTCGGCCTCCGAGCGGTCCTCGACCTCGGTGAAGGCGAGCCCGACACCGAGGTCCTGCCACTCCTTGAAGCACTCGCGCACCACGTCCCGCTGCTCCTTGGCGCCGACCCACGACACCCGCCGTACCTCCCCGGTTCCCGGTACGGGAATCACGGAGCCGTCGGTGTCGCCGTCGAAGAAGAAGTAGTGCAGGACCGTGCCGTTGACCCACATCGGACGTCCCCCGATGAGCGCACCGAGCCGCTCGGCCGCCAGCCCCGGTGCGAACGCGGGGGCCGGCTGCTGCGCGAGGGAGCAGTAGCGTCCGGTCATGGCTCCACAGTGCCGTCGTCGGCCGCCCGGGCGCCTGAGTCGGGGGCTACTCAAGTCGCCCTGTATCAGGAATGAGTATGCGCACTCCCGTTACCGTGACGACTTTCCCGCGGGACGCGAAGACGCTGGAGCCGGCCTGGCCGTTCACCGGACGGGAGGAGGAGCTGGAACTGGTCCGCCGGTGCACGGCGGGCGGACGGAGCGGCCTCGTGGTGACCGGCCCCGCGGGCTGCGGCAAGACCCGGCTGGTCACCGAGGCCGTACGCGGTGCCGACTGCGCCGGGGTCGCGGGCACGCCCGAGAGCCGGCACATCCCCTTCGCCGCGTTCGCGCACCTCCTGCCCGACGACGTCTCACTGCCCCGCGCGGTCCGACTGCTCTCCGGCGTACGGCTGTTGCTGGTCGACGACGCCCACCTGCTCGACGACGACTCCGCCGCGCTCGTCCACCAGCTCGCGGTGCACGGACGCACCCGCCTGCTGGTCGTCGCCACCGACGGCGTGACCGCCCCCGGCGCGGTGACGCGGCTGTGGACCGGTGAGCTGCTGCCGCGCCTGGCCCTGGAACCGCTGCCCCGGGAGGAGACGGACGACCTGCTGACCGCGGGCGCAGGCGGCCCCGTGGACCCCCTCACCGCGAACCGGCTGCACCGCCTGTGCGGGGGCGACCTACGGCTGCTGCGGCACCTGCTGGGCGCGCTGCGCGAGCGGGGACGCCTCACGCGGGACCCCGACACCGGCGAACGGGCCTGGCGCGGCCCGGTCCCCCTGACGACGGCCCTCCGGGAACACGCCGCGCCGGTCCTGGACCGCACGGAACCCGATGAGCGCGAGACCCTCGACCGGCTGGCCTTCGCCGAACCCCTCCCCGTGGACGTCGACACCTGCGACCTCCGCGTCCTCGAACACCTCGAGTCCCACGGCCTGGTCCACGTCGACGACGCCGGAACCGTCCGCCTCGCCCACCCCCTGCACGGACCGGCTCTGCGGGCCGCGGCCGGCCGGTTGCGCGCGCGGCGCCTCGCCCGCCCCCCGGCCGACCGCTCCCTCGCCCTGAAGTCCGAACAGGCCGCACTGGAACACCGCATCGACTCCGCCGACGTACGCCCGCTGCCGGCCCCGGTGGGGGAGTGGCTCGCCGAGGAGGGCGCGCCGGTGCCCGCCGGTTACGCGGCCGTACGCGCCCGCTTCTGTCGGCTGCGGGGAGAACTGCGCGAGGCGGCGGCGTGGGCCCGGCACGCACCGGAGGACGAGGAGTGCCACGCGGAACTGGTCCTGGCCGCCGCCCAGTCGGGCGAGGTGACCAGCACCTGCCGGCAACCGCCCGCCTGGTCCGCGTGGTCGGCGGCCGCCCGGGGCGACATCGCGACCGCGCTGGAGAGGATCACCGAAGCCGACGCCTACGACGCCGTCCGCCTCGGCGCCCCCGAGCGTGCCGTCGGTCGGCTCCCCGTCGGCAGTGTCTTCGCCCGCCACGCCGAAGCGCTGGCCCGTACCGACGGTCCCGCCCTGGACCGGGCCGCGCGGGCCCTGGAGGAGCGCGGCTTCCTGCTGTTCGCGGCCGAGGCGTACGCCCAGGCCGTACGGGCGCACCGGGACCCCGCCGCCTCCCGCGCCTCCCGCACCCGTGCCGTCGCCCTGGTCCGACGCTGTCAGGGCGCCCGCACGCCGGCCCTGTCCGCCCTGGTCCTCGGCGAACTCACCGCGCGCCAGCGGCAGATCGTCGGCCTCGCCGCCGCCGGGCTGACCAACCGGCAGATCGCCGAACGCCTCACCCTCTCCGTCCGCACCGTCGGCAACCACCTCTACAGCGCCTACACCCGCCTCGGCGCGAGCGACCGCGGAGCACTCCCGTGGCTGCTCGAACAGCCGGACGCACAGTCAGCCTGACCCCCAGCCGCTCACACCGCCCCGCTCACACCGCCCCGCTCAGGCCGCTCCGAACGCCGTGAACGCCCACCCCGTCGCCTGGTGAACGGCGTCCTCGGGGAGCGTGGTGCGGGCGTCACGCAGGGCCTCCGCGAGGGACTGGCCGGTGGTCAGGCCCTTGTGGAGGGCGAGCATGAGCGGGACCACGGCGGCGTCGTTGACAGGGGCGGTGCTCGCCACCACCCCCGCCGTGCCCAACGGGAGCAACGCGGTGACCAGGCCGAGGAGTTCGTCCGCGCCCACCGAGGCGAAGCGGGCCGTGTCGCAGCAGGAGAGGATGATCCGGTACGGGCTGCGGGCGAGGCGTTCGAAGTCGTGGACGATGAGGGGGCCGTCGGCCATCCGCAGGGACGAGAACAGGGGGCTGTCCGCGCGGAACGTGCCGTGCGCGGCGATGTGCGCCAGCGCGGCCCCGTCGAGCGCGTCCAGGACGCGGGGCACACGCGCGTCGTCGTACTCCAGGACGGTCGGCGTACCGTAGCGGCCCGCCAGTTCCGGCACCTCCGCGCCTCCCGTGGCCAGGCCGGGGCCCCGCACCAGCACGTGCCGCCCACCCGGCGGCGGCTCCGTCTCGCGCGCCCGCAGCCAGCTCCCCGCCGACGGCGACACACTCACCACCCGCTCCCGCAGCGACGGCAGCAGCGCCCACGGCACCCGGTGCAGCCGCCCCGGCGGTACGACCACGACCGGCCCGTCGCCCAGCCGCGCGGCGGCAGGACCCAGCAGCAGCTCCTCCAGGCGTCGCCCCGCCGCCTCCACCAGCGGCAGCCGGGCCTCCGCCCCGGGGTGCGCCAGCCGCCGCAGCCCGGCCTGCACATGCTCGGCCTCGGCCTCCGCCTCCGCGAGCAGACCGGCCTCGAACCGCCGGACCCGTCCCCGCCCGCACAGCAGCACCTGCACCCGCCCGTCGAGCACGGCCAGCTCGACCAACCGCCCGTCACCGTCGCCGAGCCGCTCCAGCAGCCGCCCGGCGTCGAACCGGCTGCCGTCCCCCGGCGCGTCACCGCGCATGTGCAGCGTCCGGGACCGCACCTCCCGTTCCAGGCGCCGCTGCTCCCGCTCCAGCGCCGGCACCGGGCGGCCCTCCATCCGGGCGGCCTCCGCGCGGGAGGCGATCTCCCGGAACGCGGTCAGCCCGCTCAGCAGCGAGGGGTCGGCCGGCGGCCGCGTCGGCGGCGCGGCCAGTACCGTGGCCCGCCAGCGCTCGCTCCACACCAGCAGCCGCCGCGGCCCGCCCCCGGCGAGGCTCGCCCGCTGCGCCAGCGCCGCCAGCTCCGCCCCCTGCTCCGTGGCGCGGGCCCGCAACTCCGAGGCGCCGAGGGTCATCCGGTGGTCGTCGAGCACGTCCAGACCGCGTCGGCACGCCTCCAGCACACCCCGGCCGGACCCGGCCGCCCACGCCCGCAGCGCCTGCGCCGCCCAGCCCGTCATCCGCGCCAGGGGCGGCCCGCTGTGTCTGCTGCGCGCGGCGACCGCCAGATGCCGCTCCGCGTCCGTCGTCCAGCCCAGATCGAGCGCGATCCGGCCCGCGAGCAGCGAGGCCTCCGGCGCGGCCGGCGCCCCGAAGGAGGCCAGCCGCTCCGCCACCGCCGCCGTGTCGGCGACCAGCCGGCCCGAGCCGCGCCCGGCGGCGACCCGCGCCTCGATCAGCACCAGCCGCGCGTGCGTCTCCCACCAGGTGCGCCGCTGTCCCGCGAACAGCCGAACCGCCAGATGCGCACGCGCGATCGCCGTGTGCGGATCACCCGCCCGCCGGGCGGCCCGCGCCGCCGCCAGCAGCAGCTCCGCCTTCCGCGTGGACTGCCCGCCGATCCCGTCCAGCACTCCGATCGCCGCGTCCGCCTCGGCCAGCGCCTCCGGCGCGAGACCGGCCGCCATCAGCACCTCGCAGCGCCGGATCTGCAGCATGAACGTCGGCGTGCCCAGCTTGGCGTACCGCTCCTCGGCGTCGTCCAGCAACCGCAGCGCCGCCGGGATGTCGCCCGACCGGAACGCGGCGAGCCCCCGGCTCTCCACGGCGTCGGCCTTGTCGTGCTCCTGGCCGGTGGTGTCCCACAGCGCCTCGGCCGCCGTGAAGTCGGCGTCCGCCCGGTCCACCGCGCCGAGCGCCAGGTGCACGGTCGCGCGCAGGGTCAGCGCCCGCGCCGTCCAGATGACGTCGTCCGCCTGCCGCAGCACGGGTATCGCCCGCCGTACGTCCTCCAGCGCCTCACGGTGATGGCCGAGCACCCACCACACGTAGGCCCGGCGGTACAGCACGCGCGCGCGGGTGTGGCCCGAGCCGCGCTCGACACCCCGCTCGAACGCGTCGAGGCCCTGCCGGGTGCGGCCCGCGTGGACCAGCGCCACACCGAGGGTGCCGAGGACGTCCGCCTCCCGCTCGGCCGAGTCCGCGCGGGCCGCGAGGTCCCGGGCGCGCCGCAGATGGTCCAGGGCGAGACGCATGTCGCCCCAGTCCCGCTGCCAGATGCCGATCACCTGGTGGGCGACGGAGGCGTGCAACGGCGAGGGATCGGTGTCGAGCACTTCGCGCGCCCCCGCCAACGCGTCGTTGGGGGCGGCGAACACCATCGGCAGCAGTTCGAGAACCGAGTCGTTTCCCGCTGTCACTCCACGGATGGTAGTGCTCCGGACAAGCTCCCCACAGGCCGCGCCCCGGTTTTGCCGCCCGAGCGCCGGCCGCGTCCGTCACGGACCGGTCACGCACCACCTGTATCAAGTCACGGGTCGGCGACTCTGATTGACGAACCACCGCCTCATCTGGAGGACACGCCATGGCACCACAGCGATTCCACGAGCAGTTCGACCAGGTCCAGCGCTCCATGCCGGACGTCCCTCTCGCCATGGGGCCGGACGACTCCGCCGAGTTCATGTACGAGAAGGGCGTCGTACTCGCCCGCGACGGCGAGGAGGCCCGCGTCGTCGAGGACACCGTCCGCGCGCACTTCACCGCCACCCCCGAGCTGGACCAGGACCAGGTGCGCCGCGCGGGCCCGGTGACCAACCGCTCCGGCATCACCCGCATCCAGGTCGCCGACCCCGGCCAGGGCGACCGGCGCGGTGACCACGCCGTCGCGGGCGCCCTGCGCTCCCTCCGGGAGACGGAGGGACGGGCCGGCCGCCGCATGATCAGCCGCAACCACGTCGTGTCGATCGCGGTCAACGCCTGCCCGGGCGACGAGCCCGTGCCCGCCACCGAACCGCCCAACCCCGCGGCCGCGGAGGCGCCGTACGACCCGGACACGGCCGTCGGCGTCCTCGTCGTCGACACCGGCCTCATGCGCGACTACCGCTCCTACCCGCTGCTGGCCCACACCGACGGCGACCTCCAGGTCAAGGAGTGCGACGACGACGGGATCCTCCAGCAGTACGTCGGCCACGGCACGTTCATCGCCGGGCTCGTCGCCGCCGTCGCACCCAACACGAACATCACCTCCCGCAACACCCTCAACGACGCCGGCGCCATCCTGGAGTCCGAGTTCGGCGAGAAGCTCTTCGAGGCCGTCGACGCGGGCGGCTGGCCCGACATCATCAGCCTCTCCGCGGGCACCGCCAACGGCCGTACCGACGGGCTGCTCGGTGTGGACGCCTTCATGCGCGAACTCCGCGACCAGGGAACCCTGTTGATCGCTGCGGCGGGCAACAACGCCAGCGCCACCCCGTTCTGGCCCGCCGCCTACGCGGCCCTGCCCGGCTACGAGAACGCCGTGCTGTCGGTCGGCGCGCTACGGGGCGACGGCGAGTTCGGCGCCTGCTTCAGCAACCACGGCCCCTGGGTGAAGGTCTACGCCCCCGGCGAGCGCCTCACCAGCTCCCTCACCGGCTTCGGCACACCCGTGCCGTACGTCTACCAGCACTCCACCTACGATGCCTGCCGGTACGGCTTCACCTACGCCTGCACCTGCCAGTCACCGCGCCACACCGGGGTGCTGACGGAGGAACGGGAGACCGTCACGGGCAAGCCGGACCAGGTGATGTTCGAGGGGTTCGCCCACTGGAGCGGCACCTCCTTCGCCACCCCCGTCGTCGCCGGGCTCGTCGCCGCCCACATGACGGCGCACAAGGAGACGGACCCGCGTGCCGCCCGACAGCAACTCCTCGCGGTGAACGCGGAGTTCGCCGAGGTGCGGGGAGCGCACGTGCCGGCACTGCGTCCGCCCACCTGGCGTCCGGTCCCGGTCGCGCCGCTCGCGCCCTCCGCATGAGGGCCGGGGTGGCCCCGGCCGCGGCGTACGATGACATGTCGTACACGAGGGGTGGGGCCGTGGACCGTACAGATGTCGGCGCGCTCGTCCAGTCGGCCGTCGACGGTGACGCGGCGGCCTGGAAGGCGCTGGTGGAAGGGCTGAGCCCGCTGGTGTGGTCCGTGGTGCGGGCCCACCGGCTCTCCGACGCCGACGGCCACGAGGTCTACCAGACCGTGTGGTTCCGTTTCGCCCAGAACCTCGGGCGGATCCGCGAACCGCACAAGGCGGGGTCGTGGCTGGCTAGCACCGCGCGGCACGAGTGCCTGAAGGTGATCAAGAGCTTAAGGCGGCTGACGCCCACGGACGATCCGCAGCTTCTGGACCGGGTCAGCGAGGACCGTACGCCGGAACAGTCGTTGATCGACTCGGAGGAGGCAGCCGCCCAGTCCGAGCGGATCCGTTTCCTGTGGCAGGAGTTCGAGGAACTCGGCGACCGATGCCGTCAGTTGCTGCGGGTCCTGATCGCCTCGCCACCGCCCAGCTACCAGGAGGTGTCCGCCGCGCTGGGCATCGCCGTGGGCAGCATCGGCCCCCTGCGCCAGCGCTGCCTGCGCCGCCTGCGAGCCCGACTCGACGCACGGGGAGCCTCGTGAACGACATGAACGAAACGAACGACACTAACGAGATGAACGACAACGACGAGGGTCTGGAGGGGGAACTCCGCGAAGCCGCCGCCATCCTGGACCCCGTCCCGGCCCCGTTACGGCAGATCGCCGTCGAGGCGTACGCGCTGCACGATCTCGACGCCCGCATCGCCGAGCTCACCTTCGACTCGCTGGTCGACGCGATCCCCGTGCGCGGGGCCATCGACGTGCCCCGGATGCTGACCTTCGACACGGGCGAGCTGACCGTGGACGTCGAGGTGACCTCGGAGGGCCTGATGGGCCAGCTGCTGCCGCCCCAGTCGGCCCGGATCGAGGTCCTCGACGGCCCCCGCGCGGGTGCCGCGCTCACGGCCGACCCGATGGGCCGCTTCACCACCGACACACCCCCCACCGGCCCCTTCGCCCTACGGCTGCGGACCGGCGGGGAGGTGGTCGTCACCGAGTGGCTGCGGGCCTGACGAGGCGGCGCCCGTCAGCCTGAGACGGCCGTGACCAGGCGTGCGAGGGCCGTGGCGAGCCGGTCGAGGCCGGGGCCGGACGGGCCGCCCGGCTCGGTCATGTACGTGTCGCGGCGGAGCTCCACCATCAGCGCGCTCACGCGCGGGTCACTGCTGTAGAACTCCAGCGGCACGTAGGTCCCGCTGAACGGGCTGTCGAGCCCCGTCTCCCCGCACTCCGCGAACGCCTCACGCGCCGCGTCCCGCAGTTCGGGCGGGGTGTGGAAGGAGTCGGTGCCCAGGCAGACCGGTGGCCGCGGCCCCGCGCCGTGCAGCTCGTAGGGCAGCGGCTCGGTCGGGTAGGAGTGCACGTCGATGATCACGGCCCGCCCGGCCGCGGCCAGCCGGTCGGCCACCGCGTCCGTCATCGCCCGCGCGTACGGGCGGAAGTAGCGCGCGACCAACGGCTCCGGGTCGGTGTCCGCGGGCCGCAGGGCCTCGCGGTGCGTGGTCCGCGTGTACACCGCGCCCATCCCGACGGCGAGCATCTCCTCGCGCTCGTCCGGGAACCGCTCCGGATCGACCACCAGCCGCGACAGCCGGTTCACGAACCGCCAGGGCGCCACACCGGACAGCCGAGCCGCCCGCGCGGCGATCTCGGCGGTGTGCGCGTCCGTGATGTGGTCCAGCTCCCGCCCCAGCGCCTCGTCGTCGAGCACGATCCCGGCCCGTACGTCGGCCGGTATCGCCCGCGCGGAATGCGGCACATGCAGGATCACCGGCGAGTCACCGGCACCGGGCAGCAGCTCGAAGGAGGGTGCGGCAGGGGGCATGGGGCGGCTCCGCGAAGGTGGTGGGTGGAGACAGCCCCGCCCCGACCGGCACGTACACCGATCGGGGCGGGGCGAGAAGTGGCCGTGGGGCAGGGCCGCAGCCGTGCCCGTCAGGCCGTGTGCGTCAGAGGGACGCCAGCGCCTCGTTCCACGTGGCCGACGGGCGCATGACCGCGGCGGCCTTGGCCGGGTCGGGCTGGTAGTAGCCGCCGATGTCGGCCGGCTTGCCCTGGACCGCGATCAGCTCCTCGACGATCTTCTGCTCGTTCGCGGTGAGCGTCTCGGCGAGCGGGGCGAAGGCCTTCGCCAGGTCCGCGTCGTCGGTCTGCGCGGCCAGCTCCTGCGCCCAGTACAGGGACAGGAAGAAGTGGCTGCCGCGGTTGTCGATGCCGCCGACGCGACGGGTCGGGGACTTGTCCTCGTTGAGGAAGGTCGCCGTGGCGCGGTCGAGGGTGTCGGCGAGGACCTTGGCGCGGGTGTTGCCCGTGGCCGTCGCGTACTGCTCGAAGGAGGGGACGAGCGCGAAGAACTCACCGAGGGAGTCCCAGCGCAGGTAGTTCTCCTTGACGAGCTGCTGCACGTGCTTCGGCGCGGAACCGCCGGCACCCGTCTCGAACAGGCCGCCGCCCGCCATCAGCGGGACGACCGACAGCATCTTGGCGCTGGTGCCCAGCTCCAGGATCGGGAACAGGTCGGTGAGGTAGTCACGCAGCACGTTGCCGGTCACCGAGATGGTGTTCTCACCGCGGCGGATGCGCTCCACCGACAGCTTGGTCGCCTCCACCGGCGCGAGGATCCGGATGTCCAGGCCCTCGGTGTCGTGCTCCGGCAGGTACGCGTTGATCTTCGCGATCAGGTTGGCGTCGTGCGCGCGGGTCTCGTCCAGCCAGAACACCGCCGGGTCGCCGGTGGCGCGGGCGCGGGTGACGGCCAGCTTCACCCAGTCCTTGATCGGGGCGTCCTTGGTCTGGCAGGCGCGGAAGATGTCACCGGCGGAGACCGTCTGCTCGATCACCACGTTGCCGGCCTGGTCGACGAGGCGGACCGTGCCGGTGGTCGGGATCTCGAAGGTCTTGTCGTGGCTGCCGTACTCCTCGGCCTTCTGCGCCATGAGGCCGACGTTCGGGACGGAGCCCATGGTCGACGGGTCGTAGGCGCCGTTGGCACGGCAGTCGTCGATCACGGCCTGGTAGACACCGGCGTACGACGAGTCCGGCAGGACCGCGAGGGTGTCGGCCTCCTGGCCGTCCGGCCCCCACATGTGGCCGGAGGTGCGGATCATGGCCGGCATGGAGGCGTCGACGATGACGTCCGACGGGACGTGCAGGTTGGTGATGCCCTTGTCGGAGTCGACCATCGCCAGCTCCGGGCCCTCGGCGAGCTCGGCGTCGAAGGAGGCCTTGATCTCGGCGCCCTCCGGCAGGGCCTCCAGGCCCTTGTAGATGCCGCCCAGACCGTCGTTCGGGGTCAGGCCGGCCTTGGCGAGCGCCTCGCCGTACCGCGCGAAGGTCTTCGGGAAGAAGGCGCGCACCACGTGGCCGAAGACGATCGGGTCGGAGACCTTCATCATCGTGGCCTTGAGGTGCACGGAGAACAGCACGCCCTCGGCCTTGGCCTTGGCGACCTGCGCGGTCAGGAACTCGCGCAGTGCGGCGACGCGCATGACGGAGGCGTCGACGACCTCGCCCTCGGTGACCGGTACCGACTCACGCAGCACCTTGGTGGTGCCGTCGTCGCCGACCAGCTCGATCCGCAGCGAACCGGCCTCGGAGATCACGACGGACTTCTCGGTGGAGCGGAAGTCGTTCTCGCCCATGGTCGCCACGTTGGTCTTGGACTCGGAGGTCCAGGCGCCCATGCGGTGCGGGTGGTTCTTGGCGTAGTTCTTGACCGACGCGGGGGCACGGCGGTCGGAGTTGCCCTCGCGCAGGACCGGGTTCACCGCGGAGCCCTTGATCTTGTCGTAGCGGGCCTGGATGTCCCGCTCCTCGTCGGTCTTCGGGTCGTCCGGGTAGTTCGGCAGCGCGTAGCCCTGCGCCTGCAGCTCGGCGACCGCGGCCTTGAGCTGCGGGATCGACGCCGAGATGTTCGGCAGCTTGATGATGTTGGCCGCGGGCGTCTTGGCCAGTTCGCCCAGCTCGTGCAGGGCGTCCGGGATCCGCTGGTCCTCGGTCAGGTACTCCGGGAAGACCGCGATGATGCGCCCGGCCAGGGAGATGTCACGGGTATCCACAGTGACACCCGCCTGCGAGGCGTAAGCCTGGACCACCGGCAGGAAGGAATACGTCGCCAGGGCCGGGGCCTCGTCAGTGTGCGTGTAGATGATGGTCGAGTCAGTCACCGGGTGCTCCGCTCCACGTCTGCAACATTGCTCGACATCAAGATATCTCGTGTGCGACCACGACTCGACAGGGGACCGCACACAGGTCCAGAAGATCGGCTGGGAACCGCTTTCCGGGCAACCGGATCGTCCGCTCGGACGGTCGGGCAAGTGGTCGCCGCGCCTCGGCGGCGTCCTCGTCCGGTATGCCCTGCGGCAGCTGATCGGTGAGGACGCCTTCCACGCCGTGGAGCGCGCCTTCCTCGGGCGCCACCACGACAACTCGGCGACGCTCGTGAGGCGCCCTGGCCTGTGGTGATCTCAGTCGAGGCGGGCGGAGCGCGCCGAGGGCGCTGCCTCCGTCTCCTCGGCGCCGCGCTGGTGCGGGATCACCACCGTGCCCTGCTGCAACGCCACCGTGCGGGTGGGCGCCGGGATACGGATGCCCTCCTCGCGGTAGCGCCGGTGCAGGCGCTTGATGAACTCGTGCTTGATGCGGAACTGGTCGCTGAACTCGCCGACGCCGAGGATGACGGTGAACCCGATCCGGGAGTCGCCGAAGGTGTGGAAGCGGACCAGCGGCTCGTGATCGGGGACGGCGCCGGTGATCTCGTTCATCACCTCGGCGACGACCTCGACGGTCACGCGCTCGACGTGGTCCAGGTCGCTGTCGTAGGCGACACCGACCTGCACCAGGATCGTCAGCTGCTGCTCGGGACGCATGTAGTTGGTCATGTTCGTCTTCGCGAGCTCCCCGTTGGGGATCACGACCAGGTTGTTGGAGAGCGCGCGGACGGTCGTCTGACGCCAGTTGATGTCCTCGACGTAGCCCTCCTCACCGCTGCTGAGCTTGATGTAGTCGCCGGGCTGGACGGTCTTGGAGGCGAGGATGTGGATGCCCGCGAACAGGTTGGCGAGGGTGTCCTGGAGGGCCAGGGCGACCGCCAGACCGCCGACACCGAGGGCGGTGAGCATCGGCGCTATGGAGATGCCCAGCGTCTGCAGCACCACCAGGAAGCCGATCGCCAGGACCAGCACCCGGGTGATGTTGACGAAGATCGTGGCCGACCCCGCGACACCGGAGCGGGACTGGGTCACCGTCCGCACCAGCCCTGCGATCACCCGGGCCGCCGACCCGGTCACCACGAAGATGAACAGCACCGTCAGTATCTGGTTGACGTTGTGCTGAACGGTCCGCATCAGCGGCAGCACCGCGCCCGCCGCCGCGGCACCGCCGAGGACGGCGCCCCACGGCACGACCGTGCGCAGCGCGTCCACGATGACGTCGTCACCGCTCCAGCGGGTGCTGTCGGCCTTCTTCCCCAGCCAGCGCAGCAGCGTCCGCAGCAGGAAGGCGCTCAGCAGGCCCGTCGCCAGGGCGACTCCGGCGAGCATGAAATCGTCCAGGGTCAGCGCGCGCGTCACCGGTCACCTCCGGGAAGACGATCCGCGGCCAACAAATCCGCCGACGGCCGGTTGTGAAGTCTCGTCACGTACTCACCTGCTCGATTCCGGGATGTGCGGTCACGCCGGCCCACCGACCGACGTGACCGTTCATCCTGCCGTATCCAGCACGCGAGTTCGTACCGCCCGAACGCCTTCAGCCGTCGGCCGTCCGTCCGTTGTGCCTGGTCATGGCCGGATCCGTACGACACCGGCCCGCCTTTGGGGCACGTCTCGCGCGACTCAGATCACCTTCCACCGCACCAGCGCCCCCAGCGTCAACGCCCCCGGCACCAACGGCACCCACACCGTGATGATCCGGTACGCCAGCACCACCGCCGTGGCGACGGCGGCCGGGCCGCCCGCCGCGACCAGGGCCACGATCAGGGCCGCCTCCACCGAGCCGATGCCGCCGGGGGTGGGGACGAGGGCGACCGCGACCGTCGCGGCGAGGTACGCGACCGCCATGTGGGCGGGCGGTACCGGCAGGCCCAGGGCCTGGCCGACCGCGGCGAGGCCGGTGGCCTGGAGAGCGGGGAAGGCGAGGGAGCCGCCCCACAGGGCGAGTGCCCGGGAGGGGCGGGTGTGGACCGAGCGGGCCTCGCAGAGGGCGGTGCGCAGGAAGGAGCACAGGGCCGTGCGCAGACGGCGTACGAGGGTGAGGACTGTCACCGCGACGACCGCGACGACGGCGAGGGCGAGCAGCAGGGGGCCGAGCGCGTCGTCGGGGAGGAGCGTGCCGAGCCGCAGCGCGTCGGGGAAGGCGATGAGCAGCACGGCCAGCAGACCGACCCGGCCGACGCTCTCCGCGAGCAGATACAGGGCGAGGGCGGCCGAGGAGCGCGCCAGGGGCACCCCGCACATCGTCATGAACCGTAGGTTGACCGCGCTCGCGCCCAGGCCGGTGGGCAGGAGATGGTTCGCCGCGCCGGCCGCGAACTGCGTGGCGAGCAGCCGGCGTCTCGGGAGCCGCTCCATGACGGCGCCCTGGCGGGTGAAGGACGCCGCGACCCAGGTCAGACAGGTCGCGCAGGCCGCGGCCAGCAGCCACGGCCACTCGGCCGTCCGCAGATGACCGAAGCCCTCGGCGAGCACCGACCGGTGCTGGACCGCGACCGCGGTGACGAGCAGGAGCGGGAGCAGGCAGAGGATCTGGCGGAGGGGGACGCGCCGCCGTTCGGGGAGGGGTACCGCTGTCACATCAGGACAGGGTGTCGGCATCACGCCAACGACGGGTTGCGGGAGCGGGGACGGCTGATTGCGTGCGGTCATCGGGTCCTTCGCGCGGGGGGACGGTCGGCGGGGATTGACCTCAATGATGCTTGAGGTCCTAAGTTCTGCTCCATGAGCATGGAGACCACCGCGTGGACGCAGCTGCACAGCGTCATGAACGCCGAGCGTGAACGCCGACCCTTCAACGCAGCGACCCTGCGCCGCATCGGCGCGTTCGCGCGCCCGCACCGCCGCAGGATCGCACTCTTCGTCGTGCTCGGGGTGGTGACCGCCCTGCTGGCCGTCGCCACCCCGGTGCTGGCCGGGCACGTCGTCGACGCGATCGTGTCGGACGGCGACGAGGGAACCGTCGTACGACTGGCGCTTCTCATCGCGCTCATCGCCGTCGCGGAGGCCGCGATCGGCGTCCTGGCCCGGCGGCTGTCGGCGACCCTGGGGGAGGGGCTCATCCTCGATCTGCGGACGGCTGTGTTCGATCATGTGCAGCGCATGCCGGTCGCGTTCTTCACACGCACTCGTACGGGAGCGCTGGTCAGTCGTCTCAACAACGACGTCATCGGCGCTCAGCGGGCCTTCAGCAACACCCTGTCCGGGGTGGTCAGCAACCTCGTCACCCTCGTCCTCACGCTCGCCGTCATGCTCACCCTGTCCTGGCAGATCACCCTGCTCGCGCTGGTGCTGCTGCCCGTGTTCGTGGTGCCGGCCCGGCGCATGGGCACCCGCATGGCCCGTATGCAGCGCGAGGCGGCCGCCCTCAACGCGGCGATGGGCACCCGTATGACCGAGCGGTTCTCCGCACCCGGCGCCACCCTGATCAAGCTGTTCGGGCGCCCGGAGGAGGAGGCGGCCGAGTTCGCCGACCGCGCCGGCCGCGTCCGTGACATCGGCGTCCGTACCGCGACGTCCCAGTCCGTCTTCATCACCTCCCTGACCCTCGTCTCGGCGCTCGCCCTCGCCCTCGTCTACGGCCTCGGCGGCTGGTTCGCCCTGCGCGGCAGCCTGGAGCCGGGCGCCGTCGTCTCCCTCGCACTCCTGCTGACCCGCCTCTACGCGCCGCTCACCGCACTCGCCGGGGCGCGCGTCGAGGTGATGAGCGCCCTCGTCAGCTTCGAGCGGGTCTTCGAGGTGCTCGACCTCAAGCCGCTCATCGAGGAGAAGCCCGACGCGCGTGAGGTGCCCGAGGGGCCGGTGGCGGTCGAGTTCGACGACGTCCGCTTCGGCTACCCCGCCGCCGACAAGGTCTCCCTCGCCTCCCTGGAGGAGGTCGCCTCCCTCGACACCCGGAGCGGCGCCGAGGTCCTGCACGGCGTCTCCTTCCGCGCCGAACCCGGCCAGACCGTCGCCCTCGTCGGCTCCTCCGGCGCCGGCAAGTCGACCGTGGCCCAGTTGCTGCCGCGCCTCTACGACGTCGACGAGGGTGCCGTCCGCGTCGGCGGCGTCGACGTCCGCGACCTGAGCGCGGCCTCGCTGCGCGCCACCCTCGGCATGGTCACCCAGGACGGCCACCTCTTCCACGACACCGTCCGCGCCAACCTGCTCCTCGCCCGCCCCACCGCCACCGAGGACGAACTGTGGGACGCCCTGCGCCGCGCCCGTCTCGACGAGCTCGTGCGCTCCCTGCCCGACGGCCTGGACACGGTGGTCGGCGAACGCGGCTACCGCCTCTCCGGCGGCGAGCGCCAGCGCATGACCATCGCCCGCCTCCTCCTCGCCCGCCAGCGCGTCGTCATCCTCGACGAGGCCACCGCCCACCTCGACAACACCTCGGAGGCGGCCGTCCAGGAGGCGCTCACGGAGGCACTGGAGGGCAGGACCGCCGTCGTCATCGCCCACCGCCTCTCCACGGTCCGCACCGCCGACCTCATCCTCGTCGTCGAGGCGGGCCACATCGTCGAACGTGGCACACACGAAGAACTGCTGGCCGCCGGGGGACGTTACGCGCAGCTGTACCGGACGCAGTTCGAGCAGCGGTCCGAGGAGGCAGCGGCGGAGGCGATGGACCTGGCGGGGTGACTGCCGCCGGCGGGGGCGGCCGGCACCTGGCGGGGTGAGGCGACAGGCGGACGTGGCCGATGCGCCTCAACCGGCCCCGGACGACTTAGAGGTCGCGCACATAGGCGCGGTTGTAGATCCCGGTAGCAATGCAGGCACAGATCTTGGTGATCATGGAGGTGCGACGCTCTGTGATCACTGGGGAGATCTGTGCCTGTACTGCCATCATGGCTGATCGAACCGCTCTGGGGCCAATTCGCCGCCCTGCTGCCTGAGCGGTCGGCCTACGCGCCGACCCATCCGCTGGGCTGCCACCGCCCGCGCATCGGCGACCGGATCGTCTTCGACAAGATGTTGCAGATGCTGCGCTTCGGCTGCTCCTACCAGGCGATCGCTGACACGACCTGCTCGGCCACCACGATCCGCAACCGTCGCGACGAGTGGATCCGGCTGGGCGTCTTCGCGAGACTCAAGCAGATCGCGCTGGAGTCCTACGACAGGGTTGTCGGCCTCGTCCTCGACCAGATCGCCGTCGACGGCTCCATCACCAAAGCCCCCGGCGGCGGAGAGGTCGCAGGGCGATCACCGGTCGATCGCGGCAAACAGGGCCTGAAGCGTTCCGGCATGACGGATGGTTATGGCATCCCGCTGGGCCGCGTGCTGGCTGGAGCGAACCGTCACGACTTCCCGCTGCTCGCCCCGACCCTCGACCGCCTGGACGACCTGGGACCGCTGCCCGACGACATCATCGTGCACCTGGACGCCGGCTACGACTCGGACAAGACCCGCGCCCTGCTCGACGAACGCGGTCTGCATGGCCGCATCGCCCACAAGGGTAAGAAGGTACCGATCCAGGCAAGCCAGAGGTGGCATGTCGAACGGACCCACGCCTGGCAGAACGCCTTCCACCGCCTCGCCCGCTGCTACGAACGGCGCACCACCGTCATCGACGCCTTCTTCGACCTGGCCGACACCATCATCACCGTCCGCAGCCTGATCCGGCGGGCATGGACCACCCACCGCTGGGACGAACGCCTGAACCGCCGCCCATGAGCACCCCTATCTGCGCAACTTATGTCTCGTCGACGTCAGGGCGCGACGTTCCGGTCCTGCATGCACCAGTGTCTGCTTGAGCGCCACGCTATCGCCGCGGCTGTGGAGACCGCTGCGAGCGCCACCCAGCCGAGCGCTCGAACTCCGGCGATGGCAAGCGCAGCGCCACCGGCCAGGGCACCTCCACCGATTCCCAGATTGAAGGCGGCGACGTACCAGGACGAGGCTGTGTCGTGAGCTGTGCCGGCGATGCGCAGAACTGTCGCCTGCAAGCACACCGGTGCGGCTGCGAAGGCCATCCCCCAGACGGCGACAGCCGCAACGGCGACGGGCGTCAGCGAAGCTCCGAATGCCAACAGGCCGATCGCCAGCGCCATCGCTCCAGTGGTTCCGAATATGGCGGCGGACGGCGCGCGGTCCACCCAGAGACCCGCAAGCCACGTGCCGCCGAGCCCTGTCACGCCGTACGTCGCCAGGAGCGCGCTCACTCCGGCGCCGTCCGGTATCCCCATGCTGTGGAGCAGTGGGGTGACATAGCTGTACAGCGTGAAGTGGCCAAGCACGAGCACCATCGTGGTCATCACCGACGGAAGGAGACCAGGCAGGCGCAGTGCATGAGGGCCTCGGCCGGCTCCTAGTGGATTTCCTGGAACCGGAGGAAGCACCCTCATGGCCACTGTCAGCATCAGCAGCGCGGCGAAGGCCACCAGCCAGAAGGCTGCTCGCCAGCCCACGGCGTCGCCCAACGCAGCGGTCAGGGGGACGCCGAGGACCAGTGCTCCGGAGTTTCCGGCGAAGACGACCGCCGTTGCTCGGCCCGGTCGTTCCGGAGGGGCGAGGGCTGCGGCGTAGCCGGCCACGATGGACCAGAACACGCCGTGCGCGGCACCGCAGGCGAGCCGGGCGACAGCCAGCAGCGCAAAATTCGTCGCCGCACCGGAGAGGACCGCACCCGCGGCGAAGATCCCCACGACCGCGAGAAGAAGACGCTTCCTCGGCCAGCTCGCGGTCCAGGAAGTCAACGCGGTCGCAGTCATAGCCACCGTGAAGGCATAGGCCGTGAGCAGCGTCCCCGTCTGGGACTCGGACACCTCCAGACTCGTGCTGATCGCGGACAGCAAACCGACAGGGAGCATCTCCGTGGTGACCACGATGAAGGTGGCTAGGGCAAGGACGGCCAGGCCGCCGCGGTGCTTTCCCATGGGACCATGCGGCGCAACGGCCTGGCCCTGCGCGTCCATAGTGGTCATGCGGAAATAGGGCCAAGAGACGCGAGGAAACGGCGTACGTGGCCGAGCCAGAGCGCCCGGTTGTCCGCGTCGAGGATGTGCCCTGCTCCGGGCAGTTCGATCAGCGTGGCCCCCTGGATTCCCGCAGCGAGGCGGCGGGAACTCTCCGGGAGCACCAGACGGTCTCCCGTCGGCGCGAACACGAGGGCGGGGGCCGTCACGCCGGTGAGGTCGCCGCGGACGTCCACACGGGAGACAAGGTCGAAGTGGTCGAGCATGCCGGGAGGCATCGACGCCTCCACCTGCGCCACCGCCTCCTCCACGTCGGTCGGCGACAGCCCGTTCAACTGGCTCTCGGACAGGCACGCCAGGAAAGCCAGCCGGGCCACCTCCTCCCACTCGCCCGCCTTGCCGAGAAGGGCGATCAGTTGGGAGGCGTGTGCGAGGACTGGATCGGCCACGGGAAACCCTGCCGTGAGCACCAGTCCTGTCACCCGTTCGGGATGGCGGGTCGCGGCGCGCACCGCGATGGCGGTTCCCAGGGACTCTCCGAGGATGGCGAACGTCTCGTGCCCGCGTGCCACAGCGGAGGCGACAAGGGCGTCTGCGAGCTCGTCGGGATCGAGCGGTTCAGTTGCGACCGGTGTGCCGCCCGCTCCTGGGTAGTGCGGACCGATCAGCGTGTGGTCCCGCGCCAGATCGTCGAGCACCAGCCCGAAGTTGCCTTCGATACCGCCGCCGGCACCGTGCGCCAGCAGCAGGGCAGGGCCGCTGCCCTGCACGTACACATCAAGATTCCGTTCGAGAACGGCCTGTTCAGCACTCATGGATACGACGCTAAACTCCGACACCGGTGTCAGAGTCAAGTCGCCGGGAGAGGCAGCATCCCATGCGTATGAAGGAGATGGTCCAGCGGACTGGAGTGCACGAACGACTCCTGCGCTACTACGAACAGCAGGGGCTGCTCGCCCCGACCCGACTTCCCAGCGGATACCGGGAGTACAGCGACGCAGACGTGGAGACAGTGCGCCGTATCCGCAGCCTCCTGACGGCCGGCCTCTCCACCACCGTGATCGCTCAAGTCCTGCCCTGTGTTGCCGACGACATCGACCACCTGGTCCCCATGTGTCCGGACCTGGTCCGCCAGCTCCAAGGCGAACGGCAGCGGATTACACAGGAGATCGAGGCCCTTCAGGCATCACGGGCCATGCTGGACACGGTACTCAACGCAGCTCCGTCAGCCCTCGCCAGCGAACAGCCAACCGGGGGTGTAACACCCTCCCCGGCAGCCGCTTGATCCGCTCGGAATAGCCAGCCGACCCAGGGGGCGTGAACCACTCGTACGCCTTTTACAGGCACAGGTGTCCCCGATCATCACAGAGCGTAGCAACTCCGTGATCACCAGGACCTGTGCCTGCATTGCTACCGGGGTCTGCAACCGCGCCTATCTGCGCGGCCTCTTAGTCCTCCAGCCCCCGACCCGCCGCCCTGATGCGCGCGCACGTGCTCCGCTGCAAAGCCGGCGCCGGTGAAGGAACGGCAGATGGTGCCGCGGCCGATCTTCTGGACGTCCCTGATGCGCATGCCCCGGTCAGTGCTCCGGCGTCTGCTGGAGCTTGGCGAGGGTCAGCACGTTGCCGCCGATTCCCCAGCCGCCGTCGGTGACCTCCTCGACCAGGACGAGGGTGGCGGCGCGGGCGCGTTCGCCGTAGAGGTCGACGTAGAGCTCGGTGGTGCGGGTGATGATCTGTTCCTTCTGCTCCTCGGTGAGGGTGTCGGCGGGGACCTTGAAGTTCGCGAACGGCATGAGGGTTCTCTCTCCTGTGTGGTGTGACGGGGTCAGACGATGCCGCCGTTGGCCCGGACGACCTGGCCGTTGATCCAGTGCCCGGCCGGGGACACCAGGAAGGCGACGGTTTCGGCGATGTCCGCCGGGGTGCCGAGCCGTTCCAGCGGCGGCTGCGCGGCGAGCCGGGCCACGGTCTCCTCGTCCTTGCCGTCGAGGAACAGGTCGGTGGCGGTGGGACCGGGCGCGACGGCGTTGACGGTCACGTCCCGGCCGCGCAGCTCGCGGGCCAGGATGAGCGTCACGGCCTCCACGGCGCCCTTGCTCGCGCTGTAGGCGCCGTAGCCGGGGAAGGCGAGGCCCACCACGGACGTGGAGAACATGACGATCGCTCCGCCCCGGCGCACCGTGCGGGCGGCCTGCTGGGCGACGACGAAGGTGCCGCGGATGTTGGTGCGGTGCAGCGCGTCCAGTTCCGTGAGGTCCAGGTCGGCGATGAGCGCCGTATGGGCCCGGCCTGCCGCGTGGACGACGACGTCGACACCGCCGTACTCCGTCGCGGCGGTGGCGAACAGCGCCGCCACCTCCTGCTCGTCGGCGACGTCGGCGCGTACGGCGACCGCCCGGCCGCCGGAAGCGGTGACCTCTTCGACGGCCGCCTCGGCAAGCTCCTGGCTGCCCGCGTAGCCGACCACGACGGCGAATCCGTCGGCGGCGAGCCGGCTCACGGTCCGGCGGCCGATGCCGCGGGAACCGCCGGTGACGACGGCGACACGCGGACGGTCGGGGTCGGGGAAGGGGGTGGGCGCGGACGTGGCATCGCGCGCCACTTGATTCGAGGTGGGCATGGGGACTCCGGTGCGAGGAACGTGGGAAGGGGGCGACGGACCGGAGCCGTTGTCCCGGCCGGCCGTGCACACCACAGTCGTCCACTGCCGGACAGCCGGCCAGGGCTCTGTCCACCCTGGGGTTGTCATCCCCTGGCTCCGCCTCGGCGGCGCGCGTGATGATGGGGAGGTGAACCTCCCTGAGCTCGCCGCGTTCCTGAGGTCCCGGCGCGACCGGGTGCGGCCCTCCGACGTCGGACTGCCCACCGGACCGCGCCGCCGGGTCCCCGGCCTGCGACGCGAGGAAGTCGCGCAGCTGGCCGGTCTGTCGGCGGACTACTACACCGAGCTCGAGCGCGGAGGCGGCGTCCAGCCCTCGGCGCAGGTGCTGGCCGCCCTCGCACGAGCGCTGCGCCTCGGCGGCGACGAACGCGACCATTTGTTCCACCTCGCCGACCGGCCCGTTCCGTCGGCGGCCCATGGCCCGAACGCCCAGGCCCAGCCGGCCCTGCTGGGCCTGCTCGACCGGCTCACCACGACGCCCGCGCAGATCATCACCGACCTGCACGAGACCCTCGTCCAGAACGAGCTCGCCGTCGCGCTGCTCGGCCGTGCTCCGGAGCGGCGCGGGGCGGCGGGCAGCTTCGTCCACCGCTGGTTCACCGAGCCCGCCTCCCGCTTGCTCTATCCCGCCGAGGACCACCCGCAGCACTCCCGGGCCTTCGTCGCCGACCTCCGGGCCGTCGCGGCCCGGCGCGGCCGCGACACGGAAGTCGCCGCGATGGTGGCCGATCTACGGCGCCGCAGCGAGGAGTTCGCCGCCCTGTGGGACGCGCACGATGTCGCCCTGCGGCGGACCACCCGCAAACGCGTCGTCCACCCCACGCTGGGAGTCGTCGAACTCGACTGCCACAACCTGTTCAGCGAGGACGGACGCCAGCGCCTGCTGTGGTTCGACGCCCCACCCGGCACCGAGGGCGCCGCCCAACTGGAACTGCTCTCCGTCATCGGCACCCAGGACATGTCCTCGGGCGAGAGCACGTTCCGGTAGGGGCGAGACACCTGCTGCGCGCGGGCGGCGACCGCAGGTCAGCCGGCCCCGGCGCAGGGCGCCCCGGGGCCGGCTGACCGCGTGGCTCACGCGGTGTGGATCTCCAGGGCGGCACGCACGGCGGATTCCACGGCTCCCTCGATCCAGGCCGGCTTCACGGACGTGTGGTCCCCGGCGAAGTGCAGCGGCCCTTCGGGGACGGGGATGGCGGGCAGCAACTCCGTGTGCTGCCCGGGCAGGAGCACGGACGCCTCCCCGTACGCGTAGGGGTCGCGCAGCCAGCTCTGTGTGCGCCCCGCGCCGGTGTAGAAGACCTCGATACGCCGGCCGTAGACCTGCTGGAGGCCGCACAGAGCGTTCGGGTACCGCGCCTCGTCGTCCAGGGAGTCCCAGCGCAGCGCGTCGTCCGCCCAGCTGTAGGAGGCCAGGACCACACCCCCCGCGCTGCCCGGAACCGGGTGGGAGGGGTGGAACATGAACCGGTTGGCGTTGTCCGACACCGAGCCGCCCCCCACGACGTCGACCGCCTCCGGCTGGTCGCGCGTGCTCGCGCGGTGGGCTGCGTAGTGGGTGCGCTGACCCGCTGTGATGTGCCCGCCGGGCACGGAGGGATGGGCGCCGAGCAGGCGGCCGTCCGCGGCGGCGCGGCCGGTGCGGTAGGCGTCGTACAGGCCCGGGTCGACGGCGTTCAGCTCGCGCTTCCAGTCGGACTCGTCGAACTCCCACCAGCGGCGGCTGAACTCCAGCAGCACCTTGGTCGCGCTGTCGTAGTGCAGCTCGCAGACCGCGCGGCGCTTGCCGTACGACATGGGCGGGTCGATCTGCACGTGGCGCAGTCCGGAGAACGGCACCGTGACCACGGCGACGTCCGCGGTGAACTGCTCGCGTACGACGGGACCGTCGCGGCCCTCGGACACGGTGTCCACCCACACCTGCGGGCCTTTGCCCCGGACGTGCTCGGCGTCGCGCGAAGGGCGGTCCGGGTGGTGGTACTCGATGCGTGTGACCCGGCGGTCGAACCGCACGTCCTTGCGCACGCGTTCCAGAAGGGCGTCCGGCAGTACGGCCGTGCCGCCCTCCAGCTCGTAGAAAGGCGTCTCGGGGCTGATGAGGGAGGAGCCGATGAAACTGTGGACGAAGGACAGGGGGAGACGGGAGGTGAGGTTCTCCAGGGTGCCGATCAGGTCGATGGTCCGCTCGTCCAGGCCGGCGTGCTCGGTGAGGAAACGGAACATCGACCAGTCACCGAACCGCTGCACCACGCGGGCCCAGCCCCGCAGCCGCTCCGGGAGCGGCTTGTCGACCCGCTTGCCGTCGCGGTCGACGTGACTGAACTCGTCGCGCACCGGGTCCAGCGCGGAGCGCAGGATGGCGGCGGCCGGAGTGTCCCAGTGCGCCCGGGGCACGTCGAAGGAGCGGTTCACGCGCCGGGGCGCGCGGGCGTAGTCGGCGCGCCGCACGCGGATACCGTTCACGTAGATCCAGGTGCGGGCGGCGGGACGTCCCTCGGTGTCGACGTCGACGTAGTGGAAACGCCGCTTCTTCAGGCCGAACTGGTCGATCAGCTCCATCACCAGGGGATGGCTGCCGGGGAGACGCATGGCGCCCGCTTCGGCGTACTGGTGGGGATCGGCGAAGGGCTGCCCGGCGTGTTCGTGGCCGCCGGTGCGGAAGGTCTTGATGCGTCCGCCCGCGCGATTGCCGTTGGCCTCCAGCACCGTCACCCGGTGCCCTGCCTTCTTCAGCAGCCAGGCAGTCACAAGACCGGCCGGACCGGCGCCGACGACCAGGACGTCCTTGGGGCGCGTCCGTCGACGAACAGGCAGTCCTTCTTGAAGAACGCGCTGGTAGCGCGGAACGAGGGGGCGATCGTCGGAGTCCAGTACGAGAAGTGCGCGAGCGACGGCGAGGCACCGGTCGAAGTCGGTGCCACGCCTCTCGCCCGGGGCGGCCGGTGCGGGCAGGGCGGGCAGGGCGGCGGCGACACCGCCGGTCAGGGCCGTCGCCACCGTGGCCGTACCGGCCACCGCTGCGAAGCCCCTCCGGGAGAGACCGCCGTCTGAGCGCACCACCGCGTGATCTTCAGTCATGGCGGCCTTTGTACTGGCGGCCGTGACCGGATGCCCGATCTTCGCTCCGGCGTTGACTCGAAGGAGCGAAGACGGCGACGAACCCTGACGTCACAGCAGGTCCGTCGAAGGGGACGGCCCGGGAGACCCGAAGGGATGAATGCCGGGGGAACTCCGTCTGCCGTCCGGACCGATCGCCCACACTGCCACATGCGTAGTCGGGGCGACGGAGGGGGAAGGGTGGCGCAGCGGCGCACGCGGTTCGGTGACAGAGTCCGTTACTGGTTCGACAGCACGCTGGCCCGCGGTGCCTCCGCTCTCGTCGGCTGGATGGCGCTGTCGTGTCTGGCCGTCGTCGTCCCGGCCAGTGCGGTGGTGGTGTGGACCGACCCCGCCGCGCCGGCGCCCCTGGCGGACCGGCTGGTGGAGGTGTGGCACCTCACCGGGGAGACACTCCGGCTGGGCGGTGCGACGGGAACGCCCCTGCGCGTGACGATGTCGGTGCTGCTCGCACTGGTCGCTCTGCTGTACGTCTCGACGCTCGTCGGCCTGATCACGACGGTACTCACGGAGCGGCTCACCGACTTGCGGCGGGGCCGTTCCACCGTGCTCGAACAGGGGCACGCCGTGGTCCTGGGGTGGTCGGAGCAGATCTTCACGGTGGTGAGCGAGCTGGTGGCCGCCAACGCCAACCAGCGGCGGGCGGCGGTGGCCGTGCTGGCCGACCGGGACAAGACCACCATGGAGGACGCCCTGAGCACGAAGGTGGGTCCCGTCGGCCGTACCCGGCTGATCTGCCGCAGCGGCCCCACCACCGACCCGGCCGTGCTCACGCTGACCAGCCCCGCCACGGCCGGTGTCGTGCTGGTCCTGCCCCACGACGAGCCCGACGCCGACGCCGAGGTGGTCAAGACGCTGCTGGCGCTCAGGGCGGCCCTGGCCGGGGAGGGAACCCGCCCGCCCGTCGTCGCCGCGGTCCGGGACGACCGCTACCGCCTGGCCGCCCGTCTCGCAGCCGGGCCGGGCGGCGTCGTCCTGGAGAGCGACACCGTCACCGCCCGGCTGATCGTCCAGGCCGCGCGCCGCCCCGGGCTCTCCCTCGTCCACCAGGAACTCCTCGACTTCGCCGGCGACGAGTTCTACCTGATCGAGGAGCCTGACCTGGCCGGCCGCCCGTTCGGTGACGCGCTGCTGTCCTACCCGACGTCGTGCGTCGTCGGGATCATGCGCGGAGAAACCCCCCTGCTCAACCCGCCCCCGCAGAAGCCCATCGCGGCGGACGACCGACTCATCGTCATCTCCCGTGACGACGACACGGCCTGGCCCGGCGACTGTGCCGACCTGGTCGAGAAGGCGGCGATGGCGTCCGGCCCTCCGACGCCCGCGCGACCGGAGCGGGTTCTCCTGCTGGGCTGGAACCGCCGGGCACCGCTCATGGTCGACCAGTTGCGCCGCCGCGCCCGGCCCGGGTCAGCCGTCGACGTGGTGGCGGACGGTGGTGAGGCGACAGTCCGGCAGGTGACCGAGGCCGACGCACACAGCGGCACCGACCTGACCCTGACACTGCACCACGGTGACGTCACCCGCCCCGAGACCCTGGAACACCTGGACGTCCACTCCTACGACAGCGTGATCGTGCTCGGCCAGGACCCCGCCCCCGGACAGCCGCCGGACGACCCCGACAACCGCACGCTCGTCACCCTCCTGCTGCTGCGCCAACTGGAGGAATCCACCGGGCGCGAACTGCCGGTGGTCACCGAACTGATCGACGACCGCAACCGCGCGCTGGCCCCCGTCGGCCCCGGAGCCGACGTGATCATCAGTGGCAAGCTCATCGGCCTGCTCATGGCACAGATCTCCCAGAACCGGCACTTGGCAGCGGTGTTCGAGGAACTGTTCTCCGCCGACGGCACCGGGGTCCGCCTGCGGCCGGCCACCGACTACGTGCTGCCAGGACATGAGACGACCTTCGCCACCGTCGTGGCCGCGGCACGGCAGCGCGGCGAATGCGCCATCGGCTACCGAAGCCACGACGACGCGTCGACGAGCCCCGGCTACGGCGTACGGATCAACCCGCCCAAAGCCGAGCGGCGCCGCTGGACGGTCGAGGACGAGGTGGTCGTCGTCGGCAAGGACTGACGGAAGGCCTCACCGCCGGCCAGGCTGCCGCTTCCTCCCGCCGGCCACTCTCGAGCGGCCGCGGGCAGGAGGTCGACGAGCTCGCCGATGATCCTTTCCGGTACGTGCGAGCGGGCCGCCGCGCAGCTCACCCCGGTCCGGGAGGCACCGGCAGACCGGAGGTGAGGCCTCGCGAGGGCGTGGCTCGCAGTCCGGTGCGCAACTCGAGCGGGGTCACTCCGTGCCACCGGCGCACTGCCCGCCGGAGCGCACTCACGTCGGCGAAGCCCGCCTGGCGCGAGATGTCACGGAGCGTCAACTCCGGTCGCCGCAGCAAGTGTTCGACCCGCTCACGGCGTACGCCGTCGACGATCGCCTCGTACGTGGTGCCGCACTCGGCCAGGCGACGGCGCAGGGTGCGTTCGCTGGACGCGTGCCTGCGGGCCTGCTCGGGGAACGAGGGGACGGCCGGAAGGCTCTGCGCGATGGAGATCTCCAGCACCTCGAGCAGGTCCTGCTGGTCGCGCCGTGATGCCGTCTCCTTCTCCAGCACGTCGAGTACCGAGGCGTAGGTGATGGGGTCCCGTCCCGGCATGGCCGCCCGGGCCCACCGGGCGGGGATCACCATCCGGTTGCCGGCGGCGTCGAAGCGCAGGGGGCAGCGGAACAGTTCGGCGAACGGGCGCGCGTCGCGCGGGGCGGGGAAGGCGAACTCGACCGCCTGCGGTGCGAAGTCGGCGCCGATGCTCAGACGGGAGAGGGTGACGACGCTGGAGTACGCCTCCTCGATCAGGAAGACGGCGACCGTCGGATCCAGCGCGGGGTCCGGCAGATCGGCGCGCAACACATAGCCGGCGTCCTCCCAGCGGGCCGACCACACCGTCATCGCCCCGGAGAGGTTCTGATAGCGCACGCCCGTCTCGATGGCGTCCTGCTGGGTGTCGGCGGCCATCATGGCGAAGCCGAGCAGCCCCCACGCGGTCAGGTGCTGCGCCGCGCCCACGCGCAGCCCCAGGTGGTCGTCCCCGGTCAGCTCCACCGCCTGCCGGATGACGTCACTGCCCTGCCGGTAGGAGACCCGCAGCGCGGCGGAGCCCATGACCGTCGGGTCCAGCCCGACCCGGGCCAGCAGCGGCCGCAGGTCGACGCCGTGCTCGTCGGCGACCCGGGCGAGGTAGCGGAGGATGTTCGGCGCGATGGTGGCCGAGGTGCTGCGGCTCGTTCCCGCGGAAGTGACCGGGGCGGGGGCATCGGGCATCGCGTTCCCTCTCACCAGGGCGTTTCTCGCCTCACTGTAGGCAGCCGGGCCTCGCCTGTCGCGGGCGTGGCCGCCGAAGCCCCCCTTTCGGCCTCCGGCGCGCTGCACACGGCTGTTTCCCCCTCCCTACCTTGTGCGGAACCCCGCCCGCCTCGCCGGCCGCGACCCAGGGGGAGACGGCGCGAGAGCGCAAGAGACGAAGGCTCACCATGACCGCACCTCTTCAGACCCCGGCTCCGCGAAGATCCGCGCCCCGCAGCCCGCTCGCCGCGGCCCGGCGGGGCGTGGCGACGGTGTTCGCCGCCCAGGGGGCAGCGGTGGCCGCGGTGTCCACCACGGTGCCCGCCGTCAAGGAGCGCCTCTCCCTCTCTCCGCTGACGATGACCGTGCTCGTCGTGGCCGTCGCGCTGAGCGCGGGCGTCGGGAGCTTCGCCGGACTGGCCGTCATCCGGCGGCTCGGGCCGGTCGCCACCATGCGGGCCGCCGTCATGGCGACCGCCGCGGCTCTGCTGCTCATCGGCTGGGCTCCCGACCAGGCCGTGGTCGCGGTGTCCTACGGGTTGTTCGGCATGGCGCTGGGGTGCATCGACGTGTCGGCGAACACCCGGGCCGCAGCCGTCGAGCGCCACTACGGGCGGAGCATCTTCGCCTCCTTCTACGCCGCCTGGAGCGCGGCCGGCGTCGCGGCCGCCCTGCTGGCCGCGGGTACGGCTCACCTCGGCCGGCCCGCCGAGCACACCCTGACCGCACAGGCCGGCCTCGTGCTGGCCCTCGCCCTGACGCTCCGCTCGCACACGCTCCCCACCGACCCACCACGTGCCGTGTCCGGCCAGGGGGAGTCGGCCGTGCTCGGCCGCGGCCTGTGGGTCAGGCTCGCACCGTTCGGCCTTGTCCTCCTGGTCGCCTACGTCATCGACTCCACGGTCTCCTCGTGGTCGACGCTCTATCTCCATCAGACCCTGGACGCCGCCCTGTCCGTCGCGCCCCTGGCCTACGCGGCCTACCAGGTGGGCACCGTCACCGGGCGGGCCTGCGCCGACCACCTCGCACGCAGGATCGGCCCGGCGGCCGTGATCCGTGCCGCCACCCTGCTCACCGCCACCGCCCTGACCGGCCTGGCAGCCGCCCCCGCCTGGCCGTACGCGGTCCTGTCCGCCGCGTGCACCGGGCTCGGAGTCTCCGCACTCGTCCCCCTGTGCGTCGCCTCCGCCGGACGCCTGCGACCGGACGCGACCGAAGCGGTCCTGGCCCGCATGAACGTCTTCAACTACACGGGTGTGCTCGCGGGCGGGGCCGCCAGCGGAATCCTCGGGTCCACCGGCCACTTCCGACTCGCCTACGCGATACCCGCCGCACTCGTCCTCGCCGTCCTGGCGACCGCACGATCTTTCGAGCGCCTGGCCGCCCAAGCCCCCTCGTTGACCGCGCGGACCATTTCCCGCTGAGTGCGGGATGAATAAATTCCCCTCAGCCCTTCGGAAATGGGGCCGCGAACCGCTGAAAAAAGGAGCCTGGTTCATGGAAAATGTTCAGTACGACACCTGTGTGATCGGGGCGGGGCCTGCCGGGCTGGCCGTCGCCAGAGCCCTGACGGAGCGGAATCTGCCGTACACGCATGTCGAGCGGCACACCGGGCCCGGCGGCATCTGGGACATCGAAAACCCCGGCAGCCCGATGTACGAGTCGGCCCATTTCATTTCCAGCAGGACTCTCTCGGGTTTCGGAGGATTTCCCATGCCCGACGAGTTCGCTGACTATCCCCCGCACCGGCAGATCCTCTCGTACCTGAAATCCTTCGCGGACGCCTACGGCCTGACGGAGCGCATCCAGTTCGGCGTCGAGGTCGAAAGCGTCGAGAAGAACGCGGACGGCACCTGGGTGGTCACCCGGACCGACGGACAGCGAACCGTGCACAGCCATGTCGTGGTGTGCACGGGGTCCCAGTGGCACCCCAACATCCCGGAACTGCCCGGGAACTTCACCGGGGAGGTCCGCCACACGGTCGGCTACCGCAGCGCGGAGGAACTGCGCGGCAAGCGGGTCCTGGTGGTGGGAGCCGGAAACTCCGGCTGCGACATCGCCTGCGACGCGGCCCGCAGCGCGGACCACGCGGTGATCAGCATGCGCCGCGGCTACTGGTTCATCCCCAAGCACCTCTTCGGCCGGCCGGTGGACACCATCGCGAGCGGCGGACCGCACCTGCCGATGTGGCTGGCGCAGCGGGTCTTCGGCACCCTCCTGCGGATCATCAACGGCGACCCGACGCGCCTGGGCCTGCAGAAGCCGGACCACAGGCTGTTCGAGACCCACCCCGCGATCAACTCGATGCTGATCCACCACCTCCAGCACGGCGACATCACCGCCAAACCGGGGATCGCCCGCACCGAGGGCAGGACGGTCCACTTCACGGACGGCACCCACGACGACTTCGACCTGATCCTGCTGGCCACCGGTTACGTCCACAAGGTGCCGGTCGCGCAGAAGTACTTCGGCGACGAGCAGCACCCCGACCTGTACCTGTCGTCGTTCTCCCGCGAGCACCACGGCCTGTGCGGAGTCGGCTTCGTGGAGACGAACTCCGGCGCGTACCAACTGTTCGACACCCAGGCCCAGTTGATCGCCGGGTACATCCATGGCGCGGGGCACCGACTGCCGAACGCGGAGCGCTTCGCACGCCTGATCCGGACCGACCGCCCGGACCTGTCCGGTGGCATCAAGTTCGTCGACTCGCCCCGGCACACCGGCTACGTCGACAGCGCGGCCCTCGTGAAGCACCTCGCCAGGGTCGCGGCCGAGATGGGCTGGCGCACCGAGGGCCTGCCGCCGCGCGTGCGGTCCCTGCGGGACGCGGAGGCGGTGTCGTGAGCGGCTTCGACTTCCATGACAAGGTCATGCTGGTGACCGGTGGCGCCGGCGGGATCGGCAGCGCGATGTGCCGTCGCTTCGCCGCCGGGGGCGCCCACTGCGTGGTCGTCGACATCGACGTGGCCCGCGCCAAGAAGGTCGCGGCCGAGCTTCCCGGCGCCGGCCACACCGCCCTCGGCTGCGACCTGGTGGACCGGGCCCAGGTGGAGCACCTCTTCGACCAGGTCGCCGACGCTTACGGCCGCCTCGACGTGCTCGTCAACAACGTGGGAATGACCAGCGCCGAACGCTTCGACGTGCGCAGCGTCGAGAGCATCGAGAGGGAGATCACCCTCAATCTGACCTCCCCGCTGGTCGCCACCAGGATCGCGATCCCGCTGCTGCGGGCCTCCCTTGACGCCCGTGTGGTCACCACCGTCTCCCTCGGCGGGATCTTCCCGCTGGGCGAGACCCCGATCTACACGGCCTCGAAGTTCGGGCTGCGCGGGGCGATGCTCGCCCTCGGGCTCGACCTGAGGAGCAAAGGCATCCTGGCGGGCTCGGTGCTGCCCTCGGCGACCGACACCCGGATGCTGCGCCAGGAGGCCGTGGACGGCGGGAACTCCCTGCAGTTTCAGGACCCGCCACAGCAGGCCGACGACGTCGTGGCGGCCGTGGTGAACCTGCTCGACAAGCCCCGACTGGAGGCCTACCCCCGGAACGGCGAGTCCCGTCTGGTCCGGCTCGCGATGCTGGCGCCGAACCTGTTGCCGAAGGTGTTTCCGCTGTTCCGGCAGCGGGGCGAGCGCGGCATGGCCCGCTATCTCGAGGAACTGCGCCGCCGGGGAATGGCCCGGCAGACCGACGGACGCTGGGAACTGGTGGAGGAGAGATGACCGCAGTGGAGAGCCCCACCGGGCTGACCGCCGCCGAGAGCCACACCGGGCTGACCGCCGTGCGGCTGCCGGTCCGGGAGCGCGGCGCGGTGCTGCTGCGACTCGCGGGCCTGATGGAGCGCGACACCGGGATGCTGGCCGGCTGGACAGCGAGGACGCGGGCAAGCCGATCACGGCCCGCACCGTTCCCACCGGCGGACGGCGACGTCTCCGGGTGGTGATGTCCCACTGCGCCCGTCGACGTGGTGCCTGGTACTGGCCGTCCCACCGTCGCGGAGGCCACTGGCCGAAAGTGAAGCGTGACGTCGGGCGGCTCTTCCAGATCGGCCGCTTGGACCTCCATCCCAGCCAGACCGGCAGCGCGAAAGGAAAGACGCCATGACGAGCAGAGACCCTGGACACGAGATCGTCTACGACAGCTTCGAGGGGCCGACCCTGGACATGAGCCGTTGGTTCCACCTGACGTTCCCCCTCCCGGACGGCGCGACGTTCGTCGCCAATGAGCCGGATGCCAAGGTCACGACCGGCGACGGCGGCGTGCGGATCGCCATCGACCAGTTCACCCGGAGCCACCCGGTCCAGATGGCCGACAACTGCAAGTTCCTCGTGCGTCCACCGAGGACTTCACCCTGCCCAGGCCGACAGCATCAGCTTCTCCGCCTCGATCGCAGCCGAGGCGCTCAACGCGACGCCGTACAACCACCGCGACGGCTTCGCGGCCTTCGTCCTCTTCGCGATCACCGAACGCCTGCCGTACCCCGGGGTGGCCTCCCCCTTCACTCGCGTGGTGAGCGACCCGCTGTACGGCCCTTCCGCGACACCCGGACAGCTGCACCACGGAGAGATCACCATCGACACCGCCGCCAAACGGATCACCTGACGGCTGGATGGTAAGACCGTTCACGACGAGCTGGTCGCCGAGCTCCCCGCGTCAGTCAAGATCGGCATGGGCGTCTTCACCGTGCACCCGCTCAATGAGGGAACCAGCACGTCCCTGCGCGGACAGGGACTCACCGCCGACTGGCGCGACCTCCGCGTCCGCGGCTGACCCCGAGTGCCGGCGTACCGATCTTGAGGCTTGTCGATCGAACGGGAGCCCCGAACTCAGTCCTTTTGCCTGCGGCGTAGGTCGCTGACGGTTGTGCCGAACTCGCGTTTCAGAGCCCTGCCAAGGTGTTTGGGATCGTGCACTCCCCATTGTGCTGCAATCGCGGCCGTGGAGATCTCCGAAGAGGCGGGGTCGAGGAGGTCTCGGTGGATCCGTAGCAGGCGTTCATGGCGGACCCAGGCGGCGAAGGTCAGGTCGCTGTCTTTGAAGAGCGCGTGGAGGTGGCGGACGGAGATGTGGTGCCGGCGTGCGACGTGTTCCGCGCTGAGGTGGGGGTTGTCCAGGTGGGCCAGTGCATAGGCGCGGATACGGTCGGCGAGATCGCTGGCGACGGAGGCCTGTTCGGGGGTGGTGTCGGCGAATGCGGCGAGGAGGAGTGCGGTGAGCGCGTCACCCAGATGCGTACTTGCCGCCGCGCAATGATGGACGAGGCCGTCGTTGGCAGTGGACAGGGCGTGGCCGAGGAGTCGGCCGATCCCCTCCCGAGCGCAGATGGGGAGTGCTGTGCGCCGGCTTATGGAGTTCGCGTGTCTGCCGAGACTTGCCCGGGGGATGCAGAGCACGGTCATGTCGGTGGGGTCAGCACCGATGAGCCGGTAGGGCCGGGTGTTGTCACAGGCGAACAGTTCACCGGGTTTGACGGTCGTGGTCCGGTCATCCTGGGTCGCCGTGACCGGACCGTGGTGGTGGAGATTGAAATGCATCCACTCCATGTCGGTGGAGGTGATGCTGTTGTTGTCCCGTGTCACCGTTGCGGCGGTGGCCTGGATACGAGCGATGACCACGGGTCCGACAGCTGTGTGGTTGACCAGGGCTTCGAATTCCTGGGGGCCGGGATCACTCACCCTCAGCGGGGCGAACAAGGCCGAGGCAACTGTCTCGAACGACTCGGTTCCTCTTAACCGGGAACCTGCACGGTCTGTCATGCGATGTACCCCCGACCTTCGCTTGAACGAGCACCTTGCTTTCGTGTGGTGCATTGTGCACGAACTGGGGAGTCACGGTGCGCCCTTTGGTGCCCCCGTAGCCGCAGCTTGGGCCTACGGTGATCAACGAGCGCGGGTCACGGCAGGCCGCGCCGCGGATACGCCGCGCCGCTCGATCCGCCGTCCTGCGGGTCTCCACCCGTCGGCGGTGGAATTGCCGGACTCTCGAAGGGGAATCGATGGCTGAGTTCATCGCGATCGGGATGAGCACCCGCATTGTCGGCCGATTGGCCATAGGGCTGTCGGCCACGGCCGGGCTGATGCTCGGCACGCCGGGGACCAGCTCGGCAATCGACACGGGCATCCTCACCATAAGTGGGCCCGCCAATGTGGCCAACACAGGACGATGCTGGGATCTGGGGTCCAATCAGCCGGGCGCGGAGGTCGTGCTGGCCTACCCGTGCCATTACGAGGACACCTACTCCAGTCAGAAGTGGTACCGCACGCTCGACTCCAACCAGGTGTACAACATCCAGAATGCCAACAACCTGTGTATGGACCTGCGCAGCAACGCGGTGGGTGCACACGTGATCATGGCGCCATGCCACTACGAGGACAGCTACCTCAGCCAGAAGTGGTACCCGGTCGACAATCAGCCGCTCACTTCCGCAACTCCAACAACCTGTGCATGGACAGCTCCAACGTCACCGGCGGCCCGATCACCATGGAGCGCTGCAACTACAACACCAGCTACCAGGACCAGCGGTGGTGGATGACCGGCGCCTGGTAGATCACCGTGCGAGCACGATTTCCTGAGCGGCGGCACCGACTGGAACGCTGCGGCTCTCTTTGGAGGGAATGGTTTGATGACGTGGCGAAACAGGGCAAAGTGCGGTGCGGTCGTGGCCGTTGCAGTGGGACTCTGCACGCTCACGACCACGACGGGAGTGGCCACCGCCGCGAACGGATCGGCCAGGACCGACTTCGCCGCACAGGCGAAGGGACTCGGGCTGACCAGCGCGCAGGCGCATGAACTGCAGCGACGCGTGGACTCCTACCTGTCGGAGACAGGTGGCACCCAGGTGTCCGTGAACAAGATCCGTCTCGGCGACCGCGGGGAGATCCTGCTGGCTCTGCCGGGCGAGAGCACTGTCCGGACGGCGAACGCGCCCAGGAAGCCCGCCTCCGAGCTCTGCCCCGGCAACACCATGTGCGCGTGGAAGGGCACCTGGTACACGGGCGACAAGATCAAAATGTGGGCCTGCTACAACTACCGCATTCCGTGGCTGGAGAACGGTTCCTGGATCAATAACCAGTCCACGGGTACGGTCGCGAATTTCCTGGACGACTACGGCGTCTCGAAGTGGCACGACGACGGCGCCTTCTCACAGGACCCGGACGCCCCCTGGTATTGGGTGCACTGGGTCAAGAACTGCTGACAGAACCCGGGCGGAACGCATCCCATCTACGAAAGGCAGCAGCCACCATGAAGACTCGAGCACGTCTCGTGGCAACCCTGTGCGCCGCCGCTTCCGCGGCCACGATCGTTCTCGCGACTCCGGCAGTCGCCCAGCCGAACCAGGCCAGCGGGTGCAGCACCTACCGAAGCACCGACGGCAAGTACGTCGGGGTCGGTTGCAGCGCCGGACGCTACTACGTCGTCGGCACGGCCTGCAGCGCGGGCGGCTGCACCACGATCGGCGGCCCCATCGTCAACGCCCCGAACATTTCGTGGGCATGGGCAGGCAGCGGATACTTCGGCGGCGACATCAGCGCCGTCTTCGTGTAAGAAGCCGTATTTCTACCGATCGTGTGGACGGTTCTGATCGAACACGGTCCTTGGCCGGGTGATCTCGGCCAGGTGGATGCATGAGTACAGGGCCCCTTGGCGGCTCGGGTCTGCGACCAGGACCGTCACGGCCTGGAGAACAGGCCGGGCCCCGGAGGTGAGGGGCCGTCGGCGCGGACGCCGCCCGTGACCCGCAGGAACTCCAGCTTCTCCGCATCGACGGAACCCGCGGCCATCGTGTAGACGACGAGGCGGATGTCGCAGCCCGGGACGGTGAGCACGTCGCAGTCGCACGTCACCTCGCCGACCTGGGGATGCACGATGGTCTTGCGGGCCGAGACGTGCGGACCGACCGCACCCTCGTCCCACAGCCGGGTGAACTCCGCACTGGTGGACCGCAGTTCCGCGACCAGGCCGGTCAGGCCGCGGTCACGGGGGTAGTCGACGAGAGCCGTGCGCAGATCGGCGACGAGGGCGGGCTTCAGGGCGTCACCCTCCTGGAGCACGGGCCAGGCCGCGAGCCCTGAGGGGCCTGAGGCGAAGACCGCCCGCACCAGGTTCCGCTCGACGTGTGTCCGTGCGCTGGGATCACCCAGCAGCACGGCCCATCCCGGAGTCCAGGACAGCAAGGTCCAGTCGGCGCTGAAGACGCCCGCCGGGAATTCCCCGAGGCGAGCCAGCATCCGTTGGACCCCGGCCGGGACATGCGTGGAGATCGTCCCCTCCTGGGGAGGCAGGAGGCCGGCCAGCCGGTAGGCGTAATCGCGTTCCATGGGCTGCAGCTGCAGTGCCCTGGCCAGGCTCGCGACGACCTGCGCCGAAGGGCTCGTGGCACGCCCCTGCTCCAGCCGCACCACGTAGTCGACCGAGAGCCCCGCGAACTCGGCCAGTTCCTCGCGCCGCAACCCCACCGCACGTCGTCCGGGCCGCGAGGTCCGCCCGACGTCGAGGGGAGAAAGCCGGTCGCGCCAGCGGCGCAATGCCGTGCCAAGGGTCTCGTCCACCCGACCATTGTGTCCGCCGGACAGGCGTTGTGCCTGGTACTGGCAGTCCTACCGTCGCAGGGGGCACTGGTTGTCCTCTCGTCACGGGCCGAGAGTGAACGCATGACAACAACATTCATCACCGGAGCCAACAAGTCCCTCGGGTACGAGACCGCCCGCCGCTTGATCGAGGCCGGCCACACCGTCGTCGTCGGCGCCCGTGATCCTCAGCGTGGCCAGGTGGCCGCCGACGCACTCGGGGCCCGTTTCGTCCAGATCGATGTGACCGATGACGCGTCGGTGTCCGCGGCCGCTGCCGATGTCGCCGCTCGCGAGGGCGGCATCGACGTCCTGATCAACAACGCCGGTGTCTTCGGGACGCACAGCCCCGCCGACCGGATCACGGCCGCTGACGCCGGCGAGGTGTTCGAGGTCAACGTCGTCGGGATCGTCCGGGTGACGCACGCGTTCCTCCCGCTGCTGCGCAAGTCCGCGAACCCGGTCATCGTCAACGTGTCCAGCGGCATGGGGTCCTTCGCGGCCACCCACGACACCGGGCGCGTCGAGGGCCGGGCCGTCGCGCCGCTCTACACGGCGTCGAAGGCCGCCGTGACCATGCTGACCACGCAGTACGCGAAGTCCTGGCCGGACGTGAAGGTGAACGCGGCCGACCCGGGCTACACCGCGACCGACTTCAACGGGCACAGCGGCCCGCAGACAGTGACCGAGGGCACCGACGCGATCGTCGAGCTCGCCACCATCGGGGCGGACGGACCGACCGGCACCTTCCGTGACCGTCACGGTGAGATGCCCTGGTGATCCACCTCTGATCCGCGGATCGTCGTCCTGCCCCGATCTCTGCGCGCCGCCCGTTCTGGTCCTCGCTTCCGGTTGTGTAGTCTGCTGGTCTATAACGACTGTCATAGGAGGCTGTCATGACGATCATCACCGTGAATGCCCCGAAGGGGCGCCTGGGTCTTGAGCAGCGCCGCGCGTTGGCCGAGACCCTGACCGACGCGGTACTGGTGCCCGAGGTCGGGCAGCACGCCCCGGCCGCCAGGGCCGGGTTCCAGGTGCACTTCGTCGAGCGTGAGCGGGACATGATGGCCATCGGCGGGCGACTGTTGGCCGACTCCACTCCTGACCCCGACGTCATGGTGATCGACATCGCGGTCATGGACGCCGCCTGGCAGCGGGACGTACGGGCCGAGGTGATCGAGCGGGTGCTGGCCGCGCTCGCGGTGGCCTGTGGGCTGGACGAGCCGTCGCCGGCCTGGTGGGTCAACTTCCGGGTGATCGACGAGGGGAGCTGGGGGTCGTCGGGAGGTGTGCTGTCCGTCCTGCCGCTCCTCGAGAGCGGGGTCTTCACCGAGGAGCGGGTCAAGGCCGTCCGCGCGGCGCTGGGGGCGTGAAGTCGGTCCTCGACCGCGGCGAGGCGCTTGGGGCGGCACACGTGATTGACCGTCTCGCGGATGCCCGTGGCGTTCAGGCCGCGCCGAATGTCATGGAGTTTCTCGTCGCACGCCGCGAGGGCGCCGTCCTGACGGCGAGAGCGTGGGGACATCGCACATGGAAATCCGGGTTGCCGCGATCCGGGGCATCGATCGCCTGATCGACGATCTCGGCGGGGACGCGGCAGGACTGCTGGCCCAATTCGGCGTTTCGCCGGGTGACCTGGATTCCGACCACGGACTGCTGCCGACGGTGACGGCCGGGCGCATCCTGCGCCGCGCCGCGAAGAACCTGGAGCGTCCGGATCTCGGCCTGCGCCTGGCGGCGTACCAGGACATGTCGATGCTCGGCCCGCTGGCTCTGGCGGTCGGGAACTGCGACACGGTCGGAGAGGGTCTGGACTGCGCCTCGCGCTTCCTGTTCGTGCACAATCAGGGAATTCGTCTGACCCGTACGGACGATCCCGAGCGCTATGCGGGGGTGGGCGCCGTCGAATACCGGATGGTGCATCCGGACATTCCGTACGAGCCGCAGACGATCGACGCGGGTCTGGGGCTGCTGCACCGCAATCTCATCACGATGAGCGGCGGGTACGACTTGCTCGGGGTCTACCTGCCGCATCCACCGCTGACCGATGAGTCCGTGTACGCCGAGTTCTTCGGCGCGCCGGTCCGGTTCAACGCCGGCCGCGCCTTGCTGCGGGTGCCGACGAAGCTCTTCGCCCAGCCGATGTCGACCCCGGTCAACCCCGAACTGCGGCGCATGGTCGTCGAGTACCTGGAGACGCACTACACCGATCCCCGTGACAGCCTCACGACCACGGTGCGGTCGGCGGTCGGGCGCGCTCTGGGCACGGTTCCCGCGCGGATCGACCTGGTCGCGGAGTGGCTGCACATGCATCCACGCACATTGCAGCGGCGGTTGGCGCAGGAGGGCACCTCGTTCCAGGCGATCCTCGACGACGTACGCAAGAACGCCGCACACCGGCTGTTGACGGGAACCGACATGCCGTTCTCGCAGGTCGCCTCGTTGGTGGAGCTGGCCGGGCAGGCGGCGCTCACCCGGGCGGCGCGCCGCTGGTTCGGCCGGACGCCGACGCAGGTCCGCCGTGACGCCCGATGTGGTCCTCCGTCTCCGGGTGTCGTGCGGAGTTAAATTCTTGTCGCCCAGAGTCAAGTGGCGTCTTCGGAGCGCTTCCATACTCGGGTGCCATGACCAGTTCCCCGCACTCCGCCTCGCCGCCCGCCCATGTCGATGTCCTGATCGTCGGCGCGGGTATCTCCGGTATCGACGCCGCGTACCGGGTTCAGTCGCAGTGCCCCGACCGGTCGTACGCCGTGCTGGAGGCCCGCGAGTCCCTCGGCGGGACGTGGGACCTGTTCCGTTACCCGGGCGTCCGCGCCGACTCCGACATCTACACGCTCAGCTTTCCGTTCCAGCCCTGGACGGGCGAGAACTCCATGGCCGACGGGGACGAGATCCTCGACTACCTGCGGCGCACCGTGGAACGGTTCGGCATCGACCGCCACATCCACTGCTCCACGAAGGTGGTCTCGGCCGACTGGTCGGGCGAGACCGCCCGTTGGACGGTGACCGTCGAACGGGGCGGCGGCGAGGGGAGTCCGCGGCGGTCCACCATGACCTGCTCGTTCCTCTACCTGTGCACCGGCTACTACGACTACGAACGCGGCCACGACCCGCAGTTCCCGGGCGTCGAGTCCTTCGCCGGCACCGTGGCGCATCCGCAGTTCTGGCCTGACGGGCTCGACCACACCGGCAAGCGTGTCGTCGTGATCGGCAGCGGTGCGACCGCGATCACGGTGGTCCCCGCGATGGCCCGGGACGCGGCGAAGGTGACCATGCTGCAGCGCACGCCGACATGGATCAGCGCGCTGCCGCGCCGGGACCGGTTCGCCGCCGGGGTCCGGCGACGGCTGCCCGCCCGACTGGCGCACCGGGTCATCAGGGCGCGCAACGCCGCCTACTCCAACGGCTTCTACCACTACTGCCGACGCTTCCCCGACCGGGCGCGGGCGCTGCTGACCACGGCCGCCGCGCGACGGATCGGCCAGGACGCGGTGCGTGAGCACTTCACCCCGTCGTACGCACCGTGGGACCAGCGGGTGTGCATCACGGCCGACGCGGACCTCTTCAAGGCGATCCAGCGCGACGAGGTCGAGGTGGTCACCGACCAGATCGACGGCTTCGTCGCCGAGGGGATCCGGTTGCGGTCGGGCCGGGTGCTGCCGGCCGACATCGTGGTGACGGCGACCGGGCTGCGCATGCTGGCGTTCGGCCATGTCGCGGTGAGCGTCGACGGCGAGCCGGTCGAGCCCGCGCGTCACCTGCTGTGGCGGGGCGCGATGCTCAGCGACGTGCCGAACTTCGCGCTCTGCTTCGGCTACGTCAACCTGTCCTGGACGATGCGGGCGGATCTCACCGCGCGGTTGGTGTGCCGCGTCCTCAACCACATGCGCCGCGCCGGCCTCGCGGCGGTCACCCCGCCCGCGGAGCCCGGCGTCCGCGAGCAGCCCATGATCGAGCTGGCGTCCGGCTACGTCCAGCGGGGCGTCCAGAGCTTTCCCCGGCAAGGTCACCGTGCCCCGTGGCGGATGCGCCAGACCTATCTGCTGGACGTGGCCGACATCGCGCGCGCGAGCCTGCGCCGCGAATTGCGCGGCGTGCCCCGTGCGGCGGTACGTCCGGCCGGCGACGACGTCCGGACGGGAGCCTGACCATGGCGGATCTGGACGGCGTGTGCGACGAGCGTTTCGCGGAGGTGGCCGCGCGGCTGTCCGAGAACCTCGACGCGGGCGAGGAACTCGGTGCCGGTGTCGCGGTCATGGTCGACGGGGAACCGGTGGTCGACCTGTGGGGCGGATGGGCAGACCAGGGCCGTACGGTGCCGTGGCGGCGCGGCACGATCACCAACGTCTGGTCGTGCACGAAGACGGTCACGTCCCTGGCCGCGCTGCTGCTGGTCGAGCGCCGACTGCTCGACGTCGATGCCCCGGTGGCCCGGTACTGGCCGGAGTTCGCCGCGCGCGGCAAGGAGGGCGTGCTCGTCAGGCACCTGCTCTCGCACACCTCCGGCGTCTCAGGGTGGGACCGGCCGGTGACCGTCGCGGACGTCTGCCACGTGCCGGCCTCGACGGCCCGGCTGGCCGCGCAGGCGCCGTGGTGGCCCCCGGGCACGGCCTCCGGCTACCACCTGCTCAACTACGGTCATCTGGTGGGCGAGTTGGTCCGGCGGATCGACGGGCGCACCCTGGGCCGGTTCGTCGCCGAGGAGATCGCGGGGCCGCTCGGCGCCGACTTCCACATCGGTCTGCCGGACTCCGAGTTCGGCAGGGTCGCCGATGTCGTACCGCCGCCGTTCCGGTCGAGCGACCTCGCCGGCGCCGATCCGAACAGTGTGGCGGTGAAGACGTTCACCGGCCCTCTGGGCGGCGCCGACGAGTCGTGGCGTCCCGAGTGGCGACGCGCCGAGATCGGTGCGGCGAACGGCCACGGCAACGCCCGGTCGCTCGCCAGGATCCACTCCGTCATCGCGTGCGGCGGCACCCTGGACGGCGTACGCCTGCTGTCGCCGTCGACCATCGACCTGATCTTCAGCCGGCAGTCCGACGGCCCCGACCTGGTGCTCGGAGCGCATCTGCGCTTCGGTATCGGGTTCGGGCTGCCGTCGCCGGCGGTGCCGTATCTCCCGCCGGGGCGGATCTGCTTCTGGACGGGCTGGGGCGGATCGGTGGTGGTGATCGACACCGAACGCCGGGCGGCGATCTCGTACGTCATGAACGGAATGGGCACCGGCGTGCTCGGCAGCGACCGCACGGCCCAGTACGTCAGGGCCGCTTTCGCGGCCCTGGATCGAACCCACCAGCCGCTGTGACCAGCGGCCCGCAACATCTGCCATGATTATAACGAGTGTTATAGCGAGAGAGGTGTGCTCATGTCCGAGCCCGTAGTCCTGGTGGCGACGATGGTCGCGAAGCCGGGCCAGGAAGAGCTGGTCGAGAAGACGTTCAAGGAGGCCCTACCCGCGGTGCACGCCGAACCCGGGTGCCTGCTGTACGCGCTGCACCGCAAGGCGGGCACCACCGGTGAGTTCGTCATGATCGAGAAGTGGGCCTCGCAGGACGCACTGAGCGCGCACATGAAGGGCGCCGCGATGCGGGAGATCGGCGTCGCCCTGGCGCAGGCACTGGCCGGCCCCCCGGACGCGCTCTTCCTCGATGCGATCCCCGTCGGCGCCCCGGAGTCCGGCGCCATCTGACCGCACGCGGGCACCGGGCCGGACGGACACACCGTCCGGCCCGCAATCTCCCACGCAAACCGAGGAGCTTTCCCCATGAAGAGCCTGATGTTCGTCGCGCCCGGGCAACTGCGCTTCGACGAGGTCGACACCCCCACCATCGTCGACGGCACGGACGCGCTCGTACGCCCGCTCGCGGCCACGACCTGCGATCTCGACCACCACGTCATCGGTGACAAGACGCCGTTCTCCGGATTCGGTCCGTTCCCGATCGGCCACGAGTGCGTGGGCACGGTGGTCGAGGTCGGCCCCGACTGCACGGATGTCGCGGTCGGAGACGTCGTCGGCGTCGCGTGGCACATAGCGTGCGGCAGCTGCGCACAGTGCGAACTCGGACACCCGGCCCGCTGTCTCCTCCATGGCGATGCCCAGTACGGACTTCCGGTGAACGGGGCCTGGGGCGGGACCTTCGACGAACTCATCCGCGTTCCCTACGCGGACTTCAACCTCGCCAAGCTGCCCGCCGGGGTCGACCCCGTGCACCTGGCGTCGATCGGCGACAACCTCGCCCTCGGCTGGGAGACGGTGATGCCGACCGTCGCCGGGATCCCCGACCCGAAGATCGCGGTGTTCGGCGGCACCGGTTCCATCGGCCTGTACTGCGTCGACGTCGCGGTCCACTGCGCGAACGCCCACACCGTGTACTACGACGACGACCCGGTCAGGATGAAGGTCGCCGAGCAGCTCGGCGCCGAGGTCCACGACATCAACGGCAAGCGGGAGAAGGACTTCCACCTCGCCGTGGACGCCAGCTGCAACCCCGAGCGCCTGCGCAAGGCACTGCTGTCGGTCATGCCCGAGGGCTACGTCAACAGCGTCGGCATCTACTTCGACGAGGTCCAGCTCCCGCTGCTCGCGCTGTACCAGCGCGGAGTCCACTTCCACAACGGCAAGGGGCACGCGCGGCCGAACATGACACCGACGCTGGAGGCGGTGGCCGCCGGAACGCTCCATCCCGAGCTGGTCACCAGCGGAGTGTACGGCTGGGACGAGATCCCCGACGTACTGACCTCGGACCGGGCCGGCCACAAGCCGATCTTCGTCCTGGAGAACTGAGGCACCGGACCATCGGTCCGTTGTGCCTGCACCGCTCGAACGACGGACCGATCCGCCGCACGCGCGACACGGACATCGTCGGTGGCCAGGTGAACTCGGTGAACCTGGGGTGAATGCCGTGTTCGCGGACCATGTGTTCTGGGTGTACTTCATCCGGGCGTTACAACCGCAGCAGGTCTCTCATGTGTCAAACCGGTGGAGGAACGCACGACACCTGACCAAGGAGTCCACATGCGCATACGTTCACGGGCGGCTCGCCTCGCCACCGCAGCCGTCCTCACCGCGCTCGCCACGACCGCGGCCGGGGCGCCGCCCGCCCTCGGGGCCGCCGGCCCCGCCTCCACGCGAAGTGCCGCGGCGGAGGCGGCGACCTACGAACTGCGCCTGGCCACCAGCAGATTCACCACCGACTTCGGCCGCCGCACGGTCACCCTGACCGGCAAGCTGACCCGGCCCGACGGCACGCCCGCGGCGGGCGCCCCGGTCACCCTGGGCCAGAACGTTCTCTACACCACCTGGAACCCCTGGGGAGACCCCATCGACCCGACGGAGCGGGAGAACCGGAGCCTCGGCACCGTCGTCACCGACGCGGACGGGCGGTTCACGCTCCCCGGCGTCCAGGCGGACCGGTGGGACAACCAGACCAGCCTCTTCCTGAACCCCCGGCACGAAGTGGAGTTCTACGCCTCCTACGACCCGGCCGAGGACCCCTCGGACCACGACCTTGTCTTCACCCGCGCCGTGGTCGCCGTGAAACCCGTCTTCAGCACGATCACGTACAACGTCGACAAAACCAGTGTCCGCGCCGGTGACACGCTCACCGTGACCGGCAAGGTCGCCTGGCCCGCCGGCCACGGGCCGGTCGCCGGCACCCGTGTCCTGCTGCGGACGTACTACGAAAGCGAGTACAACGCGCAGGCCACCACCGACGCCAACGGGAACTACAAAGTGCGCGTCAAAATCAGGGGTTACGACAACCAGTTCGTGATCTTCTCCGCCCCCAAGGACTACTACATCGCCCGCGCCACCAAGCCCCTGCCGGTCAAGAACGTCACACGGTAGCGCTGGGCAGTTCCGGGCTGGACCACGACCGCCGCGTCCCCGTGCGGGGCGTCGGCCGGAGACACGAGCCGCTTCCGAAGAGCGCTCCGGTCCACCAGGCCCCACTGGTGGGCCGCGCCCTCGGTGGAGCTGGCGAACCGGGCCTTGACCGTGGAGCCGTCCGGATAGGAGACCTCTGCGGACAGGGTCGGAGTGTACGTCGTCACGTCACGTACGCCCGGCGGAAGATCGGCCGAACCCCCACCGCTGTGAGGCCCAGGCGGCTAACTTGTGAACTCCGGTCGGCACTGGGGAGGTCGGTTTGCAGAAGCACCGGTTGGGTGTGGTCCTCGTACACGGGATCCGGTCCAAGCCCGCCATGTGGGACCCGCTCACCAAGCTGATCACGGCCGATGACAGCCTGGACTTCGTCCAGCCCCTGCCCTTCTCCTACTCCACGGGGCTGAAGCGCATCAACCCGACCCGGACCTTCCCCAGCTTCGACACCGCCGCGGACAGTCTGAAGGAGTACCTGGACACCGAGGGCGAACCCTTCTCCCGTCTGATGCTCGTCGCCCACAGCCAGGGCGGTCTGATCGTGCAGCGCTACCTCACGCGGATGCTCACCGCGGGCCGCGGACGCGAACTTGCGCGGATCAGGCGGATCGTCCTGCTCGCCTGCCCGACCAACGGTTCCGAGATCTTTCTGTCTCTGCGCCGGAACGTCCTGGGGTCACGCCACCCGCAGGAGCGTCAACTGCGCCCGCTGGACGGTGCCGTCAACGACACCGCGAGACAGGTGATGAACGACGTGGTCCACGCCGCCGCGGTCACCGACCGTACCTGCCCCATTCCCTTCTCCGTCTACGCCGGGGAGAGCGACAACATCGTGCCGGCTCCCTCGGCGCAGCATGTCTTCCCCGACGCCCGGGCGCTGCCCGGCGACCACTCCAGCATCGCCAGGCCCGACTCCGTGCAACACCGGACCTACACCACCCTGCGGCGCCTGATGCTCAGTACGGGCGACAGTGACCCACCGGAGTCACCGCGTTCGATCCCCTCCTTCCCGGTCGGCGACCACATCTACGAGGCGATCGCCCTGGGCGTCCACCCGGCCATCGACCCCGCCGTGTCCACCCCGGACCTGCCGAATCTGCCGTGCTACCTCGACCGCGCGCACGACCTGGCGATTCGGTCCGTCGTGCGGGAGGCGGCGGAGGGCCGGAACCGGTTCGCTGTTCTGGTCGGCGGGTCCTCGACCGGCAAGACGCGTGCCTGCTTCGAGGCGCTCTCTCTCCTTGATCCGACGTGGCGAGTGTGGCACCCTCCGAGCGCTTACGAACTGGTCGAGGGACTGAGCGCACAGCACGCCATTCCCCGTACGGTGCTGTGGCTCAACGAGACGCAGCGCTACCTCACCAATGCGGACGACGACCCCGCCGCGCGCGCCCTGCATGCCCTGCTGAACGATCCGGGGCGCGGCCCGGTCCTGGTGTTGGGCACCCTCTGGCCGGAGCATCTTCGGGAACTCACGGACGGCGACACCCCTGCCGGGCGCCTGCTCGAAGACCGCCAGATCGCCATTGAGGACGTCGGCTTCCGGCGGGTGCCCGCGGCCACCGTCGCGGCTGCCACGGCACGGGATCCACGCCTGGCCGAGGCGATCGCCGCCCATCCGGACGAGGCCACCCAGTACTTGGCCGGTGGCCGGGAGCTGCTGGCCCGCTACCAGGGCGGTCCGGAGATCCGCGCCCTGATCGACGCAGCCGTCGATGCCGCAAGGCTCGGCTACCCCGACGACGTCAGCCGGCCGTTCCTGTCGGCCGCCGCTTGGGCCCTGTTGCCGGAGTCCTATCTGCGGACCAAGGATGGTCGATGGTCCGAACGGTGGTTCCGGCAGGCGCTCGGTGACGCGGGCGAGCCATGCAGGGGCGTCCCCGGGCCGTTGACCACGCTGGTGACCGGTCCGGGCCGGCCGCAAGCAGACGGGAACATGTACCGGTTGGCGGACTACTTGCGCCAGCAGATCTCGCGCCGGCGCGCGCTGGACTGCCCACCGGACGCCTGGTGGGCGGCCGCCGCCACGCATCTGCCGTCTCCGGCGGGCCTGCACGCGCTCGCCAAGGCCGCGGAGACCCGAGGCCGTTACCGACTGAGTGTCGATCTGGCGCGCCGCGCACTGCAAGCCGACCCCTCGGTGCGGGTGCACGAGCTGCTCGTTGGCGCGCTCTGGCGGGCTGGGCACACCGCCGACGCCGAGGCGGCCGCGGGGGAGGCGCTGGAGCTGGGCGACGTCGGCCCCGCCCTGCTCCTGGCGGAGCGGCTGGACTCGGTCGGCAAGCCGCGGGACGCGGCCGGTTGGCAGCGCAGGGCGGCGGAGTCGGTGAACTCGGCCAGGGCATGGGCCGCGCTCGCCACGACGCTGCTGGACCTCGGCGATGTCGAGGACGCCGTCCGCGCGGGCCAACGCATCGACGACTGGCAGTTGGGCAATTTCGCTTACGCGCTGAGCGAGGCGGGGCACTCGGTCGAGGCGCTGCTCTTCGCCCCCGGGCTCGCGGCCAAGGGGAACTGTGAGGTCATCCTCGCCGAGGCCGGACGGCTCGAAGAGCAGGACCGCATCCAGGACGCCATCGACCTGCTGGAGCGGACGGAACGCCTGGGCGCACCCGGAGCCTATGAAGACCTCATGTTCCTCTACGAGAAGGCGGGGGAGACCAGCCGCGCTGAAGAGGCGGGCCGTCGCGCGGTGTCCGAACACGGCTACGGGAAGGCCCTACGGCGCTTGTGCCGGCACCGCACCGAGGCGGGTGACCAGGTCGGAGCCGCACAGGCCCTACTGGCCCTGGGCTCGTGTCCGGACTGGGATGAGTACCTGATCTCGGCGGCCGGTGGGTTCTGGGAGGCCGGCGATCTCAAGGCGGCGTCGTCCGCCGCCGAACAGGCGATCGCCGGCGGCCGCCCCGAAGGATGGGTGCTGCTCGCGCTGATCGCCCGGACCGCGGGCAACAGCGAGGAACAGGAGCACGCCGTCGGCCAGGCCACACGGACCGAGGACGGGGACACGTGGCAACTGCTCGGTGCCTTCTACGAGGAGTACGAGGACGATGTGCGCCCAGCGGCGACCGCATACCGTCGAGCGGCCGACCTGGGTCAGCACGACGCCTGGAAGGATCTCGCGAAGCTGTGGCACGACGCCGGGGACACCACGCGCCGGGACCAGGCCGTTGCCGACGCCATCTCCGGCGGACACGTCAAGTGTCTGTGGGGATTGCCCGAGTACTACGCCTCCACCGGCGACTCGGCGGCCGCCCACGCCCAGGCGCTGCTCGCCGCCGAACACGGCGACGAAGGCCCCGGCTTCTATCTGGCCCACCGCTGGTACGCCCAAGGCCGTGTCGACGACGCCCTGACGCTCGCGCTGGCCATACTGCGGTACGGGCGGACACAGACCATCGGCGCTCTGAAGTCGAAGCTGTGGAAGGACGGCGACGCCGCCCGGCTGGTCACCGTCGGTGAACGGCAGTCGGCCTCCGATTCGGGGCCCGTTCCCAAAGGCGACAGCTACCTGCTCGTCGGGTACGCGGCCACAGGGGCAGCCGAGAAGTTCCGGCGCGGCGTGGAGACCGAAGGCGCTCCGCCGGTTCTGCTGAGCGCCGGAGGCATGTGCGAGGAGCTTGGACTTCGTACCGAAGCCCTCATGTTGTACGAGCGTGCCCGCGACGTCGGGAGCGCGCAGGCGCTGCTCGGCCTGGCCCGCCTCCACGGCCGAACCGCGGCTGCGACAGCCCTGCTGCACAAGGCAGTTGACGCCGGAGCCGAAGCAGCCGTCGGCTTGCTCGCCACCCACTACGACACCATCGGTGCCCCGGACGTGGCCGAGCGCGTGCGCTGTTACGGCACCGAGGCGGGATCACCTGCGGAACCGTGGTGACCGCGCCGGTCATCGGCACAGTGTGAGGCGCGCACGCGCTGCGCGCGCCGCTCCCCGAGGGCGTGCGGCAGGTGCGGCCGTGAGCCCCGAGCACTGCGCGCCGTGCGCGTACCACGGCCCGCGCCCCTTCCTGGAGGCGGGCGGGCGTCCTAACGTTTTCCGGTGTCCGCATCGCAAGTGTTCCGGGCCCTCTTCTCGACCTCTACCGAATGCGTCCTGTGGGGCGGTGCGGCGTGGTTCATCGCCGCTCAGTTCACTGATGACGACCGATTGCGCTGGGCGGTCACCGCAGTGGCCGTCGTGCTCTGCCTGCTCGAGACGGTCAAACTGATACGCAGCCCCCGGCTGCGCTGGTGGATCGTCGCCCCCGTGCTGCTTGTTCTGTTCTCTGCGCTCTGGGGAGGGATCGCCTGGCTGTTCCTGAGGCTGTTCAGCGACACGCTGGGAACCACGGTCGCAGCCGGCGTGGCGGCCGCCGTCGTGGTCTACGGCCTCTTCCAGCGTTGGCTGAAAAGGCGCCTGCTATGGCCCCTTCTCACCCTCGCGCTGCTGGCCTGGGCCACCGTGATGCGGTTCGGTGCCGGGCGGGCTGTGTTCTGGGGGACAATCGGCTGGTGGCTGGCGCAGCCGCTCGGCGAACAGGTGCGGGAGACCGGCCCACTGCTCCTCATGCTCCTCGGTCTGCTGCTGGGGCTGTTCGGCAATTTCGCGGCGGGCGTCGGCATGGGGACCGCGCTCGCTGCCTCGGGGGTGGGTCCCGCGTTGCTGTGGTGGCTGGTTCCGCTGGGGCTCGCGGCCTCGATCGGCCCCTTCCGAGCGTACCGACGTCAGCTGCTCGGCTGGTGGCGCCACCCCTCCTACCTCGCCTGTCTCCTGAGGGAAGAGCCGGACATCGGCGTATCGCTGGTCGACGGATTCGCCGTGCTGGCCGGGCTGGCGCCGCTGATCGCCGTCGCCACCGCCGACGCTCCGGACGTGCCGACGGTCTTGGCGGCCGCCGCGCTGAGTGCACTGCACTGGTATCTCCTCGTCGAGAGCGGGCGGCTGATCCGGCAGACCCGTCAGGAGGTCCGCCTGGCATCAGGCATCTGGGCCGTCGGCCTCACCGTCCTGGCGGCGGGCCCGATGGGCGAGTGGCTGATTCACGTCTGGCGCGATCACGTGTTCCTCCACGACCACTCCGTCGCGGTCGCGTTGTCGGGCGCGTATGCGGCGTTTTTCCTGCAACTCGCCCACACCACCACGCTGTCACGCTTCGCGACCGACTACGCCGGACCGCGTCTCAGGCTGGCGCTGGCCGCCGGCTACGGGTTCTTCCCGGGCCCGGCGCTGGGCCTGCTCCTGGCTGTCGTCCATCATCCGGACGCGCGGCTGCGGCAGGCCGCGCTGTGGCTGGTCGCCGCCGTATCGGCGCTCTGTGTGCTACTGGTCCGGCGCACGGGGCTGGTCCAACAGCGGCTGGACGCCTCCCTCTACGTGCGTGCGACGCCGATGCACCGGTACCGGATGCAGCGGGCCTGGCTGCACGACGCGATCGCGGACCGGAGCGGCTACCCCGACTTCACCCTGCCGCGGACCCTCATCAAGGAAGGACTGGAGCACGCACGGGGCAATCGCTCAGCTCCACCGGAGCGCATCGCCCGCCGTTGGCGGGCGCCCGGTTCGGCCGGGGTGCGGCTGGACGAATGGGTGATTTCCTGGATCGACGATGCGGCGGAGCTGCTCAAGGAGGCGGACGCCTGCGCCGGTCGGCGGCTGTCCGGGACGGAGCTGACGAAGTACCGCGCCGGACAGCGCCTGATCGACGGGTTCTGCGCCCGTGGCCTGGGCGAGGTCTACCAGGTCCTCGGCTTCCGCGAGGAGGCAGCCGCGTCGTTCCTGCAGGCCGCTCGGATCTGGGAGACCGCGGGTGAACGCGACCTCGCGGCCGACAGCCGTGTCTCCTCCTCGCTGGCGGGCAGCCTCACCCCGGAGAAGTCCCTGCCAACCCTGGCTCCGGTCCTCGGCGACCAGGCGGTCCTGCCTTTGCTGCGCCGCCGCGCACTGCTGCTGACGGGGGCGTTCCACCTCAGGCTGGGCCGGCAGGACGCCGCGAAGGAAGCCTTCGGCCAAGCCGACGAAACGGCTGTCAGCCAGAACGACTTGCGGACCATGGACAGACTCAACGGCAAGTTCGAGGGCCGCGCGTTCACGCTCTCCGTGATGCTGATGCCGCGCACCGACTTCTGGATCCTCTCGGCGGTCGAGCAGCTCAGTCCGGGCGCGCTGCGGGGGCCGGAATCCGAGACCGTCGAGGACGACGTGCCGCACCCCATGCTCCAGCTCGACTACGCGCTCGCCGGCCTGCCGGAGCCGGTGATGTCCCAGGTCCGATCGGCGGTGCGGAACTGGCAGACACGGCGGTACGGGCGCGTCGTCCGGCAGGTTGAGAAAGCGAGCCGGACCCTGGAGCAACTGGGGCTGGTGCCGATGGCGTTCTGGCTCTGTGGCGCTTTCGGGCTGGCGCTGCGCGGCATCGATCCGCGCTCGGCCCGCAGATTCCTCCTCTACGCGGTCGGCCACTACGAGGAACTGAGGGCCAGGATCGTCGACGACGACCTGCGCGTCGCCCTCTTCGAACAGGCCGCCGCGATGTACGAGGCCGTGGTCCGGCTGCTGACGGTCGAGTCCCATGACGGCGGATCCGCCGAGTTCGAGGAGTCGGCTACCCTCGCCTTCGAGATCATGGAGAGTTCGGGTTCACGGGCGCTGACGGAGTTGCTGGGCAGCCGTATGCGGGTTCCGGCCGCTTTGGCCGACGAGCCGCTCATCGAGGAGGAACGGGCCGCCGTGCAACGCCTCACGAAGGCGCGCGACCAGGTCCGGCAGACCGGCCTGCGGCGTGCCTCCGTGGTGGAACTGCGCTCCGCGCAAACGGAACTGACGAGCTGCTGGAGCCGGATGCTCGACTACCGGAAGCTGGCGGAATACGCCGCACTGCGCGCCGCCGTTCCGGCCGACTACGAAACCGTTCGCGGACTCCTCCGCCGTGCGCGCACCGGAACGGTCCTGGCGGAGTACCTGGTCACCGAGGAGAGCACACTGCTGTTCATCGGCCGCGCAGACCTCGCCCGGCCGGAGATCGTCGACATACCCCTGTCCCGGAGGCGGCTCGGCGAGCTGACCCGGGACCTGTTCTCCTCGGAGCACTCCGCACGGAACCTCAGGTACAGCCGACGCGGGACCTGGGAGGACGAGCTCGCCCCGCTGGTCGCCCCGCTCGCGCGGTGGTGCGCCGAGGGCGACACCCTCTGGTTCGTGCCCCACGGCCCGCTCCACCGGATCCCCCTGCACGCGCTGCGGATCGATGCCCACGTCTGCGTCGCCGACCGGCACCCGGTCCGATACACCCCCAGCGCGTCGACCGCGTCGTACACGGTCGACAAGTACGACGACGGCCGAACGGCGGCGCTGGTCTTCGCGGACGGCCACACCAAGCGGCCTCTTCTCCACGCCCGGCAGCAGAGTGCCGAGATCGCCGCCCTCTACGGCGAGCGAGCGCGGCTCTTCGTGGGCCGGGAGGCCACCAAGCCCCAAATGACCGCGGCCCTCGCCCGCGTGCCCCGCGGGGTCGACGTACTGCATCTCGCCTGCCACGGCCGGTTCGACGACAACCAGCCCATGAACTCAGGCCTGTTGATGGCGCCGGACCGCCGAGGAGACGCACGGCTGACGGCTGCGGACATTCTCGAACTGTCTCTTCCGGCGAACCTCGTCACGCTCAGTGCCTGTGAGTCCGGACGGAACGGGGACAGGCCCGGAGACGAACTGATGGGGTTCACCAGGGCACTGCTCTACGCGGGCGTGCACTCGGTGGTCGTCGGCCTGTGGCCCGTGGACGACCTGTCGACCAGCCTTCTCATGCGTGCCTTCTACCGGTTCCGGCTCGACGGGATGAGCGACGCCGCCGCCCTCCGTCGGGCCCAGCTCGAACTGCGCCGGATCACGGCCGCCGAAGTCGTCGCCCACTGCGAGGGCTTCGCGGGGCAGTCGCGTGCGGCGGAGGCCACCGTTGCCCTCCAGGTCGCCGACGCACGTCTGCGGGCCCGCGACTACCGGGCGGCCCTTGACGGCTTCACGGCGGTGGTGCGCACGCAGCGGACAGGGACCCGCCACGCGCAGCGCGCGCAGGCCGGTGCCACGCGGGCGCGCCTGGGAATTGCGCGAGGCAGGCGCGGCACGACGGACTACGCCGTGCCCGTCTTCGACCATCCTTACTACTGGGCACCGTTCGTTGTCGTAGGGGGCGGGGGTTGAGGATCGAACCGACCATGAAGTTCGGAGAGATGGCCGAGTGCTCGGTCACGACGGTCGACGCCGCGCTCCGTCCGGACGATCTCGCCGACGCTCTCCTCGGCGTCGACGGCTACGTGATCGTCGTCGAGGACGGCGTCCCCTTCACGCTCATCGAAGCCGAACGGCTGCGTCGGTCGTCCCCGCCACTGCGGGATCCGGCGGCGCCCCTGCCACCGCTGGTGGTGGTGAACGCCGGAAGCACCCTGCCCGACTTCCTGGAGAGTCCGGCGGTGACCCTGCTGAACCTACCCGTCGTCGCCGTGGCGGTCGCCGACGGACAGGGCAGCATCGTCGGCGTCGTACCGAGGGAACCCATCGACCGGTTCATCGACGAGGACGGCGTCGGTATTCAGCCCGACGTCATGGGGGCGGGCCTGAACGGGAGCACGCCGGACCCGGCCGACGGTGATCCACAGATCGGCCTGGCCACCGTCCGCTGCCGACGCTGTGGCACCCCCCTGCAGCGCATTCGCATCTTCGATCCCGACAACCCACCCGAGTGCGCCGCCACCACCGACCCGCACCGGCTCGAAAGCGGGTGACGGCAGGCGGTGCTGACCTCCCTTGTCAAGGAGAGCGCGGGCGTCCTCGACCGCCGCTTCCTCCTCGTCGCGTTCCTCCCCAGTCTGGCGTTCGTCTGGGGATCCGCGGTGCTCGGCGCGGTCGTCGCCCTCGGCGCCCGTCGGGCCAGAGCCGACTGGTCGCGGCTGGGGGCGTACGACAAGACACTCCTGATCGCCGTCGCGTTCGTCGCTGCCCTCCTGATCGCCACCCTGCTGGCCGGGTGGAGCGACCAACTGGTGCGCTGGTACGCCGGGTACTGGCCCACCTCGCTGGGCAGGGTCGTCGGTGAACTGGGCAGCACCTGGCACCGCGGCCGGCAGCGGCGCCTGGCCCAGGAGGCGCTCACCGACCGGCGGACAGAAGCGGTCCTCAACGACTGCTATCCCCCGGAGACCCAGCCGGAACAGGTCAGGCCGACCCGGCTCGGCAACGTGCTGAAGAGCGCCGAGCGGTATCCCCGGCTGCGTTACGGCCTCGACGCCGTCCTGGTGTGGCCGCGCCTGTATCCCCTGCTGCCCGACCGCGTCGTCGCGGGCCTCGCGGCGGCACGGGCCGACCTGGAGTGCAGACTGGTCATGGCGACGCTGTTCGCACTCTTCGCCGCGCTCTCCGGTACGGCGCTCCTCGTGACACAGCAGAGCTGGTGGCTCTTCGCCGTGTGCTTCGGCGGAGGAGCGCTCGCGGCATGGATCTCGTACATGACGGGGGTGAGCGCCGCTGTCGGCTACGCGGAGCAGGTCAAGGTGGCCTTCGACGTCTACCGGACTGACCTGCTGCGGCATCTGGACGGCACCGAGCCCCGCACCGCGGCCGGAGAGCGGCGACGCTGGCAGGAGCTGTCCCTGTTGTGGTGGCGTGGGGTGCGGGACGGCATCGAGGAACCGACGCCGTCCCGACCCATGGCCGACCGGGGCGCCCGAGTCATGATCATGTCACTGGGTGCTTGCACCGCCGTGACAGCCCTCGCGGTCTGCATCACCGGCTCAGCCTTCCTGTTGGTCGCCGGTCACCCCTGACCACACCACCGAAAGCGCGTGGTTCACCGCGACGACGGCACAAGCCTACGCAGCTCCCCTTGAAGGATGTCCGTGATGACCGTCACTCCGGCGGTCATGGTCAGCATCGGGCCGGACGGTGTCCGGGCGGAGGTCAGGCGCTGGTTCAAGGGCTGGCCAGGCGGGACGGGGCGGTGGGTGCGCAGGGTGACGGCGATGTCCTGGCCGGCAAGCGTTCCGTGCAACTGCGGCTCGGTCGGGCCTTTGGGCAGCCCCCAGAGCATGAGGACGAGCAGGCCGGCCGTCATCGACACGCGCTGTTCGGGCGCGTGCCTGTGGCACACCGGCGCCGTCCGGACCATCACGGCCGACTGTCCACGTAGGCTCAACAGCGTTGCGCAGCGAGGGACTTGAAAGGCGGGACCATGTGGCGTGAGGAGCTGAACCGGCCGCTGCCGGAGCTGCTGAAGGAGCACGCCGAGTCGGCGGCGCAGCGGGTCGCCTACTCCGACTCCTCGCGCAGCGTCACCTACGCCGAGCTGGAGGGTCGCACCCGCGCGCTGGCCGGGTATCTCACCCGCACGGCACTTCGCCGTGGCGACCGCGTCGCGATCTGCCTCGGCAACTGTGTGGAGATGGTGGAGAGTTGCCTCGCCGTGCTGCGGGCCGGGATGGTCGGCGTCCCGCTCAATCCGCGGTCCTCCGACGCCGAGCTGGCCCACTTCCTCCAGGACAGCGGCGCAGCCTTCGTCATCACCGACGCCGCGCACCTCGCACAACTGCGGCGCCTGGCACCGCCGTACGACGCCTTGGACGTCCTGGTCACCGGGACCGGCACCATCCCGGACGGCGCCCAGCTGTTCCGGAGCGCGGCCGAGAGCGAAGGGCCGGCGGAGATCGACCTGCTGGGGCTCGACGATCCGGCCTGGATGCTGTACACCTCCGGCACCACCCACCGGCCCAAGGGCGTGCTGTCCACGCAGCGGGCCGCGCTGTGGTCCGTGGCCGCCTGCTACGCCCCGATCTTCGGTCTGTCGCCCGACGACCGGCTGCTCTGGCCGCTTCCGCTGTTCCACAGCTTCGGGCACTCGCTGGCGATCCTGGGCGTGACGGCCGTGGGCGCGAGCGCCAGGATCGCCGGCGATCTGTTGGCGCCGGGCGGTCTGCGGCAGGAGCTGCTCACGGCGTACGAGGGGCTCGGCGGGCCGTTCACCATGCTGGCCGGCGTTCCTGCGACGTATCACCGGCTGGTCGACTCGGCCGGGGACGCCCCGCCGGCGCTGCGGCTGTGCGTCGTGGCCGGCGCCCCGAGCGGCCCCGCACTGCGGGCGGGCGTGGAGGAGATCCTCGGGGCGCCGCTGCTCGACGCGTACGGCAGTACCGAGACCTGCGGCATGATCGCGGTGAACCGTCCGGAGGGCCCCAGGGTCGACGGTTCCTGCGGGCCCCCGGTCCCCGGCATGGACGTACGTGTCGTCGACCCCCGGAGCGGCGAGGACGTCCTGGACGGCGCCGAGGGCGAGGTCTGGGTACGTGGGCCGAGCCTGATGACCGGCTATCACGAGCAGCCCGAGGCGACGGCCGCCGCGCTGCGGGACGGCTGGTACCGCACCGGCGACCTCGGACACCGCGTCGAACACGGCCATCTCGAGCTCACCGGCCGGGTCAGCGAGCTGATCATCCGCGGGGGCGAGAACATCCATCCGACGGAGATCGAGCAGGCGCTGTCGCAGTGTCCCGGTGTGTCCGAGGCCGTGGTCGTGGGCGTGCCGCACGACGTGCTGGGCGAGGTGCCGGTGGCCTTCGTCGTACCGGGCCCGGGCGGGCTCGACGCACGGCGGGTGCTTGCCGAGTGCCGTATCCGGCTGGCCGACTACAAGGTGCCGGCCGAGGTCCGCGAGATCGCCGCCGTCCCGCGCACCGCGTCCGGCAAGATCGTCCGGCACGAGCTGGTCGCCCCTGCTCCGGCCGTCGCGGTCGCGGGCGACACCGCCCCGACCGACCTGCGTGAGCGGCTGCTGTCCCTCTCGCCCGACGACCAGGAGCGTGCGCTACGGGAGGTGGTGCTTTGCGAGACGGCCGAGGTGTGCCGGCCTGTGCCGGGCGATCTGCCCGACGCGGGCAGCTCCTTCGCCGATCTCGGCATGACGTCCGTCGGCGTGGTCGAGCTGGTGGACCGGCTCGGTGCGCTGACCGGTCTGAGCCTGTCGGCGACGCTGGTGTTCGACCATCCGACACCGGCCGGGGTGGCTCGGTACCTGCGCGTCGCGCTCAGCGAGGGCGAGCCTGGGGGAAGCCCGCGGTCGTACGGCGGACCGGACCGGGCTCCTCAGGACGATCCGATCGTGATCGTCGCCATGGGCTGCCGGTATCCCGGTGACGTCGACTCACCCGAGGATCTGTGGGAGTTGGTGTCGCAGGGCCGGGACGCCGTCTCGGAGTTCCCGACCGACCGCGGCTGGGACCTGGACGCCCTGTACGACCCCGATCCCGACCGGATCGGCACGTCGTACGCGCGCCACGGAGGATTCCTGCACCGGGCCGCAGAGTTCGACGCCGGGCTGTTCGGGATCTCGCCGCGCGAGGCGCTGGCGATGGATCCGCAGCAGCGGCTGCTCCTGGAGACGTCCTGGGAGGTGTGGGAGCGGGCCGGGATCGACCCAACGTCGCTGCGCGAGAGCGACACCGGCGTGTTCGTCGGCGTGATGCACGGCGACTACTCCGCCCGCTTCACCCGTTCCCACGAGTTGGAGGCGCACCTGGGCCTGGGCTCGGCGGGCAGCGTGGCCTCCGGGCGGATCTCCTATGCGTACGGCCTGCGCGGTCCCGCGATCACGGTCGACACCGCGTGCTCGTCCTCCCTCGTCGCGCTGCACTGGGCGGCGCGGGCGCTGCGCTCGGGCGAGTGCTCGCTGGCGCTGGCCGGTGGGGTCACGGTGATGGCGACGCCCAAGCCGTTCCTGGCCTTCAGCCGACAGCGCGGGCTGTCGCCGGACGGGCGTTGCAAGTCCTTCTCGGCGGCAGCCGACGGCACGGCCTGGGGCGAGGGCGTGGGACTCGTCCTGCTGGAGCGGTTGTCCGACGCGCGGCGGCGCGGCCATCCGGTCCTGGCCGTGCTCCGCGGCTCCGCCGTCAACTCCGACGGCGCCTCCAACGGGCTCACCGCGCCCCACGGGCCGGCTCAGCGGCGGCTGATCACGCAGGCGCTGGCGGACGCGGGGCTGCGCGCCGTTGACGTGGACGTGGTGGAGGCCCATGGTACGGGCACCCGGCTGGGCGATCCCGTCGAGGCGCAGGCACTCCTGGCCACGTACGGGCAGGGCCGCGAGGAGCCGCTGTGGCTCGGCTCGGTCAAGTCCAACCTCGGGCACACGCAGGCCGCGGCCGGAGTGGCCGGCGTCATCAAGATGGTGCAGGCCATGCACCACGGTGAACTGCCCCGGACCCTGCACGCCGACTCGCCGACACCGCACGTGGACTGGTCCTCGGGCCGGGTGGAACTGCTCACCGAGCCCCGCCCCTGGCCGGCCTCGGACCGGCCGCGGCGTGCGGGGGTCTCGGCCTTCGGGATCGGCGGGACCAACGCGCATGTGATTCTGGAGGAGGCGCCGGGGAGGGAGACGGCCCTCTCCCCGGAGACAGCCGCGCCGCCGCCGGTGCCGTGGCTGCTCTCCGCCGCCGACGAAACCGCCCTGCGCGCCCAGGCCCGACGACTCGCGGCCGAAGTGGCGAACCGGCCGGACCTGTCGCCCGCCGACGTCGGCTACTCGCTGGCGGTGTCGCGCTCCGCACTCGCCCATCGGGCGATCGTGCCGGCCGGTGACCGGACACGGATGCTGGACGCGCTGAGCGCGTTCGCGCGGGGCCGGGACGCACCGGGAGTCGTACGAGGACTGGTGGACCCGGAGGTCCGTACCGCCTTCCTGTTCACCGGACAAGGCGCCCAGCGCCCCCGGATGGGTGCCGAACTGGGCGCCGCCTTCCCCGTCTTCGCCGAAGCCTTCAACGAGGCCTGCCGGCACCTGGACGACCGGCTCCCACAGCCGCTGAGCGCGGTGCTGTCCGCCGAGCCGGGCTCACCGCAGGCGGCACTTGTGGACCGTACGGACTTCACGCAGGCCGGACTGTTCGCGTTCGAGGTGGCGCTGTTCCGGCTGCTTCAGTCGTGGGGCGTTCGAGCCGACCGGCTTGTGGGCCACTCCGTCGGCGAGCTGACGGCCGCGCATGTCGCCGGCGTACTCGATCTGCCCGACGCGGCGACGCTCGTCGCCGCTCGCGGCCGGCTGATGCGGGCGCTGCCCGACGGCGGCGCGATGGTGGCGCTGGACGCGACCGAGGAGGAAGCCGTCACGGCGCTTGCGGAGTTCGGGGCGCAGGTGGCGATCGCATCCGTCAACGGGCCTCGTTCAGTGGTGATCTCGGGCGCGCGGGACGCGGTGCTCACGGTCGCGGCCGACTTCGAGACGCGAGGTCGCAGGGCCGTACGGCTGCGGGTGAGTCACGCCTTCCACTCGCCCCTGATGGAGCCGATGCTCGACGAATTTCTGGGGATCGCCCGCGAGTTGACCTTCCGACCGCCGCGTATCCCGATCGTCTCCACCGTGACGGGCCGCCCCGCCGAGCCTGCGGACCTGTGCTCGCCCGAGTACTGGACGCGGCACGCCCGGCTGCCCGTGCGCTTCGCCGACGCCGTGCGCCGGCTCGCGGACGACGGGGTCTCGGCCTACCTGGAACTCGGTCCCGGGCCCGCACTCACCGCGGCGGCCACCGACTGCCTGACCGACGCGTCCCCGAACGGCTCGGTTCTCGCCGTGGCCACACGGGGCGGTGCCTACGAACCGGAAACGCTTCTGTCGGCCGTGGCGCGGCTGCATGTGGCCGGCGCCGCTGTCGACTGGACGGCGGTGTACGCGGATTCTGGCGCGCGGCGCGTGAACCTGCCGACGTACGCCTTCCAGAGGCAGCGGTACTGGTTGGACGCACCGCCCCCGGCGGCGGCCGGTGCCGGGGCGCTGCTGAGCCCGGCGTTCCCGGTGCCGGACACCGAACGGACGGTGCTGACCGGGCTGTTGTCCCTGGCGAGCCACCCGTGGCTCGCGGACCATGTCGTCGCCGGGAGGGTGATGGTGCCGGCGACAGTGTTCGTGGAGATGGCCGTGCGTGCGGGTGACGAGGTGGGCTGCGGTGCGGTCGACGACCTCGTGATGCTGTCGCCGCTCGCCCTGCCCGGTTCCGCGGAGATGCGGGTGCAGGTCGTGGTGGGTGCGCGGGACGACTCGGGCCGACGGCCGGTCGACATCTATTCCCGGCCGGAGGAGTCCGCCGAGGACGCCCCGTGGACCCGGAACGTCACCGGTCAGCTGGGCCGCGGACGTGCCGCGGAGGGCGAACTGACCGCGTGGCCGCCCCAGGGCGCCGAGACGCTGGATCTCACCGACGCGTACGCCGCCCTCGCCGATGCCGGGCTCGTCTACGGGCCCGCCTTCCAGGGGGTCGGCGCACTCTGGCGGCGCGGCGACGACGTCTTCGCGGAGGTCCGGCTGCCCGCCTCGCACACCTCGGAAGTGGGCCGCTTCGGACTCCACCCCGCCCTGTTCGACGCCGCGTCGCACGCGCCCCTGCTGGCCGCGCCCCCCGACACGAGCACGGTGCGGGTGCCGTTCGCATGGAGCGGCGTGAGCCTGCACGCCTCGGGAGCCACGGAGCTGCGGGTCAAGGTGACAGCACTGAGCCCGGACACGGTCTCGCTGACGCTGGCCGACCCTTCCGGCCGACTCGTGGCGCGCGTGGACTCACTGGCCACCAGGGAACTGCCGGCCGACGCAGCTGACATGACGGCCGGCATGACGGACGACATCGTACGAAGGGCTCTGTTGCGCCCTGAATGGGCCGCCCTCGAAGTCCCCGGCCACGCCGACGAGCGCGCATGGGCGGTGCGCGGGCCGGACGAGCTGAACCTCGCCGGGTTTCTGCCCGGCGCCGTGAACGCCGAGTTCGTCGCCGTCACGGCTGTCGCGCGAGCGACCGGTTCCGATCCGCTGTCCGCCGTGCACGAGTTGACCGGCAGGTTGCTCAAAACGCTTCAGGACTGGCAGGACGATCCCGGTACGGCGGGCTCACGGCTGGTCGTGGTGACGCGGGACGCCACCGGGCCGGTGCCCGACCTGGCGGGTGCGGCGGTCTGGGGACTGGTGCGTGCCGCGCAGTCGGAGCTGCCCGGTCGTGTCGTTCTGGTGGATGTGGACGAGCGGCCCGAGTCGCTGCGGATGCTGCCGTCGGCTGTCGCCACCGGTGAGGATCAACTCCGTGTGCGGGACGGCCAGGTGACGGTTCCGCGTCTTGTCCCGGCCGGGGACGCCTCAGCCGCGGGGGCTGCCTTCGGCGCGGGCGGGACGGTGCTGATCACCGGAGGCACCGGCGCGCTGGGTGCGGAACTGGCGCGTCACCTGGTCGCCGAACACGGCGTACGGCATCTGCTGCTGACCGGACGCCGTGGTCCGCAGGCGCCAGGAGCCCGGGAACTGCGCGGCGACCTGGAGGAGATGGGAGCCCAGGTCGGCATCGTCGCCTGTGATGCGGCCGACCGTGCCGCGCTGGCCGAGGTCGTCAAGCACTGTGAGCCGCCGCTGACCGCCGCGGTGCACGCCGCCGGGGTCCTCGACGACGGCGTGCTGGACTCGCTGACCCCCGAGCGGATGGCGGCCGTGCTGCGCCCGAAGGCCGACGCGGCCTGGAATCTGCACGAACTGACCCGGGACATGGGTCTCTCGGCGTTCGTCGTGTTCTCCTCCGTCTCCGGCCTGCTGGGCCGGGCGGGCCAGGGCAACTACGCGGCCGCGAACTCCTTCCTCGACGCCCTCGCCCACCGCCGCGCCGCGGAAGGGCTGCCGACGCTGTCGCTGGCGTGGGGCCCGTGGGAGCACGCCGGCGGCATGGCGACGGAGCAGCCCCAACAGCGCGCACAGCGCCCACACCCACGCGACGTGCTGGTGCCGCTGTCCACACAGCAGGGCCTGGCCCTGTTCGACGCCGCGCTGCGCTCGGCGGAGCCGGTCCTGGCGCCGATCCTGCTGGACCGGGCAGCGCTTCGGTCCGGTGCGGGGCACCTGCCGCCACTGTTGCGCGGACTCGTCCGTCAGCACCGGCCGACCGCCGCTGCGACGGCCCCCGGCTCCGCCGGCTCTCCTGGGCAGATGCTGGAGCCGGGAGTCTGGCGGAAACGGCTGGCCCCCATGTCGCCGGTCGAGCGGGAGGCGGCGCTCGTGGAGCTGCTGCGGACCGATGTGGCCGCGGTGCTCGGATATCCGCACGCCGACGCGCTGCCGGCCGGCAAGAGCCTCGCTGACCTGGGGTTCGACTCTCTCACCGCCGTGCAGATCCGCAACCGGCTGAGCATGGCGCTGGGGCTCCGGCTGTCGGCGGCAGTGGTGTTCGAGCACCGCACCGCCGAGGAGCTGGCACGCCACTTGCTCGGCCTGCTGGACGGCGAACCGGCCGCCGCAGCCGCCCCCGAGGCCCCTGGTGCCGCCGAGGCACCCGAGGCCCCTGAGGCCGAGCGGCCCGCGTACACCCTCTCCTCGCTGTTCCGGACGGTCAGCGCCTGCGGACAACCGGTGGCGGCGATGCACCTGCTCGTCACCGCGTCCTGGGCACTGCCCTCCTTCACGGCCGCCCAAGCCCGCGAGCACGCTCTGCCCCCGATCCGCCGCTCCCACGGCCGCCCCGGCTCCGGAAGGCCGACGGTCGTCTACTTCCCGGCCTACCATCCCTCGCTCGCGTCGGACGGCGGAGACTTCCCCCGCTTCCACCGCGCTTTCCACAAGGACCTGGAGGTCCTGGAATTCCCGCACCCTGGTATCGGCGCCGGTGCCGCCGTCCCGGAGGACCGCGCCGCGCTGGCGCACACGCAGGCCGAGAGCGTGCTGCGGCACGTCGGGGACGGGCCGTTCGTGGTCGTAGGACGGTCGGCGGGCGGCAATGTGGCGCATCTGGTGGCCCACCAGCTGGAAAAATCGGGCCGGGCACCCAACGGCCTGGTGCTGCTGGACACGTACCACATCACGGCGGACAACAGCGACAAGGACTGGCTGCTGTCCCTGGCCGCACCGCCGCCGCAGGACGTCGGACAGCCGGTCGTCATCACCGGGGACGACGACACCGCCCTGGCCGCGATGGGGGCCTACAACCGGATCTTCCTCGGCTGGGATCCCGAACCGGTCGCCACGCCCACGCTCCTGGTGCGAGCGCTGCGGCCCACGCCCGCCATGGCGGCCTCCGCCGAGGCGGATGACTGGCGGACGTCCTGGCCGTCGGCACACGACGTCATGGACGTCCCCGGCGACCATCTGACGATGATGCAGGAACACGCGGGGACAACCGTGTCGGCGATCCGCAGCTGGATCGACGCACGAACGACGAAGATCGACGCACGAACGACGAAGATCGACGCACGAACGACGAAGGGAGACAAGTGAGTTCCGTGAGTTCCGCCAAGCCCGCGCAGCACTTCGATGTCATCGTGGTCGGCGGCGGCCCGGCGGGGGCCACCGTCTCGGCGGCCGTCGCCCTGCGCGGCCATCGGGTCCTCCTTCTGGAGAAGGAGACCTTTCCCCGGTACCAGATCGGCGAGTCCCTGCTCCCCTCCACCGTGCACGGTGTGTGCCGGATCCTCGGCGTCGAGGGCGAGATGGCCGACGCGGGCTTCAAGCCGAAGCGCGGCGGCACCTTCCGCTGGGGCCGGAACCGGGACCCATGGCAGTTCTCCTTCGCGCTGTCGCCCCGGCTGGCCGACCCGACCTCGTTCGCCTACCAGGTCGAGCGGTCCCGGTTCGACGCGATCCTCCTCGACAACGCCCGCCGGGTCGGCGTGGACGTACGGGAGGGCTGCCGTGTGACCGGGGTGATCGCCGACGAGGAGCGGGTCCGCGGAGTGCGCTGGACAGGACCGGACGGCGAGATCCGCGAGGCCGGCGCCCGGTACGTCGTGGACGCCTCCGGCAACGGCAGCAGGATCCACACGCACGTCGGCGGGAAGCGGACCTACTCCGACTTCTTCCGCAACATCGCGGTGTTCGGTTACTTCGCCGGCGGCGCGCGGCTCCCGGCACCGAACGACGGCAACATCTTCTGCGCTGCCTTCGACGAGGGCTGGATCTGGTACATCCCGCTCCGGGACGACCTGACCAGCGTCGGAGCAGTGGTCGCCCGCGAGAACGCCGAGGCGATCCAGCGGGACCCGGCGACCGCCTGGCGCCGTCTGATCGACGCCTGCCCGGAGGTACGCGGCTTCCTCGACGGCGTCCCGCAGGCCACGGAAGTCCCGTACGACCGGGTCCGCGTACGCAAGGACTGGTCGTACTGGAAGTCACGGCTGTGGCGGCCCGGCATGGTGCTCGTCGGAGACGCGGCGTGCTTCGTCGATCCGGTGCTGTCCAGCGGAGTCCACCTCGCGACCTACGGCGCGCTGCTCGCCGCCCGGTCCATCAACGGCTGTCTCGCCCGAACCCTGGACGAGGACCGTCTGTTCGCCGAGTTCGAGGCCCGCTACCGGCACGAGTACGGCCTGTTCCACGAGTTCCTGGTCTCCTTCTACGACATGCACCAGGACGAACGGTCGTACTTCTGGAAGGCGCGCAAGGTCACCAACGTCGGCACGACGGAACTCGAGGCGTTCGTCGAGCTGGTGGGTGGTCTGGCCTCCGGCGACGCCTCGCTCACCGGGGGCGGGCCGGCGGGCGCACGGCTGACAGCAGTCGCCGACGACTTCGAGCGTGCCGTACGCCGCCTCCCCGACGCCGACGACCTGCGCAATCCGCTCTACGAGTCCGAGAGCTTCCGACAGGTGTTCCAGGAGGGGACCGTCCTTCAGGAACGCGGGCTGTTCGGCGGACCGCTGGAGGCGGAGGCGCCTCTGCGGCCCGGCGGACTGGTGGCGTCGGGGGACGGACTGAGCTGGGTCGAACCTGAGCCGTAGGGGCGCAGACAGATCGGCGCCGGATGCAATTCCGAGAAGCTGGGCGAGGCTGAGCTGACCATTCTCGCCTGGCGCCGGCTGCATGACGCGGGGTGCCTCCGGGCTGCTACCGGCTGCCTCGACCGGGGGCCGGGCCGCCGGCAGCGCGGTCCCAGGCCCCGTCGACCGCCTGCATGTCCGACAGGAGCACGGAGGCCGGCGCGTTCGGTCCGGCGACGGGTGACAGGGACGGACCCGGGCACGGGCACTTCCCTCCACGGTCAGGGTCTCACCGTCTCCTGGCCGTCGACGGGAATGCCCAGCCGGTCTGCCACGGTGGTGAGGGCTGTACCCAGTGGGAGCGAAACCCTGGCAAGAGCGTGTTGGTCGCCCCGGGTCTGGTCCAGGTTGATGATCAGCACCGGCTTTCCGGCCCGGGCCGCCTGACGGACGAAGCGGAGCCCTGACATCACCGTCAGTGAGGATCCGAGGACCAGCAGCGACGTCGCGGAATCGACGAGCTCGCGGCAGTGCTCGACCCGTTGCGGCGGAACGGCTTCGCCGAAGAACACGACGTCCGGCTTGAGGATGCCGCCGCAGATGGCGCAGGGCACCACGCGGAAGCCTCCGACCTGTTCATCCGTGAGGTCGGCGTCACCGTCCGGGTTGATCCCGGCGGCCACGGGCTCGAACCCCGGATTGGCCTCCTCCAGCCGTCGGGCGAGTTCGCGGCGGGGGCTGAAGGCACCGCAGGAAAGGCAGACGACCCGGGCCAGGGCTCCGTGGAGTTCCAGGACGTCCTCGCTGCCGGCGGCCTGGTGCAGACCGTCCACGTTCTGGGTGATGGCACCCGAGAGCAGGCCGTGCCGTCCGAAGGCGGCTACGGCCCGGTGCCCGGCGTTGGGGCGGGCTCCGCCGAAGGTGCGCCAGCCGAGGTGACTGCGCGCCCAGTACCGGCGCCGGGCATGGTTGCTGGCGGTGAAGTCCTGGTAGGTCATCGGAGTGTGTCGGCTCAGGCTCCCGCCCTCGCCCCGGTAGTCAGGGATGCCCGATTCCGTCGAGATCCCTGCTCCGCTCAGCACCAGCACTCCGCCGGTGTGCAGCGAATCAATGACGGGTTCCAGATCCGTCGTACCCGGCCGCAGGTCCTCGGCAGGGGTCCAGCTCAGCGTGGGGCGCATGCGCATGCCGTCAGGGTACGGAACGGCAGCCCGGTCCGGTCATCCGTTGCCGCCGCACACTCAGCTCGAGGACACCTCCCAGCGGACGGGTTGGCCCGTCCGGTGCTACGGCGAGGTGGGCGGGTGCGGGGAGCGGAGCACGAGCAGGGTGATCTCGCTGGGGGCGAAGACGCGGAACGGCGGGCCCCAGAAGCCGGTGCCGCGGCTGGTGTAGAGGAGAGTGCGGGTGCCGTGGTGGCTGAGGCCGGCGAGGGCGGGCTGGTCGATGCGGACCAGGTGGTGGAAGGGCCAGATCTGGCCGCCGTGGGTGTGGCCGGAGAGTTGAAGGTCGATGCCGGCGGCTTCCGCACGGTCGACGAACTTGGGCTGGTGTGCCAGGAGCAGGACGGGCAGGTCGGGGTCGGCGCCGTTCAACGCTCCGGCGAGGTGGGCGCGGTGGCCTGCCAGACCGGAGGACTCGGCGGTGACGTCATCCACGCCGGCCACCACGAGGGTGTCGCCTCCGCGTTCGAGCAGCAGATGGCGGTTGCGCAACGGCTCCCAGCCCAGCTCGTCCATCAGGTCGACCCAGCCCTGGGCCTCGCTGTAGTACTCGTGGTTGCCGGTGACGTACACACGGGCCCGGGTCGCCCGCACGGTACCGAGGGGGGCGGCCTGGGCGCGGCGGCGTTCGGCCGTGCCGTCCGCGATGTCGCCGGTGTGGCAGACCAAGTCGGCTTCCAGAGCGTTCACCGTCTCGCACACCCGTGCCGACCAGCGAGCGCGATCGAGTGGGCCGTAGTGGGTGTCGGTGATGAGGACGACGCGGAGGCCGTCCAGCCCGGCACCCAGTCGCGGGAGTTGCACGTCCAGCCGGCGCACGCGTGGCACGCGGCGGGCCTCGGCGTACCCCCAGGCGAGCAGTACGGCGGTTACGCCGAGGACAGCCCACGTGACGATTCTGGCCCGGTCCTGGCTCTCGCCGACGCCGGCCACGGTCAGGGCGAGCCGCAAGAGGACGCCGATGAGAACGGACCAGGTGAACAGGACCCAGCTGGTGCCCAGCAGGGTGTCACCGATGATCGCGGCCCGGTCCTGCTGGCGTCGGCCGTGGCCGCGCACCATCGTGAGCGGCATACATATGAGGCCGAGGGCGAACAGGGCGGTGCCGACCAGTGTGATGGGCAGCGGCCAGTGCTGGCCGGTGTACAGGAGCACCCAGCAGGGCACGGCCCACAACAGGACGGGGGCGATCAGCGGGATGTGGCGCATCAGGCGGTGCAGTCGGCTCTGCCGCGGCGCCGGCACTTCACCCTCAGCGGGCCGGGCGTTGCTGGTGGCGGTCACGCTTCCCCTCCCTGACCAGGCTGCCGTCTCGCGCACTGTATCCCGTCGCCCTCGAGCCGGCCGGACCGGCGTTCATGGGCAGAAGCGCAGACAGGGAGCCTTCTCCCCACAGTGAAGCGATGTTCCTCACAATCGTCGACTTCGACGCGTGCCCCTGTAGAGTGAAGATCGCCCTTGACCTGCACAAAGCAGGCAGGGAGCCGTCTTTCACGAGTCCAAAGTGCTGCGTACTCTGTTCAAGTCCAAGATCTAACGTTTGGGTGTTTCCGCAGGTCAGGGGCCTGATTGCCGCGTCGGAGTCAGCAAATGGTCAGCATCAGGCCGGAGTTCCGGGTGGAGCCGGTCCCATGCGCGGGGCGCACGATGCCCTCCAAGTTTTGATCGATGAGGCATGGCGGGGCAGGCGCTGGGGGGAGACGGATATCGCCAACTGTTTCGAGGCATTCCGCATGAGAAGTTGATGCAAGCGGTCGAGGAACGCGTCTGCGACCGGTCGGTCCTCAAATTCCTGTGCGTAATGCTGAGGGCCGCGGTGATGGAAGACGGGCAGGTCCGGCGGTGGCCGAACTCGGCCCGTCAGCAAGCTGACGGCTCCTCATGAACGGTCGACGTTAGTAATCTGACGATCGGTCGGTCGAAGCAGCGTGCTTGAGATGGACCAAGGCTGCGCCGACTTGCTTGTCCTGACGACGGAAACGGGAGGCATCGTGGTCGCGTCTGGTCCGAAAGCTTCGAAGGCTGGGGGGTGCGGCGCCACTCCGGTGAGACCGACTGCAGGGGACGCGACCCCCGTTGACAGCAGGCAATCAAGCCATGCCTCGTATCTTGGCCTGGAGGTTTCGGCCGAGAGGACCAGGCTTCAGATCGCGCAAGATATCTCCCTGGAGGCATGGTGCCGCCTCGGCGGAAGGATCCTCGCGGTGTGCGATTCGTCGGCCTGGTGGATCGGTGATTGGTTGGTGTTCGGGCAGAACCATTATGGTGAGCGATACCGCCGGGCGATGGAGAAGACCAAGCTTGACTACCAAACGCTGCGAAATTATGCCTGGGTGGCGAGAAAATTCGAGCCGTCCCGCCGGCGAGACAGCCTCACGTTCCAACATCACATGGAAGTAGCATCTCTCTCGGAAGCCGAACAGGACCACTGGCTCGACTTCGCAGTCCGACTGAACTGGTCGAGGAACCAGCTGCGCAAACAGATCCGGGCCAGCATATCGGGCGAAGAAGATGATCTCCGGCGCCAGGTTCAGCTCAGCCTTCAATTAGACGAGTTACGTCTCGAACGGTGGAAGGAGGCGGCGCGGGGGAGCAATCTGACTCTGACGGACTGGATCTTATCCGTCGTCGACAAGGCCATTTGACCGGATGCGCTCATACGATATCGGTGCCTTACGGCACTGCTGCGTGACGGCCCCGAAGGGATTGCGGGAGATCAATGCGCACGGCCGAGATGATCGGGGCTGGAATGATCGGTACGTCCACCGGTCCGGCGCTGCGGAAGCAAGGCGCCGACACCCCCCTCATGGACGCCAGTCCCGTCGCACTGTGCATTGCCGAAGCAGTCGGTGCCGGGACGGCCGAGGAACCGCCGGAAGCGGTGGACCCGGCGGTGGTCGCCGTGCCGCCGGCCCAAGTGGCACCGCGGTGGTCGCGTCTCACCAGTCGAGGGGAACCGCTCGCTTCTACGTCGACGTGGCGGGAGTGAAGGTCTCGCGCTGGCGTGAACTGGAAGTACTGGGTTGTGACCTTGCCACTGTGGTGGGTGGTCATCCACTGGTGGGACGGCCGGGATCCGGTCCCCTGACGGCGCAGGACGACCTGTTCGACGGACGGCCGTGGGCGCTCGTGCCCACAGATGTTTCCGTCGACGACCGGCCGACCGAGCTGGCCCGCCTCTTCAGCGACGTGGCCAGCGCCGGGGTTGGTGATGCACGGCATCAACATCTCGCAGCGGCCGGACAGCCTCGACCCTACGGTCGCCTTTTCGGTCACTCCGCGCAACGCTGAGGACCTCTTGCACGAACTACGTCGCAGGAAGTGGCCGGCGGACGCCTGACATCGGGGAGGGCGGTCAACTCGACGAACTCCTCGAATCCGGCCTTCCGTTCACCACGCGGCACGCCCCTCTCGGTGAGCACTCGCGTAACACCGGCGCTCACGGATCCGGCACCGATGCCTAGGACGAACCCTCGGCTCGACATGCACGGCGCCGATGACCTCCAGGGCGCCGATGTCGGTGACTTAGAATCGAACGGGGGCAGTCGGCGATGGGCTCACCGTCAACCACTCACAGGCCACGCCGGGTAGAGCCGACGATTCCGCACACCGTGCGAATGTGCATACGTCAGGCATGGCCGTGATCGATCTGGACGCGGACCGAATTGAGTCATTCGGGTAGTCGTTGTAATGAGCGATGAACGTGCTTTGATGCTGCTGAGCCTGGTCAAGACCTGCGTCTGGTCACCCATGTCCTACACGCGCTGATCCAAGCCAGATCATTATGTCCTATGGGGGGTCATATGAGTAACAGCGGTGATGAGGAGATGACGTCGATTTCACCTAAAGCAATCGGAAAAGGGGAGCGGGTTCCGATCGCTTCGTTATTGCCGCCGTTTGAACTACTGCGGTCCGACGAAAGCACTGAACACATTCGTGCACTGGTCGAAACGGAGGAGGTCCTGCCACCGATTGTCGTGCACCGTGAGACACGGCGGGTCATCGACGGAATGTACAGACTGCGGGCAGCTCGTTTTCGTGGCGACGAATGGATCGAGGTCGTTTTCGTCGATGGTTCCTCAGCCGATGTGTTTGTCCTCGCGGTTGAGTTGAATCGTGCGCACGGCCTGCCGTTGACGATGGCTGAGCGCAAATCTGCCGCCGCGCGGATCATGGATTCGCACCCGCACTGGTCCGACCGCAAGATCGCACGGACCACTGGATTGGCGGCCAGCACTGTCGCGTCTTTGAGATCGCCATCCATCGCTGGCACGCTCGAGCGTAGAATCGGGCAGGATGGCCGGACTCGCCCCAAGGACGGCACCGAAGGACGCCGGCGTGCGAGTGATCTGCTGGCCCGGAACCCGAACGCGTCGGTTCGCGAAGTAGCCAAAGCAGCGCGGATCTCGGTAGGCACCGCCAGCAATGTGCGCGCCAGATTGCGGCGAGGCGAGCCGGCAACAACCGCCCTACAGCAGGCAGCCCTGAAACCACGCCCGGTCACGGCGACGCAGCGAACCGGTCCGGACTACAGCCGCGTGCTGCAGAGCCTGCGCAACAACCCATCGCTGCGGTTCACCGACGTCGGCCGACGCTTGCTCCGCTTGCTTGGCGGCGCCGCCCCGGGCAGCGTCGAGCAGATCGCCCAGATCGCGGACAACGTGCCGGAACACTGTCGTGTCATGGTGATCGACATGGCCCGCGAGTGCGCCGCCGCGTGGCAACATCTGGCCGACCAGCTCGCGGGCCGAGACACCGCCTGACGGAGAAATACGGTCTGATCCGGTGGCTGCGGGACGTTCAACTGCTCGAACCATACGGTTGAACACCACCACACAGTCGAACGTCGACGGTCGGCATCATGGTCACCGGGTCGGGCCTGGAATCTTGAACCGCCCCGGTGTGATGAAGACGATGGAGAGATGGCTCGGTCTTCGAGGCACTCTCGTGAGGTACGTGAGCGTGCTGTGGCGGTGGTGTTCGAGAAGGCAGATGAGTATTCTCCGCAACGCCGTTTTCGAGGTTGCGGCAGTCCGATACACCTGCCTGCAGGACCGACAGGTCGATTCTCCAGTCGATGATATCTACGGAGGCGCATGTAATGGCGACGAACCCGTTCGAGGACGAGAACGGCGTCTATCTGGTCCTGATCAATGACGAGGGGCAGCATTCTGTGTGGCCTTCGTTCGCTGCTCTTCCCAAGGGGTGGACCGTCGTTCTCAATGAGGCGTCGCGGCAAGAGTGCATCGATTACGTCAATGAACATTGGACAGACATGCGACCGTTGAGCCTGCGGCCGGCGATGGGTGACGAGTAGAAACCGCTCGTTCAAAAGTCGAAACTGCGACCGCTGGTCGTGCTCGGCCGGGCCTCCGGCCAGGCCTCGTTCCAGACTCGGAACTGCTCGTCGGACAACAATGGTGCGACGCAGGTCCCTTGATCCAACGCTTCGCAACGGCTGCGGCATCCCCGGGCCTCAAGGGGCCAGGCGCTTCACGGCAGACCCAATGCGTGATTCAATCATGCGAAGCATTCGATGCATGACTTCCCAGCGCTTGGAGCGTCGTCGAGATAGATATCGGGCAAGATATCTCGGAAGTCACCTGTTCGTGCAGCATTTCATTTCAGCTATCCGGGGAGTATGTTCCGACGGCATGGAGACTTAACGGTGGTACAACCATGCTGATATTCAACAGGGGGCGGTTTGTTCTCCAAGGATCTGAACAAGGCTTCTGATCGGTCGGCGACAACCAGGACGGCATCGGCCACGCTGGCCGAACTGTGGGAGCGGACGGTACGCAGTCGGCCAAGCAGTCCGGCGATTGTCTCGAAAAGCGAGATCCTGTCCTACGACGAGGTGAATGCCAGGGCAAACCAGTTGGCCCGACTGCTGCTCAGCGAGGGGGTGGGCCCGGGCCGTGTGGTGGCACTGGCGCTGCCCCGATCCAGTCGAATGGTGATCAGCGTGCTTGCCGTGGCCAAGGCCGGGGCGGCGTTCCTGCCCGTGGACGTCAACCACCCGCAGCAGCGGATCTCCTACGTGCTCGCTGATGCCGAGCCCGCATTGCTGTGCACCATCCGGACCGCTGTCCCGAAGCTGCCTGCTGACATCGGGGTGCCGCAGCTGGTGCTGGACTCGGTTAAGCAGACTGCCACGCTCAACGCACTGCCCGACACCGACGTGACTGAGGACGAACGTGGTGGCTCACTCGCCGCTACAAACCTGGCTTACGTGATTTACACCTCGGGCTCGACAGGTCGACCGAAAGGTGTCGCTCTGACCGGTGCCGGGTTGCCCGCCTTGGCCGCGGCCAAGGTCGCCACGATGCAGGTCACTGAGGACAGCCGGGTGCTCCAGTTCGCCTCGCCGAGCTTTGACGCCTATTTGACCGAGCTGCTCGCCACTTTTACCTCCGGTGCCACTTTGGTGGTGCCAGGGTCGGACACACTGGCCGGTGACCCGCTGGAAAGGGCCCTACAGGAGGGCCAGGTCAGCCACGCGGTGCTGCCGCCTGCCGCAGTCGCGACCATGTCCCCGGACGCGACGCCGGACCTACGCGTTCTGGTGGTGGCCGGCGAGGCGTGCCCGGCCGGCCTGGTGGAACAGTGGGCAACAGGACGCCTCTTGGTCAACGCCTACGGTCCGACCGAGTGCACCGTGTGCGCGACCATGACCGGCCCGCTGACCCCGACGGACGAGGTCACTATTGGCCGGCCGATTCCAGGCGTGTCTGTGCACATCCTCGACGACGAACTACTACCAGTCGCGGTCGGAGAAATCGGCGAGTTGTACCTCAGCGGTGCCGGGCTCGCGCGCGGCTACCTCAACCGCCCTGATTTGACCGCGCAGGTGTTCGTGGCCAATCCCTTCGCCGCCGACGGCAAACGGATGTACCGCACCGGTGATCTGGCCTCCATACGGGCCGACGGCGACATCCTGTTCCACGGCCGGATTGACGACCAGGTCGAACTGCGCGGATTCCGAATCGAGCTCGGAGAGGTGGAGTCCGTGCTCAGCCAACATCCGGACGTGGCCCAGGCGGTGGCCGTGCTGCGGGCCGGCGAAGCCGACGGGCCGCAGCTGCTGGCCTACGTGGTGCCGACGCACGGCACCACGCCCGCAGCGGGCGAACTGCGTGAGCACGCCGGCCGCTTCCTGCCCGACTACATGGTGCCGTCGATCTACGCGACCATCGACGCCATTCCTCTGACTCCCAGCGGAAAGACAGACCGAGCCGCGCTGCCGCCGATCAAGACCACCCGGCCCGCCGGTCAGGAACCGCGCACTTCTGCCGAGAAGATCCTTTTCGATATCTTCCGAGACCTATTCGGCCTTGGCGAGATCGACGTGCGCAGTAACTTTTTCGAACTGGGCGGGAACAGCATCCTGGCTGTCGACCTCATTCAGCGAGCGCAGGAAGCCGGCTTGGTGCTCTTGCCCAGGTCCGTGATCGACCATCCGACCATCGAGCAGTTGGCCGCGATAGCGACCCTCGGGGAGTGAGAGATGAGCACCCGTCCCATGGTGTCCCCCGACGAACTCGAGGAGATCGACCTGGCCTCGCCCATTCTGCACGCCGAGTACGAGCTCGATGCGGTCTTCCGGCATCTGCGGGCCAATCGACCGATGTACTGGCAGCAGCCACGGGGTGAGCAGCCCGGCTTCTGGGTGATCAGCCGGTATGCCGACGTGAATGAGGTGTACAAGGACAAGGCGCACTTCACCACGGAGAACGGTAACGCGCTGGCCACCTTGCTCACCGGCGGTGACTCGGCCTCGGGTGCCATGCTCGCGGTCACCGACGGTGTGCGCCACCACCAGGTGCGCAACTTGTTGTCCAAGGGCTTTTCGCCGCAGATGCTCGACCTGATCGCCAACTCGCTGCGGGAAACTGTTGACGAGCTGCTGCTGGCAGCGCTGGATCGAGGCGAATGCGATGCCGCGCGGGACATCTCGGCGAAAGTGCCGCTGGGCGCCATCTGCGACCTGTTGGAGATTCCCCAGACCGACCGGGAATACTTGCTTGGCTTGACCGCGCACGCGTGGAGCACGGACTACGCGGACGAACCTCCTGAGGAGAGCTGGGTCGCCAAGAACGAGATCCTCCTGTATTTCAGCAAACTACTCAAGGAGCGTCGTGGTGGTGACCGGGACGACATGGTCAGCCTGTTGGCGAATTGCCGGATCGACGGCGATCCGCTCAATGCAGCCGAGCAGATAGCCAACTGCTACGGGCTGATGATCGGCGGTGACGAGACCGGCAGACACGCCATCACCGGCACGGTCCTCGCGTTGATCGAGAATCCCGACCAGTGGCGAGCCCTGAAGAATGGCGATGTCGATCTGAAGACGGCGACCGAGGAGGCACTGCGGTGGACCGTGCCGTCGCTGCACGGTGGTCGGAAGGCAACCGGAGACGTTGTGATCAACGGCCAGCAGATCAAGGCCGGCGATGTGGTCAGCGTGTGGATCTCCTCAGCCAACCGGGATGAGACCGTCTTCGACGCGCCGGACGAGTTCAAGCTCGCCCGCACCCCGAACAAGCACTTCACCTTCGCCTACGGCTCGCACTACTGCCTCGGCCACTACCTCGGCCGGATGGAGGTCTACGCCGTGCTCGACGGGTTACGCCGGCTGGTGGGCGACTTGGAGCAGATCGGCGAAGAGCGGTGGATCTACTCCAGCATCTTGCACGGCATGAGCTCACTGCCGATCAAGATCACGGCCTGAAGCCCCCTGGACGTGCACATGATGAGCACTGTCAACGCGGCCAACGCATTCGAGGACGGGCAAGGCACCGAGTTCTGCTCAGACCGCCCGGCAGCCTGCCCTTGCGTACATCGAGCGGAATTGGTCGGCGCGCCGACCCCGGAGGCGACCCGATGACTGGGCCCGCCGCATCAGCGGTGGCTTACGAGCCGGTCGCGATGGTCACCGGAGCCGGCCGGGGCATCGGCGCGGCCACGGCCGAGCGCCTTGCCTCGGAGGGCATGGCGGTGATCGTCGTCGACCGCGTGGAACAGGACACCACAGCCACGCTCTCGGCCATCCGTGCGGCCGGCGGACGGGCCAGCGGGCTCGGCTGTGACGTCACCGTAGCTCACGCGGTGACGGCCACCGTCGCCTCGGCCGTCGAGGAGTTCGGTCACCTCGACGTGCTGGTGAACTGCGCCGGGGTCACCCAGGATCGGCTGCTGCTCACCATGAGCGACCAGGAGTGGGACAGGGTCCTGGACGTCAACCTCGGCGGCACCATCCGATGTTCGTTCGCGGTCGGCAGGCACATGCGCCGGCAGGGGCACGGCCGGATCATCAACTTCAGTTCTGTTGCCGCGCGCGGCAATGCCGGTCAGACCAACTATGCGACCGCGAAGGGCGCGATTGCCGGGCTCACCCGCACGCTCGCGGCCGAATTCGGTCCCCACGGCGTGACGGTCAACTCGATCGCACCGGGCTTCGTGGCCACGCCGATGGTGGACGAGCTGACCGAACGGCTCGGTGTGGATCGGGACACCGTCCTGCTGGAGGCGGCGATGTCCTCGGCCGTGGGCCGGATCGGGACGCCCGAGGAAATCGCCGCGGTGGTGGCATTCGTCACCCGGCCGGAATCGGGCTACCTCACCGGGGAGACCATCCACGTCGAAGGTGGTCGGCGATGACAGGAGTCGCGGTCGTGGCCGGCGGCAGCGAGCACACGGGGCTCGCGGTCGCGCTCAGGTTGGCGGCGCGGGGCTTCGACGTCGCCCTGCTGGACACCGAATTCACGGCGGCCGACAAAACTGTTAGGCGAATCGAGGAGTCCGGCAGGCGGTGCGTCACGGTGGAGGCCGAGTTGACCGACGCCAGGTCGGTCGGTGTCGCTTTCGGCCAGGTGCGTACCACGCTGAGCAGCCCCGCCGTGCTGGTCACCTGCATCGAACCGGGGCCGGTGCCGGACGGGTTGCCCGAGGACGAACTCGCGGACGAACAGCGCTATGGCGTGGTACGACGGGCGCTGCGCTCGGCGTTCGTATGTTGCCAGGCTGGGGCCGGCCAACTACTGCACCACCGGTGGGGACGGATCATCATCGTCACCGAGCCGGTCGACGTGGGCGAAAACGCCTGGCGCACCTCGCAGCCCGTGCTGGCCGGGTTGATCGGTTTCACCCGGTCCGCGGCGTTGGAGCTGGCGAGGTCCGGTATCACCGTGAACCTCATCGCGCCGGCCGACAGCGCGGTCGACAGCCGGGCCCCGGCGCACCAACCGGCGGTCAACAACAGCGCGGTCTCCTATGCGGAGGGGGTCGCGCACGTGACGGAGTTTCTGGTCGACGAGCAGGCTGTCGGAATCACCGGGCAGGAGATCTACCTCGCCGCTGCCCAAGCGGGAGTACCTCTACTTCGCGAAAGGTAGTCACTGGTGGCGAACAGGGACCACGGACCGGAGCACTACGTCACCCGCATCCTCGATGAGGCGGCGCGGGACGGCGCGCGACCGGTTGTCCGGTGGCGGGACACGGTAATCACCGGCACAGAGCTCCACCGATCGGTACGGCGGATCGCGACGGCACTGCGCGAGGCAGGTGTGGCACGCGACCACGCGGTGGCCATCCTGACCCAGGTGAACAGCCCATGGATGCTGATCGTCCGCTATGCCGCACACCTGCTGGGCGCATCGGTCGTGTACATAACCGGCGCCAACCACGGCACCGTAACCCACGACCTGCCGGTCACCACCCGGGTCCGGATGATGCGTGAAGCAGGCGCATCTGTACTGGTGTTCGACGAGCGCAACGCTCAGCTCGCCGAGACCATCCACGAGACGGTTCCGGACAAACTCGTGCTGTGCGGCCTCGGTCATCCGGCGTCCGGCACGGTGACCGCCGACGGCCGGCCGGTCGAGGACGTGGCGGTGGAATTCCCGGCCGAGACACCTGAGCTGGCAATGGTGCTCTATACCAGCGGTACCACCGGCCAACCCAAGGGCGTGTGCAAACCGTTCGGGGCATGGAACGCGACCGTGGTCGGCCTGGCCGGGCAACCCCGGCCGCGGCAGACCTATCTGGCAATGACCGCCGTGAGCCACACAGTAGGAATGGTCGTCGACATAGCGCTGGCCGCCGGCGGCAGCGTGCTGCTGCGTGAGAAGTTCGATCCCCCCGACTTCCTGCGAGATGTCGTGACGCACAGGGTCACCGACACATTCATGGGTGTGCCGCAGCTCTACGCGATCCTCAACCATCCCGATGTTCGCACCACGGACCTGTCCTCGTTGCAACACCTGGTGTATGTCGGCTGTCCCGCATCGCCGGAACGCCTGCGGGAGGCGGTCACTGTGTTTCCTGGTGTGCTGTCCCAGTCCTACGGTTCCACCGAGACCGGCCGGATCGCGATGCTCCGTGAGGACGACCACGACCATCCTGAACTGCTGGCCACCGTGGGCCGGCCGATGCCGGGGATCACCATCGCGATCCGCGACCCGGAAACAGGACGAGACCTGCCGGTCAACGAGATCGGCGAGGTGGTGGTGCACAGCCCGAACAATATGGCCGGCTATATCGGCGATCCCGAGGGCACCGCGCGGGTGGTCCGGGACGGCTGGGTGCATACCGGCGACATGGGCTCCGTCGACGAACGCGGGTACGTGCGGCTGTTCGGCCGGATGCACGAGATGGTCAAAGTGCAGGACACGCGAGTCAGTCCGACCGAGGTGGAGAAGGTGCTCGTCGGCTGTCCCGGCGTGGTGGACGCGTGCGTGTACGGCCACCGCAGGCCGGACCTGATCGAGGAACTGCACGCCGCTGTCGTGCTCAGTACCGAGGACGCCCCGAGTTTCGCCGCTCTGCGCGACCACGTCGCGCAGGCCATGACCCCGACGCACGCTCCGGTCCGGTTCGTGCGCTGGCGGCAGTTCCCGATCAACAACACCGGGAAGATGGATCGGCTGCGGATCCGCGAGGTCAGCGCCGAGGCTCGCGGTGAGGGCCCGGACGTGCTGGTGGACAGGTGAGGTGAGTCATTCGATGAGAGTGCTGTTCACGAGCCTGCCCGGTATCGGCCACCTGTTTCCCATGGTGCCGCTCGCCTGGGCGCTACAGGCGGCCGGGCACACCGTGCTGGTCGCCACCGACCGTGAGTTTCTCCCGGTGGTGACCGGAGCCGGACTGCCTGCCGCGGCCGTGCGGGACCCTGTTGACCCGGTCGAGCTGTTCAAACCGATCGGCCTGTCCGGCCTGTCCGACCTGTCTGGCCTGTCCGGCGGTCCGGTGAGCCCAGCTGAGAGGACCGGCCACCGGTGCGCCGAGATCGGTGTCCGAGCGCTGCCCGCCGTCCGTGCACTCGTCGACGCGTGGCACCCGGACCTGGTGATTGCCGAACCCATGGAGCTGGCCGGGCCTGCCGCGGCGACGATCGCCGGCGTGCCCTGGGTGCGGCACTCCTACGGCCTGATCCCGCCGGAGCGACTGCTGAGCGCCGCGGCCGCGGCCCTGGACTCAGAACCGGCAGGACTCGGGCTGTCCCCGTGGGCAGAGCCGGCCAGGACGATCGACGTGTGCCCCGACAGCCTCCAGCCTTCGGATGCGGTGGCGACCATGCCCATGCGGTATGTGCCCTACAACGGCCCGGCCGTCGTGCCCGACTGGCTACTGGGCGGGCCGTCGCCACGGCCCCGGGTATGCCTGACCTTGGGCACGTCCCTGCCTCGGCGCAATCCGCGGGTCGCACCGCTGTGGCGGCTGCTGCTGGACGAACTGGTGGCGCTGGGCCAAGAGGTGGTCATCGCCATCGACGAGAGCCACCGGTCGCTGCTGGGTCACTTGCCCGGCGGCGTGCGTGCCGCGAGGATCCCGCTGTGTGACTTGCTGCCGACCTGCACCGCGATCGTGCACCACGGTGGCTCCGGGAGCACCATGGCGGCGGCGGCGTTCGGCGTGCCGCAACTGGTCATCCCGCACTTCGCCGACCACTTCGCCAATGCGGAGCGGATCACCGCGGTCGGCGCGGGGACGAGCCTGCCGCACGACACCGATGACCTGGCGCGGATCACAGCAGCCTGCGCGCTGATCACCGAAGACGGCCCGCACCGGGCGATCTCGGCACAACTCGCCGAAGAGAACGCGAGCCGACCGAAACCGACCGAGGTGGCCCAGGACCTCGTGGCCCTGGTCCTCGAGCACAGCCAGGATGTCCTGCGACCGCAGCACGCGTCGCAGGGTTGACAGTAGTCAGAACTGCTGTGGATTTCGTGCTCGCACTGTCTTGCGACTCGTCTCCGCGGCAACACAATCGACGGGAACTACGCGACATGGTCACTGGACACACCGAGCTCGAGCACGTCCTTACTCGCCTGGAAACGCTGCTGAACAACATCTGGGACCAGCGGCCGGCGGGTGTGGCGGTGTCTGCCACCGCACCGCTGGTGAGCCTCGGGGTGGACTCGCTCACGCTCGCGCTGCTGCTCGACAATGTGGGCAGGGAATTCCACATCGACTGGACGGCCGGCAACCGTCTGGGCGGAGCAATCTCGCTACGTTCCATCGCGGATCTTGTCCTGCGACGGGACAGCGGCGGCGCCGCTGCCGAGGCATAGGGCGCGGCACATGCGGACATCGGGTACGTACATGGCCGGGATCGGAGTCTTCCGGCCCGAGACAAAAAGCGTCGATGCCGCAGTGCGGCAGGGGCTCGTCTCGAAGGAATCTGCTGACGCCTCTGGGATCACTGGCGTGTCCGTCGCCGGTGACGTCTCTCCTGCCGAAATCGCGTTGATCGCCGCGCACCGAGCCCTCAACAGCAGTGGACTGAGCGCCGATGACATCGGACTGCTGCTCCACACCGGGGTTTGGCACCAGGGACCCGACGGATGGGGGCCGCAGTACTATCTCCAGCGGCACCTGCTTGGTGACGATCTGCTCGCTGTGGAACTCAGGCATGGCTGCAACGGGACTTTCAGCGCACTGGAGTTGGCCGTCCCCTACGTGAAATGCGCACCTCATGGTGGCGGGGTGCTGATCACCTCCAGTGACAACTTCGGAACCCCGCTGATCGACAGATGGAACCCCGGCGAAGGGCTGGCCTACCTGGGTGACGGCGCGGGCGCGGTGGTGCTGGGCTCTTCCCCGGGGTTCGCGGAGCTGTTGTCCATATGCACCACCACCTTTTCCGGGATGGAGGAGGTCCACCGGGCCGGCGAGCCGCTCTTCCCGCCCGGCGCCACCACCGGTACCTTTCTGGACTACGGGGCCAGAGCCGCACGATTCCAGCAGAGGGCGACCGATGACGGCACTTGGGTACAGCTCCTCCTAGGCCACCAGAAGCACAATGTGGAGTGCGTGGACCAGGCGCTCCACGAGGCCGGTGTGGACGCCCGCGACATCAAGACCGTCGTGATCCACTCCATGCCGCGTCAGGCGGCCGCCTCCTACCTGAAGATCCTCGGTTTCTCGCTGGAACGCTCGACCTGGGAGTTCAGCCGGACAACCGGCCACCTCGGGGCCGGCGACCATCTCGCCGCCCTGTACCACCTGTTGTCCACGGGCGAGGTCGGCCCCGGCGACAACTTGCTGCTGTGCGGTTCCTCGCCTGGCGTCACGTACAAGGCGGCCGTCATCCGAATTCTCGATACCGCCGTCTTTCGGAACCAGGAGGCTCGGCCCGATGGACTTTGACCTCAGCCCACAGCAGCAACAGCGCGTCGACCACATTCGCGCAGGCGCCGGCAAGCTGCAGGCCACTGAACCCAACGGCATCGCTGGTAAGGACAGTTGGCTGGCCGCGGCCGAACTCGGCATGACTGGCCTGTGCCTGCCCACGGAACATGGCGGCGGCGGGCTCGGTGCTCTGGACACGGCGCTGTGCCTCGAAGCGTTCTGCGCCGGTGGCGCGGACACCGGCCTCGCCTTCGGGATCGCGGCACACCTGCTTGCCTGCGGTACCGTCCTGGCCGATCACGCGGGCGATCCGGTGCGGGCCGAGCTGCTACAGGGACTGGCCTCGGGAACCGTTATCGCGGCGAACGCGATGACGGAGGACGATGCGGGATCGGACCTGAGCAGACTCACCACGACAGCCGTGGCCGACAGTGACAGCTACGTCCTGAACGGAAAGAAATCCTTCGTCAGCAACGCCCCGCTGGCGGACGTCTTCATCACCTACGTGGCCACCGCACCGAGCGCCGGTTATCTGGGGATGTCGGCGTTCGCGGTCCCGCGAACCCTGCCCGGCCTGCGGGTCGATTCCCTGCTGGCCAAGATGGGGTTGAACGGCTGTGCCGCCGCGCAGGTCGAGTTCACTGACTGCAAGGTTCCTGGCCGCTATCTGTTGGGCGCCGAGAACCAGGGGAACAGCGTCTTCCAACGCTCCATGACCTGGGAACGCGCCTGTCTGCCCGCGATCTACCTGGGTGCGATGGAGGTTCAACTGGCCCAGTGCGTGGACCATGCCAAGAGCCGCAAGCAGTTCGGCCGCAGCATCGGGAACTTCCAGGCGATCTCCCACCGGCTCGCCACCATGAAACTGAGGCTGGAAACCAGCCGCCTGCTTCTGTACCGCGCGTGCTGGTACCTCGACCAAGGCCGGCCGGCCGTGGAGGCGGCCGCATTGGCCAAGACGGCAGTCGCCGAGGCCGCCGTAGCCAACGCGCTGGACGCGGTGCAGGTGTTCGGTGCGCGGGGGTATCTGGCAGCAGACGGAATCGGCCAGCAGCTGCAGAACGCCATACCGCTGAACATCTTCTCGGGGACGACGGAGATTCAACGGGAGGTTGTCGCGAAGAGCTTGGGGTTATGAGCGGTCGGTCGAGAACTGGTTTCAGCAAATGATCTCTGACGGCAGGACCAAAGCCTTTCGTGCCGTCAGGCGTTCCACATGACCAACCAACCTTTCCTACTGCACCCAGGAGCCGAAGCATGAGTGATCGGCGCGGCCTCCACGACCTGCTGTCCGCCTCCGCAGCTCGCACGCCCGACGCTCCCGCGGTTGTCGGACCCGCCGGTTCGACGAGCTACGGGGAACTCGACGAACGAGCGGACGCCCTGGCAGGCAGGCTGTCCGGCCATGGAATCGGGAAGGGGGATCGAGTGCTTATCTGGTCCCCGAAGTCCGCCAACGCGATCGCCGCCATGCAGGCGGTCCTGCGCCTCGGTGCGATCTACATCCCGGTCGACCCCCTCACTCCCCCCGAGCGGTTCGTGGTGATCGCGCGCGAGTCCGGGGCGCTCGCCCTGTGCGCTCCGCAGGACCTGTCCGCGCGGTTGCCAAGCCCGCTTCGCGACTGCCTCGCGTGTGTCGACCTCGACGCCGCGCCGGTGCCCGACGCTCTCCCGCGTACACGGGTGAACACGTGTGTTGAACCAGACGATCTCGCCTACATCCTCTACACCTCGGGTTCGACCGGGACGCCGAAGGGCGTCTGCATCAGCCACCGCAGCGCCCTGGCCTTCATCGATTGGGCCGTTGCGGAACTCGCCCCCGGCCCGCAGGACCGCTTTGCCAACCATTCGGGGCTCTCGTTCGACCTGTCCGTCCTCGACCTCTATGCCGCTTTCACCGTGGGGGCGGCCGTGTGTCTGGTACACGCCGAATTCGCGTACGCCCCGGAACGGCTGGTCGAGTTCCTGCACCGCGAGCGGATCAGCGTGTGGTATTCCGTGCCTTCCGCGCTGATTCTCATGCTGCGTGACGGCGGTCTGCTCGACCGGCCCGCGCCCGAGACGCTCCGCGCGCTGCTGTTCGCCGGCGAGCCGTTTCCGATCGTCCATCTCCGAGCCCTCGCCGCCTGGTCCGACGCCCGGCTACTCAATCTGTACGGACCTACCGAGACCAACGTGTGCACCTATCACGAGGTCCGTCCCGCGGACCTTGCCCGCGACCTGCCGGTCCCGATCGGTAGGCCGTGCAGCGGCGACCGGGTCTGGGCTCGCCGCGCCGACGGTTCGGAAGCTGACCCCGGTGAGGAGGGCGAGCTGGTCGTCAGCGGGCCGACAGTCTTTGCTGGTTACTGGGGCCGGCAGCCGCAGGAGGGCCCTTACGCGACCGGCGATCGAGTCAAGGTCCGGCCAGATGGTTCGTTCGATTACCTCGGGCGCCGCGACGGCATGGTGAAAATCCGCGGACACCGGATCGAACTCGGAGACGTCGTCGCGGCGCTGTACTCCCATCCGGGGGTCACCGAGGCCGCTGTCGTCGCGGTGGGCGAGGGGTTGGACCGGGTCCTGGCCGCGTTCGTGGTCCGAAGCCAGGGAAGCAGTTTCGGGAACGTCGCGCTGCGTCGACATCTGGCCGACAGACTCGCACCGCACATGATCCCCGGTGACATCCGCTTCGTCGACCGGCTGCCCCACAACGATCGAGGGAAGCTCGACCTCGCGGCTCTGCAGATACCACTCCACGGCGCACGGAAAGTTCAAGGGTGAGAAATGACAACCCAGACCCGAGAAGACATTTCGTCCGAGCTGCTCACCTTCATCCGTGAGAGCTTCCTGGCCGGGGATCCTGAGGGCGAGCTCGACGCGGATACCCCGTTGCTTGAGCTCGGAATACTCAACTCCCTGAACACTGCCATTCTGGTTGCGCACCTCGGGGAGGATTATGGCGTCCACGTGCCATTGATCGACGTCACCGCCACTACCTTCAAGTCCGTGCGCACCCTGAGTGAGCTTGTGCACGAGAGCCTGTCGCGAAAGTGAAGACCCTCGTCGTCGCCGACAAATAGTCTGGATGTTCAATTGAAATTAAACGCGGACATGTTCCTGCTACATGCGCCCAGCGTGTACGACTTCCGGGACCGTGACGACATCCTGTTCGCCTACCTGAGTGACAGCGACAGTGTCAACGTCACGTCCGTCTACGAGATGTACCCCATCGGCTGGTTCTCGATCAAGCAACAGCTGGCCGACCACGACTTCGACTGTCAAATCGTCAACATCGCCTCCTTGATGTTGACGCACCCGAATCTCGATGTCGAGCGACTGATCGGGCGGTTGGAAGCGCCGATATTCGGCTTCGACCTGCACTGGATGACCCAGTGCAACGGTGCAATCGAGCTGGCCAAGGTGGTGAAGCGGATTCATCCGGAGTCGCTGATCGTCTTCGGTGGCATCTCGGCCACCTACTTTGCCCAGGAACTCATCCGGTACCCGCAAGTGGACGTCGTTGTTAAGGGATACGACACGCTCGCCCCCATCACCCAGCTGGTCGAGGCTGTGGTCCGGGGTGGCCGAGACTTCAGCTCGATACCCAACCTCCTCTACAAGGGTGATGATCGGGTCGAGACCACGGGATTCAGCCACAAACCCACCACGGACTACAACAACGTCAGGAATGACTGGTCCTACTACCAGAACACGCCTGTGACGCCACTTTCCAGCAAGCTGATCATGACGCTGCCGAACACCGGGTGCGCCCACGACTGCGGCTGGTGCGGCGGCTCTCGCTTCGCCTATCGCAACATCATGGAGGTGGACAAGACCCTCGTACGAAAGGACAACGACCTGATCGTCGAGGAGCTCAAGACGATGGGGGAGGCGGCCAGACACACCTCCATCTACGCCCTCCAGTGCTACTCGGAAGGCAAGACGAGGATGCACGCATATCTCGACGCTGTGCGCGACCTCGGGTACCGGAGTGTCTTCTTCGAGCAGTTCAACCTGACGCCCGACGACACGCTGAAGAAGATGGGCACTTCCACGGACTCGTACATCATGCTTTCCCCCGAGTCGCACGATCCGAAGATCAGCAAGGCGGCCGGCCGCGGCACATACACGATGGCCGAGATGGAGGAATGGATTCCACGCGCGTTGGACGCCGGGGTCAAGGGCGTGATGATTTGGTTTTTCATCGGCATGCCATATCAGGACAGCCAGTCCGTGCGCGACACGGTTGCCTACTCGGAGCGCCTGATCAGCAAATTCGCGGGGTCGTCGGTCCTACCGCTCATCTGTCCCATGGTGCCCTTCCTGGACCCTGGCTGCCGATTCTTCGAGGAGCCCGACAAGTACGGCTACCGAATCCACCACCGTACGCTGGAGCAACATCGGCAGGCCATGGTCGAACCGCTCTGGTACCGTCGGCTGAACTATGAAACCGAGTGGCTGAGCCGACGCGACATTCAGGATGTCTCCTACGAGGCGATCGAGCGGCTGGTGAGCATCAAGGGCGAGCACGGTGTTTTGTCCAGCGTGTTCTGCGAAGCGGTGCTGAAGACAATTGATCAGACCAAGCGGCTCCTCGCGGAGATGGATCACGCTCTCTCCCTGGACGGCCGGCTTCCCGCAACCCTGCGGGACGAAATGCGCGCTTACAACCGCAAGATCCTCGCTTATTCCAGCGACCAGATCCTGCCGATACCCCGCCCCTTCGGCGGACGCTGGTTCGATGATGTCACGGTGCCGGAGGAGATGATCCGCGAGCTCTCGATGACCCCGTGACCCCACGGAGACAGCACACTTCTCAGCAGCAGGAAGGACCAACTGAACATGGCGAACCACGGACCGGTGGTGTATGGCCTGGGAGTGCCTGGCGCGCGCTTGCACTACGAGATCCAAGGAGCAGGTCCCCTGCTCGTTGTGGTCGGTTTACCCATGGGCTGCAAAGGGTTCGCGCCGATCTCGCGGCCGCTGGCCGAGCACTTCACGGTCGTGACCTTCGACCCCCGTGGGGTCCACAGCAGCCCTGCGGACGACCCGAACCAGGACGCAATCCCCGAGTTGATGGCCGACGACGTGCACCGGCTCATTTCGGCGCTCGACACCGGGCCGGCGTACTTGTTCGCCAGCAGCGGAGGCGGTGTGACCGCGCTCGCGCTGGCTGCCCAGCACCCTGAGCAGGTCAGGGTGCTGGTCGCCCACGAGCCCCCGTTGCTCGAGCTGTTGACCGACCGCGCAGAGTTGCGCGCCGCCATCGATGAGATATGCGACATGTACCGTGAGGACCGCCCCGCGGCGTTGCAGAAGTACCTCGCCCTGGCCGACATCCGCCTGCACCGGCCAACCCCGGAGCCGCCCGGACCGAATTCGTTCACCGCCCCGTGGGACGTGTGGACCATCCTCGACCGGCTCTTCCATTTCACCCTTCGCCCAACTACCCGCTACCGGCCTGACATCGACGCGCTGCGACCCATTGCCGACCGAATCGTCATCGCCGGCGGAGCCAAGGCCCAGGGGGCGCTCTTCCACCGCACCGCGGTCGCACTCGCCGATCAACTCGGCACCGAACTCGTCGACTTTCCCGGCGACCACACCGGCTTCCTGACCGATTCGGAGCCCTTCGCCCAGTTGCTGTTCGAGGTGTTCACGAAAGAGCGCTCGCATAACGGTTCTTAGAATCCGGAACCGACCGGCATCACGCCCACGGAATCCGCGCCGTCGACGCCATTCATCGCGCACTCATCGGTGACCCCCGGCTCTTTACCGCCGTCACAACCCGACGCCACCAGCGGCTCACCTCCTGAATGACGCTTGGCTGTGTGTACTTCCGTTCCGCGGAGGATCGCAAGTGGTCGCAGAACGCCGAAATGGCATGTAGGCTTATTTGAAGATTTTGCTCGCCGACGAGGGCGAAAAATTCCTGTCCTCGAAGCTGCGAACCTTCCACACCATCGCATCGGCGAGGCCCTCGGCGGGTGGGCCTTGTGGAAGAGAACTCCCTACCGCGGACCCCGCGACCCAGCCTGCATCCGCACGTCATGGCGCATCGGGACGGTCATCCCGCCAATCGTTGAGATCAGTTCACCGACGCAGCACCAGGGGGATCGAGATGAAGATTGAACCGATTACGGGATCCGAGGCCGAAGCCTTTCACCGGATGGGCTCCCGGGCGTTCGAAAGGTACAACGAGTTCGTGGACCTGCTGGTCGGCGCCGGCATCGCCGATGGCCAGACCGTGGTCGACCTGTGTTGTGGTTCGGGGGAGTTGGAGATCATCCTCACCTCCCGGTTCCCATCGCTGAACCTGGTCGGTGTCGACCTCTCGGAGGACATGGTCCGAATTGCACGGGAGTATGCCGCCGAGCAGGGCAAGAAGCTGGAATTCCGTCACGGGGACGCGCAGTCCCCGGCCGGCATGGAGGATCTGCTCGGGAAAGCGGATCTGGTGGTCTCGCGGCACGCGTTCCACCGGCTCACCCGTCTCCCGGCGGGGTTCGACACCATGTTGCGCCTGGTCAAGCCAGGGGGAGCCATCCTCAACGTCTCCTTCCTGCATCTCAGCGACTTCGACGAGCCCGGGTTCCGGACGTGGGTTCAGTTTCTGAAGGAGCGGCCTTGGGACCCGGAGATGCAGGTCGCCTGGGCGCTGGCTCACTACTACGCGCCCCGGCTCCAGGACTACCGCGACGCCCTGGCTCAGGCGGCCGGTGAGACGCCGGTGTCCGAGCAGAGAATTTGGGTCGATGACCGGGGCTACGGCGTTCCCACGGTCAAGTGCTTCGCCCGTCGGGCCGCCGCCTGAGCGGCGGTTCGGTCCTGCTGCTCAGCACGTTGGTGGAAGTTTTGCCCGTAACTCGCCCGAGTTGACGCCCGCCACGACGTCGAAGGCGTCACCGGGCTGCCGGGGCCGGCCGCACAGTGGCCGGCCCCGGCTGGGCACTCCCGCCACCAACGGATTCGTGTCCTGCTCGCCACGCCGAAGGCGTGGACCACCCGCTCGAGAAGATCGGCGTCCGGGAAGAACTCGAAGACGGCGGATACATAAAGAATTATGGCATCGAGTCGTCAGCTACGGATTCGTCGAACTCGCGGCGTAAGCGCGGTAGGTGGAAATTCCTGAGCCGAGGCATCTGGACCCGGCTGGTCGTGGCACCTATCGTAGGCAGGGTGACACACATACTCCAATCTCAGCCCGAAGAAATCCCCCAAGGCACAGGCAGCGACTCATCGCTGTATCTGGACCTCATGATCAAGGTGTTAGCCGGGACGGTGTATGAGGATCCCGCGCACCGGGAAAACTTCTCCCATCGCGATTCAACGTACCGGGAAGAGGTCCGCAACGAGGGACGCGACTGGCCGGCGAACGCGCACACGATGATCGGAATCAAACGCCTCGAAAACATTCGGCAATGTGTCGAGGACGTGATTGGCAACAATGTTCCCGGTGACCTCCTGGAAACTGGGGTGTGGCGTGGGGGAGCGTGCATCTTCATGCGGGGAATTCTGCGCGCCCACGACGTGCGCGACCGGACTGTCTGGGTCGCTGACTCCTTCCAGGGCATTCCTGACGTCGGTGAGGACGGCCATGCCGGCGACCGGAAGATGGCGCTGCATCGGCGAAATTCGGTGCTCGCGGTGTCCGAGGACGAGGTCCGGCGCAACTTCCGCAACTACGACCTGCTCGACGAGCAGGTCCGGTTCCTCCCCGGCTGGTTCAAGGACACGCTGCCCACCGCGCCGATCGACGCGCTCGCCGTACTGCGAATGGACGGGGACCTGTATGAATCCACCTGGGATACCCTGACCAACCTCTACCCGAAGGTGTCCGTCGGTGGCTACGTCATCGTGGACGACTACCTGATGTGCCCGCCGTGCAAAGACGCTGTGGATGAATACCGTGAGCGGTTCGACATCGCCGACGAACTGATCAGGATCGACCGCGACGGTGTCTACTGGCAGCGCACCAAGTAGTCCCACAGCGACTCGTCGCCTCGGGTATGTGGACCACCGGGGCGGAGGGCACAAGAACACTAATCGCGGATCCGGATCAGAATGCGGTGAACCGTAATGTGTACTCACTCAGAACATCGGTCCGTGCAGGGCTCTTCGGCCACGGGGGTCTTGCATCGAGTCCCTAACTCTCTCAGCTTCTACTATCAGCATCTGCTCGTGGCCAGTGAGCGGATCGATACCACCTGGGTCAGTACCGATTCCTGGTTCGAACCGAGCTGGCAACTTCCCAAACTCGGCCCCGAGCTGGACGAATTCTTTTCGGTCAGCGCAATTTCCGCCAGTGAACTTGGCGAATACCAAGGACGTCGCCTTCACTTCCTCAACCTGACCGAGAACCCGGGCACACACACCACGAAAACCTTCGGCTCCTCAGTGATCGTGGCCCGCGCGGTGCGGCATACCGAGCTGACCGGCGAACCGGTGCTGCTGGTGACCCCGTCGGCGGCCAACAAGGCGGTGGCGCTGCGCAACGCGGTGCTACGCGCCTACCAGGTCGGTCTGTCGGACCCGAGCAGGCTGCGCGTGGTCACCGTGGTGCCGGCCAGTTCACTGCCCAAACTGTGGGCCTCCGACCTCGATGCCGATCCGGCGCTGCACGCGGCCAACCCGATGGGCGTCTACTCCAGCCCCGAGCGTGAACATGTCAAGAAGATCACGACGGCCGCCGTCGGTGATCTGGCCGCCAACGATCCTGTCCTGCGTGGGTTTCGAGTCTGGTACACGCTGAACCCGAAGAACTACATGGTGGCCGACTTCATTCGGACACTGTTCGAGTACGAGTACTTCCCGCCTGTCGGCGAGCGGTGGCACACCCACGCTGTCTCCAGCGCCTACGGTTTTCTCGGACACGACCTGGGCCGGCAGATGGCGGCCGAGGACGGTGTCCGGTTCGACGTGCCGCAGCGCTACTTGCTGGTGCAGCATTTGGAGACGCCGGATCTTGTCAGCGCCGTTACCGGCGTTGACATCGAAACCGTGGTCCGGGACCTGTACCGGGCCACCGGTGACGGCTTGCTGACCAGGCCCTCGGACGCCGATCCCCGGTTGCCCGAGTACTGCTATTCAGCCAGCGAGCGCCTGGAACGGACCTTCTACACGCGCAACCCGCCGACGACGAAAGCGGTCCGGCAACTGGTGGCCGACCACGGTGGCAACGGGATCGTGGTTTCCCTGCCGGAGTGCGTCAACCGATATGCCTTCGTTCGAGATCTGTTGCGCGGCGCCGACTTCCACCGGCTGCCAGAGGACCCCCGCCAGCTGCGGGAGTGGGCCATGGTGATGTCCGCCGTCGGTTGCCTCAACGCGATCGACCGTGACTTGATCCCCGCCGGCGCCGACGTGGTCATCCATGGCTCGGGCGCGTATTCCGAAGGTGAGTTCAACCAGATCGATCGGAGTCGGCTGATCGAGGTGAACACCCCGGACGAGGTACGCGCGCTCATCAGCGGTGCGATCCAGGCGGACGGCGAGGGTGGTTGATGAGTACATCGGTTGCCAAGCCTGCTGAGGACGTGGCCGGTCGGCTCGCGCGGATCCTGACGACCGGTCGGTCTGGTCCATTCCTGGGCACCCCGTGCGGCGTGCTCGCCCAGCTGTACCGCGAGCTCGACGCCGCGTGCGGGATGCGGACCATCGCGCGGGAGGACTCCGCGGTCGCGGTCGCGGCCGGCGCGGCACTAGCCGGCCGGCAGCCGGTGGTCTTGATGCAGAACTCCGGGTTCGGCCAGTCGGTCAACGCCTTCGCGTCGTTGATCACGCCCTGCCGGCTCGACGTGGTCACGGTCATCAGCGTCCGGGGCATGGCCCCGGACAACACTGAGGAGAACAGCGCTATGGGCACGCTCACCCCGACGATCCTGGCCGGTCTGAATGCGGACGTCCGCTGGCTCGCCGACGGCGCCGACCTGACCGAGGCCACAGCCAACTGGCTCGCCACCAAGGTGGACGAACCGCGGTTCCTGCTCATCGCCCCCGGACTTTTCGGCTGGCGCCCGTGACGATCCGCACGATGACGCACTCGCCGCAGACCAAGGTGGCAGCCATCGCCGAGATCATCGGCGCGTCCGGGGACACGCCGATCGTGTTCACCACCGGCTATGCCTGCCGTATCGCCAACGACATCCAGGACAAGCCCGGGCACTTCTACATGGTCGGCTCCATGGGGCTGGCCGGCTGTGTCGCCGTGGGCGTCGCGGCCGGGCTGTCCCAACCGGTGATCGTCGTCGACGGGGACGGCGCGTTGGCGATGAATCCCGGCGCGCTGTTGCTGGCCGCCGAGTTCACCGCGTTGCCGCTGATCCACATCGTTTTGGATGACCGCGCGTACAGTTCCACAGGCGCCCAGCCCACCCCGCCGGTCGGGGATATCGAGTCCTGGGCGGCCTCGCTCGGCTATCTGGTGTTGTCCCCACCACCGGCCGACGGCGTCGGCTCCGTGGTGGCCGGCCTCCTCGCCGACGAGCTCACCCAACCACATCTGTTGCGCCTCCCGGTCGCGCCGGATGGGCAGAACGTCCCCGGCCGGATCGAGGGCCGCCTGGCCGGATACGCGGCTCGGTTCCGCACGCACTGCCGAGGCTTGCGGGCCAGGTCCGAACTGCCCGTCGTGTAAACGGTCGGCGACCGTCGAGAACGGAAGGTCAATGCAACCTGTTGAGAGCGGACGCGGACGAGCAGTCGGTACCTGCGGCGAGCTCGTTCAAGGCACGATTGATGGCCGCGAGCTGATGGTGACCTTTCCCGTCGACTGGTACAGCGACGTGGTCGTGCGTGGCTCCTACTTGCCCGGCGTCCGGGTGTGGCCACGGTCGAAGGTCAAGGTCCGCCGGATGTGCGATTTGCTGCTCGACCGGCTGGTCGGGGCCAGTTCCGCCGATGTCGGGCTGGACGTGCTGGTCAGCTCGATGATCCCGGAGGGCCGCGGACACGCGAGCAGCTCCGCGGACCTGACGGCGCTGTGCCGGGCGATGGCGCGGTGGCTCGGCGTGCCGCTCGCTGACGACGACATCATGCGGCTGTGCTGCGAGCTGGAGCCGTCCGATGCGGTGTGCCATCCGGTCCCCACATTGTTCGACTTCATCCGCGGCGAGGTGCTGTTGCGCTACGACGACCCGCCGCCGATGGCTGCGTTGGTGCTGGACGAGGGTGGGGCGGTGGACACCGTGACCATGCGGCGGCTGCCCTGTACCGAGGCCGAGAGCGAGCGGTTGGCCTTGGCGTTCGACTTGGTGGACCGGGGTTTCCGGCTGGGTGATCTCGCGTTGATCGGCCGGGCCGCGATGATCAGCGCCGAGGTCAACCAGCGGCGGGTGTACAAGCGGAACTTCGAGGTTGCCAGGGAAGTGGCGGATGCCTGTGGCAGTTACGGAGTTTCGGTCGCACACAGCGGGACCACGCTGGCACTGCTGTTCGACCAGCATGAGGTGGAGGGCATCCGCGCGGCCAACGAGGCGCTGAGAACAGTCGCCGCCGACTGCGAACTGTTTCTGCTCAACGCGGTGGTCCCGACGCGGCGGCCGGCACCCGATTTGACTGAACTGCCCACTTGCTGACGGCGAACGAGTGAGTTAATTCCCTTTCGGTCGGTGAATTCCTCGGGGGTGTGAGTGGGTGCCATCAGGTTCGCTCTGCCGAAACAGGGCCGACCGATCAGCATTGCCGGGTACCGAACGGCCGCCCGGCGGGTCCTGCCCGAGCTGGTGTGGGCGTACGTGGAGAACGGCGCAGACGATTCCGTCACGTTGGCGGCCAACCGGTCTGCGTTCGCCCGCTGGTCCCTGCGTCAACGAGTGCTGCGCAGTTCCGCTGGGCGGAAAATGGCTGCCCGGTTCGGAAACACCGAGCTGGCAATCCCGGTATTGATTGCGCCAACTGGGATCAACGGACTGGTGCACTGGCGCGGCGAGTTGGCCACCGCATGCGGTGCGGCCGCAGCCGGTACCAGGATCGTGTTGAGCACGGCAGCGTCCTATTCTGTCGAAGAGGTCGCCGAGGCGAGCCCGGTCGGACACTGGCTACAGGTCTATCCGTGGCGCGATCGAGAACTCATGGACTGGCTGCTCGAGCGCGGCCGACGAGCCGATTGCCCAACGCTGGTGGTCACGGTTGACACACCGGTGTTCGGAAACCGCGAACCGGAACGGCTGCAGGGCATGAGCATCCCGCCCGTGCTCACCCCCAGGCACGTGTTGGACGCCGCGCTGCACCCTCGATGGGCGTGCAAAGTCCTGCGCCACCAACGGGTGTTCACGGGCAACCTGGTCGGGATGAGCGGAGTGACAGCCGGTGCGCTCGCGGCGAAGGTGCGCCGGGAACGGATGATGGCCGGCGAACTCAACTGGGACGACTTCGCCAGGGTCCGCGCGCGGTGGCAGGGACCCTGCTACGTCAAGGGAATCCTGGACGCAGATGACGCAGAACGCGCTGTTTCGCTTGGTGCGGACGGGATCATCGTGTCCAATCACGGCGGCCGACAGCTGGACGGCGCCCCGGCCACACTGGACGCGCTGCCCGTGATCGCCGACCGGCTGGCCCACCGGGCCACGGTGCTCATCGACGGCGGGATCCGCAGAGGCACCGACGTGGTGAAGGCTCTGTGCCTTGGTGCGGATGGCTGCCTGATCGGTCGCCCGGCGCTCTACGGACTTGCCGTGGGTGGCGAGTCCGGGGTCGAACACGTGCTCAACATCCTGCGCGAGGAAATCGACCGCACCCTGGCGCTCATGGGCTGCTCGGACGTCGCCGATCTCGGCCGGGACTGGCTCATCCCCGGGTAGCACCGTCGGCGCCACCGGGGATGGTGTCCTACCGAACGGGTGCCGGACACGGGTTCAGTCGGGCTGGTCGCCGTCGGTGGCTGGGGTGCCGGGCTGCTCGGACGGTCGCCGATCTCGCGTGGCCAGTAGGGCGATGACGGTGATCAGCAGTGTGATCGTGATCGCCACGGTCGAGCCGAGGAGGCCGTCGGTGGCGGCGCGGAGATGGTCGCCGCGGTGGGCGGTCAGGGAGCCGAAGTACAGCGCTCCGATGACAGCTATCCCGATCGTCGATCCGATGCGCTGCCCGGTTTGCAGGACGGCGCCGGCGGCACTTCCCTCGGTCAGGGGCACCGTTTGCAGGGCCAGCGTCAGGTTCGGTCCGATCACCAGCCCGCTGCCCACGCCGGCGAGCAGCAGCGGCCCGGCCACGAGCAGCCACACAAGGCCGCCCGCGCGGTGGCCGATCAGGGCGAGCAGCCCGGCGGATCCCAGTGCGACGGCGGCCAGTCCGATGACGACCAACCGGCGTCCGACCCGGTGGACCACGCGGCCGGCCAGCGGGGCGCTGATCGCCGCGCCGAGCGCAGTGGGGGTCCCGACGGCGCCGGCGGCCAGTGCCGAATAACCCAGCCCTTGTTGGAAGTACAGCGACACCACGAACGGGATGCCGACAAAGCCAACGAAGTAGCCCATGCCGACGAACGCGCTTATCGCATAGTCGCGCTGGCGCAACATCGCGAGGTTGACCAGCCGTGGTCGGCCGGAGCGCGTGCAGCGCTGCTCCCAGGCGATGAAACACGCCAGCAGCAGGGCCGACAGCCCGAGCAGGTACCAGGGCACCGACGGCTGTCGCTGCTCAGCCGCGATCAGCGGCAGGATCAGCGCGGCGACACCGGATCCGAGCAGTGCTATCCCGAGCAGGTCGAGTCGAACTCCTCGTACCTGCTGCCGATCGCGGGGGAGCCACCGCAGGCCCAAGGGGAGCGACAGCGCCGCGATGGGCACGTTCACCAAGAACACCCACCGCCATCCGCTGGCAGGGCCGCCGGCCTGGATCAGCAGACCGCCGACCAGCGGGCCGATGGCCGTAGTCGCGGCGATCATCCCGCTGTACGCCCCGCCTGCTTTGCCCAGTTCCGGGCCCCGTGCGAACAACTGTTGCATCAGCCCGACCACCTGCGGCGTCACCAACCCTGCGGCGAGGCCCTGCACCAGCCTGGCGACCACGAGCCACCACCCGGAGGCCGCCAGTCCACAGGCCAGGCTGCCGAACGCGAAGAAGGCCAGCCCAACCAGCAGCGTGCGCCGCCTGCCGAGCTGATCGCCCAGCGCCCCGGCGGGCACCAGCACCACCCCGAAGGTCAGTGTGTAGCCGAACGCCGCCCACAACACCTGCCCGGCTGACAAGTGAAGCCCGGCCTGCATCGAGGGGACCGCGACGTTGATGACGCTCACGTCCAGCAGCGTCACGAATCCCGCCAGCAGGCACACCGAGTACGCTGCCCAGCGCCCTGCCTGCATCGGTTCGGCCACGTCGGTCTCTCTCATATCGGCCCTTCTGTCTTGGCTGATGACGTCTACTCGCTGACTTCACTTCAGCCGGTCCCACCAGAGCCGATCAATGACCAACATGGTCATGGAACAATCACCGGTAGGAATCGATCGAGGTGCGGAGGGCGGTAATGATGGAGGTTCGGCAGTTGCGCTACTTCGTCGCCGTCGCCGAGTGTGAACACTTCGGCCGGGCGGCCGAGACCCTGCACATCGTTCAAGCCGCGGTGAGCAAGCAAGTCGCGCGGCTGGAACGCGAACTCGGACTCACGTTGTTCGACCGGTCCCACCGCCGGGTCCGACTCACCCCGGACGGCCAGGCCTTCCTGGCCCACGCACGCCGCGCGCTACGCGGCATCGACCGCGCCGCCGCCGCGGCCGCCGACCTGGCCGCCGGTAACACAGGCCTGCTGCGCATCGGTAGCAGCATTGGACTCGGCCCCCGCGTCGATGCCGCACTCGCGGTCGTCCGCAGCGCGTACCCCGGCATCACGCTCCAGGTGACGACCTCTGCCTCAACCACCGGTCATCTCGCCGCAGTCGCCGACCACGATCTCGACGCCGCCTTCGTGGCCGCACCACAGGCCACCCCGGGCGTGCGGGTTCATCACCTCTGGGACGAGCCGCTGCTCCTGGCCGTCCCCGCTGCACGCGCCGACTCCGCCGGCGACCTCGCCACCCTCGCTGAACTCCCTCTGGCCCGATACGCTCGCGCGGACAGCCCCGGTACCGACGACCTGATCACCGCTGCCTGCCAGGCGGCCGGGTTCACCCCCCAGAAGGGCCCCACTCTCACCCGAGCTCAAGACCTCCTCACCGGACCCGTTTCCGCCGGAGACTGCTGGGCCTTACTCGCCGCAGACCTCCTCCACCACGTCCCCGCCGCTGTCGCCCTCGTTCCGCCCGTCCCACCGGTCCTCGTGCCCACCGCACTCGCGCTACCCGATCCCGCACGCCGTGCCGTCGTGCTCAACCTGCTCACCGTCGCCCAGGCCGGGACCGTCTGACGACCGGTGTTCCCGGCCCGCCACGCCGGGTCCACCCCGGGAACGGTGTTTCTGGCGTTGACCGCAGGCACTACGAATGAACGCCATCACGGAGCGGTCCGTTCACACCGCCGCGCCGAATGTACCGACGTGATCCCACTGCCTGTCCCGGCGCGGCGGATCCATCGCCGACCTGTACTCGGCCGACTGATCCACGAGTACCAGACATCAGCCTGAACCAGCAGGCCAAACCTGGCGGCCAAGTTCCGGGAGCGCTAACCTCGCGCTTTCATGGGCGTGCTCGTCCACGTCTTGATCAAATAGGCAGAGAGTGCTCCTGACCTGCAACGATGGGACTTGTCTAGGGTCCTGTTGACTGCACGGAAAGAAGCACTCTCCAGGTGAGCAAGCGTATCGGGTTCTACCCGCGTGTCCGCGTCGAGGGCGGCGGCCGCGGGGCGGTCTCGCAGGCCGGGGCCGCGCTGCTGGTCGAGACGGTCCGCAAGGTGGGTCTGGACACCGCGGTATCGGCGGCCATGGCGCCGTGGCGCAAGCCGCGGACGGTGCACGACCCGGGCAAGGTCCTGCTGGATGTCGCGCTCGCAACAGCTCTGGGCGGGGACTGCCTCGCCGACGTCGCCATGCTGCGGGCCGAGCCCGACGTGTTCGGCCCGGTGGCATCCGACCCCACGGTCTCCCGGCTCGTCGACGCCCTCGCCGCAGCCGGGCCGAAGGCCCTCACCGCGATCCGCGCGGCCCGAGCCGAAGTACGCACGCGGGTCTGGGAGCTGGCCGGGACGAACGGCCCGGCCGCCGACGGCAGCGTGATCGTGGACATCGACGGTGTCCTCGTCCTCGCGCACTCCGAGAAGCAGGACGCCACCGCGACCTGGAAGAAGACCGTCGGCCATCATCCGCTCGTCGCGTTCGTCGACCACGGCCAGGCCGGGTCCGGAGAGCCGGTGGCTGCCCTGCTGCGGCCCGGCAACGCCGGCTCCAACACCGCCGCCGACCACATCGAAACCGCCCAGCTCGCCCTGGCCCAACTCCCCAGACACCTGCGGCGGGGACACCAGACGCTGATCCGCACCGATTCCGCCGGCGGCACTCATGCCTTCCTCGACTGGCTCTCCAGGCCGGGCCGGTGGCTGTCGTATTCCGTCGGAATGACCATCACCGACGCCATCCACCAGGCCGTGCTGAAGATCCCGAAGAAGGCGTGGACGCCGGCCTACGACGCGGGCGGCACCGAGCGGCCCGGCGCCTGGGTCGCGGAGATCACCGAGATGCCCGACCTGAGCACGTGGCCGAAGGGGATGCGGCTGGTCGTCCGCAAGGAACGGCCGCACCCCGGCGCCCAGTTGCGGTTCACCGACCTCGACGGGCTGCGGCTGACCTGCTTCGCGACCAACACAAAGGGCGGCCAGCTCGCCGACCTCGAACTGCGTCACCGCAGACGGGCCCGCTGCGAGGACCGCATCCGAGGCGCCCGCGACACCGGACTGCGCAACCTGCCCCTGCACGACACCGCACAGAACCGGATCTGGCTGGAGATCGTCTCCCTCGCACTCGACCTCCTCGCCTGGATGCCCATGCTTGCCCTGACCGGCAAGACCCGCCGCTGGGAACCCAAGAGGCTCCGCCTGCGGCTGTTCTCCGCCGCCGCTCAGTTCGTGAACACCGGCCGCCGCCACTGGCTGCGCTTCACGGCCAGATGGCCCTGGACCGACGTCATCACCCACGCGATCGACAGACTCCGCATCCTCCCGAACCCCGGCTGACCAGCCACTTCGACCATCCCGACAACCCTCACCACCACACCGGCGAAGTGGAACCCGGCGCCCACCCGACGCGAGAGCTGGGCCCTCAGCCTGCCCCAGCCCCGAAAAGACCCCACCGCACAGACACAAAGCCCCCGTCAGCAAGCTGACGGGAACTCATGAACGATCGAGGCTAAACCCCTCGGTCGCGAACTGACCCGACAGCGCGGGAAGCGTTCGCGGCCGCCGAGCCGACCGGCGGCCCCGTTTGAATATCTGATCTTACCCACTTGATCTTGGCGCAGAGAATCGCACATCGTCCTGGAGTACCGAAATTTCCTCAAGCGGTCTGTATCAACCAGTCCACTGGCCGGACAACGACCACTCAATAACCACCTACCGACTCATTCGCCTTGACAACTATGGCGGCGGGGCTGGAAGCTCGTATGGTGAATCGGTGGTTAGTTACTGGTGCGGGAGGAATGCTCGGGAGGGATTTGGTGGGGGTTTTGGAGGCGCTGAACGAACCAGTGTTGGCTGCCACTCGACAGGATCTCGACATCACTGACCGCTCTTCGGTCCGAGCCGTTGTCTCCAAATATCAACCGACGGCGATCGTCAATTGCGCAGCATGGACGCGATTTAATGAAGCGGAGGCCAGTGAAGCGGAGGCCCTTCTTATCAACGGAAGAGGGGTAAGGGAGCTGGCTACGATATGCAGCGATCGATCGATACGGTTGGTCCATCTCTCCACCGATTACGTTTTCGACGGCGCGAGTTGCCGACCCTATGCCGAAAGTGCGACCCCCAGTCCGATCAACGCATACGGCCGGACAAAGCTGGCCGGCGAGCAGGCGGTGCTCGAGTTGCTGCCGGACGACGGGACGATCGTAAGAACCGCCTGGCTGTACGGTCGACATGGCGCGAACTTCATTCGCAAGATGGTCCGGCTGGAGCAGACGCGCAAGACGGTGGACGTGGTAGACGATCAGTGGGGCCAGCCAACGTGGACTGTGGATTTGGCACAACAGATCGTGGCACTCGTTCGGCACGGTGCGTTTGGCGTGTTCCACGGGACAAGCTCAGGCGAGACCACGTGGTACGACTTCGCCCGGATGATCTTCCGGTTGCTCGGTGCGGATCCCGGACGAATCCGCCCGGTGTGCAGCGACCAGGTCGCCGGCGGCGAACTGCGTCCCCGGTACACGGTGTTGGGGCATGCCGCCTGGCGCGAGGCCGGGCTGACGCCGATTCGGCATTGGTCTGCCGCTCTGGAGCAGTCGTTTTCCCTTCTGGCTGACGATGAATGGTAATCCTCCTCGAGTAAGAGAAAGGAGGTTCCGCGGATGCGACTTCTGGTGACGGGCGGTGCCGGCTTCATTGGCTCGGAGTTCGTCCGGGCTACCTTGCGTGGCACTCTGCCGGGCTCATCGGGAACCCACATCACCGTTCTGGACAAATTGACATATTCTGGCAACGAGCTCAACCTGGCACCGATCGCGGACCTGCAGAATTACCGGTTCGTGCGAGGCGACATCAGTGATCGGGATCTGGTGGACGATGTGGTCGCCGGACACGACGCGATCGTGCACTTCGCTGCTGAGACACATGTGGATCGCTCGATCGAAGGTGCCGCTTCGTTTGTCCGTACGAACGCACTGGGTACGCAGGTGCTGCTGGAAGCGGCCTCCCGTCACCGATTAGGACGGTTCGTTCACATCTCGACCGACGAGGTGTATGGATCGATTTCCGAGGGTGCCTGGACCGAGGCATCCCCGGTGGCCCCGAACGCACCGTACGCGGCAGCCAAGGCGGCGGGAGACCTGCTGGCGCTGGCCTGGCACCGGACCCGGAAGCTCGACGTCGTGGTCACCAGATGCACCAACAACTATGGGCCGTACCAGTATCCGGAAAAGCTGATCCCGCTGTTCACGACCAATCTCCTGGACGGGCAGCAGGTTCCGGTGTACGGGGACGGCCACAACCGCCGACAGTGGCTGCACGTGTCGGACCACTGTCGCGCCATCCAGTGCGTGCTCCTCGGTGGTCGGCCCGGGGAGGTTTACCACATTGGCGGTGGCACCGAGTTGACCAACCTCGAACTGACCGAACACATCCTCGAAGCCTGTGGTGCCGGCTGGGACATGGTGAGGCATGTTCCGGACAGGTTGGGTCATGATCTCCGCTATTCGCTGGACACCACCAAAATTCGTACGGAACTCGGTTATTCGCCTCGTGTCGCGTTCGCGGACGGGCTGGCGGAGACAGTGGAGTGGTACCGAACTCACCGTGGTTGGTGGGAACCGCTTAAAAATCCTGACAAAGCGACGGGTTCACCAACCGACGCCAGTAGATGAGGGCGCAGCCGGGTGGAGGGACGCCTCGTGGACGTCGTCACTGATCTCCCAGCGGATGCGCAGACGGCGGAACCGGTGCGGCAGCGCATAGGTCGCTGCCGGGGCGGCCTCCGGCGGCCCCGGACCGGATATGAGAGCCGTCCGTCACCGCCCTCGACCAGTCCAACGCCACGGCACCGTTGAGCTCGGCGAGCCGTTGCTCGTGCAGGCGTTGCCGGACACCGGTGTCGTTCCAGCACCGCAGCGGCCGCCGGCGGAACGGTGGTTCGATCCGCGTCCACAACTCGTCGGACATTCCCGTGAGGGGGAGGAAGAGATGCAGGACACTGTGCGTCCCGTCAACGAGTGCCGGGTGTGCGGGCACAACGATTGGCTTGATGTGGTCTCGTTCGGATCGACACCATTGGCCGGAAACCTGCTCGGCACGGAAGATGACCCAAAGGATGAGACTCTGTTCCCGCTGGATGTCGGCGTGTGCCGGAAATGCTGGCTGATGACACTGCGACATGTCATCGAACCAGATGTCCTTTTCGGGCACTACCGTTACGTCGCCTCGGACACAGGCTCGATCATCCAGCACATGCGGCAGCTCGTCGAACTGTGTATCCGGTGGGTCGGCCTGACCGACAGAGATCTCGTCGTGGAGTTCGGCAGTAACACCGGTGCTCACCTGGAGCTGTTCCAGCAGGCCGGCATGCGGGTGGTTGGCGTTGATCCCGCGCGCAATCTCGCCGACATCGCCAATGACCGCGGCGTCAAGACGATTCCTGCCGGCTTCACCACCGAAGTCGGCCAGGAGATCGCGATTGGACATGGTCCGGCGCGACTGGTGTTCGGTCGCCAGTGTTTCGCCCACATCAACAACATCCACGAAGTCCTCAACGGAGTCTCTGCCCTGCTGGCGCCTGATGGCCTGTTCTTCGTGGAAGTTCCCTATCTGGTGGAACTGCTCGCAAACAATCAGTTCGACACCATCTTTCACGAACATCTTTCCTACTTTTCGCTCGGCGCGCTGTGCAGGCTGTTCGAGTCGCACGGGCTTCGCGTCGTGGACGTACATACAGCCGATGTGCACGGCGGCTCGATCGTGGTCTTCGCCGCCCCGGCCACCGCCGGCTATGAGGTGCGGCCCGCCGTTGCCGAGATGCTCGCGGAAGAACGAAGCCAGGGCATTGCAGAGGAGAGTACATACCAGAAATTCGCCGAGCGTACGGAACGGGTGCGCGCACAGATCCGGGAAATGGTGCGCAGCTTGGTGGCAGAGGGAAAGACAGTGGCTGGATACGGCGCACCAACCAAAGGCAGCGCGCTGCTGGCCGCATGCGGGCTGGGGCATCAGGAGATCCGGTTCTGTAGCGACACAACAGCTCTGAAGCAGGGAAAAATCCTACCGGGCTCCAGAGTTCCGATCTGGTCGCCGGAACAAGCAAGCCACCATGTACCGGACTACTACCTGCTGTTGGCCTGGAACTACGCGCCGGAGATCATCAGCAAGGAGAAGTCGTTTCTGGAAGAGGGCGGCCGTTTCATTGTTCCCATACCCGAACCGCGTGTGATATCGGCGGAGTCGGCGTGGTGACATCGAGGGCTGCACCAACGATGATCAGGCGTTGTCAGGTTGCTGATGAGGTGGCTGGTTGAGGGGAATCCTTCTTGCGGGCGGTACCGGCTCCAGGCTGTGGCCGGTCACCCGGGCTGTTTCCAAGCAGTTGATACCGGTCTTCGACAAGCCGATGATCTACTACCCGCTGACCACGCTGATGATGGCCGGCATACGGGAGATACTGGTGATCACGCGCCCCGAGGACCAGCGCCAGTTCCGTCACCTCCTCGGCGACGGCTCGCAACTGGGCCTGTGTCTTGAGTACGCCGTCCAAGAGAAGCCCGAGGGTATCGCGCAGGCGTTTGTCCTGGGTGCCGAGTTCATCGGCGACCAGTCGGTGGCCTTGGTCCTCGGGGACAACATCTTCCATGGCGCGGGCCTGGGAACTCGGCTGCGTCAGTACAGCGATCCCGCCGGGGGACGGATCTTCGCCTACGTCGTAGCCGACCCCAGGGCCTACGCCGTAGTGGAGTTCGACGAGGCCGGTACGGCCGTCTCCATAGAGGAGAAGCCGGCCAATCCCAAGTCGCGGTACGCCGTGCCGGGGTTGTACTTCTACGACAACCGGGTGTTGGAGGTCGCTCGCGGCCTGATGCCCAGTCAGCGTGGCGAACTGGAGATCACCGCGGTCAACGAAACCTATCTGAAGTGGGGCCAGCTGCGGGTTACCGCGCTCGACCGGGGTACCGCCTGGCTGGACACGGGAACGTTCACCTCCTTGGTCCAGGCATCGGAGTACGTGCGTGTGGTGGAAGAACGGCAGGGCCTCAAGATCGGCTGCGTGGAAGAGGTCGCCTGGCGCTGCGGCCTCATCGGGAACGACCAGTTGCGGGAACTCAGCCGCCCGCTGCTCAAGAGCGGCTACGGCCGGTATCTCCTCGACCTGCTCGCCGATCAGGAGTTGCCGGAGTTGAAGTCGTCGTGAAACTTCGCCCGCTCGGCATGGAGGGTGCCTGGGAGATCACCCCCAAGCAGCACGCCGATCCGCGCGGGGTCTTCCTGGACTGGTACCGCGTCGACCAGTTCGCCGCAGAGGTCGGCCGCCCACTGCGGCTGGCCCAGGCCAATCTGTCGGTATCCGTTCGCGGCGTGGTGCGCGGCATCCACTTCGCCGATGTGCCGCCGGGGCAGGCCAAGTACGTGACGTGTGTGCGCGGCGCGGTGTTCGATGTGGTGGTGGACCTGCGGGTCGGCTCGCCGACGTACGGGCGCTGGGAAGGCACCCGACTCGACGATGCCAGCCGTAAGGCCGTCTACCTCTCGGAAGGCATCGGGCACGGCTTCTGCGCCATCTCGGACGAGGCCACGCTGTGTTATCTGTCTTCGCAGACCTACACCCCGGCATCCGAGCATGGCGTGCACCCGCTCGATCCCGAATTGGCCATCAACTGGCCCGCCGGCACCCCGCTGCTCTCCGCCCGTGACCAGGGCGCGCTCCTGCTCGCCGAAGCCCGGGATCGGGGCCTGTTGCCCAGCTATGCGGCCTGTCAGGCGCTCACGCGTTGACGAGTCAATGACGGTCCGCGGCGTGCCGACCCAAGGGCCGGCACGCCGCGGCAGCCGGTCATGGGGACGATGGTGTCCGACACGGATGTCCAGAAGGCGGCACGCGTCCTCGCCATCCCCGACACACGGCCCGAGCGCCGAGCCGGCAACCCGGCACCATCCCGCCCCTCGACAACCTGGGTTCAGTGGGAGGTCGGGCCGGCGGCCTGACGCAGCGCGACTGGCGACCGCGGAGGGTTACGCCGGAAATAGTGCCCGGGGCGCTACGCGGCAAGGCACCAAGAAACCCCCTGAGTGGCTCCCTGTCGCATTTTCGGTGGGTCAAGGCAGAGGGGATTGGCTTAGGTGGCGCGGGAGTCGCACAGCGGCGTACAGGGGTGCTCTCATCCCGTCGGCGAGGGGCGATTCCGGTACGCTCGGCAGCGTCACGGTCGGCGACGTCCCGAGATCCGTGTGCCTTGGGGCCCTGTTCGGGCTGCCGTGCCGTGTCTCCCCCAGTTGTCCGGCCGCTCCCGCACCCTGGTGCGGGAGCGGGGTCTGCTATGCCCGAAAGAGAGCGTCTGTGACTACTTACGACACTCGCACCGCCACCGACACCTGCGGATCCCAGCAGCCAGGCCATGTGGGGACGGCGTCGTACGACGCCAACGCGATCACTGTTCTGGACGGCCTGGACGCCGTACGCAAGCGGCCCGGGATGTACATCGGCTCCACGGGAGAGCGGGGGCTCCATCACCTGGTGCAGGAGCTCGTGGACAACTCCGTGGACGAGGCACTCGCGGGGGTGGCCGACCGGATCGACGTGACGGTCCTGGCCGACGGCGGGGTGCGGGTGGTCGACAACGGCCGCGGCATCCCGGTGGGGATGCACCCGGTGGAGAAGCGGCCGGCCGTCGAGGTGGTGCTGACCGTGCTGCACGCGGGCGGCAAGTTCGGGGGCGGCGGGTACGCAGTCTCCGGCGGTCTGCACGGTGTGGGTCTGTCGGTGGTCAACGCCCTGTCGACCCGGCTGTCGGCGGAGATCTGGACCGACGGCCACCGGTGGACGCAGGACTACAGGGACGGCGCTCCCACTGCCCCACTGGCCCGCCACGAGGCCACCTCCCGGACGGGCACCTCGCTGACGTTCTGGGCGGACGGCGACATCTTCGAGACCACTGAATACTCCTTCGAGACGCTGGCCAGGCGTTTCCAGGAAATGGCCTTCCTCAATCGTGGGCTCACCCTGACCCTCACCGACGAACGGTCCTCCGCGCGCGCGACGGCCGCGGCCGACGAAGCCGACTCGGACCCGGCAGCGAAGACGGTCTCCTACCGCTACGACGGCGGCATCACCGACTTCGTCGCCCACCTCAATGCCCGCAAGGGCGAGCCGGCCCATCCCTCGGTCATCACCATCGCCGCCAAGGACACGGAACGGCTGTTGTCGGCCGAGATCGCCCTGCAGTGGAACGGCCAGTACACCGACAGCGTGTACTCCTACGCCAACGCGATCCACACCCATGAGGGCGGCACCCACGAGGAGGGCTTCCGCACGGCCCTGACCACTGTGGTCAACCGCTACGCGCGGGAGAAGAGGCTGCTGCGGGAAAAGGACGCGAACCTCTCCGGCGAGGACATCCGCGAGGGCCTGACCGCGATCATCTCGGTCAAGCTCGGCGAACCGCAGTTCGAGGGTCAGACCAAGACTAAACTCGGCAACACCGAGGTGCGCACCTTCGTTCAGAAGATCGTCCACGAGCATCTGACCGACTGGCTCGACCGCAACCCGAACGAGGCCGCGGACATCGTGCGCAAGGCCGTCCAGGCCGCCACGGCCCGGGTCGCGGCCCGCAAGGCGCGCGACCTGACCCGCCGCAAGGGCCTGCTGGAAACGGCGGCGCTGCCGGGCAAGTTGTCCGACTGCCAGTCGAACGACCCGGCGACGTCGGAGATCTTCATCGTCGAAGGAGACTCCGCCGGCGGCTCTGCCAAAGCCGGCCGCAACCCGCAGTACCAGGCGATCCTCCCGATCCGCGGCAAGATTCTCAACGTCGAGAAGGCGCGGATCGACAAAATTCTGCAGAACCAGGAGATCCAGGCGCTGATCTCAGCGTTCGGCACGGGTGTGCACGAGGACTTCGACATCGCCAAGCTCCGCTACCACAAGATCATTTTGATGGCGGACGCGGACGTCGACGGCCAGCACATCAGCACCCTGCTGCTGACCTTCCTGTTCCGCTTCATGCGGCCACTGGTCGAGGAGGGGCACGTCCACCTCTCCCGCCCGCCGCTGTACAAGATCAAGTGGAGTCGGGACCACGTCGAATACGCCTACTCCGACCGCGAACGCAACACGCTCCTGGAACGGGGCCGACGGGACGGCCGCCGGATCAGGGACGACTCCATCCAGCGCTTCAAGGGTCTGGGCGAGATGAACGCCGAGGAACTGCGCGTCACCACCATGGACCCCGACCACCGGGTCCTGGGACAGGTCACCGTCGATGACGCGGCTTTCGCCGACGACCTCTTCTCCGTCCTGATGGGCGAGGACGTGGAAGCCCGCCGCCACTTCATCCAGCGCAACGCCAAGGACGTCCGCTTCCTGGACATCTGACCCTGGGCACTGCTCCCGCCCCTCTCGGACGCGTGACCCAAAGCCCCACCGCTACCTCTGTTACTCAGGAGAGCACTGCGTGAGTACATTCCCCGCCCCGGCCGTCGGCAGCCGCCCCCAGGACGGCTCCGACTACACCGCACGGCACCTGATGGTGCTCGAAGGGCTCGAAGCCGTGCGCAAGCGCCCGGGCATGTACATCGGATCCAGCGACAGCCGCGGTCTGATGCACTGCCTGTGGGAGATCATCGACAACTCCGTGGACGAGGCCCTGGCCGGCGCCTGCGACCACATCGAGGTCATCCTCCACGACGACGGCTCCGTGGAAGTCACCGACAACGGCCGCGGCATCCCCGTGGACACCGAACTCCGCACCGGCCTGTCCGGAGTCGAGATCGCCTACACCAAACTCCACGCCGGTGGAAAATTCGGCGGCGGCTCCTACACCGCCTCCGGTGGCCTGCACGGCGTCGGCGCCTCCGTGGTCAACGCGCTGTCCGCCCGGCTGGACATCGAGGTCGACCGCCACGGCCGCACTCACGCCATCAGCTTCCGCCGCGGCACACCCGGCACCTACACCGGCCCTGGACCCGATGCCCCCTTCACCCCCGCCCAGGGACTGCACCGGACCACCACAATCCCCAAGTCACGGACCGGCACGCGCGTGCGCTACTGGGCCGACCGCCAGATTTTCCTCAAGGACGCCAAGCTCTCCCTGGAGAACCTGCACCAGCGTGCCCGCCAGACCGCATTCCTGGTCCCCGGGCTGACCATCGTCGTCCGCGACGAGTACGGCCTCGGTGAGGGCGGCAGCAAAGGTGAGGAGTCCTTCCGCTTCGACGGCGGCATCAGCGAGTTCTGCGAGTACCTGGCGAACGACAGGCCGGTCTGCGACATCCTCCGTTTCAGCGGACAGGGCGCCTTCAAGGAGACGGTCCCGGTCCTGGACGAACACGGCCAGATGACGCCCACGGAGGTCACCCGCGAGCTCGGCGTGGACGTCGCGCTGCGCTGGGGCACCGGATACGACACCACGCTCAGGTCATTCGTCAACATCATCGCCACCCCCAAGGGCGGCACCCAGGTCGCCGGCTTCGAGCAGGCCGTCGTCAAGACGTTCAACGAGGTGCTGCGCGCCAAGAAGCTGCTGCGCGTCGCCGAGGGCGACATCGCCAAGGACGACGCCCTGGAGGGGCTCACGGCGGTCGTCACGGTCCGCCTCGCCGAACCGCAGTTCGAGGGCCAGACCAAGGAGGTCCTCGGCACCTCGGCGGCCCGCCGCATCGTGAACAACGTGGTCAGCAAGGAGCTCAAGGCGTTCCTGACCTCCACCAAGCGCGACGCCGCCGCCCAGGCCCGGGTGGTCATGGAGAAGGCGGTCGCCGCCGCCCGTACGCGCATCGCGGCCCGCCAGCACAAGGACGCCCAGCGCCGGAAGACCGCCCTGGAGTCCTCCTCGCTCCCCGCCAAACTCGCCGACTGCCGCAGCGACGACGTCGACCGCAGCGAGCTGTTCATCGTCGAGGGCGACTCCGCGCTCGGTACGGCCAAGCTCGCCCGGAACTCCGAGTTCCAGGCACTGCTGCCGATCCGGGGCAAGATCCTCAACGTCCAGAAGTCGTCCGTGAGCGACATGCTGAAGAATGCCGAGTGCGGCGCGATCATCCAGGTCATAGGGGCGGGTTCGGGCCGGACCTTCGACCTCGACGCGGCCCGCTACGGCAAGATCATCATGATGACCGACGCGGACGTGGACGGATCCCACATCCGCTGTCTGCTGCTGACGCTCTTCCAGCGCTACATGCGGCCCATGGTCGAGGCCGGCCGGGTGTTCGCCGCCGTGCCGCCGCTGCACCGCATCGAGCTCGTCCAGCCAAAGAAGGGCCAGGACAAGTACGTCTACACGTACTCCGATCGCGGGCTGCGTGACACGCTGATGGAGTTCCAGAGCGAGGGCATCCGGTACAAGGACTCGATCCAGCGCTACAAGGGGCTGGGTGAGATGGACGCCGACCAGCTGGCCGAGACCACGATGGACCCGCGCCACCGCACCCTGCGCCGCATCAACCTCTCCGACCTGGATGCCGCGGAAGGCGTCTTCGACCTGCTGATGGGCAACGACGTGGCTCCCCGCAGGGAGTTCATCACCAGCTCCGCTGCCACGCTGGACCGGTCCAGGATCGACATCTGAGCTTGACTCTGTCGTGGATCTTGAGAAGCTCGGGGTTCATCCGCCGAGGAACCGCCAAGAGCGCGGCCGGGGATGCCCTGCAGGTCCAGATGCGTTGGGAACGCGGTTGGCGGTCGGGGAGGGCATGGTGTTGACGTGCCCTCGATGCCGGACCTGACCGCCTGGATCCGGTGGCGGGAGGGGCTGTACTGCTCGGCGCGGAAGGCGCACGTCGACCGGCGGCTCTCCGCGTCACTGGCATCCGCCGGACCACCCAGGCGTTGCCATCCGCTGGTGGTGTGCCCGGGGCTGGCGGAGGTGCATCCGTCAGGGCCCGCCTCACCTCGCCCGCCTACGCACCGGCCGTGCCCACACCGCGTCTGGTCCCCCCTGCACCCAACGTCGACCGCCAGGAGAAGGTGGCTCTGGATTTCCTGCGCAAGGTTCTGGCCACGGAGCAGCAACCGGAGTGGCTGCGCGGTGTACGGCACCAGCACGGGGTGGGCGCCGATGCCGTGGACGCGCTCAATCGGTTCTACGAGCTGAATACGACCTATGGACCCGAGCAGGACACGGTGACCCTCACCGCCAAGGAATGCGAACGGGCGGCCTCGGGAGCCGAGTCCTGCGTCTCGTCCCGGATCCGCTGCACCAACTGCGCATCCGCCCGAACGGAAACGTCATGCTCACCGGGCGGGCGGCGCAGGACCGTGGCCTCGCCCGCGCTCGCCGGTTCGGGGCTGGTGCACCCGGGACCGGCTGAGGACGTGGGCGTTCAGGCACCGCTTGCACCCTTTGGTCTTGTTGCCGGCGACGACGGCAATGATTGAAGCGGTACCCGGATTCGCTCAATACCAGGTGTTCCCGGGAAGTGGCTCGTCCTATGCTCCTCATGTTTCTGACGCGTCGTCAGGTATAAGTCGGCATCTGATCAGCATCAATCCTCGCACGCCGAGAGGGCGTCCGAACAGGTGCTTGGCCGACGAGTCGCAACAGCCTGGTTCGCGCAGAAGCCCAGGCATGGAGCCTTCTCGCCAGAGGCAAGCGATGTTCCTCACAATCGTCGACTTCGACACGTGCCCGTGTACGGTGAGGACCGCCCTTGACCTGCACAAAGCAGGCAGGGAGCCGTCTTCCAGGAGTCCAAAGTGCTGCGTACTCTCTTCAAGTCCAAGATCTAGCGTTTGGGTGTTTCCGCAAGTCAGAGCCCTGATTGCGGCCTCCAGGTCAGCAAAAGGTCAGCATCGGGCCGGGCGGTGTCCGGCTTGCTGACCTGCACCTACGGCAGGGCCTCCTGCGCCGCCCATCGCCCTGCTCGGAAGGCTTGATGCGTGGCTCGCCAGAACCGACCTCGAAAGGCTCACGGACGACGAGCGCGAACAGATCAAGGAGGGCACCCGCACCCTGCGGAAGACCCGAACCGTCTCCCTCGGAATGCCCGGTGTCAGGGCACCCGAGCCGAACCTGCGGCTGGACCGCGACGCATGACCGCGTCACCGGACCACCTGGCCAAAGCACGGGCCGCGGACTCCGAACGCCGTCGGGCCCGAGTCTTCAACGCCCTCAACCAGCTCGCCGCCAACGGTCAGGAGGTCACCGTCTCAGTCGCCCGCGCGGCCGGCGTCCACCGCAGCCTGATTCACCGCCACGGCGACCTGAACGCGGCCGTCCTGGCCCGCGCAGCCGAACCGCGGCCCGGCGCTGCCGCCGGGCCCCAGGTCAGCCACCAGTCGCTGCTGGCCGACATCGCGAACCTCACGGCTCGTAACGGCCGTCTCTCCGCACACATCACCCGGGTCGAACAACGCCTGTCCAAAGTACTCGGACAAACCGTCCGGGAAGCCTCCGGACTCGGTGCCCCCGCCGACGTCGAAACACTCACCCGCCGGATCGGCGAGCTGGAGCAGCGGATCCTCGACCTCCGCTCCGAACTCACCGAGCGCGGCGAGGAACTCGCCGCCGCACGCGCCGGGAACCGGGACTTGATGGATCAGCTGAACCGCTGACGGGGGTGTTTCGGAATACGCCAGAGACTTGCCTTCTGCCAGCGGCAGAACACCGGCCCGATCGGGCTCGACGATCACTACAGTCCAGGCCCATGACGACGGTTACAACGCGCACGATCGAATACGCGGCCGACGGCCTGACGATGATCGGGCACTTCGCGCTCCCGGCCGGTGTCGACCGCCGGCCCGCGGTACTGGTCGGGCCCGAGGGGATGGGTCTCAGCGACGTCGAGCGCCACCGGGCCGATGCGCTCGCTGAGCTGGGATACGTGGCGCTGGCCTTCGACCTCCACGGCGGATGCTATTTGGGCGACCCCGAGGAGATGCTGGCCCGTTGCATGCCGTTGCTCGCCAACCCCGACCGGATGCGAGGCATCGGCCACGCGGCGCTCGATGTGCTCCGCGCCGAGCCACGGACCGACCCCAACCGGATCGCCGCCATCGGTTACGGCACCGGAGGCGCAATCGCGCTGGAACTCGGGCGCGACGGCGTCAACCTGCGCGCGATCGGGACAGTCAACGCACTGACCACGGGCCGACGAGGCGAGACCGCGCGCATTCACTGCCCGGTGTGGGCCGGGGTCGGGTCGGAAGACCCGATCATGCCGCCCGCGCAACGGGACGCATTCACCGCCGAGTTGCAAGCTGCGGGCGTTGACTGGCGCCTCGTGGTCTACGGTGGCGCCTTGCACGCCTTCCATCACCCACCGGTCGACCACACCGTGCGCCCCGGTGTCGGCTACCACCCGCAGCACGCGCAGCGAGCTTGGCGTGACGTCGTCGACCTGCTCGCCGAGTGCCTGCCCATAACGGAGTGATCTGGTCGGCAACCGCGATGCCGGACCGCAAACCAAGCGGGTCGACCGTCACCACTTACCAAGCTCGACCACCCACCGCCGGTGCTTACCGGTCACCACGGCAGGTTTCTGACGCGTTCCGTTCCCGCCCCCTGACCAAGTCATCGCCATCACCCCCAACACGCCAGGGCGGCGGCGTCAATCGCCAGGGGCCGCGGGTGTTCATCGGCGTCTTTGTGGAACCGTTTCGTGCCCAACTTCTTGTCCGCGCGTGAGCAATCACCGCTCGAAGCCTCGTCTACTTGACTCTCGGGCTTCCGGACACAAACGCATACAACCCGCCCGGCGCTCCCTCTCCGGTCGGTTTTGTGCATTTTGCGCGTTACTGGCCGCTGGCCTGGAAAAATTTGTCCGACTTCGGACCGGACTCGGCGCGGCCGTGTTCCACCGGATGCCCGCACGCAAAGGGGGCGGGCTGACCGCGGAGCGACGGGCGTTTCGCGAGCTCATCCGGAACCGTGTGCTACATGCCGCACCACGACCACGAGATCGGCATCTGCGACGCCCGCGGCACGTATCTCGGGCCCGCCCACCCCCGAACGTGACGGTATCGCGCACGCCGTCGGGCGGTGCCGACTCACCGCCTTCCACGGCCTGCGCTCACAACAGCTGCGCCTGTTGCGGCTTGCCGACATCGACGGCGATCGCCTCACCGTCGACGGCCGCGTCATCGTCCTGGCCGCGGCGTCCGGGCCCGAACCTCAACACCCGCGACCTGCGCACCGACCGTCTACTGCAAGAGGCCCTCGCCGGCGGCGACGCCAAGCGCATCAGCGAGATGTTCGGCTTGAGCATCGATACCGTCCAGCGCTGCACCAAAATCCTGGGCCAGCCCAGCCCAGCCTGAGCCTGAACGACCCCGCCCTGCACACGCCCATTCCACATGACCCCGCACGCTGCCCTCTGCCGGTCCGTGTCGAACGCCAAAACCGGGCCCCACGGAAGAAAAGGAGCCAGAGCCGCGGTCAGGAAACCGGTGGCTGTTCAGACCTGCTGCTCGAACTCCAAGGCTTCGTACCGGCGCCCTGCGATGTCCTCGTGGGTGCCGACGATCAGGGTCTGGGTGTAGACGTTGGGGTCGATCGACTGACCGTGTATCTGCGCGAGGAGGACGAGATCGCCCTCGTCCGGAGCTGACTGCCAAGGGTTGGAGAAACCGCCCAGTTGGACGGCGACTCCGTGTGAGGCGCCGCCCGCTGACGCTCTCCGCACGGCGTCCTCGAAATCGTCCAGGATGTCGTCCCGGTCCGCGCCGCTGTCCAGGAACGCGCTGGTCGCCGGGGCGTCGCGCCAATCGGGTGAGACGGTCAGTCCAGGCACCGGATACAGAACATCCGGCTGGTAGACCCTGACCTGCTCCGGCTCCCCGTCGAGCTCATACGTCGCCGAGCGTTCCGTGGTCCGCACGCCGGCGGGAACGTGGAGCACCACCGACGACTCCGGCTCGTACTCGATCTGGGTGAAGAACAACAGGCTCCCGTCGGACGGCAGCTCGATGTCCAGGGCTTCACGAGGGAGCGCCGCGCAATCGATGGTCAGCACTAGAGGTTTGCGCCCATCGGGCCAGTCGACGCCGTCCGGCAGGGAGGGGAGGCCTCCCGTGCGCGCGGCAGGACGGGCCTCTTCCTGCTGGACGAGCGTCAGGCCCTCGAAAGGGACCAGGTGGAGGCACGGTCGGGAGCCGGCGAGCAGCTCCTGTGCGACCGGCCCGGGAACGCCATGCCTCGCGGCCGTCCGGAGAACGAGCTCTTCCACGATCGAAGGAGTCATGCCGCGATCATGCCAAGACCCACCGACACCGACTGACCCTCAGTTCCCGCCTCGAAAAGCGCAGTTACCACTCATGAGGACGTGACTTCGGCCGAATCGCTGCGGCGGCGAAAAAAGCGCGCTGGGGTGAGAAGGTCCGGGGGAGTGCCAGCAGGGTCACCAGCGCATGCCCAACTTGTCCAGGGCGGCTGTCCGGGAGCGGTATTTCTGATCAGCGGTTGGTGGGCCAGCCTGGGGGATGGCCGGCAGTTGCCTGCTGGTCATGGGCGCTCTCCTCATCGCCCCGGTGCTGCCGAGGATGCAGCGCCACTTCGCCACCGTGCCCGGCGTCGAGGCGCTGGTCGCGCTGGCCCTCACCGCACCGGCCCTCTCGCTGGCGCTGCTGGCACCCTTCGCGAGCGTCATCGTGGCCCGGCTCGGACGCAAGCGCCTGCTCGTGGTCGCGACCGTGCTGTACGCGGTGTTCGGCACCACCCCGCTGCCCGGCATCATCGCCAGCCGCTCCCTGGTCGGAGTCACCGAGGCCGCCATCCTGACCTGCTGCACCTCCTGCAGCCACAGGGCAACGGGCGCGGCCTCTTCCGAACGGACGAGCAAGGCCGCTACTGGTTCCGCACCGTCGTCCCCTCCCACTACCCGATCCCCACCGACGGCCCCGTCGGCCCCGTCGGCCACCCTTCGGCCGTTTGCCCAGGCCAGCACCCGAACCGGCCGCACATGCCCGCCACCGTGCGACCGGCTGAACGCCCTGCTGAGCCGAGCCGTCGTGGAGGCCGTCGTCACGGATTTCTGGTCGGCCTGTAATAACTCGGCTGTCACGCACATTTCTCGGTGACAGAGCCGATACGAGGAGACGGCGCGTGACCCAAGCCGAACGTTTCCGGGACGTCTACGAGGAGTGCTATCCGCGCGTACTCGCCTACGCCACGAGCCAGGTGGGACGACAGGTCGGTGAGGACATCACCAGCGAGACCTTCACCGTTGCCTGGCGGCGGATGCGGGACGTTCCGCAGCCCGCGCTGCCCTGGCTCCTGGGAGTGGCTCGCAACCTGGTGCGGGAGCTGCGTCGCCGGGACAGCCGCCAATACGCCCTCGCCGCACAGGAGGCACAGCGCATCAGCCGCGGCGCCCTGACCGAGACGCAGGACGTGGCCATGGGCGTGAGCGATCGCGAGGCAGCGCTCCAGGCCCTGGCGAGCCTGTCCCACGCCGACCGGGAACTGCTGACCTTGATCGCCTGGCACGGGCTGACTCCCAAGCAGGCCGCACGTGTTCTGGGCTGCCCCACTGCGACCCTGACCGTCCGGCTGCACCGGGCCCGTCGTCGTCTGGAACGGGCCGCGGAGAACGTGTCCGTACCAGCCGCACCGGCAGCGCGGCGCACTGACGGCCGCACTGACCGCGAAGGAGCACTCACATGAGGAAGACCCGCCCATCGTCCGCGCAGCGTCATGACGTCATGAGGACGCTGGCAAACGCCCGGCCCGCCGAGCTGGACCCGTCCCTGCTGGCGGGCTCCCGGCGGCAGCACGAGGACCTGACGCGCATCATGGCCGCAGCGCAGGAGAGGTCCACCGGACGTCCCCTGACGCGGCTGCGTCCCCGGCTCCTGCCACTTGGAGCCGTCGCGGCCGCCGTGGCATCCGCGGTCGTGGTGGGTACTCTCGTCCAGCAGGATTCGCACGGAACCACAAGTGCGCGGGCGGGCACACGCCCGCCGTCCGCCACCGCGACGGCGCCGGCCGGCCGTATGGAACTGCTGGGGGTGGCGCAGGCGGCGGAGGCTTCGGCTGCCGAAGGAACGTACTGGCGGGTGACGACGCGGTCGGAGAACGTGGACATCGTCGGCGAGCCGGGGCGGCGCTTCGCCGTGCGGAGCACCGCGACCTCGGAGTGGTCGGTGGGTGTGCGCCCGGGAACCCGGAGCCTGATGGTCACCGGCCTGGACGCCGAGACCCGGCCCCGCACCGCGGCGGACGAGGAACGCTGGCGGGCAGCCGGTTCACCGCGACAAGTGGAGAGCCCGGCAGACACTGACGGCCGGATGAGGGTCGCGCTCACGATCGGACCCGGGCGGCCCATGGTCATGCGCACGGACAGCGACAACAAGATCTACGCCGTCGGCCCGGACAACGTCTCCTACCAGGATCTGCGGAAACTGCCCACCGACAGCGCACGGTTGCGTCGACACTTGGAGCGGCTGTACGAGCGGGACGGCGGCTCGGAGACCAGCGGCGGCAGTACTGCCTGGATGCTGCGCCAGGCGGGCAATCTCATCACCATGCCGGTGAAGCCCGGCACCCGGGCCGCCGCGTACCGCCTGCTCGCCGACCTGCCGGGCATCCGCGTCCAGGACTCCGCCACCGACCCGCTGGGCCGCAGGGGCATCGGCATCACGCTCCCCGACAACGCGAAGACCCCGTTGGGGAGCGTGGAGCAGCGGCTGGTCGTGAACCCGTCCACCGGCGCTCTGCTCGCCGAACTCACCGTCCTGGCCGAACCGTCGGCCACCGCGCGGCAGGCGGGGCTGGACGCCGGCACGGCCGTGTCCTACTCGGCGACCACGCGGATGGAATGGGCGCAGCGGCAGATCACCGTGCCGGAGAACGCCCGGCACTGATTTTCTCCCCCGCGGGATCGGCACCGCCGGACCACCCGCCCCTCGCCGAAGATCCACCCCTCTCGCCGCCTCGGCGGCCCGGGACGCGGGAGGGAGACCGGCGGGTCTGTCACGGATACCCACCTCCGAAAGGCACGAGTTGATGAGAACCCCCGTATGACGGTCCACCTCACGCGGCGCCCGCGTGGCCACCGCAGTCGCGGCCTGTGCCCTCACCCTCACCACACCGTGGGCCGCCCAGGCGCTGCCCGCGACGAAGGCCCCCAAGCAGACGCCCTGGAAGGTCGCGCTACCGCTCTCCGAGGCGCAGTCGGGTGACTTCTTCGACATCGACGCGAGGACCAGGACCGATGCCTGGGCGGTCGGCAGGAAGGTGGACGACTCCCTCTCCACCACCCCGCTGGTCAAGCACTGGGACGGCAGCCGCTGGAACGATGTCCGGCCCGCGGCGACCGAAGGCAGACCCACGCAGTTCGACGCGGTGACCGCCTCGGGCCCCGACGACGCCTGGGCCGCCGGGACGTACACCGACGTGGAGATCGGCTCCGCGTCCGCGGCCCGGACACCGGACCGCCTCGCGGAACGGCTGCCCGGCTCCCCGGCGAACCGCTTCCGCGGTGGCGCCGCCGCGCCTCCCACGGCGGCCAGCCCGATCGTGCTCCAGCACTGGGACGGCACCCGGTGGAATCGGGTACCGCGTCCGGCACCCGCCGAGGGCTGGCTCCGCTTCGTCGGCGACCTCACCTCGTTCGGCCGGGACTCCGTGTGGCTGACCACCGCGGACTGGAACCCGGCGACGAACGCGAACGCCGCGCAGCTCGAGCACTGGGACGGCCGCACGTGGCAGCGGACGACTCTTCCTCCGGCACCGAACGGCGCCCCGCTACAGCCCTGGAGCATCACGGGCACCGGCCCCGACGACGTGTGGGTCACCGCCCAGGCCGACACCAACGGCACCGCGATGCCCCTGCTTTACCACTTCGACGGCAGGCGTTGGACGGTGGCCACCATCCCCGTGCCCAAGAAGTACGACGTCGGCTGGGTGGCCAACCACATCGTGACGACGAAGCGCGGAACGGTCCAGGTGTTCGGCAAGACCAACGACCCCGGGGTGCCCCGCGGACTGCTCGCCACACGATGGGACGGCCGCACCTGGCGGCCGGTCCCCCTGCCCGGCGTCGACGAGGTGAACGCCGCGGGCGTGGACGGCTCAGGAAAGGTGTGGGTCGCGGGCTGGCCAGTGGGCAGCAGCCATGCGGTGCTCTCCCGATGGGACGGCGCCTCCTGGACCGACGAGCAGCTTCCCGAGGACATCACGACCAGCGCGGGCAGTTCGATCCTCGGTATCGACGGTGTTCCCGGCACCCGCGCCGTACTGGCCGCGGGAGACACCGCCTGCGAGAGCGCGTCGTCGGGCGCGTGCGGTCTGGTGGTCTCGCGCGGGATCGACTGACAGGCAGATCAGCCGGAAGGCGTGCTGGAACCCGGTCCTCGTTCCTCACCGCAATGACCGCCTGTGGCCCGCACTGGACTGTGTGGGCCACAGGCCCAGGTTGGACGGCCTGGGGTTGTTGGTTCGCGGGGTCGTCTGTCGGTTCTCGGACCACTGAGCGCACGAACGGCGGTCGACCGCCCAAGCACGGCGGCGAGTTCGCCTTCGGCGACTCCGCCACCTGGGCACCGAGCAGGCCATGACGGTCACGGACACGCGCCCGTCCTTGTCCCAGTGGCCATCCTCAGAAAAAAAGCGGGGCAGCGTCAGCGTCCACTGGTTCGTAGTCACCAGCCCTCTTCTCGAACGGCTCTGCTGGCCCACGGCGGCACTCGCCCGTCTCGTCTCACGCCGAGGTCAAAAAGACAAGCTCAGGACCTGTTTCTAAGCCCCGGTGCTGGCCTAAGGCTTCGACCAGCTCAGGGTCCGCTTCACGAACGATTTCTACCTTCACATCCATCCCCGCAGCCCAGACACCGGCCACACCCGCTTGCTTGGAGTGCACTCCAAGGCCATAGCGTTGAGGGCACGCCTGTATCACTAGGGTCTCGCCGACGTCCCGGAAGGCTGCCTACCTTCTATACCGGCTCCCGGCTAAACACGAAATAAGCGGGAGTCAGACGATCGATATCTCAGGAGTATCTCTAATGCAAAAGCGCAAACTAGGGCGAGACCTCGAAGTCTCGGCTCTCGGGCTCGGCTGCATGGGCATGAGTTTCTTCTACGGTCAGCCACAAGACACAGCCGAGATGACGAAGCTGCTGCGGGCGGCCGTTGACCACGGCGTGACTTTCTTCGACACTGCCGAAGTCTACGGCCCGTTTACCAATGAGGACCTGGTCGGTCAGGCGCTGGCACCGGTCCGCGACCAGGTGGTGATCGCCACCAAGTTTGGAATCAAGCACGGCGAGCACGGGCCGACCCCGATGTCCGGGGTCGACAGCAGACCCGAGCAGATCCGCCGGGTGACCGAGGCATCGCTCAAGCGTCTTCAAACCGAATGCATCGACCTGCTCTACCAACACCGCGTCGACCCCAACGTGCCCATCGAAGACGTGGCCGGCACGGTCAAGGAGCTGATCACCGAAGGCAAGGTAAAGCACTTCGGCTTGTCCGAGGCCGGTGCCGCGACGATTCGTCGCGCCCACGCCGTGCAGCCAGTAACGGCAATGCAAAGTGAGTACTCGCTCTGGATGCGCGAGCACGAAACCGAAATCATTCCGACCTTGGAGGAACTGGGCATCGGCCTGGTGCCCTACAGCCCGCTCGGCAAAGGATTTTTGACCGGCAAGATCGATTCCAGCACGTCGCTGGCCGACAACGACCTCCGTCGCCTGCTTCCGCGTTTCAGCCCTGAAGCACGGCGAGCCAACCAGGTGCTGGTCGACCTGCTGCAGCGGATTGCCGATGACAAAGGAGCCACGCCGGCCCAGATCGCTCTCGCCTGGGTGCTGGCGCAGAAGCCGTGGTTCGTGCCGATCCCCGGCACCACCAAGCTGCACCGCCTAGAAGAGAACCTGGGCGCACTCGACGTCGAGCTGACAACCGGCGACCTACATCGGATCGAAGAGGCCGTGGCCAACTTCCGGATCCAGGGCGAACGTCTCCCTGAGCAGTTGCAGTCACGGTTCGGCCGCTGAAAGCGGGCCAGTCCGAGGGCCTGCCTGGTCTGCTCGCCGACGTGGACGTCGCGTGCCATGACGCTCGACTGCAGACCGAGTCCTCTGCCTCGACGCTGACGTGACACAGATCTCGATGTGCCTCCGGTAGACGGATCTATAGTCTGGTCCCGTTTGTTGGCCGAAGGTGAGATGTAAGGCTCATGAAGAGCCTTCCGTACGTGGCTGGCGAAGCGTCAGCCAAGTCAGCAAGCGGTCAGCACAAAGCCTGCAAGGGGCGTCGGAAGCGCGTTGGTGGCGGGCCGCTGTAAGGTGAGAGAACAGCCCTTGACCTGCACAAAGCGGGCAGGGAGCGACCCTGATTGCGGCCTCCAGGTCAGCAAAAGGTCAGCATCGGGCCGGGCGGTGTCCGGCTTGCTGACCTGCACCTACGGCAGGGCCTCCTGCGCCACCCATCGCCCTGCTCGGAAGGCTTGATGCGTGGCTCGACAGCTCGCCCGTGGGATGGGGTCGTTCTTCAAGGAGTGCGGTTGTGCCAGGCCGACCCGTTGCCCGCACCCGTACACGATCCGGTTCCGGGACGCTCTCGGCAAGCAACGTGAAGAAGCCGGCTACGACACGCAGGACGATGCGATCGAGCGTCTCACGCAGACCTACGCGGAGAAGAAGACAACGGCACCATCCGTCGCCGAGGTGCGCCGCGAACTCGGACAGCAGACGATCGTGGAATACGCGAAGCGGTGGCGGCCTCGTCAGCGCAAGATGACGGAGTATTCGACGGGGTGGCACGTGGACAGCTCCATCAACGTGCACATCATCCCTCGTCTCGGGTCGCGGAAACTGAACTCGGTTACGCCCATCGTGGTCGAGCGCTTCCTGGACGAGTTGGAGACGGACGGGGTGGGGCGCGGAAACCAGGTGAACATCTTCCGCGTCCTCAAGGCGATCCTCCGGGACGCGTATGGCAAGGGCGCTATGGCGGACGACCCTGTGAAGGGCGTCCAGGAACCGGAATACGTCCGCGAAAAGGTGGTCATCCCATCCCTCGCCTACGTGAAGAAGGCCCTGACAGCCGCTGACGAAGATCTCGCGCTTGAGATCGTCATGATGGTGGGCTGCGGCTTGCGGAACGGGGAAGCCCGGGCGGTGAACATCAACAATGTCGTGGCCGACGATGCCTACCGGGTGCACGAGCAGATCCACTCCAAGCAAGGCGGGGGAGTTCCGGGAGGTTCCTCTGCCACGCTCGGTGCGGGAAGAGATGGAGCGGTACGAGGAGAAGCATGGCACCACGAAGGAGGGCTATCTGCTGCGCGGTCCGAGCGGCTACTACACGGAGCCGATGGAGCGCCGTCGTGTGCGGAGGCTCTTCAGGGACCTGCCCGCGGAGGGCGGTGTCGGCATGTACGGCTTCCGGCACTACTTTGCCTCGAACGCACTCGGGAATGGGATACCGATCACCGACGTGGCGGAATGGATGGGCCACAAGTCGATCGAGGAGACGTATCGCACCTACCGGCACCTGATGCCGGGGAGCGTCGCCAGGGCGGCCCGCATCCTGGACGCCGGCCTCTGGGAGGCGGTCTGAGGCCGTAGCGAAGCCTGTCGGGGCGGACGTGCCGTCGCGGTCGGTCGCGCGCCGGAAGAGGGACTCGGCATGGAGATGGCCGCGCCGCAAGAGCCGATCAGGCCGGGCGGCGGGCACGGGCCGACGCCTCGGTTGCTGGGGGAGGTCGGTGGAGCCGATATCGCCCGGCGTCGCCGCCGGCACCCGTCATACGGTGGCGGCTGGCGGCGGAGGCGGGGCAGGCGCCGGGGTGGGAGTCAGGCTCACGTCGGCGCCCTGGCGGCTCACCGGGGGAGACCGTCGCCTGGCGTGTCTCTCCCTCCGCTCCGCCTGTACTCTTCGAACAGCGGTCGCGTGCTGAAGTCGACGTGCCGGCTGAGCGCCGCGACCGCACCCGGTACCCCGGGCGATGGCAGGACCGTCGTGCATCACCCACGTAACGAAATGATCTGCTTCCTTGTGCGGGCCGCGTCCACGCCCGTGCAGTGGGCTGATGCACTTTCCGACAGCAGGCGGTCCGTTCTTCCGCTACATGCGCATGTGGCACGCCGTGGCGGCCTCCCTCGTAGTGGTGGCGGTGCTGGCATTCCTCGTCCTTCGACCGTCCGGCGGCGCGCGTGTGGTCCCCAACAGCCCCTGCCGGGCCGTCGATTCGGCGCGCGAGGCCACGCCCGCGACCCCCGACCTCGACGGGGACGGCTTCGTCGATCTGGTGCACGAGATCTCCGAGACGGAGAACTTCGACCTGTTCGTCGTGCCCGGTTCCGAGCACGGTCCTGACCCCGACCACACGACCGTCTTCGCCCACGACGACCTCGGTGTGCCGCACGACGTTCAGACGGGTGACGACCCGTTGCAGCCCACGGTCGCCGACCTGGATGAGGACGGCCACGCCGACCTCGTCGTGAGCGGCGCCGCCCAGGTCCTGTGGGGAGGCCCCAAGGGCCCGCGGGTCGGCGGAGCGCACGGGCGTGTGCCACTACCGGGCAGCGGATACAGCACCGCGCCGGTCGCCGGCGACTTCGACGGGGACAGCCACACCGACCTCGCGGTGTTCAGGGACTCGAACGAGGCTCGGGAACTGGTTGTCCTCAAGGGACCGTTCAAGCGCTCCGGCGCCCCGGTCAGGACCGTGGAGATCCCCAGCCCGGTCCACGAGGGCGCGTCACCCGTGCTGGTCGCCGGGGACGCGAACGACGACCGCGCCACCGATCTCGCGCTCTACAACTCTCCGTGGGATCCGCCCCTGCTGTTCACAGGCGGCGCCCGTACCGCCGACGGCCTGAGCAAGGAACCCGAGCGGCTGCCGGAGGGCGAGAACATCGTCTTCGGCGACTTCGACGGCGACGGGCGCCAGGACATCGCCATTGGTCGGAGCTTCGTCGACAGCTACGACGAGGTCGACACACCCCACCGGCGTGGCCAGGTCAGCGTCCGCTACGGGAAGGAGCCGGGGAAGTGGGTCACCATGGACGGCGGCGACTTCAAGGAGGGCTTCGGCGCCAGGCTTGCCGTCGGGGACTTCAACGGCGATGGCTGCGACGACTTGGCCGTACAGCTCACCAAGAAGAAGGAGGCGGGGGACGCGCGGATCGAGGTGCTGCGGGGCGGCTCCGAGCACGGGCTCGGATCGAAGCCCTGGCGCTCCACCAAGCGGTCCGTGCCGGGTGACGACGGCCCCGACGGCACGCTCTTCGCCGTCCAGGACTGGGACGGCGACGGCCGCGCGGAACTGACCCTTCTCGGCGAGGACAGGTGGTGGATCACCGACGGAACGGGCCGCGACGAGGCATCCTTCCCGGTCGCCCCCAGCAAGGATCAAGGTTCGTAGGCGCATGCTTGCTGTCCCGGGCACGTAGTTCCGGGCCCCGTAACGGGTGCCGCTCGGCCGCCTCGGCGATCACGCCCTCCAGCGGAGCCTCGACGACTCCGGCGTCCCGCCACTGCACGGTGGACCAGGTGCCGCACCGGTCCGGCATCTCCCGCCACCGGGCTCCCGAGCGGAACTTCCAGATCACTGGCGTTCGGGGACGAGCCGGACGAGATCCGACGCGCTCTCGATGCGGCGGGCGTCCACGACTTGGAGCGGGACGCGGCTTACCGGACCTCGCTCGGGATCGTCCAGGACCACTACGGCCTGGCCCTGCCGAAGGACGTCATCCTGACAGGCGAGCTACCGGCCGCCGTCATTACGCTTTGAGAGTGCGGGATGTGGCGTTCTGTCGGTCTTGTCATCGCTCGATGGTGTGACGTTGGGGCCCGTACCCGAGCGATCTCAGCGACGAGCAGTGGCAGCTCCTCGAACCCGTGATCACGGCATGGAAGGCCCGGCATCCGTCGGTCAGCGGGCATCAGGGGAAGTACGCGATGCGGGAGATCGTGAACGCGATCCTCTACCAGAACCGCACGGGTTGTCAGTGGGAGTTCCTGCCCCATGACATGCCCCCGCCCGGAGCGGTGAAGTACTACTCTGCCTCTGGCGCGACGAGAGCACCGACCAGGACATTCACGACCTGCTGCGCTGGCAGCTGCGGGAGAAGCGGAAACGATTAGCCGACCCGAGCCTGGTGGTCCTGGACACGCAGAGCATCCATGCCTCCGTCGGAGTCCCGGCCACGACAACGGGCCGGGATGCTGCGAAGAAGGTGCCGGGCAGGAAGAGATGCCTGGCCGTGGTTCTGTCACTCGTTGGTGGCTGTTGTATTGACATTCGGCATGGCTTACCGCGTGGTGATGCGCGCGGACGACGGTCGAGCCACCGGCGACCTGCTCGACGCCTGCCCGGCCGAGCCGAGGCACCACGAAGACGCGCCACTCGACAAGCGGATAACGCTCCCCTGATGGACACCGCCCGGACCGTCGCCGGGTCAGTGCGAGCTGGCGGGGACGGGCGAGAGTCGGTAGCCGCCCTCATGGGAAACGACGCGGCCGGCTGTGGGCGGTGCGAAGTGGGTGCCCAGGACGAGGGTGTCCGTGTCGGCGAGTGAGGCGAGCAGTGTCCGGCGCGAGGTCTCGGACTGCTGTGGGGCGATGTCGACGCAGGAACCGATGGCGGGGTGGGCGAGCTGGACGGGGTGGTGGATGCAGTCGCCGGTGATCAGTGCCGTCCGGCCGTGGCTGGTCAGCTCGACGGCGACGTGGCCGGGGGTGTGGCCGGGGGTGGGGAGCAGGCGCAGGCCGGGGGCGACGTCGATGCCCTCGGCGGGGACGTCGACGAGGTCGAGCAGTCCCGCCTCCTCGACCGGGATCACGGAGTCGCGGAACATCTGCTCGCGTGCCTCGTCCATGTCGTACCCGGCCCAGAACTCCCGCTCGGTGCGGGAGGTCAGGTAACGGGCGTGGGGGAAGGTGGGCACCCAATCACCGTCCACCTCCCGTGTGTTCCAGCCGACGTGGTCGGCGTGCAGGTGGGTGAGGATCACCAGGTCGACCGAGTCCGGGGGGAATCCGGCGACGGTCAGGCGCTGCAGGTAGTCGGTATCCAGGCCATGCCAGGCGGGGTTGGCCCGTTCCTTGCCGTTGCCGATGCCGGTGTCGACCAGGATGCGCAGGCCGCCGAGGGTGAACGCGAAGCTGTGGCTGTCGATGCGGAGGGTGCCCTCGTCGTCGGCGAAGTGGGGACGCAGCCAGTCCTGCGCGGCGACGAGGTCCGGGGTGGCGTCGGGCAGCAGCCACGGTCCGGTGGCGGGCGGCAGGAGAACCTCGTCGATGCGGTGGACGGTGACGTCGCCCACGGTCCAGGAGGGGGCGGCGATCAGGTCGGTGGCCGGGTGGTTGTGGCGGGCAGTGCTCATGATCGTTCTGTCCTCTGGCTCTCGTTACGGAAGGTCGTTGTGCGCGTGGTGGACTGTCCTGCCCCTTGACACGGTGAGTGCGGCCAGGGCCGCGACGGCGAGCAGGGTGGCGGCGATGGCATAGGTATGGGCGGCGGTGCGCAGCCCGTAGTGCTGGGTGGCGGCACCCGCGGCGATGGCGGGCAGGCTCATGGAGAGGTAGCTGAGGACGTAGTAGGCGGCCAGGGTCGCGGCACGGTCCTGCGCGTCGAGGGAGGCGAGTGTCATGCGCAGCGCCCCTTGGGAGACGGCGCCGAAGGCGATCCCGGCCAGAGCCGCGCCGCCGTAGACGGCGGGCAGAGCGGCTCCGTGCAGACCGCTCAGCGTCAGGGCCGCGGCGGGAGCGACGGCCAGGCTCCCGCCGGTGGCGGCGGCGTAAGGCGCCGTGCGCCGTAGTGTCCACACGGTGAGCGTGGCCGCGGCGGTCAGCGTGAAGAAGACCATGCCGCCGGCCGCCTGCGGGGCACCAGGGGCCACCAGGCGCACGAGCGCCGGCCCGAGGGAGGAGTAGAAGCCGCCCAGGGCCCAGACGGCGACGACACCGGTACCGGCCGCCAGCAGAGCGCGACGCGCCGACGGGGGCACGGCGAGCTCAGGGCGCAGCGAACTCAGGGCGCCGGGGTGCGGGCGGGCCGTCTCCGTCGTGAACATGACCGCGACCGCCTGGGCGGCGAAGAGGACCGCGAGCACGACGTACACGGTGACCGTGGGGGCGGGCACGAAACGGATGAAAAGGGTGGAGGTCAGGACGCCGGCGGCCATGCCCGCCACCGGGGCGATGCTGTTGGTCAGGGCGGACCGGCCCGGACGCCGGGGGTTTTCCAGGTCGAGGAGGGCCGCGCCCGCGGCGCTGGCGGCCGCGCCGGTGGCCGCCCCCTGCAGGACGCGGGCGGCGGTCAGTGCACCGGCGCCGTCCGCCGAGGCCAGCAGCACCATGGAGGCGGCCTCCACCGCCAGGGCGCCCGCCAGGACGGGGCGTCGTCCCAGGTGGTCGGAGAGTGCTCCGGTGGTGAGCAGGGCCAACAGCAGGGCCAGTGCGTAGGCGCTGAACACCACGGTGATGGCGAGCGCGGACAGGCGCCAGGCGTCCTGGTAATGGGGGTAGAGCGGGGTGGGTGCACTGGATGCCGCGAGGAGTGCGGCCAGGATCGAGGCGTTCAGTACGAAGGACGCCGCGCGGTTGGCTGTGCGGGGGCGGGCGGCTTGGTAGGGGCGGCGTGGCGCGGGAGCTCGGGGTGTGACGGTGGGCATGGGACTCCTCATGCGCTAAAGGCAATGGGTTTGCTTTAAGGAACCGTAGACCCTACAGTGGACTAACGCAAATGTTTAGCTTTTGTAGCTGAAGTGGGTGCTTCGCCGCTTCGGCCCGAGAAGAGAGAGATCCATGTCCGCCGTAGAGCTCACCCCGCCGGAAGCGGCCCGCTGGGCCGCCCGCGCCGGGCTCCCGCTGCCTGCCGACCGCCACGCCGCGGTCGCGGCCACCGCCCATCACATCCACTCCGTCGTCGCGGTCCTGCGGGAGCTGGACTTCGGGGACACCCCGCCCGCCCCCGCCTACCGCGCGGAACAGGAGAAGCCCGATGCAGCCGTATGAACTGTCCCTGACCGCAGCCGCCGACGCGATCGAGGCTCGGGAGTTGTCCCCCGTCGAGCTGGCGGACTCCGTGCTTCAGCGCATCGCGCATATGGAGCCGCGCCTTCGGGCCTACGTCACCGTCACCGCCGAGCGCACCCGCACTGCCGCGCGTGCAGCCGAACACGACATCGCGGCCGGCCGCTACCTCGGTCCGCTGCACGGCATCCCCATGGGCGTCAAAGATCTGATCGACGTCGCGGGCGCGGCGACAACGGCCAGCTCCCGGGTCCGCGGCGATCACAGTGCGCAGACCGACAGCACGGTCGCCGCGCGCCTGGCGGAGGCCGGTGCGGTCCTGCTGGGCAAGACGCACACGCACGAGTTCGCCTATGGCCTGACCACCCCACAGACCCACAACGCCTGGGACACAGGCCGGGTTGCCGGCGGATCCAGCGGCGGGTCCGCCGTTGCCGTCGCCGCGGGCATGGCCACCTTCGCCCTGGGCACCGACACCGGCGGATCCATCAGGGTGCCCGCCGCGCTCAACGGGGTCGTCGGCCTCAAGCCGACCTACGGGCTCGTCCCCCGGCACGGTGTCACGTCTCTGTCCTGGTCACTGGACCACGTCGGCCCGATCGCCCGCACGGTCGAGGACGCGGCCCTGGTCCTGGCCGCCCTGGCCGGGCACGACCCCCGCGACCCCGCCTCCCTGACCACACCCGCTAGGGACTACCGGCCGGATGCGGGCACGGACCTGACGGGGCTGCGGGTCGGCGTGCCGCGCACCTACTACTTCGACCAGGTCGCCCCCGAGGTCGAAGCCGCCGTCCGGCGTGCCATCGACCAGCTTCAGGCGCTCGGCGCACGCCTCGTCGAGGTGGAGATCCCCATGACGCGCTACATCCAGGCCACCCAGTGGGGCCTGATGGTGCCCGAGGCCACCGCCTACCACGAGGCGACCCTGCGCACGGTCCCCGAGCTCTACCAGGACGACGTCCGCGTCCTCCTCGAGGCCGGCGAACTGATGCCCGCCGGAGACTACCTGCGCGCCCAGCGCTCCCGCACCCTCATGCGGCAGGAATGGGCCCGCATGCTCACGGAGGTCGACGTGATCGCCGCCCCCACCGTCCCGGCGACCGCCGTCAGGGCTGGCCAGGAGACGATCACCTGGGCCGACGGCACCGTCGAGGGCGTCTCCGACGCCTACGTGCGCCTGTCGTCCCCCGCCAACATCACCGGAGTACCGTCCCTGTCCATGCCGGTCGGCCACGACACGGCGGGGCTGCCGATCGGTATGCAGCTGCTCGGGCGACCGCTCCAAGAGGGCGTACTCCTACGGGTCGGCCACGCCTACGAGCAGACCCAGCCCGCCCACGACCTCGCACACGCGGCGTGAACGAAGGGCGGGACCCGGCAGCATCGCATGGGCAGGGCGAGTGCCCGACGGCTGTGCCGCAGCCGTCGGGCACTCACCCGCTCTCGACGACACAGCCTGCGCGGGCGTTCCCCGAAAGTGCCCGAGCGGCGACGGCGCCGAGGCTGATGGAGCGGACAGACCGCACCGCGCATCCCGCAGCGCGGAAGGACGACCAGCCCAGCGCCTGGACGACGTCTTTTGTGAGCACGAGGGGACGGATCACGTCCGCGCCATGAAGGTCTCCTCCCTGCGGGCGTGCACCGAGGCGGCGCTGAACCACACGACTGGCAGCGAGAGAGGCCGTCGAACGGTGGCCCAGCGGCTCACTAGACGCAATGATTTCGCTTTAAGATGAGTTCCATGAGCAGGCAGATGGTACGCCCCGGTGGGCGCAGCGCCCGGGTCCAAGCATCGGTGCACGCCGCCGTGCGCGAACTCGCCTCGGAGGTGGGCCGCGACGCCCTGACGGTACCGATGATCGCCCAGCGCGCGGGCGTGACACCGTCGACGATCTACCGCCGCTGGGGGGATCTGCAGGAGTTGTTGTCGGACGTGGCGGTCGAGCGTCTGCGGCCCGAGACCGCGCCCGGGGACCACGGTGCCCTGCCAGCCGACCTGACGGCCTGGGCCGAGCAGTTCCTCGACGAGATGTCCTCTCCCACTGGCCGCGCCTACATCCGTGACGCCCTGCTCGGCGACCCGGACGGCAGCAACGCCGGCCAGTGCTCGGCCTACGCCGCCGAACAGATCGACGTCATCCTCACCCGTGCGACAGAACGCGGGGAGAAGACGCCGGACGTCGAGACGGTCATCGACGGCGTCGTCGCCCCGCTGATGTACCGCATCCTCTTCCGCCCGGACGGACTCGACGCCGCGTACGCGCGTCGGCTCGTGACAGCGGTCCTCGGCCCGACCGGCCGATAACCCGGCGCTCTCCTCGGGTGGTGTGGCCGGTCTGGAAGCCGGATTGCGTCAGCTGTCCGCTGCGGCGTCCTTTACATCGGCCGGAAGCCCAATCGGGACTGCGGCTCGACATTTGTTTCTAGTGGGTTGGGTGGTGCCTGTCGCGTGCCACCGCCAAGCGTCATCGCGAGGGCGCAGCAATGATCAGCGGAAACGCCGGTTTGGCTGACCGGCGATGCGCGGCTATATTGCGCGCCGCCGGATCAAAGAACAGATCTTGTTCGGCCTGATGGTCGGCTGGTCGAGCCCTGCTGTGGCGATCGTCACGAAGGTCTTGGGAGGTCGTTGCGTACGCTCTCTGGTGCGAGCAGGGACAGCAAGGCCCCGCCGGCCCCGAGGGCGGCGTCACGCAGGCGGGCGAGATCACGGCTGGGGGCCTTCAGGCCCCGCTCCACCTTGCTCAACTGCGCCTTGCCGCAGTGCACGGAGCCGGACAGGGCGGTGAGGCTGAGCCCTGCTTCCAGACGCCGCTTCCTCAACTCCTCGCCGAATGCGGTGGACGGCTGTGGCACGGAAACCTCCAACCCCTCCCGCCATCGGCCGAGTCGGCGCTGCACGTAGCGTGCGGCAGTCTGGCCGGGGCGGACAAGACGATCGATGCTGCTTCCCGTTTCCTTCTCCGACACGGGAACGCGACATGCGCGGCAGGGAGGACGGGAGAGATGGACTATCTGGAAGTCGTGCCGAAAAGGGAGGTGATCGTGCGCTCGACCACCCACCGGAAGACGTCCAGGCCGCTGCCGTGGTCCTCGCCCCGCTCGGCGATCACCGGTGTGATGCCGAGAGCCCGCACTAGACGGCGGTACTTGTCATGGTCGTAGCCGCGGTCCGCGAGCAGGGCATCAGGCCGTCGGCGCGGGCGGCCGACCGGTCCCGCTGCCCGCGGGATCTTGTCGAGCAGAGGCGGCAACTGGGTAACGTCGCCCACGGTTACCGCCGGTCAGCGACACCGCGAGCGGGATGCCCTGACCGTCGCCCGCCGGGTGCCCTCTCGTCCACTGCGCCGGCGCCATGGGCCTCCTCGGGACCGTCGTCATTCCCGACGCCGAGACGGAAGCCGCAGCCGACTCCATCGCGGCGGTCCTCCGCGTGACCTGCTGTGCCACGATCACCCGCGCCCGCGAGCGGGGCTGGTCCTAGGCCGGCAGGGCAGCCGGTTGCTACGCCACCTGGGGTTGTCCGGTCGATGCCAAAGGCGGCTCCGCGCTTGACCTGACGTATGGTCAGGTAAGTCAGCATCCGGTCAGCATCAGTCCTCGCACATCCGGGGACGGGTGTTCGAACAGGTGCTTGGCTGGCGATGGAGAAACAGCCTTGTTCGCACGGAAGTGCAGGTGAGGAGCCTTCTTGCCCGAGTGAAGTCGATGTTCCTCAGTATCTTCGACTCCGACGCGTGCCCGTGTAGAGTGAAGACCGCCCTTGACCTGCACAAAGCAGGCAGGGAGCCGTCTTCCAGGAGTCCAAAGTGCTGCGTACTCTGTTCAAGTCCAAGATCCACCGCGCCACCGTCACCCAGGCCGACCTGCACTACGTGGGATCGGTGACCATCGACGCCGACCTGCTCGACGCCGCCGACCTGCTGCCCGGTGAGCTCGTGCACATCGTGGACATCACCAACGGGGCCCGGCTGGAGACGTACGTCATCGAGGGCGAGCGTGGGTCAGGGGTGGTCGGGATCAACGGGGCGGCAGCCCATCTGGTTCATCCCGGAGATCTGGTGATCATCATCAGTTACGCTCAGGTGACCGACGCCGAGGCGCGGGCGCTGAAGCCGCGGGTGGTGCACGTGGACCGCGACAACCGGATCGTGGCCCTCGGGGCGGACCCGTCGGAGCCGGTGCCCGGCTCGGACCAGGAGCGCAGCCCGCAGGCCGTGGGCGCCTGACCGTTCGACGAGGAGTGCCCATGAGCGACGTCCAGATCCGCGACGACCGGGCGGCGGGCCGCCTGGAGGCCCTCGGGGACGGCGGCGAAGTCGTCGGCCGCATCGAGTACTTCGTGCTCGAGTCCCCCTCGCGCGCCCTCGTCCCCGTGCACACCATCGTCGAGCCGGCCCACGAGGGCAAGGGCATCGCGGGCTCGCTGGCGCGTGAGCTGTACGCCGTCGCCGCGCGGGAGGACGTCTCCGTCGCCCCGCTCTGCCCGTACGTCGTCAAGTGGGCCGAGCGTCACCCCGAGGAGGCCCCGGCCGCCGACCCGCGGCTGCTGCAGGCCGCGAAGGAGTGGCTCGTCGCGCACCCCGGACGGTTCTGAGGGGCGTCGCCGCGCGTCGGAAGGCCCACCTGGGCCGACGCATTGACGCGCCTGGGTGACTGGCGGCACGGGCGTCGGGTACGCGGGGGAGTAGTCCAGAGCGGACACAGCCAGTGCCGATGTCGACCGACTGGCCGGAGGACATCATGACCAACCCGTACCCGGACCCCGTTCCCCCCGGACCGACGCCCGGACCCTCACCGACCCCCACTCCGCCCGGACCGCCGCCCGACCCGACCCCACCGGCACCGGGACCCGATCCCACCCCGCCCCCAGGACCGGATCCGACACCGGGCCCCGGCCCTCACCCGACTCCGCCTCCGGAACCCTCTCCGTCCCCGATCCCGCCGGGACCGGAGCCCGTGCCGAACCCGGAGCCGGGACCACCACTCACCTGACGAGCAGCGAACGAGAAGCGGCGAACGAGAAGCGGTGGGCGGCGAAAGAACGCCGCCCACCGCAACCCTCAGCGCGGTTGGCGCTACTCCGACACCTCCGACCGGTCCCCGCCCCACAGGGTGTGGAACGACCCCTCCCGGTCGGTCCGCCGGTACGTGTGCGCACCGAAGAAGTCCCGCTGCCCCTGCGTGAGCGCCGCGGGCAACCGCTCCGCGCGCAGCGCGTCGTAGTAGGCGAGCGCCGCCGCGAAGCCGGGCGTCGGGACGCCCTGGCGGGTCGCGGCGATCAGGACCTCACGCCAGTCGTCCTGCGCCTCCGCGATCTCCCGCGCGAACGTGTCGTCCGACAGCAGGCTCGGCAGGTCGGGCCGGGTGTCGTAGGCCGCGCGGATCCGGTCGAGGAAGGCCGCGCGGATGATGCAGCCGCCGCGCCACAGGGCCGAGACCGCGCCCAGGTCGACGTTCCAGTCGTACTCCTCGCTGCCCGCGGCGATCTCGTGGAAGCCCTGGGTGTACGACACGATCTTCGATGCGTACAGCGCCTGCTCCACGCGGTCGGCGAACGCGCCCGCCTCCGCCTCGGACAGCGGCGAGGCCTTCGGTCCGGCCAGGCCCCGCGAGGCCTCGCGCAGCGCCGCGTGACCGGAGAGGGAGCGGGCGAAGACCGCCTCCGCGATGCCGGAGACCGGGACACCGAGGTCGAGGGCGATCTGGACCGTCCAGCGGCCGGTGCCCTTCTGCTCCGCCTGGTCCACCACCACGTCCACGAACGGCTTGCCGGTCGCCGCGTCCACGTGGGACAGGACCTCCGCCGTGATCTCGATCAGGTAGGAGTCCAGTCGGCCCGTGTTCCAGGTGCGGAAGATCTCCGCGATCTGCGCGGGGGAGTACCCGGCCACATCGCGAAGCAGCTGGTACGCCTCACCGATGAGCTGCATGTCGGCGTACTCGATGCCGTTGTGGACCATCTTCACGAAGTGCCCGGCGCCGTCCGGACCGACGTGCGTCACACAGGGCGCGCCGTCCGCGGCCTTCGCCGAGATCTTCTCCAGCATCGGGCCGAGCGAGTCGTACGACTCCCGCGGACCTCCCGGCATGATGCTCGGTCCGTGCAGCGCGCCCTCCTCGCCGCCGGAGACGCCCATGCCGACGAAGTGGATGCCCTGCTCGCGCAGGTCGCGCTCGCGGCGCCGGGTGTCCGCGAAGTGGGCGTTGCCACCGTCGATGATCATGTCGCCGGGTTCCAGGAGCGGGGCGAACTCCTGGATCACCGCGTCGGTGGGGTCGCCCGCCTTCACCATGATGACCAGGCGGCGGGGCCGCTCCAGTGCCGCCACGAACTCCTTGGCGGTCTCCGCCGCGATGAAGTCGCCCTCGCTGCCGAACTCCTCGACCAGGGCGTGCGTACGCGCGGCCGTGCGGTTGTGCACCGCGACCGTGTAGCCGTTGCGGGCGAAGTTGCGGGCGAGGTTGCGGCCCATGACCGCGAGACCCGTGACGCCGATCTGGGCTGTAGTGCTCATACGGTTTGGCTCCTAAACATCCTGAGCATCGGGGACATCGTCGTGCCGGTCCTGCTCGGCAGTATGCCGTTCCGGCCATCCTTTCCTGCCGCTTGACCGACCGCACACCCCGGGGTGTTCGAGATTGCGTACGGTTGCGTACGCAGATACGCACGGAAGACCCCACCTGCCTCAGCCGTACTGCAACCGGAGTTCGTTCCCGGTCACTTGGGCGGCGGCGAGGCTGGTTTGGAGTCTTGTCATGGCCTGTTAGGGGCCCTTACTTTTGGCCCTCCTGCGCATGTCGAGGGGGAAGCTTCATGGCCGTACGCGGTCGGCACCGCCGGTATCAGCCCAACAGGATCAACCGAGCGTCACTCACCGTCACGGCGGGCGGCGCGGGTATCGCGATACCGCTCATCGGCGCCGGAGCCGCCCAGGCGGCCGACGTGGACACCTGGAACAAGGTCGCCGCGTGCGAGTCGACCAACAACTGGGACATCAATTCCGGCAACGGCTACTACGGTGGCCTGCAGTTCACCCAGTCCACCTGGGCGGCGTACGGCGGCACCGCGTACGCGCACCGGGCGGACCTGGCCACCAAGGACCAGCAGATCGCCGTCGCCGAGAAGGTGTTGAAGGGGCAGGGCCCCGGCGCCTGGCCGGTGTGCTCGGCACGCGCCGGGCTCACCCGGGGCGGCGACACGCCCGAGATCCACCCGAGCCGCACCGGATCGGCCCGGACCCAGAAGAGCTCACTGAAGGACGTGCAGCCGCAGAGCACGCCCCAGTCGCGCGCCGGCACCGCCGAGATGTACACGGTGGTCCACGGCGACACCCTCTCCGGCATCGCCGACGACCAGGACGTCCGGGGCGGCTGGCGACGGCTGTACGCGGCCAACCGCGCGGCCATAGGAGCCGACCCGAACCTGATCCTGCCGGGGCAGCGGCTGAAACTGCACGGAGAGGGCTCCGGCACGACGAGCCGGAGCGGCACCGAGTCCCGTGAGAAGAGGAAGACCTCCTCGTCGCGTTCGTCCTCGTCCTCCTCGCAGAGCAGGCAGAAGACGAACAGCCACTCCCTGGTCGCCCCCGTGAGTGCCTCCATGGGCACGCCCTACCACGCGGCGGGTTCCTCCTGGTCGAAGGGCTACCACACCGGTGTCGACTTCCCCGTGCCCACCGGCACGACCGTGAAGTCGGTCGCGGCGGGCACGGTCGTCAGCGCGGGCTGGGGCGGCTCCTTCGGCTACCAGGTGGTCGTCCGGCACGGCGACGGCCGCTACACCCAGTACGCGCACCTCTCGGCGATCTCCGTGCGGAACGGTCAGACGGTGGGCACCGGCCAGCGCCTCGGCCGCTCCGGCTCCACGGGCAACAGCACGGGCCCGCATCTGCACTTCGAGGTGCGGACGGGGCCCGGTTTCGGGTCGGACGTAGACCCGCTGGCCTACCTGAGGGCCGGCGGCGTCAGGATTTGACCCGGGCGCGGTGCCGGTCGAGGACCCGCATCGGGACGTACGGCCCGCCGTAGAAGTTGCTGGGGAAGAGCACCGGCTCGTCCACGTCCGACGGGTCGCGGTCGCCGTACGCACTCTCCGGCACGGCGCTCGGGGACGGGATGCGGCTCTCCAGGGCCGGCAGTACGGCGGCCGTTGCCAGAACCGGTGCCGGGCTCGGTGCCGGTGTCGGGAGAATCGGTGCCGGAACCGGAGTGGGTGCCGGTGAGACCGCCTGCTCGGGCAGCTCGGCGACGGGCTGCCCGGGGAGGGCGGGGCGCGCCTCGGCGGTGACGGGCTCGGTGTCCGACGGCGCCTTCTCGGACGGCGCCGGCGTGTGGGTGAGCCGCTCGGTCGTCAGCAGGATCAGGCCGCCCGCCGCCACCACACCGCAGCTCAGGGCGAGCACGGTGCCCGTGGTGCCGTAGCGGAAGGTCTCGCCGAACATCGTGATGCCGACCGCGGCCGCCACCACCGGGTTCACCACCGTCAGCGTGGCGAGCGGGGCGGCGAGGCCGCCGCCGCGGTAGGAGGCCTGCGACAGCAGTATGCCGGCCGTGGCCAGCACGCCGATCACCGCGAGGGACGGCAGGTCCGCGGCCGAGACGCCGTCGGTCCAGTCGACGGCGACGGTCTTGGTGAACACCGAGGACATGCCGAACGCTATGCCGGAAGCGGTGGCGAGCAGCATGCTGCGCACCGCCGGGTGCCGGTGGGCCGCCCGGCCCGCGATCATCAGCGCGACGACCGCGCCACCCGTGACCAGGGCCACGCTCACCCGCTGCGGGGTGCTCAGCGACTGCGCCTCGGACGCGCCGACCAGGGACAGCAGACCAGCCAGACCCACCGTCGCCATGATCGCGCCCCGCCAGGCGGCCGCCCCGGCCTTGCGGCCGACGAACAGCGCGGCCATGGGCAGCGCGAAGACGATGGTCAGCGCGCCCAGCGGCTGCACCAGGCTGAGGGGGCCGTAGGCGAGCGCCACCACGTGCAGCAGTCCGCCGAGGCCGTTCAGCGCCACCGCCCCCCACCAGCTCGGCCGGCGCAGCGGCGCGTACTGCTCGTCGGGGGAGGACACCGCGACCTGCTCCTGCACGATCGCCCCGCCCGCGTACGCGACGGCGGAGACGAACGACAGGACCACGGACAACGCGAGGGCACTCACCGGTTGCTCCTCTGCGTGGGGCCGGGGCGCGGGGCCCGGCGCGGCGAACGGTCTGCTTCCATGCACAACACGATGCCGTGCCGAGCTGTTCCCGTCGTCGTCCCTGAGCACGCAAATGGTCATACTGCCGATGGAGTACGACCGGTTCCCTGTCCTCCCTCAGGGGGGTGACACGGACGCGGACCCGTCGACCACAGGGCCTACGGCCCTTGGTACTACTTCTCGTCGTGGACCTCGACCCCGGCCTCTCCGCTCTCCGCCCCCTCGGCGGTTTCTTCGTCCTGCGCACGGCAGGAGAACAGCGGGCGCCGCTGCCGACGCTCGCGCAGGTCTATACGGACACGGTCCCGGATGTGTTCGACGATCCGCTGACGTTTCGTGTCCGAAAAGTAGCGGAAAGTCTGCGGGTTTCCGAAAGGCGGATCGCGGCCTCCATCGCGCACCAGGGCCTGGCGGCCCGCCTGTGGTCGGTGGCGCTCGGCTGTGCCGTCCTCCACGGCCGCACACCCGACCTCGCCCCCCGGCTGCTGTGCTGGGACGCCGACGCGTCGGCCCCCGACGACCTGTGGCTGACCGCCGTACGGCCCCTGCCCGGGGACGCGGCGACCGTGGCGGACGTCGTGCTCGAGGGGCACCTGCGGCCGCTGGCCGCCGCTCTGCGCGCCCGGTACCGCCTCGCCGAGGGCCTGCTGTGGGGCAACGCGGGATCCGCGCTCGCGGGCGCGGCACGGGAGCTGGACCGCTGGGCAGGCGCCCACGGCCGCCCCGATGCCGCCGCACGCGCCCACGCCCTGACCACCGAACTCCTCGCTCACCCCTTGCTCGTCGGCACCGGCGTCCGGGCCGGCACGGCCTTCCGGCGCCGGAGTTGCTGCCTCTACTACCGTGTGCCCGAAGGGGGCGTGTGTGGTGACTGTTGCTTCACACGGGCCCCGCGCTCTTCCCCACGCGGCGCATCTGGGTGACCATGAAAAAGGAACCGGTCGTAGAGAGCTGGGGGTTGCGGGTGCGAGTGGGACTGCTGACCCGGGAGTACCCCCCGGACGTCTACGGCGGAGCGGGCGTCCACGTGGAATTTCTCGCAAGGGAGTTGAGGTCCCTCGTCGACCTCGACGTGCACTGCTGGGGCGAGGGCCGCGCGGAGGGCGTCGTACGCCACCGCCCCTGGTCCGCCCTCGACGGCGCCAACGACGCGTTGCGCACCTTCTCCGTGGACCTCTCCGTCGCCGCCGCCGTCGAAGGCCGCGAACTCGTCCACTCCCACACGTGGTACGCCAATCTGGCCGGCCACCTCGCCAAACTGCTGTACGGCATCCCGCACGTGATGACCGCGCACTCGCTGGAGCCCCTGCGCCCCTGGAAGGCCGAGCAACTCGGCGGCGGGTACGAGCTGTCCGGCTGGGCCGAACGCAGCGCGATCGAGGCCGCCGACGCGGTGATCGCCGTCTCCGGCGCCATGCGCGAGGACATCCTCACCTGCTACCCGGCGCTGGACCCGGGCCGGGTCCACGTCGTGCACAACGGCATCGACACCGCCCTCTACCGGCCCGACCACGACACCGACGCCCTCGCCCGGGTCGGCCTGGACCCGAACCGCCCGTACGTGCTGTTCGTCGGCCGCATCACCCGGCAGAAGGGTGTGCCGCACCTGCTGCGCGCGGTGCGGGACATCGACCCGTCGGCGCAGGTCGTGCTGTGCGCGGGCGCGCCGGACACGCCCGAGATAGACCGGGAGTTCCGCGATCTCTTCGAGGAGCTCAGCCGGGTCCGCGACGGCGTGTACTGGATCCCCCGGATGCTGCCGCGCGCGGAGGTGATCCAACTGCTCACCCACGCGGCCGTGTTCGTCTGCCCGTCGGTGTACGAACCCCTCGGTATCGTCAACCTGGAGGCGATGGCCTGCGGCACGCCCGTCGTGGCCTCCCGGGTCGGCGGCATCCCGGAGGTCGTCGAGGACGGTGTGACCGGTGCGCTGGTGTCCGTGGACGACGACTTCGAGGCCGGTCTGACCCGGGCCCTGGACGCCGTCCTCGGCGACCCGGACAAGGCCCGCCGGATGGGCGAGGCCGGGCGGGAGCGCGCGGTGGGGGAGTTCGGCTGGGACGCGATCGCCCGGCGTACGGTCCGGCTGTACGAGGAGATCGTGAAACAGGCGTAGGCCATGTCGCGCGGGGGCAGGCATGGGTCAACCTGGGTGAGGGGAGCGGCCATGCGTCGTGGTGGACCTTCGGTGCTCGGAATCGTACTGGCGGGCGGTGAGGGCAAACGCCTGATGCCCCTGACCGCCGACCGCGCGAAACCCGCGGTCACTTTTGGCGGAACGTATCGCCTGGTCGATTTCGTGCTCTCGAATCTTGTCAACGCCGATATTTTGCGCATCTGCGTGCTCACGCAGTACAAGTCGCACTCGCTGGACCGGCACATCACCACCACGTGGCGGATGTCCAGCCTGCTCGGCAACTACGTCACGCCGGTCCCGGCCCAGCAGCGGCTCGGCCCGCGCTGGTACCTGGGCAGCGCGGACGCGATCCTGCAGTCGCTGAACCTGATCTACGACGAACAGCCCGAGTACGTCGCGGTGTTCGGCGCCGACCACGTCTACCGCATGGACCCGCGGCAGATGCTCACCCAGCACATCGAGGCCGGTGCGGGTGTGACGGTGGCCGGGATCCGCGTGCCGCGCGGCGAGTCGTCTTCCTTCGGGGTGATCACGCCGGGCTCGGACGGCCAGAGCGTGGACCAGTTCCTGGAGAAGCCCGCCGACCCGCCCGGCCTGCCGGACGACCCGGAGAGCGTCTTCGCCTCCATGGGCAACTACATCTTCACCACCAAGGCCCTCATCGAGGCGCTCCAGCGGGACGCCGAGGACGAGAACTCGGTGCACGACATGGGTGGCTCGATCCTGCCCCAGCTCACCCAACGGGGTGAGGCACAGCTGTACGACTTCAGCGCCAACCATGTGCCCGGCGAGACCAACGGGGACCGGGGCTACTGGCGTGACGTCGGCACGCTCGACGCCTATTACGACGCCCACATGGACCTGATAGCCGAGCGTCCCGCCTTCAACCTCTACAACCGCAGCTGGCCGATCTACACGCACTCCAACCAGCTCTCGCCCGCCCGGTTCAACGCCGGCGGCATGGCCAGCGAGTCGATCATCAGTGCGGGCTGCCTGATTCGCGGGCAGGTCACGAGGTCGGTGCTCTCCCCAGGTGTCCTGGTCGACCCGGGTGCGGTGGTGCAGGGCTCGATCCTCCACGACAACGTGCACATCGGACGGGGTGCGGTGGTGCGCGGGGCCGTGCTCGACAAGAACGTCGAGGTGCCGCCGGGCGCGACGATCGGGGTCAATCCGGAACGGGACGCGGAGCTGTACACCGTCTCCAAGGGCGGGGTGATCGCGCTGGGGAAGGGCCAGCGCGTGTCGTAACGGCGTACCGATCGTTTTCCGCCACGACACGGTGACGTCGGTGTCCTGCGAGGCCCCGCGGCCTGCGGGACACTGGGGTTGCCGAGATCCGATACTTAATCGGATGTTAACTGTGCGTAGCTTGATCGTACTTGACCGTAATCGATCGCGGGCGATTGACTGCTGGTCCACCCTTCGTCGACGCGAGGCAAGCCCTTGACTGACCCGCTGGCACCTCTCGACCTGGCGTTCTGGAACATCGAGACCGCCGAGCACCCCATGCACCTCGGCGCACTCGGGGTCTTCACGTCCCACTCGCCCACCGCGGGCGCCCACGCGGCCGACCTGCTCGCCGCCCGCGCCGCCGCGGTACCCGGACTGCGCATGCGGATCCGGGACGTCTGGCGCCCCTCCGCCCTCGGCGGCGCCGTACGCGAACCCGCCCCCGACTTCGACCCCCTCGACCACGTCCGGCTGCACGAGGCGACCCCTGACTTCCAGGCCGCGGCCGGCCGCCTCATGGAGCGTCCGCTGGAGCGCGACCGGCCGCCCTGGGAGGCCCACGTGCTGCCAGGCGAGGACGGTGTCTCCTTCGCCGTGCTGTTCAAGTTCCACCACGCCCTCGCCGACGGCCTGCGGGCGCTGACCCTCGCCGCCGCCGTCCTCGACCCGATGGACCTGCCCGCGCCCCGGCCCCGCCCCGCGGAGCCGCCCCGGGCCCTCCTGCCCGACGTACGCCGACTGCCCGACCTGGTGCGCGGCGCCCTGTCCGACGTGGGCCGCGCCCTCGACATCGGGGCCTCCGTCGCCGTGTCCACCCTCGGCATGCGCACCACCCGCGCGCTCAGCGCCGAGCCCACCGGTACCCGCCGCACCGCCGGCGTGGTCGTCGACCTCGACGACGTGCACCGCGTCCGCAAGGTCGTCGGCGGCACCGTCAACGACGTCCTGATCGCGGTCGTCGCGGGCGCCCTGCGCCGCTGGCTCGACGAGCGCGGCGACGGCAGCGACGGCGTGGCGCCCCGCGCCCTGATCCCGGTGTCCAAGCGCCGCCCGCGCACCGCCCACCCCCAGGGCAACCGCCTCTCCGGCTACCTGATGAGGCTCCCCGTCGACGACCCGGACCCGCTCCGCCGCCTGGCCGCCGTGCGCGCCGCCATGGACCGCAACAAGGACGCCGGCCCCAACCGGGGCGCCGGAGCCGTCGCCCTGCTCGCCGACCACGTCCCGGCGCTCGGCCACCGGATCGGCGGCCCCCTGGCGGCCCAGGCCGCGCGGCTGTGGTTCGACATCCTGGTCACCAGCGTGCCCCTGCCCAGCTTCGGCCTGAAGCTCGGCGGGAACCCGGTGACCGAGGTGTTCCCGTACGCCCCGCTCGCCGCGGGCCAGTCCCTGGCGGTGGCCGTGTCGACGTACCGGGGCCGCGTCCACTACGGCCTCGTCGCCGACGCCGAGGCGGTACCGGACCTCGACCGGCTCGCGCGGGCCGTGACCGCGGAGGTGGAGACGCTCATCACGGCCTGTGCCCCTTGACCGGCACGCGTTTGGAGGAGTGGCTCGGCGCTCCGTAAAATCGCCTGTTCGAGGGCGGGCGCGGTCGGAGCGCTGCGCGGGTTGATCAGGGAAGCGGCAGCGCGATGACGGTGACAGAGGACGGCTCGGCGTCCATGGAGTCGATGGAGTCCATGGAATCCATGGAGGAGATCGTGTACGGGCCCGGGATCGACCCGGAGCGGCTCGCCGTCTGCCTGAGCGTGCTCGAGGAGCTCGACAAGCTGGAGGTCGACCACCCCGACGCGATCGCCGTGCGCCGGGCCACCGCCGGCGTCTACCGCACCGTCAAGCAGCGCCGCCGCCAGGAGCGCCGGGCCGCCAAGACCGCGCACGACAAGGCGGTCACGGAGGCCACGGCCACCGGCTCCGCCCAGCGCATCGACGACGAGACGGAGGGCATCCTGCCGTCGTCGATCACGGAGGAGGGCAGGATCGCGGGTGTGCTCCAGCGCCCCCGCTCCTGCTACACCTGCAAGGCCCGGTACGTCGAGGTCGACTACTTCTACCACCAGCTCTGTCCGGACTGCGCCAGTGTGAACCGGGCCAAGCGCGACGTCCGCGCCGACCTCACCGGCAAGCGCGCGCTGCTCACCGGCGGCCGCGCCAAGATCGGCATGTACATCGCCCTCAGGCTGCTGCGGGACGGCGCACACACGACGATCACCACGCGCTTCCCCAAGGACGCCATCCGCCGCTTCAAGGCCATGGACGACTCGGCGGACTGGATCCACCGGCTGGAGGTCGTCGGCATCGACCTGCGCGACCCGGCGCAGGCCGTCGCCCTCGCCGACCAGGTCGCCGAGGCGGGCCCGCTCGACATCCTCATCAACAACGCGACGCAGACCGTACGCCGTCTGCCCTCCGCCTACGCCGCCCTCGTCGACGGCGAGAGCGCCCCGCTGCCCGCCGGGGAGCTGCCCGCCCACCACGTCATCGGTGCCTTCAACTCCGGCGCCGTCGACGGGCTCGCCGCGCTGCCCGTCGGCATCAGCGGCCTCGACGCGCAGAAGGTCGCCGACCTCGCCCTGGTCGCGGGCAACGCCAGCGTCGCCCGGCACCTCGACGGCACCGCCATCGACGCGGGTGGCCTGGTCCCCGACGTCGTCGACACCAACACCTGGGTGCAGACCATCGAGCAGATCTCCCCGGTGGAGCTCCTCGAGACCCAACTGTGCAACTACACGGCGCCGTTCATCCTGATCAGCAAGCTGCGGCCGGCGATGGCCGCGGCCGCGAGCAAGGCTTCCAGCAAGCGCGCGTACGTCGTGAACGTCTCGGCGATGGAGGGCGTCTTCGGCCGTGGCTACAAGGGGGCGGGGCACCCGAACACGAACGCCGCGAAGGCCGCGATGAACATGGTCACGCGGACCAGCGCGCAGGAGATGTTCCAGACCGACGGGATCCTCATGACGTCCGTGGACACCGGCTGGATCACGGACGAGCGGCCGCACTTCGACAAGCTGCGGCTTGCGGAGGAGGGCTTCCACGCGCCGCTGGATCTGGTGGACGGGGCGGCTCGGGTGTACGACCCGGTTGTGCGCGGTGAGGCCGGGGAGGACCTGTACGGGGTCTTCCTGAAGGATTACGCGCCGGGCAAGTGGTAGCGATCACGGGTGTTGGCCCTGCGTACGTTCGTGCCGCCATCCACCAGTAGGTCTGCCCCTGTGATCCACTCAGCCGAGTCGGAGCACAACCACAACACGGCCCGCGCCACGTCCTCCGGCTCTCCGATCCGGCCCAGTGGCAGGCCCGACGCGATGTCCGGCTCTCCCGGCTCCCATACGAAGCGGGCCATCTCGGTGCGTACGAGGCCGGGGGATACGGAGTTGACCCGTACCCCCGGCCCCAGCTCGCCCGCGAGCTGCTGGGTGAGGTGGAGGAGGGCCGCCTTGCTGGTGCCGTAGGCGCCGACTCCCGGGCCGACGTGGGTCGCGCCCTCCGTGCAGATGTTGACCACCGTGCCGCCGTGCTCGCGCATCCAGCCGTGCCACGCGCACTGGACCAGTCGGAGCGGGGCCTCGACGTTGATGGTGAAGGCCTCGCGCCAGAGGTCCGGGTCGGCGTCCACGAGGGGGCCGTACGGCTGGTTGGTCGCCGCGTTGTTGACCAGGATGTCCAGACGGCCGAACTCGCGCAGGCACAGGTCCGTCAAGGCGCTCGGGTGCCCGTCGTCAGCGACGCTCCCGGCCAGCCCGACCGCGCCCAGTTCGGCGGCGGCACGCCGTACCTCGTCAGCGTTCCGCGCGCTCACGCACACCTGGGCCCCGGCATCGGCGAGCGCCCGGGCCACCGCCAGGCCGATACCCCGCGTGGCCCCCGTGACGACGGCGGCCCTACCGCGTAACCCGTACGACGACGTCATCGGCGTACGGTCTCACGGCGCACCCTCAATCGACAGCCCCGAGGCGTGAGTTGCGTGCCGCCAGCAGCTCCAGGACGGTACGCCAGTCCTCCAGCACCCCGGCGTCGAACGCGGCGAGGCGGCCCTCCTCGTGGGCCTGGCGCAGGCTCAGCACGTCGTCGTCGGCGGAGGGGCCGTGCCAGGGGTGATGCCGTACGAGGCGGGCGACCCGATCGCCGAGCAGTGCCCGTATGGCGTCGGCGGTGTGGAGGCCCCAGGTCGCCGCGGCGTCGGGCCGCAGCAGCCGGCCGACGGGGTGGACCAGGCCGGACACCTGGAGTTCCTTGTCCGCGGGGCGACTTCGGCGCAGCAGGGCGGCCGTCCGCAGCGCGTGCTCGTGCAGGTCGACTGAGCGGCCCGCCCGGTCCGGGGTCCCCCGCACGCCCCGGCAGGCGTACATCAGGTCCATCAGCTCCTCGACGCTGCGCAGTTCCATGCGTCAGTCCTCCCGCGAGACAGCCGTTGCGGTACGCCAGCAGATCATGACGAGCTTTCGACCGAGCCAACGGCACCTGAACGGCCCGGCCCCCTGAAGCCGCATTCGGCCGTTGTAGGCCGGTCGGGTGACTTTCAAACGGGGCATCATGGGGCAAAAGGGTGCGCTTCGTGGCCAAATGCATGCGGGCGACTTGCGATGGTTACACCGATTTTTCAGCCCCATAGAGCGGCCGCCTGCTCATTTGGTTAATCTGTAGCCGACGGACAGCAGTAACGGGTCCCACCCACACCCATGGTCCGTCATGGGACTCGCCGGTGCACAGCGGCCTGCTCTCCTACGAGTTACCGGCGCCACCGCGTCCGAACTGCTTCGACCCAGACCCGAGCGGGCGTCAGGCGCGGGAACGCAGACTGGCCGGCACGCCCCGAGGGTGACCCGACACATAAGGAGTGCGCGGTGACACCGGAGAAGACGAATCGCGAACAACGCCCCAAGGATCGACCTGAGCGCGCCCGCCGCCGCAGCGGCGAGCTCGGCAGCCTCGACGTGTGGGCGCGCTCGGCCCCCATCCGCCTGGCCGGCTACGAGGACGACCTCGCCGAGCCGCACATCCTGCCCAGCGTGGACTGATCCCGGCAGGACGTTCGCGATCGCCGACGGCATGGGCGTGCGAGACTCACGCCCATGCTGATCAGGGAAGCCACCGCCGACGACTGGCCGCGGATCTGGCCCTTCTGGCACCGTGTCGTGGCCGCGGCCGAGACCTACACCTGGGACCCGGACACCACCGAGGAAGCCGCCCGCGCCCTGTGGATGAACCCGGCCAAGCGCGTGTACGTCGTCGAGGACGACACCAACGACACCAGTACGGGCGATGACACCGCGGCCGTCGTCGGCTCCGCCTACCTCACTTCGAACTACGGCGGCCCCGCCGCCCGCATCGCCAACGCCGGCTTCATGGTCGACCCCGACCACGGCGGCCGCGGCATCGGCCGGGCCCTCGCCGAGCACATCCTGGCCGAGGCTGCGGCCCACGGCTACCGGGGCATGGTGTTCAACGCGGTCGTCGAGACCAACCCGGCCGTCCGCCTGTGGACCTCCCTCGGCTTCACGATCCTCGGCACCGTCCCGGAGGCCTTCGACCACCCCCGGCACGGCCTCGTCGGACTCCATGTGATGTACAGGGCGCTGTAGCGCAACCCGGCCGGGAGTCGCTCTCTCAGTCGAGCGGCGCCGTCCGCCGCCACGGACGCAGCTCCTCCAACCGCCCCGCCAGCTCCAGGAGTTCCGCCTCCGACCCGGGCCGCCCCACCAGCTGCACGGCGCAGGGGGCGCCCGAGGGGAGCGTGCCGATCGGGACCGACATCGCCGGCCAGCCGGTGAGGTTCCACGGCGGGGTCAGCGGCGAGTACGCGGTGTTGGCCACGAGGTTGCGCAGCCAGCCCCGCTCGTGCCACGGCGCCGCCTGCGGGGAGCGGCGGGCCAGCGCCGGCGTGAGCAGCACGTCGTACGCGTCGAAGAACGGCTCCAGGCGCCGGCGCAGCGCCTCCCTGCTTCCGCCGCGGCGCACCACGGGCAGGAAGCGCCGTCCCACGGCGGCGTGCACGCGGGTGCGCCGGGTCAGCAGCCGCGGGTCGAGCCCCTGGGCGTCCACGGCCGTGCCCGCCGTCCAGTGCGCGAGCGAGGTCAGGCTCAGCGACTGCGGGTACGGCGGGTCGGCGCGCCGCACCTGGTGACCGGCCCTGATCAGCAGCCCGGCCGCCTCCCGCGCCGCGTCCGCGTACGGACGGCTGATGGTGACGCCGGCGAGCGGGCTGCGCAGCGAGAGGGCGATCCTGCGCGTACCGGGCGCGGCGGGGCGTACGACGTCGGGGTCCGCGAGGACCGACAGCAGCAGGCGCGCGTCCTCGACGGTCGTCGCGAGCGGGCCGTTCTCCGACATGCCGAACCAGTCGCCCTCGCCGATCCCCGCGGGCACCACCCCGTGGCCCGGCTTGATGGTGACCAGGCCGCAGTTGGCCGCGGGGATGCGCAGCGAGCCCATGCCGTCGTTGCCGAGGGCGACCGGCACCAGCCCCGCGGCGACCGCGGCCGCGCTGCCGCCGGACGAGCCGCCCGCCGTGCGCGAGGTGTCCCACGGGTTGCGGGCGATGCCGTGGACGCCGTCGGTGGTGCCGAAGACACACAGCTCCGGCACGTTCGTCAGCCCCACGACCACCGCGCCCGCCGCACGCAACCGGGCCACGGTGACATGGTCGTCACCGGCGGGCGTGTCCGGCGTCGCCGCCGAGCCCACCCGGGTCGACTCACCGCGCACCCCGAGGTTGTCCTTCACCGCCACCGGCACGCCCGCGAGCGTCAGTTCGGTCAGGTCCGCGCGGGCGCCCACCGCGTCCGCCTCGGCGAGCGCGGCCTCGGCCCGCACCGTACGGAACGCCCCGATCCGGCCGTCCAGCCGCTCGATCCGGGCGAGATGCTCGGCGACCACCTCCCGTGGCGTGGCCCGCTTCTCACGTACGGCGACGGCGATCTCGGCGGCGGTCCGACCGACCCAGGTGCTCACGGGCGCTCCTCGGGAGTGATGGGGTCAACGAGGTGAACGAGGTGAAGTAAACCGTTGCGCCCCGCACGCCCGTTCGGCCACCCCTGCATCGAGTTCTACTCCGTTCCGGCCGTCCCGGCCGCTGACGGAGCAGCTCCGCCGCTGAGCTGCGACCGCAGCCACGTCTCCACCTCGCCCACGTGCGAGGCCGCCGCCGTGCGGGCCGCCTCCGGATCGCGGGCGGCCAGGGCGCGGTGGATGGCGGCGTGCTCGCGGCGGGTGCGGTCGAAGGCACCCTCCTCCTGGTAGCCGCGCCAGACGCGGGCGCGGAAGGTGCGGGAGGACAGGCCCTCCAGGATCGCGGCCATGGTCTCGTTGCCGGCGGCCACCGCGATCTCCCGGTGGAAGGCGAGGTCGTGGGCGAGGATCTCCTCCGGATCGTCGGAGGCGTTCATCGCCGTCAGGTGCTTCTCCACCGTCGCGAGCTGGCCGGGAGTGATGCGGGCGGCGGCCAGCGCGGTCGCCGTCGACTCCAGGATCCGCCGGAGTTCGAGCAGTTCCACCAGCCGCGGGCCACGGGACAGGTCGGCCACCACGCCGAAGGTCTCCAGCAGGTCACCGGCCTGGAGCTGGGTCACGTAGATGCCGGAGCCGTGGCGGGCCTCCAGCACCCCGAGGACCGTCAGCGCGCGGATCGCCTCACGCATCGAGCTGCGTGAGATGCCGAGCTGGGCCGCGAGGTCGCGCTCGGTCGGCAGCCGCTGGCCCGGCTCCAGACGGCCCTCCGCGATCATCGCCTTGATCCGCTCGATGGCGCGCTGCGTCACCGTGCCCTTCTGCGGGGCCGTCTGCTCCACGCCGTCTCCTCCACTCACCGGATGCGCCGCAGTTTAGCCACCCGAGTGGTCGGACCACTATGGCCGAGAAGCGGGAAAATTGACGCCGAAGGGTGTTCCCGAGGGGAAGTGGTCTGATAAGTATGCGGGCATCTGCTCGAAGACGCTCAATGAGGAGCTGCCAGATGACCGGCAGGACAGTCAGAACAGGGTGGAAGCGGAACAGGACTCGGATCGTCGGCGTGGTGGCCGCGGCGGTCGGCGCCTCGCTCGTGCTCGGCGCGTGCGGCAGCACCAAGGACACCGGCGCCTCCGGTGCCGGAGGCGGAAAGAGCGACGGCACCGGCAAGGTCGGGGTGATCCTGCCCCTGCTGACCTCGCCGTTCTGGCAGTCGTACAACGACTACGTGCCCAAGATGGCCAAGTCGGAGGGTGTCGACGCGCTGAAGACGGTCAACTCCAACAGCGACCCCTCACAGCAGATCACCGACATCAACAACCAGCTCAACCAAGGCGTGGAAGGCCTGGTCGTCGCCCCGCTCGACAGCGCCGCCATCGAGGCCGGACTCGACCAGGCCGAACGCAAGGGCGTACCGGTCGTCGCCGTGGACGTGGCCCCGGACAAGGGCAAGGTCGCCATGGTCGTCCGCGCGGACAACGTCGCCTACGGCGAGAAGGCCTGCCAGTACCTCGGGAAGAACATCTCCTCCGGCAAGGTCGTGCAGATCATGGGCGACCTCGCCTCGGTCAACGGCCGCGACCGCTCCGAGGCGTTCCGCTCCTGCGTGAAGAAGAACTTCCCCAAGCTGAAGGTGCTGGAGATCCCCGCCAAGTGGGAGTCCGACACCGCGGCCTCCAAGCTGGACACCCTCCTCAACGCCAACCCCGACATCAAGGGCATCTACATGCAGGCCGGCGGGGTCTACCTCGCGCCGACGCTGCAGACCCTCAAGTCGAAGGGGATGCTGAAGAAGGCCGGAAGCGCGGGCCACATCAGGATCGTCTCCAACGACGGCATCCCGCAGGAGTTCGACGCCATCCGCAAGGGCGAGATCGACGCCACCGTCTCCCAGCCCGCCGACGCCTACGCCAAGTACGGCATGTACTACATCAAGGCGGCGATGCAGGGGAAGACCTTCAAGCCCGGACCGACCGACCACGACTCCACGATCGTCAAGCTGCCCAGCGGCATCCTCGAGGACCAGCTCCCGGCGCCCCTGGTCACCAAGGACAACGTCGACGACCCCGAGCTGTGGGGCAACACGGTCGGATGAGCACTCCACTCGTTGAGGCGCGGGGCGTCGTCAAGCGGTACGGCCCCACCGTCGCCCTCGCCGACGGCCGGCTCACCGTGCTGCCCGGCGAGTCCCACGCCCTCGTCGGCCGCAACGGCGCCGGCAAGTCCACCCTGGTCAACGTCCTCACCGGCCTCCAGGCCCCCGACGAGGGCGAGGTCCGCTTCGACGGCGACCCCGCGCCCGCGCTCGCCGACCGCGACGCCTGGCGCCGCAAGGTCGCCTGCGTGTACCAACACCCGACGGTCGTACCCGAGCTGACCGTCGCCGAGAACCTGTTCATCAACCGCCAGCCGCTGCACCGCGGGTTCATCAGCTGGCGCCGACTGAAGACCGAGGCCGCCCAGCTCCTCGACACCTGGGACGTGCGCGTCGACCCCGAGGCGCGCACCGCCGACCTCAAGGTCGAGGACCGGCAAATGGTGGAGATCGCGAGGGCGTTGAGCTTCGGCGCCCGCTTCATCGTCCTCGACGAACCGACCGCACAGCTCGACAACCGCGAGATCGAGCGCCTCTTCACCCGCATGCGCGCCCTTCAGGACTCGGGCGTCACCTTCCTGTTCATCTCGCACCACCTCCAGGAGGTCTACGAGGTCTGCCAGACCGTCACCGTCCTGCGCGACGCCCGCTGGATCACCACGGCACCGGTCGCCGACCTGCCGAGGGCGGCGCTGGTGGAGGCCATGGCGGGGGAGTCCATCGAGGTGATCGCCGAACAGGGCCTGAAGGAAACAGCCGTCGACGACACCGCCCCCGTCCTGCTCGAAGCGCGCGGGCTCACGTCGGACGCGTACGACAACGTCGACCTCACCGTCCGCCGCGGCGAGGTCGTCGGCCTCGCCGGCATCAGCGGCAGCGGCAAGATCGAACTCGCCGAGTCGTTCGCCGGCCTGTACACACCGACCCGCGGAACCGCTCGACTCGACGGCGAGCACCTTCCGTTCGGCGACGTGCAGGCGGCCCTGGAAGCCGGAGTCGGCTGTGTCCCCCGCGACCGGCACGACCAGGGCCTGGTCACCGGCATGACCATCGGCGACAACGCCACCCTGAGCGTCCTGGAGCGGCTCGGGCGCCTCGGTTTCATCGGCACCGAACGCAGGCGTGGCTTCGCCACCGCGCTGATCGACCGCCTCGACATCCATGCCGAGGGCCCGGACCAGCCCGTCTCCGACCTGTCGGGCGGCAACGCGCAGAAGGTCGTCATGGCCCGCGCGCTCGCCTCCGACCCGCGTCTCCTCGTCCTCATCAACCCCACCGCGGGCGTCGACGTGAAGTCCAAGGAGTCCCTGCTCGCCCGCGTGGACAGCGCCCGCGAGGACGGCACCGCCGTACTCGTCGTCTCCGACGAGCTCGACGACCTGCGCCGCTGCGACCGCGTCCTCGTCCTCTTCCACGGCCGTGTCGTCGCCGAGCACCCGGCGGGCTGGCGCGATCACGACCTGATCGCCTCCATCGAAGGAGTGGACCATGCTTGACAGCAAGGCCGGCGCGAACGGCACCGGGACCGCCCCGCCGCTCGCCGCCGTCGGCGGCCCCGCCGTGGCATCCGCCCGGACGGTCCTGCTGCGCCGGGCCCGCGAACTGGCTCTCGTGCCCGCCCTGTTGCTGCTCATGGTGCTCGGCGCGGTCGTCAACGACTCCTTCCTCACCGAGCGCAACCTGATCTCGATCCTCGGCGCCTCCGCCGCGCTCGCCATGGTGGTGCTCGCCGAGTCGCTGGTGCTGATCACCGGCAAGTTCGACCTGTCCCTGGAGTCGGTCGTCGGTATCGCGCCCGCCGTGGGCGCACTCCTGGTCCTGCCCGCGGCCGCCTCCGGCTGGGGCACCGAACTCCCCGCCGGGCTGGCCCTGTTGGCGGTCCTCGTCACGGGCGCCGCCGTCGGCGCCTTCAACGGCGTCCTGGTCGTGAAGTTCAAGCTGAACGCGTTCATCGTGACGCTCGCGATGCTGATCGTGCTGCGCGGACTGCTGGTCGGCGCCACCAAGGGCAAGACGCTCTTCGGCATGCCGGACTCCTTCTACTCCCTGGCGACCACCACCTTCCTCACGGTCCCGATGTCGGTGTGGCTGGCCGCGGCCGCCTTCGCGGTCGCCGGGTTCGTCCTGAAGTACCACCGGGTCGGACGCGCCCTGTACGCCATCGGCGGCAACCCGGCGGCGGCCCGCGCGGCCGGCATCCGCGTGGAGCGCGTGATGCTGGGCGTGTTCGTGGTGGCCGGCGCGCTCGCCTCGGTGGGCGGCCTCCTGCAGACCGGGTACGTCGGCGCGATCAGCGCCAACCAGGGCAACAACATGATCTTCACCGTGTTCGCGGCCGCGGTGATCGGGGGCATCAGCCTCGACGGCGGCAAGGGCACCATGTTCGGCGCCCTCACCGGCGTCCTCCTGCTGGGCGTCGTACAGAACCTGCTCACCCTCGCCCAGGTGCCGTCGTTCTGGATCCAGGCCATCTACGGCGGCATCATCCTCGTCGCCCTCATGATCGCCCGAGTGACCACGGGCCGCGCCCAGGACTGACCCCCCCCACCAACCGACGGAAAGGCACCCCGTGTCCCCGACCCCCGCCCGCGTCACCGCGGTCGACACCCACGACATCCGCTTCCCCACCTCGCGCGAGCTCGACGGCTCCGACGCGATGAACCCGGACCCCGACTACTCGGCGGCCTACGTCGTCCTGCGCACGGACGCCGAGGACGGGCACGAGGGGCACGGGTTCACCTTCACCATCGGGCGGGGCAACGAGGTCCAGGTCGCCGCGATCGAGGCACTGCGCGGTCATGTCGTCGGCCGGTCGGTGCAGGAGCTGTGCGCCGACCCGGGCAGCCTGAACCGCGACCTGATCGGCGACAGCCAGCTGCGCTGGCTCGGCCCCGAGAAGGGCGTGATGCACATGGCGATCGGGGCGGTGATGAACGCCGTCTGGGACCTGGCGGCCAAACGCGCCGACAAGCCCCTGTGGCGCCTGCTCGCCGACGCCGAGCCCGAGTGGCTGGTCGCCCAGATCGACTTCCGCTACCTCACCGACGCCCTCACCCCCGACGACGCCCTGGCCATCCTCCGCGGCGCCCGTGAGGGAAGACAGGAGCGACTGAACCTCCTGCTCCAACACGGGTACCCCGCCTACACCACATCGGCCGGCTGGCTCGGCTACGACGACGCCAAGCTCACCCGGCTCGCCGCCGAGGCGGTCGCCGACGGCTTCACCCAGATCAAACTGAAGGTCGGCGCCGACCTCGACGACGACGTACGCCGTTGCCGCGTCGCCCGCCAGGTCGTCGGCCCGGACATCCGCCTCGCGATCGACGCCAACCAGCGCTGGGACGTCGACGAGGCCGTCCGCTGGACCAAGGCCCTCGCCGAGTTCGAGCCGTACTGGATCGAGGAGCCCACCAGCCCGGACGACATCCTCGGCCACGCGGCGATCCGCCGGGCCGTCACCCCGGTCAGGGTCGCCACCGGCGAGCACGTGCAGAACAGGATCGTCTTCAAGCAGCTGCTCCAGGCGGGCGCCGTCGACATCCTCCAGCTCGACGCGGCCCGCGTCGGCGGCGTCAACGAGAACCTCGCCATCCTGCTGCTCGCCGCGAAGTTCGGCGTCCCCGTCTGCCCGCACGCGGGCGGCGTCGGGCTGTGCGAACTCGTCCAGCACCTGTCGATGTTCGACTACCTCGCGGTCTCGGGCACCATCGACGACCGCACCATCGAGTACGTGGATCATCTGCACGACCACTTCCTCGACCCGGTGGTGATCCACCGAGGCCACTACAAGGTCCCCTCTCTGCCGGGCTTCTCGGCGGCCATGCGCCCGGAGTCGATCGCGCGGTACACCTATCCCGGCGGCACCTTCTGGGCCGCTGACATCGATGCCGGCACCGAGGCCGACGTCAAGGCGAAGAAGGGGCACGCGGCATGAGCGACTTCGAGGGTCTCGGCGCACTGGTGACGGGCGGCGCCTCCGGCATCGGCCGCGCCACCGCGGAGCTGCTGGCCGCGCGCGGCGCCCGGGTCGCCGTACTCGACCTGGACACGTCATCGGTCGAGAAGCCGCTGCTCGCGTACACGGCCGACGTCTCCGACGACGCCGCCGTGCGCGCGGCCGTCGAGGCCGCCGTCGCCGACCTGGGCGGCCACGGCGTCCTCGATGTACTGGTCAACAACGCGGGCATCGGCGCCCTGGGCACCGTCGAGGACAACGACGACGCCGAGTGGCACCGCGTCCTCGACGTCAACGTCGTCGGCATGGTCCGCACGGCCCGCGCCGCCCTGCCGCACCTGCGTGCCTCCTCCCACGCGGCCATCGTCAACACCTGCTCCATCGCCGCCACCGCCGGCCTGCCGCAGCGGGCCCTGTACAGCGCGGCCAAGGGAGCCGTGTACTCCCTGACCCTCGCCATGGCCGCCGACCACGTCCGCGAGGGCATCCGCGTCAACTGCGTCAACCCCGGCACCGCCGACACCCCCTGGGTCGGCCGGCTCCTGGACAAGGCCGACGACCCGGCGGCCGAACGTGCCGCCCTGGAGGCCCGCCAGCCCACCGGCCGCCTGGTCACCGCCGCCGAGGTCGCAGGCGCCATCGCCTACCTGGCGAGCCCCCTGTCCGGCGCCACCACCGGCACCGCCCTCGCGGTCGACGGCGGCATGCAGGGCCTGCGCCTTCGGCCGGTGGGGCAGTGAGCACCCTCGGCCGCAGCGGCGTCGAGGTCAGCGGCCTCGGCTTCGGCGCCGCCGTGATCGGCAACCTGTACACCGAGGTCACCGACGAGCAGGCGTACGACGCCGTCACCGAGGCCTGGCGGCAGGGCCTGCGCTACTTCGACACCGCGCCCCACTACGGCCTCGGCCTCTCCGAGCGCCGCCTCGGCGCCGCCCTGCGCGAGCACCCCCGCGAGCGGTACACGGTGTCGACGAAGGTGGGCCGCCGCCTGGAACCCGCCGACGGCACCGGCGACGACCTCGCGGGCGGCTTCGCCGTCCCCGCCACCCACCGCCGCGTCTGGGACTTCACCGCCGACGGCGTACGGCGCACCCTGGAGGCGAGCCTGGAACGCCTAGGCCTCGACCGCGTCGACGTCGTCTACCTGCACGACCCCGACGACCACGCCGAACAGGCCTTCCGCGAGGGCTACCCGGCCCTGGAGAAGCTGCGCGCGGAGGGTGTGGTCGGCGCGATCGGCGCCGGCATGAACCAGGCGGAGATGCTCACCCGCTTCGTGCGGGACACCGACGTCGACGTGGTGCTGTGCGCGGGCCGCTACACCCTGCTCGACCAGCGCGCCGGGGCCGAGCTGCTGCCCGCGGCCCTCGAACGGGGCGTGTCGGTCGTCATCGGGGGCGCCTTCAACTCGGGGTTGCTGGCGGACCCACGACCCGGAGCGACCTACAACTACGCCCAGGCGCCGGTCGAGCTGCTCGAGAAGGCCCGGCGCATGCAGGCGGTCGCCGACCGGCACGGCATCACCCTGCGCGCCGCCGCCCTGGCCTTCTGCACCGCCCACCCGGCGGTCGCGAGCGTGCTGGTCGGCGCCCGCACGGCGGACGAGGTGCGCGACGGCGCCGAGCAGTTCGCGACCCCCGTCCCCGCCGCCTTCTGGCAGGAGCTGCACGACACCGGTCTGCTGCCCCGGGAGGAGCCGTCATGAGAGTCGCCCTGCACACCAAGGTCCGCGCCGACCGGATCGACGCGTACGAAGCCGCCCACCGCGAGGTCCCGAAGGAACTCACCGACGCCATCCGCGCCGCCGGCGCCACGTCCTGGACGATCTGGCGCAGCGGCACCGACCTCTTCCACGTCCTCGACTGCGAGGACTACGCCCGACTCCTCGCCGAACTGGAGAAACTCCCGGTCAACGTGGCCTGGCAGGCCCGCATGGCCGAACTGCTCGACGTGGTGCACGACTACTCCGACGAAGGCGCCGCCGCCGGCCTGCCCGTCGTGTGGGAGCTGCCGTGAGCGTCGACGCCCACCACCACGTCTGGGACCTGTCCGTCCGCGACCAGGACTGGATCCGGGGGCCCGAACTCCAGCCACTGCGCCGGAACTTCACCCTCGACGACCTCGCACCCGAGGCCCGCGCGGCCGGCGTCGACCGCACGGTCCTGGTGCAGACGGTCACCGTGCCCGAGGAGACCCCCGAGTTCCTCGCCCTCGCCGCCGGACACGACCTGGTCGCGGGCGTCGTCGGCTGGACCGACCTGACCCGCCCCGACGTGGCCGACGAACTGGCCCGGCTCCGCGAACTCCCCGGCGGCCACCACCTCAAGGGCGTTCGCCACCAGGTCCAGGGCGAGCCCGACCCGCGGTGGCTGCTGCGCCCCGACGTCCACCGCGGCCTCGCCGCCGTCGCCGACGCGGGCCTGGCCTACGACCTGGTCGTCCTGCCCCACCAGCTCCCCGCCTGCGCCAAGGCGGCCGCCGACCACCCCGGCCTCACGTTCGTCCTGGACCACCTCGGCAAACCGCCCATCGCCTCCGGCACGCGCGAACCCTGGGCCACCGCCGTCCGCGCGCTTGCCGCACTCCCCAACACCGTCTGCAAGCTCTCCGGCATGGTCACCGAGGCCGACCACGCCCACTGGACCGTCCACGACCTGCGCCCCTACGCCGACACGGTGCTGGAGGCCTTCGGACCGGCCCGGCTGATGTTCGGCTCGGACTGGCCGGTGTGCACACTGGCGGCGACGTACGCCGAGGTGCTGTCGACAGCCGGCCGGCTGACGCAGGAGCTGAGCCCCGACGAACGCACGCTCCTCTTCGAGACCACCGCCGCCCGCGTCTACGACCTCTGAACCGCCACCGCCAGCCGGGTCGGCGGCAGAAACTCCCGCACATACGTCCGCTCCCAGCACGCGCCCGTCGCCCGCAGCTCCCGCCAGCTCGTGTAGCGGTAGCGGAAGAGGCGGGCGCGGACGTAGCGCGGAGGCTCGTCGGGCGGGAACGGGGAGCGGCGCAGCAGCTTCAGGGTGTCGCGGTCGTTCTCCAGGAGCCGTTCGACCATGACACCGAACCACGCCCCGGCGTACGCGGGGGAGAGCGCGGCGAACCACATCATCCAGTCCAGCCGGAGGTGGTACGGGGCGTACTGGCGCGGCCAGTGCCGTGGATCGCCCGGCTTGCCCTTGAACTCGTACTCGCGCCACTCGGAGTCCTCGCGCGGCACGTCGTCGGGCGTGCCCTCGACCACCACCTCGTAGCGGACGCGGCTCACGCTGCCGAACGCGCCGTAGGTGTTCACCAGGTGGAGCGGGTCGAAGGAGCGATTCATGACCTGGGCGCGGGAGATCATGTTCACGACCGGGCGATAGCTCAGGAACACCAGCAGCGCGGCCACCGCCAGGACGACGACCTCGTACCAGAGCGGGGTGCCGGGCAGCGACGGTGCCTCGCCCGGCAGCCGCAGGGCCGACACGGCCAGCACGATGGTGATCCAGTTCAGCCAGGAGAAGTTGCCCGACAGGACGAGCCACAGCTGGGTGACCATCATCAGGCAGGCGGCGGCCGTGGCGATCGGCTGCGGGGTGAACAGCAGGACCGGCACCACGAGCTGCGTGACGTGGTTGGCGGCCACCTCGACCCGGTGCAGCGGCCCGGGCAGATGGTGGAAGAACCAGCTCAGCGGGCCCGGCATCGGCTGTGTCTCGTGGTGGTGGTCCAGGCAGGTCAGCTTCCGCCAGCACTCGTCGCCCCGCAGCTTGATCAGACCCGCCCCGAACTCCACCCGGAACAGGATCCAGCGCAGCAGGAACAGCACGAGGAACGGCGGAGCCACCTCGTCGTTGCCGAGGAAGACGGCGAGGAACCCCACCTCGAGGAGCAGGGACTCCCAGCCGAAGCCGTACCAGGTCTGGCCGACGTTGACGATCGACAGGTACAGCGCCCACGGCACCAGCCACAGCAGCATCGCCGTCCACAGCGGCACCAGGGAGTCCAGACCCGCGATCAGCGCCACCGACACCGCGCACCCCGTCCAGGCGCAGACGGCGAAGAAACGGTCCGAGTAGTGCAGATGGAACAGGCTCGGCGCCCGCCGGAACGGCACACGCCGGACGAACCGGGGGATCGGCAGCATCCCCCGCTCGCCCAGCAGCGCGCGGAACTGGAGGGCCGCCGTGAGGAACGCGACCAGATACACGCAGGCCAGAGCCCGCTGGAAGACCAGCCGGCTCACCCAGTACTCGGGTGCGGTGAACCACTCCACGGCCTCGCGCTCCTCTTCTTCTCTCCGGCCCCGTCACTCACCGTGTTCCATGCCTCGGACTGGGTAACCCAGGTGTTCCGCCCGCTCGAAGAATCGGGCAAATCCTGACAAAGTGGGCGCATGGCTGATCGGGGAGCGAGCGCGCTGTCACTCCCGGACGACTGGCCCGCCCACCCGGATCCGATCCTCGCCCTCAACCGCATGGGCAGCTTCGACTGGGACCTGGACACCGGCCTTTACCACATGGACGCCCGGGCCCACGAGATCTTCGACGTGCTCCCCGAGGAGTACGACGGCCGCCCGGAGAGCCTGGCCCCGCGGTTCCCGGAGGCGGAGGCCGTCCGCCTGGACACCCTCGTCGCCCAGGCCATCAAGGACGGCAGCGAGAACTACGGCGCCTACTTCCGCATCCGCCGCCGCGACGGCAGCCTGTGCTGGACCCACACCCAGGGCTACATCCGCCGTGACGAGACGGGCCGCCCCCGGCGGATCATCGGCATCGTCCGCGACGCCGCCGAGGAGCTGAGGGACCTCGCCGACCGCGGCGACGAGGCAGCCCTGGACGACGCCCGCCGTGAGCAGACCAACGTCGTCCAGCTCACCACGGCCGCCCTCGCGCACGCCCGCACCGTGCGGGACGTCATCGACGTCCTCAAGGACATTCACGGCCTCACCCACCTCGGCGCGACCAGCCTCGTCATGGGCCTGGTCGAGGCGGGCCGCATCCGGCTGGTCGCCGAGGGACCCGCGGGCAGCTTCGTGCCCGGCACCCTCGTCACCCGCATCGACGAGCCCTACCCCATGAGCGAGGTCGTCCGCACCCTCAGCCCGCGGTTCATCGAGTCGCCCGAGGAGTTCGCCGCCGGCTACCCCGTCCTGTGGCCGTACATCACCGACCTGAACATCACCTCGGCCGCCTACCTGCCCCTCATCGTCCAGGCCCGCCCCATCGGCGCCATGGGCCTGCTCTACAGCGACCGGCACGGCTTCACCCCCGAGGAGCGCAACATCCTCGTCGCGCTCGGCAGCAGCATCGCGCAGAGCCTGCAACGCGCCATGTTCTACGAGCAGGAGAAGGACATCGCCCAGGGCCTCCAGCAGGCCATGCTGCCGCGCACCATCCCCAGCGTCCCCGGCGCCGACATCGCCGTCCGCTACCGCGCCGCCACGATCGGCGGCTCCCTCGGCCGGGACATCGGCGGCGACTGGTACGACCTGATCCCGCTGCCTGGGGGTACCCCCTCCGGCGGAGGCCGGGTCGGCGCCGTCATCGGCGACGTCCAGGGCCACGACACGCACGCCGCCGCCGTCATGGGCCAGCTCCGCATCGTGCTGCGCGCCTACGCCGCCGAGGGCCATCCCCCGTCCACGGTGATGGCCCGCGCCTCCGTCTTCCTGCACGAACTCGACACCGACCGCTTCGCCACCTGCCTGTACGCGCAGGCCGACCTGTCCACCGGCGTGGTCCAGGTGGTCCGGGCCGGCCACATCGACCCGCTGGTGCGGGCGCCCGACGGCACCTGCCGGCGCATCCCGGTCACGGGCGGCCTGCCGCTCGGCCTCTCCGCCGAGTTCGGCACCCTCGACTACCCGGTCACCACCCTCGAACTCGACCCCGGTCACACCCTGCTGCTGTGCACCGACGGACTGGTCGAGCAGCCGGGCGCCGACCTCGACGACGGCATGAAGACCCTCACCAGCCTCATCGCCCACGGCCCCGACGACGTACGCGGCCTCGCCGACCGGCTGATCGACATCGCCGAGGAACGCGCCGGCGACGACGACGTGGCCCTGCTCCTGCTGCGCCGCCGGGGCCCGGACACCCTGCGGCCCGGCGGCCGGCTCCAGCAGCACGTGGCTCCCGGCGACCCCGAGGCCCTCACCGGCGCCCGGCACATGATCCGCGCCGCGGTCCGCACCTGGGGCCTGTGGGACCGCGCCGACGAGATCGAGCTGGCCGCCGACGAACTCATCACCAACGCCCTCATGCACACCGAGGGCGCCGCCATCGTCACCCTGCGGGTCCTGGGCGACACCGACCGCCGTCTGCGCGTCGAGGTCGAGGACTCCTCCAGCGCCCTGCCGCGCCGCCGCGAGGCCGGGGAGTCCGGCGTCTCGGGGCGCGGCCTGCTCCTGGTCGAGCTCCTCACGGACGAGTGGGGCGTGGAGGCGCGGGGCGGCGGCAAGTGCGTGTGGAGCGAGTTCAGGGTGCCCGGCGGCTGAGCATCCGGAGCTGAGGGTGTCGGTCCCCGGTGGCACTCTGGACGTATGCCGGAACTGCCCGAGGTCGAAGCGCTCAAGGACTTCCTGACCGAGCGTGCCGTCGGTCACGAGATCGTGCGCGTCCTGCCCGTCGCCATCAGCGTCCTGAAGACGTACGACCCGCCCGTGACCGCCGTCGAGGGGCGCGAGATCACCGCCGTGCACCGCCACGGCAAGTTCCTCGACCTGGAGACGGACGGCGGCCCGCACTTCGTGACCCACCTGGCCCGCGCCGGCTGGCTCCACTGGAAGGACCGCCTCCCCGACGGCCCGCCCCGCCCCGGCAAGGGCCCCCTCGCCCTGCGGGTCGCCCTGGAGACGGGCGAGGGCTTCGACCTCACCGAGGCCGGCACCCAGAAGCGGCTCGCGGTGTACGTCGTACACGACCCGCAGCAGGTCCCCGGCGTCGCCCGCCTCGGCCCCGACCCGCTCGCGGCCGACTTCGACGCAGCAAGACTCGCCGGGCTCCTCTCCGGGGAGCGCCGCCGGATCAAGGGCGCCCTGCGCGACCAGAGCCTCATCGCCGGCGTCGGCAACGCCTACAGCGACGAGATCCTGCACGCCGCGAAGATGTCCCCCTTCAAGCTGGCCGCCTCCCTCACCCCGGAGGAGACCGACACCCTCTACACCGCCCTGCGCACCACCCTCACCGACGCCGTCGACCGCTCCCGCGGCCTCGCCGCCGGCCGCCTCAAGTCCGAGAAGAAGACCGGCCTGCGCGTCCACGGCCGCACCGGCGAGCCCTGCCCGGTCTGCGGCGACACCATCCGCGAGGTCTCCTTCAGCGACTCGTCCCTCCAGTACTGCCCGACCTGCCAGACGGGGGGCAAGCCGCTGGCGGACCGCAGGATGTCGAGGCTGCTGAAGTAGGTCACCAGTACTGGCTGCCCACCAGGTAGGCGACCATCATGAGCACGCCGAGGACCAGCGCGGGGATCGCCAGGCCCTTCGCGACCGAGGTCATGGTGCCGGTGTGGCGGGCCGCCGAGTCCGTGACGTGCTCCCGCCGCGTTCCGAGGTCGTGCCGTGCGAGGGCGCTGACGACGACTGCCAAGGCGGCGGTGATCAGGGAGATGATGAGCGGCGCAAGTGCTCCCTGGTCGCGAATGTTGTCCTCGAGGTTGCCGTCCACTCCCGCGTCGGCCCGATCCCCGACGGCCACCGCTCCGGCCTGGATGGCCAGGATGACCGTGATGACCGCGGTGACGGCGAGAGCGAGGGCCGCTCCGGCGAGGGCCGGGGCGCGGCTGAACGTGAACGGAGCCCGCCTCGGGGGTTCCTCCGGCGGCGGTTCGGGCGGTGGCTCCTCGGGCGGCGGAGGGTGGACGACCACGTCGTGCGGCTCGGTCGCATCATCGGACGCCGTCGGCTCCTGGTCCGTCGTGGGCCCCCGGCCGGTGGTCGGCTCCACCGTCACCTCGACGGGGATCAGCGTCTCCTCGGCGACCCCCTTCAGCACGATGTCCGCGGTCAGGTGCCCCTGTCCGGACGTCTCCACGCCGACCTTGAGACCGGTGGGCATCGGGTCCACCCGCACCCATGACCGGGTCGGATAGGCCACGCAGTGCCGGGCGAGCGGCGGGCCGCCCAGTGTCACGGACCGCTGCTCCGGGGTCGAGCCCTGCGGCACCGTGCCGAAGTTCAGGCGCGTCGGTGCGGGAGCCAGCCGGACCTTGCGCAGGGCACCCTTCGCGTCACCCGCGACGTCCGGCAGGTCGTTGCGGGCGATCCGCTCCAGATCCTGGCGGGCTCCTTCGGCGACGGAGAGGACGCCGCTGCGCAGACGGCGGCCCAGCTGCACGACGGCGCCCTGCCGGGTCACGATGTCGTCGCTGTTCATGGCGTTCTGGAGGAAGGGCGGCGAGGGCTCGGCCGCGATCTTTATGCGGGCACGTCGGCTGTGCGCCAGCCACGGATCCCCCTGCATCTCCACGGTGCGCTTCGGCGTCTGGTTCGGATTCTCCGCCTGCACGTGGTCCTGGACGTAGTCGCAGAGCTCGTTGAGACGCACCTCGCCGTCCTCGTCGCGGTCCGCCTCCCCGGTCTTCAGGCCGTCCACCACCGCCTGCGTGAACAGCGAGGGCCGAGGAGCGGAGTTCTCGGTGAGATCGGAGCCCTCGAAGGCGTATTCCATGGAGTCCGACGCCGTGATGACGGCCCAGCCCCGCCCGCCGGGCGACTTGGCCGCCTCGAAGGATTCGAGGACGTTCACGTCTCCGGAGGCGCGAACGGAGGACGATCCTCGGGTGAAGGCGCCGCCGTAGCAACAGTCGAGGAACATCACGGTCCGGCCCGCTCTGGTGCGGGACATGCAGCCGCGGACGAACTGGGACGAGATCGCCGTGGCGTCCAGCAGCCCCATCTCCGTGTCCCGGGCGGCGAAGTACAGCTCGCCGGACTCGCTCTTGAGCCCGTGGCAGGAGAAGTGCAGCAGGAGGGTGTCGTCGCGGACGCGCTGGGTGAAGAACTTCTGGATGCGTCTGCGCATGACATCGGCGGGCGCGTTGCGCACGACCTCCACGTCGAAGTCGCCGATCTGCGGATTCTGCAGCACCTCCGCGAGCGCGGCGGCGTCCTGGGCGGGCGCCCTGAGCTTCTTCAGTCCCCGGTCGTCGTAGTGGTCGTTGGCGATGATCAGGGCGTGCCGGGTTTCCGTCATGGTTGCGCCTCCGCGGTGGAATGGCGCCGGACGAACATCCCGAACGCCTCCCTGACCTGGTCGTCGGTCGCCTCGGAAACCTCTATGACGTCACCGTCCAACTCCAGACGCAGCGAGGGGCGTGAGTCATGGAACCGGCCCAGCCACGACCGCACCACGGTCACGACCTGGTTCAGAGCGGTCGCCGAACTGCCCAGCGCCACCATCAGGGCGCCGATCTGCGTGATGTCGACGGCCCGTGCCCCGGGCGGGACTTCCTCGCCCGGCACCGCCGTGACGTCGTCCACGTCCAGTTCGAGCAGTTCCTCGCGCAGGTAGCCGGTCAGCTCCGCCACGCGTTCGGGTTCCGCTTCCTCCTCGGAGAGGAGGACCAGCAGTTGCTTCTCCACCGGCTCAGCCCCTTCGGTCGTGCTCGCAGGGGCGGCGCGGAGCGGGCCATCAGCGGCTCCACGTCCGTATGTTCAGTGTCCGTCGGTGGCTGTGAGCTGGCAAATCAGGGGGCCTTGAGGGTCACGAGCTGCTCGCCCTCAGCCGAGCGGATCTCGTAGCGGAGGATGTCGTCGGCGTGCAGATCGGTACCGCCCTGCACGGAGGTGGGCCGGGCGTCGTGGTGGGGCACCATCCAGTTGGTGACCGTCCGTTCCGAGCCGTCCCGGCCGACGACGATCAGACGGCAGTTGCGAGGGCCCGCGCCGTCCTTCACCTGGAGCTGCACATTGCTGCCCCAGGCCTCGTCCTCGACCGTCACCTGCGCCCACACACCCGACCGCTCGTCCGTCGCGGTGACCTGCACGGCCTCCCTCTCGCCGCCGCTCGCCGACAGCATCATCAGAGCGGGTCCGGCCAGCGCCACGACCACGGAGGCGGCGACCGCGTACAGCACACGCCGACGGCGCGCCCGGTGCCGCGCGGCGACCTCGCCGAGCAGCCGGTCCAGCAGCCGCGGGCCGGCGCCGGCGAACGGGTGCACGACCCGCGGCGTCGCCTGCCGGTACAGCATCAACTGCCGTGTGGCGGGCCCGAACTCGCTGACCTGCGCCGCGCACTGAGGACACTCCATGAGGTGGTCCTCGAAGCGGAAGGCGTCCACTTCGTCCAGCACGCCGAGCGCGTAGGCGCCGGCGTCGTGATGCCTTTCCTGGGACCTCATGCGCAATCCTCGTGCCGTTGGGGGGCGGGTGGGGTTGTTACTCCTTGCTCCCACCCGTACGCACCCGGCACCCGAATCACTCAGCCGTACACACAATCGAGACCAAGATATTCGGAGCGGTTCGGGCCCCGGATTGGTCCGGTTCTAAAAAAGATGGATGGCGAGATGCCCGAGGGGCAACCCCAGCTGCCAGGCGGGCGTCCACACCTTCGGTCCCTCGTCCTCACCGACCACCGGAGCACCGCCCGGCACCGCGTTCAGATCGGGGGCGAGCAGCTCGGTCTCCTCCAGCCAACGCCAGGCGGCGGCGGCCAGTTCGAGGTCGGGCGCGGGGTCCGGGGACGTGGCCGCCTCGGCCGTCAGTACGGCCATCCGCTCGCTCACCCAGTCCTGCCACGGCTGGTCGTAGGCCGTCAGCGACAGCCAGGTCTCCAGCTGGGTCACGACCCGGATGCCCGGGAGCTCGCCGTCGGTGTCGGAGAGGAAGATGGTCAGCGCCAGGGCGTCGCGCCCGGCGCGGAACTCGAACGACGTCGGCGGCATGAGATCGCCGGTCCGCAGCAGTTCGTCGGCGATGTACTCGGCGTACAACCAGGCCATGGGAACGGTGAGTTCGCCGCCGCCGGTGCCGTCCGTGCTCTGATGACCTCTGTGCGGCATTCCTTCCTGCCTTCCTCCGGTGCGTGCGCGTCGCCCGAACCCGGGCCCCCCAGTCCGGAACACGGATAAGGACAGCCGATTACTCAACCGGGGTCCTCAGCAAGGCGCTTTACGGAGGTTTTGCTGTCCCATTGGTTTCACCGCAGGTCGGCCGCGTATCCCGGTAGCACCCTGCGCAGGGCGCGCAGCGCGTAGTACGCGCGGGACTTCACGGTACCGGGCGGAATCCCCAGGGTTGCGGCGGCCTCCGCCACACTCGCCCCCTGGAAGTACACGAGCACCAGGACTTCACGGTGCTCGGGAGTGAGAGTCTTCACAGCCTCCCGCACATCCAGGGTGGCGGCCGACCGCTCGGCGTGGTCCGCGCACATCGGCGCGTGCTCGAGCACCGCGTCGCCGACCTCCGCGGGCCGTGCCTGCCGGGCCCGCCGCGCGTCGATCGCGAGCCGCCGTCCCACGGTGAGCAGCCACGGCCGTACGGAGTCGAAGGCGTCGGCGCGCAGTGCCTCGGGGTGCTGCCAGGCCCGTACCAGCGTCTCCTGCACGAGGTCTTCCGCGCGCTGCCGGTCGCCGTCACTCAGCCTCAGCAGCAGCGCGAAGAGCGATCGGCCGTGCTCGCGCTGGAGTGCGGCGAGCTCGTGCTCGGCGGTCGTCCCGTTCGTACCGTTCGTGAGGGTGGTTCCGGCCGTCATGCGCGTATGGGACCGCAGGGCGGCGGCCGGGGACAGGGGGCGCACACGGGTCTGCGGCGGACGGTCGATCGCGTCGACGAACGGTTCGACGAACGGTCGGATCCCGCCACTCGCGCACACCGGACGGGTGAGTGGGGGCCCTGAGGCTGTTTGCGACAGCGGCCAATATCGTACCTATTTGTGCGTAAATATGACCTCAGTGGGGTGAGGAATGATCGCACGCAGACGACAGGTAGCCCTGGCACTCACGGCCCTCCTGGCCTCGGCCGCCGCCTGCCAGGCCCACCGCCACGAACCGCCCTCGGGGCCCGGGCGGCCGGCCCCGGCCGCCGACTCCGGTGCCTTCACCCTCGTCGCCTCCGGCGACGTCCTGCCGCACAGCTCGATCATCGAACGGGCGGGCTTCGACGCCGGCGGCACGGGCTACGACTTCCGCCCGATGTTCGCCGGAGTCCAGCCCGTGGTCTCCCGCGCCGACCTGGCGCTGTGTCACATGGAGACCGTGTACGGCGCGAACGGGGACTACACCGGCTACCCCGTCTTCAAGTCACCGCCCGAAGTGGCCGCGGGCCTCGCCTCGGTCGGCTACGACGGCTGCTCCACCGCCTCCAACCACTCCCTCGACGACGGCGCGGCGGGCATCGTGCACACGCTGGACACCCTCGACCGGTGGGGTGTGCGGCACGCCGGGTCGGCGCGTACGGAGGCCGAGGCGGGCGCCGTCACGATCCTGCGCGCCGGCTCGGCGCAGGTCGCCCACCTCGCCTACACCTACGACACCAACGGCCTGCCGTTCCCGCCCGGGCAGCCCTGGGCGGTCAACCTGATCGACGAACAGCGGATCCTCGCCGACGCCCGGGCCGCGCGGCAGGCGGGCGCCGATGTGGTCGTCGTGTCCCTGCACTGGGGCACCGAGTGGCAGGAGGAACCCGACGCCCTGCAGCAGAGCCTCGCCCAGCGGCTCACCGCCGCCCGCGTGGACGGCCGCCCGGCCGTCGACCTGATCCTCGGCACCCACGCCCATGTCCCGCAGGCCTACGAGAAGGTCAACGGCACCTGGGTGGTCTACGGGATGGGCGACCAGGTCGCCGGCGAGATGTTCAACCAGGGCGTCCAGGACCCCCGCGGCAACCAGTCCACCATCGCCCGCTTCACCTTCGCCCCGCCGAAGAGGCCGGGCGGGCGCTGGGAGGTCACCAAGGCGGAGTTCCTCCCCCAACTGTTCGACGTCGACGCCGGCCGCGCGGTCGACGTCAACCGGGCCATCGCCCAGGGCGCCGAACTGACCGGCGTCCGCGACCGCATCCGAGAGGTCGTACTCAGCCGGGGTGCCGCGAAGGACGGGCTGGTGATGGGGGAGTAGCAGGACGCCGCCGGGGCCGGGGCCGGGGGCTCGGGATCGGTGCACGGGGTGCGCCGGCCGAGGGGGCGTCGGCCCTGGGGGCGGGTTGCCCCTGGGGGCGCGTCAGCGCAAGGGGTGCTTTGGGCGAGGGGCGTGCACCCGCCTGCGAGGCCCTCGGGACGCGTTGCCCTGGGGGCGCGTTGCCCCTGGGGCGCGTCAGCGCAGGGGTGCTTCGGGCGAGGGGCACGCACCCGCCTGCGTTGGGCTCTGGGGCGCGTTGGCCCTTGGAGCGCGCTGCCATTGGATACGTGTTGCCCTGCGGGCCGCGTCAGCGCGAGGGGCGCTTCGGCCCAGGGGACGCACCCGCCTGCGGTGGCGTGTCGGCTCACGCCGGCGTGCTCGTCGGCCGTGGCGCGGCGCTCGCGGTGACGCGTCGGCCAACGACCGCGCGGCAGCGCTACGGCACCACCGTCACTGGCCACCGTCCCGCCTTCACCAGGCGGATCGCGACCGAACCGACGATCCGGTGTCCCGCCTGCTCCGAGGCTCCCACCACCACGGCGTCCGCCTTCAGTTCGTCCGCGGCCTTCACCAGGCCGCTGTAGGGGTCGCCGCGGAAGGTGTGGAACTCCCAGCGCACGTCGAACACCCCCTTCACCCGCTCGGTGGCGTCCCGTATCTCCCGCAGGAGGTCCTCGGCGATCGCGTCGGTCGTCCCGGCGACCGGCACCCCGAGCGCCGCGCTCGCCGTCATCACCGGCTGCACGTACACGGCGGCGAGCAGCGCCCGCTGGCGCCGGGCCAGCCCCGCGGCGTAGGCCGCGGCCCGGTAGGACGAGTCGGAGCCGTCCATGCCGACCACGATGACTTTCGGGCCGTCCGTTCCCAGCTCGAACTGGTGTTCGTGATGGTTCGTCACGGCAACGAGCGTAGCGGAAACCGCAGGTCCGGCCGGAGGCCGGGACCCGCTCGACGGGGGAGGACGCGCCGCTGTTCCTACAGTCGAAACCATGAGTGCGCCTTCGCCGAGGGCTTCGTCTCCGTACCGTCCCTGCACAAACGCTGGGGAAAGGGGCACTCGAACGGCGGGCAGCGGCCCGCCACCACCGAGGGGCTGCCGCCGTTGTCGGCGCTCGGCCTCGACGGAGGGGACGAAACCGGGCCCCGACGTGCCGGACGCGGACCTGCCCGAACAGGTCCGTGTCCGGCACCGCACACTGAAGCGGCTGCGCGCCGCGGGCACCGACACCTACCCGGTCGGCGTCGCACCGCGCACCATGCTCTCCCTCCCGATCCCGTTGGTACGCCGCCGCTGACCCGCCAGCGGAACTGCGCCGGGCGAGTGGAAACGTGCCGCCGTGCCGGTGTCGGTGAGGTGCCCCGGGCTTTTGTCGGGCGACTGATGAGTCATGAAGAAGGATCAGTTGCTCACGCGGCGCCGGGTGTTGCTCGCCGGAGGCGCCGCTCTGGGGGCGGCCGGCACGGCCGGACTGTTCGCACTGGGCACGACGGGCGGACCCGGCCCCGAGCCCTCGGCGGGGGGCGCCACGGCCGCCGGCGGAGGCGCCACCACCCCCGCCGGAGGGGCCACGGCTCCCACTGGAGGCGCCCCGGTGCGCCGCCTCCCGGTGACCCCCTCCACGTACCGCCTCCAGCCCCTGACCGGATACGGCGAGGCGCGCACCGGCCCGCGCCGCCCCCGCGTACGGCGCGAGCCGCTGCTACGGCTGTCGGGACGCGGCCGCACCATGGTGCTGACCTTCGACGACGGCCCCGACCCCCGCTACACCCCAGGCATCCTCGACACCCTGCGCGAGTACGACGTCCGCGCGATGTTCTTCGTCTGCGGGGAGATGGCCGCCGACAACAAGGACCTGCTGGCACGCATGGCCGACGAGGGCCACGTCGTCGGCAACCACACCTGGTCCCACCCCCTGCTGACCAGCCTCACCCGAGGACGCATCCGCTCCGAGATGGAAAGCACCTGCGACGTCATCGAGGACGCGTACGGCGAACGCCCCCAGTGGTTCCGCGCGCCCTACGGAGCCTGGAACCGCGCCGCGTTCCAGCTCGGCGCCGAACTCGGCATGGAACCGCTCGCCTGGACCGTCGACACCCTCGACTGGACCACCCCCGGCACCCGCACCATCATCGACCGGGTCGAGTACGGCGCCGCCCCCGGTGTCGTGGTGCTCTCGCACGACGCCGGGGGCGACCGCTCGCAGAGTGTGCGGGCGCTGCGCGCCTATCTCCCGCAACTGCTGGACGACGGCTATCACATCACCGTCCCGCGCCGGCAGTACGCCTAAGGGCTGTCCCGTAATCCCTGGCGGGCGTGCGACGACAGCTACGGCACCTCGCCGCGTTGTCGGGACGTCCGCATACATCCAGTATGCGGACGTCCCTCCGCCTTGCGATGCACCGCATCTGACGCCGCACGCTGATCCACCAGGGATTACGGGACAGCCCTTAGCGGGCCGGTACGGCCCTTCGCCGCCCCGGCCGGGAACGCCCGGCCGGGGAACGCTCAGCGGACCTCGACCAGGCGGGCGAATGCTACGACGTTTCCGTCGTAGCCGTTCTGCTTGGAGAAACCGCCGCCGCAGGTGATGATCCGGAGTTCCGGGGTGCCCTTCGAGGCATAGACACGGTCGCCGGGGAAATTGCTCTTCGCGAAGACCTCGATGCCGTAGAACTCGAAAACGGCGGTCTTCCCGTCTCCGCGCTCCACTTCGACGCGACTTCCCTTCTTCAGTGCCCCGAGGCCGTAGAACACGGCGGGGCCCTGCATGTTGTCGACGTGCCCGACGATGACCGCGGTTCCCTTCTCACCGGGCGACACGGCGCCGGTGAACCAGCCGGCCAGGTTCGGGTCCTCCGCGGGCGGCGCGCCGACCCAGCCGTCCGTGTCCAGGCCGACCGGCGTGACGGGCGCGTCCACCTGGATGGAGGGGATCCGCACCCGGGCGGGCACCGCGTACGGCAGCGCCTGCGGGGCGACGAAGGTGCTCGGAGCGGTACGGCTGTCCGCGGCGGCCGCCGACGCGGGCTGCGGAGGGCCGACGTCGAACTCCCCCGAACCATTGCGAATGAGCGCGAGACCAGTCAGCAGAACAAGCGCTGTCACGCCCCACGGGGCGCGCTTCCTCCGCCGCTCCTCCTCTTCGGCCACCTCGTACAGCTCGAACGCAGACATTGACATACAAGAACGCTAAGTCCACCGCACGCGACCGGCGACGGGGACAGATGCGAACGGGTGGCCCACGGGCCGCTCGGTGCGCCATCCGAGTCCTCGCTGATCAGAATTTTCTGACGGTCTGTGACCTGCGGTGATATCGCCTTGAATGGTTTTCCGACGGCGTGTCATCTCACCAGGACGGACCATTCCCGAAATGCGGGCGCGAGAAAGGCATCTGAGGGTTTTTTCGGGAGGCGCTTTCTCGCCGATCGACCGGGGACGGGTCCCGGGGCGCCTTCCGCGGAGGTTCACATGCGTACTCCTCGTGCCCTGGCGGTCTCGGCCGTCGCGGTCTCCGTCCTCGGCCTCGCCGCCCCGGCGGCCGTCGCGGACGGCATGGGCAACAGCGGCGCCAACGCCTACGTCAACAGTGGCGGCGACGGCGGCGGAAACGGCTTCGGCGGCAATGGCGGCAATGGCGGTGATGGGGGCAACGGCGGTAACGGGTTCGGCGGCGACGGCAACGGTGTCGGCGGCAACGGCAACGGCAACGGCTTCGGGGGGAACGGGAACGGGAACGGCGGCAACGGTGGCGGGCACGGGCGCGGGGACGGGAACGGCGGCAACGGTGGCGGGCACGGGGACGGCAATGGCTTCGGGGGGAACGGGAACGGCGGCAATGGTGGCGGGCGCGGGGACGGCAACGGCAACGGCTTCGGCGGCAACGGTGGGGGCAACGGCAACGCCGGCGGAAACGGCAACGATGGGCACGGCGGTGGCAACAGCGGCATCGCCAGCAACATCGTCGCCATGCCCAGCGTGATCGCCCGGGGTGGTCAGCTGACGGTGACGGTCGACGGATGCCCGGGCGGCGGCACGGCCAACTCCCCGGCCTTCACCTCGCCGGTGAACCTGCGCCGGGTCGGCGGCACCAGTGGGACCGCGAGCGGTACGGCGACCATCCGCGACAACGCCAACCCGGGGCCGTACAGCATCACGGCCAACTGCAACGGGCGTGCCCCGCTGACGCGCGACGCGGCCTTCACCGTCCTCGGCGGTGTCCGCGGAGGTCTCGGCGGCAGCAGCTCCAGCGGGGCGACGCCGACCGACATGGCCATCGGCGGCGGGCTCGTGGCCCTGGCCGTCATCGGCGGTGGCGTGTTCTGGCTGCGCCGCCGCTCCGAGAAGCGCATCTGAAACAGGTCTCCGCCCCGGATCCCGGGAAAAGGTCCGGGGCGGAGATGTCGGCCGGTCCCCGAGTGGGGCGCCCGTCAGCCCTTGACGCCCGGGAAGAGGGCCAGGAACGGCTCCGCTGACGCCGTGATGCCGCGGCTGTAGGGCGCGTCGAAGTCCCAGATGAGGAAGAGCAGGAAGGCGATCAGCGCGGAGAACAGCCCGGCGAGGACGAGTTCGCGCGGGGTCCGCCTGATCTGGAGGGCGAGGACCATTCCGATGGTGATCACCGCTCCGGCGATCAGCCCGAACCACACCACGCCGGGCATGGTCGGCTCGATCGAGTTCGAGCGGGACGTACGCGCCTGGTCCGCGGCGGCCACCTGGTCGACGAGTGGCTGGTAGGCCTGGGCCTCGAAGTCCGTCTGTGGCTCGTAGTCGGTGACGTCCGCGCGGACGCGCTCCAGCAGCTGGTCACCGCGCTCGGTGAGACGGCCGTCGTCGGCCATCGTCTTCCACTCGGTGGTGACGACGTGTCCGACATAGGTGTTGACGTCATCCCGAATACGGTCACGGGCCTCGACGGGATAGACGCGGACGCGCTCCGAGATCTCGTGCAGCGCCTGCGCCTCCGCCTGGACGTGGTCCTGGGCCACACTGCGGGCCTCCCAGACACCGGCGATGGCCAGGCCCAGGACGATGGCGTACACCACGCCGATCCACATCGTCATGTACTCGATGACGTCCGGGGTCTCGGACGGGTCGTCGTCCTCGCCCACCGAGCGGTGCCTCAGGAAGGTGATGACGAGCACCACGGCACACGCGGCAACCATCGCGAGGGTCAGAACAAGCCATTCCGGCAAGGGTTCCTCCAGGGATCAGCGCGGACGGAGCGCGGCGACGGCGACCACCGCGGGCACCGTGATGAGCAGGACGTGGGTGAGGGGCGACGTTCCCCCGTGCGCCGGCGCCTTGTGCGGCGGGGAGTGGTACTCCGGGTAGCTCACCGGCCGTACGGAGGGACGCGGGGCCGGCTCGGGCGTGGCTGACGGTGTGGGGGTGCGCGTCGGTGTGGGCGTCGGCGGCGGAGTGGGTGCCGGACGGGGGGCCGCGGGCCGCGGTGCCGGTGGGGGCGGGGGCGGCGGAGGCGGTGGATCGGGTGCCGGTGTGGGCGTCGGCCTCGGCGGCGGGGGTTTGGACGGCTGGGGCGTGGGTGTGGGCGTGGGCGGGGGGCTCGGCGGCGGGGTGGGAGTCGGTGTCGGTGTCGGTGTCGGGCACGGCGGCGGGGGTGTCGGCACCGGGCACGGCGGAGGGGTCGGCCAGGTGTGGCTTCCGGCGACGGCCACCACCTCGATGCCGTTCGGACCCGTGGAGGCGGACGCGCACGCGTCGGCCGACGCGGTGCCCGCCGGTGCGCCCACGAGGATCCACGTCATGGTCATCAGGGCCAACGCCCTTGAGACAAAAGGGGATCTGGTCGGTTCGGATGCATGCACGACGAAGATCATGAGTCCTCGCGCGCGGGCAGGCGTCCGTACCGCGAGCAGATTGCCCCGAACGAGGGAAGTTCGGCCCCCGGGGTTTGCCGCACGGCTTTCCGAGGACCGTCGCCGGTCCTCCGGGAACCTCCTTCACGGTTCCTGGAAAGAAATTTGTGCCGGCGTTGAACACACCCACGGGTTCCCTGCGTACTCATGACCGTGCGGCGGCGCAGCAGGGCGCTGCGACATCCTTGTGATTTACGGGAGTTGACGACGATGAAGACCTCCTGGCGGAGCGCCTCACTCGTGGCGAGCGCTGCGGCCGTGCTGGCGCTGACGACGGCGTGCGGTCAGGAATCCGGCTCGGCGTCGAGTCAGAACGTGGGCGCCACGGCCGCGGCCGGCGCCGGCACTGTGGCCGGTACCGGCACCGTGGCTGGTACCGGTGACTACGGAAGCGCCGGTGCCGGCGCGGCGGCCGGTTCCGCCGCTCCCTCGGCCCCCGCCTCCGTGCCTGACGCGCAGGGTGTCGGGGCCGGGAAGCTGGCCGTGTCCACCAACGCCGAACTCGGCGAGGTGCTGACCGACGGCAACGGCATGACCCTCTACCGGTTCGACCAGGACACCGCCGAACCGCCGAAGTCGAACTGTGACGGCGACTGCGCGACGGCCTGGCCGCCCGTGCCCGCGGACGACGCGGCCGCCGGCGAGGGCATCGACAAGTCCGCGCTCGGCGAGGTCACCCGCGCCGACGGCACCAAGCAGCTGACCATCGGCGGCTGGCCGGCCTACCGCTACGCCAAGGACAAGTCCGCCGGTGACGTCAACGGCCAGGGTGTGGGCGGCAAGTGGTACGCGCTGGCCCCCGACGGCAAGAAGGCGAAGGGCAGTTCCGACCTGCCCGGACTGTCCACCCGCAAGGACCCCAACCTCGGTGAGATCGTCGTCGACAAGAACGGCATGACGGTCTACCGCTTCGTCAAGGACAAGGCGTGGCCGAAGCCCGTCTCGAACTGCAAGGATGCCTGCCTGGACAAGTGGCCGGTCGTCGCGCCGGTCGAGGTCAACGACACCCAGGGCGTCCAGAAGAAGGGCCTGATGAGCTTCACCCGGCCCGACAACGGCGTGAAGCAGATGACGGTCAACTGCTCGCCGATCTACACCTTCGCCGGTGACAAGGCCCCCGGCGACATCAACGGTCAGGGCGTCGGTGGCACGTGGTACGCCGTGGCCCCCGACGGAAAGCTGGTCGGCGCTCCGGCGCAGTAGAGATCACCTCCCCAGGGCCGATCCTTGCCCGCTCCGGTGTGACCGACCCCTGGTCCGCCCCCCTCCGCGCCGCACGGAGGGGGGCGGACCGCTGTCGTGGCACGTGACGCGTGGCAGTGACCGGGAACGGACGGTCAATTTCCGTTTCCGCTCGTTCTTTTGGCGGGCGATCAGTAGCCTCTGCTCGAACACCGGATCGCCTAGCGCCTTGGAGAGATAGATGGAGCGTCCCGCCTGGGCCCCACGAAGCATCGACATCTCGGTGCCCAGTGTCGCGCGGATCTACGACTACTACCTGGGCGGTTCGCACAACTTCGAGGCCGACCGGGAAGCGGCCCGCCAGGCCATGGAGTTCATGCCGGGACTTCCGAAGATCATGCAGGCGAACCGGGCGTTCATGCGCCGCGCGGTGCGGTTCGCGGCCGACGAGGGCATCACCCAGTTCCTCGACATCGGCTCGGGCATCCCCACCTTCGGCAACGTCCACGAGGTGGCCCAGGCGGCGAGCCCCGGCGCGCGCGTGGTCTACGTCGACCACGACCCGGTGGCCGTCGCGCACAGCCAGGCGGTCCTCGCGGGCAACGCCGACGCCGCCGTCGTCGCCGCCGACCTCCGCAAGCCCCAGGAGATCCTCGCCGACTCCCAGGTTCTCGACCTGATCGACCTGAATCGGCCAGTGGCGCTGCTTCTCGTTGCCATACTGCACTTCGTGGAAGACGCGGACGACCCGTACGGTGCGGTGGCCGAGCTGCGCGAGGCACTCGCGCCAGGCAGCCTGCTGATCCTCACGCATGCCTCGTACGAGGGAATCCCGCTGGCACCCGAGCGGGCCGAGGGCGCGGTGGACGTGTACAAGGGCATTCGCAACCCGCTGATCATGCGCTCGCGTGACGAGATCGCGCGGTTCTTCGAGGGGTACGACATGGTGGAACCGGGACTGGTGTCGCCGCCGCGCTGGCGGCCGGAGACGGCTCCGGAGGACGAGGATCCCTATGCCTTCTCCGGGTTCGCGGGCGTGGGGCGTACCGCGTGACCGCGGAGCCGGACGGGCCGGAGGGCAGACTGCGCCGGTTCGCGACGATCTGGAGCCGGGCGGTGTTCCCGGTGACGTCGACCTCGCTGACCCGGCCCGAGTTCGAGGAGCGGCTCCTGCCGCTCGCCCGCCGCCTGAGCGAGGCGCTGCGGGCCAGGGCGTTCGACGCCGAGGCCGCGAAGGCCGTCGGCGCCGCGCTCGTCGACGCGCACTGCACCGACCCGGACGCCCTCAGCCACAGCCTGGACTGCGTCGACGCCTACCTCGTGCTCTACTGCGGCGAGGACGGCCACCAGGAGGAGCTGCGCACCCGCTGCTCCCGGTTGCAGCACGCCATGGCCGCCGGCTTCGCGCGGGCGCTGCGTGAGCGGACTCTGGCCGAGCAGGAGGCCATCGCCCAGGCCGCGTTGCAGGCGCAGGGCGTGGTCGCGCAGGCGCTGCACGCGAGCGAGGCCCGCTTCCGCGCGGTCTTCGAGGGCGCCGCCATAGGCATCGGCATCGCCGACCTCGACGGCAACGTCCTCCAGGTCAACGGGGCACTGATGCGCATGTTCGGCGGCTCCGAGCAGACGGTGCGCGGCCGCAACGTCCGGGAGTGGACGCACGCCGACGACGCCCCGCAGGTCTGGCGGCTCTACGAGGAGCTGGTGCGCGGCGAACGCGAGCACTACCACGTGGAGAAGGCGTTCTGCCGCCCCGACGGAACGGCCCTGTGGACCAACCTGACGGTCTCCCTGCTGCGCGACGCCGACGGCGACCCCCGGTACCAGCTGGCCCTCATGGAGGACACCACCGAGCGCCGCCTGCTCAACCTGCGGCTGCGCTACGAGGCCACGCACGACGCCCTCACCGGTCTGCCCAACCGCACCCTGTTCTTCGAACGCCTGGAGAAGGTGCTGGCCGCCGGCGAGAACCAGCGCTTCGGCCTGTGCTACCTCGACCTCGACGGCTTCAAGACCATCAACGACAGCCTCGGCCACGCCGCCGGCGACCGGCTGCTCGTCGAGGTCGCCGACCGGTTGCAGTCCTGCGCCACCGCGCCGGGCGAGATGGTGGCGCGCCTCGGCGGCGACGAGTTCGTGGCGCTGACCACCGGCCCCGAGACCCGGTGCGAGGTCGACGAACTCGCCGGACGCATCATGAACGCGCTGATCGCCCCGGTCAGTGTGGACGGCCGGGAGCTGACGGTGCGGGGGAGCATCGGCATCGTGGAGGGTGCGGCGGGAGAGCGCAGCGCCGCGGAGGTGCTGCGCAGCGCCGACATCACGATGTACCGGGCCAAGTCCGCGGGCGGCAACCGCTTCGAGCTCGCCGACCCGGAGGCCGACGCCCGCGCCATCACCCGCAACGGGCTCACCACGGCGCTGCCGACCGCCCTGGAGCGGGGTGAGTTCTTCATCGAGTACCAGCCGCTGGTCCACCTCGGCGACGGCAGTGTGCGCGGTGCCGAGGCGCTGGTGCGCTGGCTGCACCCGCAGCACGGGGTGCTCGGCCCCGACCGGTTCATCCCGCTCGCCGAGCACACCGGGCTGATCGTGCCGCTGGGGCGCTGGGTCCTGGCGCAGTCGGTGAGACAGGCCCGCGAGTGGCGAGAACGGCACGGCGGGAACGCGCTCACCGGCCCGCTGCGCGTCAACGTCAACCTCTCGCCCTGCCAGCTCAGCCATCCAGGGCTGGTCCAGGACACCATCGACATCCTGGAGCGCGAGGGCCTGGAGCCCCGGGCGCTGTGCCTGGAGGTCACCGAGTCGGCGCTGATCGGCGCCGACGACGATCTGCTGAAGCCGCTGCGCCGCCTCGCCGAGATGGGCGTCGACATCGCCCTGGACGACTTCGGCACCGGCTACTCCAACCTCGCCAACCTGCGCCGCCTCCCGGTGAGCATCCTCAAGCTGGACCGCTCCTTCACCCAGAGCATGCAGCAGTTCCCGGCCGACCCCGTCGACCTCAAGATCGTCGAGGGGATCGTCTCCCTCGCCCACAGCCTCGACCTCGCGGTCACCGTCGAGGGTGTCGAGACCGGCGCTCAGGCCGAACAACTGCGGATACTGGGCTGCGACACCGCCCAGGGCTGGTACTACGCCCGCCCCGGCCCCCCGGAACGCCTGCACGAGCTGGCCCTGGTGGACGCGACGGGGTGACTACGAAACCGATGTCCTGTCCGTCGTCCAGGGCTGAGGCGGGCGCAGGGCGCGCGGTGAGGCGCCGAGTTCGCGGCGGCAGGTCTTGTTGAAGGCCTGGAGGTCGGGGATGCCGACGGAGACCGCGATGGCCGGGATGGAGAGGGTGGTGGCGCGCAGCAGGTGATGCGCGCGGGCCATCCGACGGGCCCGGATGTAGGCGATGACGGTGTCGCCGGTGGCGGCGCGGAACAGCCGCGTGAGGTGGTTGTGCGAGACACCGGCGACGCGGGCCACGCCCGGGACGGTCAGCGGATCGGCCAGGTGTGCCTCGATGTGGGCGATGGCGGTGGTGACGGCGGGGTGAGGGCCGGCGCCTGCGCCGTGCGGGGGAGGCTCGGTGAGGTGGGCCACCCGCCAGAGCGCGGCCCAGACCTCGGCGGTGGCGCGGACGGGCGTGCTCGGCCAGGAGGCCAGTGCCTGGTGCAGTTGCGCGGTCAGGGCGGGCAGCTGGGTTCCGGCGTCCTGCATGACCGGGATCGCGCGGGACGTGCCGGTGGCCGGCAGGCGGAGGTGGGCGTAGAGGTGCTCCGAGCGGCCGCGGTACCGGAACCGGGTGGTGGCACCGGGCGGCACGAGGCTGACCCGGCCGGGGCGGATGGCGTGCGGGGTGCCGTCGACCGTGAGGTCCGCCTCGTAGCGGTAGAGGTGGAGCTGCCACAGATCGGGGAGCCGGAAGACGTCGGTGTGCCCGGCGGGACCGTGGACGCCGACACCGACGCTGGCGAGCACCGGAGGCGCGTCCAGATGGGCGACAACCGTCTGCATGGTGAGAAATTACCAGTAGTGGTGAGCCGGGCCAACGCCCCGAAGGGCCTGGGCTGCCTAGCGTTCCGGGTATGGCAGTCACAGAACACTTGCTGAGTTCGGTCCACCTGGCCCGTTTCGTGGCGCGCGGCTCGCTGCGCATGGACGCCGTGGTCCCGGCCCGGATGAACACCGAGGCGCTGGAGGTGCTGAGCGCGGGCGTGGCGCCGGTGCCGTACGGGACGCCCGTGTCGACGGCGTACCCCGAGGGGTCGTTCGTCCGGCGACTCCTGGAGCTTCCCGAGGTGGCGGGGGCACTGCACAGCCTCGTGGGGCCGGAGCCGAACGTCGACCACCACTTCGTGCACATCCGCGAGCCGCGCGGAGGTGATGCGCAGCCGCTGCACGGGGACGCGATCATCGACGTCCGGTCGGACGCGTTCGACGTGCAGCTCATGTACTACCCGCAGGAGGTCACGCTGGAGATGGGCGGCACGCTGAGCGTCCCCGGCAGCCACCTGCGGCGGACCAACGAGAGCGACACGGGCCGCTACCAGAACCTGCGCGGGCAGGAACGCTTGACCTGTCCGGCCGGCACGGTGGTGTTTTTGCACCACGGCATCTGGCACGGTGGGCGGCGCAACGACAGTGACACGCCCCGCTACATGTTCAAGATCCGGTTCAATCCGGTGGTCCGGCAGCGGCGGCTGTGGGACACCGCCGACCTGGCGGATCCGCGGGTGCGGTCGGAACTGGACACGGTGTTCCCGTGGTACGAGCCGGCGACGGGCCGTCTGGAGCGCTACAACCGGGTCATGCTCTGGCGGGCGCTGACCGGTGACGACTCCTTCGACCTGGACCACTGGGTGACCCGGGTCTCGAACCGCCCGCAGGCGGACGTCTCGCAGGAGGTACCGGCATGACCACCAGTCCCCGCATGACCGCCACACCGCTCAGGCAGCAGGTCCTGGTCCTGTACCTGGCCACGTCGGCGCTGGACTCGTCCGTCGTCGGCTGGTCCGTCTACGACGGCACGGGCCGCACCAGGCCGACGACCGGCGACAGCGACGAGCCACCGTACGAGACGGGCCTGGCCGCGCTGCTCGACGGCTGGCGCCTGTTCCAGGCGGCCCAGCTCATCCCGCCCTACCCGGGCGGCGAGTACGACGTGTCGTTCCTCAAGCACGAGTTCTTCTTCGACAGGCTCGTGGAGACCGAGGCCCCCTAGGGCCTGTCGTTTGGATCATCCCGGCGTCGCGGGGGCCGGCACGCACATCTGCCGCGTTGTCGTCGGTTGCCAACTCCCCCACGCTCGGCTTCGCTCGCGCGGGAGGGACCCCCATCGCGTTGACGCCCTCCTCCGCCTTGCAGCTGCACGCACCAGACCCCGCTCGGGTCGGCTGCAAGGCGCCGCGTCTTACAGCCGGCCTGATCCAAACGACAGGCCCTAGGGGCGCGGGGAACTGCGCGACCAGCCACGACGGTGCCGCAGACCTCAACGGCGCTTGCCCTGAACGGTGCAGCAGCAGCGCAGCGCCCCTCACCGCTCGAGCAGCATCCGCTGCAACTCCCTGGCCGCCCGAGGCGGAGCCACATCACTCCGGTGTGCCAGGGCGATCGTGCGGTGCAGTCCGGGCCGGGCCAGCGGGGTCACCCGCAGGCCCCGCCCGGACCGTGCCGCCACCATCCGGGGGACGACCGCCACTCCCAGCCCCGCCCGCACGAACCCCAGCACCGCGTCCATCTCGCCGCCCTCCACCGCGAAATCCGGCTCGAACCCCTCCGCCCGGCAGGCGGCCACGGTCAGCTCCCGCAGGTCGTAGCCGTGCCGGAACATCACAAGACGCTCGCCCTCCAGCTCCGCGACCCGCACCACCCGCCCGCCCCGCCCGGGCGCCCGTGCCTCCGGCGACGACACCACCACCAGGTCCTCGCGCAGCAAGTCCACCGTCGTCAGCGCCGGTGACGGCGTCGGCAGTGGCAGCACCACCAGGGCCAGATCGAGCGCGCCGCGCGCCAACTCCCGTACGAGGTCGTGCGAACCGCCCTCCTCGATCAGCAGCCGGATGCCGGGATAGCGGTCGTGGAAGGCGCGCAGCACGTCCGGGAGCAGACCGGTGCACAGGCTGGGCGTGGCCCCCAGCCGCACCCGGCCACTGCGCAGCTGCGCCAGCTCCTGCACCTCGTGCCGCGCGGTCTCCGCGTCCGCCAGGATGCGCCGGGCCAGCGGCAGCAGCGCCTCGCCGGCGTCGGTGAGCGTGATGTTGCCCCGCGCCCGCAGGAACAGATCCGCCCCGAGCTCCCGCTCCAGCGCCTTGATCTGCTGGGACAGCGACGGCTGGGCGACATGGACGAGGTCCGCGGCCCGGGTGAAGTGCCGGGTCTCGGCGACCGCCACGAAGTACTGGAGCTGCTGGAACTGCATCCCGCCACTATAGGCGTTCCCTATGGAATCAAGCCGGACCATGTCTTGGACCGATCAGGGTGGCCGGGCCTAGCGTCTTGAGCCATGGCTCTGGCAACGCGGACGGACCGACGGCCTTCCATGGCACGCACCGTGTGGGACTCCACCGTCGGCAAGAAGACCGTGATGGCCGTCAGCGGCATGATCATGCTGCTGTACCTGGTCGTCCACATGATCGGCAATCTGAAGATCTTCTTCGGGGCCGGCGAGTTCAACCACTACGCCCACTGGCTGCGCACCGTGGGTGAACCGTTCATGCACTACGAGTGGACACTCTGGCTCGTCCGGATCGTGCTCGTGGTCGCCGTCGTCGCCCACGCCACGTCCGCCTACCAGCTCAGCCGCCGCGACATCAAGGCACGGCCCAGCAAGTACGTGCACAAGAAGCCGAGGGCGAGCTACGCGACCCGCACGATGCGCTGGGGCGGAATCATCCTCGGCCTGTTCATCGTCTGGCACATCCTGGACCTCACCACCGGCACCGTGCACTCCGGCGGCTTCCAGGAGGGCCACCCGTACCAGAACGTCGTGGACACCTTCTCCACCTGGTACGGCAACGTCATCTACATCGTCGCGATGCTCGCGCTCGGCCTGCACATCCGGCACGGCTTCTGGAGCGCCGCCCAGACCCTCGGCGTCGGCAGCCGCACCCGCGACCGCGCCCTGAAGACCGTCGCCGACGTCCTCGCGCTGCTGCTCACGGCCGGTTTCATCGCCGTACCCGTGGGCGTCATGACCGGAGTGGTGAGCTGAACATGACCTACACCGACTACGCGACCGGCGAACCCGTCCTCGACACCAAGGCCCCCTCCGGCCCCGTGGCCGAACGGTGGGACACACGCCGCTTCGAGGCCAAGCTGGTCAACCCCGCCAACCGGCGCAAGCACACGGTGATCGTCGTGGGCACCGGCCTCGCGGGCGGCTCCGCCGGTGCCACCCTCGCCGAACAGGGCTACCACGTCGTCCAGTTCTGCTACCAGGACTCCCCGCGCCGCGCCCACTCGATCGCCGCCCAGGGCGGTATCAACGCGGCGAAGAACTACCGCAACGACGGCGACTCCGTCCACCGCCTCTTCTACGACACCGTCAAGGGCGGCGACTTCAGGGCACGCGAGTCCAACGTCCACCGGCTCGCCCAGATCTCCGTGGAGATCATCGACCAGTGCGTGGCGCAGGGCGTGCCCTTCGCCCGCGAGTACGGCGGTCTGCTCGACACCCGTTCCTTCGGCGGCGTCCAGGTGTCCCGCACCTTCTACGCCCGCGGACAGACGGGCCAGCAGCTGCTGCTGGGCGCGTACCAGGCGCTGTCGAGGCAGATCGCCGCAGGCAACGTGGAGATGCACCCGCGCACCGAGATGCTCGACCTGATCGTCGTCGACGGGCGGGCGCGCGGAATCGTCGCGCGGGACCTGATCACGGGGAAGATCGACACGTACTTCGCGGACGCCGTCGTACTCGCCAGCGGCGGCTACGGCAACGTCTTCTACCTGTCGACCAACGCCATGAACTCCAACGCCACCGCCGTCTGGCGCGCCCACCGGCGGGGCGCCTACTTCGCCAACCCCTGCTTCACCCAGATCCACCCCACCTGCATCCCGCGCACCGGCGACCACCAGTCCAAGCTCACCCTGATGAGCGAGTCACTGCGCAACGACGGCCGGATCTGGGTGCCCAAGGCCAAGGGCGACGACCGGCCGCCGAACAAGATCCCCGAGGACGAGCGCGACTACTACCTGGAGCGCATCTACCCCTCCTTCGGCAACCTGGTCCCGCGCGACATCGCCTCCCGCGCCGCGAAGAACGTCTGCGACGAGGGCAGGGGAGTGGGGCCGGGCGGGCAGGGCGTCTACCTCGACTTCGCCGACGCCATCGAGCGCATGGGGCGCGGGGCCGTCGAAGCCAAGTACGGCAACCTCTTCGACATGTACCAGCGGATCACCGACGAGGATCCGTACGAGGTGCCGATGCGGATCTACCCCGCCGTGCACTACACGATGGGCGGACTGTGGGTCGACTACGACCTCCAGACCACCGTCCCCGGCCTGTTCGCCATCGGTGAGGCCAACTTCTCCGACCACGGCGCCAACCGGCTCGGCGCCTCCGCCCTCATGCAGGGCCTCGCCGACGGCTACTTCGTGCTGCCGGCCACCATCAACGACTACCTCGCCCGCAACCCGCACCAGGGCGAGGTGACCGACGAACACCCCGTCGTGCAGGAGGTGTTGGCGGAGACCCAGGACCGGCTCAACCTGCTGCTGTCCGTCGACGGCGACCGTACCCCCGACTCCTTCCACCGCGAGGTCGGCGAACTCATGTGGGAGTTCTGCGGAATGGCGCGGACGGACGCGGGGCTGCGCAAGGCACTGGAGCGCATCCCGCAGATCCGCGAGGAGTTCTGGCGGCGCATCAAGGTGCCCGGCACCGGCGAGGAGTTCAACCAGTCGCTGGAGAAGGCCAACCGGATCGTCGACTACCTGGAGCTCGCCGAGCTCATGTGCCTCGACGCAGTGCACCGAGCCGAGTCCTGCGGCGGCCACTTCCGCGAGGAGTCCCAGACGCCCGACGGCGAGGCCGCCCGCAGGGACGAGGAGTTCTCGTACGCGGCCGCCTGGGAGTTCACCGGCACGGGCGAGGCCCCCACCCTGCACAAGGAAGACCTGGTCTTCGAGTACGTCCACCCCACCCAGCGGAGCTACGCATGAAGCTCACCCTGCGCGTCTGGCGGCAGAAGAACGCCGACGCCGACGGCACCATGTCCACGTACGACGTGGACGGCATCTCACCCGACATGTCGTTCCTGGAGATGCTCGACACGCTCAACGAGGAGCTCATCCTGCGGGGCGAGGACCCGGTGGCCTTCGATCACGACTGCCGGGAGGGCATCTGCGGGGCGTGTTCGCTCGTCATCAACGGCGACGCGCACGGGCCGGAGCGCACCACCACCTGTCAGCTGCACATGCGTTCCTTCAAGGACGGCGACACGATCGATGTGGAGCCGTGGAGGGCGTCGGCGTTTCCGGTGATCAAGGACCTGGTCGTGGACCGGTCGGCGTTCGACCGCATCATCCAGGCCGGTGGGTACATCACCGCGCCGACGGGGTCCGCGCCGGAGGCCCATGCGACGGCCGTGCCGAAGCCGGACGCGGACTCCGCGTTCGAGCATGCGGAGTGCATCGGGTGCGGGGCGTGTGTGGCCGCGTGCCCCAATGGCGCGGCGATGTTGTTCACGTCGGCGAAGGTCAATCATCTGAACGTGTTGCCGCAGGGGGCGCCGGAGCGGGAGACGCGGGTGCTGGACATGGTCGCGCAGATGGATGAGGAAGGGTTCGGGGGGTGCACGTTGGCGGGGGAGTGCGCGACGGCTTGCCCGAAGGGCATCCCTCTGGTGTCCATCACGGGTATGAACAGGGAGTGGCTGCGGGCTGCGCGGAAGGTGAAGCGGTAGCGCCGTAGGGGGAGCTGTCGTTTTCGGGGTGCGGGTGCGCTGTGGCTTGTCGCTCCTGGGATTCAACCTCCCCACATCCTCCCTCCCGCCGTCCGTCATGTGCTCGCCAATCAGGGTCGGAAGAAACAAGGGGTACGCCACCGTCCCCGAAGTGGCCCGTCCCTGGAGTGAGCCATGACCGGCGTTTCCACGCTCGACCGTCCCCCGCAGAACGTGGCACCCACCCGCTACACCGTGACCCTGGCCCGTGACGAGGACGACGTGCGGGCCGCTCAGCGGCTGCGGCACGAGGTGTTCGCCGGGGAGATGGGGGCCCTGCTGAACTCCCCGCAGCCGGGCCTCGACGTCGACCCGTTCGACGCCTACTGCGACCACCTGCTCGTCCGGGACACCCTGACCGGCCAGGTCGTCGGGACGTACCGGCTGCTGCCGCCGGAGCGGGCCGCGGTGGCCGGGCGGCTCTACTCGGAGAGCGAGTTCGACCTCGCGCCGCTGGACGCGATCCGGCCGGGGCTCGTCGAGGTCGGCCGCTCCTGTGTGCACCCCGACCACCGGGACGGCGCCGTCATCGGCCTGATCTGGGCCGGGATCGCCCGCTACATGGTGGACCGGGGCCACGAGTGGCTCGCCGGCTGCTGCTCCATCCCGCTCGCCGACGGCGGCGTTCTGGCGGCCGGGACGTGGGACCGCGTACGGGAGAAGTACCTGGCGCCCGAGGAGTACCGCGTACGGCCGCTGCTGCCGTGGGTGCCCGACGAGACGGCCGCCGCTCCCGCGCGCACCGAACTCCCCGCCCTCCTGCGCGGTTACCTCCGCCTGGGGGCCTGGGTGTGCGCCGAGCCCGCGCACGACCCGGACTTCGGGGTCGCCGACCTGTATGTGCTGCTGTCGATGCGCCGGGTCAACTCGCGCTACCTGCGGCACTTCCTCTCTCTCGTGCCGGCCTGATGAGCGTCTGGCTTCCCAGCGCGCCCTGCACCCCGCGGGCGTGCGTGGAGGCGACGGGGTCCGCCGCGGCCGTACCGCGCGCCGTACTGCGGTTCGCGGTGGTCGTGGCGCTGATCCTCGCCGGGGTCGTGCTGACGCCGATCGGCGGGAGGATACCGGCCGGGGCGGTGCGCTGGTGGTGCCGGGCGATCGTCCGGGCCGCCGGGGTACGGCTCCGTGTCACCGGCGGCACCGCGCCCACCGGCGGCCTGCTGCTGGTCGCCAACCACATATCGTGGCTGGACATCCCGCTGCTGGCCGCCGTCCGCCCGGCCCGCATGCTGGCCAAGGCCGAGATCCGGCAGTGGCCCATCGCGGGGGCGCTGGCCGCGCGCGGCGGCGTGGTGTTCATCGACCGCGACCGGCTGCGCGCGCTCCCCGACACGGTCGCGCGCCTCGCGGGGGCCCTCCGTGCCGGGCAGGCCGTCGCGGTGTTCCCCGAGGGCAGTACCTGGTGCGGGCGCGCCCAGGGCCGTTTCCGCCGGGCCGTCTTCCAGGCCGCCCTCGACGCGCGGGTCCCGGTCCAGCCGGTGCGCATCCGGTACCGGATCGCCGGGGGAGCGGCCAGCACGGCACCCGCCTTCGTCGGTGACGACTCGCTCCTCGCCTCGGTGTGGCGGGTGGTCGCGGCGCGGGGTCTCACGGCCGAGGTCCATGTGCCGCCCGCGATCGGTGCGGGCGACTGCGCCGACCGCAGGGCCCTCGCCCGGGCGGCCGAGGAGCACTCACTGGGCCGGACGCGTCAGGCGCGGGTCGTCGCTCCAGTCGTCCAGCACCTCGCCGTGCCCGGACCGGCGGGCCGACCCCTCGACGGTCGGCCGGCCGGCCGCGGCGAGCGCTGAACCGGCGACGCGACCTCGACGAACTCCTGGTACACGAGGGGCTGTTGGCCTGCCATGGTGAGATCATGGCGGGCCAGGTCCGATGCCGTGAGGGGAGTGCGTGTGAAGGGTGGTCCGGGCGGGGAGGCGGTTCTGGTGACGGGCGGCAGCGGGTTCGTGGCCGCCCATCTGGTGCGGGAGTTGCTGGAGCGCGGCTACCGGGTGCGTACCACCGTCCGCAGCACGGCGAACGCGGCGAAGACGGACCCGCTGCGGGCGATGGGCGCCACGCACCCCGGCCGGCTGGAGATCTTCGAGGCGGACCTGCTGCGCGAGGGGTCCTTCGACGAGGCGATGAAGGGCTGCTCGGTCGTCTTCCACGTGGCCTCGCCGTTCCTCATGCCGGAGAAGATCAAGGACGGCCGGCGGGACGTCGTGGAGCCCGCGCTGCTCGGCACGCGCAACGTGCTCGCGAGCGTGGAGCGGACGGAGACGGTCGTCCGACTGGTCTTCACCTCCACCGTCGGCGCGATCTTCGGCGACTACGCCGACGTGCTGGACATGGACGACCGGGTCCTGTCGGAGAAGTACGTCAACACCACGAGCACCGTCGAGAACAACCCGTACCACTACGCCAAGACGGTCGCGGAGCGAGCCGCGTGGGAGGCGGAGGCGGCCCAGGACCGCTGGAGCATGGTCTCCGTCAACCCGGGCCTCGTCCTGGGTCCTTCCCTCACTCCCGCCTCGGACTCGGGCAGCCTCTTCCTCCTGGACGAACTCCTCAAGGGCTACTTCTTCTACGGCGCCCCCGACTTCAGTTTCACCACGGTGGACGTACGCGACGTCGCCCTGGCACACATCGCGGCGGCGGAGCGACCCGAGGCGCACGGCCGTTACATCGTGGCGGCGCAGGAGATGACGTCCTTCCACCAGATGTCCCGCATCCTCCGCAAGCACCACCCCCGCAACCTCCGCCTGCCCCGAACAGCCCTCCCGCACTGGCCCGTTCGCCTCCTCGGCCCCGCTTTCGGACTCACCCAGGACTACATCCGCAAACACCTCGGCATCCGCTTCCGCGTGGACAACTCCCGCAGCATCACGGAACTGGGCCTCACCTACCGCCCGATCGAGGAGACGCTCGTGGACCACTACCGGGCGTGGCGCGGACGGTGACGGGGCGGCCCGGAGGGCGGGGGCGGCCCGGAGGCGGGGCGGCGGATTCCACTGACAGAATGGCGCTGACCAGCAGTACCAGAAGGGGGGAAGAGCATGGACGTGCTCGTTCTGTCGTGTGTCCTCGCGCTCGTCATCGGGGGGTGCGTCTGTGTGGTGTGGGCGGCGCGGGGTGGCCCGCGCTGGGTGCGCGCGGTGGCCCTCGTCACGGTCGCCCTGGGCCACCTGGTGAGCGGGGCCTCGGGCAAGCGCCGGAGCTCGAGCGGCAGCTCGGGTGGCGACTCGGACGACTGAACCGCCCCGGCGGTCCGCCTCTCAGTCAGCCCTTCGCGTGAGTCTCCCGCCACAAATACGAGGCCGTCGCGCTCCCTTCCGCCCCCGCCACCTCCCTCGGCGGCCCCGCCGCGACGATGCGGCCGCCCGCGGTGCCGCCGCCCGGGCCCAGGTCGACGACCCAGTCGGCCCCGGCGACGACGGACATGTCATGTTCGACGACGATGACCGTGTGGCCGCTGTCGACCAGGCCGTGCAGCTGGCGCAGCAGGACCTCCACGTCGGCGGGGTGGAGACCGGTCGTGGGTTCGTCGAGGAGGTAGAGGGTGTGGGCGCGGCGGCCGCGCTGCAACTCGCTCGCCAGTTTGATGCGCTGGGCCTCGCCGCCGGACAGCTCGGTCGCGGGCTGTCCGAGACGCAGATAGCCGAGGCCCACGTCGAGCAGGGTGGACAGGCTGCGGGCCACGGCCGGGGTGTCCGCGAAGAACTCCGCGGCCCCCTCCACCGTCAGGTCCAGCACCTGCGCGATGTTCCGTCCCCGGTACGTCACTTCGAGCGTCGCGGGCTCATAGCGCGCGCCGCCGCAGTCCGGGCACGGCGCGTACGTGCTCGGCAGGAACAGCAGCTCCACGCTGACGAACCCCTCGCCCTGGCAGGTCTCGCAGCGCCCTCCGGTCACGTTGAAGGAGAAGCGGCCGACGCCGTAACCCCGCGCCCGTGCCGCGTCGGTGGCCGCGAAGACCTTGCGGACGTCGTCGAAGAGGCCGGTGTACGTGGCGAGGTTGGAGCGCGGGGTGCGCCCGATCGGCTTCTGGTCCACCGCCACCAGCCGGCCCACGCCCGCCAGGTCCGGTGTGATCTCGCCGATGAGCGTGGACTTCCCCGAGCCCGAGACACCGGTGACCGCGGTGAACACGCCCAGCGGGAACTCGGCCGTCACCCCGCGCAGGTTGTGCCGGGTGACCGGGCCGACCTTCAACTGGCCGCGCGGGGTGCGGACCTGCCGCGCGGGCGCGGGGGAGTGGTCGAACAGGTAGCGGGCCGTCGCGGACTCCGGCACCGCGGCCAGGTCCGCCACCGGCCCGCTGTGCAGCACCCGTCCGCCGTGCTCGCCGGCGTGCGGGCCGACGTCCACGAGCCAGTCGGCGGCGCGGACCACGTCCAGGTGGTGCTCCACCACGAACACCGAGTTCCCCGCGGCCTTCAGCCGCTCCAGCACCGTGAGCAGCGCCTCGGTGTCCGCCGGGTGCAGTCCGGCGGACGGCTCGTCGAGGACGTACACGACCCCGAAGAGACCGGAGCGCAGCTGGGTCGCCAGGCGCAGCCGCTGGAGCTCGCCCGCCGAGAGGGTGGGAGTGGCGCGGTCGAGGCTGAGGTAGCCGAGGCCCAGCTCGACGACGGGCTCGATCCGGGACCGCAGGTCCTGGGTGAGGACCCGCGACGCCTCGTCCCGTGCCGTCAGGGAATCCGCCAGCTCCACCAGCGGCACCGCGGCCAGCTCGGCGATCGTACGGCCCGCGAAGGTGACCGCCAGCGCCTCGGGCCGCAGCCGGCTGCCGCCGCAGCCCGCACAGGGCGCGCTGGTCAGGAAGCGCTCCGCCTTCGCCCGCAGGGTCGCGCTCTTGGAGTCGGAGAACGTCTTCATGACGTACCGGCGGGCGCTCATGTACGTGCCCTGGTACGTCCGTTGGATGCGGTCGGCGTCCCGGACCGGGTGCACGGTGACCACCGGCTGCTCGTCCGTGAACAGGATCCACTCCCGTTCCCCGGCGGGCAGTTCGCGCCAGGGGCGGTCCACGTCGTACCCCAGCGCGTCCAGGATGTCGCGCAGGTTCTTGCCCTGCCAGGCGCCCGGCCACGCGGCGATCGCGCCCTCCCGGATCGACAGGGACGGGTCGGGGACGAGCGACTCCTCGGTCGTCCGGTGGACGCGTCCCAGGCCGTGGCAGTCCGGACAGGCCCCGACCGCCGTGTTGGGGGAGAAGGCGTCCGAGTCGAGGCGCTCGGCACCCGGCGGGTAGTCCCCGGCGCGGGAGAACAGCATCCGCAGCGAGTTCGAGAGGTTGGTGACCGTGCCGACCGAGGAGCGGGACGTCGGCACCGAGCGGCGCTGCTGGAGGGAGACCGCGGGCGGCAGACCGGTGATCTCACCGACCTTCGGCGCGCCGACCTGGTGGATCAGGCGGCGCGCGTACGGTGCCACCGACTCGAAGTAGCGGCGCTGGGCCTCCGCGTAGATCGTGCCGAACGCCAGCGACGACTTCCCCGAACCGGAGACGCCTGTGAACACGGTCAACGCGTCCCGGGGGATGTCGACGTCCACGCTCCGAAGGTTGTGTTCGCGGGCGCCTCGCACGCGGACGAACGAGTCGGGTGAGCCGGGCATGAGCGACATCTCCGTACGGGGCTTCGACTGGGGCGGGACAAATCCCCGAGTCTAGGCTCATGAGCTCAGGGACCGAAGCTCCGCACGGCGTCACCCGGTGACGTTCTCCCCGTTCACGATCCCGGCCAGTCGCCGGTGGGAGTCCAGCAGCGCCGTACGGTCGTACGTACTGGTCGTGACGAGGATCTCCTGCGCGCCGGTGTCCTTCAACAGCATGTCCAGCTCGTCGGCGACCTGCTCCTCGGTGCCGACGATGTGCCCGGTCAGGCCGGACTCGTAGAAGCCGCGCTCCTTCGCGGTCATCGCCCGGGCCTCGATCTCCTCGGCGGGCGGCAGCGGCGGGAAGGTGCCGTGGGTGCGCGAGTACGCCATCGACCAGGCCTCCGGCATCAGGATCCGCCGGGCCGCCTCGGGTGTCTCCGCCACGGCGATCGTGCCGGAGACGACGACGTACGGTTCGCTCGCCCAGGGCGACGGCCGGAACCCCGCGCGGTAGGTCTCGATCCCGCGCCGCATCTTCTCCCGGTCACGGAGGTCGCCGATGACCATCGGCAGGCCGGCGCGGGCCGCGATGGTCGCGCCCTCGCCCATGGCCAGGACGAACGGCGGCACCGCCAGCCCCTCCGCGGGCCGCGCACGCACACCGGTCGGGGAAGTGCCCCGGAACCAGCCCAGCAGTTCCTGGAGCTGCCCGGCGAAGTCCCCGGCGTCGTCCTTGTCGCGGCCCAGGGCCCTGCGCACCCCGTCGGTGAAGCCCACCGAGCGGCCCAGGCCCATGTCGATCCGGCCCGGGAAGAGGGACTCCAGCACCCCGAACTGCTCGGCCACGACCAGCGGCCGGTGGTTGGGCAGCATGACCCCGCCGGTGCCGACCCGGATCGTGCGCGTCGCCCCGGCCACGGCGGCCGCCAGAACGGTCGGCGCCGACCCTGCGACCCCGGGCACACCGTGGTGCTCCGACACCCAGAACCGGTGGTACCCGAGCCGCTCCACCTCCCGCGCGAGCCCCACGGTGTCCCGCAGCGCCTCACCGACCGGGCGGCCCTCGCGGGTGCGGGAGCGGTCGAGCACGGAGAAGCGGGCCGAGGCGATCACGGAACTCATACCGGGTTCAACACCGGACAGCCCGCAGGATTCCTCGCGGCGCACCTTGTCCATGAAAGCGCCATGCAGGGCTGAAGGTGCAGGCAATGCTGACGCCCGTGTCCTACGCTTTGTTCGGGGGCGGCGTCCGTGCCGCAGGGGGAGGCGGGATGATCGTCGGAATCCACGGCATCCGGTGTTACCGGTACCTGGCCCGGGCGGGCACGGTGGAGCTGGCCGGGCAGGCCCTCGCCGCCGAGTGGACCGCGGCGCTCGGGCTTCCGCCCGACCCTCGGACGGTCCACGCCGCGTACTACTCCCAGCTGCTGCATCTCGGCACCACCCAGGGCGCGGACGAACCCGAGCAGCTGCCGCCGGGGGCCCAACGGCTCCTGGTGGACTGGGTGTCCGCGCTGGGCGCTCCCGCCGAGGTCACGATGGGACCGGGCACGCTGCCCGTCCGGCAGGCGGCCGGCTGGCTCGCCGAACGGTACGGCACGGCGGCACGGCGGTTCGCGGTGTTGTTCTGCCGCGAGGTCGACACCTACATCTCCGACCGGAACTCACCACGACGGGCCGCGGTGCGCGAGGAAGTGCACCGGGTGCTGAGCGAACGGCGGCCCAGGGTCGTGGTCGCGCATTCGCTGGGCTCCGTCGTGGCGTACGAAGCGCTGTGGCACCACCCGGTGGAGCTCGACCTGCTCGTGACGCTGGGTTCGCCGCTCGGCATGCCCCATGTCGTCTTCGAGCGCCTTTCGCTGGGCGAGGGCAACGAGGAGCACAAGGGGCTGCGGCCCCCGAAGGTCGCGCGCTGGGTCAACATCGCCGACATCGGCGACATGGTTGCCGTACCCCGCGACCTGCCCAGCCGTTTCCCGGGAATCGACGCCCACTACGACGTCTCGCTCGGACTGGTGGCCTCGCACAAGGCGACACGCTATCTGGCACTGCCCGAACTGGCCCGTGAACTGGGCCCGTTGCTTCCCGCCGGCTGAGGCCGGTCAGTCCTCCGGGGTCCGTCTCCGGCGCAGCACCACGACCTCCCACTCGCAGCCCAGGACGAGCTCCTGCCCGCGAAGGAGCAGCGTCGGCACCGTCCCGGGGACACCGATGTTCTCGCGCAGCCGGCCCGACGCGAGGTCCCAGACCCGCACGGCGCAGTCATCGGCGGCCACCACCACCGGCGTTCCCCCGACGGCGCCGCACGCCACGGCGTTGACGCCGCCCGTCACTCTGAGTGGCTCCGTCAGACCGGTCCCGTTCGCCAGGTCCCAGACGCGCACCAGGCCGTCCTGCCCGCCCGTGACCGCGACGGCGGTGCCGTCGTCCAGCTCCGTGCAGGCCAGCGCTGTGGCCCAGCCCTGGTGCGCCGCGACCGGGGCCCGCGCGGCGAGGCCGGTCCACAGGTCCCAGATCCGCAGGGTGCCGTCGTCACCGCAGGAGACGGCGGTGGGTCTGCCACCGAGGTCCACGCCGGCCACGGCGTTGACTCCGCCGCTGTGGCCTGCGAACGGCAGCCCACGCCGACGGCCGGACGCCGCGTCCCAGCACAGCAGCAGGCCGTCCGCTCCCCCCGACAGCAGGACGGGGCGGCCGTCGAGACGGGTGGTGGTGAGGGCGTGCACGGGGCCGGTACCCGTGGCGAAGGGGGTGCCGTAGGGGGTTCCGTCGGCGAGGTCCCAGCGGTGGATGTGACCGTCGGCTCCCCCCGACGCCAGGACGGGGCGGCCGTCGAGGTGGGTGGTGGTGAGGGCGTGCACGGGTCTGGTGTCGGGGGTGCGGGCGCGCTCGGGTCCGGGGTCGGGGGTGAGGGGGGTGCCGTAGGGGGTTCCGTCGGCGAGGTCCCAGCGGTGGATGTGGCCGTCGGCCCCCGCCGAGGCGAGCAGGACACGTTCGGGGAGTTCGGCGACCGTGAGGGCGGTGACCCAGGAGGTGTGCCCGACGGGCATACTCGTACGTTGCCTCTCCCACGGCACGTTCCACACCCACAGCACCGGGTCCGTGCCCGCGGAGACCACCACCGGAGGGTCGGACTCGGGATGGGCGAGAGCGGTGACAGCCCCCATGTGCCCCACGAACCGGTTGATCTCGGACAGCTGCCGACCGTCCTCCTCGGGGTCCCAGCTGCGGATCGTGCCGTCGCTGCCACCGCTGAGGATCCGGACGCCTTCCGTGCCGGTGACGCAGGCCAGTGCGTAGACCGGCCCGTCGTGCGGTGCGGCCGACTGCGAGGTCAGCTCGTGCGTGCGGGCGTTCCAGAGGCGTACGTGTCCGTCCTTTCCTGCCGTCACGAGCTGCTCCGCACCCCGGGCCGTGAGGGTGACGAGGGCGTTGACCTGTGACGGGTGACGGATCCCTGGGCCCAGTTCCTCCTCGGTGACGAGCGACCAGAAACGGATGTGGTCCGGCTCGTTCACGGCGATGGCGAGGACAGAACGTTGTTCGACCGGCGTCCGCGCCCCGTCCCGCGCCTGCACCAGCGCGAGTGCGGTGACCCGGTTCGTGCTCCGGGGCAGCCGTAACGTACTCACCGGCTCGTCGCCACTCAGATCCCACAGCAGCAGGCGGCCCGACTCGTCCGCGGTCAGCGCGCTCGGACTGTCCACCACCTCGCCGCACGCGAGGGCCCGCACCGTCGCGGTGTGCCCGTCGAGCGGCAGGCTCCTGGCCGTCAGCGCGGGCAGATCCCACAGGGTCAGGGCACCTCCGCTGCCGGCACTCAGCAGGACCGTGGCACCCTCGACCCGCGTGCAGACCAGGGCCTGGATCTCTCCCGAACGGGGATCGGCCCAGGCATGTTGCCGTCCGGTGCGGGTGTTCCACACGCGCACCTTGCCGTTCCTGCTCCCGGTGACGACGAGGGGCGCCTCGTCGATCGTCGCCGCCGCCAGGGCGGTCACCCGGTCGTCCGGTACCTGGAGGGTGAACGCGTGGGCCGCACTGATCCGGCTCCCGGTCGCCCAGGACGGGCGCCAGAGCATGGGCGATCCGGTGCCGGGGACGGGATCGGCGAGCCGGTCGGCGAGGGTCCGGGCCTCGTGCCGGACCGCGTCCAGGGCCAGGATGTGGCGCCGTTGCTCGGCCTCGACCCTGCGATGCAGATGAGCGCTCGTCCGGTAGACGGCCGCGGCGCTCCTCGCCGGCTCCGAGACGGCGTGCCGCAACTCGGGCACGAGCCAGTCGGGGTCGGCGTGCACCAGAAACTCGGGGTCGGTGCACAACTCGTCGAACCGCCCGGCGTCCACCGCGTGCTGGGCCAGGTGCCGCCGTGGATAACCGTGCAGCGCGCCCCACGCCGGACGCCCGTCCGGATCGTCGCGCAGGGACCGCAGCAACGCCTCGTGGACCAGGACCCCGGGTGTGTCGGAGAGCTGCTGATCCGTCGGGACCGGGCGCAGGCGCAACTCGTCCGCGACGCTCTTGTGGAGCAGCCCGTGCAGCATCGTGCCGTCCCTGTCCGCCACTGAGCGCAGGAACGCCCGTACGTCGTCCAGGAGTTGCCCGACCACGGCGGCGTCCACGCGCACGGTGCCGGATGCGAACACCCGGGCCACGGCGGTGACCGCCGACACCGGCATACCGTCGCCCTGTGCGAAGGCGAGAGCCGCGAGCACCGGACGCAGCAGCTGATGGGCGTGATCCTGACCGAAACTCAGGTCGAGGAGCCCGGGAAGCGTCAGCGGTACCTCGGAGCCGAGCTTCCGGGCCGCCGCCGGGTCGACGAGCCGCTGCCGTACGGAGTCCTGAAGCGCGTACGACGCGTAGAGCGCCGCCATGAGGAACGAGCCCGTCGCGGCGTCCGCCAGCGCTCGGGCCGTGGTCGCGGCGAACCCGGCCACGGCCTCGTCGCTCGGGCCGCCCGGCGCCGCGTCCTGGAGCGCGGCCGTCAGCAGTTTGACGATGTACTCGCGGAGGTCCTTCTCGAGATACTCGCGGCGTGTGTCGTCCAGGTCGACCAGGTCCCCGGACGTCCGGGCCGTCTCGACGAGCGCCGTGAACGGCTCCTCGTTGCGCGCGCCCAGCAGAAGCCGGCACACGGGTCTGCCGTCGGGTCTGACCGCGGTGCCGATCGGCTGGAGAAGCGTCCGTACGGCCTCGCGCCCGTACCGCATCTCGTCGAGCGCGTCGACGATCACCACGGGAGGAGGCCCGGCCAGCCGGCGGAGTGCGTCGATCAGCTCCTCCACGGTCCAGTCGGTCGGCGCCTCCGTGTTCGGTCCCGCCGGTCGCAGGTCCAGTTGCCGGGCCAGCGAGTCGACCATCTCGCGCAGCGTTCGCTGCCGGGCATGGACGGCGGCCAGCGCTGAGCTCGCCGTCACGGACCGGCCCAGTGGCTCCCACAGCGACTCCGTCGGCGTACGCAGTCGCGGATGGGCGGCGCACAGCAGGACGCCGATGAGGGCCGACTTCCCCGCTCCCGGGCTGCCCGTGACCACGCAGAGCCTGGAGGCGGTCTCGTCCTCCAACCAGTCCGCCAGGCGCGCGGTCTCCGTCGCACGGCCGGTGAACAGCCCTCGGCCGCCCTCGGCCCGCAACACCTCGGGGAAGCCGGCACCGCCCTGGGCGTGGCGTCGGAAGTGCGCCAGGTCGGCGACCTCGTCCAGGAACGCGCCCAGCTCGCCGCTCAGCCGGGCGCCGATCTCGCCCCGGACCCGGTTGAGCGGGCTGGAGTCGTGACAGGGGTTGGGCAGGAACGGGAGATCCCGAGCGGCCCGGTCGGCGGCGATCGCGGTGACCCGTTGCGACAGACCGCCGCGGTCCGCGGCGAGGAGCTTCACCCGCGACTCGACCTCGCCGACGAACCAGTAGTAGTCGATGAAGCGTCGGCCGTGGTCGAACTGGATCCGCTTCTCCGCGATGTCGTTCAGCACCTCGGCGACCGCCTGGGTGAAGCGCCCGTCCACGGCGAGTTCCGACTCGCCCGCGGCGGCCATGACCCAGGCGCGGTTCGAACCGTCCAGGGTACGCAGCTGCCAGTCCCTGCGGGCGGCCTGTCCCGCATGGCACAGGTCGAGGAGGAACAGCACGGCCGGGCGGCCCGGGAAGTCCTCAACCGCGGCCAGCCACGCGTCCACGGAGGTTTCCGGCAGATGGGCGCTGTCCGATCCGAGGGCGTAGAGCCCGGTGGTACGAGGCACTCCGTGACTGAGCACGTGCACGATCAGCACGTCGTCACCCGGTGACTCGGTGAGGGTCTCGCGGAGCGCGGCGCCGAGCGCGGCCGCCGTCGGCCCGGGGTCGTCCACCGTGCTCTCGCCGGCGCCGGCGCTGGTGAGCGTGGTGCAGACGTAGCCGAACGCCTCGTGTTCGAGGGCCTTCTTCAAGGCCGCCACGCGATCGCGGGCGAAGGAGAGGTCATCGGGCTCGTCGTCGTCCTCCACTCCGTACTCGGGGTGCGGCGCGAATCGGGAGACACCGATGCTCAAGGCCCTGCGGCGGAGCGGGCGAGCGGTCTCGACGTCCGGTGCCGCGCCGGACGAGCCGTGCTGGGGCCGGGGCTGCGATCCGTCCGGCCGGGCGCGCGCGGACGGTTCCCCGGCGGTGGCCGTCACGTCGCGCCCGGTTGCTGCCGCAACCAGTCCTCGGGGTCGGCGCGGATCCCGGCCGCCTCCTCCTCGGCGCCACACGCGTCGAGGACCTTCGCGAGCAGCTCCACCAGCGCCCGCACACCGGGGTACCCGGCACCGGCGTTGGCCAGCAGGCGCCGCAGCGCGAGCGTGCCGAGGGCCCGGCAACCGGCCGTGTCCTTGCAGGCATGCAGGTACCGCAGCTGTCGCAGGACGAGCTCGCGGATGTCCGGATCCTTGTCGCCGAGGGCGCCCACCGGGTCCAGATGCCGGGTCAGCTTGCCGAAGCGGGTCCACAGCGCCGGAACCTCCGGGAGGTCGCGTCCGAAGTGCTCGACCATCCGGGCGCGTGCCGCCCGGCGGGCTTCGGCCAACTCGTCCTCGGTCAGCCTTTCCTGGCAGGCGCGCTGGACGACCGGGGGGACGAAAACCCACTCGTCGCCCGGCTCTCCGTCCCGCAGCAGGGCGAGTCGGCGCAACGCCGCGAGCGCCGGGTCCGCGTACCTGCCGGACGCCTCGGGCGCTCGGTCCGTCAGCAGCTTGACGGGTACGGGACCCGCGGCGAGCACGGCGATCCGGCGCGCCACGTCCCGGGTGGACCTCTCCGACCTCAGGACATGGTCGAGCGAGACCCGGCACGCCTCGCCCACCGGGTCGGACGCTGCTGCTGCCGAGGCCGCAGCCGCCGTAGAGGAGCCGTCGCCGGGCGACGCCGCCGAGGAGTCGTCGCCCGGCCCGAGCCGGTCGAGCCAGGCCTCGGGCGTCTCGCCGGTGACCGACAGGAAGGTCGTCGCCAGCTCCAGGGCGAGGGGTGAGCCGTCGAGCCGCTCCGCGAGACGCCGGGCCTGCGACGCCTCCAGCGCCGAGGCGTGCAGGTGCGCCAGCGCCATCGCCTTTCGGCGCCTCAGCGCGGGCACGCGGTGGACGGTGAACCCCTCGGGCCAGTCCGGGGCCGCGGAGGTCACCAGCGTCGAACGGCGGCCACCGGGCAGGTCGGGCAGCACCTCGTCGGGGGTCGCGCCGTCCAGGACCAGCAGCCAGCGGGGATCGGTGCCGTCCTCGGCCCGCCGCGCCAGTTCGTCGGCCGCGCGGGCCAGATCCGCCCCGCCGACGGTGGGCGATCCGGCGGACAGCCACAGCACGAAGTCGAACTCCGAGCCGAGGGTGAGCGCGTACTCCACCGCGACAGCCGTGGATCCACCGCCTTCCGGTGCGCACAGGACCTGAGGCACCGCCTCGCCACTCGTCAGTGCCTGGTGCAACTCCTTCAACAGCGGCTCGCGGTCCAACAGTTCGGTCGCCCGCGGCGGTCGTGTGCCCCAGACCTTGCGGGTGCCCGCGGCCGCACCGACCGCCCGGTCCGGGACCGGGGAGCGCTCCAGACTCTGCGCGACCGTCTCGTACTTGGGGCTGAGCCGGCGCAGCACCTGCGCGGACACCTCGGCGAACGGCCGGTGGCGGCGCAGCTCTTCCACGGCTGACGCGTCGGCACGGAGCACGGCGGCGAAATCCACGTGGGAGCCGTACTCGTTCGCCAGGTAGTCGGAGACGAGACGCAGGATCTCTCGCGCGGCCCGCCGACCGAGTCCGCCGAGGAGCTCCGCGCGTACCCCGGGGCGGAAGTCGAACATGATGTCGTCGCCCCGTGCTCCGACGCTGTCCTCGGTGCGTTCCAGGAGACCGCTGAGGTATATCTCGGCGAGCTGGGACGGATGCGGGTCGGACAGCATCTGCTGCTGCACGATGCGCATGACCGGCGGACTCAGCGCCACGGCGGACAGATAGACGGTCAGCTTGAAGGCCTCCTCGCTCGCGAAGGCCCTGAACTGCTCCAGAAGGTCGGTGGGGGAGAGTTCCGCAGCGGTCGGCCCGTCCGGGGGCGTCGACCGGCGCGCCGGTGCAGAGCCGACAAGGGTGACCAGCGCGTCGAAGTCCGACGACTCCCCGCTGGTGAGCGACGCCCACGGGCCGAGCGACCGCGCGTCCAGCATCAGCAGCGGCACAGGCATGTCACCCTTGGACGCGGCGGACGTCACCAGCCCGGTGTTCGCGCCCGGGACGGGCGAGCGCAACTTCACTTCGTGCAGGTCCAGCGGGCAGCGCTCCCACATCCTGCGGGGCAGCGGCTGAACGATGGCGACCGGTCCGCTGCGGCCCCACAGCCGGAGCAACTGGTCGAGGGTGCCGTCCGACCACGAGGGACTGATGCAGTCCGAGACCACGAGAACCACTCGCCGCCCCGTCGGATCGACGAGTTCGCCGGGACTGCTGTAGGTCGCCGAGGTGCTCGCACCGGGGGAGGGGAGCCCCCGCCGCAGGACGACCCCGAGGGATCGGGACTGCTCCGACGGCAGCGTCCAGTCCTGGACCGACCGGAAGGAGCCGGCGCTCTGCAACAGTGCTCGGAACTCCCGTACCGCGCGGTCCCACACCGCCATGGACACACTGTCGTCGACGACCAGGGCGACATCGAGCCACCGGGTCGGCGCGGGCCGCAGCACCGGAAACCAGAACCCGGTGTCGGCGACGCGGTTCACGGTGGCCTCCTCGTCCAACTGCAGCTGGGGCCGGAGCCCGGGGGGAGTCCGGCGCCCCAGGGGGCGCAGGGCCCTGCGCAATGCCAGGGCACCCGACAGCGCGGGCGCCGTCGGCAGGCGGACCGGGGTCGCGTTCCCGGCCGCGCCCCGCCCGCCGGGCAGCGCCAGCCTCGCCAGGGCGGACGAGGCGTCCTCGGATTCGTCCCGGTGCGGCGCCGGGAGATCACGCGGTGGGTCCGCTCCCGGCGGTCTGGGGAACCGGGCCGTCGGCCCCGGGGCCGGTCGCGGCGGCGCGTCCGGCACGGGCGGCGATCCGGCACTCCGGGCGCCGGGGCGGCCGTCCGGCGGTGTGGGGAGGTGTCCCGCCAGCCACAGGGCGTCCGCCACCTCCTGCCAGGTCGGCCGGTCCTCGGCGCCCCGCAGAAGTCGAGAGATGAGGTCGTCGGTCATCAGAACCCTGGATCCAACCGCCTCAGTACGGTCTGCAGCACGGTGTCCCCCTCGTGTGTCCCACCGCCGCCGTCCCTGAGGAGAAGGTAGACCGCGTTGAGCAGTTGGTCGGTGGCGAGGGATTCACCGGACCTGCGCCGGACGAACTCCTCGATGAGCGCCGCGCCCCGCTCCACGGCCTCCCGTCCCAGATGCGCCTCGACGATACGGACGAGAAGGTCGAGGCTCGGCTCGGGCAGGTCCAGACGCAGACAGCGGCGCAGGAACGCGGCGGGGAACTCCCGCTCGCCGTTGCTCGTCAGCACGGTGAACGGGAACGCCTCGGTGCGCACTCGTCCGTGCATCACGTGCACCGTCTCCCGCGGGTCGTCATAGACCTGCACCCGGGCCTCCGGACGGTCGAGACGGGCGAGTTCGGGGATGACGAACTCACCTTCCTCGAAGACGTTGAGCAGGTCGTTGGGCAGATCGGGGTCACTCTTGTCGATCTCGTCGATGAGCAGGACCCGGGGAACACGGCTCGGGAGCAGCGCCGTGCCGAGCGGGCCGAGCTGCAGGTACCGCCCGATGTCCAGGGCACGCGGCGGGGGAGAGTCGTAGCCCATGTCCATGACGCCCACATCGTCGATGTGGCGCGACTCCACCTTCAGGTTGGCGTCCTGGAGGCGGCCCAGCGCGTCGTACGTGTACAGGCCGTCGCGCAGGACGGAGCGGCTGGTGATGGGCCAGCTCAGCACGCGGCCCAGCCTGAGCTCGTGGGCCACGTGGTGGGCGAGGGAGGACTTGCCCGAGCCCGGTGGACCGGTCACCAGGAGGGGACGCCGCAGGTACAGCGCGGCGTTGACGACGTCCACGATCTCCGGCGTCGCCTGGTAGACGGCTCCGCGCAGCCACGGGTCCGGGGCCGAGCGGCCGTACCGCGACTCCGCCGCCGACGGCGTGCGCCAGGGCGGGGGCGCGGGCAGCCTCTCGATGCCTTCGTGCGGTACTCCTGTGCCTCGGTAGACGTGCCATGCGTGCGACACCTTCGATGCCTGCCCTTCGTTCATGTGGCCTCACAGGGGTGCGCGGAACTCTCCGGCGCGCAGCGGGGTGCGCTCCGGGTCGTCCCAGAGCAGAGCGAGGTCGGTGCTCGGGCGGTGTGCGCCGTCCAGAGCCGCGGTGCGCCTGCGCAGATCCAGGATGATGTGCGGAAGCCTGTCGAGTCCCCCCTCGTCGACCAGTCGGGGGGCCAGGTCCTCCCGGAGGAACCGGGTGCTCTCGGGGCCCCCCGTGCGGTCCCACACCGCGATGGGCACCCCGGTTTGCAGAAGCAGCTCCAGGCGTTCCTGGAGGGTGCCCTCCTGCTCTTCCCAGGAGGACGTTCCACTGACCAGCACGGGGACAGCCGTTTCCATCCGCTGGGACAACTCATGCCGGCCGACGGCCGTCTGGTCCGCGTCGAGCAGCAGGGCCGGCACGTGGTCGGGGCGGCCGTGCCGCAGTCGTCGCCACCTGTCCTGCCACAACCGGCGGGTCCAGGGGTCGCGTTGGCGGTCCTGGTCCCGCACGACGACGGGATGCAGACACCCCAGGGGCCTCCCGGGGTCCCGGGGGGACGTCGGCACCAACCACTGTTCCACGGGCAGGTTGATCAGTTCGCGTGGCAGCATGAACTCGACGCGGCTCGGTCCGTCGAGGTCGTACTCGTGTGCCGTGCGCAGGAAGTCCCTGACGCGGGCGGAGATCTGGTCGAGGCGCTGCGGCTCGTCCTCGTGGACGAGGGGGATCCAATGCCCGTCGCCCTGGCCGAGCCACACCGACAGCAGGTACTCCGGCCGGGCCGGCAGGAAGGGCTGAAGGCGCAGGACCAGGGTCACGCCCTCCGGCGGTCGCGTCCGGCCGGGGGCGGCGGGGTCGCCCAGTCGGCCTGCCGGGATGCCGAGGCGTTCGGCGACCTCGTACGCCCACTCCCAGAGGCGCACACGATCCTGCGGCGCGGAACGATCGGCGAGGGTGAGAGCGAAGCGGAGCAGCGGAGGGACGTCCCCCGGCGGAGCGATGAGGTCTTCCAGGAGCTCCAGGGCGTGCGGGAGGTCCTCCGGCCGCTCCGGCACCAGCGCCGCCGCCCGGGCGTAGGCGCTTCGCCAGATGTCCCGCTCCCAGGAGCGCAGCAGGCGCAGCAGCGTGGCGCGCTCCTCCCCGGTGAGCAGCGACGGAAACCCGAGCCGGGGGGCCAGCTCACGGAAGCGCAGTGTCTCGGCGGTGTCGCCGTGGAAGTCGCGCAGCAGGTCCACCAGAACGGGCATCACGCCGGGGCGCCACGCGCACTGACGGATCAGGGAGCGCGCCTGTGGGAGGGGATCGTCTCCCGAGACCTCGATCCGTTCACCGGTGTCCGCGGAGAGTTCCTCCAGGAGCACCTGGCGCGTCTGTTCGTCCCGGAAGCCGTCGAGGCGAAGCAGGAGCCGGGTGAGTTCGTCCAGTACGGCGTCCGGGCCGTTCAAGCGCGCCCCACGGTCGAGCCGGCTGACGACATCGCGCCTCCAGGAGGGTCCGCCTGCGGTGGGTGTGAGGGCCGGGACGGCCAAGTGCACGGACATGGTACGGAGTTGCAGGCGCCCATACCTGCAACTTCGGGCGATTGGTCAACTTGTCACCGCGGCCGGAGAGTTCTCGCCGGGCGAGGGGTATGAAGCGAGGCATGGCGGACATCGGGGGACGACGGCAGCGGGAGCGTCGGCTGTTGGCCGTAGGGGTCGGCACGGTGCTTTTCCTGGGAGCTGCCGCGTACGTGGTCGCGCAGCTGTTGCGTGGTGGGCTCGACCCGGCCGATACGGCCGGTCTGCTCGGGCTGCCGGTCTCGGTGGCGGGACTGGCCGCGGCGGTGGCGGCGCTGCGGAAGCCACTCGAGACGACGGACACCGACCTCGTGCGGCAGTGGGCGGCGACGCTGGCCGTCCAGGTGCAGGAGAGCGAGGGCAAGCTACGGCGGCAGCTCCTCGGCGCGGACACCCGGCGCATCGACCTGCGCTACACGCTGCGGGCGACGCCCGGACGCGGTGCCGACGCCCCGGCGGCGGGCCACACTTTCCGCGTACCGGGGGACCCCGCACCGGGACAGCCCCCGCCCGAACCCGACATCGCGGAGTTCTTCCGTGCCACCCGCCCCGGGCGGCTCGTCATCGCGGGCGCCCCGGGCTCCGGGAAGACGGTTCTCGCGCTGGAACTGGTCGTCGCGCTGGCCGCCGGACGGGCCGACACCGATCCCGTTCCGGTCCGCATCCCGATGGCACAGTGGGACACCGGCCAGTCACTGACCGACCTGCTGGAGGAACACCTGTCACAGGCTCTGGACTGGCCCCGGGACATGGCGGCCAAGCTGGTCGCCCGCCGCATGGTCCTGCCGGTCCTCGACGGCCTCGACGAGATGGACCCCTTGCGCGCGGACGGCTCGGCGGACCCGACGGCTCCGCGTGCGGCGGCCGCGTTACGGCTTCTCAACGCCCACCAGACCGGACTGGACGCTGGGCCGGTCGTACTCACCAGCAGGATCGCCCACTACGAGGCCCTCATGCGACACGAACCGCTGATCGACTCCGCGCTGGTGCTCGTCTCGCCCGTGGAGTCCGCGCGAGCGCTGTCCTACCTGCGTGAACGCTCGTACGACGCCACGCGCTGGGGGCCGCTGCTGGACCATCTCGACCTGCATCCCACAGGAACACTCGCCCGTGCCCTGTCGACTCCTTGGCGGCTCGGGCTGACCGCCACCGTCTACCGGTACCGAGGCCGGCCGGCGGAACTGATCGCGCTGCACGACCCGGACGCACTCGACCGCCACCTGCTGGACCGTTACATCCCCGCCGCCGTCGAGTCGGCGGCCGACGGCACGGCTCCGGCTCCCTACCACCCCGACCGGGTCCACGTCTGGCTGCATCACCTCACCCGGCATCTGGGGGGAACCGGCGCCGTCGCCCACCTGACCACCGACATCAACGTCCATGCCCTGTGGCCGCTGGCCGGTGCGCTCAAGGTGCGCGTCGCGGACGCGCTGTTGACCTTCTGCTCGATCGCCGCGGTCCTCCCGGCCGCCTGGCTCACACCGCGCCCCGGGGAGGCCGCGGCCTGTGTCCTGGCCCTGGCCGCGGTCTCGGGGCTCGGTGCCGCCCTCGCGCTGAGCCCGAGCAGACTCGACTGGCAGAAACGGCATCTCCCCGGCCGACGGGGACGCTTCCTGCTGGGCCTCGTCGCCAACCTCCTCCTCGGCACGGTCATCGGCACCGTCGTGGGGCTCGCGGCCGGCGCATGGGCCGCCGCGGCCGGGCATCAGGGCGCGGCGTTGGCCCTGGGAACGGTCCTGGGCCTGGTCGCCGGGCTCACCGCCGGCTTCCGGTTCAGCGTCGCGGCCGGACTCAGAGGAGCTCCCACGACCGCCGTGAGCCCACCCGTCGCCCTCCGCGACGACACCGTGTACGGGCTCCTCTACGCCGTCGGCACCGGGCTGTGCGGAGGCGTGGCGTTCGGTGGCTCGGCGGCGCTGCTGCTCGAGCCGAGCACGGGCCTGGTCGTCGGGGCGGCCGCGGCGATCGCCTCCGGCCAGGCCTCGGGCCTCAGCGCCGCCCGTCGCTATCTGGTCTTCCTGCTCTGCTCGCGCCGCCGGCTCCCCTTGCGTCTTGGCCATTTCCTGGACTGGGCGTGCACCGTGGGCCTCATGCGCTACTCCGGTCCCGTGTACCAGTTCCGGCACGCCGAACTCCAGCACTGGCTCGCCGCACACCCGCGGCCCGTGGCGCCGACGTCAGGGGTCACTTCGGGAGCCGGCCCATGAGACGGGGCGGCAGGGGCTCGGCGGGCCGCCCCGGGGTCGGTTCGGCCGCCCCGGGGGCGGTGACGGCTCACTCCTCCGCGACCCCCACCAGCATCCGCACCTCGAACTCCTCGTACGGGGCGCTCTCGCGCCGGTCGCTCAGTACCGTGCCGAGCCAGCCGAGGAGGAAGCCCGCCGGGATGGAGACGATGCCGGGGTTCTGCAGGGGGAACCAGGCGAAGTCGGAGTCCGGGTAGATCGAGGCCGGCGTGGAGGAGACGACGGGGGAGAACACGACGAGCAGGACGGAGCAGAGCAGGCCGCCGTAGAGGCTGAGCTGCGCGCCCAGGGCCGTGAAGCGTTTCCAGAAGAGGGTGTACACCAGCGTCGGCAGGAGGGCGGACGCCGCGATGGCGAAGGCGAGGAAGGCCAGCGTCGCGGTGTTCGCCCCCCAGGCGACGAGGGCGAGCAGCATGCCCAGGACGCCGATGACGACCCCGGCCAGCCGGGCGACGGTGAGTTCCTCCCGCTCGCTCGCCCGGCCCTTGCGGATCACCTCGCCGTAGAGGTCGTGGGCGAGGGACGAGGCCGCGGCGAGGGTCAGACCGGCCGCGACGGCGAGCAGCGTGACGAAGGCAAGGCAGGACAGCAGCGCGGTGAGGACACTGCCGCCCAACTCGTGGGCGAGGAGCAGGATCGAGGCGTTGCCGGTGCGGTCCGTGTCCGCGATGGTGTCCCGGCCGACGACGGCGCTGGCGCCGAGGCCGACGATGCCGGCCGCGAAGCAGACCAACCCCACCAGGCCCAGGGCCCACACCACGGAGGAGCGCAGCACCTTGACGCTGCGCGGGGCGAGCAGCCGCATCAGCACGTGGGGGAGTGCGGCGAGGCCGAGGACGATCGCCAGTTCCAGGCTGAAGAAGTCCACCTTGTTGGTCGTGGTGCCGCCGTAGCGCAGGCCGGGTTCGAGGAACTGCAGTCCGTTGCCGCTGCGGTCGGCGGCCGCGGAGAGCAGGGCGTTGGGGTTCCAGTCGTAGTGGTGGAGCACCCAGCCCGCGGTGACCGTGATGCCCACCACCAGCATCACCGCCTTGATGATCTGGATGACCGTGGCGCCGGGCATGCCGCCGAGGGAGGCGTACATGATGACGACGGTGCCGATCACGATCACGCACAAGGTGCGGGTGACGGGGCTGGGTTCACCCGTGAACTGGGTCAACAGGGCCACACTGCCCACGAGTTGCGCCACCAGGTAGAGCGTGGCGATCGCCAGGGTGCACACGGCCAGCGCGAGCCGCACCGGCCGCTGCTGCCGGGGCATGCGCAGCGCGACCGTGTCGCCCAGCGTGAACTTCCCTGTCCGACGCAGCGGTTCGGCGATCAGCAGCATCACCATCATCCAGGCGACGGTGGTGCCGCCGAGGTACATCAACCCGTCGTAGCCGGTCAGGGCCACCAGGCCCGTACTGCCCAGCAGCGTCGCGGCGGACAGGTAGTCGCCGCACATGGCGAGGCCGTTGCGCAACGGCGACATGGTGCGGTTGCCGAGGTAGAACTCGCCGATCTCGTCGCGCTGAGGAGCTGTCAGCAGCGCGGTGAACAGGGTGGCCACGACCACCGAGAGGAACAGGACGAACGTCAGCTGAAGGCTGAAGTCGTCGACGACGCCGGCTGCGCTCGTCACCACGTGCGGTACCCCCTCGCGCCCTGTGCCTGCGGGGCCGTTCCGTGCGCGGCCGTTCCGTGTGCGCTCGAACGCGGACGAAGAGGTTCATGCCGCAGCTGTGACCGGAAGTGGCCGGCGAGCGGGTCGACCTTGGTGCGCATGTGCCGTACGTAGGACCAGGCGGTCGCCGCCATCACCACGAACTGCCCGAGACCGAGGGTCAGTCCGAGGGTGAGGTGGCCGATCAGGGGCTGGTTCATCACACCGGGCGCGAAACTCGACAGCAGCACGTACAGCAGGAACGCACCGACCGACAGGGCCGTGGCCCGCACCCCGAACCGCAGCCGGGCACGGCGCAGCGAGCGGAATTCCGGATCGTGCGACATCTGCTGCGGACTTATCGGTTCGGAGCTCGGAGCGTGAAATGCGGACGAGTCGTCGGGCCACGGTGAAAATTCGGGCACAAACGCACCTTCTTTGCTGCTGTGTGCCCCGCACGGTGCGGGTTTTGTGGGGGGATTGTGAATCCGAATTCCCGGCTGTTCGGATTCCTGTGGATCGGCTGGGTCGAAAGCGGAGTATTGCAGTGGGGTGCTTGAGCAATCAACCGCCGGACGTGAAATGCGTTGTCAGAACCGGGCGCCCACGGCCGCTCCGTTGCGCGGGACGAGGAACGACGGCGCCGACGGCAGCGAGCCGTCGGCCGCTCGGGAACCCGTGAGCGGGGCGGGGTCCGTGCTGAGCACGGACGAGGCGTTCCATGTCCCGCCGAGGTTCCAGGAGTTGCCGCTGGCGACCGTGCCCGGTCCGACGGCCGCGGCACGCGCGTCGGCGACGGACAGGTTGGCGGCGAGTACGGCCTTGCCGCCCGAGGTGTCGACGTCGAAGCCGGTGCCCTGGTTGCCGTACGTGCTGTTCCTGCTCAGGGCGAGGGCGCCCGGATTGCCGTTGTCGGTCAGGCCGTGTGCCGCGTTCTTGAAGGCGGTCGAGTTGCGCACGGTATGGGCCACGGCGGGCGCCGGGCTGCCTCCCCCGAGCTTGAATCCGTTGCCGTCTCCGGCGAAGTCGGGGAAGCCCCAGCGGTTGAAACCGTTGCCGTGGGCGACGGTGTTCTCGATCAGGATGGGAGAGGTGAACTTCCAGGCGTCGAAGCCGTCGTCGACGTTGTTCCACAGACGGGCGCCGCGCACGACGTTTCCGGCGCCGCTGCCTTCCTTGACGGCCAGCCCGTCCGCGCTCTCGCCGTTCTTGCGCGGGTCGCGGTTGGCGTAACTGTCCAGGTTCAGAATCAAGTTGTTGCTGGAGGTGCCCTGGAGCTGGAAGCCGGACTCGTAGTTGTCGTGAGTGGACAGGCGGGTGAAGACGTTGCCGTTGCAGCCGTCGCAGTACACGCCGTACGGCCCGTTGATGATCTCCAGATCGGAGATCCGCCAGTACGACGCCTCCTGGTGGATCGCCCCGCGCTCGGCCCGCGGGATGCTGCCGCCGACGGGGGTGTGGCTCGCGGGGAGCCGCTCGCCGTCGACGACCACGCGCTCGCCCTGGTAGGCGCCCAGGGTGATGGGCTGGGACGCGGTGCCCGAGGTGGCGATGGTGATGTTGTCCGTGAGGGTGTACGTACCGCCGCGTACGGCGATGACGTCACCCGGCTTCGCCAGGTCCACCGCCCGCTGGACGGTCTTCAGGGGGCGGGCGAGGGTGCCGGGGGCGGTGTCGTCGCCGTTCGTGGCGACGACGAGTGTCGTGGCCGCCGCGGCCGCCGGGGAGGCGGCGGCCGTGCCCGCTGTCCCCCATGCCGTCACCAGTGCCGCGCTCGCCAGTGCCGCCGTCCAGATCGCCGTGTTGCGCATGGGGTCTCCCGCCTCCGCCTGCCTGCCCGCCGGTGCCGGCCGTCGCCGACCGCCGTCGGCTGTCGTCGCACAGCAGTGGCCGCCCGGGGCGCGAAGGTTGCCGGGTGCGTAGGGTGGCCGTGTGATGAACAGCAGCAGCCGTGGGGCGGCCGTCAGTGGCCGTGAGGCGGTCGGCGGCAGACGTGGGGCGGCCGGCGGCAAGCGCCCGCTCGCCGTGTTCGACCTGGACAACACGCTCGCCGACACGGCGCACCGGCAGCGGTTCCTGGAGCGCAAGCCGCGTGACTGGGACGCCTTCTTCGCGGCCGCTCCGCAGGATCCGCCGCTGGCGGAGGGCGTCGCGCTGGCCGTGGAGAGCGCCGAGGAGTGCGATGTCGTCTACCTCACCGGGCGGCCCGAACGCTGCCGTCAGGACACGCTCGACTGGCTCGACGCGCACGGGCTGCCCACGGGGCGGGTGTACATGCGGCGCAACGACGACCGCAGGCCCGCCCGGCGGACCAAGCTGGAGATCCTCCGCAGGCTCGCCCGTACCCGGGAGGTCCGCGTGCTCGTCGACGACGACGAACTGGTCTGCGAGGACGCCCGGCGGGAGGGCTTTCATGTCGTGCTCGCCCGCTGGGCGACACCCTCGACCGAGCTGAAGACGGCGCAGGAGCGTGAAGGGCGTACCTGAGGGGGGTGTCCTCGGACAGGCTCTGGGGGCTTACTCGCTCTCCTCCAGGCGGAAGCCCACCTTCAGGCCGACCTGCCAGTGTGCGATCTCGCCGTTCTCGAGCTGTCCGCGTACCTGCGTCACCTCGAACCAGTCCAGGTTGCGCAGCGTCTGTGAGGCGCGGGTGATGCCGTTGCGGATGGCCTCGTCGACGCCGTCCGGGGAGGTGCCGACGATCTCGGTGACCCGGTAGGTGTGGTTCGACATGCGGGTTCCTCTCCGTGAGTGCTCACGTGTGTCACGCGTCACTCCACCGTGCCCCAAGTCGCGGCGGCGCGCGAGACGTCGGGGCAATGTCCTGGGCCCCCTTGACCCGCCGTATTGGTCTATACCAAAATCCGGCACACCCGTTCGAGCACCGCGCTCGTCCCCCACGCCGGGCCCGTGACCCCTGTCCGCCAGACAGAAACAGGACCCCCGTGAGACGTCACCCCCTCGCCCACGTCTGTGTCCCCGCAGCACTTCTCGGTCTCGGCCTCAGCGCCTGCGGTCTGGTGCCGCACCTCGGGGAGAGCGAACGGCACACCGTCACCGTGTGGCTGATGAAGGACAGCGCGTCGCAGGACTTCCTGCGCCGCTTCACCGAGGACTTCGAACGCGCCCACCCCGACCTCGACCTCGACATCCGCATCCAGGAATGGACCGGCATCGGTGCCAAGGTGGAGGCCGCCCTGGAGACGGACACCCCGTCCGGTCCCGACGTCATCGAGGTCGGCAACACCCAGGTCCCGCAGTACGTCGAGGGGGGCCGCCTTCTCGACCTGACGCTGGAGTCGGTGCGGGACTGGGGCGGCCGCGACTGGCTGCCGGGCCTCGCCGTACCGGGGCAGCTGAGGAACCACCAGTACGGCATCCCCTGGTACGCGGCCAACCGCGTCGTCATCTACCGCAAGGACCTCTTCGGGCAGGCCGGCGTCAAGGCCCCGCCCCGGACCCGCGCCGAATGGCTCGCCGCCACCGAGAAGCTCGACTCGGACGGGCACCAGGGCATCTACCTGGCCGGGCAGGACTGGTACACCCTCTCCGGCTTCATCTGGGACGAGGGCGGCGACCTGGCGACCGAGCGCAACAGCATCTGGCAGGGCTCCCTGGACACCCCGGCCGCCCTGCGCGGCATGGACTTCTACCGCAAACTCCAGTCCCTCGGCGACGGCCCGGTCGCCGCCGACGAGGACCACCCGCCGCAGGCCGACGTGTTCGCCCGGGGGAAGGTCGCCCAGATCGTGGCGGTGCCGGGGCTCGCCCGGGTGATCGTCCAGCAGAACCCGGACCTCGCCGGCAAGCTGGGCTTCTTCCCCGTCCCCGGCAAGAGAGCCGACAAGCCGGGTGCCGTCTTCACCGGCGGCTCCGACCTCGTCGTACCGAGGCGGACGGACCAGCACGACGGGGCCGTCGCCGTCGTCAAGGCGCTCACCGGCGCCAAGTGGAACACCGAGCTGGCCCGCACCATGAACTACGTGCCCAACAAGCGGACCCTCGCCGGAGCGGTCTCCGGCGAGGAGGGGGTCGCCGCCATGGCGGCGGGCGCCGCACAAGGGCGGGCGACCCCCAGTACCCCCGAGTGGGCCGCCGTCGAGGCGGACAACCCGATCAAGGACTACATGACGAAGGTGCTCACCGGGGCCGACCCCGCGACGGAGGCCCGCCGCGCCTCCCGACGCGTCACGAAGGCGCTGGAGGTCTCCCTGGGCTGACGCGGCGACGCGGCGACGCGGCTGACGTCGGTCGACGTCAGCCGACGTCCCACGTCACCGCACCGTGCTCAACGACAGCGCGAACCGCCCTTCGGAGTCGGTCCACCAGTGCGTCAACTCCAGCCCGGCAAAGGCCAGTTCGGCGCGCACGCCCTCCTGGCGGAACTTCGCCGACACCTCCGTGCGCAACTCCTCGTCCGCGGCGAAGTCGACGGCGAGGTCCAGGACGGGGACCTTGACCGTCTGCGCTGCACGGGAGCGCAGACGCATCTCGATCCACTCGTTCTCCGCGTCCCACAGCGCCACGTGGCCGAAGGCGTCCGGGTCGAAGTCGGCGCCGAGCTCACGGTTGACGACGGCCAGGACGTTCTTGTTGAACGCGGCCGTGACGCCGGCCGCGTCGTCGTACGCCCGGACCAGCACCCGCTCGTCCTTCACGAGATCGGTGCCCAACAGCAGCGCGTCACCGGGGGACAGCAACGCCCGTACGGACGCAAGGAACCCGGCGCGCTCGTCCGGCAGCAGATTGCCGATCGTGCCCCCGAGGAACGCCACCAGCCGGGGCCCGGGCGTGTCCGGCAGGGTCAGCGTGTCGGTGAAGTCGGCGATCAGGGCGTGTACGTTCAGCTCCGGCCGCTCGGCGATCAGGGCGTGCCCGGCGCCGGTGAGGGCGCTCTCGCTGACGTCGACGGGAACGTAGGTGTGCACGCCGGTGAGCGCGTCGAGCAGATGGCGGGTCTTGTCGGAGGAGCCGGAGCCCAGTTCGACGAGGGTACGTGCGCCGGTTGCGGCGGCGATCTCGCCGGACCGGGCGAGAAGGATCTCCCGCTCGGCACGGGTGGGGTAGTACTCGGGCAACTCCGTGATCTGATCGAACAGTTCGCTGCCGTTGGCGTCGTAGAACCACTTCGGCGGCAGCGTCTTGGGCGTGGCGGTCAGGCCGCGCAGGACGTCGACGCGCAGGGCGGTCTCCGTGGCGTCCTCGGGCAGGGTGCGGGTTACTCGGAACGGACTCACGTGCTTGGCTCCTCGAACGGTACGGGTGCCGTGTCCTCGCTCAGGTCCTTGAGCGGGGTGAGCAGGACGTCGGCGCGGCTCGCCGTGAGCAGGGTGTGGTCGGGGACCTCCTGCCAGCGCGGATCGTCGTCGTAGGGCTCGGAGGCCACGACCGCGCGTCGGCCGGGCTCCGAGAGGTACCAGAGGGTGTCTCCCCATGCGGTCGCGGCGATGGTCTCGCCGTTGGTGAGCAGCAGGTTGAGCCGGGCGTCGGGGGCCGCCGCGGCCACCTCGAGGACCGTGGCGGCGAGCGCCTCCGCCTCGTCGTCACCGGCCCGCAGGCGCGCCAGGACCAGCGCCCACACGAGCGCCGAGTCGTTGCGGGCCTCCAGGGACAGCAGGTCCACCGCGGGGAGTGTGGGCGCGAGCGCGGCCAGCGAACCCGGCCAGCCCGGGACGGCGCCGTTGTGGCTGAACAGCCAGGTGCCGGCGGCGAACGGCGCCGCCGCGGCCTCCGCGTCCGCCCCCGCCAGGGTCGCGTCCCGGACGGCGGCGAGCAGGGCACCGGTGCGCACGACCCGCGCCAGGTCGGCGAAGGACAGGTCGGCCCAGATCGGCCCGGCCCGACGGTAGCGGGCGGGCACCGGGTCACCCGGCGCGTACCAACCCACGCCGAAACCGTCGGCGTTGACGGTCCCGTACCGTTGCCGCCGGGGCGCCCACGACTGCCGGTACAGACCGTGCGGGGGTTCCACGAGAAGCCGGCCCAGTGGCTCCTCGGGGCCCACGTACGCCACATGACGGCACATCAGACGTCCACCGAGCGCGCGGTGCGGAAGCCGGAGAAGATCTGCCGCCGGATCGGATGGTCCCAGTTGCGGAACGTGCCCCGGCAGGCCACCGGGTCCACGGCGAACGAACCGCCCCGCAGCACCTTGTAGTCGGAGCCGAAGAACACCTCGGAGTACTCCTTGTACGGGAAGGCCTGGAAGCCCGGGTACGGCAGGAAGTCGCTCGCGGTCCACTCCCACACGTCACCGATCAACTGCCGTACGCCCAGCGGCGACTCCCCCTGCGGATAGCTCCCCGCGGGCGCCGGACGCAGGTGCCGCTGGCCGAGGTTGGCGTGCTCGGGCGCCGGGTCGGCGTCGCCCCACGGGTAGCGCGTGGAGCGGTCGCCCGCCGGGTCGTGCCGGGCGGCCTTCTCCCACTCCGCCTCCGTGGGCAGCCGGCGTCCGGCCCAGCGGGCGTAGGCGTCGGCCTCGTACCAGCACACGTGCAGCACCGGCTCGTCGGGCGGTACGACCTCGGTGACGCCGAAGCGGCGGCGCAGCCACTGCCTGCCGTCACGGCGCCAGAACAGCGGTGCGTACAGCGCGTGCCCGCGTATGTGGGCCCAGCCGTCCGCGGTCCACCAGCGCTCGTCGTCGTAGCCGCCGTCGTCGATGAACGCCTGGTACGCGCCGTTCGTCACCGGTGTGGTGCCGATGTAGAACGGCGCCACCTCCCGGCGGTGCGCGGGCCGTTCGTTGTCCAGGGCCCACGGCTCGGTGGAGGTGCCCATGGTGAACGGGCCGCCGGGGACCAGGACTTCGGCCGGCCCGGTGAACAGCGGCGCGGGGTCCGGGTCCGGTGCGGTGAGGGCCTGCGGGCCTTTGCGGAGCTGATGGGTGATCAGCATCGTCTCGTCGTGCTGCTGTTCGTGCTGCGCGATCATCCCGAAGGCGAAGCCGGCCTCCGTCAGCCGCGTGCCGTGGAAGTCGGCGCTCTCCAGGACGTCCAGCGCCCGCCCGCGCACGTCCGCCGCGTACCGGCGGGCCTCGTCGGGCGGCAGCAGGGGCAGCGAGGGGCGTTCGGAGCGGGGGTGTTCGAAGGCGTCGTAGAGGCCGTCGATCTCCGGCCGCATCGCCTCCCGGCCGGCGACCGCCCGCAGCAGCCACAGCTCCTCCTGGTTGCCGATGTGCGCCAGGTCCCAGACCAGCGGCGACATCAGGGGCGAGTGCTGGGCGGTGAGGTCGGGTCCCTCGACACAGGTGGTCAGCAAGGTGGTGCGCTCGCGCGCTGTGACGAGGGAGGCCACCGCCCGCTCGCGGACGGTATCGGCGTCGACGGTGGGTTCGGCGTCGAGGGCGGGCTCGGTCATGGGTGGATGTCCTTCCCGTGCGCGCGACCGTCCGCGTCGCGCAGTTGTTCCAGCAGATCGTCGGCGGGGCACCGGCCCGGGCGGACGTACCGGTCGAGGTACGCCGTGACGGTGTCCAGAACCTCCGCGGTGGCACCGAGCCTGGGCAGGGCCTCCAGCGCCGCCGTGAAGCACGTGAGGGCGACGTCGTGCAGTTCGGGGTCGGCCAGACCGCGCCGGGCCGCGTCGAGCCACAGCGGGTTGTGCGGGGCCGGCAGCGCCATGGCACGCTCGGTCAGGCGCTTCACCGCCCGGTACGCCGTCTCGGCGGCCTCCGGGTCGTCGAACAGCGCGGTCGCCACGGCGAGCGGCACGATCCACCCGTCGTCGCCGGGCTGCGCGTCGATCATCCGCAGCTCGAGGTGGCCACGCGGCCGGACCGGCGGGAACAGCGTCGTGATGTGGTAGTCGAGGTCCTCGCGCGTCGGCCGCCCCGACCTCGTCCACTCCCGGAAGGTGAGCCGCTCGGGCACGTCCCACGGGGTGTCCTCGCTGCGAATGCACATCACCGGGGAGTCCAGGACGTGCCGTGCCCAGGCACCGCGCGGCTCGGCGTCGAGCTCGGGTGCGCCCGCGCGGCCCGCACCGATCTCCATCCACAGCAGTTGGCGGGTGGAGAGCCAGCCGGTGGGCTCGCCGCCCAGCAGGGGGGAGTTGGCGAACGCGGCCACCAGGACCGCGCCCAGCGTGTGGGCCAGCCACCAGCGCCGCCCGACCCCGAGAGGGCCGGGGTCCTCGTGCCCGGCGTCCAGGCAGACCTGGACGGAGGCCGAGGTGCACATCATGGCGCGGCCGGCCGGGCCCGTACGGTCGAGGGCCGCCTCCATGGCGTCGTAGCGCGGCTCCCGCAGGAACCGGCGGGGCGGATGCCAGGGGTCGGCGCCGAGGCCCACGAGGGTGAGGCCGTCCCGGCGCAGGACCGTGCGGACGGCGTCGAGGTCGGCGGAGACGGTGCGGACGCATTCCATCAGGGAGGCGGCGGGCGGCGAGCTGAGCTCCAGCTGGCCGCCGGGCTCGATGGTGAGCGCCGACCTCAGGGCCACGGTCCGCAGGGCGGCGTAGGCCGCTCTGAGTCGTTCGGGTGATACGGGGAGCCGCGGTTCACGCAGCTCGTGGACGAGCCATTCCACCTCCACCCCGACCGCGCGAGGCGGGCCGGTCTTGAAACAGATGCCCCTGACCAGGGCCTCTACGTCGGCCTCGGTGACAACGGTGTGGTGCTCCGTACAGTCACCGGCCGAACAGTCACTTGGCGTATCCGACATGTCGGGATCCTCCTGAGATTCCACCATGCCATCGGTCCGGCCTTCATGAGAGCCGGACCGGCATCACTCGTCCCACCCAAGACCCTCAATCCGAATCGCACAAGGGTGCACAACGGTACTTTCGGGACCTGGGACGGCCACTTCCCGGGTGTTCTCGTACCCGGAAAACTCCGTTGCACCGCGCGTCCAGCATCCCTCACGATGCGTTCATGAGCACGACGGGGGAGACGGACGGGACGGGAGAGGCCGCGCGGCGCGCGGTCACGGCGCCCACGGGGGTGGCGCCGTGAGCGCGCGGCTGCGCGGCATCGCGCGCGAGACCGAGCAGATCGTGACGGCGGGCGCGTACCGCGCGCCGGACGGGCACGAGGTGTCGCTCGCGGCGGCGATACGGGCGGCCCGCGAGGGGACGCTGATGGTGGGCCCGGATCCGGTGCCGGTAGCCGTGCCGGCGCCCGACGCGGCTGATGTGGACACACGGATCGCGGTCACCGGCGAGAGCAGCACGGAGGCGGCCCGCAGGCTCGCGCCGGACGGACCGGTCGCGGTGCTGAACTTCGCCTCCGCGCGCAACCCCGGCGGCGGTTACCTCAACGGCGCCCAGGCCCAGGAGGAGGCACTGTGCCGCGCCTCCGCGCTGTACGCCTGCCTGGTCGAGGTCCGCGAGTTCTACGACCATCACCGCGCCCACCGCGACCCGTTCTACACGGACCGCGTCATCCACTCACCGTCCGTGCCCGTCTTCCGGGACGACCGCGGCCGCCTGCTGGACGAGCCGTACACCGCCGGATTCCTGACCTCGGCCGCGCCGAACGCCGGCGTCGTCCTGCGGACGGTGCCCGAGCGCGCTGCCGAGCTGCCGCGGGCCCTGGCCGTCCGGGCCGAACGGGTCCTGGAGACGGCCGCCGCCCACGGCTACCGGCGCCTGGTGCTGGGCGCCTGGGGCTGCGGGGTGTTCCGCAACGACCCGGCGCAGGTGGCGGGCGCGTTCCGGGCGCTGCTCGAACCCGGCGGCCGATTCGCACGCACGTTCACGCAGGTCGTGTTCGGCGTGCTGGACCGGACGCCGGGGAACGTGGTGCGGGGCGCCTTCGAGAAGGCGTTCCCCCACGAGAGCGCTCAGGTCCAGCCGTAGCGCTCGTGCAGCCGGTGCCGCACCAGGTTGAAACGCATCCGGTCCAGCGCGCACGCCTCCCGGCGCATGCCGTCCTCGTGCAGCCTCAGCACACGGTCGACGTCCACCCAGGACTCCCGCCCCGAGCGGTCCCACGGTCCGCTGCCGATCGCCACCCACTCCCGGTCACCGTCATGGTGCTTGCTGGAGAGCTGCACGGCGAGGAACGTACCGCCCGCCTCGCGGGCGACGACGAGCACCGGGCGGTCCTTGCCCCGGCCGTCGTTCTCCTCGAAGGGGACCCACGTCCAGACGATCTCGCCGGGGTCGGGGTCGCCGTCGTGCGCGGGGGAGTACTCGGTGCGCACCCGGCCCACCTCGCGGGGGTCGGCCTCGGTGGTCGCGGAGGGGCCGAAGCGGCCCGGGACGTTCTCGTCGGTAAACGTGTTCACGGGGGCACCCTAGAGGCTGCCCCCGTGAACACGCAGTACTACTTGTCCTGCACCGGCACCTTCTGCGACGGCGGGCCCGCGACCCCGTTCAGGGACGGAGTCCCGCTCTGGGCCTGCCCGTTCTGGTTCATCGACGCCAGCAACTGTCGTGCCAGACCCAGTCCGGTGCCGCCCATGGTGAGCGCCTTCGCGAACACCTCGGCCATGCCGTCGGCGCCGTTGAGCAGCACCATGTTGTCGACGTTGCCGAACGCGGACGCGCCGGCCTGGACGATCTCCGGCCACTTCTCGGCGAGTTGCTGCGCCACCACGGCCTCCTGGTTCTCGGCGAGGGCGGCGGCACGGGCCTTGATGGCCTCCGCCTCCGCGAGACCCTGCGCCTTGATCGCCTCGGCCTCCGCCAGACCCCTGGCCTGTGCGGCGGCGGCCTCGGCCTCGCCGGTGGCACGGGTCGCGGCGGCGGTGGCCGTGCCCCGTGTCTTCGTGGCCTCGGCCTCGGCTCCGGCGGCGGTCTTCACCCGGGTCGCCTCGGCGGCGGCCGCGAGCTCCGTCTCCTTCGCCTTGGCCTGCGCCGCCGAGATCCGCGCGTCGCGCTCCGCCTCGGCGAGCGTGCGCTTCTCGTAGGCCTTCGCGTCCGCGGGCTTGCGGACATCGGCCTGGAGTTGCTGCTCACGCCGGTGCGCCTCCAGCTCGGCGACCCGGGTCTCCTGCACGACGACCTCCTGGCGGGCGGCCGCGTCGGCGAGGGGACCCGCCTGACGGGCCTTGGCGCCCGCCTTGTCACGCTCGGCCTGGTAACCGGCCTGGAGGATCTCGCTGTCGCGGGTCGCCTCCGCCATCCGGGCGAACGAGGCCTGCTCCGCCTCCGTGGCGAGACGATTCGCCTCCGCCTGCGCGATGCGCGCGTCCCGCTGTACGGCCGCCGCGTGCGGCATCGCCAGGTTCTGGATGTACCCGGTCGGGTCCTCGATCTCGTGGATCTGCAGCGAGTCCACGATCAGGCCCAGCTTCTCCATCTCCGTGCCGCACGCGGCACGGGTCTGCCCGGTGAGCTTCTCCCGGTCGCGGATCATGTCCTCGACCGTCAACCCGCCCACGATGGACCGCAGATGACCGGCGAAGACGTTGTGCACCCGCTCCGACATCAGCTTCTGCTGGTCGAGGAAACGCCGGGCCGCGTTGGCGATCGACACGAAGTCGTCGCCCACCTTGAAGATGACCACGCCCCGCACCTTCAGCGGAATGCCCTGGTGGGTCACGCAGTCCACCTGCAATTCGGTCTCGTTCAGGTCGAGCGAGAGCTTGCGGACCACCTGCACCCCGGGCATCACCAGCGTGCCGCGCCCCGTGACGATGCGGAAGCCCATCCCCTCCTCCAGGCCCTCCATGCGGTGCTTGGAGCCGGAGATGACGAGTGCCTCATTGGGTTCCGCGACCCGCCACATCAACTTGAACAGACCGATCAGAGCGAGGACGGCGACAACCGCCACCCCCGCAACGACGCCGACAACCATCGGCATACGCCCCCTTTGCATGGTGCCCTGACGGCACCGAACGAAGGGAGTGTGCTCCTGCCCGACCCCGGGGAACAGAGACTGACGGATCCTTGTCGAAACCTTGACGCGCACGGCTCTCACCTGCGCAGAGGCGGTCTCAACTGTCGTAGGCCTCCGTGACGTAGACGGTCCTGGGCGGCAGATGCTCCACGACCATCACCACGGTCCCGGGCGCGATGCGGCCGATCCCGTTCGCCGGGTAGGCCAGGAAGTGCTCGGCCCCGCCCCGCACCCGGACGATCACCTCACCGACGAGCCCCGGCCCGACCGTGCCGGTGACCCGCCCCATGAGCCCGACCAACGAAGCGTCCTCCATGGGCACAGGGTAAGGGCCGGCGCGCCCGCAACGTGCTTGCTGCGCCCTGGCATGCTCACGGACTCCGCTGCCTCCCGCGCTCGCCCGCCTCGGGGCGCTCCCTGGGCGCGGGCTCACACCGCCGGGGAGGAGTCCGCGACCGCCGTGTGCGGGGGCCAGAGTTCGTACCAGCGCAGTTCGGACTCCAGTTGGGCGGCGAGGGACAGCAGCAGGGGCTCGCTGTCGGCCGGGCCGAGGAGTTGCGCCCCGACGGGCAGCCCGCCGGGTGCGAAGCCCGCGGGCACGTTGACGCCGGGCCAGCCCAGGACGTTCCACGGCCAGGCGTAGGGGCAGGCGGCGATCATGGCGCGGTCGGTGGCGAACCCGCCCAGGTCCAGCATGGCCCCGATCCGTGGCGGGGGAGCGGCCGTGGTCGGCGCGAGGACCACGTCGTACGTCTCGAAGAACGCGCCGATCCGGCGGTGCAGGGCCGCCTCCGCGCGGCGCGCCGCCCGCAGCGGCGCGCCGGCGAGCAGCCGGCCCAGCCGGGCGGCCTCGCGGGTGCGCGGGTCGAGGAGCGCGGGGAAGGGCGCCTCGGCGACCCACTCGGCGATCCCCGCGGTCGCCCGGGGGATGAACGTCAGCCCGATCTGCCCGTACGGCGGGTCGGCCTCCTCGACGGTGTGCCCCAACCCGGCTAGTTTCTCCGCGAGTTCGACGACCCGGACGCGCACGTCGGGCAACAGCCGGGCGGGCAGCGCGGTGAACGGCGGTTTGAGCGCGAGCGCGACCCGCAGCCGGCCGGGGTCGCGGCCCACCGCGGCCGAGGCGTCGACGGCGGGGGGCCGGTGCGGATCCTGGGCGTGGTTGCCGCTCGCCGTGTCGAGGAGCAGGGCGCCGTCGGCCACGGTCCGGGTGAGTGTGCCGTTGACCGTGATGCCCTGGAAGGACTCGCCGCGCGGCCAGGTCGAGATGCGGCCGCGCTGCGGTTTGATGCCGATCAGATGGGTCCAGGCGGCCGGGATGCGGACCGAGCCGGCCCCGTCGGAGCCGAGGGCGGCCGGCACGAGACCGGCGGCGACGGCGGCCGCCGACCCGCCCGAGGAACCGCCCGGGGTGTGCTCGGTGCTCCACGGATTGCGGGTGGCGCCGAACGCGGGGCCCTCGGTGAAGGGCCACTGCCCCAGCTCGCAGGTGTTGGTCTTGCCGACGATCACGGCCCCGGCCGCGCGCAGCCGCCGTACCGCCTCGCCGTCCTCGGCCACCGGTGGGTGCTCGCCCCGGCAGCCGAACGCGGTCGGCTCGCCCGCCACGTCCATGTCGTCCTTGACGGCGACGGGCACCCCGAGCAGCGGGCGGCGCGCCCCGTCGGCCAGTTCCCGGTCGGCCGCCTCGGCCTCGGCGAGCGCCGCCTCGGCCCGGACCACACGGAAGGCGTTGAGGGTGCCCTGCGCCGCCTCGATCCGTGCGAGCGTGCGTTCGACCAGCTCACGGGCCGACACCTCCCCGTCGGCCAGCGCACGGGCGGTCTCCGCCAGGCCTTCGGCGCGGTCGGCGCGGTCGCCAGGGTCGAGCGGCATGCGGGTACCTCCGGGCACTCCGGGACGGCGTTGTCCTACCGAACGGTAACGTGTGGTGGCGTGATGACGGAACGCCACACGCGCGCGGCAGGAATACTCGCCTCCGACATCAGCCACCGAGAGCAGCGCCGACACAACAGCTCCCCCACGGGGCCGGTTCCGTCCTGCGCAAACCATTGACGCGCCCGGGCCCCACCCCTACCTTTCGATCGACTTTCCGAACCCTGTTCGGATTGTCGAACGACCGAGTCTTTGGGACTCCTCAGCACCAGGGAGAGCCGCACGTGACCAGACGTCCCCCCAGCCCGTCCCGCCGCACCCTCCTGCGCGCGCTGGCCGCTCTGCCGGCCTCGGCGCTCGTGCTGGGCGAGGCGCCCGGCCTGCTCGGCACGGCCCTCGCCGCGGCCCCGCCCAGCGGCTCGGCCACCCGCTACACCATCGTTCCGTTCCTCAACAGCAACGACGGCACGGTCAACGTCTACCAGTCCGACGACGCCACCGACTTCCGCCTGGTGAAGTCCTCGGCGTACACCCCGCCCAGCAACCGCATCCGCGACGCCAGTGTCTTCAAGCACACGGACGGCTTCTACTACATCACCTACACCACGCACACCTGGCAGGACGTCAGCACCACCATCGGTTTCGCGCGCAGCAGCGACCGCGTCAACTGGACCTTCCTGTACGACTACACCGTCCCGATCGCCAACCTGTCCCGCGCCTGGGCGCCGGAGTGGTTCGTCGACAGCGACGGCAGCGTCAACATCATCGTGTCCTGCTCGACCACCAACGACGAGTGGATCTTCACCCCTTACGTACTCAAGGCGACCAACTCCGCCCTCACCGCCTGGAGTTCACCGGTCGCCCTGTCCGGCATCGGCGCCAACCACATCGACACGTTCATCGTGCGGATCGGCTCGACCTACCACGCCTTCACGAAGAACGAGACGGCCAAGTACATCGAGTACGCCACCGCCTCGCGCCTCACCGGCCCCTACACGATCTCCAGGACCGGCGACTGGGCCGGCTGGGGCAGCTACCGCGAGGGCCCCGCGCTGGTGCAGCTCGACAACGGCGCCTGGCGGATCTTCTTCGACGGCTACGGCGACGGCAAGTACTACTACAGCGACAGCTACGACACCTTCGCCACCTGGAGCGCGCCGAAGGCGCTGCCCGCCATATCCGGAACGGCGCGCCACTTCACCGTCATCAAGGAAACGGTGTCCGGCGGAGTGAGCCTCGCGAAGAACGTCACCCGTTCCTTCCAGTCGGCCAACTTCTCCACCCGGTACTGGCAGGAGCAGTCATCGCTCCTCAACCTGCCCGTGGTGAGCGGCTCCAGCAGCACCGCGGAGAAGCAGGCGTCCACCTTCACCGTCGTCGCCGGCCTCGCCGACGCGAACGGCTACTCCTTCCGTGACGCCGCCGGCAACTACCTGCGCCACTACAGCTTCCGGGGCCGCTTCGACCCCAACGACGGCACCTCGACGTTCGCCAAGGACGCCACGTTCATCGCCCGCACGGGCACCGCGAGCGGCTCGCTGCGCCTCGAGGCGTACAACTACCCCGGCTACTACCTGCGCCACTACAACTACCAGCTCCGCGTCGACCCGACCGACGGCACGGACCTGTTCCGGCAGGACAGTTCGTTCGTACCGGTGACGGCCTGGGCCTGACCCGTACCGCCGCTGACCTGGTCGGTCGTCCTGGCTCCGGAATGCCTCCCTCTCCGGGCCGTTTGACAGGTGGTGCGGGGCTCGGCCCGGCGCGCGCTCGCCGCCGGGCCGGCGTCCGTCGATCAGCATCGAGTACTTGTCGAATGAGACGGTGTGCTCGGCGCCGGCGACCACCGCCTCTGTCACAGGCCCTCGACGTCCGTCGGCACACCGAGCAGGAGGCGGTCGGTGATCTCCCATGTGGTGGGAGCGACCTGGATGTGGGCGGTGATGGCGTCGGCGTCCCGGAGTCGGCGCTGCAGGGGCGAGTCCTCGTAGATCGATGATGCGCCGCCGAGGTCGTGCATGGCCCTGACCACCTCCGCGGACGTACGCGCGGCGTGGGTCGCGGCCAGACGGAGGCCGGTGCGAAGGTCGACGGGGACGTCCTCGCGCGTGGTGGCGGCGCGCCACGCGTCGTCGATCGCGGAGTAGAACAGGGCGCGTGCGGCCCGCAGTTGGGCCTCCGCCCGGGCGACGGCGGTCTGGGTCGCAGGCCTCTCGGCCAGCCTGCGCCGCGAGCCCGTGGGCACCTTGTGGACGGCCAGGTCGAGCAGATCGTCGATGGCCCCTCGGGCGTTGCCCAATGCGACGGCAGCAACGGCCAGGGCGAAGTACCCGAAGATCGGAAACCGGTAGAGCGGGGCGTCGACGAGGGGGCGGTCGGTCAGCGACAGGATGTGGTGGGAGGGTACGAACACGTCCTCCGCCACCACGTCGTGGCTGCCCGTCCCACGCAGGCCGGAGGTGTGCCAGGTGTCGAGCACCTGGAGCTGCTTCAAGCGCGGCCACCGCATCCGCGTCCAGGTCTCCAGCGGCGCCTTCCCCCGCTACGCCCGCAACCCCGGCACGGGAGTGCCCCGCGCCACCGCGACCGTGCTCCTGGCAGCCGACCAGACCGTCCACCACGACCCGGAACACCCGTCCGCGATCATCCTGCCCACCCGGGTCCAGGACTGATCCCTGGGCGGCGGGGAGTCGAGGCGTGCCCCTGGCGGGTCCGGAGGCCGAACCCTTGTGACGGGCAGGTCTGCTCGCCGTGCTGCGTACAGGCCAAGGGCCCGCACGGCATCAAGCTGCGCTACGCGCTCCCCGCCGGCCAGGCGCGATCCATCCAACCGCAGCTGAACAGGACCGTCCCCGAAGCGATCCGTTTCCTGGAGCAGCGCCTGGGCCCGGGCACCTTCCCACTGCGCACCTACGGCGTCTACGCCACCCCGCTGGGCGGCGACCTGGAAACGCAGTCCCTGACCCTCCTGGCCGCTGAACAGCTGACCCCGAAGGCGTACGCGGACAACGGCACGGACGTCGTCGTGGAGCACGAGATCTCCCACGGGTACTTCGGCAACAGCGTCTCCCCGCGCCGCTGGAGCGATGTGTGGCTGAACGAGGGCCACGCCGACTACTACCAGACCCTGTGGACGGCTCGGGCGCACGGCATCAGCCTGGAGGACGCCATGCGCGGGATGTACCAGGACGCCAACGCCCGCCTCCGCAAGGAGGGACCGATCGCTGCGCGGCACCCCGGCGCCTACACGCCCCGGGCGATGGCCCCCTAAGGCGACAACGCCTACCAAGGCGGCGCCCTGACCCTGTACGCCCTGCGCCAAAAGGTCGGCGAGGCCGACTTCCAACGCGTCGAACGCGCCTGGATCCGCGAACACCGCGACGGCGTCGCCGGCACCGATGACTACATCCGCCTCGCCGGCCGCGTCACCGGCCAGGACCTGGGCCCCTTCCTCCGCTCGTGGCTGTACGGCGAGAAAGTCCCCGCCATGCCGGGCCACCCCGACTGGCACGCGTGAGCTGCCGCGGGTCGACGTCGTAGGGCTTCACCGGTCTCGTAGACGCACCGAGACATAGACACGTGGACAAGGGCCGCATCGCCTTGCTTTGCCTATCGACAATCGATAGATTTCCATCGCAACTCGATGGAAGGGTGAGCCATGGGAAAGCTGGCGGTGGGTGCGCTGCGCGCCGTGCTCGTGGTGGTGCTCGTCGGCACCGTGTTCGTACAGGCGTTGATGGTGTGGGCGTTGGTCAGCGGGAGCGACCCGGAGGACGGGTCGCTCCCGCTGACCCCGCTGCGCGTGGTCACGATCCTGGGCATGGTGTCGGTCCAGGTCGCCGTGATCTGCGTAGGGCGGCTGGTGGGCATGGTGCGACGCGGAACCGTGTTCTCCCACGCCGCCTTCCGGTACGTGGACGGGGTGATCGGAGCGATCGTGGCGGCTGCCCTCGTGTGGTTCGCGGTCACGGCCATCAATGCGCCGGGCCAACGGGACGACCCGGGCGTCACCGTCATCATGGGCGGGGTCGGCGTGGCCATCCTGGGAGTCGCCCTCATCGTGCTCGTGCTGCGGATGCTGCTCGCGCAGGCCGTCGCGCGCGACGTCGAAGCGGCGCGGATGCAGGCCGAGTTGGACGAGGTGATCTGATGCCGATCGCCGTCGACATCGACGTGATGCTGGCCAAGCGGAAGATGTCCGTGGGCGAGCTGGCGGACCGCGTCGGGATCACGCCCGCCAACCTGGCGGTCCTCAAGAACGGCCGTGCCAAGGCGGTGCGCTTCGCGACGCTGGCCGCGCTGTGCGAGGTTCTCGAGTGCCAGCCGGGCGACCTGTTGCGCTGGGAGGCCGAGGGCGTCGCGGGCGGATGACGCGCCCAGCGGGCGTGAAAACGCCCCCCGATCCCGTCGCGGGGGAGCGGGGATCCGGGGTGTAGCGCGCTACACCCCGGATCCGGGAGCCCGGTCCCTCGTGAGGGTCGGGTGGCTGACGGGATCGTGGGTGTCCCAGCCATCGGAAAGGGACCACCTCATGCTTACGAACCGTCCTCGTCGCCGCCGTGTCGCCGCCCTCGCCACCGCCGTCGCCGCCGTCACACTGACCGCGGGACTCCTCACCGGTTGCGAGGGCACCGACAACTCCCTGGACTGCCACCGCAACGCCACCGACGACAAGGTGGGCAAGGCGGTCGACGACCTGGGCCGGGCGATCGAGGACTACAACGACTCCGTACTGAACGGTGACGCCAGTCCCGACTCCAGCGGGATCGACAAGGCGGCGGACGAGTTCAAGGACGTCTGCAGGTCTTAGGAGTTGTCCGGTCGATCATGTGACTGTCTTGCTGTTCGGGTCGTTGGTGTGGGTATGGGGCGGGGCGCTCTGACGGATGGGGAGTGGGGTCGGTCGGCTGCGGCCGTTCCTGCCGGTCAGCAACGGGCGTTGTGGCCGGTGGCGGGATCGCCGGCAGGTGATCGACGGGATCCTGCACCGGGTGAGGACCGGTGTGCAGTGGCGGGATCTACCTGAGCGGTTCGGGCCGTGGAAGACGGTTTACGAACGCCACCGGCTGTGGTCGGCCGACGGTACGTGGGAGCGTCTGCTGCAGCAGGTCCAGGCCGCCGCCGACGCTGCGGGCGAGGTCGACCGGGACATCTCGGTCGACTCCACCATCGTGAGTGAGGGACTCGGCCGCTCGCGCGGCGGGTTCACCAGCAAGCTCCACTTGAGCGCCGACGGCCGCTGCCGTCCGCTGTCCCTGGTTCTCACCGGCGGACAGCGGGCAGACTGCACCCAGTTCAAGGCCGTACTGGAAAAGATCCGCGTCCCGCGCACCAGGCGAGGCCGGCCACGCACGAAGCCCGACAGTCTCGCGGCCGATAAGGGATACAGCAACCGTCCGTGCCGCACCTACCTGCGGCGCCGGGGCATCCGGCTCATCATCCCGGAGCAGGAAGACCGACAGCCAGGCCGCACGCCTGCGCAAAGGCTCACGCGGCGGACGGCCACCCGGCTTCGACGACGAGCGGTACAAGAAACGCAACACCGTCGAGCGGGCGATCAACAGGCTGAAGCAGTCCCGGGCCGTGGCCACCCGCTATGACAAGCGCGGCTTCGTCTTCCTCGGCACCGCCACTGCGGCGGCCCTCGTCATCTGGCTCCGCACATGACCGACCGGACAACTCCTTGGCGGGAGGCGGGTTGTCGAGGAGCTCTGGTCCGTACTGGGCGAGGAGGTCGGTGTTCTCCACATCGCGACGCGTGTCGGCTGATCCGACTGACTGGAAGTAACTCTCAACGGCTCCGGGGTTGTTGATGACGAGGACCTCCGCGGTCGTCGTGATCGGCTGGAACGTGTGGGGGACGTGCCGCGGGCCGTAGATGTAGGCTCCGGCTTCGGCGTCGTGCACATCGCACTCATCGAGGGATGCCGATCCCACCCAGATCCGGACACGGCCGGCAAGGACTACCCAGCTCTCATCCTCTCGGCTGTGGGTGTGCAGGGGCGGCGCGTCGCCGCGACGCATGGTCAGGCGCACGACGCTGACCACTCCGTCCGTCTCAGTGGTCGACACGGCCTGCTCGTTCACAGCGCTGAAGTAGTGGTACGGCGTGTCGTCTCCGGGGTTCCGCACGAGGGCAATGCTCATGTTTTCGATCCTCTCCATGGCGGTCTGTCAGCCACGATGTCGGGCTGGGTAACAGGTGTGTGCGATGAGGTCGTAGTCAGCCCGGTGGCCCGATACGCGGCCGCGCCGGAGTCGTGACGAGACCCTGAAGCTGTTCCGGCGACTGCCGCACAGGGAGGTGTGTGGTGCCCGACGCCGACGCCGGTCAGTCGCGCGGCCTGGGCTTCCAGCAGCAGCCGCCGGATGTTCTTCTGGCGTCGCCAGGATTCGATCTTCTCGATGACCCATGCCGAGGTCGAACGCGGGATGTGGTGTGGGGTCGACGGACGGTCGAGCAGACCGAGGTCACCATGACGGCGCCACCGGTTGACTCACTGCGAGGCGCACGCCCGAGAGATGCCCATTTCAGCGGTGACGTGCGCGATCGGGCGGGCGGGGCAGCGTTCGACGAGGCGACGTCGGCCTTCGATGGTCAGTGGTGCGTTGCGGTGTGGTGGCGTCATCGGAGGATCGGGGCGGTGCCGGTCGCGGCGATGGACAGGTCCCACAGCCGTGCGGCTGCATCGGGGTCGATGGCGTAGGCGCGGACGCCGCCGTCGTCCATGGACGCTTCGGGGGCGGAGATGCCGGCGATGTCGCAGTCCTCCAGGTAGAGGCCGCCGCAGTCGGCAAGGAGAGGGGAGGTGGCGGCCCACAGGCCGGTGGCGGCGCCCTGGGAGGGGTTCTTGAAGTCGGTGGCGATCACGTTGCCGTGCTCGTCCACCCACCCGCGGTCGATCTGTTCTTGGAGTGCCATTTCCCGCTGCAGCCCTGTGATGATCTTGCCTGGATGAAGGGAGAAGGCCCGGACGCCGTCGCCGCGCCCGAGCGTGTCGAGGTGTACGGCGAAGAGGGCGTTGGCGGTCTTGGCCTGGCCGTAGGCCAGCCACTTGTCGTAGCCGGTGCGGAAGTGCGGGTCGTGCCAGCGGATGTCGGTCAGGGTGTGGCCGGCGGAGCTGTTGACCACGACGCGTGCACCGTCGGCGGCGGCCAGGAGTGGGTAGAGCTCGCAGGCGAGGGCGAAGTGCCCGAAGTGGTTGGCGGCGAGCTGGCCCTCCCAGCCGGGTCCCACGCGCCGTTCGGGAGTGGCCATGACTCCGGCGACGGCCATGAGCAGATCGAGCCTGGCCAGGGAGTCGCGGATGTGTGCGGCGGCGGCCCGCACGCTGGCGAGGTCGGTCAGGTCCATGGGGATGACCTCGCAGCCCTTCACATTCGCGAGTGCGGCCCGCGCGATGTCAGGCCGGCGCGCCGGAACGATGACGCGGGCTCCGGCGGCCGCGAGGGTACAGGTGGTTTCCAGGCCGAGCCCGGAGTAGCCCCCGGTCACCACGGCGTTCGTGCCGGACAGATCGAGGCCCGCGGTGACGTCCTGGGCAGTGCTGGTGGCGGAGAAGTGCGAGCCGAGCGGCTGTTGATGAATGCTGGTCATGCCGTCGAAGCTACGATCTAGAGCGAGGTCTAGATCAAGTCCTAGACTGCGACGCATGGCCAGCACCGAGACTCCTGCAACGCCACTGAGCATCGGCGACGTGGCCGAGCAGACCGGACTCAGCGTCCACGCGCTGCGCTTCTACGAGCGCGAGGGACTGCTCGTCGGACCGGTCCAGCGCACCTCCGGAGGCCGGCGCCGGTACAGCGCGTTCGACGTCGACTGGCTGCTGATCTGCGTCAAGCTACGGGAATCCGGGATGCCGCTGGCCGACCTCAAGCAGTTCGCCGAGCTGGTGCGGCACGGTCCGGGAAACGAGGCGGAACGCCTGCAGCTTCTCGAAGCCCACCGGCGGCGCGTCGACGCACAGATCCAGGCACTGGAGGAGTGCCGGTCCGTCATCACCTGGAAGGTCGGCGTCTACGCCGACCACCTCGCCCGCGGCAAGGCCGAAGGACTCTGGGACCCCACGACCTGAAACCTCACCGGCAGCGTCAGCAACCTTCTGCAACAGCTAGTGACCTGAGTCGGAGATTTCCTCGCCAGATCGGCGGCCGTCAGTCGGATGCCGTGCGGCTGCCAGGTCCGGGCCGATTTGCTGGAATCCGGCCTCCGGCACGCCAGGCAGCTCGCGAGATCTACCCGAAAATCTCCGACTCAGGTCACCAGGCCGTATCTGATAATGATCTTGTGACGGGTCGAGGCGAGTTGACGGATACGGCGTGGGAGCGGATAGCGCCGCTGCTTCCGGGCGTGGACGGGTGCGGGCGCCCGTGGCGTGGTCACCGGCAGGTCGTCGACGGGGTGCTGTGGCGACGGCGGACGGGTGCGCCGTGGCGGGATCTGCCGGCGCGGTATGGGCCGTGGCAGACGGTCTATGCGCGGTTCGCCCGCCGGGATGCGGACGGCACCTGGGCGAAGCTGCTGGCGCATGTCCAGGTCCGTGATGACGCGGTGGGCATGGTGGAGTGGACGGTTTCGGTGGACTCCACGATCAACCGCGTCCATCAACACGCCGCCGGCGCCCGTAAAAAGGGGAGGCCGACGGGAACAGACTGGACGATCCGGAATGCTCGGCGGCACGGCAGGCCCTCGGCCGGTCCCGGGGCGGCCTGACCACCAAGGTTCACTTGGCGGTCGACGGCTGCGGCCGTCGCTCGTGCTCACACCCGGCGACGTCAACGACTCCACCGTGTTCGCGGCCGTACTCGACGCTGTCGGTGTCCCGCGGTCCGGGCGGGGACGGCCACGCACCCGCCCGGACCGGGAGCTGGCGGCCAAGGCCTATTCATCCCGGGCGATCCGCGCCTGGTGCAGTCGTCATGGCATCGCCGTCACGATCCCTGAACGCTCCGACCAGATCGCCAACCGGCTCCGTCGGGGCTCCCAGGGCGGCCGGCCACCCGCCTTCGACGCGGAAGCGTACAAGCACCGCAACGTCGTCGAGAGGTGCTTCAACCGGCTCAAGCAGTTCCGCGCGGTAGCAACCCGCTTCGACAAGCTCGCGGACCGCTACCAGGCTGGACTGCTCCTTGCCTCGCTGATCCTCTGGCTCCGCGAGCCCGGGTCGGCAGGCGCTCAGCGACCGGGCGACAGGACGGTGAGCACACCCGATGAGATCCCCAGCTGACCCAATCGGGACACAAGCGCTGCTTCCTGATGGATCTGCCAGGAACGGCTCGGCGGCCATGTGGGGCTGTGCCACTGACTTCGTGTCGCTCGGCTTCACTCCTGGGCGCTGTCATGGCTTCTGCACTGTTCGGCCCAGGTGCGCGCGCCTGACCTGCGGTGTCTCACGAGGCCAGCAGCGAACACACCCTGGCCACCGTCGTCGATCGGACGAGCGCCGTTCCGGCACCGACCTACCTCGCGAAGAAGTCATGTGCCGAGGCTGTTCTTGCCGGTCTGTTCGCTGCTGGAGCCTGCTTGGTGGGCTTCCCAGCAGTGCGTCGCTGGAGATCGGCGATGCCCTTGTTCGGGCAGTGCGTCGATGGCCTGTCCGCTGCCTTCGGAGCGGATGGACGGAGCGTCGGCCGGGGACGCCGCGGTGGCCGCGGTGGCCGCGGTGGCCGCGGTGGCCGAGGTGGCTCCCGCCATGACGAGAGCCGAGACCAGACCGACAGCGGCGGTTGCAAGGTGGCGCAGCCCAGTTCCGGGAGTACGGAGAGGCGGGGCTGGTCGGCAAGAAGAGGCTGCGTGCCCCGTCCCACGGGGAGCGCCGGAAGCACTTGTGGCCGAAGGGCCGTTGTACGGTGCAGGGTGTCTGGTGGCCGTTCGTCGCATACGCGCGGCAACGCAATGCGGCGGGCATGGGATCGGTGGTTCGCGGGCTTGCCCGCTCGGCTGGCTGGGCCGGACCGTCTTCCACGGCCCGTAGCGTTCCGGCAGATCGCGCCACTGCACGCCTGTCCGGATCCGGTACAGCACTCCGTTGATTACCTGCCGATGGTCCCGCCATCGGCCACAGCGTCGGTTGCTCACTGTCAGGAGCGGCTCAAGTCGCTCCCACCGGGCGTCAGTCAGATCACCCCTATGTCCCACAGTCCTATCAACGACTCAACTGATCGGCATGGCACTGCCTAACTCCTGATCCACAGTCAGGAGCGGAGCCGTCGGAGAAAGCCGGGAGCGAGCGTCGAAGATCGCTGGGTAGAGTGCAGGCGCTTTGCCCCGATGACCCCGTCGCCGAGGAGGCCGTCCCATGGAACCCGTCACGCTGATCACCGGTGGCTCGACCGGAATCGGCGCCGCCACCGCCCGCGCCCTGCTCAAGCAGGGCCACCGCGTGGCCGTCACCGGACGCGACGTAGGCAAGCTGGCCGCCTTCGCCACCACCGCGGGGGCGGGCGAGCGGCTGCTGACGATCACCGGCGACGCCGGCGAAGCAGATGACGTCGCCTCCGCCGTCCGCCACGTGCTGGACACCTGGGGCCAGCTGGACAACGTCATAGCCAACGCTGGTTTCTCCCTGCCCGGCAACCTGGAGACCCACGCCCCTGAGGACATGCGCGCCATGATCCTCACCAACGTCCTGGGCCCCGCCCTGCTGATCCAGGAGACCCTGCCCCACCTGAGGACCTCCAAGGGCCGAATCGTGATCATCGGCTCGGTCGCCGGCGTCCGCCACACCCCCGGCAACCTCTACTCCGTCACCAAGTGGGCCGCCCACGCCCTCGCCGAGAACACCCGCCTCCTGGTCGGCCAGGACGGAGTCGGCGTCACCGTTGTCGCCCCCGGCATCGTGGACACCCCCTTCTGGCACGCCCGCGGCGGCACCCCCGAGGCAGCCGCCACGATGACGGCCGAGCAGATCGCGGACACCATTGTGTTCGCCGTCAACCAGCCCGCAGGCGTGGACATCAACCACATCACGGTGCGGCCGACGGGGCAGGCTGGCTGAGGTAGAGCTCCCAAGGGTCGTACGGGGAGGCGCCTTTGGCTCCGCCAAGCATGGTGTGGCGCGGGCCGGGGGCGCCTTCGGATCTGGGCCGCCACCCCGCGGCGTTCCTAAGCACCGTCACCGCCGTTGCCTTGATCATCGGGCTTTGGACTTGAGGTCATCTCACAACGCAAGGGGACGGTAGGCCAGAGCCTGATCGACCACCTCTGCCGCTGTCGGATTCCGGCTCTTGGGCCAGAAGATCAAGTCGCTCACATATCCGCTGGGACAGGCAAGGCCCGGTCAAGCGCCTCCACTATGCCGCTGGCCTCGGCATCGTCGGCGTAGTCCCCGTCCGTGATCTTCTGCACCATTGCGACGGCGGTTTCGGGTGCCATCACCGCCTCCTTCGAGAAGAAGTGGCAGCTCAGCGACTTACGTGATCGACCGGACAACCCCTGGGCGGGCGGGGCGGTCGTACGGATCACCAGGTCACCGGCAGCTCGTAGACGCCGTAGACGACGCCGTCGTCCTTGAACGGGATCTTCTCCAGGTCGGTGGCCCGGCGCAGGGTCGGGACGCGGCGGAAGAGGGTGCTGTAGACGACCTGGAGTTCCAGTCGGGCCAGGGGCTGGCCGAGGCACTGGTGGACGCCGAAGCCGAAGGCCATGTGGCGGCGGGCGTTGCGGCGGACGTCGAGCCGGTCCGGTTCGGGGAAGAGCCCGGCCTCCCAGTTGCCGGTGGCGCCGGGGATGACGACGCCCTCTCCGGCGCGGATGACCAGACCGCCGACCTCGACGTCCTCGAGGGCGACGCGGCGCTGGCCGTTGTGGACGATCGTCAGATAGCGCAGCATCTCCTCCACCGCGCCCGCGACGACCTGCGGGTCGTCCGTGTCGCGGACGACCGCGAGCTGCTCCGGGTGCTCCAGGAACGCCAGGACACCGAGGGCGATCATGTTGGCGGTCGTCTCGTGTCCGGCGCCGAGCAGAAGCAGGCCCAGCATGGCGGCGTCGCGGCGAGTGAGGTCGCCGTCCCGCATCCGGGCGGCCAGTTCGGAGAGCATGTCGTCGGCCGGGTGGGCGAGCTTGGCCTGGAGCTGCTCGTCCAGGTACGTCAGCAGTGCGCCGGAGGCGGCCCGGGACTCCTCCGGGGAGACGTCCCGGCGGACGCCCACCTTGCTCTTGCTCTGGAAGAACTCGTGGTCGTCGTACGGCACCCCGAGCAGTTCGCAGATCACCAGCGACGGCAGCGGCAGCGCGAGGGCCTCCACCAGGTCCACGGGCTTGGGGCCGGCCAGCATGGCGTCGATGAAGGCGTCGGTCATCCGCTGGACGGCGGGCCGCATGGCCTCGATGCGCTTGATGGCGAAGGGGGCGGTGACCATACGGCGGATGCGGGTGTGCTCGGGGTCGTCCATGTTGAGGAACGACGGCGGGTTCCTGGTGAAGGCGTCCTGGAAGGCCGCGCTGGAGTGGGGGTATCCCGGCAGGGTGGGGTCGACGCTGAGGCGGCTGTCGCCGTACAGGGCTCTCTGATCCGCGTACCGGGTGACGAGCCACGGCGTGCTGTCGTCCCACAGCCGGACTCGGGAGACCGGCTTCTCGGCGTGCAGCCGCATCATCTCCGGGGGCGGCGCGAACGGACACCCGGCCGCACGGGGCATCGGGAACTCCGGTGTCGCACCGCCCGTCTCGTCGCTCGCGGCCTGCGTCAGCGTGTCGGACACGGCACTCCTCACTGTGGGGGGAAGGGGGCCGCCGCCATGCAATCCGAAGACTCTGACAAGTCGCCGCCAAAGAGCTGACAAGAAGAGGATGTGTGCCAGATCACAGGGGCCGGGCTGTGCCCGCCAGCACGAGAAGCTGATGGCCCTGGCCGGACTGCCGCTCGACAAGGCGGCCGTGACGGTCCTTCGGTACGTCGCCGAGAGTGAGTACCTGAGAAATGGCCCTGACGGACTGGTCCCCGAGGACCTCCATCACCTCGCCGCGCTCTTCCGCCGTCTCGTCGACGACTTCGTCACCCACGAGGACCCGATGGAGGCCGGCCCTCCCGCCTGACGGCCTCTCGACGCTCAGGGGCGGGCCAACCTGCGCATCTCCAGGGCAAGTTGGAGTCTGAGCCGGCCTTGCGGGGTCCGCACCGGCCAGCCGAGGAGGTGTTCGGCGTGGGTCAACCGGTCCTGGAGGGTGGAGTGGTGCACGTTCGCCTCGGCGGCGGCCGCCCGCAGGCTCGCCGTCGTCGCCACGGCGTGCAGCGTCACCAGCAGCCAGGGCGCGTCCGCGGCGGCCGCGTCCAGGTCCTGCACGTCGGACGGCGGCTCGCCCCCCGGCGCGACGAGATCGGCCAGCAGCGCGAGACCGCCGAGCTCGTCGGCGTACACGACCCGCGGACCGGGATCCTGCGCGGTGCCGTCGGCGGTGAACCGCAACGCGGTGCGCGCGGCGGCCCAGGAGCGGGGCAGCTCCGTCAGGGGAACGGCAGGGCCGACACCGGCACGCAGCGAGCCGGGTGGGTCTGGGACGGGACGGCCGACGGGGCTTTCGGGGTGCGCGGCGGGAAGGGGGACACGGGCACCGGAGCGCCCGGCGGGCGTTTCGGCCGGCCAGGTCCGTGCGGCCTGCGCGGTCTGCTCTGTCTGCTCGATCCGCGCGTCCGCGGGGAGGACCTGTGGCCGGCCGCCGAGCGGGGCGAGGGCGCGGGCCTGTGCGCCCGGGGCCAGTCCGAGGCGGCGGGCCGCGTGCAGCCGGGCCGCCTCGGGGGCGGTGGCGTCTAGGACGGTTTCGACCAGGGCGGGGTCGTCGATCGGTGCCCGGCCGCGCGTGCGGTCCAGGACGAGTCGTACGGCACCCGCGGCCCGCTCCAGGATCACCGCGTCCACCACACTCGGCGCCGCCCCGGCGCGCTCCAGCCACAGCGCCGGAGCACCGCCCGGCGTCAGCGCGGCCGACGGCCACCGCGGATCAGGCAGCAGGTCGGTGTCGCGGCGCGTGCCGTCCGCCTCGACCCGGATCCGCACCTGCCGGTCCACGTCGACGAGCCGCGCCGCCACTCCGGCGAGTACGGCGGCGCCCCGCACCAGCGCCTCCATCCCCGCCCGGGACTCGGCCAGGCGATCGAAGTAGGCGATGACCTGCACAGCGGCCCCGGCATCCGGGTCCAACGCGGTCAACCGCCCGGCCAGCTCTTTCATGCGCCCATGATGCGCCACACCCACGCCCCCGAACAGCGCCCGCACGAGGGCCACCGGCGAGACCGCACGTCCGCGCCCACGCGACATCGTCCCCTTCGGGGGTGCCGGGCCGCCCGCGGCACCGGCACCGGCCAGGCCGGAGCCCGGCGTCACCTACCCGGCGGCACGACGCGGAAGACCCCCAGCTGAACGCGAGGCAGGCCCCGACGTCGGCGGCGCGGGCGCGACTGCGGTGCCGGCTCGCTGCAGGGGCAGGGGCAGGGGCGCCGGGGGTCGGCCTGTGGGCGCCGGTGCCCTGTGCCCTGGCGGGGGGCTGGTGCCCAGAGCCGGAGGCCCGGGGCTTAACGCGGATCCCGCCCGGGGCGGACACGCGGGGCCGATGTCGGCGGGGGCGGTAGGTGTGGTGTCGGCTTGCCGAGGGAGCGGGATCAGCGCGGGCCTCGCGCGTTCACCACCCGAGGGGCGCGATCAACCTGGGCCACCAAGCCCCGCGCGCGATATCCCCCCCGCGGCCGGCGCCCGCCCTCACTCCGCGAGCAGCCTCCGCAGCCAGGTCAGTTGGGCTGCTCGGGCCGAGCGGGAGAGAGAGGCCTGTGGGGCGAAGCCGTCGAAGCCGTGGAAGCCGCCGGGCCAGACGTGGAGCTCGGCGACGCCGCCGGCCTGCCAGATGCGCGAGGCGTAGGTGACGACCTCGTCGCGGAAGGTCTCCGCGGAGCCGACGTCGAGGAAGGCCGGGGGCAGGCCGGAGAGGTCGTCGGCGCGGGCGGGGGCCGCGTAGGGGGAGACGTCGGGGCCGCCGCGCAGTTCGCCGAGGAGCGCGGTCCACCCGGTCTCGTTGGCCGTACGGTCCCAGATGCCGAGCCCCGCCATCTGGTGGACCGACGGCGTGTCGTTGCGGTCGTCCAGCATCGGGCACATGAGCAGCTGGCCGAGCGGGCGCGGGCCCCTGCGGTCCCGCAGGAGCAGGGCGAGCGCCGCGCTCAGGCCACCGCCCGCGCTGGCCCCGGCGATGACGATCCGCTCCGGGTCGGCGCCCAGCTCCTTGGCGTTCTCGGCCGTCCACACCAGCCCGGCGTACACGTCCTCGACCGGCGCGGGGTACGGGTGCTCCGGCGCGAGCCGGTACTCCACGGACACCACGACGGCGTCCAGCTCCTTCGCCCAGGCCAGCGGCCCGTCCACCCCGACCCGGTTGTTGCCGAGGATCATGCCTCCGCCGTGGACGTGGTAGATCAGGGGGCGCGGACCGGAGGCCGCCGGGGCCGTGGGACGGCAGATCAGCAGCGAGATCGCAGGCGAACCCTCGGGGCCGGGCACCTCCCGGTCCTCCACCTCGAAGAACCCGTCCAGCGTCAGATCCAGCTCGGCCAGCATCTCGATGCCGGGACCCCGGCGGGCGTCGTCGATCTCCTCCGGGGTGATGCCCGGCGAGATCATGTCCTTGATCAGTTCCAGGGCGGCGGCGAGTTCGGGGTCGAACGGGGGTGGGACCGAGGTCATGGCTACTCCTCACGCGGAACGCGGCGGCTCGTGCGGCCCATGATGAGCGCACGCCCGGCCGCCCGGACCGCCGCCGTACGGCGGAACCTGCCCGCCATTCGGCGGGTGGCCGCCCGAACACCCGAACCCATTCCTTACCAGGACGTGACCTCTTGTTCACCCCTCGGAGGTGGAAGGGATCCAGCCACCCGACAACGATGTCCATTCCCCCACAGGATCTTCGCAGGCCCAGGAGTACCTCCCGTGAATGTGTCCCTCACCGTCTGGATACTGACCGTCGTGGCCCTGTGCGCCCTGGTCGGCGTCGACTTCTTCATCGGCCGCAAACCCCACGAGGTGACACTGAGGGAGGCGGGGACCTGGACGATCGTCTGGGTCGTGCTGGCGTGCGTTTTCGGCCTCGGGGTGTTCCTCTACGGCGGCGGACAGCCGACCGGTGAGTTCTTCGCCGGCTACATCACCGAGAAGTCGCTGAGCGTCGACAACCTCTTCGTCTTCGTCCTGATCATGGGCAAGTTCGCGGTGCCGACGCAGTACCAGCAGCGGGTGCTGATGGTCGGCGTCATCATGGCGCTCGTGCTGCGCGCCGGCTTCATCGCCGCCGGCGCCGCGATCATCTCGGCGTTCTCCTGGGTGTTCTACCTCTTCGGCGCCTTCCTGATCTGGACCGCGTGGAAGCTGGTCCAGGACGCCCGCAAGGAGGAGCACGAGGAGGAGTACCAGGAGAACAAGCTGCTCAAGGCCGTAGAGCGCCGCTTCGGTGTCGCCGACCGCTACCACGGCACCAAGCTGTTCATCACGGAGAACGGCAAGCGGATCATGACCCCGATGCTGGTCGTGATGCTCGCGATCGGCTCCACCGACGTGCTCTTCGCGCTCGACTCCATCCCCGCGATCTACGGGCTGACCCAGGACCCGTACATCGTGTTCACCGCCAACGCCTTCGCGCTGATGGGCCTCAGGCAGCTGTACTTCCTGATCGGCGGCCTGCTGAGGAAGCTGGTCCACCTGTCGTACGGCCTGTCGATCATCCTGGGCTTCATCGGCGTCAAGCTGGTGCTGCACGCGCTGCACGAGTCCGGGGTCCACGTCCCGGAGATCAGCATCCCGTTCTCGCTCGGCTTCATCGTGCTCGTCCTGGCGATCACGACGTTCACCAGCCTCAGGGCGTCCAGGAAGCTGGAGCAGCAGGCCGAGGCGAGCGGGGCGTAGCGCGGGTCGGTCCGACGCGGGGTCAGTCCGTCGCCGGGGCCGCGTCCGCGCGCATCATCACGCAGTCGAACTCGATCACCCGGCCCGTGTTGGCCTCACGGGTGACGGGGTACATCCCGGTGATCCCGAAGCCGCCCGCCTCGTACGTGGCGATCGCCTCGCTCATGCCCGGGCTGCCCTCGTACAGCCGCAGCACGGCGACCTCCGACTGGAGTCCCACGAACTCCCCGACGCGCTCACCGGCTCCGGCGAAGACCTCCAGGTCGTAGCCCTGGGTGTCCATCTTCAGGAAGGGGCGCGGGTCGGTGATGCCGTCGAGGGCCTTCTCCATCATGCCGTCGAGGCGGCGGATCTGGATCTCCTCCGTCTCGGACTTGGCGAACCGCAGATAGCGGTCCTTGCCGTAGTCGCTGGGCGGCAGGACGGAGTTCATGCTGTTCCAGCCGATGTGGATGGTGCTCGCCGTGTCCTCGCGGCCGAGGCCGTAGTGGTACACCCACCAGTCCGGATCGTTCTCGGCGGCCTTCTGGAGCTTGGCGAAGGTCCCGGCGGTGGGCTCGAAGGACACGATGCGTCCGGTGTAGCCGTGGCGGCGCAGCCGGCGGGCGTACTGGCCGGCGTTGGCGCCCACGTCGAACACGCAGTTCACGCCGTAGAACTCCAGCATGGCGGCCACGTGCTGGTGGCAGAGGTATTCGGCCGCCGCGAGCTGCAGCTTGCGCTCGTCCTGAAGGGCGGCGGGGTCGAGCAGGAGGCGCGCGCCGCTGTCGCCGAGCTTGACACTCGTCGACTGGGCGCCCCCCTGTTCCCTTTCCGCGCGGGACTTGCGGCGCCGCACCACCCAGGTGTCCTCGCCTGCGCCCGTCACCGACCAGCGGCCGTTGTCCCGCGCGACCACGTCCGCGCCCTGGGCCAGGGGCATTCTGACCCGCCGGTTGCGCCGGGAGACCACCGCCGATCCCGGACCGAGGTCGGTCACGTGCAAACCAAGTCGAGGCATCAGAGTCAGCAGTCGTCGATAAAGTGTCTGCATCCGTCCAGCCAATCAGAGATGACGGCCAGTGGTCGCGGGCTTGAACGATTTTTCGGCAGCTTGACTCAGAAATCGCTTGCTCGACCTCTCGGCGAGCGACCGCAGAGCGATCCGGCAGGGCGATCGGGCAGGACGATCGGGCAGAGCGATCCGAGGCACGCGAGAAGGGGGCCGGAAGACTCCGGCCCCCTTCGTGTCTCAGACGGCGATCAGGCAGTGATCAGGCGGCGGCCGGCTCCGTGGCATGGCCGTGCAGGCGCTCGACGACCTCGGTCAGCTGGGCGGCGACCTCGGTGTCGTCGGCCGGGTGGGTCTCGGCGAAGCGGGTCAGGGAACCGGGGATGGAGAGCTTGATGTCCTCGATCACCTTGCCGCCCGCGATGCCCACGGACTTACGGGTCTCGTCCTGCGCCCAGACGCCGCCGAACTGGCCGAACGCGGTGCCGACCACGGCGACCGGCTTGCCGCCGAAGGCTCCGGCGCCGTACGGGCGGGACAGCCAGTCGATGGCGTTCTTCAGGACGGCCGGGATGGTGCCGTTGTACTCGGGCGAGAAGAAGAGGAAGGCGTCGGAGGCCTGCGCGGCCTCGCGCAGCTTGGCGGCGGCGGCCGGGACGTCGCCCTCGACGTCGATGTCCTCGTTGTAGAACGGGATCTCCGCCAGGCCCTCGAACAGCTCGACCTTCGCACCCTCGGGGGCGAGCTTGGCGGCTGCCTCGGCGAGCTGGCGGTTGGTCGAACCGGCGCGAAGGCTGCCGACGAGCGCAAGAATGCGAACGGACATGCTAACTCCCTGACGTGCGAAAAAGTGCCGTTGGATCCGGACCGGGGTCCGTTTAGCTTTGTATCACCCTAAGCGGACCGCGGTCCAGTTTTGTTCCCAGTGCTTTACGCTGTTTTCATGTCCGCCGCCCCGCCGCCGTTCCCGAAGACGCGACAGTCACTCGCCGCGACCGAGTTGTTGCAGGTCGGCCCCATCGAGGAGGAGCCCTGCCTGCGTGCCGACGCGGCCCGCAACCGGGCCCGGCTGCTGGAGGCGGCCGGGCGACTGGTGGCGGAGCACGGCGCGGCCGGGGTCACCATGGAGGCGGTGGCGGTCGCGGCCAACGTGGGCAAGGGCACGGTCTTCCGTCGCTTCGGCGACCGCACCGGCCTGTTGACGGCACTGCTCGACCACTCCGAGAAGAAGTTCCAGGCCGCCTTCCTCGGCGGCCCGCCGCCGCTGGGCCCCGGGGCACCCCCCGCGGAGCGGCTGCGGGCGTTCGGCTGCGCCCTGCTGCGCCGCTCGGTCGACGAGCTGGACCTCCAGCTGGCGGCCGAACCGAGCCCCGAGCGCCGTTTCTCCGCCCCGGTCCGGCAACTGCACCACGGCCATGTCGCCCTGCTGCTGCGGCAGGCGGTGCCGGACGCGGACAGCGAGGTCCTCGCCCACACACTCATGAGCAGCCTCAACCCCGTCCTGGTCCACCACCTGACCAGCCGCTGCGGGATGCCGATCGAGCGCCTGGAGGTGGCCTGGTGCGACCTGGTCGCCCGGGTGACGCGGACGTCGCTCGGGTGACGCGTACGTTGCCCAGTGACGCGTACGTCGCCGAGACGGCCCGTACGGAGTGAACCGCCCCCATATGCACGCCAGTTCGTAGAAATCGGGACCATGTTCCCCCGCCCGGACCCCGGCTCCGCGCTTCTGCCAAGATGCCGTACGTCATGGTGCAGATACCGAAAACGCCCGCGCCCCTGCCGTCCCCCGCACCGCGCCCGGTACCCACGAGCGCCGATGTGGCCCGCCTGGCAGGCGTCTCGCGCGCGACCGTCTCCTACGTCCTGAACAACACCAGCGCCGTACGGATCAGCGAGCCGACGCGCCGCCGGGTCCACGAGGCGGCGAAGGAACTCGGGTACGTGCCGCACGCGGCGGCCCGCAGCCTGCGCGCGGGACACACCCGGATCGTCCTGATGCCCGCCCCGCCCGTCCCGGCCGGCCCGCTGTACAGCCGGTTCGTGCACGACTTCCAGCGCGCGCTCAGCCGGCTCGACTACACCGTCGTCCAGTACGGCGCCAGCGGCCTGCGCGGTGACGAGGCCGCCCGTGCCTGGGCCGAGCTGCGGCCGGTCGCGGTGCTGGTGCCCGGCCCCGGCATCGGCCCGGACGGGGTGGCCGTCCTGAAGCGGTCCGGAGCCCGGGCCGTGGTGACGCTCGGCGCCGAGCCGGTCGAGGGCGCCCACGCGCTGCTCATGGACCACGAGGGCGTCGGCAGGAGCGCGGCCGAGCACCTGTACGCCCGCGGCCGCCGCCGTATCGGCGTCGTCGTCCCGCAGGAGCGGGGCATGGAGATGTTCTCCCGGCCCCGCCTGGACGGCACCCGCGCCGCCCTGCGCGGCACCGACGCCACCGTGACCGAGCTGCCGCTCGCCCACACGGAGGAGTCCGCGGCCGCCCTCGCCGCCCGCTGGCGGGACCTGGGCCTGGACGCCGTGTTCACGTACAACGACGAGTACGCCATGCTGCTGATGCGTGCCCTCCAGGACGAGGGCGTGCGCATCCCCGAGGACACGGCCGTGATCGGCGCCGACGACCTCATGCTCGGCCGGCTGTTGCGCCCCCGGCTCAGCACCATTCGCATCGAGCTGCCTTCGGGGCGCGACCTGGCCGGACTCGTCGACCGCGCGGTGCGCAATCCGGGAGCGGAGCCCGAGGCGCGTGAGACGTACGGTGCGACGGTGGTGCGGCGCGAGTCGAGTTGAATCGCCAGGCTCACGCGGTGCTCACCCGCGTCCCCTCCCGCTAGGCTGTTGAGCGCTCAACCAAAGGGTACGCGTTCGACCACCGCATGCTGAATCGGAGAGCCGCCATGCCGTTGCTCGACCAGAAGACCTGGCAGTCCCGCACTCTGTCGGGCCCCGAGTACGCCGTCACCGAGCCCGCCACCGGCGACCGGCTCGCCACGGTCACCCTCGCCGCCGCGCAGGACGTCCGCCCGGCCGTCGAGGCGGCCCGCGCCGCCCAGACCGAATGGGCCCGCGTTCCCCACTTCGTCCGCGCCGGGGTGCTGCGCAAGGCCGGTGACCTGTTCGCGGCCCACGCCGAGGAGCTGCGCGAGTGGCTCGTGCGCGAGTCGGGTTCCATAGCCGGCAAGGCGGACTTCGAACTGCACGTCGCGGCCCAGGAGTGCTACGAGGCCGCCGCCCTCGCCTCCCAGCCGGCCGGCCAGGTGCTGCCCAGCGAGGCCCCGCGCCTGTCGTACACCCGGCGGGTCCCCGTGGGCGTCGCTGGTGTGATCGCGCCGTTCAACGCTCCGCTGATCCTCTCGATCCGCTCCGTCGCCCCCGCGCTCGCGCTGGGCAACGCGGTCGTACTGAAGCCGGACCCGCGCACCGCGGTCTGCGGCGGGCTCTCCCTCGCGGCGGTCTTCGCCGAGGCGGGCCTGCCCGAGGGGCTGCTGCAGGTTCTGCCCGGCGGCCCCGACGTGGGCCAGGCACTGGTGGCGGACCCGGGGGTACCGGTGATCTCGTTCACCGGCTCCACGGCGGCCGGACGCGCCGTCGGCGAGGCGGCGGGCCGCCACCTCAAGCGCGCCCACCTCGAACTCGGCGGCAACTCCGCCCTGGTGGTCCTGGAGGACGCCGACCTCGACGCCGTGATCTCCACGGCCGCCTGGGGCTCGTTCTTCCACCAGGGCCAGGTCTGCATGACGACCGGCCGTCACCTGGTGCACCGGTCCCTCTACGAGGAGTACGTCGAGCGGCTCGCCGCCAAGGCCGACTCCCTCGCCGTCGGCGACCCGCACCGCGCTCAGGTCCACCTCGGGCCCCTCATCGACGGCACCCAGCTCGCCAAGGTGCGGGCACTGGTCGAGGCGAGCACCGGCGGGGGCGCCAAACTGGCCGCGGGCGGCACCCACGACCAGCTCTTCTACCGCCCGACCGTCCTGTCCGGCGTCGACGACCACACCCCCGCCTACGCGGAGGAGGTGTTCGGCCCGGTCGCGCCCGTGCGACCCTTCGACACCGCCGACGAGGCGGCGGCCCTGGCCGCGGACAGCCCGTACGGCCTCTCGCTGGGCATAGTCACCCGCGACACGGCGCGCGGACTCGACCTCGCCGAGCGCATCCCCACCGGCATCGTCCACATCAACGACCAGACCGTGAACGACGAGGCCGTGGCCCCCTTCGGCGGCATCGCCGCCTCCGGCACCGGCGCCCGTTTCGGCGGCGAGGCCAACCTGGAGGCCTTCACGGAGCTGCGCTGGACGACGGTGCGGGGGGATGTGGCGCCGTACCCCTTCTAGGGACTGTCGCCGACTGACGGTCGTCCTTTCGGTCGGGGGCGCCGTCGGGTAGGCGGGAGTCGACGCCAGGGCCCGGCGGAGGGCGCCCCGCACATCCCCTCCACGGGGAGGGCGCCGCCCCGCGCGGAGTTACGCGGAGTTACTCGGCCTGGGCGTCGGCCTGCTGCTCGGCGATCGACTTGCGGACCTCGTCCATGTCGAGCTTGCGGGCCTGTCCGATGACGTCCGTCAGGGCGGACTCGGGCAGGGCGCCCGGCTGTGCGAACACGGCGACCTGGTCTCGTACGATCATCAGCGTCGGGATCGACTGGATGCCGAAGGCCGCGGCCAGCTCCGGCTGCGCCTCGGTGTCCACCTTGCCGAACACCAGGTCCGGGTTCTCCTCGGCCGCCTTCTCGTAGACCGGCGCGAACTGACGGCACGGCCCGCACCAGGACGCCCAGAAGTCGATCAGGACGAACTCGTTGTCCGTGACCGTCTGGTCGAAGTTCTCCTTGGTGAGCTCCACGGTGCTGCTCATGGCGTGAATCCCTCTTCCTGGGTTCGGGGGCGAAGCCGTCGGCACAACACGGCCGCACGACCACCTATTCCGCATGGTGTCCGGCGCGCATACCCATGTGGCTTCGTCGCACACCACCCACCAGACTGACCCCATGACGGAAACGGAAACCATCGCGTACGACGTCGTGGTGCTCGGAGCCGGGCCCGTGGGGGAGAACGTCGCCGACCGCGCCCGCGCGGCCGGCCTCACCACCGCGGTCGTGGAGAGCGAACTGGTCGGCGGCGAGTGTTCGTACTGGGCCTGCATGCCCAGCAAGGCCCTGCTGCGCCCGGTCATCGCCCGCGCCGACGCCCGCCGCGTACCGGGCCTCAGCCAGGCCGTGCAGGGCCCCCTCGACGCGGCCGCGGTCCTCGAACACCGCAACTACTACACCTCGAACTGGAAGGACGACGGCCAGATCCAGTGGTTGGAGAGCATCGGCGCCGACCTCCACCGCGGCCACGGCCGTCTCACCGGAGAACGCACGGTGACGGTCACCGGCCCCGACGGCGAGCGGCGCGTCCTCACCGCCCGGCACGCGGTCGTGGTCTGCACCGGCAGCCGCGCCCAGCTGCCCGACCTGCCCGGCCTCGCCGACATCAAGCCCTGGACCAGCCGGGAGGCGACGAGCGCGCAGACCGTCCCCGGCCGCCTGGTCGTGGTCGGCGGGGGAGTGGTGGCCACGGAGATGGCCACCGTCTGGCAGGCCCTCGGCTCCGAGGTCACCGTCCTCGTACGCGGCAAGGGCCTGCTGAACCGCATGGAGCCCTTCGCCGGCGAACTGGTCGCCGAGGCCCTCACCGAGGCCGGCGCCGACATCCGCACCGGTACCTCCGTGGAGTCGGTGGCCCGCGAGAACGGCGGCGTCGTGGTCGTCACCGACCGTGGCGACCGCATCGAGACCGACGAGATCCTCTTCGCCACCGGCCGCGCCCCACGCACCGACGACATAGGCCTCGACTCCGTCGGCCTGGAGCCCGGCAGCTGGCTCTCCGTCGACGACAGCCTGCGGGTGACCGGCACCGACTGGCTCTACGCCGTCGGCGACGTCAACCACCGGGCACTGCTCACCCACCAGGGCAAGTACCAGGCCCGCATCGCCGGCGCAGCCATCGCCGCCCGCGCCTCCGGCGTGGCGATCCCCGAGTCGGAGCCGTGGGGCGCCCACGCCGCGACCGCCGACCACGCCGCCGTCCCCCAGGTCGTCTTCACCGACCCTGAGGCCGCCGCCGTGGGCCTCTCCCTCGCGGAGGCCGAACAGGCCGGCCACCGCGTCCGGGCCGTGGACGTGGACCTCTCCTCGGTCGCCGGCGCCGGCCTCTACGCCGACGGCTACCGTGGGCGCGCCCGCATGGTCGTCGACCTGGAGGAGGAGATCCTGCGCGGCGTCACCTTCGTCGGACCCGGCGTCGGTGAACTCATCCACTCGGCGACGATCGCCGTCGCCGGACAGGTCCCGATCAGCAGGCTGTGGCACGCGGTGCCGTCGTATCCGACGGTCAGCGAGGTGTGGCTGCGGTTGCTGGAGGCCTATCGGGGGTGAGCCGAGGGCTCTGAGGAGGCGGGGGAGGGTTCGCGCCGAACGGTGCGGGCCACCTCCTCGGCGGCCCGGGCCCGCTGCTCGAGCTCACGTTCCCCAAGGTCGGGGACGATCCCGACCGCCTCGCTCAGCAGCTCGGCCGCGGCGGCGAACTGCCCCAGCAGCAGAGGGCGGCGCCGAGGTTGTGCAGCGCGTTGGAGGTGAACTCCGTTTCACGGTAGGACAACGAGCCTTCCGCTCAGCCCGATCGCGGGATCACCCGTCCTCAGCCCAGGGCACTCAGCCGGAGCCCTCAGTCCAGGGCCCGCAGCCCGAGGCACTCAGTCCGGCAGGCGGAACCCCAGCGCGGCAGCCGCCCGTTCCGGTGTCGCCTGCGCCCAGTACTCGGCCGCCGCCTGGTGCGACGACAGCGAGCGCGGCTCGGCCCGGTCCAGGTAGAGGACGCCGTCGAGGTGGTCCGTCTCGTGCTGCACGATCCGTGCGGGCCAGCCAGTGAACACCTCGTCCAGCGGGCGCCCGTGCTCGTCCGCACCGGTCAGCCGCACCTCGGCGTGCCGCGCCACCACCGCCTGGTAGCCCGGCACGCTCAGGCAGCCCTCGAAGAACGCGGCACGGGCGGTGCCGACGGGCGCGTAGACCGGATTGACCAGCACCCGGAACGGCTGCGGCACCCGGCCCCGGACCACTCTGATCTCCTCCGGAACCGGCGCCGGGTCCTCGATGACCGCGATCCGCAGCGCCACGCCGACCTGCGGCGCGGCGAGGCCGACGCCCGGCGCCGCGTGCATGGTGCGGCGCAGGGCCTCGACGAAACGGGCGAGGAGCGCGGGCTCCAACTGGCCTTCGAAGCGCTCGGTGCCGCGCCGCAGCACCGGGTCGCCGGCCGCGACGATGGGCAACGGGCCGTCGGTGGCGAGGAGTTCCTCGACCCGCTCGGCGAGGGGCGCGCGGTCAGGGGAAGATGCCATCGCGCCAGGATGCCACGGCACCGCACGACGACCGGTGCGCTCCGGCGCAACGCCCTCGTGTGACGCAGGCCACTGACGTCGCCGGGAACTCGGCCATGTCGCCCCCCGACTACTGGAGCGACACGGGCTGAGACAGGCCCCGGACCCCGGAGAAACCCGCCGATGACCACCGCTTCCTCGCCCTCCCCCACATCCGGCTCCGCTCCAGCGGGGGGATCCCCATCGGACGAGGCCCCGCAGCCGAGCGCCCCCGCGCCGACCCCCGGCAGATGGGCCCCGCTGCGCCCGCTGATCCTGCGACTGCACTTCTACGCCGGCGTGTTCGTGGCACCGTTCCTGCTCGTCGCCGCCGTCACCGGATTCCTCTACGCCGGCGCGTTCCAGGCCGAGAAGCTCGTGTACGCCCACGAGATGACGGTGTCCGTGGGTGAGACGAAGCAGCCGATCTCGCAGCAGGTGGCCGCCGCCCGCAAGGCTTACCCCGAGGGCACGGTCTCGGCCGTACGTCCCTCCCCGGAGGCCGACGCCACCACCAGGGTGCTGCTGTCCGGCGTCGAGGGCGTCGACCCGACCCACACTCTCGCCGTGTTCGTCGACCCGTACACCGCCAAGGTGCGCGGCTCCCTCGAACAGTACGGTGCGACCGGTGCGCTGCCGTTGCGCACCTGGATCGACGAGTTCCACCGCGATCTGCACCTCGGAGAGAACGGCCGGCTCTACAGCGAGTTCGCCGCGAGCTGGCTGTGGGTGATCGCGGGTGGCGGCCTGGTGCTGTGGTTCTCCCGGCGCCGCGCCCAGCGCAAGGTGCGTGGGACGAGTGGACGGCGCCGCACCCTGGGTCTGCACGGCAGCGTCGGCGTGTGGGCCGCCGTCGGTTTCCTCTTCCTCTCGGCGACCGGCCTGACCTGGTCCACGTACGCCGGCGCCAACATCGACGAGCTGCGCACCTCGCTCGGTCACTCCACCCCGTCGGTGTCCACGACGGCGGGCGGCGATCACGCGGGCCACGGCGCGGCGGCCGGCTCCGGCTCCGGCGGGGACGCCGGGCACGGCGTCGGCCTGGACAAGGTGCTGGCGGCCGCGCGCGCCGAGGGGCTCGGCGACCCGGTCGAGATCGTTCCGCCCGCCGACGCCTCCTCCGCGTACGTCGTCAAGCAGGTGCAGCGCAGCTGGCCCGAGAAGCAGGACGCGGTCGCGATCGACCCGGCCACCGGCGAGGTCACCGACGTCCTGCGGTTCGCCGACTACCCGCTTCTGGCGAAGCTGACCCGCTGGGGCATCGACCTGCACACCGGCGTCCTCTTCGGCCTGGTCAACCAGATCGCCCTGATGCTGCTGGCGCTCTCGCTGGTCCTGCTGATCGTGTGGGGCTACCGCATGTGGTGGCAGCGCGGCCGCGGGTCCGCCTTCGGCCGCCCGATCCCGCGCGGCGCCTGGCAGCAGGTGCCCCCGCAGATCCTCGTCCCGCTGGCGGCCGCGGTCGCCGTCCTCGGCTACTTCGTACCGCTGCTGGGCATTCCGCTGGTGGCGTTCGTCGTGGTGGACGTGGCTCTCGGTGAGATCGCGTACCGGCGGGGACGGCGGACGTACGGGAAGGCGGCGTAGCGGCAGGGCAGGTGCGGACGTGCGGCGGGCCCGGCTCCATGGGGGAGCCGGGCCCGCGCATATGGAAGGGGTAGGCGGGATCAGATCTCGTCGAAGTCGCCCGCGAGGGCCGAGGCGAGGCGCAGGTGTGGTCCGGCCTCCTCGTGGCGCCCCTGGCGTTCGAGGGTGCGGCCCAGCATCAGCCGCGCGTAGTGCTCCACCGGGTCACGCTCGACGATGGCGCGCAACTCGGACTCGGCGCGCCGCAGTTGGGCCGAGTGGTAGTAGGCGCGCGCCAGCAGGAGCCGCGGTCCTGTCTGCTCCGGCACCTCCTCGACCAGCCCGTTCAGGACGCGGGCCGCGGCGGCGTAGTCCTTGGCGTCGAAGAACATCCGCGCGCGCTCCCAGCGCTCCGCCTGTGTTCCGTGGTCGTAGTACGTGATGTCCACGCTGACCTCCTTCGAGGCCGACAACGGAGTAGATTGATTCAATATTCCACTACGTGAGGGGGGCGGCGCTGGGCCCCTTCGCCGCCGGTCGAGGACGCGCTGACGCGACGGCTCCCACAGGACTAGGTTGGGCGACATGAGCAATCTTGATCGCGAGGCGGTTCCCGCCGTGTGCGGCGGCCGTGGTTTCGTCGTGGCGGAGCCGGTCCGCGAACTTCTCAGCCCTCGCCGTGTGAAGCTCGGCGAGTCCACCGAGGTCCGCCGCCTGCTGCCCAACCTGGGCCGCCGCATGGTCGGTGCCTGGTGCTTCGTCGACCACTACGGCCCCGATGACATCGCCGACGAGCCCGGCATGCAGGTGCCCCCGCACCCGCACATGGGCCTGCAGACGGTGAGCTGGCTCCACGAGGGCGAGGTGCTGCACCGCGACTCCACCGGCAGCCTGCAGACGATCCGTCCGCGCGAACTGGGCCTGATGACCTCGGGCCGGGCCATCAGCCACTCCGAGGAGAGCCCCAGGTCCCACGCCCGCTTGCTGCACGGCGCCCAGCTGTGGGTCGCGCTCCCCGACAGCCACCGCCACACCGACCCACACTTCGAACACCACGGCGACCTGCCGGTCGTCACGGCCCCCGGCCTGAAGGCCACACTGATCCTCGGCGGCCTCGACGGGGCGACCTCGCCCGGCACGACGTACACCCCGATCGTCGGCGCCGACCTCACCCTGGCCCACGGCGCGGACGTACGCCTGCCCCTGGAGCCCGACTTCGAGTACGCCGTTCTCTCCATGTCCGGCGAGGCCCACGTCGACGGCGTGCCCCTGCTGCCCGGCTCCATGCTCTACCTCGGCTGCGGCCGCACCGAACTCCCCGTACGCGCCGAGTCCGACGCGGGCCTGATGCTGCTCGGCGGCGAGCCGTTCGAGGAGGAGCTGATCATGTTCTGGAACTGGATCGGGCGGTCCCAGGAAGAGATCGTGCAGGCTCGTGCGGACTGGATGACGGGTTCCCGGTTCGGTGAGGTGAAGGGGTACGACGGAGCCCCGCTTCCGGCCCCAGAGCTGCCGCCCGTGGCGTTGAAGCCCAGAGGAAGGGTGCGCTGACCTGCTGAGACGGGTGAGCTGGGCTGCTGGGGGCAGGAGGTCGCGGTTTCCCGGCTCCTTGCTCCCGGCTGTTGAGAGCGGCATGCGAGAAGTGGTCGGGCGTGCCTGGTCGCGGGCGGACTGTTGATTCCGAAGTGCGGCTGCGTGTGGCAGTCCGCTTGCTGACTTCTGCTGACTTAGCTGACGAGGTGTCAGCAGGTGATGCTGTGACGCGGGCATGGAGCCAAACGTGGGTGCGCGCGATGGCATGCCCTCTCGTGGTCCTGTGGGCGGAGGCCACCCATGACGTTAAGTGCTTCTTCGATCCGGACCTGGTGGGGTCGCTGCGGGACGTACGTGTCCCTGGTGCCTCGGGCGGAGGTCGTGCTGTCGTGTCCGGCTGACGCTGAGTGCCCGAATCTGCGGGTCTGGCCCACTGCCGATGTCCTGGCGATCCTCCGTTTCTATCACGCGGCTGGCCGGGGGCCCCGGCCTGCTGGAGAAGTCTGTCGCCTGGCCGACAGGGAGTCGGCTGGGCAGGCGTCAGATCACGGCGAAAGCCTGGCGGTATTCGCTCGGTGTGGTCCCTGTGGTGCGGCGGAAGTGCTGCCGGAAGTTCGCCGGGGTGCCGAGGCCGCAAACCTGACTGATGTGGCTGATGGTGGCGTCGGTGGTTTCGAGGAGTTCGCGGGCTCGGTCGACGCGTGCCGTGTTGAGCCACTTGATAGGGGTGGTGCCGGTCTCGGCCGCGAAGCTGCGCACGAAGGTCCGGGTGGATTGCCGGGCGTGTGCGGCCAGGTCGGCGACCGTCAGTGGCTTGTCAAGGCGGGTCAGCGCCCATTCCAGAGTCGGGCCGAGGCCAGTCCTGCTCGGCGGTGCCGGCGGCCTCCTGATGAACTGCGCCTGTCCGCCTTCCCGATGCGGTGCGGCGACGATCTCTCGTGCCACCGCGTTTGCGACGGCCGTTCCGTGGTCGCGCCGCAGGAGGTGCAGGCACAGGTCGATGCCGCTGGCCACGCCCGCGGAGGTGAGGACGTCTCCGGCGTCGACGTAGAGTGCGTCGGGTTCGACCTCGACCTTCGGATGGAGGCGGGCGAGTTCGTCGGCGTAGCGCCAGTGTGTCGTCGCGCGCCTACCGTCGAGCAACCCTGCGGAGGCGAGCGCGAACGCTCCTGTGCAGATCGAGGCGATGCGGGCGCCGTTGAGGTGTGCCTGGCGCAGTGCGGCCACCGCGTCGTCCCGTGAGCCGTCGAGGTATCCGCGGAAGGCGGGCACGATCACGGTGTCCGCGTCGCGGACCGCGTCGAGACCGTGCGTGGCGAGCAGGGGCCATCCCTTGTCCGTTTCGACGGGACCCGGGACGCGACCGCAGAGCATCACCTCGTAAGGCAGTTCTGGCAGACCGAGGATATGGAACGGCATGCCGACCTCCATCGGCAGCACTCCGTCAAGTGCGAGCACGGCGACACGATGCCGCCGGACAGGGCGTTGTGATGTCATCGAAACGGCCACGGCAGAAATCTATCGGCAGTCGCGTCTTATGCCACTTGTGGGTGTGACGGCGGGCCCGGAACGATCAAGTGATCAGGTCCCGAACTCGTGTTGAACCATCCGCTCGCTCTCCAGGAGACGCCAAAACCATGACCGACGTACTGCCCTATCGAGTCACCGTGTTGTTCTTCGAGGACGTCGAGCCGTTGGACGCCGTCGGCCCGTGGGAGACCCTCCGGCTCTGGCAGGAGTTGACCGAACGGGACGTGGTCGTCCGTAGCGCGAGCATCGATGGCGGACCGGTGCGGTGCGGCCTGGGGCTGACGGTCACGCCCGACGGTGCCATCGACGACGGGCCGAGGCCGGACCTCCTCGTTCACCCCGGCGGTGCCGGGACCGATCTCCTTCAGACCGACCAGACGCACCTGTCACGCCTGCGGGCTCTCGCGGACGAAGGCACGCTCATGGCGTCCGTCTGCAACGGTGCCCTGGTCCTCGCGGCGGCGGGACTCCTCGCGGGGCTCAGCGCGACCTCTCACTGGAGCGTTCTCGACGACCTCGCGTCGCGGTATCCGGACGTCGATGTGCTCACCGGGCAGCGATGGGTCGATGCCGGACACATCGTGACCAGCGCGGGCGTGTCCGCCGGGATCGATATGTCGCTTCACCTCGTCGACCGCCTCGAAGGGGCGGAGATGGCCCGGCAGGTGGCTCACGTGATGGAGTACCCATGGCCGCCGGAGACCCCCTGACCGCGTACTCGGCGAAGTGCTCAGGCAGGTACGGATGAACGGACTCTGTCGCCTGATCGTGTGATGAGCCTGCGAACTTGTGGTGGGTCCACGGTCAGGTTCTGTCGAGTTCTGCGTGGCCGTATCCGGATCGCTTGATCAGCTGAAGCCGGCGACCTGAGCTCCGAGTTGAGGAGAGGCCGGCGATGACGGCGTGCTGGTCGTGGAGGAGCCTGCGGGTGAACTGCGGCAGGGATACCAGGCGCTGACGCGGACCTCCTCGATCAAGTCGCGCAGGTCCACCCCGCATTGCCTGTACTTGAGGGCGGTCAAGAAGCGGACGCCGCGAAACGCTTCGCAACTGCCGGGAACCCACGGCCACTTCGCCTCGACTACTGCAACAGAAACCTTCCAGCTCACAAGCGCATTTCGTACGCAGGGAGCCCGCATGTCGATGAAACGGCCGGTCGCCACCGTCCTGGCCGCAGCCCTGTGCCTCCTCACGGCGGCATGCGGCTCCTCGCCCGACGACAAGGCGAGCGACAGCACGACCGAGGCTGCGGCCTCGAACTCCGGCTACCCGGTGACCCTCGACAACTGTGGCGAGAAGCAGACCTTCGAGAAGGCGCCCAGCCGGGTCGTCGTGATGAACGGCGCCTCCGTGGCCGAGGTCTCCACGCTCCTTGCCCTCGGCCTCCAGGACAAGATCGTCTCCAACCAGCAGAGCTACGGCATGTCCGAGGTCGCCGGCCGGGCCGCCGCGATCAAGTCCCTGCCCACCGGGAACGTCAAGGTCAACGAGGCATACGACATTCCCCGCGAGGCGATGCTCGGGCTGCGCCCCGATCTCGCCCTGTCCGTCACCACGTACGGCTTCGACCGGAAGAACGGCTTCGCCACCCGCGAGCAGCTGAAGCAGGTCGGTGCCAACAACTACGTCTCCCCGCAGGGCTGCGACGACGACCCCTCCAAGATGACCGTCGCCGACAGCTACCGGCTGCTGCGCGACATGGGAAAGATCTTCAACGTCAGTGACAGGGCCGAGAAGCTGATCGCCGCCTCCGAGAAGAACATCGCGGCGGTCTCCGAAAAGGTCAAGGGAGTAAAGCCCCCGAAGGTCATGGTGCTCTTCTCCAACATGTCCATGGGCAGCAACGACTTCAGCTCGGTCTTCGCCCACGGGATCGTCAACGACATCCTCGCCAAGGCCGGCGCCTCCAACGCCTTCGGGGACGCCGCCAAGACCACCTTCGCCGACCTGAGTAAAGAGAAGGTGGCCGCCACCGACGTCGACGCCCTCGTCGTCATCGGCTACAACGACCCCAACCCGGCGGCGTACGCCAAGAAACTTCTCGAGGAGTTCCCCCAGTGGCCGGCCGCCAAGAACAACACGTACGTGACGCTGTCCGACTCGATGTACCTGGGCCCCAGCAACGACCTGGCCGTGGAGAAGATCGCGAACATGCTGCACCCCGACGCGCTCTGAGCCGGTTCAGGGTTCAGCTGGCGTTCATGCTCCTGCCCGTCGCGCTGGCCGCCACCATGATCGTGGCGATCAGCATCGGCGCCGTCAACGTCCCCGTCGGGGACGTGTGGGGGATCGTCCTCCACCACGTCACCGGCGCCGGGACGGCGCCATCCGATCCCGCGCTCGACCAGATCGTCTGGAACTTCCGCACCCCGCGGGTGGTCCTGGCAGCCGTGGTCGGCGCGGGCCTGGCGGTGTCCGGCGCGGTGCTCCAGACCGTGGTGTCCAACCCGCTCGCCGACCCCATCGTGCTGGGCTTCTCCTACGGCGCCACGCTCGGCGCCGTCCTCGTCATCACCCTGGGTGGTGGCGCCGCGCTCGCCGGGCTCGGGGTGTCGGCGGCGGCCTTCCTCGGCGCGGTCGCCGCCGGCGCGCTGGTCTTCGCCCTCGGACAGCGCCGGGGACGGATGGCCCCGACCAGGCTGGTGCTCGCGGGCGTCGCCGTGGGATACGTCTTTCTCTCCGCGACCAGCTACGTCCAGCTCCAGGCGACCCCCACCGAGCTGAGGACGGTGATGTTCTGGATGCTGGGCAGCGTCTCGGGCGCCCAGTGGGACCAACTGCCCACAGTCACCGTGGTCGTTCTCGCCACGACCACCCTGATGTCCCTGTTCGGCCGCCGCCTCAACGTGCTGCTGGCCGGCGACGAGTCCGCCACCGCGCTCGGCGTCGACGTCAACCGGCTGCGCGCCGTCCTGCTGGTCCTCAGCGCTCTGCTGACCGGCACAGTCATCGCGGTCGCGGGCAGCATCGGCTTCGTCGGCCTGATGATCCCGCACCTGGTGCGGCTGACCATTGGAGCCGACCACCGCCGACTGCTGCCTCTGACGGCGCTGCTGGGCGCCGTCTACCTGGTCCTGGTCGACCTGCTCTCCCGCACTCTCAACCGCCCCAACGAACTGCCGCTGGGCATCCTCACCGCCCTGCTCGGCGCCCCCTTCTTCCTGTGGCTGCTGCGCCGCAACAAGGGTTTGGACTGACCGTATGAAACTCACTGTCGACCGGCTCCAAGTCACCCTGGACCGCAACGCGATCCTCCGGGACGTGAGCCTTGAGGCCCGCAAGGGCGACATCGTCGGGCTCGTCGGCCCCAACGGCAGCGGCAAGTCCACCCTGCTGCGGGCCGTCTACCGCTCACTGCGCCCGGTGGACGGCGCGGTCAGGGTGGGTGAGGACGACGTGTGGCAGTTGTCCCCCCGCGCCGCGGCCCGCCATACGGCGGCCGTACTCCAGGATGCAGGCGGTAACACCACCGGCCTGACGGTCAGCGAGATCGTGGCCCTCGGCCGCGCCCCTCACCACGGCCTGCTCGGCCGCGACGGACCCGAGGACCACGAGGCCGTGTCCGACGCGATCGACCGCTGCGGCGTACGGTCATTCGCGGACCGCGACTACGCATTCCTGTCCGGCGGAGAACGCCAGCGCGTCCTGCTGGCCCGGGCTTTGGCCCAAAACCCACAGCTTCTTGTGCTGGACGAGCTCACCAACCATCTCGACATCCGCGCCCGGTTCGAGCTCCTGGACCTGATCCGGGCCACCGGCGTCACCACCCTCGCCGTTCTGCACGACCTCGACCTTGCCGTCCGCCTCTGCGACCACGTCGTCGTCCTGAGCGAAGGAGCCGTGGCGGCGGCGGGACCGGTGTTGGAGGTGCTCACCCCGGATCTCCTCGCCGATGTTTTCGGTGTCAATGCGAGCACCGAACGGCACGCCGACGGTGTCATCCGCATCACCTACGCGGCCCGCCCACTGGCGCATGGTGGGAGCCCGGAAGACGACGCCGCCCACCACGCCGAAACCGCCGGCCTCTGAAGCGGCGGTGAGTTTGCGTCAGACCCCGGATTCCCGGGACGGGTTCCGGGGCCTCCTACTGGATCCCGGACCAGGTGGACTCGGCCGCCTCGGTCCCGTCGTAACGGGGCACCAGGTGCAGGGCCATTTCGCCGAGGGACGCCCCCCGGCCATCCAGGCGACCCCGCCATGGCGGCGAGACGGCCGAAGCGCGGGTCAGGCCGGGGCTGCGGTCAGGCGGTCCAGTGCGCCGGCCTTGGCCTGGGCGACGAGGTCGGCGAACTGCTCCTCGCTCATCTGGACCTGCCGCCCGAAGTCATCAGTGATCCGCACCCGCTTGTCCTCGGGCGCATCCGCGTCGAGGAAGAGCTGCGGACATCCGCAGTTGCAGTTCCCGCAGAAAGTCGCTATCGGTTCCGGGCTCACGCCAGCCATCGGTGCCACCTCGTCCCAGTTCGTCGCTCCGCCGTGCGGATGCTCCGGCACCTCATGGATGCCCAGCGCTCGACTCACGTGCAACGGGCCGACATACGGGGAAAATCGCACCCGTCGGAAGGAACTCACAGCGGGCTATATGCGACTTTTGAAGCGAAGCGCCCTCGTTCACGGGCGCTTCAGCTGCCTCGTCGCCGCTCGAGAGAACTCGGCATCGGACCGATGGCGCATCCGACTCCCGAGGCGAAGCCAGCCATGCAAGCAGACGGCGTCGGGCGGCGGTGGTGCGAAAGTGCACACGCTGCAAGGTCCCCGTGCGCCGCGTGGGAGTATCGGGGCGCCATGGACGTGTCCTTGCCGGTACGGGGCCTGCGCGCGGCGGTGTTCGCCGCGCTGTGTGTGCTGCTCGCAGCCGGGGGACACGTGCTGGCGACCGGGGTAGCGCCACCCGTGTGGGCGCAGGCCGCGGGCTTCGCGCCCGTATTCGTCGCCGCTGCTCTGCTTGCCGGGCGGGAGCGTTCGCTCGCCGGCATCGGAGGCGGGACGCTCGCAGCTCAGAGCGGGCTGCATCTCGCGTTCGAAGCCGCCCGACCGCATGCCGTGATGGCCATGCACGGCATGCGCATGGCCCACACGCACGCGATGGCGCCCCACGCCACCTCGGCCCACATCGCGGCGGCCGTCCTCATGACCTGGTGGCTGCGGTGGGGCGAGGCCGCGATGTGGTCGCTGCTGCGGCGGGCGGTGGCGCTCGTGCCGGGGCTGGTGGCTTGGTGGGGGCTGTCGTCGGGGGCGTGGAGCTCACCCGCGGCGGCGGGTGTCGCGGGCAGGGCAGCCGATGAGCGCCGCCTGTCCTGTCAGGTGTTGTTGCGGTACGCCGTGCGCCGACGTGGACCTCCGGTGCGGATCTGGTACGCGATCTGACCCCAACACCTTTTTCAAGTATGGAGATCCATCCCTCATGTCTCTGACACGCATCACCCTGCGCCGCGCGGCCACCGTGACCGCGCTGACCGCCGCAGGAGTCCTCGCCGCCGCAGGCACCGCCTCCGCGCACGTCACCGTGCACCCCGACAGCTACGCCAAGGGCACCACCGACGGCGTCCTGACCTTCCGCGTCCCCAACGAGGAGGACACCGCGAGCACCACGAAGGTGCAGGTCTTCCTGCCCACCGACCACCCCGTCCTCGGTGTCCTCGTCTCCCCGCAGGACGGCTGGACCGCGAAGGTCACCAACACCAAGCTCAAGACGCCGGTCAAGACCGACGACGGGACCATCACCGACGCCGTCTCCGAGATCACTTGGACCGGCGGGAAGATCGGCGCCGGCCAGTACGAGGACTTCAACGTCGCCTTCGGTCAGCTGCCCGAGGACACCGACCAGCTGGCCTTCAAGACCCTCCAGACGTACTCCGACGGGAAGGTCGTCCGCTGGATCGAGGAGGCCGAGCAGGGCGGCGAGGAGCCGGAGAATCCGGCGCCCGTCCTCAAGCTCACCGCCAAGGGCGCGGAGGAGGACGGCAGCGCCGCCACCGCCACGTCGGCGAGCCCGAAGAGTTCTGCGAGTGCCGAGCCGGCCGCGTCGAGCAGCGACTCGACTGCTCGTGGCCTCGGGGTGGCCGGCCTGGTCGTCGGGGTGCTGGGTCTGGCGGCGGCGGTGTTCGCCGTCGTGCGTAGCCGCTCTGTGAGGTCCCGGACCGAGTAGCCCCTTCCTGGTGTCCTGCCGGCGGAGCCCTGTCGGCAGGACCCGGCCTGTCGCGGGCGTGCGGACACGGGACGGGATGTGATGCGCGAAAGGCGGGATTGCAGGCGGGCGACTTCGTGTCTTTCACGCTGCACTTCGAGCGCTGCGGGGCGATCAAGACCATCGCGGCGGTGATCCGCCCGAGCGACCGAGCCGCTTGAGCGAGCCGTTTGAACCGAGCTGCTTGAGGGCTTCCCTGCCTGTCGGTGGCGCAGGCGAGGACTGTGCCGGACGCGTGCCTGCGCCAGGTACGCCGGTCGAGTTCGAGGTAGCCGAGTTCGTCGATTTCGAGCAGGTCGATGCGTCCGTAGCGGGCGATGGTCTGCCCAGCTGCTTGTCGTCGGCGGCCTCGACGAGCTCGTTCACCAGGCTGGCGGCGGTGGTGTAGCGGACGCGGTAACCGGCCATGGCGGCAGCGGTGCCCAGGCCGATGAGCAGGTGGGACTTGCCGGTGCCGGAGTCCCCGATCAGACGCAGCGGGTAGCCCTTGGTGATCCAGTCGCAGGTGGCCAGATTGTGGATGACGGCCGGGTCGACGTTGGGGTTGGCGGCGTAGTCGAACTCGCGCAGCGACTTCTCGCGCGGGAAATGGGCGGCGCGGATGCGGCGTTCGGCCCGGCGGCGGTCGCGGTCCTCGCACTCGGCCATCAGCAGCTCGGCGAGAAATCCGGCGTAGGACAGCCCCTCGCGCTCAGCGCGGGCGATGGTGTCGGCGGCCTGGGCCCGCATGATGGGCAGCCGCGGCATCCGGCAGGCGGTGTCGATCGCGGCGTCGGATGCCTGGGCGGTGAGCGCATGCTGGGCGGCAGTCATGACGAATCCTTCCGTCGCAGGTTCAGCAATTCGTCCCACTGCTCCAGACGGGGCAGCGGGCGGGCGTCCTCGGGCAGTGACCTGGCCAGACGACGCGGAGCGAGATGGCTGACCTGCGGCAACTGCGGGTCCACCGGGTCTTCCTGGTCCGCCACTGCCGGTGGGGTGGTGACGGTGGGGGCCCGGCCGGCTGCCTGGGCGGCTTTGCGGGCCTCCAGGGCAACCACGTCGTCGTTGCAGGTGCCCAGGTCGACGGCGGCTCGCAGGCCCGCCAGCATGTCCGCGTGCTGCTGATGGCGGTGCAGGAGCAGGACCCGGACCAGGGCTTTCGCGCCCTCGATCTCGCCGAGCTGCCGCTGAGCCATGGCCCAGAACGCCTCGTGCTCGGCACCGTCCCAGGGCAAGCCCCAGGGTGGGGCCACTTCACCTCGCCACTACCCCCAAGTACCTCCGAACGCCCCTCGCAGTGGGACCAGTTGGAGTCGCCCTGGGTGGAGCCAAATGGTGCCGCCCTAAGGGCTGTCCCGTAATCCCTGGTGGATCAGCGTGCGGCGTCAGATGCGGTGCATCGCAAGGCGGAGGGACGTCCGCATACTGGATGTATGCGGACGTTCCGACAACGCGGCGAGGTGCCGTAGCTGTCGTCGCACGCCCGCCAGGGATTACGGGACAGCCCTTAGCCACTCAGGGCCAGGGCATCGGGCGCTACCTGGTGGAACACATGATCGGCCAGGCCAGGGGCGCAGGTCTGGCCGCGGTGCGTGTGGTCGCCCATCCGCCGGCGGAGGACTTCTACCGGCGGCTGGGCGGCGTACGGGGCGGTACGGTCGCCCCGGCTCCGCCGAAGATCACGTGGGAGCGTCCCGCACTGCAGTTCGCCCACCGGTGACCGTGCCCGGCATGCGGTGACCGCGATCTCCCGGCGCCTCCCTGCCCGACGCTCGCCCAAGGGCCCTTCTGAGGAGGGGTGCGCCGGCCGAACCGGCGTCCTTTTCTCGAGGCAGGCCGAAACCTGGCCCGTTCTCTCCAACAGTGGAACGCCCCTTGGGCCTGCGACGCGACCGCGGTCCTAGGACCAACGCCTGATCGGCTATCGACTCCTTCTGCTGATAACGTGCAACTGCACATCGATTGCAATTATGTCGGAGGACGTTGGACATGGCGGTTTACACGCTCCCGGAGCTTCCCTACGACTACGCAGCGCTCGAACCGGTCATCAACCCGCAGATCATCGAGCTGCACCACGACAAGCACCACGCGGCGTACGTGAAGGGCGCGAACGACACGCTGGAGCAGCTCGCGGAGGCCCGTGACAAGGAGCAGTGGGGCTCGATCAACGGCCTGGAGAAGAACCTGGCCTTCCACCTCTCCGGGCATATCCTGCACTCGATCTACTGGCACAACATGACCGGCGACGGCGGCGGCGAGCCGCTGGAGAAGGACGGCGTTGGCGAGCTCGCGGACGCGATCGCCGAGTCCTTCGGCTCCTTCGCGGGCTTCAAGGCTCAGCTCACCAAGGCCGCCGCGACCACCCAGGGTTCGGGCTGGGGCGTGCTGGCGTACGAGCCGCTGAGTGGCCGGCTGATCGTCGAGCAGGTCTACGACCACCAGGGCAACCTCGGCCAGGGCTCCACCCCGATCCTGGTCTTCGACGCCTGGGAGCACGCCTTCTACCTCCAGTACAAGAACCAGAAGGTCGACTTCATCGACGCCATGTGGGCCGTCGTGAACTGGCAGGACGTCGCCAAGCGTTACGCCGCCGCCAAGGAGCGCGGCGACAGCCTGCTGCTCGCGCCGTGACGCCATAACAGCGTCTGCACAGACGTCCTGCTCGTGATCGTCTTCTCAACCTTCACTTGCAGGCGGTAACACGAAGGGCTCCCGCGAGGACGTGACTCGTGGGAGCCCTTCGCCTGTCGAGGCAGGCGCGGCTGTCAAGCGCACCGAGCGGGTCCGCTGACCGGCGACGCCCTGCCGGCAACGCCGGTCGAACACCTGGCGGTCACGGCTGCCGGTGGAGACCAGGAGGATCAGTGGGATCTTGCCGCACCGGTCCGGGGCCCGGGCTGTTGATCCAGGGCCGAGGCGAGCAGGGACAGGGCCGTGGCGAGTGAGCCTTGGTCGTCGATGGCGGCGAGGAGGCTGGCCTGCTCGGCGTGGACGCGGTGGGCGGCGCGGTCGTGGAGGATACGGCCACGGGCGGAGAGGTAGAGCAGGACGCGGCGGCGGTCGCCGGGATCCGCGCGGCGGTAGACGAGGTTGTCGGCGACCATGCGGTCCACGAGCTTGGTGAGGCTGGGGGCCGGCATGAGCGCGTGGTCGGCGATCTCGGTCATCGGGTGGCCCTTGCCGTCGGCGGTGAGGGACAGCACGCGCCACTGCTCGATGGAGCAGCCTTCCTCGGCCAGCAGCACCGTCAGCCGCCGGATCAGGCGCCGCTCGGCGTGGCTGAGGAGATGGGCGAGGTCCGGTGACGGTTCGGACGGCATTGCCGGTGTCCTTCCGGTAGGTCTACTGTGCGGGAACATTACGAGCCTCTGCGAGGGTGCCGGGGCCGGGACCAGGATCTGCGTCCCCCATGCCCTCACGGAGGTTGGTCTCATGGATCCGATGCGGCCGACGCGTCCGCGCAGCGCGGGTGAGGCGGTGACCGTGGCGCTGGTCGTGCCGTTGCAGGGCCCGGCGGGCCTCTTCGGCCCGTCGTGCGAGCTGTCGGCTCAGCTCGCCGCGGAGGAGCTGAACACCGCGGGCGGCATCCTGGGCCGCGAAGTCCGTCTCGTCGTGGTGGACGGCGGGGCGCCGCCGGAGCGCGTGGCGGCCGAGGTCGAGGCGCTGGTGTCGCTGGGCGCCGTGGACGCGGTGGTGGGCTGGCACATCTCGGCGGTGCGCAGGACGCTTGCGCCGCGCATCGCCGGCCGCGTCCCGTACGTCTATACGGCGCAGTACGAGGGTGGCGAACGTACCCCTGGGGTGTTCCTGACCGGGGAGGCCGACACGGAGCAGCTGCTGCCGGCGATGCGGCTGCTTGCCGAGGCCACCGGGGTGCGGCGCTGGTGCACGGTGGGCAACGACTACGTGTGGCCGCGAGCGACGGCCCGGGCCGCACGCCGGTACGCCCGCGCCCTGGGCGGCCGGGTCCACGACGAGGTCTTCGTATCGCTGGGGGCCGAGGACTTCGGTCCGGCGCTGCGCCGCATCGAGCGGTGCGGGGCTGACGCGGTGCTGATGCTGCTGGTCGGGGACGACGCGGTGCGCTTCAGCCGGGCCTTCTCCGCGTACGGACTGCACCAGCGCTGCCAGCGGCTGAGCACACACCTGGACGAGAACATGCTGCTGGCCGCGGGCGCCGACGCCACCGAGGGACTGTGGGCCGCGGCCGGCTTCTTCGAGGCGCTGGCGACCGCGGAGAGCCTGGACTTCGGCCGCCGCTACACGCACCGGTTCGGAGCGGAGGCGCCGGTCGCCGGAAGCCTCGGCGAATCCTGCTTCGAAGGGCTGCGGCTGCTGGCCGCCCTGGCGCAGCGGGCCGGGTTCCTGGACGTGCGCGCGATGCGCAGAGCCGCGGACGTCGGGGCGGGAGTGGCCTACGAGGGCCCGCGCGGTCTGCTGCGGCTGCGCGGCAACCACCTCCGGCAGCCGCTCTACCTGGCGCGGGCGGACGCGTTCGACTTCCACGTCGTCGCCCAACTCTGACACCCCTGTCCGCCTCGTGCTGGTCAGCGGGCCGGCAGCAGGCTCTCCCGCCGACCCGTTGACAGTACCCCGCCACAGGAATACTTTCTAGGGGAACTTTTAGGCAGCCTCATCGATCGGTGGGGATGCCGTAGGTGCTGTCCAGCTGATCGTCCCTTCGGTCCGCATGCAATTCCGGAACCCGACACTCTCCAGCCCCGTCTGCCGGCTCCCGCGGGACTGTGGATTTCATCGGAATTCCGAAACGCTTTCAGCGTCCACGCCGACGCTGAGTGGGTTTTTCGAATGGGCAGGTCGGAAGGGCTTCAGGCCGGTCGAAGCAGTAATGCCTCAGTTATCCTGCGCACGATTCTACGCGCGTCACCAAAGAGATAATCAAAGAACTTCCTTTTAAAGGCGGCGAAACGGCGAAGAAACAATGTGGCTGGAATCTTCCGTGCACTGCCCCGGGGTGTCCGGGGCTCCGCTCAGGAAGAGGGAACAGCCGTGACGGAGATCGTCGACAACCAGGCGCCCACGCCACCGCCGACGGTGGCGGACACGTCCGCCGAGGCTCCCGGCGCCGCAGGCCGCACGTACAACGACTGGGCCAAGAACGACACGCTGGAGGACTACTCGCTGCGCTACGCGCCCAAGTCCTTCCGCCGCTGGACCCCCTATGTCGTGGCCACCACAGCCCTGGGCGGCATCGCCTACCTCGCGGACTTCGCCATCGGCGGCTCGATCGCCATCTCCAACGGCTTCTCCAGCGCCATGGTGGCCATCCTCGCCGCGGCAGTGGTCATCTTCCTCACCGGCATCCCGATCTCGTACTACTCGGCGAAGTACTCCATCGACATGGACCTGCTGACCCGGGGCGCGGGCTTCGGCTATCTCGGCTCGACGCTCACCTCGGTCATCTACGCCAGCTTCACCTTCATCTTCTTCGCCCTCGAGGGCTCGATCATGGCCCAGGCGCTGGAGCTGGGCCTGCACATCCCGCTCGCCGTCGGCTACCTGATCTGCTCGCTGATCATCCTGCCACTGGTGATCTACGGCATGACGGCGCTGTCGAAGATGCAGGTGTGGACCCAGCCGGTCTGGCTGGTGCTGATGGTCGCCCCGTTCGTGTCCATCGCCATCCAGGAGCCGGGCAAGTTCTCGGAGTTCACCCACTTCGCCGGCAACTCGCCGACCGGCTCCAGCCTCAGCATGCTCGGTGTCGGCGCCGGCGCCGGCGTGGCCCTTTCGCTGATCGCGCAGATCGGCGAGCAGGTCGACTACCTGCGCTTCATGCCCGACAAGACACCGCAGAACGCGAAGAAGTGGTGGGGTGCGGTGCTCTCCGCCGGCCCCGGCTGGGTCGTCCTCGGCGCGGCCAAGCAGATCGGCGGCGCGTTCCTTGCCTTCTACATCGCCGGCAGCGTGGGCCTTTCCAAGGCCAACGAGCCCATCCAGCAGTACGTGCACGGTTTCAAGACCTTCGCCGCACCCGTCGCCCTGGGACTGGCCACCTTCTTCGTCATCCTGTCCCAGATAAAGATCAACTCGACGAACGCCTACTCCGGCTCGCTGTCCTGGTCGAACTTCTTCTCCCGCCTCACCCACCGTCACCCGGGCCGTGTCGTCTACATCTTCCTCAACGTCGGCATCGCGCTGGCCCTGATGGAAGGCGGCGTCTTCGGCTTCCTCAACACGGTCCTGGGCTTCTATTCCAACGTGGCCATCGCCTGGATCGGCGCGGTCGTCGCCGACCTGGTCATCAACAAGCCGCTCAAGCTCAGCCCCTCCTACATCGAGTTCAAGCGCGCCCACCTGTACAACTTCAACCCGGTCGGCTTCGGCTCGATGCTCATCGCGTCCGCGGTCTCCATCGCCGCCTACTTCGAGGCGTTCGGCGACTACGGCAAGGCGTACTCCCCCTTCATCGCCCTGTTCCTGGCCATGGCGCTCTCCCCGCTGTTCGCGGTGCTGACCAAGGGCAAGTACTACATCGCCCGCACCGACGACCTCGACGAGCCGCTGCTCGACTCCGACGGACTGCCGTCGGCGGCCACGCTGACCTGCTCGGTGTGCGCGACGGACTTCGAGCGGCCCGACATGGCGAACTGCCCCTTCCACCAGGGCGCGATCTGCTCGCTGTGCTGCAGCCTGGAGAAGGACTGCCACGACTCCTGCAAGAGCGAATCCGGCGCCGGACCGGTGCACCTGGCGATGCCCGCCGTCCGCGCCGCGGACTGACACGTCCACACTGCGTCCCGGCTCTCGCCCCTGAGGCGGGGGCCGGGACGCTCACTTGTGAACAGCAGGCAGACCTGCCGTGCGAAACGCCGCCTGTTAGTCGAGAACCCCGTCCGAGCTGCCTGAATGTGGCTGCCTCCCGCGGAAACGCCAACAATCTGGTGGCGCGTTGCTCCTTCGTCCGGTACCTACCGCTTCTCCCACAATGGCTACACCAGTAACAGGCCGCGGGGGCGCCGTGCGCGGGAACGTCCTTGCCGGTGGCGTTCCGGACGGTCCGGAGCACGGCTTCCGGATCGCGGATCCCGGAGTCCCAGGCGTTCCGGACTGCTTGCGCGATGACCGCATACAGCAGGACGGTCACCCTGCTCGTCGGTGAGGGCGCCCGCACCGCCCGCGAGGACGTCCTCACCCTCGCCGACCGCCTGGCCGCGCCGATGGTGCTCACGCTGAAGGCCAAGGCGGGCTTCGAGGGCGACGACAACCCCTTCCAGGTCGGCCAGACGGGGCTGATCGGCAACCCCGCCGCCGCGGCGGCCCTCCAGGACGCGGACACCCTTGTGCTGCTTGGCACGGACTTCCCCTACCGGGACTGGTATCCCGAGGGCCGGACCGTGATCCAGGTGGACACCGAGGCCACCCACATCGGACGCCGGGTACCGGTCGACGCCGGGCTCGTGGGGGACAACGGCGCCACCGTACGCGACCTCCTGGACCACCTCGCCGCCGCGCCCGCCGGGTCCGAAGGCGCACGTGACCGCTCTCACCTGGAGAAGGTGTGTGAACGCTTCGACAAGTGGCGCACGGGTCAGGCCCGGCTCGCCGACCCGTCGCACGACAAGGGCGTCGTTGGCCGTGTCCGCTCCGCGCTGACCAACCGTGCCCACGACATCCGCCCCGAAGTGCTGGCCGCGGCCGTCGACCGGATCGCGGCCGACGACGCCGTCTTCACCTCCGACACGGGCATGGCCACGGTGTGGCTTTCGCGCTTCGTCGAGATGCGTGGCGAGCGACGCCTCATCGGCTCCTACAACCTCGGCTCGATGGCCAACGCCATGCCTCAGGTTCTGGGCGCCCAGTGCCTGGACCGCGAGCGCCAGGTCGTGGCCTTCTGCGGCGACGGCGGACTGAGCACGCTCCTCGGCGACCTCATGACCCTGAAGACGTACCGCCTTCCCGTCAAGCTCGTCGTCTTCGACAACCGTCGGCTGGGCATGGTGAAACTCGAACAGGAGCAGTCCGGGCTGCCGGAGTTCGGCACCGTGCTCGACAACCCCGACTTCGCCGCCGTAGCTGAAGCCATGGGCATCACCGGCATCCGCGTGACCGACCCGGCCGACGTGGAGAGCGCCGTGCGACGCGCTTTGCGCAGTCCGGGCCCGGTCCTGCTCGACGTCCTCACCAACTCCGACGAGATCGCCGTGCCGGCCAAGCCGACCGTCGAACAGGGGTGGGGGTTCGCGGTGGCCAAGGTGAAGGAAGTCGTACGAAGTCACGGTGAGCCGAGGGGGGACTGACAGAGGTTCGAGGAATGCTGACCGGCGGCCGGGGTATGCGCGTGCTTGCCGGACCATGGCCCGGCGAGGACGAGGCCGACCGAAGGGGAGGGGCGCATGATGACGACGACCGTGCAGACCGCTGGGCAGACGGTGGACGTTCCGGAGATCGCGGACCCTGCCAAGGTCGCACCGAAGGACGCGCGGAAGTTGTCGAAGCTGTTCTTCGACCAGTTGGCGGTGCTGGAGGAGGGCACACCCGAGTACCAGTACGCCCGGAACACGCTGATCGAGATGAACATGTCCCTGGTCCGCTACGCGGCCGGTCGGTTCCGCAGCCGCGGGCCGGAGGAGATGGAGGACATCGTCCAGGTCGGCATGATCGGACTCATCAAGGCGATCGACCGGTTCGAGCTGTCCCGCGAGGTCGAGTTCACCTCCTTCGCCGTGCCGTACATCGTCGGCGAGATCAAGCGGTTCTTCCGTGACACCTCCTGGGCCGTGCACGTTCCGCGCCGGCTCCAGGAAGCCCGCGTCCAACTCGCCCGTGCCAACGAGGAACTGCGCAGCCGACTGGGCCGGACACCGACGACCAGGGAGCTCTCCGAGCTGATGAGCCTGTCGGAGGACGAGGTCGTCGAGGCCCAGCTGGCCTCCAACGGCTACAAGTCGGCCTCCCTGGACGCGGCGATCAACGGGAGCGAGGACGGCGAGGCCGCGCTGGCGGACTTCATCGGCGACGAGGACGCGGCCCTCGGCCTGGTCGAGGACTTTCACGCCCTTGGACCCATGATCGCCGAACTCGACGAACGCGACCGCAAGATCATTCACTGGCGGTTCGTGGAGGAACTCACCCAAGCCCAGATCGCAGATCGTCTCGGCGTCTCCCAGATGCACGTTTCCCGGCTGATCTCCCGTCTCCTGGCCCGCCTGCGCGAAGGCATGCTCAGCACCGCCTGACGGTCGGCGGCCCGACCACCGGACGGCGACCCGGTGTCCTCGCGGAGCCGGGGGAGAGAGACGTCGGGCGTAGTGCCTCACTTCGCGAGGTCCTGTCGGTCGGGCGGGGCTGGATCTCCCGGCTCTGCGCCGTTGCGTCAGCACCGCAGGGCTGCATCGCCGTCGAATCCGTTCACAGCCACCGGACGCCACACGTGTACGCGCTGCTCAAAGGCGCAGAAGGCGGCCGCTACCACCTGGAACGGGCGGGCGCCGGGCGTCCGCCGCCGCTGCTGGTCACCGCGGACGGTGACACCACCACCCAGGAAGCGCACAGCTTGCTGCTGGGCGCCGACCCGCACTCCGACGCTCCAGCGCCCGGTAGGCCGCTGCCCGTGGGCAGCACCCGCCTGCTGTGCACCAACGTAGGAGCCGACCGACCGGGGGTGCAGCGGGCGGAGCAGGAGGAGGTCGCGGTCGGGTATGCCGTACCGGCGCCGGGCTTCGAGGAGCGCGTTGAGCGATCATGCCGTCGGCGAGTGTGATGTGGGCGAGACCCGGCAGTGACGTGGCAAGACCCGCGAGATCGGCGGCCCCATGCGGCTTCGACGGCCTCGGTGTCGTCGTGTTCCAACTCGCCGCGTGGACGATGGACAGAGCCTGATCGTGCTGAGTGACGTGGACTTCAACGCCCTTGCCTTGCCCGCAGACGCTCGTGGGTGGATGCCGGGCGTAGCGGGCATCGGCATCGCCTTGCCGTTGGAAAGCGCCTCCCCGCACCTGAGTGTATGAGCTCGCGCGGCGCCTGCGGTTCACCTTGTGCCAGGGGTGCCGGTCGGCTCACAGGAAGCGCCGGATCGGGGTGACTACGGCTTCTCTGGCGCGTCGCAGCACGGCCCGCCGTGTCCATCTAGCGAGGTCGATGTCCAGGCTGCGCTTGAGGTCCGCCTCGTAGTCCCGGTCGAGCGAGGCAGTGAACTCCTCGTCCAGGACGGCGAGCATCACCTCTTCGTCGTGGTGCATGGACCGGCGGTTGAAATTGGTGGACCCGATGAGGGAGGCAACCGAGTCCACGGTAATGATCTTGGCGTGCATCATGGTCGGCTGGTACTGACGGATGCGCACCCCGGCCTGCAACAGACGCGTGTAGTGGTGTTGACCGGCGAGCTGACAGGCACGCTGGTCAGTGTGAGGGCCGGGCAACAGAATCTCGACACGCACGCCGCGACGAGCGGTTTCGCACAACAGGTCGATGAAGTAGGTGTCTGGGGCGAAGTAGGCGGTGGCCAGCCGGAAGCGTTCCTCGGCGGAGCTGAGCATGACCCGGATGAGGGTTTGCATGTCCTGCCAGCCGATGCTCGCGGAGCCGCGAACGACCTGCACCACCGACGAGCCGGCCTGCGGGTGTTCCGTGAAGCGATCCCGGCCGTCGAAGAGTTCGTCGTGGCACTCCGCCCAGTTCTGCGCGAACGCGGCCGCGATGCCGTCCACGGCCGGACCGCGCAGTTGGACGTGGGTATCTCGCCACTCGGCTGGGTTGCGGGCATCGCCGCACCACTCCTCCGCGATGCCGACGCCGCCGGTGAAGGCGGTGTGCTCGTCGACGATGAGGGCCTTGCGGTGACAGCGGTGATTCTGCTTGAACGGGGACAGCCACACGGGTTTGCGGAACCAGGCCACATGGACGCCCGCAGTGGTCATGAGGTCGAGCAGCCGCCGCTCGATCTCCTTGGCGCCGAAGCCGTCGAGCAGCAGGCGCACGCGCACCCCTGCGCGGGCGCGGTCGGCCAGGGCGACGGCGAAGTCGTGAGCGATCTGCCCCCGCCAGTACACGAACGTCATCATGTCGATGGTGTGCCGAGCCGAACGGATCGCCCCGAGCATCGCGGGGAAAATCTCATCACCGTTGCGCAGGGGTACGAGATCATTGCCTTCGGTGGCGGCCACGCCGAGCAGTCGCTCCAGCCGACGGCGCAGGCGCTGCTTGCGCGCTGCTGCGTCAGGCGGGGGGTCGCAAGCAGGGTGTACCGGTATGCCGTCAAGTATCACGCCGAATCCCCCACTGAACCATGCAGACAGAACGTCACGGGCGCTGGACGAGTCCGAACCATCACATGCCCGGCCCGTACCGCGTCACACCAGGCAGCTGCCTGGACCGAGCGCACCGAAAGAGGAACGACTTCATCCGCAGCGCTTCGGAGCCACGACGCCGCTCAGGATGCAGCGCGATCCCCGGGAATGCAGGCTGAGTTCGGCGGTCACGGTGCCGTCGCGACTTTCGCCCGGCAAGGCCCGTGCCGGCAGCCGGCAGCAGCGCCTTGCAGCCGACGGCGGGATCCAGGGATCCGTCGGCGATCTGGCGGTACGGGGCGGGGCCGGCTGCCCCGGACGCGGGCGGTGGCGCCGCCGAGGGTGATCGTGATCTCGCCGACGCTGCCGCCGCGGGTGAGGCGCCCGGTCGCGGAGCGAACACGGCAAGGCGGATGACCTGATGCGGCATCAGGTCATCGTTCGTACTGCGGGGTCCACTGGGTGCGTACGACGGCCGCCCGCAGATCCTCCTCGGTCGCATGCGGTGCGACGCCGTCTTCGACGGCCGCCACCGCCGCGGCCACGGCGATCTCCCGGGCAGCCTCGCGCATGTCCCGCAGTGCTGGCAGCAGCGGCGCGGGGCCGACGTCGTCCGTCGCGGATCGTGCGGCGCACCGGCCCACGGCGCGGGCGGCGGCGACCATCATCCGGTCGGTGACCCGGGTCGCCCGGGCGGCCGTCACCGCGAGGCCGATGGCCGGGAAGACGTACACGTTGTTGGCCTGCGCCACCGGTACTTCGCGGCCGTCGATCTTCAGGGGCGGGAACGGCGAGCCGGTGGCGACCAGGGCCCTGCCGTCCGTCCAGCGGGCGAGGTCGGCCGGGTCTGCCTCGGAGTGCGAGGTCGGGTTGGACAGGGGGAAGATCACCGGCCGATCGCAAACGGAGGCCATCTGCCGGACGATCTCCTCGGTGAAGGCGCCCTTCGCGGTGGACAGGCCGATCAGCACGGTCGGCTCCACCCGGCGGACCACCTCGGCAAGGCCGTACGACTCCTGCTCGTCGCTGCGGGCGTACACACGCTGCTCCTCGCTGAGCCCGTCGCGTGAGGCCACCAGCAGTCCCTCGACGTCAACGAACCAGAAGCGTGAGCGGGCCTCGTCCTGCGACAGGCCCTCCTCCGTCATCGCCGTACGGATCATGTCGGCCACCCCGACCGCCGCGGAGCCCGCACCGAGGATCACGATCCGCTGGTCGGTCAGGCGGGTGCCCGCGACCGTGGTGGCCGTGGTCAGCGCCCCGAGAACGACGGCGGCCGTGCCCTGGATGTCGTCGTTGAAGGTCAGCAGCCGGTCCTGGTAGCGGGTGAGGATCGGGCGGGCGTGGGCGGTCGCGAAGTCCTCCCACTGCAGCAGCGTGCCGGGCAGTTCGGCCTCCACCGCCGACACCAGCGACTCCACCAGCTCCTCGTACGCGGCGCCCGTGACGCGGCGCTCGCGGCGGCCCAGATAGTGCGGATCGGCCAACAGCTCCTCGTTGTCCGTCCCGGCGTCCAGCAGGATCGGCAGCGTACGCGCCGGGTGGATGCCGCCGATGGCGGTGTAGAGGCTCAGCTTGCCGATCGGGATGCCCATTCCGCCGACACCCTGGTCGCCCAGCCCCAGGATGCGCTGACCGTCGGTGACGACGATGACGTCCACGGCCGGGTGCGGGCGGTTGCGCAGGATCTCCCGGAAGCGGTGCCGGTCCTCGTGCGACAGGAACAACCCGCGCGGGCGGCGGTAGATCTCGCTGAAGCGCCGGCACGCCTCGCCGACGGTCGGCGTGTAGACGACGGGCAGCATCTCCTCCAGGTGGCCAGTGACCAAGCGGTGGAAGAGGATCTCGTTGGTGTCCTGCAGCTGGCGCAGATAGATGTGCCGGTTCAGCGGCTTGTCGTAGCCCAGGAACGCCTCGTATGCGCGGTCGGCCTGTTCGTCGAGCGTTTCCACGGCAGGGGGAAGCAGCCCGTCGAGACCGAGCGCGGCCCGCTCCTGGGGGTCGAAGGCGGTGCCTTTGTTGCGCAGGGGATCTGCGAGCAGGGTCGTGCCGCGAGGGGATTCGTTCACTGTCATGGTGGTTCGTCTTCCCTGGATACCTGCGCATGGACGCAAAGCCGTCGGCAAGGAACGGTCATCACTCCGTCGAGGTCGAGCCGACGTCCGGGACCTCCCCGAGCCCTGACCGCCGAGGGGGCCGAAGCGTTGTTCGGCTCAGGGAAGCCGCGGTCACCAACGCCCAACACCGGTGAGCGCCCCGGTTCCCGGCTGCGTCCGCTCCACCCGGTCCGCCCCTCGCGCACCCTCACACCATGCAGGGACATGGGCGAAGGGGCCACGGGATGTCAGCCCTCCGGCCACGCTCAAAATCGCCCACTACGCAGCGGTGTTCGACCCGATCACATGTGCACGGCTCCCGCATACGAGGTGACGGCCACTGCCCCGAGACGGCGCAGGACGCGCCGCCGCTCGGTTCAGGACCGGGTCGGTCGGTCTCCGGCGCCAAAGTGACCGGGATCGTTTACGCGAGACGCGCCAACGCGTCACGCAACTCAGCCAGGATCAGATCCGACAGGGCCACACCCGCCTGCCCGAGTCGGGGCACTCGACCATCCCGGAGCAAGACGGTGGCGGCAGGCTGCGGGCCCAGAGCAAGGTTCACGGGGCGGGTCGGTATGGCCGGTCGGTCATCGCCGGGGACCGTGCCAGTCCAGGACGAGGACAGTGGCGTCGTCCTTGAGGTTGCCCCGGCAGGCATCAAGTACCGCGGTCGTCAGGGTGCGGACGGCCTCCCTGGGATGTGAGGCGCGGGTGTCGCGCACGAGAGAGGCCAGGTCGACAGCCGCGGCACCGCGTTCCTGCATGCCGTCGGTGAGCAGGATCAGGCGGTCACCGGGGCGCAACTGAAGCTCCTGGAGCCGGTAGGAGGTGGGCGCAGCCACGCCGAACGGCAGGTTGACGGCGAGCTTGACCTCCTCGACCTCGGCGGCGCCCTCGCGCAGGCGCAGAGGCCAGGGATGTCCCGCGTTGACCAGTTCGCAGGCACCCGTCTCGAGGCGGACGCACAGCAGTTGTCCGGTGGCCAATCCGCGACTGTGGGCCAGCAGGGCCTCGTGGGCACGCCGGGCCTGCTGGAGCGCGTCGCAGCCACTGCGGCGGGCGCCGCGCAACGCACCCATGAGCAATGTGGCCAGCAGGGCGGAGTCGGTGTCGTGCCCCATGGCATCGGTGATGGACAGGTGCAGGGTGTCCCGATCGAGGGTGTAGTCGTACGTGTCGCCGCCGATGTCGTCGGCCGGCACCAGTCCTGCGGCGAGGGTGAACTGGGGGGCCTCACAGCAGGAGGCCGAAGGAAGCAACTGGTGCTGGATCTCGGCGGCCAGGCTGGTCCGGGTGGTGCGTCGGCCCGCGTGGTACAGATCGGTGAAGCGCCGGTCCGTGACGATGATGTAAGCAAGCGCGTGGGCCGCGTCGCTGATCTGTCCGAGCACGGTATCGTCGGTGTGCTGCAGCGTCACCTCCAGCACACCGATGCAGTCGCCGCGGTTGGTCACCGGCGAGATCACGCGTCTGCCGCCCTGGCCGTCCGGTTCCACATGCTGGCGCTGGCCGCGGAGAACCGTGTCGTAGACGCTGCCTCGCAAATCGATCCGCTCGGCACCGTCCGCCGTGGCACCCTCGGCGGGCGCGGTCAGACGCAGCAACCGCTGCCCCACAAGATCGGCGAACAGGAACGAGACACGCTCCGCCCCGAAGCGCTTGCGCAGGTCGTGCGCGATTACGCCGACGGATTCCCCGGGCGGCGCGGCCTCCGCGGCGGCCAGAAGCTCGCCCAGTTCCAGATCTCCGCCACCCATGGCAACCTCCCATCCGATGTCGCCACTGATTCCCCGGGTTTCGCCGACCTCACCTGGGACGTCCATCACGCCCGCCACGGCCTCTTCCCTTCCGGCCGATCCCTCGGCGCGGCGCGAAGGTCGCGCCCGCAGCGCACCGACGCGCGGCCTCGCCGTCGCCCCCGGCACCAGCCTGGGCCCAGAAACCTGTGGGGCCGGGAAGCGACTGCGCAAGACGTGCCCGTCGGGCCCAACCCGCCGAGGAGCGTGCCCTGGCCGTGACGCTCGTTTTTGACGCTCCGGCCCCGTAACAGCCCGTCCCCGGACGTAGGAAGGCAGCGCTGCAGAGGGCCCAGCACGCCGTGCACCGGGAACTCGACACGGACAGGGCCACGGCTTCGGTCGCAACCGCACGCGAGGTGGCCGCTCGAGCCGCGACGGTGACAGCACGGTTGGGCCACCGGCTGCACGGCGCGATGGGGATGACGGCGGAGTATCCCCTGCACCGGCACACCACCAGGTTGTGGGCGTGGCGGGACGAGGAAACTTCGGAACACGAGTGGTCGGTGCGGCTCGGAGAGCTCGCCTGCGCTCAGGGCGAAGGGGCCGTGTGGCATCTGACGACCGCCTGACGACCTGCTGGGTGAGGTGATGGGTCCGTCTTGCCCCACTCACCTCAGAGGATGGCTGGCGCCGAACGAGAGCCAGGGGGACCGCGGCACCGCGCGGGTCGGGGAACGCTGGGAGAAGGTCGGCTTCGCGTTGGCTGCGGTGGTGACGCACGTATGACGCACGAGGCTCACCAGGGGGTCTGAATTTCGCCCTCAAAACCGCCTCTGACCTGCATGTTTCTTGGAATGGGGCAGGCTGCGCACCTTCCCGATGACGTCGCACGTGGAGTGCGTCGCTATCCTGGAGCCCCTCCGAGAGGGTGCCTGACCTGCGGTTTTTCGGGGAATGGCCGCCGCTTCGACCTGTTTCCGGTGGTCGCAACGGGTGGACGTGGAGAACACTGTCTGAGGTGCGGTTGCCGGTGCTTCGATGGCGATTTGTGCGCCGGAGCCGCCTGGGCCCGCGGCGATTCCTGACGCACGGATGACGCACGTTCTGATGTGGTGTCAGGTTTGATGTGAGTACTGGTTGTGAGTCGTATGAGGCCACAGCTCGACGGATGGCCCTCCGTAAGGCAACGTTCCTTGGATCGAGCGCACCTACCGCTTGTTGTATGCGAGGCGGAAGAGGGTTTTGAAACCGGTGCCGGCGATCACTGCCATACGGTCGCGCTGACGCTGGTCGAGAGCCCTATGCCAGGCATGTAGGTCACTGTGGTGCCGGGCCGCCGCGTCGAGGAGAGACTGCAGGTGTAGTTCCTGGGTGTGGTCGAGCTGCAAGTGCCAGGCCTCGGCCTCGTAGGGGTCGAAGTTGGTGCAGGGGTGGTCGTATTCGGCGGCGTCCTTGGCGTCGGTCGCGGGGTAGACGCCGACGGGAGCGGGGAGCAGGTTCAGTACGCCTGACAGGGAGCGGAAGGTGTCGCGTGAGAGGTATCTGCCGAGCAGGGTGAGGAAGTCGTGGCCCCATAGGTGGTTTTTGAGGTAGCCGCCGATGGCGGGAGCCCCGTAGTGGGGTGTGCCGAGGAATACGATCTTGCCAATGAGGTTCCACATGTCGGGATGGCGCATGAGCGCGGTGCGTACGGCGAGCCCGCCCATGCTGTGAGCAACGATGTTGATCGGAGTCTTGTGGTGGTTTGCCTCGTGTGCTGCCAGCAAGGCCTGGTGCAGGGCGTCGGCGCTGTGGTGGAACGGTTTGCGCCAGTCGTAGGGGAAGGTGAGGTGCTGGATATCGCGTCGCTTTTCGGCGGCAAAGAGGAAGCCTTCGTAGGAGGCATCCACTGCGACAGACAGGATTTTGAAGGAGGGGTGGGCGTCGCTTTGGCCGTCGGGGGCGAGAGCCAGGCTGTCAATTCTGTTGCGTGATCTGATGTCCAGCCACCAGATGCCGCCGAGGCCGGAGCTGGCGAGGGTGCTGCCCATGACGCCTGGGACGAAGATGAGGTTGGTAGGCGCAGTATCCGCCAGGTGCTGCTGCGGAGCCGGGCCGGCTAGTTCGGCGAGTTCGTCGTAGGCGGCTGTGCCGAGAAGGCTGCGCAGGGCGTCAACCCGGCGTCTGGGTCACGCACAAGCGCCATGCGGGTGGGCGTGTCTGCGATGAGGAAGCGGCTGGCGATGTCCTGATGGTCGTGCGGTGATGTCACGCTTGCCTCGCTCGCGTTTGTGCTGTGCCGGTCTCCCCTTCTGCGGTATCAGTGCCAGACCAGTTGCGAGGTGCCGTCGTCCTCACGGACGTACTCGGCCCGGATCTCCTTGCCCAGTGCGGTCACCACAGGATGTCCCGTCTCCAGGGACACGACCGTCTCCTCGAACATCTCCGCCACGCTCTTCCAGCGGACGACGCCCCACAACTCCGCATCCTGGTCGATCTCCAGGACCGCCCCTTGGGCCGGCCCCTCCCGATGGTCGACGACAAGCTCCACCCCCGACAGCGTCCTGGCGAGCGGGACCCACCGGACATGCGCGGTCGTCCCGACGACGGACTCCTCGCTCTCGTCCTCCAGACTCCAGGCCACTTCCTGTTCCATGTCCCGCTGCCCGAGCCGCATCCCCTCCGCGTCCAGCGGATAGTGGCCACCAGGCAGCCATCCCCCCGGCCCTCCCGGCCGCGTCCAGGTCGACACCCCGTTGTGGTGGGCGAGCCAGAGCCCCAACTCCGGATGGAGATCGAACCGGTTCTCGGCGACTTCACTGATCTGCGCCGCCGTAGCGGGCGGGTTAAGAGTGCGGAACTCGTCTGGCGCGTGGGCTTCCAGCCACGAATCCAGGCGGTTCAGTATGTCAGGGAAGGGCACGGTTCATCCTCACGTCGCGATGCGCTCTCACCTGTCAGACCCACAGGCCTCCTCGTGGGTTCCCGCATTCCCACAACCTCACGCCCGGCTCACGACAGCCGTGTCCTTCGGCCCGCAGAATGCTCACAAGCAGGGAGTAATCGTCAAGGCTTGTGGATGGGGTGGGATGTCGCCTCGCGGTGCGCCGCGGTCGCGTCGAGGGGCAGCTTCGTCACTCCGCAGACCGTGGCCGTCTCAGGCGAAGTCTGCTGCGGTGATGCCGTCGGGAGGCCGCGCACACGAAGGGTCCGCTGATGGTCGTACGCGGGGACCACCCCTGTGACGGCGAGCGCGAGGTGCTGCTCGGCTTGGAGAGCGACGCCGACGTGGACGCGGCGGCCTACGCCTTCCAGGAGGCGGAGCGGCGCGGTGTCCGGCTGCGCGTCCTGCACTCCTGGACCCACCGACGCCTCACTCCGGAGGTGCCCTCGCCGCTGCCCGCGACAAGTCCCGGGCAGCGGGAACAAGCCAGGCGTGAAGCCGCCGAGGAGGCGGTCGCGCACTTCGACGTGGCCGCCCTGCACGAGCGCTATCCCAAGGTCGGCGTCGAGACCCGCACCGTCCGCACCGGCCCGGCCCACGCTCTGCTGGAGGCCACCCGCGAGGCTGGTCTCGTGGTCATCGGCGCCCATCGCCGAACGCACCGAGCTGGTCCGAGGTTGGGCGGGGTCGTCCACACGTTGCTGCACCGCAGCCACTGCCCCGTGGTCGTGGTGCCGATCGACTAAAGGGTGTTGCACAAGTGTGGCTGTTTGCATGGCTCAGCGGTTGTTGACCTGCTGTTTCACCCGGCGAGGGCGAGGTTGTGCAGGGTGGCGACGGCCTGGACGGCATGGTGGAGGCCGTCTCCTTTCTGACGGCAGTCGCGCAGGATCTTCCAGTGCTTCATCCGGGCGAAGGTGTGCTCGACGCGGGCTCGGACACGCCGGTGCTCGGCGTTGTCCTCCTCCTGCCCGCGCAGGAGGGGCCGTCCGGCGCGTCTGCGATGCGGAACGATGAGGCCCGTGCCCAGGTAGGCGCCGTCGGCGATCACGGTCGTGCCCGCAGCCGTCGCGGGCAGACCGGACTCGCGCCACACGTGGGCGTCGGCCTTGTTCCCGGGCGCCGGACGCGCTGATGCGACGACCAGGCGGGTCTCGGCGTCGATGATGACCTGCACGTTCGCCGAGAACCGGTAGTCACGGGACGAGGCTGCGACCGTACGGTCGCGGACCGGGATCAACGTGCCGTCCACGATCCACAACCGCTCCACCCCCGCGACCGGCCGCGGTGCCGGCTCCAGCGCGAGCAGCGGCCGCAGGCGCTTTATGACCCGGCATACCGTGGCCGGGGAGATCCCGAAGAGCGGGGCGAGCTGCCGCATCGTGAGGTTCGTGCGGTAGTACACGGCCACCAGCAGCACCCGCTCGGCCAGCGGCAGACACCACGGCCGACCGCCACCGGGACCGTTCCCGCCCCGCTCCCGCACCACCCTCAGCAACTTCTCAAACCGGTCCATCCGCAGCCCTGTGAACGTCTCCACCCACAACGGCTCAGCCCTCAACACCCCACGCATACAAGGCAAATGCCCGGATCGCAGCCTTGTGCAACACCCTTTAGTACTCCAGCAGCGGTTCGTGTCTTGAGCTGCGTTTTCAATAGTGGCATCGGCGGGCGATGGCTTGGCGGCGTCTTCTTCAGGCCGACCACTTCAGTGTGTGGGTGACGGCGTTGTGGTCGGCTCGTGGGTGGGGTAGGAGAACGTCCAGGAGTCGCCGTATCTCTGCCACGGTGAGCGGGACGAGGGCTGATCCGTTTCTGCAGCCCCCTTTGCCGCCTCACCGGCCTGGGCTGCGAGTGCTGTCAGAAAGGCGGGCGAGCATCGCCAGGCTGATGTGCCGGTACCAGCCGACGTAGCGGCGGACCTCGTACTGGTCCAGGCCGCATTCGTTCTTCGCGGCCTGGAAGCACTCTTCGATCGCCCAGCGGGAGCCGGCGATGCGGACCAGCTCGGCCAACTCGGTGCCGACGGGTGCGTAGGCGAGGTAGTAGGCAAGCTCGCCGGGGTCGGACAGGCTGCGGCGGGCCATTACCCATCGGTGATGAGTGGGTGGATCGGGGTCGAAGATCAGGTTGGCGGGCAGCTTGGCCGCGGCCCAGTCGTAGACGCGCGGGCCCTTGGCTCCGTCGCCGCAGGACAGCCGCTGCCAGGCATCGGCAGGGGCATCCTCGATGAGCTGGTCGATGCGCCAGATCCCGGCCGGCGACTTGATCTGCTGGGACTTGGGGACCGCGACCACATAGCCGACGTCGAGTTGTTCGAGCAGGCGGCGGAAGTGCCAGTCTTGTCCGTAGGCCTCGTCCGCGGTGACCCAGGCGGCGGGCAGGCCGGCGGCAATGCAACGGCGGACGATGTCCCGGGCCAGTTCACCCTTGGTGGCAAAGCCCCGCTCATCAGGGATCTTCGCCGCCTGGCAGCGGTCACGGTCGGAGGTCCAGGCCTTCGGGAGGTAGAGGTCCCGGTCGACCAGGGCCCGGCCCGAGCTGGTGGCGTAGGCGGCGAACACCCCGATCTGACAGTTGTCGATCTTTCCCGAGGTGCCGGTGTACTGCCGACCCACCCCGGCCGACGTGGTGCCCTTCTTGATGAACCCGGTGTCGTCGATGATCAGTACCCCGCCCGGACCGAGACGCTCACCGACGTAAGCACGGACATCGTCACGCAGGGCATCCGCGTCTCAGACGCTGCTGTTCAACAGCCGCTGAAAGCCGTCCGGAGTGCGGTGGCCTGCCCATTCCGCAAGCTGCCAGCCGTTCTTGCGTGCCGCTTGGCCCAGCAGACCGCGGACATAGTCCCGCATCCGCCACCGTAGATCCGCCCGACCGAACCGGCCCGCCACCCGCTCGAATACCGACTCCAACTCCGCAGCCCAGTTAATGACTTCAGTCATCCCCTCCATGCCAGGACAACGACAACCGCCAGCCCAGGACACGAACCGCTGCTGGAGTACTAGGGCCTGTATCCGGTCGTGATCAAAGGGCCGTTCGCGTGGGGTCGTTAATCCAGATCATGGAGGCGCGGAGATACAGGCCGGCGAAGTAGCTTCCGGGAGTCTTGTCATAGCGGGTGGCTATGCCTCGCCAGGCTTTCAGCTTGTTGATCAGGCGCTCGACGGTGTTCCTCCGTGGATGCCGGCCGTCGCGATCTGTTGGTAGTGATGGGGCAGCTCATCATCGCGTGCTTGAGGCGAGCGCGTGGAGGTTTTGGACCTGCCGGTGCGTCGAGTTCGCGGCGACATGCCGGAGCGGATCATTTTCCGTAAGCGCGCAGGAAGACGTCCACAACGGGGTCCGCGACGCTGTCCAGGGCGGCGCTGGAGCGGTACTCCAGCGAGCCGGTGATCAGCGAGAGGAAGTGTTCGGCGGCGAGCTCCGGGTCGCATCTGCTCAGGCGGCCATCGAGGGCCAGGCGGGCCAAGCGGTCAGCGAGGGCGGAGCGTACCTGCAGGACTGTACGCTCACGTACGCTCGCCGCCAGGTCGGGGAATTGCGCCGCCTGCGCACAGGCCAACTGCCTTACGGCGATGGCGTCTGCGGTACCAAACACCTTCAGCAGGCCGCAGGCCACGACCGTGAGCGCGGTGCGCGGGTCGGCGTCCGTGGCGGTTTCGCGCAGTTGCTCGATGACAGCGAGGCTGCGTGCGCCGATCCGGTCAGCGACGGCCTCGACGGCCTCACGGTAGAGGCTCTCCTTGTCGTTCAGATGGCTGTAGACGGTCGGTTTGGCCACGCCCGCCTCCTGTGCGATCTCCTTCACGCATGCCTGGGCGTAGCCGCGCCGTGCGAACACCGCGAACGCGCCGTCCAGTATCGCCTGCCGCCGCTCGATCAGCCCACGAGACGTACGCCCGCCTCCGGTTGACGCTTCTGAACCCATGGGTTCAGTGTAGCTATTGAACCAATCAGAACAGTTCTCTGAACCGGCTGGTTCAGTATGCTCGGAAGGGTGGCACAGGCGTGATCGTTCACATGCTGCGTTTTGCGTTCAAGGAGACCGCGACCGAGGAGGAGCGCGAGCGCGTGCTCGCGGTGATACGGCGGACGGCCTCTGTCGAGTCAGTGTCGTTCTCGACGGTGGGTCAGGTACTCGGCGGTCCCGACGGCTTCACCCATGCCTGCTGCGTCGGCATCGCCGACCTGCCAGCTCTGCGGCGGTACATGCATGATCCGGTCCACCTGGCTGGCGACCCGCAGATCATGCCCTACCTGGCCAGGATCGCCATTGGCCCGGACCTGTCCGACGACATGACGCCCACTCTGGCCCGGGACATCCTTGCCTTGCACGAGGAGAAGGTCGCGCTCTACCCGCAGTGGGCCGCCGAACTCGGCCCACTGTTGGCAGCCTCGTGACGTGACCTGGTAGTTCGTGGTGCGTGACACGGACACAACTGACTGACGAGGCATGGGGGTTCATTGCGCCGTACCTGTCGATCGGCAGGTACGGCCCGTATCCCGAGCGGCTGCGGCAACAGTTCGAGGGCGTCGAGGCCCTGCTGGACGGCCTGATAGCCGAGGCCGCGAAGTGGGGTGAGGTGGACTTGTCGCTGGTCAGCGTGGACTCCACCATCGCCCGGGCCCACCATGACGCCGCCGGGATGCAGCTCGGCGACGGTTTCCTCGCCACCCTGGAGAGGGCCGCCGAGGAGAAGGCTCGGTCAAAAGGGGGCGATGAGCAGGGGTAAGACGGACGATCCGGAGACGGTGACCCCATCCAGGAAGAGCGAGGCCGCCTCCGGCGCCGACACCGGCTCCGACTGGAGGCCGCCCTGCTCGGGCGCTCGCGCGGCGGGCAGACCAGCAAGGTTCACCTCGTCGCCGACCGCAAGTGCCGCCCGCTGGCGCTCGTCCTGACCGCGCCGGGCAGGCCGCAGACAGCCCGCAGTTCATCCCAGTGCTGAAGAAGGTGCGGGGACGTGGGCCCGTCGGCCGTCCCCGCACCCGGCCGGCCGCGGTCGCCGGGGACAAGGCGTACTCGTCCCGCGCCAACCGCGCCTACCTGCGCCAACGCCGGATCCAGACGATCATCCCGGAAAAGAAGGACCAGGCCACGAACCGGAAGAAGCGAGGCAGCAGGGGCGGTCGGCCCGTCAGCCACGACGCCGATCTCTACAAGGAGAGGAACACCGTCGAGCGCCTGATCAACAAGCTGAAAGCCTGGCGAGACATAGCCACCCGCTATGACAAGACTCCCGGAAGCTACCTCGCCGGCCTGTATCTCCGCGCCTCCATGATCTGGATTAACGACCCCACGCGAACGGCCCTTTGCTCACGACCGGATACAGGCCCTAGTACTCCAGCCGTAGATCGTGATCTCGATGGTGAGGGGCGTCGAGGCGGCAGGTGTCCAGCGTGGCTCATCTCGCCCGAGATCGCCCATGCCGTCGCGGGCGTCGGCTCCTTCTCCGTCTACCCGAGTTCACCGCGGCGGAGGGCGTCCCTTATCTCGCTGAGCTTCGCGGTCGTTGCCGGGGTCCGCTCCTGTGCTTGTTCAGCGAGTCGGAGGGCATCGTCGATCTCGCTGAGCTTCCTGGAGGACAGGACGGCCGCCCGCTCTATCAGGTCGTCCCGGGACACGGTGGTCAGCCACGTGCACGGGGTGAAGCCTGGACGCGGGAACGCGAGCCGCAGCACGCCTTCGAGCGGCAGCCCTTCACCGGCGCCGACCGTCACTTCGATGCCCAGACCGCTGATGTCGAGGCCCGCCGGAGCGACGACCTGCATCACCTGGAACCCGGACGCGTCGTCTCCTGACAGCAGTACGACCAACCTCCGCTCGTCGAACTGGACCCACCAGACTTCGCCACGTTGCACAAGCCCTCCGATACACAGGACGGCAGGCAGACGCTGCGCGACCTGACGCGGTGTGGAGACGGGTGCGGCCACCGTTGATCATCGGTGTGTGAAGACAAACGATCATGCGGTGGCCGCAGGTCACAGCGTAGCCCCTGCCTGCTGGCAGGAGGCGTTCGAGGGCCTGATGAGCGGATAGCGGGACGCTTCACACGGGTCGAATCCCGATGCCGGGCCCGGAAGTTGGTACCCGGCCTGTTGTCGGACCTGCCGCGCAAGAACTGCTGGACCATCGCCGAGTGGGCCGGGGACAGGACGCCGGTATCGCCAGCGCCGATCAAACTCCGATGACGGCGGGGGAGCCGACGGCCTTCCCGCTCAGGCGGGAAGGCCGGTCAGATGAGGTAGTCCGCGCGCCCCTCGTCATCGAGTTCGAAGGGGCCTTCGGGGATGATGCAGAATTCATTGCCCTCGGGGTCCGCCATCACCAGAAACCCGCCGGCGTCGTACTCCTCCAACCGGCGTCCGCCGAGCGCCTCTACACGTTCCTGCTCTGTCGGCGGGTTGGGTGAGGTGACGTCGAAGTGCATACGGTTCTTCACAGACTTGGGCTCGCCGGTTCGCTGGAAGCCCAGACCCAGGCCGTTCTCGCGCTGCAGCCATACGTAGGGTCCCATGCGGCCCACGACTGGCCGGCCAAGCAACTCTGACCAGAACGCGGCAAGCCGCTCAGGGTCAGCGGCATCGACGATGAGGGCATTGATCTGCATAGGTGACTCCGCCATGCCCTGATCCTCTCAGGGCAGACAGGCCCGCTCAGCGTCGGTCGCCACCCGCGCGGTGCGCGGCTGACGAACCATCTGATCGGTGGCACAGAACAGCGACGGTCACACTTCGGTGAGACGAACCCGCCAGTGGTCAATCTTCAGTGAGACCGGTCGAACTTCCCTGAGACAGGTCAGCGGCGGGTGAGTTCGTCCCGGGCGGCTTCGTCGCCTTCGCGGGGCTCGGTCTGCTCCAGCGTGCCCAGCTCGCGCAGCGCCTGGAGCTCATCGGCGCGGGCCGCGACCCGGGCGGCTTCGCGCAGCTCGGCTTCCCGTGCGGCGGCGGCCGCGGCTTCGGCGGCGAGCTCGGCCTGGACGACGTCGTCGGTGTCCGGGTCGTACACGGTGCCCGGGGCCGCGTCGGCAAGCAGCTGCTCGATGCGCTCCCACTCCGCGAGCTCCGCGCGGACGCGGGTGTCGTCGGCCAGGTGCTCGTGCCGCGAGTCCTGCCGTGCGTCGAACCGGGCGCCCTCGAGGGCGCGTGCGACGGCGGCGGCGTACATGCCCTTCGCGCGGCGGCGCACCACGCGCCAGCCGATGCGGGCGGGGTCGACCGGCTCGCGCGGCGCAGCAACGCGTGAGGCGAGAGGGCGGCGGACATCGCGCCGGCGCGACCAGGGCGTGGTCATCAAGTCCTCGCATTCACGTGCGGATTCGGGAGCGGGCCGCCGCCAGAGCGCTGAACGGCGGCCCGTGAATTGAGCCGAAGCTCAGTAGTTGTCACCGGCAGAGCCGGATGACGTGGCGAATGAGACCGAATGAAGCAGCGTGGTTGTCACCAATGAGGCACGCGGCTTGTCACACATGCTCATTCAGCAGCCTTTCTCTCACCAGTCCCGCGACCAGCGGCTGGATGGGTGCGCTGCCGTAGACGTTCTCCCTGCGGCCCGAACAAGATCAGATACTCGACCGGTCCGTCAGACCCGGCGTTCGCGACTCCGTGGGGGATGCGGGTGTCGAACTCGGCGGCGTCCCCGGCAGCCAGGACGAGGTCCCGGTCACCGAGTGCGAGCCACAGCCGCCCGTACAGGACGCACAGCCACTCGTAGCCCTCGTGGGAGACCTGACGTGGCCGCGCGGGCGCCCCTTCGATGGCAGGCAGGACATGCTTGTGGGCGTGCAGGCCGCCGACGTACCGGGTGAGCGGCAGCACCACCTTGCTGTCGCCGAAGCTCAGCGGTGCCGAGGTGCGCGACTCGGCTGCTGGGACGGGTGCGGTACCGGCCAGCTCGTCCAGAGAGACGCCGTACTCCTTCGCCAGCCGCAGCACCACCTCCAGGGTGGGCTTGCGCCGGCCGGTCTCGATCCGCGACAACGTGCTCGGTGAGATGCCGGTCGCGCAGCTGATACCGGCGAGCGTGGCGCCGTGCTGCTCGCGTGCGGCTCGCAGCCTGGGCCCCATCGCCGCCAACGTGCCGTCCACCTCGTCGACTTCCACTGTGACCGTTCCTTCCGACCGCGCCGCTCCACCGTCCGTCCTGCGAGTTTGCCAGGATGGCAAGACCGATCGCGTCGGGTGGGCGTCGCGCCGCATGCTCGATGGGTAGCCGCGTCTGCCCGCGAACCGAGGAGAAGCCCCTATGCAATCCGAGCCGACCGCCGCGCTCCGCCACCGCACCGTCGAGGCCCCGGCCGGACGCCTGCACCTGGTCGAGCAGGGCACCGGTCCGCTGGTCCTGCTCGTGCACGGTTTCCCCGAGTCCTGGTACTCCTGGCGCCGCCAACTCCCGGCCCTCGCCGCGGCCGGGTACCGGGCCGCGGCGATCGACGTACGCGGCTACGGCCGCTCCTCCAAGCCCGCCGCGACCGATGCCTACCGAATGCTCAATCTGGTGGAAGACAACGTCGCCGTCGTGCGCGCCCTCGGCGAGGAAAGCGCGGTGATCGTCGGCCACGACTGGGGCTCCAACATCGCCGCCGCCTCCGCCTTGCTCCACCCGGAGATCGTCCGCGCCGTCGGCCTGCTGAGCGTCCCCTACGCGCCGCCCGGCGGCCCCCGACCCACCGACATCTTCGGCCAGATCGGCGGCACCGAGCAGGAGTTCTACGTCTCCTACTTCCAGGAACCCGGCCGCGCCGAGACAGAGATCGAGCCCGACGTACGGAGCTGGCTCGCCGGCTTCTACGCCGCGTTGTCCGCTGACACCATGCCCGCCCATGACGAGCCCGACCCGCACTTCGTCGCCCTGGGCGGCCGGCTGCGTGACCGTTTCCCCGCCGGCCCGCTCCCAGCCTGGCTGACCGAGGACGACCTCGACGTCTACGCCGGGGAGTTCGAGCGCACCGGCCTGACCGGCGCCCTCAACCGCTACCGCAACATGGACCGCGACTGGGAAGACCTCGCCCCCCACCACGGAGCCCCGATCACACAGCCCGCCCTGTTCATCGGCGGCACACTGGACGCCTCCACCACCTGGATGGCCGACGCCATCGACGCCTACTCCACCACTCTCCCCGCCTTGTCCGCCACTCACCTCCTGGACGGCTGCGGCCACTGGGTCCAGCAGGAACGCCCCCACGAGGTCAACAGCGCGCTGACCGACTGGCTCGCCACCATCCACGGCTGAACGAGGCGGGCTACCTGGGCAGCTTGGCGGTGCGTTTCGGGTGGGCCGCGCCAAGGCAGGGCATGGCGGTCTGCTCGGTGATGCTGAACAGTCGCATCAGCCCGATCGGGTCGGCGCTCGGCCGCTTCTTTGGGGCGCGGTCTTGTCTCAGGCCACTCAACTGAGCCCGCGGGGAAGGGCTCCGCAGCCCGTCAGCGCTCCTCCGGAACCCGCGCGTGCTCCACTACTCCGGTGACAGCAAACCTGCCTATGTGACAACTACCGTGAGCCTTTTTCAACCTCAGGTTGAGGCGTGGTGAAGGAGGAGAACGGTCTTCACGAGGCCGTTCCCGGTGGCGGGCACCAGGGATGGGCCCCCGTCCGTTCGTTCAAGAAGCCCGGATCGCTCGATCGATTTCCGCGCCGGTGCGGGCCACGACGACGGGCCACTCGTCCCTGAGGGCGGCAGGCAGAAGGTCGCGGTCCTCGTCCCGCTGAATCATGGTTGGTCCGCCCGGGACGACGAGCACTGCATCCAGCCGGCGCAGCAGGATGGCCAGAATGTCCATGATTCCGCCGCCTCCGAAGCGGTTGAAGGTGATGTTGCCCGGGCTGGAGAAGAACACACCCGCCTCCTCCCCCTCCGCCGTACGCACCTGCAGGAAGTTCGTCCCGGGGTCCCGTGCCACCACATAGGGAGCGAGGACCTCGTGCGCAGCACTCATGTCCAGCGGCGTCGGCTCACCGTTCTTGAACCGGCATACGAAGATGTCAAAACTCATGGAGCCTTTTTTAGCCTCAGGTCGAGGCATGGTGAAGGACGAGGACGGCCTTCAGGATGTCAGTGATGCGGTTGGTGCTGCAGCGGAGTTTCCGCAGAAGGCGCCAGCCCTTAACGAGTTGGTGCGTGATAGCGGGTAAAGCTTCGTGCCAGGCAGATGGCATGATCCGGTTGTGGCGATCATGGTCAATCGTGCGGTGCTGGCGCATCGGCTGTTCACTGGGATCTCTCGGCGTCATTTCACCTACTTGGTTGAGGAGTTGGCGGTGCCGTGGCAGGCCGTCCTCGAGGGCCGCCGTCATGCCGCACGAGGTGGGGACAGGAAACGGGCTGCGGGTGCCGGCGCCCGTCACCAGCTGGTGTTCGTCGACCGGCTGGTGGCCACGCTGATCCACCTGCGCCATGATCTGCCGCACTCGGTGCTCGGGCTGCTATTCGGTGTCGACCGCTCCACGATCACCCGCGCGATCGGGGAGATACGTCGGCTCCTGGCCGAGCGGGGGTGCGCGGTCCCCGACCGTCCCGGCCTGCGTCTTCGGACGCTGACGGACGTGTTCGCCTACGCCCAGGCCGAGGGCGTCGAGCTGCGGCTGGACGCCACCGAGATCCAGGTCCGCAGGCCGCCGGCCAACCGCGGCGGTCGCCGTGCGTTTGTCTCGGGCAAGAAGAAGCAGAACACGATGAAGGCCACCGTGATAGCCGACTGGCGTGGCCGCACGTTATGGACCGATGCGCTGCGGCCTGGACGTATGCACGACGCCACGGCCGCCCGCAACGAAGGCATCGCCGTCTGCTTCCAGCACTTCCCCGACGTCGAGGTCCTCCTGGACGACGGCTACCTGGGCCTGAGCCGCGACCACCGCGGGCAAGCGATCACACCACCCAGAAATCCCCGGCCCGGAGCCCTCCCCGGCAGAGTCGAACAGTGGGAACGCGACCGCCACGGGCACTCCTCCGACCGCATCACCGTCGAACACGCCCTCGCCGACCACAAACGCTGGAAACAACTGACGCGCTGGACCCACCGCCGCGACCGCCTGCCCGACACCTACCGCGCCATCGCCGGCCTCGTCTCCGACCGCACCAACAACACCTGAGAACAGGCCACGACCAGGCCAAACACGCCTCACCCGCTATCACGCACCAACTCGTAAGCAGACTTGGAACAGAGCAGGGGGAATTCAGTCAAAGAGCGCCATCAGAGCGGCAGCGTCCCTGGTCACAGGCGAGTGGTGAACCGGCCGTCGGGCAGTTTCCGCAGCCAGCTGCGGTCGGCCAGCCTGACCAGCTTCCCGCGCAACGGCTCCAGTCTGGCCCGCACGCTGACGTCCACCCCCAGCACCTCGCCGACCTGCCGAGCCATGACCGGCCCGGCAGCCTCCCGCACAACGGCCAGGATGCGCTGGTAGTCCGGCGGGAGCATGGTCTCCTCCACGCCGGACGTGCGGTGCGGGATCATCATCACCGCCCGGCCGCCCACCTGCCCGGGCGCCGGCCCGGCCGAGGCCCGTTCCTCGGCAAGCTGCTCGCTCATCCGTTCAAGAACCTTCTCGGCGCCGGCGAGTTCGTCGCGCTCGGCCCGGACCTCCGCCAGCTGGTTGGCCAGCTGTTCTTCGAGTTCGTCCAGTTCCCCACGCCGCGCGGTGATCCGCTCCAGCAGCTCGGGATCCATACACCGGATCGTAGAAGGCCGTCCGCCCGCCGCGAGCAGGAACCGGCAAGCCGCCCGCTGACGGACGATATACAGCGCAGGCTCCAGCCCCCGACCAGCACAAGCACCCCGGAACACGGTCACACCAGCCCTGCTGACCAGCGATTTTCAAGTTGGCGGAGGCTCATTGAAGTGCATCCACTCCGTGTCACTGGACGTGATGCAGCGGTTGTCCCGTGTCACCGTCGCCGCGTCGGCCTGGATACGCGCGACGACGAGGGGCCCGATGTCCGCGTGATCGACTACGGCTTCGAATGCCGGCCTTCCAGCATCGTTCACCCGCAAAGGCGCGAACAGGGCCGAGGCAAGAGCCTCGAACGACTCGGTTCCTTTTAATCGGCAGCCTTCACGGTCCGTCATACCCGTGCACCTCCAAGTCCCGCCGCAGGAACTCTACTTGTGTCCGCACATGCCGTGCACGATTTGGGGGGCTGCCGTGCGCGCAATGGTGCTCTCGGGGCGTGCATCCCGCTTACGGTCGTCAAACGAGTGCCATACGCTCGGAATCCGCAGCAAGTGGATCTTGCGTCGTGGCCGCGAAGTAGGGGGGATCACCGCTCGGCGGTGCCCTGACAGGGTTCGAGCGACGAGGTTCAAGCGAATGCACGCGACGGAGCGTCAAGTCAGGATCGTGGTCGACAGTGCGAGATTCGGCCTCCTCGGCCGACAGGTGGAGCGCGGCAACAGGGCTTGGAGACGAGCGACACAGACGCCGTCGGACGTGGGCGCGTGGCATCGTCGCCGGATCGGCAAGCCCGTCTTGGCGATGTGCGGAACGGCCACCGCCGGCACGGCGCCCGTAGGAAGCTCCGCTGGGCAAACCAGGGAACCGGGGCTGACCTCAGCAGAGGCTACGGCCCTGCAGAACCGGGTGGATGCCTACATCGCCGGCGTGGGCGGCACCCAGATCGCTGCCGACCGCATCCTGCTCGGCACGGGGGCCGTGCTTACGCTCGCCCTCCCGGGCAGGACCGGGGTGAAACCGCTCAGGCGGCCTCTTATCCTGCCGCTACGGGCATTTCTGCGCCTACAGCGACGTCAATCGGTCCGGTGGCGTCATCGACATGTACCACTGCGCGGATTACAAGATCCCCTGGTTCGGCAACGGATCGTGGATCAACAATCGGACCCCGGGAACTCAAGCCGGATTCAAGGACAACGACTTCGTCGTCCGCTGGGCCGACTCCGGCGCCTATTCCTCGGACGACGTCGCCGACTGGTCGGGGGTCCACTACGTGAAGCACTGCTGACGCCCCCTCCCTCATCCAGCTCTGAACGAGCGGGAAAGGCACCGACCGGTCCGAGAAAAACCATCGAGGCAAACAGGAGGAGAGATCGTGAAATCACCGCGTCCCATCGCCGCAGCTCTCGGCTGCGCCACTCTGATCGTCATGAGCCTGAGCGGCGCTGGCGCAGCCGAGGCGTCGGCCGCGACTGACGCCTACTACGGCTGTCCCGCTGGAGCAGTGTGCATCTACGCTCAGGACCCTGGAAAGGAGCCGACCGCCCCTCCCGACCCCAACAGGATCACCAACATCTACTACAGCTACGGCGCCCACAACCTGAGCAATCAGTACGGCTACCACTGGGTCGCCAACAACCAGACGGGCGGCACAAACGCCACTTACGATGTGTGCCGTGGTTACAACGGCGTCGACTGCACGTTCGGCAGCATCCCGCGCATCGCGTGGCACCTCGACCTGACACCCATCAACTCGATCGTTCTGCATCGGCCCTAGCTATAAAACTGCCGGACGTGATCCGCTTGCGCGACAGGTCGTCCAGCCAGATCGCGACGCCTTCATCGGAGAGGCGCTTGAGTGCGTCCGTCATACCTGGGCCTCCCGACACGAGCCGCGATGGTCGGCCTGGCCGCCCACAACGTCGAGGCGGTCCTCGAAGGCGGCACGGCACCCAACCCACTGCCACGCACGCCGGGCACGCCAGGCCCGCCGGGACGGCCGGTCGGCCACAGGAACTGAGCATCGGGCACCCGTCCGCGGCTCCGCACGTCGCACTCGCTGACGGAACGTCCCTGTTCCGTAAGAGTTCGATTGTTCCGCAACGGCCGGGTCCCGAGTGGGATGGGGGGCATGAAACTGCGTGTCTCTCCGCCGGTGTTCCAGGGCAGACTGCATGACGCCCGCACCGCGACCTCGATCGGCCGCTGGCTGGGACCGGCGTTCGCCGTGTGCTTCGTCACCGGGCTGGTCAGCCACTTCATGCAACATCCTCCGGGTTGGGCCGACGCCGTCCCGAGCCGCCCGGTGTGGGGATATCGGCTCACCCAGGGGCTTCACGTCGCCTCCGGTATCGCGGCGATCCCCTTGCTGCTGGCGAAGCTGTGGACGGTGTACCCGCGACTGTTCGAGTGGCCGCCGTTGCGGTCGGCCAGGCACGCCCTGGAGCGGCTGTCGGTCGCTGTGCTGGTGGCCGGCTCCCTCTTCGAGCTTGCGACCGGACTGCTGAACACGGCCCAGTGGTACCCGTGGCCGTTCTCGTTCGTGCCGGTGCACTACGCAGTGGGGTGGCTGGTCGTCGGGGCGCTGGTCCTGCACATCGCGGTCAAGGCACCCGAGATCCGGGCCCATTGGACCCGCCGCTCACCAGGGACCCTCGCCCTGCCGACACAGGACGGCAGCGACCGGCGCTCGCTGCTGGCCGCGGTGGGCGCGGCCGCCGGAGCCGTCACACTGACCACAGTGGGCCAGTCGTTCACCCCGCTCAAGGACTTCCTGCTGTTCGCGCCCCGCCACCCCGACAAGGGGCCACAGTCCCTTCCGGTCAACCGAACCGCCGCGGCGGCCGGGGTCGGCCGGATCGCCGGCGAGCAGTACCGCCTGGTGGTGGCCGGTCCACGGCCGTACACCCTCACCCTGGACGACCTGCGGGCTCTGCCGCAGCACGAGGTGGAGTTGCCGATCGCCTGCGTGGAGGGCTGGAGCAGATCGGCGCGCTGGACGGGCGTGCGGGTGGTGGATCTGTTGGAGCGGGCGGATGCGCCACCGGACGCGCGGGTGCGGGTGGTGTCGCTGCAACTGCGTGGCGGCTACCGGGTGTCCGAGCTGGGCCGTGCACATGCCCGCGACCCGCTGACCCTGCTCGCCCTGCGCCTCAACGGCGAGGAACTCGACCCCGACCACGGTTACCCGGCGCGGCTCATCGCCCCAGACCGGCCGGGCGTGCTGCAGACCAAGTGGGTCGGCCGACTGGAGGTGCTGGGATGACGGTGTTGCGCGTGACGGCGGGCATCGCCGGTGTGGCGCTCATGGCTGTCGGGGTGTCCCTCCTGATGGACGTCCGCGATCTGCCGGGTGTGTTGGTGTGGCTGGGCGGAGCTGTCGTTCTGCACGACCTGTTGATCGTCCCGGTGGTGTTGCTCGTTGGGCTGGTGCTCGTACGCGGCGGTGTGCGCGGACCGGTCCGCGGGGCGCTGCTGGTCGCCGGCGCGCTGACGACGGTGGCGCTGCCCGTACTGCTGCGTCCGGGGAAGACGGCCAACTCGTCGGTGCTGCCGCTGGACTATCCGCGCAACTGGCTGATCGCCATGGTGGCCGTGGCCACGGCGACGGCGCTCTGGTCGGCCCTGCGGAGGTTCGGGCGCGGTCGTCGGCGGCCCGAACGGTGAACACACCTGCCCGCCGGTGGTCGAGCCGTCTTACGGGTGTCTTACGCGTCGTGGGAGGACGCGGTCGACCGCCCGGCGGCCGCCTAGCGTGACCGGATGCGATCCCTCCGTATTCTGCGCAGGACGGCCGTGGTGACCGCCGCTCCGCTGCTGTTGGCCGTCGCGGGTCTGATGCACCCTTCGCATCTGACTGCGGCGACGGCAGGTCACTGGGCCGGGCTGCACATCGTCCTGCTGCCCGTCTTCCCCTTCCTGGTCCTCGGCTTGCTCGTGCCCTTGTGGGGCAGGCCTCGCCGCGACATCGAGGGGGCCCTGACCGTGCTCTCCTGGACCGGATGTATCGGTTACGCCGCCTACTACTCCGGCCTCGACGCGGTGGCCGGCATCTCCGCCGGCACCGTGGTGGACCACGGCGTGCACGGCGCGGCGGGACGACTGTTCGCCACCGGCGACGAGTTGGGGCGGACCGGGGTGTACGGGCTGGCCGGTGCCTCGCTCGCCACCTGCGCGGTGCTCTGGCGGCGGCACGGTGTGCGGGTGCTGCCGGGTGCCGCCGTCCTGTCGGTCGCCTGCTGGTCGTTCGTCGACAGCCACATCTTCTGGCCGAAGGGCGTGTTCACCATGCTCGGCTTCGCCGTGGCCTTCGCCCTGCTGACGGTGGCGGCGTCCTGGCCGGCCGACAGGGCGCGGGAGCCCGAAAGCCTTACGAACCCCTGACGTCATCGCGTCGAGCGGCCCGCCACCGGGTGCGCGGGCCTACGGTCGGTGGCATGTTGATCCTGGTCACTGGAGGTGCGGGCTTCATCGGCTCGCACATCGTCACCGCCCTCACCGGCGCCGGGCACGACGTGCGTGTGCTCGACGCACTGCTGCCCGCCGCGCACCGCACGCCCCCACCGGTCCCCGACGGGGTGGACTGGAGGCACGCCGACGTCCGTGACGCGGAGGCGGTGGCCGATGCCCTGCGAGGCGTGGACGCCGTCTGCCATCAGGCCGCGATGGTCGGTCTCGGCAAGGACTTCGCCGACGCCCCGGACTACGTGCGCTGCAACGACCTCGGCACCGCCGTGCTCCTGGCCGGTATGGCCGAAGCGGGCGTGGAGCGCCTGGTGTTGGCGAGTTCGATGGTGGTCTACGGCGAGGGACGCTACGCGTGCACACGGCACGGCGTCGTACGGCCCGGACCGCGCCGGGGGGCGGACCTCGAGGCAGGGTGTTTCGAGCCGCCGTGTCCGCACTGCGGCGAACCCCTGGCCGCCGGCCTGGTGGCAGAGGACGCGCCGGCCGATCCACGCAATGTCTACGCCACCACGAAACTGACCCAGGAGCACCTGTCCGCCGCATGGGCGCGGGCGACCGGCGGGCGGGTCGCCGCCCTGCGCTACCACAACGTGTACGGCCCGGGAATGCCACGGGACACTCCCTACGCGGGCGTCGCCTCGCTGTTCCGGTCCGCGCTCTCGCGCGGCGAGGCCCCGCGCGTCTTCGAGGACGGCGGTCAGCGGCGGGACTTCGTCCACGTCCGGGACGTCGCCGGCGGGAACCTCGCGGCGCTGGACGGCGTGGACACCCTGCCCGAGGGCAGTCTCCGGGCGTACAACGTCGGCAGTGGAGAGCCCCACACGGTGGGGGAGATGGCCGCCGCGCTGGCCGAGGCCCACGGTGGACCCGTGCCGGTCGTCACGGGGGAGTACCGGCTCGGCGACGTCCGCCACGTCACCGCCTCCTCGCAGCGGCTGCGCGACGAACTGGGCTGGAAACCGCGGGTCGGCTTCGCGGAAGGAATGGCGGAGTTCGCGTCGGTGCCCCTCCGGGCGGGCTGACGCGACCGGTCCGACGTGTGAGGCTGACGCGACCGGTCGACGTGTGAGAGCGGCAGGACCGGTCCGGCTTCCCCGCCGGGCCGTTCCTCCTTCCTGCCAAGGCGGCCGTTCCCCGCACCCGTCGTTCTCAGACCGCGGCGGGCAGGTGCACCTCGAACCGGCAGCCGCCCGGCACGTTGCACACGGCGGCGCGTCCCTGGTGGGCTTCCACGATGCCGCGCACGATGGCCAGGCCGAGCCCCGCCCCGGCCGGCGGGGTGCGGGCGTCGGTGCCGCGCCAGCCGGTGTCGAAGACGCGGGGCAGGTCCTCCGGGGCGATACCGCCGCAGCCGTCGGTGACCGACAGCACGACCCGGTCCGCCTCACGGTGAGCCGCGACGGCGACCGTGCCGTCGGCGGGTGTGCGGCGGATCGCGTTGACGAGCAGGTTGGCCAGGACACGGGACATCTCGCGGCCGTCGACCTCCACCGGTACGGGCTCGACTCCGTGGCCCACGAGCCGTACCCCGTGTTCCCTGGCCAGGGCGTCGACGCCGGCGATGGCGTCGCCCACGAGGTCGTAGACCGACATCCGGGCCGGGGACAGGGCGAGCACACCGGCCTGGATGCGGGACAGTTCGAACAGGTCGCCGACCATGGCACTCATGCGTCCGACCTCCGCGCGGATGCGGGTGAGGTAGACACGGGGGTTGTCGACCATGCCGTCCTCGAGGGCTTCGGTCATCGCCTGGAGGCCGGCCAGCGGGGTACGCAGGTCGTGGGAGATCCAGGCGACCAGTTCACGCCGTGAGGCCTCCAGGGTCCGTTCCCGTTCCCGGGAGGCGGCGAGTTTGGCGCTGGTGGCAGCCAACTGGCGGCTCAAATGTGCCAGTTCGGCCGTGGGTGCGGCGGCGGGCGGCGTGAAACTGCCGTCGTCCCCGAGGGCGCGAGTGGCCTCGGCCAGCTCCCGGCTGCCGCGTACGACGCTGCGGCCCAGCAGCAGCGCCACGACGAGCGAGACGACCGCGGCCATGGAGCACACCATCGTCACCACCCACAGGTCGTGGTCGGACAGGAACATCGCCCAGGACACCAGCATGGTTCCGGCGAGCATCGCCGCCACGGTGACGGCGGCGACCACGGCGAGGGACACGGCGACGGAACGGTTCCGCAGCGCCCGCAGGGCCGCCGCTCCGGCCAGTCCCGCGCCGACGGCGCCGATCGCCGCGTAGAGCGCGATGAGGAGGGTGTCACTGACCACGGCCGGCCTCGCCTTCCTGCGGTGCGGGAGGGTCGAAACGGTAGCCGACACCCCATACCGTGCTGATCAGGCGCGGTTGCGCCGGGTCGTCCTCGACCTTCTCGCGCAGTCGCCGCACATGCACGGTGACGGTCGACAGGTCGCCGAACTCCCAGCCCCACACTCGCTGCATCAACTGCTCCCGGCTCGTGGCCTGCCCGGGGTGCCGGATGAAGTACTCCAGCAGGTCGAACTCCCGGGCCGTCAGGGCGAGTTCGGTGCCGCTACGGGTGGCACGGCGGGCGGCGGGGTCAAGGGCGAGCGGGCCGGCCCGCAGCCATGGCTCCACCGCCCCGGCCCGGGCGGCCGTCGGCACACCCGCGCGCCGCAGCACGGACTCGACCCGCAGCACCAGTTCCCGGGGACTGAAGGGCTTGGTGACGTAGTCGTCCGCGCCGACCTCCAGGCCGAGGATGCGATCCTCCTCGTCACCGCGCGCGGTCAGCATGATCACCGGGAGCGGTCCGGCCGCGCGGATGCGGCGGCAGACCTCCAGTCCGTCCATGCCGGGCAGCATCAGGTCCAGGACCACGAGGTCGGGCTGCCGGGAGGCGGCCTGAGCGACGGCTGTGGGGCCGTCGGCGGCCACGTCCACGGTGAATCCCGCCCGGTCCAGGTATCCGGCGACGACCTCGGAGACGGTGGGATCGTCATCTACGACAAGTACGCGTTTCACACCACCGAGTCTCACACCAGGAAGGGCACGCGGACGGAGGCGGCGAGCGACGTCAGCGTTCCGTAAGGACGCCGCATCCCTTATGTCTGTTTTATGTCCGTAGTGTGAGTGAGGTGATCGAGACATCCCCCTCTTCTGTGGACGTCGTGCTGCCCTGCCTCGATGAAGCCGAGGCCCTGCCGTGGGTGCTGGAGCGAATCCCGCCCGGCTGGCGCGCGATCGTCGTCGACAACGGTTCCACCGACGGTTCCCCCGACATCGCCCGCGACCTGGGCGCGTACGTGGTCCATGAGCCACGGCGCGGCTTCGGCGCCGCCTGCCACGCGGGCCTCACCGCCGCCACTGCGGACGTGGTCTGCTTCTGCGACTGCGACGCCTCCCTCGATCCCGGACTGCTGCCGACCGTCGCCGGTCCCGTCCTCGACGGCACCGCGGATCTGGTCCTGGGCCGGCGCAGGCCCACCGCCCGCGGTGCCTGGCCCTTGCACGCCCGGCTGGCCAACCTGGAGCTGGCCCGCCTCGTCCACCGCCGCACCGGCCTGCGCCTGCACGACCTCGGCCCGATGCGTGCCGCCCGCCGGGAGGCGCTGCTGGCCCTGGACCTGACCGACCGACGCTCCGGCTATCCGCTGCAGATGGTGGTCCGCGCCGCCGACGCCGGCTGGCGGGTGACGGAGACCGACGTGCCCTACCGCCCCCGCACGGGCCGTTCGAAGGTCACCGGGACCTGGCGCGGCACCTGGCAGGCCGTACGGGACATGCGGGCCGTCCTCGCCGAGCGGCCGGCCGCCACCCCGGCCGTCGGCGCGAGCATCGCGGGAGGCGCCCTGTGAACTCTCCTTCCGTAGCGGCGGGTTCGGCCACCCTGCTGGTCATCGCCAAGGCGCCGGTGCCAGGACGGGTCAAGACCCGCCTCACCCCGCCCTACACCCCGCAGGAGGCGGCCGCCCTGGCCGAGGCCGCCCTGACCGACACGCTCCACACGATGCTCCAGGTCCCCGCCCGGCGCCGGGTGCTCGTCCTCGACGGGGCCCCCGGCCCTTGGCTGCCGCCCGGTTACGAGGTGGTGCCCCAGGCGTCCGGCGGCCTCGACGAACGCATCGCCGCCGCTTTCGCGCTCTGCGGACCCGATCCCGCGCTGCTGGTCGGCATGGACACCCCGCAGCTCACCCCGGACCTGCTGACCGAGGTCGGCCCCGACGGACACGACGCCTGGTTCGGCCCCGCCGCCGACGGCGGATTCTGGGCCCTGGGCTTCGCCGATCCGTCCCGCGCCGGGGCCCTCGTACGGGGAGTGCCGATGTCCACCGACCGCACCGGGGCCGTCCAGCGCCGCAGGCTCGTCGAGGCGGGACTGACGGTCGGTGACCTGCCGCTGCTGCGAGACGTGGACACCGCGGCCGACGCGGCCGAGGTGGTCGCCTGCTGTCCGCCCGGATCTCGCTTCGCCGCCGCTCTGGACTCGCTCGCGGAGAGCGTCCGATGAGCGGCATCGCGCAGGGGACGCGCACTGCCGTCGTCGGACGAACCGAGCCGCAGCAGCGAACGGCGTCGGAACGGAACGTCCTCCACGTCACGCTGCCCTCCCAGCCCAAGGCGCCGACGCACGGCGCCGATCAGCTCGCGCCCGTCGAGCCGGGCGAGCCCTGGACGGACGACCCCTACAGCCGCGCCGTGCGCCTCGGCCGGGGCCCGCTGTACCTGCGCCGCATGACGCGGGCCGGCGAAGGAGCGGACGAACTGCTCCCCCTTGACATGGAGCGCTTCTGCGCCGCTCCCGACGCGGCCGACACCGCCGTACTGCACCGCTGCACCGGACCGGTCCTGGACGTCGGCTGCGGGCCGGGACGTCTGGTGGCCGCCCTGGCCGCCCGCGGTATGCCGGCCCTCGGAGTGGACGTCAGCCCCGCCGCCGTCGCCCGGACGCGGCGCCAGGGCGGTACCGCCCTGCGGCGGTCCGTCTTCGACCGGCTGCCGAGCGAGGGCCGCTGGGGCACGGGCCTGTTGATGGACGGAAACGTGGGCATCGGCGGCGACCCGGCGGCTCTGCTCACCCGCCTGCGTGACCTGCTCCGCCCCGGCGGGCGCCTGCTGGTGGAAGCCGCCCCGCAGGACGTGGACGAACACCTCACCGTCCGCGTGGAGGACGCCGAGGGCAGGCACGGACGCCCCTTTCCCTGGGCCCGCGTCGGTGCCACCGCCCTGCTGCGCGCCGCCGACGCCACCGGGTGGGTCCTCACCGGTCGGTGGACGACCGACGACCGCCCCTTCCTGGAACTGCACCGGCCGAACACGGGGCTCGACGCCACACCCCCCATGCGCCGGGGAGGGCCTGACCGCCCATGAGCGACACCGCCACCTCGCACCGGCAGGATGCCGGCAGCCCCGTCCCGCCCCCGTCCCACCAACCCGCCGCACAGCGCACCCGGATCCGTGTCGCCGCGACCGCGGCCCTTCTCGCCGCTCTCACCGCGGCCGTCGTCATCACCCTCCATGCAGGCGACAACCACAGCGCCCCCGGCCGCCTGCTGTGCGGATACGCCGTGGCCTGGACCCTGTTCGCCGCCGCCGTGTGGACCGTACGCGGGGTTCCGGTCCGCGCCGCGACCGTCCTCGTCCTCGCCGGTTCGGCCGCGGTCGCCCTGGCCGGGCTCACCGCGCAGCCGCGCACCAGCAACGACATGTACCGCTACGCCTGGGACGGTCGCGTCCAGGCCGCCGGCATCTCCCCCTACGCCCACCCGCCCGCCGCCCCCGAACTCGCCCGTCTGCGCGACGACTGGCTGTTCCCCACCCAGGAGGTCTGCGAAGGGTGGGGACTCACCCACACCGCCAAGGGCCTGTGCGTCCGCATCAACCGGCCCACCGTTCCCACCATCTACCCGCCGGTCGCCGAGGGCTGGTACTTCGCCGTCGACACGCTGTCCCCGCCGGACAGCCGCCACAAGCCGCTCCAGATCGGCGGCGCCGCCCTGGCCTTCGGCACGACCCTCGCCCTGCTGCGCGTCCTGCGCCGGCGCGGTGACCCGGCACGGGCCCCGGCCCGTGCCGCGCTGTGGGCCTGGTGCCCGGCCGTCGCCCTGGAAGCGGTCAACAACGCCCACATCGACACCCTCGGCGTGCTGTTCGTCGTGCTCGCGCTCGGCACCGCCACCGCCGGGACCCGCCGTGGCGCGCTGCTCGGCGCGGCCATAGCTGTCAAACTCCTGCCCGTCCTCGTCCTGCCCGGCGCACTGTCCGGGCAGCGCGGCCCGCTCCGCGTCCTGCGGGTCGCCGCGGCCGCCGTCGCCGCGGTGGCGCTCGCCTACCTGCCCTATGTCGCGGCCTCCGGCGCGGGCGTCCTGGGTTACCTCCCCGGCTACCTCCACGAGGAGGGCTACGAACCGGGCCACGTCCGCCGCTTCGCCCTGCTGCGGCTCCTGTTGCCGGACGTCGCCGCAGGGACGACCGCGGCCGTGCTGCTCGCCCTGACCGCCCTGTACGTGTGGTGGCGCGGGGACCCGGCCCGCCCCTGGCGCGGCGCCCTGCTCGTCACCGGCACCGCCCTGCTCCTCTTCTCACCGAGCTATCCCTGGTACTCCCTGCTCGTGGTCGCTCTGGTGGCCATGGACGGCAGGTGGGAATGGCTGACCGTCACCCTCGCCGGCACCGTCCTCTACCTCGCCGGCCGGCTCCTGCCCGGCTTCCCCCTCCAGGCGTGGGCCTACGGCACCGCGGCCATCGTGATCGCCACGGGCGCCTGCCTGCGCTGCCGACGTACCCCACCGTCCGCGGGAGCGGCTGTGTCTGCCGAGCCGCGCTTCTCCGCCGATCGGGGGACTCCGGCCCTCCGTCGATCGGCCGACGGGCGACCGTGAAAACGGCCGATGAGCCGAGGCGGACCGGCTCCGCCGGGCCGACGCTGTGAGATGGCCCCGGCTGCTGTTGACCCCGCCGCTCACCCGCCCGCCTTGTCCGCTCCGGTTGCCTTGCTCAGCAGGGCGGCGAGACGGACGGCGGCCTTCTCCCCGGCTCGCTGCCTGATCAGCCCCTCTTTGGCAGCTGCACGAAGCCAGACCTCCGAGCTGTCCTCATCGACCTTCAGCACCCGCGCGGTCACCACTACAGGATTCAGACCACCAGCACCACCGCTGACAACAACGCGGATGGTCTCCTCGTCCTCGCCCAAGCCAACTGGCACGGTTTCGACTGCCCGGCCCGCTTTCCCGAGCACACTGGAGACGCGCTTCACCACATCGTCGAACGGCAACTGAACAAGCAGATCGATCTCATGAACGTTCTTCCTCATCAGCTTGGCCACAACCCGAACCAAGCCGCCACTACCCCCACCCACCGCGCCAAGCGCAGCAAGCTCCTCAGCCAAGATCTGGTCTTCGCTCTGATCCACGGACCCCACCCTCACCGCTAGATCGCCCTACCAGGCCGCCACATGATGTTCCGCCCGGTAGACCATGTTGACGCATGCCGATCAATGAGGCGCGCCTCCGCTTTCGCTCACCCGGACCATGCAGGCGACTTGACTTGTCAATCCCCTGAGATGTCTTGACCGGTCTGACGGCCACTGGTCTCGGCCCGCATGGCGCGATAGGGCTGCCGCACGGCGCGGTCCAGCTTACGGGCGCGCATATCAGTCGCCGGCTCGACCTGACCGGCGCCGAGCTGACCAACGACGGCGGCCCCGTCCTAGAAGCCGACCTATTTCCGGTCAGCCGAGGTTGTTGCCCCAGAGAGACGTGTCGTCACTCTTGAGGCTCGCGACCCCGCCATAGGTGCCGCCGTCGGCCGTCACCAGCGGCGCGGAGAGCTGGTCCTCCAGAAGACCGTCGCGGACCTTGACGACCGTGCTGTTGTGGTCGGTCCTGCCGGGCTTGAACGTCTTGCCCTCGATCGCCGCCTTCAGGTACTGGAGGGCGTACTTGGCGTAGAGGTCGGCGGGCTGGGAGACCGTGGCGTCGATCTTGCCCTCGGCTATGCCCTTGAGCTCCCGGGGAATGCCGTCGTTGGAGACCACGAACACGTGTTTCTTGTCCTTCGGGCCGACCAGCAGCCCCTGCTGCTTGAGCACCTGAAGGGTGCCGGAGAGCGCCAGGCTGGACTGCATGTAGACGCCCTTGATGTCCGGGTGGGCCGTGAGCGCCGTCTGCAGCTTCTCCGCCGCGACAGCCCCGTCCCAGTTCGTCGCCTCACCGAAGACCTTGATCTTGGGGTAGTTGTGCTTCATGCACGCGTTGAACCCCTCGGTGCGGTCCCGGCCGTTGATCGAGGCGAGGTCGCCCTCGAGCATGACGACCTTGCCCTCTCCGCCAAGCTTGGTGCCGAGGAACCGGCAGGCTTTCTCTCCGTAGGCGCGGTTGTCGGCGCGCACCACCATGTAGACGTCGCCGGTGTCGGGACGGGTGTCCAGGGTGACCACGGGGATCTTCTGCGCGGCCAGCTGTTGCAGGACGGGCGCGATCGCGGCGGTGTTCTGCGGGGCCATCGCGACGCCCTTCACCCCGTGGATGATGAAAACCTGCGCGTTGGAGGCGAGCTTGTCGACATCGTTCCGCGAGTTGGTGGTCTTCAGTTCCAGGCCCAGTTCCTTGGCGAACCGCGGAGTGTATTTGATGTACGACTGCCAGAAGTCGGTGTCGGAACGGGGATAGTCCACGCCCACCACCGGGGCACCGTCCGAGTCGGCACCGGAGCCCCCGCAGGCGCTGAGCGCGGTGACGGTGAGGGCGGTGACGACGCCCAGACACACGTATCTGAGGCATGTGGTCTTCACGGCGGGTTCTCCTTGCGGACGGTTTCGCACGGGCGGCTCCCTGGTCCGTACGTGTCGTCGTCGACGGCGAGATCAGTGCCGGTGGTGGAACCGGAGGCCGGGTTCGCGAGGTACGCGACGGCGGCGACCTCGCCGGTGGCGACCAGTCGGCCCGGGCCCCCGGGTCGCGAGCAGGCGTGCCGTGGCCAGTCCGATCCGGGATGCGCCACCGGTCGGGACTGCCGTCAGCCCGGCGAACACCGACGCACTCATGCGATTGCCTCCGCTTTCCACACTAGGGCCTGTCCGGCGGATCAAGTCGCAGGAAACCAACGCCGACTCATCGCCGCAGATGGACGTGCCAAGCCCCGCGTCTGCGGCATGATCCGCCGGGGGTGAACACGCGCTTGGTGCGCGCCAGGGCGGGGCGTGTCGTCGACGACGGATCGGATCGGGACACCGCGTTCCGCCTGCAGTTCGGCCCATGTCGGCCGGGCCCGTTCATGCATGATGACGGGATGAACCACAGCGGCCAGCGCTTCCACGTCATCGTGCTGTCGAACTTCGCGAGGGGCTTCGACAAGTACGCGTTCGCTTACGGTAAGGCGGGGATTCCGGAGAGTACCCATCCCGACCGCTTCCACCTGCTGACCCGTGCTGAGTTGGGAATCGGCATCGGCAAGGCGCGACGCTTGCTGGACCGTCTGGCCATTCCGGGCGACCGGCTGCTGGTACTGGAAACCATGGTGGACCCCGACGAGCTGGTGCCCAACGTGTCGACCGGCCTCGGCATGGAACTGCACGAGGCTCGTATCCGGTTGTCAGCAGTCCACGAACTCGATCAAGCAGGCGACGAGTTCACTCTGCGTCCGACAACGGTCGAGGACGCGATGGCGGCCTCCCTGCACCTGCACGGATCGGCACAGCGTCGCTACGCCGACATGCGGCCGCGCTCGGTTTCGCTTCTGCCGGTCGCCTCCGCCTGCCAAGCCCGGTGTTCGTTCTGCTTCTCCTCGGCCTCGATCTCCAGCGACCAAGCGCCGGCACCGGTCCCGTGGGACGCGGTCGCCCACTGGCTGGAGCGCGCCCGTGCGGCGGGGGCCGAGCGTGCGGTGATCACCGGCGGCGGGGAGCCCACGCTCATACCGTTCGAACAGCAGCTGCGACTGGTGTCCGCCTGCTCGGCGGCCTTCCCGAAGGTCGTCCTGATCACCAACGGGCACACCCTGGCGAAAGGCCGGCACGCTGACCGGGCCGGCCGCCTCGCAGCCCTGAGCGCCGCGGGCCTGAGCGTGCTGGCGGTCTCCCGGCACCATCAGGACGATGCCGTCAGCGAGCGGCTGATGACGCTGCGCACGCCGGTGAGCTCTGTGATCGACACCTGGCGTGTGGAACGTGACCGCTGGCCGGGGCTGCGTATGAGGCTGATCTGCGTGCTCCAGCACGGCGGCGTCGCCGACGCGGCCGGGGTCGCCGACTACCTTTCGTGGGCCGCGGCTCTCGGTGTCGAGGAAGTCTGCTTCAAAGAGCTCTACGTGTCCACCAGCACTGAGTCGCTCTACTTCGACCGCGCCGCCAACGTCTGGAGCCGAGAGCACCAGGTCTCGCTGTCCATCGTCACCCGGTTCGCCGAGCAGCACGGCTTCGAACTGGCGAGCCGCCTGCCCTGGGGAGCGCCGGTCTACCACGGCAGCTGGAACGGCCGGCCGATGCGGATCGCCGCTTACACCGAGCCCAGCCTACTCTGGGAACGCACCAGCGGGATCGCGCGCAGCTGGAACGTCATGGCCGACGGACGCTGCTACGCCTCCCTGGAAGACCGGGCCAGCGAGATCGTGCCGCAAGGCGCACCGGCATGAGGTTCGACGAGTTCCAGGAAAGCCGGCGGCGGCAACTCAGTGCTTCGCCGTCGCTGCTGGACGTCGCCGAGACCAACGTGTACCGGGCGCTTGCTCCGGTGCGACCGGAACCGCCGACCGACATGAGGACGGTGCACCGGTGCGATCTCGCCCGTGCCTGGCTGCGTCGCTTCGAGCTGCCGGAAGAGTGGTCCGGCCACGCCATGGTCTGTCGAGGGGTCCGGCACGGGCTCGGTGTGGTGTTCCACTGGCTGCGCGCCGAGCGAGCGCGGTTGTGGCTGCCCGGCGACGTGTACCCGGTCTACTTCGAGCTGGCCCGCGCTGCGGGCCTGGCTCCCGCGTCCTACCCGACGCTACCGGCGCCTGCCCTGCCGAGGTCGCCGACGGACCACCGGCCCGAATACCTGCTGCTCGCCAACCCCAGCAAGCCGCTCGGCCGATACCTGACCGACGCCGAGTGCGCCGCGGTGGTTTCGTGGCTGCGGGAATCACCACGCCGCCGTGTGCTGATCGACAGCGTCTACGACCTGGGAGCCCCGTTCGCCGCCGGCACACGGCGCTTGCTGGACACCGGTTGTGCGGTCCTGCTGCACTCGGTCACCAAGGGATGGCTGTGGCCACGCACGTTCGGCGTGGTCCTGCTGGGTCCGGCGCAAGCCGAACTGGCCGCAGCGTTCCGGGCGGATCCGCCGACGTCGGCACAGCTGAGGCTCGCCGACCGTCTGCTGACCGAGCACAGCCACGTGCCCCGGCAGGTCGTCGACGAACTGGCCGCACGGGCCGAGCGGCTGTTCGAACGGTTGCCGGACGAAGTGCTCGGGGCGATTCCCACGGCGAGCCGGACTTGTCCCGGCAACTACTTCTTCCCGGTTGAAATCCCGGCGGAGACGCTCCAGCGCGAGTGCGGCGTGCTCGCCATGCCGGTCAGCGTGTTCGGGCAGAGCAACTGGTCCGGCTCCATCCTGACCAGCCTTGCCGACGCTTTCGGTCCGACGCCGACGACGGCACGATGAAACCACCGGAGGACCTGGCCGCACACGACGATGCGGACTTCCCACGACCAGCGGTTCGCGGTCCTGGAGGTGGCCTGCTGCACCGGGCGCGTCACCCTGCCGATCGCGGCGCGAGCCGTGGTGGCGCGACGCGCCCCCGTACGCTGCCCCCATGACCGACGACTTAGGACGGATACACGCCGTGGTGCAGCCGATCGCCGCGGCCACACGCAAGACGCGGGGAGCGTGGGAACGGATCGAGACCTGGCTGCGGCAGTACGCTCCGACTTCCGCCGCGCTGCTGCGTTGGCCCGCCACGACCGACCAGATCGCCGCCGTGGAAGACGCGATCGGACACCCGTTCCCGCATGCTCTACGGGCGTGGTACCTGCTGCACGACGGCTCGGCCGGTGTCGACTCCGCGGACCCCGTCGGAAGCTACGGGCGCGTCGACTGGCTGCCTCGCGCCAAGGGCTGGCTGCCCCTCCAGTCCGTTCAAGCCCAGTACGAGCTGATGACCCTGCAATGGGAGCGCGAGCCGGGGTTGATCCCGTTCGCCTGCAACCCCCGCGACGGGTGGTACGGCTACTACGTCGACGCGCGCGAGGACGGACCGGACTACGGCAGAGTCGGCACCTGGGCCGTCGACCAGGAGAGCGTGCCCACCGGCTGGGCCCTTCCCGACTGGCTCGAAGCGATCGCCACCGCCCTGGAAGAGCGGCGCTGCCTGCGCCGCGCGGACGGTACCGAGGACGAGTTCAGTCAGCCGGTCGTCCACGAGGCCGGACTGACGTGGATCGATCCGAGGGACGGCTTCAAGGACGGCATGACGTACCTGCGGGACCTGGTCACCGAGGGACGGTGACCAGGTCCCGGCCGTGCCCGCCTGCGTCGACCCGTTCAGGCCGCTCGGGCCCCCGGCAAGCGGGGTCAGCCGAATGGTCGAGGGAGCGCGGCGGGCCCGGCCCGTGATTCCGGCCGTTCGGCCGAGGCGCGCGACCGGGCCCGCGGGCGAGAGTGGAGCCGCATCCTCACCACGGACACCAGGAGTACGCGATGCAGCGCAGCAAGTTCCTCGTCGGGGTCGTCGGCGCCGTGACCGCCGTGGTCGCGCTGGGTGGCCTCGGCACGCATCTGATCGCCGGCACGGAGTCGACCAGCCGCCTGGACGAGCACAGCACGGCCTCGGTGGACGGCCACAGGGCGCTCGCGGCGAACATCGTCGCGGGCCGCACCGAGAGCAAGTACCACCCGCTGCCCTGGTTCGGCGACAAGGTCTCCGGAGTCACCTGCCCCACCGATCTGAAGGCCGTGGCGGGAGCCGGCCTCGTCTGCACCGGCACGAAGAGCGACGGCGAGACCGTCCAGATCCCCGTCCGCGTGACCAAGGCCGACACCAGGAGCGTCACCTGGAAGTTCGAGCGCTGACAGCGGACCCGGCGCCGTCACCCGGTCACCGCGTCGGGCCGGCTGCTGAGTCACGAACACTTGGCCCGGCTTCGTGGCTAGCATCCAGCCATGGCAGCCGACACCACCCCCGGTGACCAGGAACGACGCGACATCGCCGAGAAGAGCACGGGGTCCGTCTTCGACACCGTCGTGGACCGCAGGAACTCCAACTCCATGAAGTGGGGCTCCGCCCATGAGCTACTGACGGCCGACGAGGCCGCGGCCGAACCGCTGCCGATGTGGGTCGCCGACACCGACTTCAAGGCACCCCAGGCCGTGATCGACGCGCTCCACCAGGCCGTGGACTACGGCGTGTTCGGATATCCGGGCGGCGCGAGCGACAGCTACCTCGACGCCGTGACCGACTGGCAGGCCCGGCGGTTCGGCTGGGAGGTGCCGCGGGAGTGGGTGCTGCAGACCGCGGGCACCATCACCACGCTCAAGACCGCGGTACAGGCTTTCTCCGCGCCGGGCGACTCGGTCCTGATCCAGCCACCCGTCTACGCGCACTTCCACGACGACGTCCTGCTCAACGGCCGCCACCTCGCGTTCGCGCCGCTGGAGCGGACCGACGACGGCTACCGGTTCGACGCCCGTACGTTCGAGGCCGCCATCCGGCCCGACACCAAACTGTTCATCCTCAGCCACCCCCACAACCCCACCGGGAACGTCTGGACCGAGGACGAACTGAGGGCCATGGGCGAGATGTGCGCCCGGCACGGCGTCCTGGTCGTGTCCGACGAGATCCACCAGGACCTCATCATCAACCCGGACAGGAAACACATCCCGTTCGCCTCCCTCGGCGCGGAGTTCGCGCGGAACAGCATCACCTGCACGGCCCCCAGCAAGACCTTCAACCTCCCCGGCCTGCAGTGCGCCAACGTCTTCGTCCCCGACCGCGGGCTGCGTGAGGAACTGGCCCGCCAGTACGAGCGCAACCTGTTCCCGCTGGTGAACCTGCTGGGCATGGTCGCCGCCGAAGCCGCCTACGCGCACGGTGAGCCATGGCTGGAGGAACTGCTCACCTATCTGCGCGGCAACCACGCGCACTTCGCGCAGTCGGTCAACAGTGCCACCACGAAGGTGCGCGTGCTGCCGGCCGACTCCCTCTACCTGGCGTGGATGGACTGCCGTGGCCTCGGGATGGACGCCGAGTCCCTGGACAGGTTCATGCTCACTCGGGCGCGTCTGTGGCTGGACAAGGGACAGAAGTTCGGGATCGAGGGTCACGGCTACATGCGCGTGAACCTGGGCTGCCCCCGCTCCACGGTCGACGAAGCCGTACGGCGGCTGGTCACGGCCGTGGAAGGTCCGTGAACACGGGAGGCCGCAGCCACGCAGCAGGGCGGTCAGCCTTTGATCGCGCCGGTGAGGACACCGGTCCTGAAGTGCTTCTGCCCACGGCGTAGAACAGGGTGATGACCGCGGTCACCGCACGGGACGTCGGCAGCACCACCGACCATAGGATCCGCCAGTCGCCGGCGCCGTCCATGCGGGCGGCGTCACCGACACCACCATCGAGACGGCCGTGCCCAAGACGGTGATGCCCAGGCTGACCAGTACGGACGTGCGCACGGTGGGCACCGCGCGGCCGGGGGCCGGCCGCGCGGCAGTGAGGTCAGGCGGTGGTGCCGGTCACCGCGCCGCCCGTCTTGGTGACGTGGTAGGTCGCTGTGGCGCCGCTCCAGAAATGGAAGGTGAGCGTCACCCGGGAGCCGTCCCTGAGGGAGTTGAAGAACTCGGCGGTCAGCTTGATGGAGTCGCCGGTGTACGCCGAGAAGGCGGTGTCCCACTGCTGGAAGGAGGTCCAGCTCGCGGGGCCGGCGTTGCTACCGTCGTCGTACTTGGCCTCCATCGTCGCCAGCATGTCCCCGCGGAACTGCGTGGGAATGGTCAGGCCGCTGGTGCTTCCGGAGGCGGTCGACAGCACCGGGGCGTCGTAGGTGATCACGTCGATCCGCCACGGCACACCGCGGGAGAACCTGGCCTCCAGCGTCGCGTTGACCCCGTACGTCCGGTTGCCGGCCAGCTCGGTGAGCGCGGCGGCCGTCAGCGTGAGGCTGCTGCCGGAGACGGTGTAGTCCTTGCCGTTCACGAGGTTGCGGTTGCCGTGCCTCAGGCCCTGGAAGTCGGTGCCGTTGGTGTTCAGGGTGAGCGTCCGGCTCGTGACGGGGCTCGACTTCGGGAGGAACACCAGGTCACTGGAGGCCGTTCCGGAGCGTGTGCTCCAGCTCGACCTGATCTGGGCGAACAGCTCGGGGTCCCGCCACTGCAGGGTGGTGCGGTTCAGGAACTGACCGGCGTCCCACAGCATGGTGGTGAGCTTGCGCTCGCGGGCGTAATGGCCGAGGAACTCGAAGTACTTGCGCTGCTCGCCCCGCTCGATGATGCCGGGGCGGTTGTGGTCGTAGGCGAGCAGGGCGTACTCGCCGATGATGACCGGGATGCCGTGCGCGACGAAGGTGTTGTGGACGCGGTCGAACTGATCCGTGAGGTCCTGCTGCGAGGTGGCGTCGAAGCGGGTGTAGCCGGCGATGTTCACGCTGAACGGCCACCAGCCGTAGAAGTGGATCGTCGTGGCGACCATGGGATCACGCAGGGCGGTGAGTTCGCCGGCCAGCGCGTCGAGTCGGCCCTGTTCGGAGTTCGTGTACAGGGTGGGCAGGACGAGCAGGCGGTTGGAGTTGCCGCCGCCGGACTCGCGGACGATCCGGTGGAACACGCGGTTGAGTTCGGCAAGCAGACGGTAGTTCTGGTCGTCGCCCGAAGTGCCGCTGAACGTCGGCTCGTTGATGCTCTCCAGGACCAGCCTGGACGGTTCGTCGCGGAACGCCGCCGCGATCTGGGTCCAGGTGGCTTCGTACCGGGCGAGGACGGTGTCGTGGTCCGTGGCGAGGTTGTTGACCCACATCCACGAGTCGTGGTGCATGTTGAGCAGCACGTACAGGTTCTCGTCCATGGCCCAGTCGACGACCTGCCGCACCTTCGCCATCCAGGCCGGGTCGATGGTGTAGCTGGACGCGGCGCCCTGGTGGGTGCCCCAGGTGACGGGCAGGCGGATGCTCTTGAAGCCCTGCGACTTGACCTTCCTGAGGAGCTCCCTGGTCACGGGCGGGTTGCCCCAGGAGGTCTCGTCGGGGATGGCGTCGTAGGTGTTGCCCAGGTTCCAGCCGGGTTGCATGGCCGCCACCGCGCTGCGAGCGGCCGGGGAGCTCGGCGGTGGGGGATCGGCGGCCTGCGCGGTGGCGGGCATCAGCGGGAACAGGGCGATCGCCAGGAGGAGTGCTGCCAGTCTCCGTGTGCGGTGTCGGGCGAGAAACCTTGCCAGTCGCGTCGTCATCACGTGCACCTTCCGGTGGGGGCGGCCCGGAGCTGCAAGCCGTCTGAGGTGTCAGCCAGTGAAGGAAACTTTCGTTGCGCGCGGCGGAGAAATTAACATGAAGATGTGTCCGAGGCCACAGGTTCGTCGGTAAGAGATGCGAGAATGACCCGGCACACCTGTACGACGCTGTTCAACCGGGGAAGGCCACGTTGGCGAACGACGCAGCAGAGGGAACGGCGGATCGGCAGCGCGAGGAGCGTGACGCCCCCAAGTCCGTGACGATCGCCTACATCGCCGAGTCGGCGGGGGTCTCGGTTCCGACCGTCTCCAAGGTGCTGAATGGAAAGTCGGGGGTCTCCGCGGACACGCGGGCCCGCGTCGAGGAGCTGATCAACCGGTACGGCTACCGGAAGCCGGCCGGCGCCGGCCGGAGCAACGTCGTCGAGCTCGTGTTCCGCGAACTCAAGGACATGTGGGCGGTCGAGATCATCCGGGGTGTGGAGCGGGTGGCCCGGCGACACCGCGTCGGCGTCATGGTGTCCGAGTTCGGTCTGCACGACAACACGCCGCCGACCTGGGAGGACACGGTCTCCCGGCGTCCGAACTGCGTGTTGTCCGTGGCGCAGCTCTCCGAGGCCGAGCGCGCACAATTGACGGCCAAGGGAATCCCGTTCGTCGTCTTCGACCCGATCATGGAACTGCCCGGCGACGTCCCGTACGTCGGGGCCACGAACTGGTCCGGCGGCCGCACCGCGACCCGTCACCTCGCCGAACTCGGGCACCGGCGCATCGCGATGATCAGCGGGCCCGAGGATCAACTGTGCTGCTCCGCCCGGCTGGACGGCTACCGCAGCGCGCTGCACGCCGCCGGCCTGCCGATCGATCCGGAGATCGTCGTGCACGCCGGCCTCACCCGCGAGGACGGCTGCGCCGCGGCGCGCACCCTGCTGGCGCTGCCCGAACGCCCGACGGCGATCTTCGCCGCCAACGATCTGCAGGCGCTCGGTGTCTACCAGGCGGCGCGTGAAGTGGGCCTGCGCATCCCCGACGACCTGAGCGTCGTGGGGTTCGACGACCTGCCGGTCGTCGCCTGGGTGGACCCGCCCCTGACCACCGTTCACCAGCCCCTGACCGAGATGGCCGTGGCCGCGACCGAGCTGGCGCTCACCCTCGGTCGCGGCGAGGAAGCGCCCCAGGTCGGCCTGGAGATCGCGACGACCCTGACGGTGCGCGCCAGCACGGCTCCCCCGCCCATTGACCACACGGGGGCCCGTGGCTAACCTCCGATGGAAAGTATCTGTTGTTGAGGTGCGAAACTTTCTCATTGGACTCGACGAGCCGCCCCTTGGTGGTACAACGGCCCCGCGGCCGCTGAGAGTTGACCGACGGCAGCCCGGCCCGTCGCTGCCGTCGCCGCTGTGATCAACCTCTGAAAGGACTCGATTTGTCGAGCGCGCCCGAGAGGGACCACACCATCAGCAACCCCGTGCTCCCGGGGTTCCACCCCGACCCCAGCATCTGCCGGGCGGGCGAGGACTACTACCTCGCGTGCTCCAGTTTCGAGTACTTCCCCGGCGTACCCCTCTTCCACAGCCGGGACCTGGTGCACTGGACCCAGATCGGCAACGCCCTCGACCGGCCGAGTCAACTGCGCCTGCCGCCCGAGACCACCTCGTCCGGCGGGCTCTACGCACCCACCCTGCGCCACCACGACGGCCGCTTCTGGCTGATCGTCACCAACGTGAGCGGCGACGGCAACGTGCTGTTCACGGCCACCGACCCGGTCGGCCCCTGGTCCGATCCGATCCGGCTGCCCGGGGTGCACGGAATCGACCCGGATCTCGCCTGGGACGAGGAGGGCAACTGCTGGTGCACCGTCGCGGGAGTCAGCCAGGTCCGCATCGACCCCCATACGGGGGAGACCTTCGGTGAGCCGCGGCGCCTCTGGTCGGGCACGCCCGGTGCCAAGGCCCCGGAGGCCCCGCATCTGTACCGGATCGGCGACTACTGGTACCTGCTCATCGCCGAGGGCGGTACCGAGCGGTGCCACGGTGTCTCGATCGCCCGGGGCCGCACGCCCAACGGGCCGTTCGAGCCCTGCCCGGAGAACCCGATCCTGACCCATCGCGGTACCGACCGCCCCATCCAGAACACCGGCCACGGGGACCTCGTGCAGGGCCCGGACGGTTCGTGGTGGATGGTGTTCCTCGGAGTCCGGCCACAGGGCGGAACGCCCGGCTGGCACGTACTGGGCCGGGAGACGTTCCTGGCTCCGGTGACCTGGGTCGACGGCTGGCCGGTCGTCGGAGAGGTGACACCCGCCATGGCCCCGCCCCCGTGGCCGCTGCACGAGCCTGCCGTCGTGCCGGTCCGGGACGACTTCGACCTCAGTGACCTCGCCCCCGCCTGGATCTCACCGCGCTCCCGGCCCGCGTGGGACCACACCACGAAGGAACGGGCCGGCTGGCTGAGCCTGCGCGCCCGAGGCGAGTCGCTCGACGACCACGAGGTCACCTTCGTCGGTCGCCGCCAGCAGCATCTCTCCTGCCGCACCCGGGTCCTGGTCGACCCGGCCGACGGGCGCGGGGGCCTGGCGATCCGTCTCGACGAGCAGCACCACTACGCGATCGAAGCGACGCCCGGGCAGGTGCAGGTCGTCGCCCGTATCGGTCCGCTGCGATCGGTGGTGGCCTCCCGTCCGACGGCCGCCGGCCCGGTGGTGCTGAGGATCGAGGTGGCCGCCACCCGGAGGGTCACCGAGGCACGCCAAGGACCGGACACCGTCTCGCTCGGCGTGGAGGACGCGGAGGGCACGTTCGTCGAGCTCGCCGCGCTCGACGGCCGGTACCTGTCCACCGAGGTCGCCGGCGGATTCACCGGCCGCGTGATCGGCATGTACGCCTCGGCCGGAACCGTCCACTTCGACTGGTTCGACTACGAGCCGCTCCAGCACTGAGACACGGCGGCGCCGCCGGCCAGGTCGGCGGCACGTCGCCCGGGCCTTCGAACGGGCCTGCCGCATCGCCACGACCCGCTGACCCTTTGGGCGGGTTTTGGCTACGCACGCGTAAATATTGCAAGTTCTATAGTGTATTCCTTATGTGTCGGTACGGTCCGGTGCTGCTGACACCAGGATGGGTGCGATGACGCAGGTCGACGGCGAGGCGGCTACGGCCCGGGCCGTCGTGAACGCGCACGGCGTGGTGACGGGGTGGAGCGAGGGCGCGCGGCGGCTGGTGGGGTACCGGGCGTCGGAGGTCGTGGGCCGGTCGGCCGCCGTGCTGCTCGCCGGAGAGGCCCCCATCGTGTCGCTGCGGTCCGTCGTGGGTCTGCGCAGATGGAACGGGGCGGTGGACCTGCGGCACCGGGACGGCCACCTCGTGCCGGTCAGTCTGCTGGCGCATCGCCGTGAGATGGCCCCGGGTGACGGCGATGGTCATGAGTGGCTGCTCGTCTCACCGGTGGCCCGGTCCCGTCCCGAGCTCGACGAGGCCGGTCTGCTCGGCTGGTCGCTGACCCAGTCCCCGTGCACCATGGCCCTCTACGACACCGGACTGCGGCTGCTGCGGGTCAACGCGGACATGGAACGCGTGATGGGCCTGACCGAGGCGGAGATGCGCGGGCTGCGGGCGTCGGAAATCGTCCTCGGCCCGGAGAGCGACCGCACCGAACAGCTGATGCGGCAGGTGCTGAGGACCGGCGAACGGCAACATCTGCGGGCGACCCTGCAACTGGCGGGCGATCCGGGCGAGAGCGTGTGGTCGGTGTCGCTGGCGCCGGTACGGGACACCGACAGCACGGTGCGGGGCGTGCTCCTGTCCGCGCACAACGTCACCGAGCAGCACCTGGCCCGCAAGCGACTGGCGCTGATCGCCGAGGCCGGGGTCCGCATCGGCACCAGCCTCGACCTGGCCCGCACCGCGCAGGAACTGGCCGACGTGGCCGTCGGGGAGCTCGCGGACTTCGTCACCGTGGACCTGCTCCCCGACATCGAGGACGACCGGGAACTGAGCGCCCTGACCCTGCCCAGCCCCGTCCTCCTGCGCCGCGTGGCCAACCAGTCGGTCCTGCCGGGCTGCCCCGAGGCCGTGGTCCCGCTCGGAGAGGTCGCCGTCTACCCGGACCCGTCCCCCGCGGCCGAGTGCCTGGCCTCCGGACGGCCCCGGATCCACGAGGTGACCCGGTCCGGGACGGCCAGATGGGCCGCCGAGGCTCCGGAACGGGCGAAACGGATGCGACGGTTCGGCTTCCACTCGGTCCTGGCGGTGCCGATGCGTACCCGAGGCATCACGCTCGGTGTGGCCACCTTCTCCCGTCACCTGCGTCCGGACCCCTTCGAGGAGGACGACCTGCTCCTCGGCCAGGAGATCACCGCGAGAGCCGCCCTGAGCATCGACAACGCCCGCCGCTACACCCGCGAGCGCACCACCGCGCTGACCCTGCAGAGCAGCCTGCTGCCGCAGCGGCCCCCTCGGCAGCCCGCGGTCGACGTCGCCTCACGCTACCGACCGGCCAGCGCACAGGCCGGCGTCGGCGGCGACTGGTTCGACGTCATACCGCTCTCCGGTGCCCGGGTCGCTCTCGTCGTCGGTGACGTCGTCGGCCACGGGATACAGGCGTCGGCCGCGATGGGAAGGCTGCGCACCGCCGTGCGCACGCTGGCCGACGTGGACCTTCCCCCCGACGAGCTTCTCACCCATCTGGACGACGTGGTCGACCGGTTGACGGCCGAGGCGGACGGCACCTCGGGCGACGCCGGAGACCTCGGTGCCACCTGCCTGTACGCCGTCTACGATCCCGTCAGCCGCCTGTGCTGCATGGCCCGCGCGGGCCATCCGTCGCCGGTGCTGCGGCGCCCCGGCGGTGAGCCCCACATCCTCGACCTTCCCGCCGGGCCCCCACTGGGACTGGGCGGGCTGCCCTTCGAGTCCGCCGAGTTCGAGCTGCCCGAGGGCAGTCTGCTCACGCTGTACACCGACGGTCTCGTCGAGGCCCGCGGCCACGACATGGACGAAGGCGTCGACGCCCTGCTGGACGTGCTCTCCCGCGCAGGCCCCGCCGCGGACCTGGAAGAGAGCTGCGACGCCGTCCTGCACACACTGCTTCCGGACCGGCCCGTCGACGACGTGGCCCTGCTGCTGGCTCGTACGCACGCCCTGGACTCGGCCCACGTGGCCGCCTGGGACGTACGGCCGGAACCGTCCGCGGTCGCCGAGCTCCGCACCGCGGCCGGCCGGCAGCTTCGGGAGTGGGGCCTGGAGGAGGCCTCGTTCGTCACCGAGCTCGTGGTGAGCGAACTGGTGACCAACGCCATCCGCTACGGCCGACCGCCCATCGAACTGCGTCTGATCCTGGACCGCAACCTCATCTGCGAGGTGACCGACGCCAGCGGTACATCACCCCATCTGCGCCGAGCCCGCGTCTTCGACGAGGGAGGCCGCGGCCTCATGCTGGTGGCCCAGCTGACCCGGAGCTGGGGCACCCGCCACACCTACCGCGGGAAGACGATCTGGGCGGAGCAGCCGCTGACGGCGGACTGACCCGCCGTCCGGACGGACCGGCGCAGAAGAAAAGGCGGGAAAGGGCTGCGTTCGACCTCCCCAGGTTCACGCCCGCCGCTTTCCCGCCGACTGCCACCGTCTACCCGGACTCCCGGAACTTACGCAGCGGATTCTCGAACTCGCCACCGCCTCGACGACGCGTGGCGCCGCCTTCCGAGGGGGTGACGCCACACGGAGAGCGAGTGGGAGGTGGAGTGCGGCGACCGTGAGGCGGAGCAGTTCAACATCCCCGGCGATGCCCCCTTCACCGCCACGATCACACCGGCGAAGCGTGACGCCGACGGCCTCGTCCTGTGGCGGCTCGACGCCGTCGCCCGTGAGGACGTACAGGACTGCGCGGACGACATCACAGGGTGCGAGAGCTGAAGGCCGGGCAGATCGACGGCGTCAGCATGGGCATCGCGGCACTGCAAGGCGGCGGGCCTTGCCGGCCTGTGACGCGGATCACCCGCCGGCCTCGGGAACTTTTCTCGCGGGGCTTCCGACTCCCTGAGGGAACCGCAGTTGTTGTCCCGTAACCCCTCAGGAGTCCGAAGTGTCCCGCACCAACCTCGCGCACGCGGCGAGCCGCCTCGGCGTCCTCGCGGCGGTCGCGCTCGCCACCGCCGTCGCGACCGCCGGGCCGGCCTCCGCCCATACGGAGGTCGAGGCCGAGGGCGCCCGTGCCCTCGCCCAGGACGTCGCGCTGACCTTCACCGCCGAGTCGGAGTCCGCCTCCGCCGGCATCTCGAAGCTGGAGGTGATCCTGCCCGAGGGCATCACCCCGGGCGACATCACCTACAAGGAAGGCCCCAAGGGGTGGAAGTTCGCCCCCACCGGCCGGGGTTACACCGTCTCGGGGACGAAGCTCGCCGTGGGGGAGGACGTCGAGTACGTCGTGTCCGTACGCCAGTTGCCCGACGCCAAGTCGCTCGCCTTCAAGACCCTGCAGACCTACAGCGACGGAAAGGTCGACCGCTGGATCGAGCTGGACGACAGCGGCAGCGGCGGCGAGGGCGACGAGCACGGCCACCCCGCCCCGCGCCTCGAACTGAAGGCCGCCGAGCCCGGGGCCAAGGTGATCAGCCCGACCCCCACCGAGGAGCCCGCCTCCGCCTCCGCCGAGCCGACACCGGCAACCCCGTCGCCGACCCCGACGACCTCGGCGAAGGCCGCGGACAGCACCGAGGACTCCGACGGCATGTCCCTCGGCGTCCCCGTCGGAATCGCCGTCGGCGTACTCGCCCTGGGAGGCCTGGCCTGGTGGCTCAAGAGCCGCCGCACCGACGGAGCCTGACGGATCGTCACCCAGGCGCGGTGAGGACGAAGTCCGGCTAGGGTTCCCCGTCATGCGGCACTTCGGCTCGGACATCCTCACCGTCGCGGACGAGCTCACCGCGGCCTATGTCGAGATCTTCACCGCCCCGCCCTGGAAGCACAGGGGCGCCTCCGAGGTCGCGGCGGCCTTCCGGGAGCGGTTGGAGCGGGACGCGCACCGCCCCGGCTTCCGGGCGCACTCCTCGTCGGCGCACTGGAGATCGATGAACTGGGAGTACGGGCACCCGCCCGGGGCACCGGGCTCGGGCGTAGGCTGCTGTCCGCTCTCATCGACACCACCCCTGGCGGCCGCGCCTGGCTCCTGACATGGAACCAGGCGCACGACACCCTCGCCTTCTACCGCCGCGTCGGCTGGCGGGAGCCCGAGCCCCTGCCGGGCAGGCAGACGGACATCGTCGTCTTCCTGTCGCCTCCCGACAGCTGATGGCCCGGCCCTGACCGATCGGCGCCGCGCCCCCACGTGGGAGTGTCGGCGGCATGACGGCGTCCCCAGCGGTACGCGGCCTGCGCGCGGCGGTGTTCGCGATCGTCCGCGGCCGGTCCACGAGGGCTGACCGTAGCGTGGCCTGAGCTCTACTGCTAGTTAGTTGCAGCTGCGACAAAAGAAGCACAAGGCTGAAGGGGCCGCCCGGGCAGTCGAGGCGGCCCCCAAGCATGAAGAGAAGGCGTACATGACGCGCAAGGAGTGGGCGAGTCTCGCCGGGGTGGCCGCGCGTTCGTCCTGGCGCTGCACGTCATCGGCTGGTTCACACTCGTGGTGATCGTCGCGACATGGGCGGTCGCCCTGCTGGTGTGGAAGGTCGCCAGGATCGAGGAGAAGTGGACGGCGGGACTCGCGGACGGACGGGGCGGGCGCCACCACGCGCCCGCCCACTGACGTCAGAGTGCCGCCTGGGCGGGGGTGGCGCGGATGGCGGCGATGTCGAACTGGAGGCGCACCTTCTCGCTCACCATCGCGCCGCCCTCCGCCAGCCTGGCGTTGTACGTCAGGCCCCACTCGGAACGGTTGATGGTGGTGGTCCCGTCGAAGCCGACCCGCTCGTAGCCGAACGGGTCGGTGACCTGGCCGATGTAGGTGAGCTCCAGGACGACCGGACGGGTCCGGTTCTTGATCGTGAGGTCACCGGTCATGCGGTACACGTCGGGGCTCGCGAGCTCCACCGCGGTACTGGTGAACCGCATCCGCGGATAGGCCTGGGCGTCCAGGAAGTCACGGTGGACCAGGTGCGCGTCGCGTTGTTCCACACCGGTGTCGACGCTGGCGGTGGACAGCACGATCTCCGCCCGCGAACGAGCGGGGTCGTGGCCGTCGAAGTAGAGACGGCTCTCGTACTCCGTGAAGGCCCCGCGCACGGTGGTCACCATGGCGTGCCGGACGGAGAAACCGATCCGGCTGTGGGCGGGGTCGATCATCCATTCCCCGGTGAGCGCGGCGAGAGTGGGGTCAGGCCGGCCGGAAGAGGCGAACGCCGACGGATCGTCGGGGTGTTGTGGAGCGGCGGGGGGTGCCGTGCGGCGCAGGGACGCAGCGCGGGTGAACAAGTTCATGATTCACGTAGTTACTGCATGAAGGATATCGCTGCAAGGCAGCCCGAAGTGTCGGCGTGGACCGAATCGGTATCGACGGGTTTATACGCCGTCAATTCGTGGACCACTCCTACACGATCCGCACACCCTCGCCACGGAATCCCCAACGGGAGAATTCCCCCGTACGCGAATACGCCTGAACGGACAGGGACGTTCACCCGTATCTCCTGTCGTACACTCGGCCGCCGACGCGGCCGGGAACACCCGGATACGGAGAGGCACGTGTTCAAGCGACTGGCGCGCGGGGCCGCCCTGACAGCGAGTCTGGCCCTGCTTTCCCTGGCCACCGCCTGCGGCGGAAGCAACGACGACGCTTCGGCGGACAGCGAGCCGACCAAGGTGTCCGCCGCGCCCGCGGCCGGTGTGGTGGCCCCGGCGAAGGTGGAGGTGATCGCCGGACTCATCGGCTGCACCCCCAAGATCCGCATCGACGCGGACGAGTTGCGCGAGGGCGTGTGCCACTCGAAGAAGGGCGACTACATCATCACCACCTTCCCCGAGGAGAAGTTCAAGAACACCTGGCTGGACAGCGCCAGCATCTACGGGGGCACCTACCTCGTCGGCACGCGCTGGGTCGTCGCCGCGAAGGAGGAGAAGCTGAAGGAGGTCCGGTCCGAGCTCGGCGGGACCATCCAGCAGCTGCGGGGCATGGGGCCGGCGCCGAGCGCGTCATGACGCTGCGCCGCCGCGATCACAGGCGGGTCATGTGAGCTCCGGTGAACGGTGCTGGACCTCGTGATGGCCCCTCAGGGCCTGTGCCGCCTGGAGCTGCATCTGTTCCGCCACCTCGCGCACTTCTGTCACGACGTCACCTTGTTCACGCACCAGGCTGTCGTAGATGGGCAGACGGTCGATTCCGCTCGAGTGGGGTGTCACTGGGCTGATCCTTCGCTGTAAGTCCGCTTCATGACGCGCCGCCACGTTACACGCCCCTCGGATGTCCGGGATTTCGAGCACATATGGAATATCCAGTAAACCTGCACACCGTTCACCGGCAGGGCACGCGGAGCCCCGACAGCGGTCGTGAGCGGGTGTTTCGGAATGCGGCGGCAACGCCCGGGCGTGCAGTGGCGTGGCGGGCCCTGTGAAGGAGTCGGTGTGTTCGGTCATGGCGCTGTCACACCGGTGAAGTCGCCCTTCGCGATACGCGCCGGTCGGGCTCCGGGGCGCTGGCCGTCCCTTCGCCGGCGTGCTTTGATCCAGCGCGTGGCTCACGTCGCCGGGACGGTTTCCATGCGGGAATCGGGCGAACTCCGCCATTCACCAGTGTTTATCCGAAGGGAACCGCTCGCCATGAACTTTGCCCCCCAGGTCGAGACCACCGAGATCTCCGACGCCGCCCTGGACGCCGTCTCCGGTGGTCTCGCCGCCGGTGGCGTCGGCGGCCTGCACCTCGAGACGCCGCTCGGCGACGTCTGCGCCGACCTCGCGGCCGTCGGCTCGGCCGACGGGCTCGTGGCGGGCGGCAGCATCCAGGCCGCCGCCCACTGACGACGGCGTACGACCGCCCCACGGGCCCCGGATCAGCCGATCCGGGGCCCGTGGGGTGTGTCGCGGGGCGCTCAGAGGTCGAACTCGTGCGGCGGCAGGTCCAGGGTGAAGCAGGCCTCGCGCACCACGGCCTGCTCGGTCTTGTCGAAGTCGCCGTCCGCGCCCCCGATGACGATGCCGATCTGGACGACGGCACGGGCTTCGGCCGGCTTCTTCTTGGCCTTGGCGATCTCCTGCAGCACACTCACCTTGCCGAAGTCGAAGTCGGCGGTGAGCTTGTCGAGGTTGGCGTCGAAGCGCCGCTGCAGATCCGTCGCGTCGAAGTTCTGCAGCACCTCGTTGGTGGCGATCAGCTGTGCCACGCGCTGCCGTTCGGAGGGATCCACGGTGCCGTCGGCGGCCGCGACCAGAGCGCACATCGCCATGCTCGCGTCGCGGAAGGCGCCGCTCTTGAGGTCGTTCTTCTTCGCCAGCAGCTGGGTCTGCATCTGCGTCGCGGATTCCTTGAAGCGGTCCCACAGGGCCATGTGAACTCCATACGCTCGGTAGACATCTACAGCAATGTAGAAACTAGCGGCTGCAGAGAGAAGTTCCCCTCCGCCCTCCCGAACGTCCGAAAACTGTCGCCGCCTGGCGCAAGTAAGCTCTTGACCAGCTGCTTTTGCCTGCCCTTTACTCGTATCAGGGCTTGGCCCCGGTCATGGCCCCACGGACCGCCGGGCCGCCTCGCGCGCGCCCCCGCGCGAGGCGGCCCGGTCATGCCGGCCGGGCCGGTTCCCGTTGGAAGGCCCGGTCGAGCCTCGGCTCCACCGCGAAGCGCAGGACCCGACGCACGGGCGGCGTGCACAGCACGGTCACCACCACGGCCGCCACGAGGGTCACGGTGATCTCGCCGAGGGGGCCGTGCACCCAGGCGGGGCCGTACCAGTTCCAGCGGTTGGCGCTCACCGCGACGAAGCCGTGCAGCAGATACCCGTAGAGCGTGCCGGCGCCCAGCACGGTGAACCAGGTCCGCCGCCCGGGCACCCAGGCCAGGAAACAGGCCACCAGCGTCAGGGAACACCCGAAGAGGGCCAGCGTCATCACGGGCCCGTACCAGGCGGGCGCGCCCAGCTCCACGGCACTGTCGCGGTGGAAGAACCAGGCGTAGTCGAACCGCGGGACCGCCCAGTACGCCACCGCGAGCGCGCCGGCGAAGACCGACACGGCCAGGACGCGCACTTCACGACGGCGCACCAGCCGGAAGTGCTCCGGCCGCAGGCACAGGCCCAGGACGAAATAGGGCAGGAACTGCAGCGTCCGCCGCAGGTCGAGGTCGCCACCGAGGGACGGCGACAGCGTCGCCAGCGCCGCGATGCCGAGAGCGAACGGCACCGGCCACCGCACGCTCTCCCAGAGGGGGGTGGTCAGCCGCCAGATGAACAGCGCCGCCAGGAACCACGTCAGGTACAGCGGGTCGAGCAGACTGATCTGACGGTCCGGGACGTGCTCCGCCCACCGTGTGTACAGGCTGTACGCCGTCTCGAACACGACGTAGGGGACGGCGACACCGCTGATCAACCGCTTGATCTTCCGCGGGCTCGCGTCGAAGCCACGGGAGAAGTAGCCGGAGATGACGATGAACGCCGGCATGTGGAAGGCGTAGACGACCGTGTAGAGCGCGGTGACGGCACGGCTGCCGGACCGCAGCGGCTCCCAGGCGTGCCCCATGGCCACCAGCACGATCGCCAGGTACTTGGCGTTGTCGAAGAACGCGTCACGCTGCTTGGGCCGCCCGGACACGGTCGCGGCTCTGCGTGTCCCCGCGTCCGAGGCCGGTAAGGGGACGGCGGGAGGCGCGGCGGGGGTGAGGCTGTCGGGCATCCGGGCCGCCTCACCACTCGCGGCCGACGTAAACCCCGACGGGAGTGGACGTTGCGCAGCTCACAGCCGGTGAGCGGTGCCGCGGATCTCTACGATGGACTCCTCGTGAACTGCGCGGCGAGGGAAGGGAGACCGGGTGTGACGAACCGGCGGCAGGGTCCCCGGCGCCGGGGACAGGGCGAGCTGGAAGGGCTGGTCCTGGCGGCCCTGCGCGAGGCGGACGGGCCGGCGAGCGCGGGCCGGGTGCAGGAACGCCTCGGCGAGGACCTCGCGTACACGACCGTGATCACCATCCTCACGCGGCTGCTGGCGAAGGGTGCGGTGACCCGGGAGCGCGTGGGTCGGTCCTTCGCCTGGACGCCGGTGGCGGACCAGGCCGGGCTCGCCGCGCACCGGATGCGCAAGGTGCTGGACGGCGAGAGCGACCGGGAAGCGGTACTGGCCAGCTTCGTCACCTCCCTCGAACCGGAGGACGAACGCCTCCTGCGGGAGCTGCTCGGCCGTCCGGAATCGCAGGGGACGGACTGAGGCCGCATGGGAGTGTTCGTCTTCCTTCCGCTGATCCTGCCGCTCACGGCGTGGCCCGTGGCCCGCCTCGCCGAACACCACCTCGATCCGCGCACCGCCACCCGTTTGCTGACCGGACTTGCGGCCGCCATGGCGGCATGCAGCTCCGTCTGCCTGGGCCTGCTGATGGTGGTGGGCACCGCCCAGCTCCCCGGGAACCCCCTGCCCGACGGCTGGTCCGACCCGGAGGTGCGCGCGGCGGTGCCGTACGACGAGACCGTCGGCCCGCCGGCCGTCCCGGTGCTGCTCGCGGTGGTGGCGGCGTGCGCGCGCACCGTGTGGCGCCACTGGCGCACCCGCCGCCGGGCCCACCGCGCGCTCGCCGGGCTGCCGGCCACCGAGGCGGCGGTCCTGCCCGACGAGGTCCCGTACGCGTACGCGCTGCCCGGCGGGCCCCGTGACCGCATCGTCGTCAGCACGGCACTGCTCTCCCGCCTCGCACCGGCCGAACGCCGGGCCCTCTTCGCCCATGAGCGCGCCCACCTCACGGCTCGCCACCACCGCTTCCTCCTCACCGTCCGCCTGGCCGCGCTCGCCAACCCGTTCCTGCACCCGCTGCGTACGGCGGTGTCCTACACGACGGAACGCTGGGCGGACGAGGAAGCGGCCGCGGCCGTGCGAAGCCGCCGTACCGTGGCCCGCGCGATCGGCCGCGCCGCACTGGTCTCCCACCCCGCCGCACCGCCTCCCGCCGTCGCCGGGCTCACCGGCTTCGCCGCCTCCGGCCCGGTACCCCGCCGCGTGGCCGCCCTTCTCGCCCCGGCACCCATGACCCGCAGCCGGCCGTCCGCGTTCACGGCCGTGGGCATCGCGGCCTGGACTGCGGCCGCCGGAACAGCCGTCTCCGCCATGTCATCGGCGAACTCCGCCCTGACCCTGGCCCTCGTCCTGCACACGGCGACCCCTCTGTAGCGCCGCGCGGCTCCGGAACGATGTCCGCCGGGGGTGCCGGACGGAAGAACGGGACCGGAGGACACCCCCTGGTCGCCGATGGGCGGGCGGGGCGGGCTTCGTCGTTCGCGAGCATGGAGGCTGCGTGGGGGCAGGGGACGACGGCGTCGGAGTGGTGTTCATCGCGCTGATGCGCACCGAAGGCGAGCTCTCGCTGTGCGGCTGGTCCGCCACCGGTCCGCTGCTCGCCGCCGGAGCGGGCGGGCTGTACTTCTTCCGCCTCGACCGGGGCGGCCGTCGACCCTGACGCCCCGGCCGGAAGGAGTGCGCCTTGCCTGCGCCGGGTGCCTGGCGCACGCTGGTCGTATGGCTGGGCAGGACGGGCCGACTCTGATCACTTCCGTGCAGCGGGCGTTCCGGCTGCTGGAGGCGGTGGGTGCGCACCAGAACGGCGCGCCGGCGAAGCAGCTGGCGCGGGAGACCGGGCTGCCCCTGGCCACGGCGTACCACCTGCTGCGGACCCTGGTCCACGACGGATACGTACGGAAGCTGGCCGACGGCGGGTTCGTCCTCGGGGACAAGCTGCAGGCGCTGCACACCACGGGCCGTGGGCAGGCGCTGCTCAGCCGTGTCCGGCCCACGCTCGCCGCGCTGCGGGACGAACTCGCCACCGCCGCCTACCTCACCTTCTACGAGGACGGCGAGATCCGGGTGGCCGAGATCGTCGACGGCCCCCGGGCGCCCCGCGTCGACCTCTGGGTGGGCTTCGAGGACGCCGGACACGCCACCGCGCTGGGCAAGTCCGTGCTGCGTGAGCTCGACGACGAGGCCCGCAAGGACTACCTCTCCCGGCACCGCCTCGCCGATCTCACCCCTCGGACGATCACCAGTCCGCCGGAACTGCTCAGGCGGCTCGACTCCTCACCCGTCGCCCCCGCCGTCACGGACCTGGAGGAGTACACCCTCGGCACGATCTGTGTCGCGGTGCCCGTCTACAGCGGGGACACGCTCGGCTCGCTCGGCGTCTCGCTCCCGGCGGACCGGCTGTCCCGGCTGGACGAGATCCGGGGACGGCTGCTGCCGACCGCGAGCCGGGTGACCCGGGGCCTCTCGCTCACCATCTGAAATCCGGCTCCTTGTGACGGCCGACCCGAACGTCTTTCCTGGATGAAACAGGCATTTCTGGATGCCCCGGACACAGGTGAGGACTGCGGACGAGACATGAGTCAGGCCCGACACCATGGTGACGACCGCTGGCTGACACGGCTGTTCACCAAGCGAGAAGCCGAGCCCGGTGCGTCCGTCCGCAGGCGTGCCGTAGCCCAGCTGACCGTCGGCACACCCCTCGTGCCCGTACTGATCGTCACGGGCGTCGTGATCGCCGATCTCGTCGGCGGGGCGGGGATGATCTGGCTGCCCCTCCTGGCGGCCGGGCCCGCGCTGGCCGCCACCACCAACGGGCCGCGCGGTGTTCTCGGCGTCGGTCTCCTCGCCGCCGCCCTCGGCGCGTCGCTCGGCATCCGAGACGGTGTTCCGGCCCGTGAACTGGCGGCCGCGCTGTCCGCCCTGGCCGCCGTCACCCTGGCCGGCGGCCTGGCCAGCGTATTGCGCGTACGCCGGGAACGGGTGCTCGCCGCCGTCCGATCGGTCGCGGAGACCGCCCAGCACGCCCTGCTCAAGCCCGTCCCGGCGACCGTCGGACCGTTCCAGACGGCCGTCCGCTACAGCGCCGCGGCGGCCGAGGCCCGTATCGGCGGGGACCTCTACGCGCTGATACCCACCCCGTACGGCGTGCGGCTGATCGTCGGCGATGTGCGCGGCAAGGGCTTGCCCGCCGTCGGGACCGCGGCTCTCGTCCTCGGCGTCTTCCGCGAGGCCGCCTACGACGAACCCGACCTCCTCGCCGTCGTCGACCGGATCGAGCGGAGTCTGGCGCGCAACCTCGGCGGCGACGACTTCGTCACCGCCGTGGTCGCCGGGTACCCCCGGGGCGGGCAGCTGGAGGTGGTCAACTGCGGCCACGCGCCGCCGCTGCTGGTCCGCGCGAGCGGCCCGGTCGAGACGGTCGAGCCCGCACACCCCGCACCACCCCTCGGGCTGCGCGCCCTCACGGAGCAGACGCCCAGCCTCCAGCGACTGCCCTTCGCCGACGGCGACCAGCTGCTGCTCTACACCGACGGGGTCATCGAGGCCCGCGACCGCGACCGCGCGTTCTATCCGCTGGTGGAGGGACTGGCCCGCCATGTGTCCGACGAACCGGCGCGCACCCTCACCGGGCTGCACGACGAGTTGCTGGCGCACGTGGGCGGGCGCCTGCACGACGACGCGGCGCTGCTGCTGATCCGCAAGCCGGCCGCGCTCCCGGAATCGGCTCAAGTGGCCTATGTTGCTTGAGCTTTCAATGTTGCAGACTGGCCCCCATGACACGCATGAGGAAGCTCGCTGCCGCGCTGGTGTCGGCGGCCACGCTGCTTGCGATACCCCCCACCGCCTCTGCCACCCCCACCCCGCGGGAAGCCCCGCACGAGGCCGCGAACCGAGCCCCGAACGGACCCTCCTACGGAACCTTCGCCCGGGAGAACTTCGACCGCCTTCCCCTCGGCCCGGTCACCGCGGGTCGCGGCTGGACCAGCGACACCTCCAACGGTTCGCTGACCGTCGAACGGAGCACCACCGGCCACGGCCGCCAGCTCAGACTCCACACGGAGGGCAACGGCCGCGCCTTCCTCGTCCTGTCCGACCTCGCACCCGCAGGCAACAGCTTCTGGGCCCGGCTGCGGCTGCGCGTGGACCGGCTCCCCATCTCCCCCGACTGGGCCCACTGGACGATGGCGGAGGCCTCCGGCTCCGACACCCCCACGCTGGTACGGCCGTTGGGCGGCCAGTACGCTCCCACCGACCGGGGCAACTTCTGGGGCGTCGGCTCCGACCTGGGCCCCACCGGCGACTGGACCGCCTGGAAGACCTCGGCCCCGGCCACGGCCGGGACCTGGCAGTGCGTCGAGCTCCACCTCGACGCGACCGACAACCGGGTCACCGTCTACATGGACGGCGTGGAGAAGCCCGAGTTGACCGTGTCCACCAAGCAACACGGCGGTACGGCCGACGACTTCGTCTTCCCGCGCTTCGACAAGCTCAAGCTGGGCTGGCAGTTGTACCAGGCCGATCCCACGCCCTCCTCGTACGACCTCCGCATGGACGACGTGGCGCTGAGCAGCAAGCGCGTGGGCGGGTGCGCCCCATGACCGGAGGCCTGCCGCGCAGAGCGGTGCTGGGCGGAATCCTCGGCGGGCTCGCCCTGACGTCCGCGGTGGGCGGCCCCACCGCGGCGGCCGCCGCCGGGCGGGGCCGGGAGCCGTACGTCCCGCTGTCCGTGGGCGCCGGGGGCGGTCCGGTCGGCACGGACCGCGTGCACGTGCTCAAGGTCGGTCCCGACACGGCGCACACGATCCTGGTGCTGGTGCCCGGCATGTTCGGAGCCGCGAACGACTTCCGGCTGCTCGCCCGGGACCTCGTCGCGGCCGTGCCCGGCGTGCAGGTGTGGGCGTTCGACCGGCGCGAGGAGAACCTGGCCGACCGCGCCGGGTTCGCCACCGCCGACCCGGCCGCGTACTACCTGGACGGCCACTACCGCTCGCAGGACCCCGCACGCTCCGCCTTCGCCGCCCGCTGGGGCCTCGCCCGCACCGTGACGGACCTGCGCACGGTCGTGGACGCCGCTTCCCGCGGCGGCCGGCGCCGGGTGGTGCTCGGCGGCCACTCCTGGGGTGCCACCACCGCGCTGGCGTACGCCGCCTGGGACTTCGACGGCCGCCCCGGACACCGGGACCTCGCGGCGCTCGCCCTGGTCGACGGCGGGGTGCGCGGCGCCTTCGACGGGACGGGCGAGCCGGTCCACAACGCACCGGACGAGGTGCGGCAGCGGCTCGCGGCCATCGAGGACGGCGCGGTCTTCGACCTGACCCTGAGCGCGGTCGGCCTGGGCGACCGCGCGGAGAGCACCCAGATCTGGTACCAGCTCGCGGGCTGGTACGCGCACACCGACCCGGACGGCCGCTCGGTCCTGCAACCCCGGATGCCCGAGGCCCTGCGACCGCCGGTGCCCGTCACCAACGCCGCCCTGCTGGGCACCCTGGTGGACACCGGCTTCGGCTGGCCCAACGACATCAGCGTGCACTCGGGACACCTCGCCGACAGCGGTGACGTACGCGGCTGGACCGACACCGGCATCACACCGGTCAGCCGCGTCGCGACGGCGTACGCGGGACCGGAGCCGACCGTCTGGGAGTGGTACTGGCCGGCCCGGCTGTCGGTGGACCTCGACGTCACCGACCCCTACGAGGACACCGCTCTCGCTCGCTCGCTGGGCCTGCGGCTGCTGCACACCGCGGGCCTCGACGTTTCCCTGTACGCCTTCGAGACGAGCTACGCCAAGGGGACGATCGTGTCGGCCGCGCGCGAGGTCGTGGCCAACTCGCGCATCCCGTACGCGCGGTACGAGACGGACAGCGGGATGAACCACCTCGACCCGCTGTTCGCCGCCCCGTCGCACAACACGTTCACCCGAACCCTCGCACCGTTCCTCGCCGGGCTACTCGCCTGAGGGTGCGGGCAGGGTGACTCCGAGGGCCACCGGGGTGCCGAAGTTCGGAGTGCCGTCGGCGTTCCATGTGAACTTCTGCGCCCTGGTGGTGCGGTTCATGTCGCAGCCGCCGCTCGCGGAGTTGTTGGCGTGGTACACCATCCAGTCCTCGGTGCCGTCGGGTGACTTGAAGAAGCCGTTGTGGCCGGGCCCGTACACCCCGTTGGCGTTTGACCGCTGGAACACCGGGTTCGGTGACTTGACCCAGGAGGAGGAGCTGAGCGGGTCGCCGCCGTTGTACGTCAGCATGCCCAGCTTGTAGTCCGGCGTGGAGCAGTGGCTCGCGGAGTAGACGATGAAGGTCTTGCCGTTGCGCTGGAGCACCTCGGCGCCCTCGTTGACCGCGCCGCCCACCGTCTCCCAGCTGTAGGTCGGCGTGGACAGCACGCGCCGGGTGCCGCTGGCGGTCCACGGGTTGGACAGCGGCCGGATGAACATGGGCTGCGAGCCGTTGTAGAACGTGCCGAGCAGGTAGAGCTTGCCGTTCAGCTGCAGGATGCTCGGGTCCAGCTCCCAGGTGTTGTCCTGGGTCGGGTCGAGCAGGTCGGCCTTGAAGGTGTACGGCCCCATCGGGTCCAGACCGGCGCTCTCCAGCACATGGATCCGCTGCGTACCCAGGTCGTACGGCTCCCGCCCGGCCGTGTAGTAGAAGTACCACCGTTTGCCGTTCGGGCCGTCCAGCAGATGGAACTCCGGGGCCCACATGGTGCCCGCCCCGTTGGGCCGGGTCAGGTTGAAGATCACCTGGTCGGTGGCCGTGGCGAGCCCCGCCAGGGTGCCGGCCTTGCGCATGGTGACCGTCGAGTTCCAGGTGGTGGTGGCGAGGTAGTAGTACCCGTCGTAGTACGTCAGCCAGGGGTCGGGCCCGTGCTGGGAGAGCGGGTTGGTGAAGGTCTTCGTGCCCGTGCCGCCGCCGCTGAAGCCGGGCAGCCGCCACACCCTGCCGTTCGCCGTGGCGCACGGCAGCTGCACCAGGTCGGTGTTCGAGGCCGACGAACCGCCGCTCGGCGTCACGCACTTGCCGGAGCTGACGGAGACCAGGTTGAAGGTCTTGTCCGCCCCGCTCACCGACACCGGGGTGAGCCGCCACTGCTGGTTCGTCCCGCCGTGGCAGGGCCACTGGATGACCGCCGCGTCGTCCGCGGTGGACGCGCCGTGGACGTCGACGCACTGACCGGACTGGGTGGTGATCGTGTACGTGTCGCTCGACCCCGACACCGGGGTGAAACCGAAGTTCTGGTTCGCTCCGGAACCGCACGAGAACGCACGCAGCTGCGTCCCGTTGGTCGACGAACTGTTCGGGAGATCCAGGCAGTTGCCGCCGTTCTGGTTCACCCCCGTGGAGGTGAACGTGACGGCCGCGGCAGCGGGGGGCGGCGCCACCAGGAAGGCGACCACCATGGTGAGGGCGCCTATGAGCGCGGACAGACATCTGGAACGAGTCACGGGCCGTACACCTTCGCTTCCAGGAGGCCGACGGAGTTGGTGCCGTTACTGGTGAGAAGCACACGTAGTCGCGTGGTGTCCGTCGCGGTGAACGTGACGGTGTTGTACTGGTTCTTGGCCAGCGGGTAGCCGCTCGCGCCGGGCACGTCGACGTAGGCGCTGCCGTTCCAGTACTGGAGCTTCCACGAGGCGGGCATGTCGATGCCCTCGTCGTCGTCGAAGAAGTACACCTCGGCCTTGTTCATCGTCTTCGCCGACGGCCAGGTCAGCTCGGCCCACTGCTGCCCGGACTCCGGCCAGGTGCCCCAGCGCGGGTTCACCGTGTCGTTGGACGAGGGCGGGTCGATGCCGTCGTTGACCGCGGTCACGCTCTCCCAGGAGGAGGTGTACGACGCGGACGCCGTCGCTGACGTCGCGAGGTTGGCCGGTGGCTGGACGCCACCCCGGTTGAAGACCTTCACCTCGGTCAGACCGGTCTTGGCCCCGGAGGCGTTGGTGGCCAGCACCCGGACGCGCTGGGCGCTGATCGCCGGGAACTGCACCAGGTTGTAGTTGGCCCGCGGAGCCGCCGGACTCTTGGTCTGGCCGGGCACGTTCACCCACGAACTGCCGTCGTAGTACTGGACGGCGTACGCGGACGGAGCGCGGTAGGTGGTGCTCGCCGGGCGGCTGTCCTTGAAGTACAGGCGCACCTCGTTGAGCGTGCGGGCGGTGCCGAAGTTCAGTTCGTACCAGTCCTGGCTGTTGGGGGAGCCGCCGGCGCCCCAGAACGGCTCGTTGGTGGGATACCCGTCGACCGCTCCCGCGGTGGTGCTGCCGGAGCCGGTGTGGGAGGCGGTCACCGTCGCCCCGGAGGCGAGGTTGGTCAGGTCGGCGGTCAGGTCCACGCCCGCCTTGGCGAACATGTCGACCAGACGGGGGTTGTCCTGCACCACCTGGTTGGGCGCCTTGAGGCCGGGGACGGCCGTGTGGTGGGTGACCGTGCCGCTCGTGGTGACGTCACCCGTGGCCGGGTCCCAGGTGAAGGGCACCAAGGAGTTGACGGTGGCGACCCGGGTGCCGTTGACGTAGATCGAGTAGCCCTCCGGGACACCGGGGTAGCGCACCACGCCGTCGGCCGGGTCGTCCCAGACGATGGACAGGTCGGCGCCCCGGTAGCGCAGGTTGTTGACGGTGAAGTGGCTCCAGCCGATGTCGATCGGGGAGAGCTCCACCTTCGCGTCGTTGCGCGGCCGCAGACCGGCCACGTCCTCGATGACGGTCCAGTTGCTGCTGCCGAGGATGTTGTGGTGGATCCAGGAGCGGTAGTCGATCGAGCTGCCGTTCCAGTCCGCCCAGAACTCGTTGGCGTCGGGCCACTGGGTGTTGCCGCCGATGTACTGCGCCCAGGTGTTCCAGTAGAGCAGCTTCTTGTAGTCGGTCGCGCTCATCCAGGAGTTGGGGTAGTTGCGCAGCACCGAGGAGTACAGCCGGAACTGGACGGTGGAGTTGATGGTGGAGAAGTTGTTGGAGCCCGGGTTCCCGGCGTCGGCCGCCGCCTTCTTGTCGACCTGGTTGGCGGTGTAGAAGGGGAAGACCGGGTACTGCGCCGGGTCGTCGAACAGGCGCAGCGCCTGCTTGTAGGTCGCGGTGTTGGGGACGGCGCCGACCGAGAACGGGTAGTAGTTGTTGATCTCCTTCCAGGGCACCCACTCGTTGGTCGACTTCAGCCGGTGCTCGAAGAGCTGCCGGCCCGGGTTCCACAGCACGTTGACGATGGCGTCCTTGATCTGCGTCGCCAGTGTGCGCATCTCGGTGGCCTTGGCCGTGTTGCCGATCGCCTCGTAGGCCTGCGCGGCGGCGAGGGCGCCGCTGTACTGGTAGGCGGACTCGGCGCGGTCCATGTTCCCGGGTTTCCAGTGGAAGGAGACCGCGTCGGCGTCGTTGCCGGTCAGGGCGCCCCAGTCGTACTCGATCAGCTTGTTGTTGTCGTGGTCGTAGTACGCGAGTTGGCCCTTGACGTCACCCTCGGCGTACTTGGCCAGGTTGCCCGCGATGGCCGGCTGGCCGCCGTGGATCTGGTAGCTCTTCCAGGCCGCCTCGGCGATGTACTGGGTGTAGCTGTTGGACCAGTTCTCCGGGTCGCCCGGGTTGTCCAGGAAGCGGCCGCCCTTGGAGGTCTGGCCGACGCTGAGCCAGTCCCCGTACGCGTAGGCCGGGTTGCGCAGGTACTTGAGGTCGTCGATGTGCATGGGCTGGGTGAGCGCGATCGCGTTGTTGTAGCCCAGGACGCCCTCGGTGGAGGTCGGGAACTGGAAGGTCTGCCCGGGGATGTCGGCGTCGAGGTTGTTGAAGCGCATCAGCCACCAGCGGTAGTAGATGTTCTTCTTGATCGCGGGCTCGGGGACGTCGATGTAGGGCACGTTCTGCGCCCACCACAGGTTGTAGGCCTTGACGTGGGTCGCGAACGCGGTCGCGGGGGAGTAGCCCGCGTACGCGTTGTACTCGGTGAGGGACTCGGGGATCTCGTCGGTGACGAAGCCCATCACCACCTTGGTGGTCACCGTGGCTCCGGCCGCGATCGTCACGGAGCGGTTGAGGCCGCCGCTGGAGACGCTGAAACCGTCGCCGGTGAGCCGGGGCCTGATGGTGGTGAGGTTGTTCTTGGCGCTCACCTGCCCGGTGAGTTCACTGCCCGTGCCGGTGGTGGCGTACGGGGAGGTCGCGCGTAGTTGCAGCGTGGTGGAGCTCGTGCCGTTGTTCTTGATCGCCAGGTTGGTCACCGCGACGTTGTTGTCCGTGACGAACTTTGTCTGGTCGACCGTGATCGAGCCGCTGGTGTGGACGCTCTTCCAGTGGCTGGGCACCTGCCGGCGCTGGGCGACCTGCTCGGTGAAGGTGCCGGGGCTGATCGCGACCGTGTAGGCGCTGTTGTCGCTGATGCTCTCCCAGTAGGCGACCTTGCCGCCGAACCCGAGCTTGGAGGGGTCGTGCTCCTTCATGAAGACGGCCCGCCCACGGCTCATCAGCCAGGAGCCGGCCGGGTCGTTGCCGGAGCGGGCGAGCAGGCGGTCCATCCAGAAGTCGGTGCCCGAACTCTCCGCGTCGTAGATGGCCTTCATCATGTCGCCCGTGGTGTGGGCGACGGGCGGTGCCGGGATCGCGGGTCCGCTGAAGCTGGGGAACCCGATGGTCTGTGCCGCGGAGGCGGGGGTGGCGGTGACGGCGGAACAGAGGATGAGCACGAGGGCGACGAGGAGGCGCTTCATGAGGTGCTCCCTCTCCGGTTGACGGCAAGCGGAATGTCATGTGCCTGACATACGTGCGAGGAAACTGACCTGAAAGGTTTTCGCAACGTAGGAGCGAGCTGAGGAAGTGTCAAGAGAGGGCGCGTGAGCCGCCAGGGGGTGTTTCGAAAGTCCTGTGCGGTGCCCGCGGTGTCCGGTGCGTGCTCTCGGTGTGCCGGACGGAAGCCCTCGTACTGGACGTACTTGGGCTTTCGGCCGGTGCGGCGAGAGTGCCTGCCGGGCGCCGTGGGTGCTGTGCGGGACTTTCGAAACGCCCCCTGGGGCCGTTCACGGGTTCAGGAGAGCGGAGCCGTCGACTCCCTGATCACCACGCGGCAGGGCAGCGACTCGACCCCCGAGCGCCGCACCCCCGAGATCGCGGTGAACAACGCGTGCGCGGCGGCCCGTCCGACCTGCTCCAGGTTCATGTCGACGCTGGTCAGCGGCGGGCGGGAGGAGGACGTGAGGACCTGCCAGTTGTCGAAGCCCATCACGGCCACGTCGTCCGGCACCCGGTGCCCGCGCTCGCGCAGGACGTCCATGACACCGCGGGCGATCTGGTCGCTGCCGCACAGCACGGCGTCCACGTCCGGGTGCCGGTCGAGCAGCAGCGCGGTGGCCGCCCGCCCCCAGCCCTCCGACCACGCCCCGAACCGCGGTTCACCGACCAGGGCGAGACCGGCGTCGGCGAGCGCGGCCCGCGCGCCCTCGGCCCGGTCCCGCGCCGCGAGGTAGCCGGGGTCGCCGGTGATGTGCGCGATCCGGGTCCGGCCGCAGGCGAGCAGGTGCTCCACCGCGATCCGGCCGGCGTCGACGTTGTCGGGGACGATGGACAGGTCCGCCGGATCGTCCGAGGGCGCGTACGCGTAGACCACCGGGACGGGCAGTTCGCGGCCGAGCGACGGCCGGGGATCGGTCCGGCTGCCCACCACGATGAGGCCGTCGACCCGGCGTCCGAGCAGCGCGCGGACGTGGTGCTGCTCGCGGATCGCGTCACCGCGGGCGTCGCACAGGAAGACCGCGACCTCGCCCGCGCCGAAGGCATCCTCGGCGCCCATGAGGATCGGGATGCTGAAGCGGCCCTCCAGGTCGCTGGTGAGCAGCCCGACCGTGCCCGTCCGCCCGGCGAGCAGACCACGGGCCAGCTGGTTGGGACGGAACGACAGCCGCTCGGCCGCCTCGATCACCCGCTGCCGGGTCTCGGCACGCACCTGACTGCGGCCGTTGAGCGCCTTGGACGCGGTGGCGATGGACACGCCCGCCAGCCGGGCCACGTCGCCGAGCGTGGCGGGATGCGAACGAGAGGGGCCGGTGGCCTGGGTCATGGGGGGTTCTCCTGTCTCGCGTCGCGTGCGTAAAACCGTACGCGAGAACTTTCGGCCCGAGTGCGTCACTGCCGTTTTCGCTGGTTTCGGTGAGCCGTCTCAAGACGTTCTGTGCAAGGGGATTGACGGGCAGTGAGCGGCGTCCTAGCTTTCAGAAAGCCTTTTCGGTCCATTTCTGTCGAGGGGGATCGTCATGCGGAGCACGACCGGACCACGTGGACGGACACGCGGACTCGTCACGGGCGCCGTCGCGTTACTCGCCGCCGCGAGCCTGGTGACGGCATGCGGGTCGTCGGGGGAGGACGGTTCGGGCGGCGGGGGAGGGGGCAAGGCGGCGGACGCGAAGGGCGTCGACGACGGCAGTACGTTGACGATGTGGACGCGGGCCGCCACCAGACCCCAGAGCGAGGCTCTGGTGAAGGCGTACAACGCCAAGCACAAGAACAAGATCGAGCTCACGGTCATCCCCACCGACGACTACCAGGCCAAGGTCGGAGCCGCCGCCGGCTCCCGCGACCTGCCCGACCTCTTCGCCTCCGACGTGGTGTTCGTCCCGAACTACACCTCCAGCGGTCTCTTCGCCGACCTCACCTCACGCGTCGACGCCCTGCCCTTCGCCGACAAACTGGCCCAGTCGCACATCAAGGCCGGTACCTACGAGGGCAAGAAGTACGTCGTGCCGCACACCCTCGACCTGTCGGTGCTCTTCTACAACAAGGAGCTCTACAAAAAAGCCAGGCTCGACCCCGCGAAACCGCCCACCACCCTGGCCGAATGGGACCAGCAGGCCCGCGCCGTGGACGCGCTCGGCGGCGACGTCAACGGCACCTTCTTCGGCGGCAACTGCGGAGGTTGCGGTGTCTTCACCTGGTGGCCGTCGATCTGGGCCGCGGGCGACGACGTGCTGAACGAGGACGGCACCGAGGCGAAGCTCGACTCCGCCACCGCGAAGAAGGTCTACGACACCTACCGCGGATGGGTGAAGGACGACATCGTCGCCCCCGGCGCGCGCGACGAGACGGGCGCGACCTGGACCGGCATCTTCCCGAAAGGCAAGGTCGGCGTGATGCCCATGCCGTCGACCACCCTGGGCCTGATGCCCAAGGACCTCGACCTCGGCGTGGCCCCCATCCCCGGACCGGACGGCGGCAAGTCCACCTTCGTCGGCGGTGACGCCATCGGCATCGCCGCCACCAGCAAGAAGGCCGACCAGGCCTGGAACTTCCTCGCCTGGTCCCTGGACGACGAGGCACAGGTCGACGTGGTCGCCGCCCACAAGGACGTGGTGGCGCGCACCGACCTGGCGTCCAACAAGTACTCGGCCGCGGACCCGCGCCTGGTCACCATCAACCAGCTCGTCGCCGACGGCCGTACCCCGTACGCGCTGAAGTTCGGGCAGACCTTCAACGACCCCAACGGGCCCTGGCTGAGCCTGATGCGCGACGCGGTCTTCAGCGACGGGGCGTCCCTGGAGAAGGACAACAAGGCGGTCAGCGCGTCGCTGGCCGACTGACCCCGGCCCCGCAAGTCCCTCCCACGTCACACGGCAGAGGAGAGCCATGCAGGTGAAGGCGCCCGACCGAGCGGCCGCCGAGCACCGGGCGCCACCGCGGCGCCCGGCGGACCGCCCCCGTACCTCCGCGGCACGGTGGCGGTCCCGCAAGATCCAGGGGCTCGGATACGCCGCTCCCACGGCCCTGTACGTCGCGGTCTTCTTCCTGCTGCCCCTGCTGCTCGTCGGGCAGATGTCGCTCAGCGACTGGCCGCTGCTCGCGGGCGACCGGGGCGGCAACGCCCCCGAGAACTACACCGACATCACCGACAGCACCCTGTTCTGGCCCGCCGTCCGCTTCACCCTCCTGTACACCGTCATCGTCACGGTCGTCCTGCTCGGTCTGGCGCTCCTGCTCGCCCTGCTGGTGCAGGAGTCCCGCCCCGGCGCCGGTTTCTTCCGCACGGTCTACTTCCTGCCCGGCGCCCTCGGGCTGGCCTCCGCCTCCCTGCTGTTCTGGGGCCTGTACAGCCCCACCACCGGCCCCCTCAGCAGCGCCCTGGAGAAACTCGGCCTCGTCGACGATCCGGTGTCGTTCCTCGGCACGCCGACGTCCGCGCTGCTGTCGACGGTGTTCCTCGTCGTCTGGAAGTTCGCCGGTTTCTACATGCTGATCCTGCTCGTGGGCCTCCAGCGCATCCCCCACGAGGTGTACGAGGCCGCCCGCATGGACGGCGCGAGCCGCGCCCAGATCTTCCGCTCCATCACGCTGCCCCTGCTGCGGCCGTCGCTCGCGCTGTCCCTGCTGCTCTGCGTGACCGGATCCCTGCTCGCGTTCGACCAGTTCTTCGTCCTCACCAAGGGCGGACCGGACAACAGCACCGTCACCGTCGTGCAGTTGATCTACCGCGAGGCCTTCCAGCGGCTGAACCTCGGCACCGCGGCGGCCCTGTCGATCCTGGTGCTGGGCGCGCTGCTCCTGCTCAACGTGCTGCAGTTCCGCGGTCTGCGCCGCGACGCCGAGTCATGACGCCCACCACCACAGGAAGGGACACCACGGTGCTCACCCGCGCCCTCGGCCGGACGCCCTACTACGTCGTCGCCGGAGGTCTGGCCGTCATCTTCCTCTTCCCGCTGCTGTGGAACGCCTGGGCCTCGGTCAGCGCCCAGCCCGGCACCGCCCAGGACTCCGGCTACGGCCTCGGCAACTACCGCACCCTGCTCGACTACGACGCCGGCCTGTGGCGCTACCTCCTCAACAGCACCGTCGTCTCGGCCCTCACCGTGGCCCTGACCCTCGGGGTGTCACTGCTCGGCGGCTACGCCTTCGCCCGCTTCGACTTCCCCGGCAAGAACCTGCTGTTCCTGCTGACCCTGGCCATCCTCATGGTCCCGTACGCCACGCTCCTCATCCCGCTCTACGTCCTGCTCGGCAGGCTCCACCTGCAGAACTCGCTGATCGGGCTGAGCCTCGTCCTGGCCATGTTCCAACTGCCGTTCGCCACCTTCATGATGCGGATCTCCTTCGAGGCGGTACCGCGCGAGCTGGAGGAGTCGGCGCTCGTCGACGGCTGCGGCACGGCGGGCGCACTGCGCCGCATCCTGCTCCCGGCGGTGCGACCGGGGCTGATCACCGTGGGGCTCTTCGCCTTCCTCGCGGCCTGGAACGACTTCATCGCACCCCTGATCCTCATCTCCGACAGCGCGAAGGCACCCCTGCCGCTGGCCGTCGCGAACCTGCGCCAGCAGAGCATGGGTGCCGTCGACTACGGCGCCACCGAGGCGGGCGTGGTGGTCCTCGGCGTGCCCTGCCTCCTGCTCTTCCTGCTGCTGCAACGGCACTACGTACGGGGCTTCATGTCGGGCGCGCTCAAGGGCTGAGGCATCCGTCCACACACCGATCACTGAAGGGACGTACCGAAGGCATGAACTGGTGAGGGAGAACACGGCGCGGTCATCCGTCCTGCCGGTGGCGCCGAGCCGGGGACGGCTGCGGCCGCTGGGGCTCGACGAGGTCAGGATCACCGGGGGCTTCTGGGACCGGCGCCGCGAGGTCAACGCGACCGCCACACTCGACCACTGCCGGGACTGGATGGAACGCGTCGGCTGGATCGGCAACTTCCCCGCCGCCGTCGAGGGCCGTGTCCACCGGGACCGGCGCGGCCGGGAGTTCGCCGACTCCGACGTCTACAAGCTGCTCGAAGCCATGGCCTGGGCGGCAGGCTCCGGTGCCGACCCCGCGCTCGACACACAGATCGCCGCACTCACCGAGACCATCGCTCCCGCCCAGGAGGCCGACGGCTACCTCAACACCGCCTTCGGCCACCCCGGCCAGCAGCCCCGCTACAGCGACCTCGAATGGGGCCACGAGCTGTACTGCTACGGCCACCTGATCCAAGCGGGCGTGGCCCAGACGCGGGCCCGCGGCGAGGGTGAGCTGGCGAAGATCGCCCGCCGGGCCGCGGACCACGTGTGCGCCACCTTCGGCCCGGGCGGCATCGAGGGCGTCTGCGGACATCCCGAGATCGAGACGGCCCTGGTCGAGCTGGCCAGGGCGACGGGCGAGCAGCGCTACCTCGACCAGGCCGCGCTCTTCGTCACCCGCCGCGGACACCGCACGCTCGCCGACATCGAGTTCGGCCGCGCCTACTTCCAGGACGACGTGCCCGTCCGCGACGCCACCGTCCTGCGCGGGCACGCCGTCCGCGCCCTCTACCTCGCCGCCGGCGCCGTCGACGTGGCCGTCGAGACCGGCGACGAGGACCTGCTCGCCGCGGTCGAACGGCAGTGGGAGGCAACGGTCGCCCGCCGTACCTACCTGACCGGGGGCATGGGTTCGCACCACCGCGACGAGTCCTTCGGCGACGACTTCGTGCTGCCGCCCGACCGGGCCTACTCGGAGACCTGCGCCGGCGTCGCCTCCGTGATGCTCAGCTGGCGGCTGCTGCTCGCCACCGGCGACCCGCGCTACGCCGACCTCGCCGAACGCACCCTGTTCAACGTGGTCGCGACCTCCCCGTCCGACGACGGCCGGGCCTTCTTCTACGCCAACACCCTCCACCGGCGCCGCCGCGGCACGGTGCCGCCGCTCGACGCCGAGAGCCCGCGCGCCGAGTCGAGCCTGCGCGCCCCCTGGTTCGCGGTGTCCTGCTGCCCGACCAACGTGGCCCGGACGCTGGCCGCGCTGCCCGCGTATGTGGCGACGGCGGACGACGACGGCATCCAACTGCACCAGTACGCCGACGCGGAGATCGCCACCTCTCTCGCCTCGGGCCGGGCCGTCGCACTGCGGGTCCGCACCGACTACCCGTCCGGCGGCAGCGTGACCGTACGGATCGGCCGGTCCCCGGACCACCCGTGGACCCTGTCCCTGCGCGTCCCCGCGTGGACGCGGGGTGCCACCGCCTGGCTGGTCGACCCGGACGGCGTACGCCGTCCCGTCGCGCCGGGCACGGCCGAGGTCACCCGGGTCTTCCGGTCCGGCGACGAGGTCCGGCTCGAACTGCCCATGACACCGCGCTGGATCGGCGCCGATCCGCGTGTCGACGCGGTGCGCGGCACGCTCGCCGTCCAACGGGGGCCGCTGGTGTACTGCGCGGAGTCGGTGGACCTGCCGGGCGGGCACGACGTCGACGTCGTACGGGTGGATCCGTCCGCCGAGCCGGAGGACGGGCCGGACGACACCGTTGTCGTGCCGGGAGAACTCGCCGTACCGGGCCCGCGGCACGACGCCCCGTGGCCGTACGGAACGACCGACGAGGACCTCGCACCTTCAGCCGACCGTGAGCGGATCGTCCTCGTGCCCTACCACTCCTGGGCGAACCGAGGCCCCTCGACGATGCGGGTGTGGCTGCCGACGACAAGGCCTGACGGGAGGTCGTCATGAGCTGGTCGTGGAGAAGACGGCGCCACCGCGCCACCCTGGCCGGAGCGCTGGCCCTGGGGCTGCTGGCCACGCTCGCCGCCGCCACGCCCGCAGCGGCGGACAACGCGGACATCGGCTACCCGGTGTACTCCGGATCGGCCCATCCCGTACCGGAGTTGCCGGCCGGATTCAGCACCCGCCGCACCCTGCGCGCCCAGTTCGAGGCCGACCGGAAGGCCGGGAACGGCACCGACTTCTGGATGGACCGGATGCTGGCCCGCAAGGGTGAGGACCCGGCGGGGGACTGGCTGTTCACCCGGGGCCGGGCGGTGTTCATGAAGGAACACGAGCCCTCCCGGCTCGGGTTCGGCGGCAAGGTCGCGTACTGGGAGAGCATCGACAACCGATCCGCGTACACCGTCGACCTGGCCGTGGACGGTGAGAACCTGACGCTCCGGGAGAACACCGACGCCCGTACGCAGACGCCCAGTTACTGGCGCAGCGAGTTAACCCACGAGGCCACCGGCCTGAAGGTCACGCAGACCAAGTTCATCACCGACGCCGACGTGGCCGTGACGAACCTGGCCGTCACCAACACCGGTTCCGCGCGCCGCACGGTGACGCTGCGGGCCTCGTCCCCGTACACCACGACCGCCGAAGGCCGTGAACTCACCGGTACGGTCGCCGCGAAGAACAACCTCACCACCGTCTTCCCCCGGCTCGGCGGCGACGGCTTCGCCCCCGACAGCCAGGGCGAGTCCCTGACGCGCACCCTCACCGTGCCCGCGGGCCGCACGCTCACCACCAAGGTCCAACTCGGCTTCGTCACCGAGGAGATCGCCCGCTCGCGCACGGAGTACGCCGCCGTGCGCACCGCGAGTCCGGCGGCCGCCTTCCGCAACCACGTACAGACGTACAACCGTTGGTGGGCGGAGAACCTGCCCTACCTCGACGTGCCCGACGACAACATCGAGAAGACGCTCTACTACCGCTGGTGGCTGCTGCGTTACAACTACCTCGACGCCGACATCCCGGGCAACGACTACCAGTTCCCCACCTCGATGGAGGGCGTGCTCGGCTACGACAACGCCATCGCGCTGACCGTCGGCATGTTCGTCGACGACCTCAAGTACCTGCGTGACCCTAGCTACGGGTACGGCCCGTGGGTGTCGGCCGGAGAGGTGTCGAAGAGCGGCAAGTACACCGACAACCCGGGCGACCCGGAGAACTGGTCCAACAGCTACACCCAGTACATCTCCGAGGCGGCCTGGCGCTCCTACCAGGTGCACGGCGGGCCGGACGGCATCGCGCGCAACCTCGCGCGGTACGCGGAGAAGGACGTCCGGGGCCAGCTGGAGAGCTACGACCACGACGGCAACGGGCTGATCGAGTACGACTGGGGCGCCATGACCGGCAACGACGCCGACGCGGTGTCGTTCCACTGGAAGCCGGGCAACCTCGACCGCACCGAGTCGGCGTACGTCTACAGCAACGCCCTGGCGGCGGCCCGCGCCTACGACCTGATCGGTGAGCGCGCGAAGGCCGACGAGATGCGCGGGATCGCGAAGCGGGTCAAGGACGCGGTCCTGAAGTACCTGTGGGACCCGAAGGACAAGCTGCTCAAGCACCGGCACGTGGCCAGCGACACGCTGGTGCCCTGGAAGGAGATCAACAACTACTACCCGTACAGCGTGGGCCTGATGCCCACGCCGGACGAGGACCCCCAGTACCTCGAGGCCCTGCGGCTGTGGGCGGACGACAAGCAGTACCCGGTCTTCCCCTTCTACACGGCGAACCAGGCCGACAAGGCGGAGGCGGCGGAGCAGGGGTACCCGGGGAGCAACAACTTCTCCGTCATCAACTCCACCGTTACCTTCCGCTTCCTCTCCTCGGTGCTGCGGAAGTACCCGAACAGATACATCGACAACAGCTGGTACAAGAAGCTGCTCTCCTGGAACGCCTGGTCCCACTATGTCGACGGTGACAACCGGTGGCCCGACCAGAACGAGTTCTGGGCCGACGGAAGCGCCGACCCGCAGAAGATCGGCTACCGCTCCTGGATCCACCACACGATCCTCGGCACCACCAACTGGACCGTGATCGAGGACGCCATGGGCTTCCGACCGCGCGACGACCGGAAGATCGAGCTGTCGCCGATCGACATCGACTGGTCCCACTTCGCCGCCACCGACATCAACTACCGCGGCACCGACGTGGCCGTGCTGTGGGACGAACCGGGCGACGGGAAACGGCCCTACGGCAAGCAGGTCCCCGAGGGGTACTCCCTCTACCTCGACGGGAAGCTCGCCCTCACCGCCGACCGCCTCACCCACCTCGTCTACGACCCCGTCACCCGCAAGGTCACCTTCCCCGACGGGGGAGGAGCGAAGGCCCGAACGACCGGTCTGCGGACGACCGTCGCCGAGCCGCAGGACGTCGAGTACGGCCCCAAGGACCGCGTCACCGACCTGTTCGCCAAGGCGGGCCGCGATCTGACCGGCAAGGCGAAGCAGAACCTCGCCGCCGGCGCCGGCGCCCGAGCCTCCCACGAGGCACCGGGCAGAGGAGCGGCGGGAGCGGTCGACGGCTTCACCGTCAACGAGCCGTTCTGGGGCGCCCGCGGGTCGGGCAACGCCGAGGACTGGTACGAGATCGACTTCGGGAAACCGCGCCAGGTCGACGACGTCCGGCTCTACTTCTACAGCGACAAGAAGCCGGGCGGATACGCCGAACCCGCCCTCTACACCGTGCAGTACCAGGACGGCGGCGGGCAGTGGAAGGACGTGGCCGGACCGGTCAAGGCACCGGTGAATCCGAGGGCCAACCTCAACGAGGCGCGCTTCAAGAAGGTGACCACCGAGAAGCTGCGGGTGCTGATGCGCCACCGCGACGGTCACACCAGTGGGCTGAAGGAGATCCAGGCGTTCGCCACCGGCGTCCGGCCCCCGGCGGCCCGCAACCACGCGCCCTACGTCGAGGCCTGGCGCGACACCACCTACAGCCGCCCCGGCCAGGTCCGGCTGACGGGGATCGTCGAGGACGACGGGCTGCCGGCGCGGAAGCTGTCCTCCTCGTGGAAGATGGCGGACGGCCCGGAGGGCGGCACCGTCATCCTCGACACGCCGAACGCCCCGACCACCGTCGCCCGCTTCACCGAGCCGGGCACCTACACCCTCGAACTCACCGCCACCGACGGCGCGTCGCGATCGTCGAAGAAGGTCGTGGTCAAGGCGGAGGGAGTCTCCGACGGCCGGGTCAACGTGGCCCCGTCCGCGACGCCCACGGCGTCCTACACCTCGGGCTGGGAGTCGGTCGCGGCGATCAACGACGGCCGTGAACCGGCCTCGTCCTCCGACGCGCCGCGCTGGGGCAGCTGGCCCCAGAAGGGCACCCAGTGGGTCCAGTACACCTGGGACGAACCCGTCCGCGTGGACGGATCCGACCTGTACTTCTTCCGCGACGCCCAGCCCGGCGCGGACGACGGCGTCGGCGTCCCCGCCTCCTGGGTCATCGAGTACCGCGACGGCGACACCTGGCGCGAGGTCGCCGCACCCAGCGACTACGGCACCGCGGAGGACCGCTACAACCGGACCACCTTCACACCCGTCACCACGACCGCCCTGCGCGCCCGGATGACCGGACACCCGAACCTGGCCCTCGGTGTGCAGGAGTGGAAGGTGTACGCGGAGACACCGGAGTCCGTGCGCGAGGTCCACGTGCCCACCCCGCGCGGCAGGATCCCCCAACTGCCGCCTGAGGTCACGCTGGTGTACCCGGACGGCTCGACGGCCCGCTCGCCCGTGGCCTGGCCCGCCCTCACCGAGGGACAGGTCGCCGAGGGCGGCACCAGCGTACGGATCACCGGGCTCGCCGACCGGGCCGCGCGGCCCGTCACCGCGACCGTGTGGGTGCGCCAGACCGACGCCGTCGAGATCACCAGCCTCGCCGAGGAGCGGATCACCACCCGGCCCGGCCGGGCACCGACGCTTCCACCGACCGTCGTCGCCACCTACAACGACGGCTCGAAGGACAGCGGGGTCTCCGTGACCTGGGACCCCGTGGATCCCGACCAGTACGCGCGTCCCGGGACCTTCGAGGTGAAGGGAACCGTGGCGGGCACCACCTACCGCGCCACGGCCACCGTCACCGTGACCGCCGCCCCATGATGTCGCCCCACGACCGCCCATGCCCGCCGACGACCCACGATCGGAGCCCGAGCATGTCCCAACCCCCCACCCGCCGCCGTCTGTTGAGCCTCGCCGCCGGTACCGCCGCTGCCGTCCCCCTCATTCACACGACCACCGCGGCCGCCGCAGCGCACACAGCCCCGGCCCTGCCGACCGCCGTCCCGCCCGCCGCCGCTCCCACCCCTCCCACCTGGGCCGTACGCCCCTTCGCTCTCGACCAGGTGACCCTCGGCGAGAGCGTCTTCCGCCGCAAGCGCGACCTGATGCTCGACTACGCCCGGGCCTACCCGGCCGACCGCATCCTGGCCGTCTTCCGCGCCAACGCCGGGCTCGACACCCGAGGCGCCCGGCCGCCCGGCGGCTGGGAGACCTCCGACGGCAACCTCCGCGGCCACTTCGGCGGGCACTTCCTCACCCTCGTCGCCCAGGCGTACGCCGACACCCGCGAGGCCGCGCTCAAGACCAAGCTCGACTACCTGGTCACCGCGCTCGGCGAGTGCCAGCAGGCCCTGGCCGACCACGGCTCGCCGAAACCGAGCCACCCCGGCTTCCTGGCGGCGTACCCGGAGACACAGTTCATCCTGCTGGAGAGCTACACGACGTACCCCACCATCTGGGCGCCGTACTACACCTGCCACAAGATCATGCGCGGGCTCCTCGACGCCCACACGCTGGGCGGGAACGCGCAGGCGCTGACCATCGCCGCCAAGATGGGCGACTGGGTGCACAGCAGGCTCGGCCGGCTGCCGGAGGAGCAGCTGGAGCGCATGTGGTCGATCTACATCGCGGGTGAGTACGGCGGGATGAACGAGGTGCTGGCGGACCTGTACGCCCTCACCGGGCGGGCGGAGCACCTCGCGGCCGCCCGCTGCTTCGACAACACCGCCCTGCTGGACGCCTGCGCCGAGGACCGCGACATCCTGAACGGCCGGCACGCCAACCAGCACATCCCCCAGTTCACCGGATACAGGCGGCTGTCCGACCACACGGGGGAGGAGAAGTACGCCGACGCGGCCCGCAACTTCTGGGGGATGGTCGTGAACCCCCGGATGTACAGCCTGGGCGGCACGGGACAGGGGGAGATGTTCCGGGCCCGGGGGGCCATCGCCGCCACCCTGGGCGACAACAACGCCGAGACCTGCGCGACGTACAACATGCTCAAGCTGAGCCGCCAGCTGTTCTTCCACGAGCCGGACCCCGCGTACATGGACTACTACGAGCGGGGCCTGACCAACCACATCCTCGCCTCCCGCCGGGACGCCCCCAGTACGACCAGCCCGGAGGTCACCTACTTCGTCGGCATGGGCCCGGGGGTGGTGCGGGAGTACGACAACACCGGCACCTGCTGCGGCGGCACCGGCATGGAGAACCACACCAAGTACCAGGACTCGGTCTACTTCCGCTCCGCCGACGGCACCGCGCTGTACGTCAACCTCTACCTGGCCTCGACGCTGCGCTGGGCGGAGCGGGGCTTCGTCATCGAGCAGACGAGCGACTACCCGGCCGAGGGCGTCCGCACGCTGACCTTCCGCGAGGGCGGCGGGACCCTCGACCTGAAGCTCCGGGTGCCGTCCTGGGCCACGGCAGGCTTTACCGTCACGGTCAACGGGGTCCGGCAGCGCGTCGCGGCGGTGCCCGGCAGCTACCTCACCCTGAGCAGGAGCTGGCGGCGCGGCGACCGGGTCGCGATCTCCGCCCCGTACCGCCTGCGTATCGAACAGGCCCTGGACGATCCCACCGTCCAGTCGGTGTTCTACGGGCCGGTCCTGCTGGTGGCCCGGAGCCCGGAGACCGGGTTCCGCTCGTTCTCCTTCTACAAGGACTTCACTCTCCGGGGCGATCTCGCCGACTCGATCCGCCCCGAGAGCCGCCCGCTGCACTTCACCACGCACGGACTGACCCTCGCCCCGTTCCACATCGCGGACGACACCCGCTACCACGCCTACTTCAAGCGCTCCGAGCCCGTCGTCGTGTTCGGCACGACCGACTCGGGCGTACCGAACCGTGCCGGCGCCGACGGTCCGACCTTCCTCGACGTGCTCTGGGCGCAGGCTCCGTTCTCGACCTCCGGCCGTTTCGTGCGGGCGGTGCGCACCCTCGCCGACACCTGGCTGTCCGAGGGGCGGTTCACCCGCGCCGAACGGGACCGCGTCGTCGCGGCCGCGGTCGGCGCGAACCTGAGGCATTGAGGCATTGCCGAGCCGGCGCCCGGGGCCCTTCGGGGCCCCGGGCGCGCCTGTCGCCACGGGTGAACGACGTTCTCACGCCCGCCCGTGTGCCTCGTGCGAGCGACGCGACAGCGAGTCGATCACCACCGCGGCGAAGAGCACTCCTCCCGTGATCATGAACTGGACGGCGGCGGGCGTGTCCGTGATCGCCATGCCCGACGCGATCGACTGGATGACCAGCATGCCGAGCACCGCCGACCAGGTCGTGCCACGCCCCCCGAACAGACTGGTGCCACCGATGACGGCCGCCGCGATGGCGTTGAGCAGCAGCACACCCGACCCCGAACTCTGGCTCACCGAGGTGATGCGGGACGCCAGGAAAAGGCCGCCGACCGCCGCCATGGTGCCCGAGATCGCCAGCACCGCGGTCTGCACCCGCGTCACGCTGAGGCTGGCCCGTCGTGCCGCCTCCACGCCCCCGCCGAGGGCGTAGACCTGCCGTCCGTAGTGCGTGCGGCGCAGGAGGATGTCGAGGCCGGCCACCACCACGAGGAAGATCAGCAGAGCGAGCGGCAGTCCCTGGAAACGGTTGAGCACATACGCGGCGGCGAACGCGATCACCGCGAGGATCCCCGTGCGCACCAGGATGCTCCGCAGCGTGCGGTGCGGCATACCCACGGCCTGGCGACGCCGCCGGTCCTGGTACGACACGAGGAACACCAGGCCCGCGCCGACCGTCGCCACGCCGTACGCGGCGGCGTCGTTGGTGAAGTAGTGGCTGGTCAGCTCGGCGACCAGGCCGTTCTCGTCGAGGTTGACGGTGCCGCTGGTGCCGAGGATGGAGAGCATGAGGCCGTTCCAGGTGAGCAGCCCCGCGAGGGTGACGACGAACGCCGGCACCCGAGTGCGCGCGAAGGAGTAGCCCTGGACGGTCCCCGCGACGGTTCCCGCGAGCACCGCCACGACGAGGGCCAGCCACTCCGGCACGCCGTTGTTCACGTTCAGCACCGCGAAGACGGCCGCCGCCAGTCCGCTGATCGAGCCGACCGACAGGTCGAGCTCGCCGAGCAGCAGCACGAAGACGATGCCGACGGCGATGAGCCCCGTGCCCACGATGTCCACGCTGAGATTGGACAGGTTGCGCGGTGAGAGGAAGTTCGAGTTGAGGGACTGGAAGACGATCCAGATCGCGACGAGGACGAGGACGACGGGCAGGGAACCCAGCTCACCGGCGCTCAGCTTGCGCCGGAAGACGGCGACCCAGCCCTCCACGGCCCGGGCGAAGCGCTTCCCTTTCACCACCCCGCCTCCCGGGGGACCATTCGGCGGGGCACGTTCTCGGTGGCGCCCGTGATGGAGGAGATGATCTGTTCCTGGGACGCGGTGTTCACGTCGAAGAAGCCGTTGTTGCGCCCGAGCCGCAGTACGGCGGCCCGGTCCGCGAGCGCCTTGACGTCGCCCATGTTGTGGCTGATGAGCAGCACCCCCAGGCCGCGCTCACGCAACTGGTCGACGAGGTCGAGGACCTCGCCGGTCTGCTCGATGCCCAGCGACGCGGTCGGTTCGTCCAGAAGGAGGACGCGCGGCTCGCCGAGGAGCGAACGGGCGATGGCGACCGTCTGTCTCTGACCGCCGGAGAGGGACACGACGGGGGCCCGCAGGTCGGGGATGCCCCTGGTCAGCCTTTTGACCAGGTCCATGGAGCGGCGCTCCATCTCCACCTCGTCGAGGAACCCGTACCGGCGGATCTCCCTTCCGAGGAACAGGTTGCCGACGACGTCGAGGTTCCCGCACAGCGCGAGGTCCTGGTAGACCGTGGCGATGCCGAGGTCACGGGCGTCGTGGGGACGCCTGATGTGGACCGGCCGGCCCTCCCACTCGATCACGCCCCGGTCCGCGGGCGTCACCCCGGAGATCACCTTGACCAGGGTGGACTTGCCGGCCCCGTTGTCGCCCAGCAGTGCGACGACCTGGCCGGCGTGGATCTCCAGCTCTATGTCCGTGAGGACGTCGACGACGCCGAAGCGCTTGCACACCCCGCGCAGCGCCAGCAAGGGGGGACTCGGCACGGAACCATCTCCTTCCCGGGCCCCGGAGCGCGGGACCGCCCTGTCAGGTCAGTCCGGCCTTGGCGCAGGCGGCCTCGAGCTGGGGGACGCAGACCTGCTGGACCGTGTACACGCCGTCCTTCACCACGGTGTCCTTGATGTTGTCGACGGTCACGGACACCGGGGCGAGCATGACGGCCGGTACCAGTTTCCCGTCGTCGGCCGTCACCTTGTCGTCCGCGACACGGTCGAGGTTCTCGTCACGGGCCGCGGCCACGGCCAGGGCGGCGCCGCCGGCGGCCTCGGGGGCGAAGGGCTTGTAGACGGTCATGTACTGGTCGCCGGCGAGGATGCGCCGCACCGCTCCCAGTTCGGCGTCCTGTCCGGTGACCGGGGGCAGCGGGCTGACCTTGTTCGCCCTGAGGGCGGAGATGCTCCCGGCGGCGAGGCCGTCGTTGGCGGCGTAGACGCCGTGGATGTTGCCGGCACCGAGGGCGGAGATGGCGCCGGACATGTTCGTGTTCGCGTTCTCCGTCCTCCACTGCAGGGTGTCGAAGGCCTTCCCGATCTTCACCTTGCCCTGGAGCACGGACAGCGCGCCCTTCTTGAACGACACCGCGTTGGGATCGCTGGGATCGCCGTTCATCATGACGATCTGCCGGTCGTCCCCGCTGTCCGGGTCGTCTCCCATGGCCTTCAGCAGCGCCCCGCCCTGGAGCCTGCCGACCTCCTCGCCGTCGAACGAGACATAGCCCGCGATGGGGCCCTGGGCCATGCGGTCGTAGGAGATCACGGGGATGCCCGCCTGGTCCGCCTTCGTGACGGCGGGGCCGAGCGAGCGGGCGTCCACGGCGACGAGCACGATGGCGTCGACGCCCTTGGTGATCATGGAGTCCATCTGTTCCTGCTGGAGGGCCACGTCGTTCTTGGCGTTGGCGTGCTCGACCTGGCAGTCGGCGCACAGTTTCTCGATCTCCTTCTCCAGCAGGGGCCTGTCCTGAGTCTCCCAGCGGGCCGTGGTGGCGTCCGGCAGCAGCAGACCGATCGTCGGCGGGTCCCCTCCGACGGAGTCGTTCGAGCCGCCCGCCCCGCAGGCCGCGAGCGTGACCGCCGTCGAGACCGCGACCATCATGAGCGCCGCGTCCCGTATGCAGGCCTTCATGTGCGGGACCTCCCTTGTCCGCCGGCGCGGTGCGGGGGTGGAACGGCGCGCGCGCAACGTGGAACGGGGGCCGCGGCGGGTCGGACGGGCGCGGGTGCGATGCGCTGCGAGGGCGCTCGCGGTGACGGCCCGCCGCCCTCGCACACCTGCGCGCGGCGGCTCGGGCGGTCGCGGCGCGGCGTCACCCACCCCGGCGGGGTGGGGCCTTCGCCCGACCAGCCCGGTACAGTCGGCTCCCGCATCGAGCATGGCGCCTTCCGGCCTCCTCACCGAGCCACGCGTCGACCACGTCGTCAGTCTTGCACCGGGCTCGATGATCTGCGAGCGCAGCGGCACGGCCCGCCGACCGGCCCTGCGGTGACCCTCGCACGGGCGCGAGTGGAGCCGTCCGGTCGGCCCCTGGTCGGCCTCGCGGCGGGGTCGCTCCGGGGGCTCGGCCGGCCCGTGGTCGCCCGGCTCGGCGGCGGAGCGTCGTAGATGAGGGGGTGCCTCGGTCCCATGGGCCCGCGACCCGGACGTGCGGCGGGCCCGTCGCACCTGGGCGAGTGGGCGCGGCCGATCCGGCCTCGTGCTGTTCCGTCGCCGTGAATCGCACCTGTGCCGCGGAAAATCGCACAATTCTGTCCCGTTAGTCCGTTTATGCGATTCTTGTGTATGGGTACCCCGATCTCATCCTGTCGGCACCTGGCGGCATGGACGGGAGGTAGGTTGCGCACATGCCTCATGACGGCCCTGTCCGGGCCGGAGTCTCGCAGTCGCGAGTGTCCGAGGCCGGAGTCGTGGACACCGGTTCACCGCTCTCGGCGCCAGAGGCCGCCGTGAGTGACCGGGCCCTGGCCTTCGCCGGAGTCGCGCTGGCGGCGCTCTACGTGCCCGACGCCGGGGGCGCCGAGCTCCTGCTGGCGGAGACCACCGGATGCGCCACCGCCGACTACGGGCTGCCTCAGAAACTGCCGCTGTCCGGAGACTCACCCGCCGCGCACGCCTTCCGCGCGGACCGGCCCGTGTGGCTGAACCCCGCCGCCCTCGCCTCCTACTCCGAGGGTGGCCCGACACCGGCCAGGGGAGACGTCTCGTTCGGTGCGCTGCCCCTCGGGTGGGAGGGCGGACGGCTGGGCTGCCTCGTCGTCGTGGGGTCCTTCTCGGGCGGCTTCGAGGCCGAGCAACGAGGCTTCCTCGAGCGGTACGCCGACGCCCTCGCCGACCTGCTGCACCCCGTGAACGGCCGCCCCGCGGCGCCTCCGCTGCTGAGTCCGGCCCTGCGCGGCCTGCGTGTCGGCTCCTTCGTCCTGGTACCCGACACCGGCTTCATCGAGGCCGACGAGACCCTGCTCGACCTGGTCGGCATCACCCCGGACGACTTCGACGGCAAGGCCGACACCCTGCTCGCGCACGCCCTCCCGGAGGACATGCACGCGCTGATGTCGGTCCTGGAGCCGTCCACCCAGGCGTTCGGAAGGCGGGAGCTGGAGTTCCGGGTCCGCCGCCCCACCGGCGAGATGCGCTGGCTGAGCCTGAGCTGCCGGGTCGCCGCGGGCACCGACGGCCGGCCGGAGCAGGTGCTGGGCGTGGTGACCGCGACCTCGGTGCTGCGCCGCAGCGCCGACGACGTGTCCAGGATCCAGTGGCTGACCGCAGCGCTCGACGACGCCGCCACCGTCCGCGACGTCAGCCGGGTCGTGGTCACCGCGCTGCGCGAGCCGCTGGGCGCCGACCGCGTGGCGCTGGCCGAGTTGCAGGACGACCGGCTCATGGTGACCGTGCTCGACCCGCCGCGGCCCGAGGCGTGGCCGGAGATCTGGCGTTCCGAGTGGCGCTCGGAGTGGCCCGACGCCCCGGTCAGCGGCCTGCCCACCCTGCAGATGGCGCTGCGCGACGGACGGATGGACCTGTGGCCCGCCGGTACGGTCCTCGAGTCCGGCCTCGCCGGCATCGGCAGCGGGGGACTGGCCGTCCTGCCGCTGCCCGCCAAGGGCAGGATCGCCGGAGTGTGCCTGGTCGGCTGGGACCAGCCGCACGAGTTCGTCCCCGAGGAGCGCTCCCTGCTGACCGCCACCGCGGCACTGGTCGGAGAGGCCCTGCAGCGGGCGCACGCGCACGACGCCGAGCAGGAACTCGCCACGATGCTCCAGCGCAGCCTGCTGCCCCGCCGCCTCCCCGTGCTGCCCGGCGGAACGGCCGTGGCCCGCTATCTGCCCGCCCGGCGGGGCCTTCAGGTGGGCGGCGACTGGTACGACGTCATCGCGCTGTCCGAGTACCGCGTCGCGCTGGTCATCGGCGACGTGCAGGGACACAGCGCCGGAGCCGCGACGATCATGGGTCAGATGCGGACCGCGGTCAGGGCGTACGCGGTGGAGGGCCACCCGCCCGACGTGGTCGTCTCCCACGCCAACCGCCTCCTCGTCGGCATGGAGACCGACCTGTTCGCCACCTGCTGCTATGTCGAACTGGACATGGAGGAGGGCAACACCCTCTTCGTCCGGGCCGGGCACCTCGCACCGCTGGTACGCCATCCGGACGGCGCCACCGAGGAGGTGCAGGTCGAGGGCGGGCCCCCGCTGGGCATCCTCGCGGAGGCGGAGTTCCCCATGACCGCCGTGGCCCTGGCCCCCGGCACGGTGCTCGCCCTGGTCACCGACGGCCTGGTCGAGGCCGCCGACCTGCCCCTGGACGAGGGCATGGACCGCACCCGCGCCGCGCTCGCCGCGGCCGACCCGGCCGATCCCGGGCGCATGGCCGACGAACTGCTCGGCGAGATCGGCCGTCGTGAGGACGACGTCGCCCTGTTGCTGCTGCGCTACGACGGCATGGAGAGCCGGCCGATACGGTCCGGCTGGGCGGTGTGGCGACTGCCCGACGCCGTCATGCACGCCCGCCGCTTCACCGCGCGCACCCTGCGCCGGTGGCAGGCCGAGGAGGCGTCCGACGCGGTGCTGCTGGTCGTGTCCGAACTGGTCACCAACGCTCTGGTGCACACCCAGGGCCCGGTCCGCGTCGATCTGATGCTGCGCGGGGACCGGGTGCGGGTCAGCGTGAGCGACTCCTCGCCGCGGGCGCCCGCCAAGCCGGTGATCGTCGACTGGGAGTCCACCGGCGGCCGCGGCCTGCTCCTGGTCGAGGCGATGGCGGAGTCCTTCGGCACGGTGCCGGTGGCCGGTGGCAAGCAGGTGTGGAGCGAGATCGTCGTACCGCGCGGCGAGCCGACCCCGGCGGAGACCGGGCCCCGGAGGAAAGGCTGGGATCTGTCATGAGGTCCCGTGTGTGGCAAGGGTTCGCGGCGCTCGTCGCGGGGCTGCTGGCGGCGTCCCTGGCCGGCTGCGGCGGAGACGACGGAGGCAAGGGCTCGGACAGCTTCACCGTCGGCCTGCTGCTCCCGAACCGGTCGACCCCGCGCTGGGAGCGGTCCGACAAGCCGCTGATCGAGAAGCGGGTCAAGGAGCTCTGCCCCGACTGCACCGTGGAGTACGCCAACGCCGACGGCGACGCGGCCAGGCAGCGCCAGCAGATGGTCTCCATGATCACCAAGGGGGCCAGAGTCCTGATCCTCGACGCCGCTGACACCAAGGCGCTGCGCTCCTCCATCCAGGAGGCCCGCAAGGAGGGCGTCCCGGTCGTCGCCTACGACCGGCTCGCCGAGGGCCCGATCTCGGGCTACGTCACCTTCGACGGCGCACAGGTCGGCCGGCTCCAGGGCGAGGCGCTCCTGAAGGCCCTGGCGGAACGGGGGAGGGGCGAGGACGTCGTCATGATGAACGGCGACCCGGTCAGCGCCAACGAGGCCTGGTTCCGCAGGGGCGCGCTCTCCGTCCTCACCGGCGAGGTGCACATCAGGCGGTCGTACGAAACCCAGGGCTGGAGCACGGAGAACGCCCACACCAACATGTCCGCGGCCATCGCCGCGCTGGGCCCCAACCGGATCGACGGCGTCCTGGCGGCCAACGACGACATCGCCGCCGGTGTCATCTCCGCCCTCAAGAGCGCCCGCGTCCAAAGCCTGCCCCCCGTCACCGGACAGGACGCCGACCTCGCGGCCGTGCGGCGCATCGTCAAGGGTGAGCAGTACATGACGGTGTACAAGCCGTTCGAGGCGGAAGCGGACGCGGCCGCCGCCATGGCCGTGGCACTGGGCCGCGGCGAGGACCTCCGTGACATCGCAACGACGACGTTCGACACCCCCACCACCCGGCGCGTCCCCGCCGTCCTGCTCACCCCGCGCACGGTGACGGTCGACAACATCGGGCAGACCCTCGTCAAGGACGGCGTGTACACCGTGAACCAGATCTGCGCCCCGGGGCTGCGCGCGGCCTGCGAGAAGGCCGGGCTGGTCTCGTAACAGGCCCACGAGAACGGGAAGTTACCGCGAAGTATTGACGCGGCATCCGGCAACCGTGATCCTCGTCCCACACCTTGTGCCGCTCATGACAATCCAAGGGACGTGGGTAGTGACCGACGCTCGACGCCCGTACCGCAGCCGCAAAGACGTCACCCTCGTCTCGCTGCTCCTTCTCGTGCTGACCATGACCCTCGGCCCCACGCCGAGTTCGGCCGCCGCGGCCGACTGGTGGACACCCACCGCACGGCCCGCGCCGGACTCGCAGATCAACGTCACGGGCGAGCCCTTCAAGGGAACCAACTCCGCCGGTGAGGTACGCGGGTTCGTCGACGCGCACGACCACCTCTTCGCCAACGAGGCCTTCGGCGGACGGCTCATCTGCGGCAAGACCTTCTCCGAGGCGGGCATCGCCGACGCCCTCAAGGACTGTCCCGAGCACTACCCGGACGGCTCCCTCGCGGTCTTCGACTTCATCACCAACGGCGGCGACGGCAAGCACGACCCGAACGGCTGGCCCACCTTCAAGGACTGGCCCCGGTACAACTCGCTGACCCACCAGCAGAACTACTACGCCTGGGTCGAGCGCGCCTGGCGCGGCGGCCAGCGGGTCCTCGTCAACGACCTCGTCACCAACGGCGTGATCTGCTCGATCTACTTCTTCAAGGACCGCGGCTGCGACGAGATGACGTCGATCCGTCTCCAGGCGAAGCTGACGTACGACCTCCAGGCCTACGTCGACAAGATGTACGGCGGCACCGGCAAGGGCTGGTTCCGGATCGTCACCGACAGCGCACAGACCCGACAGGTCGTCGAACAGGGCAAGTTGGCCGTGATCCTCGGCGTGGAGACCTCCGAGCCGTTCGGCTGCAAGCAGATCCTCGACATCGCGCAGTGCGACAAGGCCGACATCGACAAGGGCCTGGACGAGCTGTACGCGCTCGGCGTGCGCAGCATGTTCCTGTGCCACAAGTTCGACAACGCCCTGTGCGGCGTCCGCTTCGACGAGGGCGGCCTCGGAACCGCCATCAACATCGGGCAGTTCCTGTCGACCGGCACCTTCTGGAAGACCGAGAAGTGCACCGGCCCCCAGCACGACAACCCCATCGGCGGGGCCGCCGCACCCGAGGCCGAGGCGAAACTCCCGGCGGGGGTCGACGTCCCCTCGTACGCCGCGGACGCCCAGTGCAACACCCGCGGGCTCACCGACCTCGGCGAGTACGCCGTGCGCGGCATGATGCAACGCAAGATGATGCTCGAGGTCGACCACATGAGCGTCAAGGCCACCGGCCGGGCCCTCGACATCTTCGAGGCCGCGTCCTACCCCGGAGTCATCTCCTCGCACAGCTGGATGGACCTGAACTGGACCGAGCGGGTCTACGGCCTCGGCGGCTTCGTCGCCCAGTACATGCACGGCTCCGAACAGTTCGCCGCGGAGGCGAAGCGCACCGACGCCCTGCGCGACAAGTACGGCGTCGGCTACGGCTACGGCACCGACATGAACGGCGTCGGCGGCTGGCCGGCCCCGCGCGGCGCGGACGCCGCCCACAAGGTCACGTACCCCTTCAAGAGCGTCGACGGCGGATCCGTCATCGACCGGCAGACCACGGGTCAGCGCACCTGGGACCTCAACACCGACGGAGCCGCGCACTACGGCCTCGTCCCGGACTGGATCGAGGACATCCGGCTCGTCGGTGGCCAGGACGTGGTCGACGACCTCTTCCGCGGCGCCGAGTCCTACCTCGACACCTGGGGCGCGTCCGAGAGGCACCAGGCCGGCGTCAACCTCGCCAAGGGCGCCCCGGCGACGGCGAGTTCCTCCGAGTCCAACCCGTTCACGAGCTACGCGCCGGGCCGGGCCGCGGACGGCGACACCGGCACCCGCTGGGCCAGTGACTGGAGCGACGACCAGTGGTGGCAGGTCGACCTGGGGTCCACGAACCTCGTCGGACGGGTCACCCTCGACTGGGAACGCGCGTACGGGAAGTCCTACCGCGTCGACCTCTCCACGGACGGCGTCCACTGGCACACCGCCTGGTCCACCGCCTCCGGCGACGGCGGCCTGGACACCGCCAGGTTCGCCGGCACACCGGCCCGCTACGTCCGCGTCCAGGGCCTGGGCCGCGGCACGGACTGGGGTTACTCGTTGCGCGAGGTCGGCGTCCACAGCGGCTGAGGCGACGTCAGGTGGGAGTCAGGCGCCCGGCCCGGCGTGGTCCGGCTCCCACATGGCGTCCTGCACCCGCTGGATGACGTCGTCCAGGTCGGCGCCCGCCACCCCGTCCGCGGCGGCGCGGCGCGCGACCGCCGTCGCCACCGTCGCGGACGAGACGCGCAGGTTCCCCACCTGCGGCAGCAGCGGGGCACCGGGCCCGGACGGGTCGGCCAGATCCGCCACCGCCTCGGCCGCGGCCTGGAGCATCCCGTCGGTGACCCGAGAGGCCCGCGCCACCACGGCGCCGAGCCCGAGCCCCGGGTAGACCAGCGCGTTGTTGGCCTGGCCGATGACGTACGTGGTGCCGTCCAGCTCCACCGGCGGCAACGGAACACCGGCCGCGACGAGGGCCTTGCCGCCGGTCCACCGCAGGACCTGCTCGGGATGCGCCTCCATCCTCTCGGTCGGGTTGGACAGCGGCAGCACGACCGGCCGCTCCACGTGCTTCGCCATGGACCGTACGACGTCCTCGGTGAAGGCGCCGCGTACGGTCGACGTGCCCACCAGCACAGTCGGGTGTACCCGGTCGACCACCTCCTGGAGCCCGACCGGCCGGTCGTCCCACTCGTCGTCGGGACGGGCGTACGGCCGCTGGTAGTCCCGCAGCCCCTCGGTGGACCCCAGCAGCAGGCCCTGCCGGTCCACGCACCAGACGCGGGCCGTGGCCTCGTCGTGCCCCAGACCGTCGCGGACCATCGCGTCCCGCAGCTGGTCGGCGATGCCCACCCCGGCCGTGCCCGCGCCGAACACCACGACCCGCTGCTCGCGCATCGGCGTGCCCGAGACGCGCGCCGCGTTCAGCACACAGGCCAGGGCGACGGCACCGGTGCCCTGCATGTCGTCGTTGAACGTGCAAACCTTCTCGCCGTACGTCTCAAGGAGGCGGCGGCCGTTCGCGGGCCCGAAGTCCTCCCAGTGCAGCAGGGCGTGAGGGAACAGCTCCCGCACGGTGTCGACGTACGCGCCGACGAACGCGTCGTAGTCCTTGCCGCGCACCCGGCTGTGCCGGTTGCCCACGTACAGCGGATCGTTGAGCAGCGCCTGGTTGTCGGTGCCGACGTCCAGCACGACCGGGATCGCACGGCCCGGGTGGATGCCGGCGGCGGCCGTGTAGACGGCCAGCTTGCCGACCGAGATCCGCATGGCGCCGACGCCCCAGTCCCCGATGCCGAGGATCTGCTCGCCATCGGTGGCCACCACCAGGTCGACGTCGTCCGGACCCAGCTCCAGCGCCTCGAACGCGGGCCGCACGTCCTGCGGACGGTCCACCGACAGGAACACCCCGCGCGGACCGCGCAACTCGTGGCTGTACCGCTTGATCGCCTCGCCCACCGTCGGGTCGTACACGATGGGCAGCAGCTCGGTGAGATGGTCGGCGAGAAGCCGGTGGTACAGCACCTCGTTGCGGTCGTGGAGCTGCTCCAGGTACACGTTCTTCGCCAGGTCGCCGTCCTGGGAGCACAACTGCTCCCAGGCACGCCGCGCCTGTTGTTCGAGGGAGAGCACACCGGGTGGCAACATGCCCACCAGGCCGTACCTCTGCCGTTCCTCCTCGGTGAAGGCGACGCCCTTGTTGCGCAGTGCGTCGCTCAGCAGGGCGCGGCCGTGAGGTTCGTCGCGGCGCGAGGGCATGGGCACTCCCTCCGGCGGGCGGTTCGTCCGCCCCGGGTTTCCCGGCGCCGCCGAACGCAAACCGACCTTCAGGCTTCCAGCGGGTTGGCGCGGGCCGCTGCCAGCAGGTACCAGGCGGTGGCACCGGTGTGCCGGTAGGGGTAGTAGCCGAACCCGAACCCGGTGTCGAGCGGGCTGCTGGCCGAAACGACCCCGGAACGGTCGGGGACTGCCCTGCCCCCGAGCGTCTGGCCGCCGCCCAGCAGGTCCTGCGCGCGCTCGATGGAGGCGAGCAGGCGTCGGGCCCGGGCCTCGTCCCCGGGCGCGTGCCGGTCGCGCAGGGCGAGTGCCAGGTGGGCCGTGCCCTCGAACCACACGCCGTTGCGGTCGGGCTTGGGTTGGCCGTCGGCGATCGGGGCGTCCTCGTTCGCCAGGACACTCGCGGAGCTGAAGGTCACGCCCTCGTAGGACTGGCCCTCGGGGACCGTGCTGTTGCGGCGGTCGGCCATGTCCACGACGGCGAGGTGGGTCGCCGCCCAGTCCAGCGAGCGGGCGAACGCGGGGGATCGCAGGGCGAGTCGCGTCCAGGTCTGGGTGTCCTCGGGGATCGGGGACCTGTTGATGGTCACGCCGTCGTTGGTGCCGGTGTAGAAGAAGCCCCCGGAGGGTTCCCACATCTTCGTGACGAAGGCCGCGGCCCGCGCGCGCCGTTCCCGCCACACCCGGTCCCCGGTGAGCCCGGCGAGCCGTCCGAAGAGGCCGATCAGGTCGGTGTTGTGCTCGGTCGAGGTGAAGGGCAGCTTCTCGTCGGCGCCGTTGACGCCGAACTTGTAACCGCCGAGGGGCTCGTCGGTGCGGCCGACGCGCTCGATCCACTCGCCGATCCGTACGGCGCCGGTGAGGAAGCGCCGCTTTCCGGTCCGCCGGGCGAGCGCGCCGAGCGCGATGCCGGCCCACGCCATGTCGCCCACCGCCGTACCGGTGAAGCCGAACTGGGTACCGACGTTCGCCGTGCCGTCCGCCCGGACGAACCCGTCCGGCTGCGGCGAACCGTCGTAGAAGGTGTACGGGCCGACGTTGTAGGCCTGGCGCAGTCTGCCGTCGTCGTACACCGGGTCGTGGGCCTGGGCGTAGAGGAGCGCGTCCCCGAGCGCCGTGGCCCGGGTGCGGGCGTCCTCGGTGCCGGAGGCGAGGAGGGCCAGCACGGCGAGGGCGTTGTCGTAGGTGAACGCCGTGCTGAACAGGCCGGCCTGGTCGGTGTAGCTCTGGGCCAGCCGGACGGCGCCGTGGTCCGGATAGGCGTCCGTGGCGGCGGCGAGGAAGGCGTACGCGCGGCGCGGGGCGGTGACGGCGGACGGGCGTTCCGCCGCTCCCGCCTGGCCGGCCCCGGCCGCGGTGAGGGTTGCGGCGCCGACGGCGAGTCCGGTCCCGATGAGCGCGCGGCGGCTGAGCACCGGGCCTTGACTGCCGGTCATGGATCTCCTCGAGGGGTGGGAGAGGTCACCCTGAGAGCGCTCTCGCGGGTGCGCGCTCATTGTGCTGGGGCGGCACGCCCGGGTCAACGTCACAAGTCACCAACCACCGTGCGCTTTTGCTGTCCCATTCGTACATTCCGGGCCTACTTGATTTGAAGCGGAATTCCTTGGTCCACTGTTGACCCGTCATTGATCACCGCTATAGTGATGGACTGTCAAATCTTGCACTTCAGAGACGAGTTCCGGCGCACTTCCCGGCATGTTTGGAGACCCGGTGGACCAGCGAGGGAAGGTCGAGGAGAGCGCTCTCATTTCCGCTCCGGCCGATTCCGTTTACCTGGCCGTGAGTGATGTTCGTCGCATGGGCGAGTGGAGCCCGGAATGTGTCGGCGTCTGGTCTCGCAATCAACAATTCCCGGCCGGATCCCGCTTCATCGGATTCAATCGCCGACGTTTGTGGTTCTGGTTCACCTCCTGTACGGTCGTCCGCGCCGAACGTGCGCGCGAATTCGCTTTCGAGGTACGGACGTTCGGCATGCCGGTGGCACTGTGGGGCTACCGATTCGAGGACCGGGAGGGGGAGAGCCTGGTGACGGAGTACTGGGAGGACCTGCGCAACGGACGCAGCGCCCCGGTCGCCAAGCTTCTCGGCCTTGTCTTCACCGGCACCCCGCCCGCTCATCGCGCCGCCGTCAACCGGGACGGCATGCGAAGGACCCTGGCCAGACTGAAGACCGCGATGGAACGTGGAAATGATCCACGGCCGAGCGGCATATGAAATTCCGCGTTTCAACGGGGGAGTTCACAGATGAACACAGGTTCGTTAGAAGGCAGGCTTTCCGAGGACGACGACGCGATCACCCTGCACCGTAAGTACGTCAGCAGGGGGCGCAGTCAACTGGCATCGATGTTCGGCGGACTGGTCGAGCGGTCCGCGTCCGGAGCCCGTGTCGTGACCACCGACGGGCAGGAATTCCTCAACTGCGGGGGATACGGAGTCTTCTTCACGGGGGCGGGGCATCCGCATATCGTCGCGGCGGTGCAACGGCAGGCGGAACAACAAGCCCTTTCCACCCGCCTCTTCCTCGATCCCGCGGTCGGTCCGGCCGCCCGGGAGCTCATCTCCGTGGCACCGGCCGGGCTCGAGCGGGTCCACTTCGCCGGATCCGGCACGGAGGCCACCGAGACCGCGATCAAGCTGGCCAGGGCGCACGGCAAGCGCCGGCTGATCTCGATGCGGAACGGCTACCACGGCAAGACCCTCGGCGCGCTGACCCTGACGGCGAAGGACCTCTACCAGACCCCCTTCCGGCCGCTGCTGCCGGACGTCACCCACGTCCGCTTCGGTGACGCCCCCGCGCTCGCCGAGGCGCTGCGGGCCGGCGAGGGCGACGCCTGCGTCGTGGTGGAACCCGTCCAGAGCGAGGCCGGCGTCATCCTGCCGCCTCCGGGCTACCTCAAGGAGGTGGCCGCACTGTGCCAGGAGAACGGCGCCTTCCTCGTGGTGGACGAGGTGATGACCGGGCTGGGACGGCTCGGCGCCTGGTGGGGCTGCGACCTCGCCGAGGTCCGGCCGGACGTGCTGCTGGTCGGCAAGGCCCTGTCCGGGGGTGTCGTACCGGTGTCCGCCGCGCTCGCGACCCGGGAGGCGTTCGAGCCCTTCGACGCCGACCCCTACCTGCACACCTCCACCTACTCCGGGGCGCCGATCGCGATGGCCGCGGCCCGCGCCACCGTCGAGGTGATCCGCGACGAGGGGCTGGTCGGCCGGTCCGCCGAGATCGGCGCCCGGCTCCTGGACGCCCTGCGCGGCATCGCCGCCGACCGGGCCCCGGGCCTGGTCCGCGAGGTGCGCGGCGCCGGACTGCTCATCGGCATCGAGCTCGCCGACGCCAGCCAGGCCGGGGAGCTGCTGCTGGAGATGGTCGACCGCCATGTGGTCGTCAACCACTCGCTCAACGCGCATCCCGTGGTCCGCCTCACGCCTCCCGCCGTCATCACACCGGAGGAGGAGGCCCGGCTGCTGGAAGCGGTGGACGGCTCCCTGACGGCCCTGGCGAAGACCTTCTCCTGACCTCGTAGCACCTCTGCGCACCTCCTGCGCCTCGGTGCTCCGTGCACCTGTGCGCACCTCTCCGCGACGGCCCGCGAAGGGCTGCGAAAGGCCTCGACATGACCCTGTCGACCAAGACCGTCCTGCTGACCGGGGGCGCCGGAGTCCTCGGTACGGCCCTCATCCCACAGTTGAAGCACCATCACGTCATCGGCCTGGCCCACCGGCGGCCCCCCGCCGGCTGCGACCAGGTGGTGCACGGTGACGTCTCCAAGCCCCTGCTGGGGCTCGACCCCGCCGCCTACCGCGCGCTCTGCGCCGACGTGGACGTCGTGGTCCACGCCGCGGGCTACGTGAAGTTCAGCGGCACCGCCGAGGAGATGGAGACCCTCAACGTCCAAGGCGCCCGCCACATCTCGCGGTTCGCCCTCGACGCCGACGCCCCGCTGATCCACGTCAGCACCGCCTACGTGGCACGGCTGGAGGAGATCCGCGCGGCCGGCGGCGACGAGGCCGGACGGGCCGGCAGCAGTCCCGCCCTGTACGTGTCGTCGAAGGCGGCCGGCGAGAAGATCGTCACCGACAGCGGCGCGCAGGTCGTGATCGTGCGTCCGTCGATCATCATCGGCGACTCCGTCACCGGCGAGATCTCCGAGGCTCAGGGACTGCACACCTTCGCCCACAACGTTCTGCGCAACCGGCTGCCCTTCGTGCCCAGCGCGCCCGAGGGCCATGTCGACTTCGTCCCGCAGGACGTGGTGGCCCGGGCGATCGTGTCCCTCATGGACGCCGACGTGCGGTCGGGCCAGTACTGGCTCAGCGGCGGCCCGCACGCGCTCACCACCCACCGACTGGTCGAACTGATCATCGAGGAGGCGGCCGCCGAGGGCATCCAGGTCGACCCCCTGCGGGTGCTGGCCCCCGACATCGTCGAGCGGCTGGTGCGCCCGGCCTTCTTCGACGTGGTGCCCGACTGGGCGACCACCCGGCTCGACCGTCTGCTGGACATGACCGCCGTGCTGTTCCACGACTACCCGATCCCCACCTCGCTGGCCGAGATCCCCGGCTGCGAGGCGGCGGCGGACGTCAAGGCCAACGAGGAGGCCTGGCGGGCGTCCCTGCGCCACATGATCAAGAGCCGGTACGACGTCTACGCCTCGGCCTGACCGCCGACGCGTCACGAGCGAGGGAATGACCATGAACGCCGAGCAGGCCTTCGGGCACCGGCAGAACTACCTGACGACACGCGCGGAGTACCTGGGTGCCTTCGGGGTGGCGGCGGTCGCCTTCCTGTGGCACATCGACGAGGTGCGCTGGGGCCCGGCGATCCTGCTGTTCCTCTACATCGACCTCATCGGCTACATCCCCGGCCTGATCGCCTACACCCTGTCCAGGGACGGCCGTATCCACCCGGTGTTCCACGTGCTGTACAACGTGATGCACACCTGGCTCACCGCCGGAACGGTGATCCTGACGTGGGCGTGGCTCGTGCGGCCGGAGTGGGCGCTTCTCGTGGTGCCGCTGCACCTGTTCGGCGACCGGGGGCTGCTCGGCAACTACGCCAAGCCGATCGACCTGCCGTTCGAGCACTTCGAGACCAGCAAGCAGAAGGCGCACCGCGCGCGGCGGGCGGAGGCGCACGCGATATGACCGTCCCCCGACCGGCCGCCCTGGACGGCCTCGCCGCGTACGCCGACCATCCCAGCGGATTCCTCGCGTACAACGACGGGGTCGAGCACTTCACCTCCGACACCGTGCCGGGTGTCGTCGCCCACCGGCGCCGCGGCAACAGCGTCTTCCTCTTCGGCGGACCCTTCGCGCCGCCGGAGCACCGCGCCGACCTGCTGGCCGAGTTCCAGGCCCGGGTGGCCGGCAGTCGGCGCCGCCTCGTGGCGGCGCAGGTGCGGGCGGCGGACGTGGAGCTGTTCACCCGACAGGGCTGGACGGTCAACCAGTTGGGCAGCTCGTACAGCATCGACCTGGGCGCCTTCTCCCTCCGGGGCAAGGCCCTCGCGAAGATCCGGCAGAACATGTCCCGGGCCCGGCGGGAAGGGGTGACGGTCCGTGAGATGTCACCCCTCGACCGGCTCCCGGCGCTGGACGAGATCGACCGCCGGTGGCTGCGCGACAAGGGGTGGCACGTCAAGCGGATGACGTTCCTGGTGGGCGAGCGCCAGGGCCGCGGTGCTCCGCACCGGCGGCTGTTCGTGGCCGAACGGGACGGGAAGGTCATCGGCTACATCACCTACTCGCCCGCGTACGGCACCCGCCCCGGCTGGCTGTACGACCTGACCCGGCGCACCCCGGACGCCTCGGTCGGCACCATCGAGCTGATCAACCACACGGCGCTGGAGACGTTCGCCGAGGAGAAGGCCGAGTGGCTCCACCTCGGACTGACCCCTTTCGCGGGACTCGGCGCCGAGCCGACCACCGCGAACCCCCTGCTGACCCGCATGGTGAAACTGATCGCCGAGCGGGGCGCCTTCGTCTACCCGGCCCGCACGCAGCAGGCGTTCAAGCTCAAGTGGGCGCCCCATGTGATCGAACCCGAGTACGTCGCCTTCAGGGGCGGGCCCCGGCCGTCCTCCCTGTGGCAGCTGTTCCGCATCACCAACGCCATCTGAATCGCACTGTGAAACGCACTGCGAACCGACCGATCGTGAGGACTGACAGGATGACGGCGAACATCGCTCCCGAAGCCGACTGGGACCTGGCGCCCAACGTGCTGGAGGGTGCCCGTGAGCTCAGGCTCAGCCCGGAGCAGTGCGACCTGGACTACTGGATCGCCAACGTCGCCCAGGGCACCCTCAAGGGCCTGGTCAACGGCCACCACCCGGACGCCGTGACCCCGGAGTACATGCTCAAGCCCGGCCCGCTGCGCGACGCCCTCCTCTTCGAGTTCTCCTTCCGCTCCATCGCCGAGGACAAGGCCGCCCGGGCCATCACCTCCCTCGTGGCGAACGCGCCCGACGTGAAGTCCATGGAGTTCTACGCCACCCAGCTGCTGGACGAGGCCCGGCACGCGCAGGCGTTCCGCGCCCACATGATCGAGGTGGGCGTCCCGCAGGCGGAACTCGACGACGTCATCGAGCAGTACGCGGGCGAGCACCAGAGGAACGTCCTGGACCCGCTGGAGCAGTTCGGCCTGGACGTGATGAACGGGCCGCACCCGTTCGTCTCCGGGGTCGCCGTCCTCACCATCCTCGTCGAAGGGGTGCTGGCGCCGACCGGCGAACTCAGCGAGCACAAGTGGAAGATCGTCGACCCGGCGGCGGCGAGCGTCGAGCGCGGGGCGGGCATCGACGAGATCCGACACCTGACCGTCGGCAGCGAGATCGTCAAGCGCAGCCTCGAAAAGGACCCGGGCCTCAAGCCACACCTGGCGGACGTGGTCCGGCGCGGCAACGAACTGTGGGGCACGCTGCCGGTGTTCGCGGTGCTCCAGCGCCGCGAGGAGCTGTTCCAGGCGGGCATCGAGCAGATCGCCGACGTCATCGGCGACCACGAGATCTGGCCGGGCCGCCGCCTGCTGGACAGCACACCGGAGGAACGGATCACCACCGCGCTGGAGTGGGCCGGAGCGACCCAGACCACCCGGCTCGCGTACATGGGGATGGGCGAGTGAGCGATCGACCCGACGACACGGCGGAGGCCGAGCGGCTGACGGTGACGCTGCCGGACGGCGCCGAGCTCGCGGTGCACCACTGGCCGGGGGCACCCGGCGAACCCCTCGTCGTGGTGTGGCCCGCACTCGGCGTACGGGCCCGGTTCTACCGGCGTTTCGCCACCACCCTCAAGGCCGAGGGCCTGGGCGTGGCGGTCGCCGACCTGCGCGGACACGGTGACAGCCGGCCCCGGCCGGACGCCTCGGCCCGCTACGGCTACCACGACCTGGCCACCGTCGACTACCCGGCCGTCTTCGCCGCCCTGCGCGAACGCGCCCCGGGCAGCCCGGTGTTCCTCCTGGGCCACAGCCTCGGCGGCCAGATCGGCCTGATGTACGCGGCCCGGAACCCGGCCGACCTCGACGGCGTCCTGCTCGTCGCCGCCGGCACCCCGCACTTCCGGACGTATCCGGGACTCACGGGGCTGATCCCGCTGCTCGGCACCGGCATCGTCGCGGGCGTCGCCCGGGTGCGCGGCTACTGGCCGGGTGACGTCCTGCGCTTCGCCGGACGGCAGTCCCGGGTGCTGGTGGCCGACTGGGCCCGGATGGCCCGTACCGGCCGCTACCGCCCGACCGGGGCCGACGTCGACTACGAGGAACTGATCGCCGCGCTGCGCCTGCCGGTGCTCGCGGTGTCCGTCGAGGGCGACACGCTGGCCCCGCGCGACGCCGTCGACGCGCTGACCGGGCTGCTGCGCGGCGCCGAGGTGACCCGGTGGCACCACGGCGAACGGCTCAGCCACATGGCCTGGGCCAACCGGTCACAGCCCATCGCCGCAGAGATCGGCCGGTGGATCGGCAAGACCCGCACCGGACAGTCATGGCACGCGCCTTCAGGGGGAGACGGGGATGCGGTTTCTTGAACGCGAACGGCAGACACTGGAGAAGTTCCTCCCGGGACTCGACGGCCGGCTGGCCGACCTGACCCTGGGCGAGCGGGAACGGCCGCAGGGCCCCGCGCTCGCCCTCTTCAAGGAGGCGGGCGGCTCCGGGGTGGTGGTTCCCGCGGAGCACCGGGGCCTGGGCGCGAGCGCCGTGGAGGCCGTACGGCTCCAGCGCGCCATCGGCTCCCGCAGCCCGTCCCTCGCGGTGGCCACCACCATGCACCACTTCTCGGTCGCCGGACTGATCCAGGCGTACGAGGTCACCAAGGGCCTGGAGTGGATGCTGCTGGAGGCCGTCGCCGACCAGGGGCTCCTGATGGCCTCCGGGTTCGCCGAGGGCAGGTCCGGCCAGTCCATCCTCGCCTCCTCGATCACGGCCCGTCAGGACGGCGACGCCGTCGTCCTCAACGGCTCCAAGAAACCGTGCAGCCTGTCCGCCTCCATGGACCTCCTGACCGCCTCCGTCATGCTCGACACGGACAGCGGACCCCAGCTCGCGGTGGCGGTGGTCCCCGCGGCCACGCCGGGCATCTCGGTGCACCCGTTCTGGGGCACCGCGGCGCTGGCCGGCGCGGAGAGCGACGAGGTACGGCTGGAGGACGTGCGGGTCCCGCCGGACATGGTGGTCCGCACCGAACTCGGCGACGACGGCAGCCTGGACGACATCCAGACGGTGGGCTTCATCTGGTTCGAGCTGATGATGGCCGCCTCCTACTTGGGCATGGCGAGCGCGCTCGCCGAGCGTGTCCTCGCCGGCGGGCGGGCGGACCCCGCGGAGCGGGCCCGGATCCTGGTCGAACTGGAGGCGGCGATGGGCACCGTCGTGGGCGCCGCGGCGCCCCTGGACGCGGACGGCCCCGTCGGCCAGGCCGAACTGCTCCAGTCCCTGGTGTGCCGGTTCTCGGTGCAGGACACCATCGACCGCGTGGTGCCGCGCTGCCTGGAGGCGCTCGGCGGCATGGCCTACGTCTCCGGCGACGAGACCTCCTACCTGGCCGCCTGCGCCGCGGCCCTGAAGTTCCATCCGCCCTCCCGCGCCTCGTCGGCGGCGGCCCTGTGCACGGCCTTCGAGGGGGGCCCGCTGGTCATCGGCTGACCACCACGTACCGACAGCTCATCGAGATCATCGCCAACGGAGGAACCCGTCATGGCCTGCTTCATCACCGTCGAGGGACTACTGTCCGACCGCGACGCCGACCAGGTGTTCGACCGAATCCGTGACTTCGAGCGCTACTCCGACCACACCGACGCCGTCCGCGAGGTCACGGTGACCGCCGACGAGGCGGGCACCGTCGACTCCGCCTGGGCCGTGAACTTCCGCGGCGGCGTGCTCACCTGGACCGAACGGGACGTCATCGACCCCACCGCCCGGCACATCACCTTCGAACAGCTCACCGGCGACTTCGCCCGCTTCGTCGGCACCTGGGACGTCCGGCAGACCGGACCCGACGTCGTGGTCCTGTTCTCCTGCGAGTTCGACATGGGCATCCCCAGCCTGGAACCGATCATCAACCCGGTCGCCATGCGCGCGCTGAGCGACAGCATCGAGCTCATCCTGCGCGGGCTCCTCGGCCAGGAGATCGAGCTGACCAGCAGCCGGCGGGACTCCGCGGTCGTCGGCTCGTGACCGTCGCGGCGGCGCGGGGACGCGGGTCGCGCCCGCTGCGCCTGGCGTTCATCTGCGCCGGTGTCGTCATGGTGTACCTCGACAGCACGGTGGTGGGGGTGGCGCTGCCCGACATCCAGTCCGAGCTGGACATCGGGGTCTCGGCCCTGCAGTGGGTGTTCGACATCTACGTCCTCACCTTCGCGTGCTTCCTCCTCACGGCGGGGACGCTCGGCGACACGCTGGGACGCGGCCGGGTCTTCCTGGTGGGCCTCGTCGGCTTCACCGGCGCGTCGGTGGCGTGCGCGCTGTCCGGGACCATCGAGGCGCTGCTCGTGGCCAGGGCCGTCCAGGGCGTGTTCGGCGCCGTCATGATCACCGTGTCGCTGGCCCTGATCCGTCAGCTCTACACCGAGGAAGGGTCCCGGGCCTCGGCGGTGGCCGTGTGGGCCGGCGTGGGCGGGGTGGCGCTGGCCGCCGGGCCGATCGTCGGGGGGCTGCTCGTCGACGCGTACTCCTGGCAGAGCATCTTCTGGGTCAACCTGCCGATCGGCGTGATCGCCATGGTGGCGCTGGCCCGGCTGCTGCCGCTCGGGGCGGGGGCCCGCAGCGAGCGGGGAGCGACGGGCCGACGCATCGACTGGGTCGGGCAGGTGCTGTTCGTTGCCGGGATCGGGGTGATGGCGTACGCCCTGATCGAGGCCGGAGAGCGGGGCTGGGGTTCGGCACGCATCCTCGGGCTGCTCGGCGGTTCGCTGCTGGTGCTCGGGCTGTGCGTGGGGTGGGAGAGCCGGGCCCGCAACCCCATGCTGCCGTTGGCGCTGCTGCGCAACCGCGTGGTGCTGATGACCTGCTCGGTGAACTTCCTCGGCTTCTTCGGGCTGTTCGGGATCATCTTCCTGCTCACCCTCTTCCTCCAGCAGGTCGACGGGCTCACTCCCGTGCAGACCGGGCTGCGGCTGCTGGCGCTGACCGTGTCCATCACCGTGGCGTCGGTGCTGGCACCGGCCGTCGCGGGCCGACTGGGGACACGACTGGCCATCGTCCTGGGGTCGCTGGTGGCGGCGGGCGGGTTCGTGGCGCTGCTGGGCATGGAGGCCGGCAGCGGCTTCGGTACGTACTGGTGGCCGCTCGTGCTGATCGGCGCCGGCGTGTCCGTGGTGGGGGCTCCGGCCACGGTCGCACTGCTGTCGGCCGTGCCGCCGGAACAGGCCGGTGTCGCCTCGGGCATGTCCCAGACCTGCCGACAGGTCGGCGCCGTCTTCGGCGTGGCCCTGTCCGGCACGCTCGTCCAGCGGGAGCTGCACTCGGGCCTGCCGGACGTCCTGTCGGCGCTCCCGCTGCCCGGCACGGCCCGCGAGAGGCTGGCCGAGGCCGTCGAGCACGGGCGCCTCGACGACATCCCGGCCCAGTCACCGTCCCTCCGCGAGGACGTCCTGCGCTCCGTCGGCGACCTGATGACCCAGGGCTTCCACGCGGCCGTCCTCGTGGCGGCGGCGGGTGCGGCGCTGGGGGCGGTGGTGGCGGCGGCACTGCTGGGCCGACGGGAGCGGACAGGTGCCACGGGTGCGGCGGCCGACGGGCAGGAGGCGAGGACGGCGTAGGCACGACGGGCTTCGCCGCGTGCTTCGAGGGGCGGTTTCGGGGCACTCGGCCCAGTGCGGGGTCCCTGGCTCGAAGGAGGTACCGCCGCCGTGGAAGACGGGCACACGGACGACGTACGACTGTCACCGGGCGAACGCCTCGCCCTGCTGCGGATCGAGGCGACCCTGGGACGCGACCGGCGCTTCGCGCGAGCGATGCGCGGCGAGCCCCCCGTGCGGACGCGACGGGGGTTGCCGTGGCTCACCGCGTCGGTCCTGCTCCTGGCCTCCGCGTCGATCCTCCTCGCCGTCCTGGCCATCCGCACCTCGAACCCCACCGTCATCTGGTGCTTCGCCGCCCTGTGGCCCCTCACCCTCTTCCAGACCTTCCGCCTGCTGCGCCGCCTGGTCCGACGGGGCGGCCGCGGTTCGCGCCGGCTGTGAGTCCACGAGACAGGTGCGGGGCGGGCGATACACCCGCTGTCACGCAGTGGCCGCAGGGTCCCTGGGACGGGCCGGAGGGGGCTACCTTGGCGTCCACAGCGCGAGACAGTTGGGGGTGGGGCTGTGGAGTTACGTGACATTCGCCATCCTGGTGCCTCCGTTGAATACCGCGAGATCCAACCGGCCTCGCCCCTGGACCCGTTGCGGGCCGGGGAGGTCGACGTGGCGCTGCTGTGGCTGCCGATTCGTGAACCCGACCTGACCGTCGGAGCCGTCGTGCACACCTCCGCCGTGCTTCTGATGGTGCCGATGGATTGTTGAGCGATCGCGTGCCAATCAGCTGGTGCCGCGGCATGGCGGAGCGGACGGCCACCCGCAGGCGCGCTCGGATCCGCCGCGGCACACGTCCCTGCTCGTGTCCGCCGCCGGGGCACCCACGCCACCTCCACACGCCCCGTGCAGAGGTCCCGGGCCGCTCAGCTCGTCGACGCGGCCACTCGCAGGGGTGCGCCGGGGGCGGTGAGCTCGCCGTCGGTTTCGTGGGTGGTGCTGGTCCACCAGTCGGGGCCCTCCTCGATGTAGCGGAGGAAGACGCCTTCTCTGATGGCCCAGGGGCAGAGTTCCACCGTGCGGATGCCGGTCAGTTTGAGGGCGGTGTGGCCGACGATGGCGCCCGCGAGGCTCTGCCGGGCGCGTGGTGCGGAGATGCCCGGCAGGAGGGCGCGTTCGGCGGCGGGCAGGGCGACGAGCGTGTCCACGGCGCGGCGCAGGTCGGCGCGGTGCAGGACGCGGTCGACGAAGGGTCCGTCACGCCCTGGCGCGGCCCCGCACAGCCGGGCCAGCTGCTGGAACGTACGGGAGGTGGCGACGGCGGTGCGCGGCCCCTCCCAGCGGATGCGGGCCGACACGTCACGCAACTGGTGGCGCACCTTGCGCCGCAGCGCCTTCACCTCCTCCAGCGTGGGAGGGTCCCCGGTGCGGAAGAACTCGTTGGTGAGCCGGTTGGCGCCGAGCGGCAGCGAGGCCGCGAACTCCGGCAGCCGCCCCCGCCCGAACGCCACCTCCAGGGAGCCGCCGCCGATGTCGAACAGCGCGAGCGGCCCGCAGCGCCAGCCCAGCCAGCGCCGGGCGCCGAGGAAGGTGAGCTCGGCCTCCACCTCACCGGGCAGGGTGCACATCCGCACCCCGGTCCGGTGGTGCACCGTACGCAGCACGTCCAGCCGGTTGGGCGCCGCCCGTACGACAGCGGTCGCGAACGCCAACGGGCCGGGCGCGCCCCACCGCTGGGCGGTGCGGGCGGCCGCGCCCACCGCCTGCGCCAGCTGCTCCACCGCCTCCTCGCCGATGTGCCCGTCCGGCCCCACCTGTTCGGACAGGCGCAGCTTCCACTTGGCCGTGTGCACCGGCAGCGGCACCCCGCCCTCCGCGTCCGCGACCACCAGCCGCACCGTGTTCGACCCAGCGTCCACCACTCCTACACGCATGGTGGCTGAGTACCCGGACACGGGTGCGTAATGCCTGCTTCCACGGGCGATGAGCGACCGATCTCCGGGTACCCGGCGCCCATGCGAAACAACCTGAAGCGCCGTCACACACACAAGGAGCCGACCCACGACGCCACGGAGGAGGTGCTGGAGGAGCTCAAGCAGGAAGGCGAGGAGGACGACGTCGACACCTCGCGGCCGACCCACGGCGGAACGGGCGACCCCATCTCGCCCAGCCCGAACGCCAACCGCAGGACCGCCGAGGGCCACCCCGACGACTGATGTCGTCCGAACGGGTGTCTTGGCCGCGCCGGGCGAGTGTTTCGCCGCGCACGGGTGCTCGCCCGGCGCGGCGGCGGCAAGTCATCCCCTGTGACGGGTGTGGCCCGGTCGCGGAGGGAGGCGCCGCGTGGAGCGCGAGCGGGAGGACGGGGCTGCTGCGAAGGTCGCCGACGCGGCCGACGCGCGGCTGCCGGTCTACGACGGGGGCGGCGCGCTGCTGCGCAAGGCGTTCCCCCACCACTGGTCGTTCTTCCTGGGTGAACTGGCGCTGTACAGCCTGATCGTCCTGCTGCTGACCGGGATCTGGCTGACCTTCTTCTTCGAGCCCAACATGCGCGAGGTCCTCTACGACGGCTCGTACGTCCCCCTGCAGGGCGTCCGCATGTCCGCGGCCTTCGACTCCACCCTGCACATCAGCTTCGAGGTCCGCGGCGGCCTGCTCATCCGTCAGATGCACCACTGGGCGGCCATCGTCTTCGTCGCCGCGATCGGCGTGCATCTGCTGCGCATCTTCTTCACCGGCGCCTTCCGCAGGCCCCGGGAGGTGAACTGGGTCATCGGCGTCACCCTGCTCGTGCTCGCCCTGGCCGAGGGGTTCGCGGGCTACTCGCTCCCCGACGACCTGCTCTCCGGCACGGGACTGCGCATCGCGCAGGGCATCATGCTGTCGATCCCCGTGGTGGGCACGTACGTGAGCATGTTCGCCTTCGGGGGCGAGTTCCCCGGTTCGGACATCGTGCCCCGGCTGTACGGCCTGCACATCCTGCTGCTGCCCGCCGCGTTGATCGGCCTGGTCACCGTCCACCTGATCCTGGTGTTCTACCTGAAGCACACCCAGTGGCGCGGTCCGGGCAGGACCAACGAGAACGCCGTCGGCAAGCCGATGCTCCCCCAGTTCGCGGCAGGTTCGGCCGGCCTGTCACTCATGGTCTTCGGCGTGCTGGCCGCTCTCTCCGGGCTCGCGCAGATCAACCCGGTCTGGGTCTACGGCCCCTACCGCCCCGACCTCGTGTCGACCGGTTCCCAGCCGGACTTCTACGTCGGCTTCCTGGAGGGCGCGCTACGGCTCGTACCGCCCTGGGAGACCAACGTCGCCGGGCACACCCTCATGTGGAACGTCCTGCTGCCGGCCGTCGTCCTTCCCGGGGTCTTCTTCCTCGTCCTGTACCTGTATCCGTTCGTCGAGCAGCGGCTCACGGGGGAGGGGAGACAGGAGCACCACCTGTGCGACCGCCCGCGCGAACGTCCCGTCCGCACCGGACTGGGCGTCGCCGGCATCGTCTTCTACGGCGTCCTGCTGCTGGCCGGCGGCAACGACATCATCGCCCAGACGTTCCGCGTCTCCGTGAACGTCCTGACCTGGATCCTGCGCGTCGCCCTCGTCGTCGGCCCGGTCCTGGGCTTCATGGTCACCCGCCGGCTGTGCCACGCCCTGCTGGCGTCGGAGCGCGAACGCCTGACCGAGGGCGAGGAGACCGGAGAGGTGCGTCAGTCCGTCACCGGGGGCTACGAGAGCGACCACCGGCCGGTGGAGACGTTCCGCCCCGGCGCCCCCAGGGCACCGATCAGCCCTCCCGGCCGGAGCCCCGGTCGGCGTACTGGAACACCATTCCGAACACCCCGGCTCCCAGGGCGCCGACGCCGATGAGGAACAGCCACAGCCCGTACACCACCCCGGTCGCGGCGACCGCGAACCCGGCGGCGGTCGCGATCGGCCAGTGGCTCTCCGGCGGGAAGAACTCCAGCGGCCCGGCGCCGTCGGCCACCTCGGCGTCGCCGCGGTCCTGGGGGCGCCGTCCCCTGCGCCGGTAGTTCACCGCGCAGAAGAACGAGATCACCCCGGCCATGAGGCACGCCACGATCAGCGCCGCCGTACCGGCCGGATCCCCGTGCGACCAGATGCCGTAGAGCACCGCGGTGCCCCCGAAGAAGACGGCGACACCGCCGAACAGCAACGCCTCAGTCCGCATGGGGCAAGTGCTCCTGTTTCCGCAGTTCGATGTCCGGATGGTGCAGGTCGAACGCCGGGGACTCCGAACGCACCCGGGGCAGCGCCACGAAGTTGTGCCGGGGCGGCGGACAGGACGTCGCCCACTCCAGCCCCCGTCCATACCCCCAGGGGTCGTCCGAGGTGGCGCGCCGCCCGTGGCGGGCGGTGTGCCACACGTTGTAGAGGAAGGGGAGGGTGGAGACGCCGAGCAGGAACGCGCCCACCGACGACAGGGTGTTCAGCAGCGTGAAGCCGTCCGAGGGCAGGTAGTCGGCGTACCGGCGGGGCATGCCCTCCTCGCCGAGCCAGTGCTGCACCAGGAAGGTCAGCTGGAACGCCGGGAACAGCAGCCAGAAGTGCAGCTTGCCCAGACGCTCGTCCAGCATCCGGCCGGTGAACTTGGGCCACCAGAAGTAGAACCCGGCGAACATCGCGAAGACCACGGTGCCGAACAGCACGTAGTGCAGATGCGCCACGATGAAGTACGAGTCGGTGAGGTGGAAGTCCAGCGGCGGCGACGCGATGAGCACCCCGCTCAGCCCGCCCAGCAGGAACGAAACCAGGAACCCCATCGCCCACAGCATGGGAGTCTCGAACGACAGCGACCCGTTGCGCATCGTGCCGATCCACGCGAAGAACTTGATGCCCGTCGGCACCGCGATCAGGAACGACATCAGCGAGAAGAACGGCAGCAGCACCGCGCCCGTGGCGAACATGTGGTGCGCCCACACCACCGCCGACAGCATGGTGATCGCGATCGTCGCGCCGATCAACGGCAGGTACCCGAACAACGGCTTGCGTGAGAACACCGGGATGATCTCCGTGACGATCCCGAAGAACGGCAGCGCCACGATGTACACCTCGGGGTGCCCGAAGAACCAGAACAGGTGCTGCCAGAGGAGGGCACCGCCGTTCGCCGCGTCGAAGACGTGCGAGCCGAACTTCCGGTCCGACTCCAGCGCCAGCAGCGCCGCCGCCAGCACCGGGAACGCGGGCAGCACCAGGATCGAGGTGAACAGCACGTTCCAGGTGAAGATCGGCATCCGGAACATCGTCATCCCCGGCGCCCGCAGACACATGATCGTGGCGATGAAGTTGACCGCGCCCAGCGTGGTCGACACACCGGTCACCACCAGCCCCATCGTCCACAGGTCACCGCCCGCGCCGGGGGTGTAGTACGAGCTGTTCAGCGGCGCGTACGCGAACCAGCCGAACGACGCCGCGCCGCCCGGCACCACAAAACCCGAGACGACCATCAGACCGCCGAACAGGTACATCCAGTACGACAGTGCGTTCAGGCGGGGGAACGCCACGTCCGGCGCGCCGATCTGCAGTGGCATCACGGCGTTGGCGAAACCGGCGAACATCGGCGTGGCGAACAGCAGCATCATCACCGTGCCGTGGACCGTGAAGAACTGGTTGTAGCCCTCCTTGCTGAGGAACTGCAGCCCCGGACGGGCGAGTTCGGCGCGCATCGCGAGCGCCAGCAGACCGGCGAGCAGGAAGAAGCAGAACGCCGTGACCATGTACAGCCGGCCGATCACCTTGTGGTCGGTGGTGGTCGCCCAGCCCAGCAGCGTATGGCCGAAGGAGTGCGAGGAGGTGTCGCGGCCGGCTCCGTCGTCGACGCGTTCCGACAGTTCGGTCATCGTCCTCCTCCATGCGCGCCTGGTGAGAGCCCGGGCCGTGACCCGGCACGGCAGCCCGACGCTACTGCCGCGACCCGGCGCGGCCGCTCACGCCACGCTCCCGTTCCGCCGTCGGAGGGGCAGGTGGTACCCGCGCGTATTCCGAAGGGCGGTCGCGGGTACCCGGGGGCAATGGACACCATCCACTACGAAGCAGCCGGGGCCGGTACCACCTTCGGATTCCTCGCCATCCTCGTCGGCGGTCTCGTCATCACCGGTGCGCTGGTGTGGGCCGTCCGGTTCGGCACCAGGGTGCGCGGGCGCGAGCACGCGCACCTGCGACCGGGTGAGCACCATCCGCGAGTCCCCGAGGGCGGGCCGGTGCGCGAGACCCACGAGCTCCGCGAACCCGACGAGATGCCCCGTGCGGCCGACGGGAGCGAACGCCTCACCCCGCACGAACTCAGGAACTCCGGCGGCAGGCGCAGCGAGGACCAGGCGCCCCGGCGCTGGGACGAGGGGTCCAGCGGCTCGTTCGGCAGCGGCGGCACCGGAGGCAGGTGAGCCGGCCCGGTTCGACGGGTACGAGGCTCGCGGGCGTTTGCCCGAGGCGCGACGGGGGACTCGGCCCGTACACCCGGTCCGTACACCGACTCAGGGACCGAAGCGATCTTAGAAGGAAGATGAAGCAACCGTGACCGCGCACGCCATGGAGAACCCGGTAGTCCGAAGGCCAGAGACAGGCTGGGCGAGGGCCCGTCGCCTGCGGGGCAAGGGCGTACGTACCTGGATCTCGGCCGTCGACGCCCGGACCGCCGCGCCCGTCGACCGCGCCGGCCCCGACTCGAACATCGTCCGCGGCGAGGACTGACGGCGAGGACCGACGGAGACCGGACCTCTGCGAGGCGCGCGCCCGCGCCGACGACTCATCGGTCGTCGGCGCGGGCGTCTCCGTTTCCGTTCCCGGCGCCTCCGTTCCCGGCGTCCGTGTCGTCGCCGTCGCGGCGCAGGGTGCCCCAGGCGCCCTCCTGCCGGTCCACCTCGGCCTGTGCCTCCTTGATGACCCCGTCGTCGACCCAGCCGATCGGCCGGACCTCGCGGACCAGCGGTTCGTTGTCGGGACCACGGCCCTCGATCCGCCCGCGCAGCACCCAGGCCCGCACCCCGGGGCCCTTGTCGCGGGGCAGGTGGGAGTAGTCGTGGAGCCGCCGGGCGACCCAGAGCTCGACCGGACGGTCCTCCCACCAGGGTTCCACGGCGAGCGGATTGGCCGAGAGCCCCGGCATGCGTACACCCGTCAGCTCGTCCGTGCTGGCCGAGGCGCCGAGATCGGTCCGGGGGCCCCGCGACCAGCGCACGAACAGATCGGGGTAGCGCCGCACCAGGCTCCCCAACTCCTGGAGGGAGCGCAGGACGGGAAGATCGTGCGTGCGGCCCATCGATTCAGCCCTCCTCGACGTCTCCCGGTGAGATCGTCCCGTGTACCCGTAAGTGGGAGAAGCGCACCGATCATGTGTGGTGCACGTGCAGAAGGGGGACCCGGGAGCAGCGACCAGGACCTGACCACCCGAGTGCCGCCGGGGCACGGCGAGGAGCCCGATGACCACCGAGACCACCACAGCGCCCGTCCCGCCGAGGCTGATGACCCCGCCCGGCGTGTACGAGCCGCAGCACGACACCCGTCTGCTGGCCGACGCGCTGCGCCGTGAGGGCATCCGGCCGGGCGCGGACGTCCTGGACGTGGGCACGGGAAGCGGGGCCCTCGCACTGGAGGCCGCGCGGCTCGGCGCCAGCGTCACGGCGGTGGACATCTCCTGGCGGGCCGTGCTGACCGCCCGCTTCAACGCGTGGTGCAGCCGGCAGCGCGTCGAGGTCCGCCACGGCGATCTCACGGGCGCCGTCCGTGACCGCTCCTTCGACCTGGTGATCAGCAATCCGCCGTACGTCCCGTCCCCCGGCCGATGGCCGCCGCGGGGAGCCGCACGCGCCTGGGACGCCGGGCAGGACGGGCGCGCCCTGCTGGACCGTGTGTGCGCCGAGGCACCGGAGGTGCTGCGCCCCACCGGTGCCCTGCTGCTGGTGCACTCCGGTCTGTGCGGGGTGGAGGACACGCTGACCCGGCTGAAGGGCGCCGGGCTGAGCGCGGAGGTCACGGACCGGACGTCGATCCCGTTCGGCCCGGTCCTGCGCTCCAGGCTGACCTGGCTGCGCGGACGCGGGCTGTCCGCCGCGGACCTGCGGGAAGAGCTGGTGGTGATCCGTGCCTCCAAGGAATGAGCGCCCGTGCCGTATCCGCGCCGAGCGCGACGGGCCGCTGCTCGTCGAGGGCCCGGTCGAGATCGTCGGTGAGGACGGCGAGGTCGTGACCTCCGACCGTTTCACCGTGGCCATCTGCACCTGCCGCCGCAGCGCCATCTACCCGTGGTGCGACACGAGCCACCGGCGACGCACCAGGGGCGGGGGGCCGGAGCAGGACCGTACGTCTCGGACGAAGGGAGCCGGCTGATGCCGATCGGTCGTGAACCGCGTGAGCGGAGCCCACGGCTGCCCACCGCGCGGGGACCGCTCTCCCACGCGGTGCTCGGCGCCCTGCGCGACCCGTGCCACCAGCCGTCCCTGGGGGCCGTCGAGGACGCCGCCCCCTACGGCGACGACCTCCAGCTCGCCCTGTACGTCCTCTACGAGCTGCACTACCAGGGCTTCGAGGACGTCGACGACGACCGGGAGTGGGACCCCGCCCTGCTGCGCGTCCGCCGCGCCCTGGAGCAGCGGTTCCTCGCGGCCCTGCGCGCCGACGTCGACGGCGGGGCCACGGCACGGCAGGCACTGGACGACCTGCAGACCGAGCCCGTCGGCCCCGAGGCCGCCGGGGTGAGCCACTTCCTGCGCGACGAGGGCGAGCTGCGACACCTCAAGGAGTACGCGGCCCTCAGGTCGCTGTACCACCTGAAGGAGGCCGACCCGCACGCCTGGGTGATCCCTCGACTGCACGGCCGGGCCAAGGCCGCGATGGTCGCCGTCGAGTTCGACGAGTTCGGCGCGGGCCGGGCCGACGAGATCCACGCGCGGCTGTTCGCCGACCTGATGGAGGACCTGGGCCTCGAAACGGCCTACGGCCACTACGTGGACGTCGCGCCCGCCGAGCTCCTCGCCACCGTCAACCTGGCCTCCCTGCTCGGCCTGCACCGCGCCCTGCGCGGTGCCCTCGTCGGGCACTTCGCCACGGTCGAGGTGACGTCGTCCCCGGGGTCCCGCCGACTGGCGAAGGCCCTGCGCCGGGTCGGGGCGGGCGCCGCGGCCGTGCGGTTCTACGACGAACACGTGGAGGCGGACGCCGTGCACGAGCAGGTCGTCCGGCACGACGTGATCGGCGGACTGCTGGAGAACGAGCCCAACCTGGAGGACGACGTCGTCTTCGGCATCCAGGCGACGAACCTGCTGGAGGACCGGCTGGCCGCCCGCCTGCTCGACGCCTGGCGCCGTGGCGGGAGTGCCCTGCTGGACGTCCATGCCCACGGCACCCGGCGGGAGATGCAGACGGCTCGCTAGGCACCTCGGACTTCATCTGGACTGTCTGTACAAGGTCTGGACTGTACATCTAACATGATGTGCGCAGGGGCCGTCGGCCCCACCTGAGAGAGGGCGCATGGCAGCGGAGGAGTCCCTGGAGCAGGAGCGGAACGCGATCCTCGCCGCGCTGGGCCCCGTCGCCGACGGGATCGCGGCGACGTTCGGCCCCGTGTGCGAGGTGGTGATCCACGACTACCGACGCCCGGAGCAGTCGGTCGTCGCCGTCGCCGGTTCGGTGACGGGGCGCGCCGTGGGCGGGGCGATGAGCGAGATCGGCCTGCGCGTCCTGGCCCGCGGCGACAAGGCCGGGGACGAGCTGAACTACCTCACCAGGACCGGCTCCGGACAGCTGGTGAAGTCCTCGACGATGCTGCTGCGCGACTCCACGGGCACGGTCTTCGGCGCCCTGTGCGTCAACCTGGACGTCACCGCTGTCAACCAGGCCCAGGCCCTGCTCGGCGCGCTCGCCGGAATCGCCGGGTCCGGCGCCGGCGCCGATCCGCCGGTGACCACCTTCGGCAACGACATCGACTCCGTCGTGGACGCCCTCGTCGACGCTCATCTGCTGCACGGGAACCAGACCTGGGCCGGCCTCGACCGCGCACGGCGACTGGAGCTGTTCCGCGGCCTCGACGAGCGGGGCGTCTTCGCCGTACGCCGTGCGATCGAGCAGGTGGCGCAGCGCCTGGGCATCTCCCGCGCCTCCGCCTACAGCTATCTCTCCCAGTCCCGAGCCACCGACCAGACCTCCGAGGGAGACCCCACGTGACGACCGCGCCCCCGCCGATCACCCTCGACGACGTCCGCGACGCCGCCGCGCGACTCAAGGGCGTCGCCCACCGCACCCCGGTGCTGCGCTCCCGTACCCTCGACGCGCTCCTGGGAGCGGAAGTCCTCCTCAAGTGCGAGAACTTCCAGCGGGTCGGCGCGTTCAAGTTCCGCGGCGCCTACAACGCCGCCTCCCGGCTCACCCACGAGCAGCTCGCCCGGGGCATCGCCGCCTACTCCTCCGGCAACCACGCCCAGGCCGTCGCCCTGGCCGCCCGGGAGCTCGGCACCACCGCCGTGATCGTCATGCCCGAGGACGCCCCGCGCTCCAAGCGCGAGGCCACCGCCGGCTACGGCGCCGAGATCGTCACCTACGACCGCTACGCCGCGGACCGCGTCACCATCGCCGAGGCCCTGGCCGCCGAACGGGGCCTGACGATCGTCCCGCCCTACGAGCACCCGCACGTCATGGCGGGACAGGGCACCGCGGCCCTCGAACTCCTGGAGGAGGTCGGCGAGTTGGACGCCCTGCTGACACCGGTCGGCGGTGGCGGGCTGATCGCGGGCAGCGCCACGGCCGCCAAGGCCCTGCTCCCGGGCATCCGCGTGATCGGCGTCGAACCGGAGGCGGGTGACGACACCAAGCGGTCCCTCGCGGCGGGCCGTCGCGTCGAGATCCCCGTGCCGCGCACCATCGCCGACGGCCAGGCCCTGCACACCCCGGGCGAACTGACCTTCTCCGTGAACCGGCGGCTCGTCGACGACATCGCCCTCGTCTCCGACGACGACATCCGCCGGGCCATGCGGTTCGCCTTCGAGCGCCTGAAGATCGTCGTCGAGCCCAGCGGCGTCACCCCGCTGGCCGCCCTCCTCGCCGGCCGCGCCGGGCCCCTCCCGCGCCGTGTCGGCGTGATCGTCTCCGGCGGCAACATCGACACGGCCCGCTTCGCCTCCCTCTGCGGCGACGCGGACTGAGTCCGCGTTCCTCCGAATGGCGGCCCCGAGGGGACGGGCGGACGATGAAGTGGTGGGGCTCGGCCCCCACCGGGGACGTCCAGGGCCGCCGGGGAGACGGGCCCCGGCCGCGGTGAGGCGCGGCCGGAAGGGAGGAGCGTCATGCTGGAAGTGAAGACGCTCGACAAGCCCGACGAGCGGCGCGATTACCCCCGCGGCCACCTCGAAGCCGTCCACATGAGCGGCCTCGACTTCGCCGTGGCGACCTTCGAGCCCGGCTGGCGCTGGACCGAGTCCGTGGCACCCATCGCGGGCACCGACACCTGCCAGGTCCACCACAACGGCTATGTGGTCCAGGGACGCATGCACGTCACCATGGACGAGGGCGGCGAGACCGAGGTCGGTCCCGGCGACGTCTTCGTGGTCTCACCCGGGCACGACGCCTGGGTGGTGGGCGACGAACAGTGCATCGTGTACGACTTCGCGGGCCAGATGGCCACGGAGTACGCGAAGGCCAAGGAGGGCTGAGCGCCGTCGAGGGGCACGGGACTCGCTCAGATCGGCAGCAGTCGCCCCACCAGCGCGCTGAGCTGGCGGGCGTTGCGGCACTCGTGCATCTCGATCAGGTCCGCGTAGGCGAGGGCGGCCGAGTCGCCCCCGCCCCACTGGGCCCTGGGCTCGGGGTTCAGCCAGTAGGTGCGGCGGGCGCGTTCGGTGAGGTGGCGCGCGGCGGGGAGGTTCGGGTCGCTCATGTTGGTGCGGGCGTCGCCGAGCACGAAGACCGTCGTACGGGGGCCGATCGCGGCGCCGTACCGTTCCGTGAACTCGCCCAGCGCGACGCCGTAGTCGCTGCTGCCGTGCCAGCCCGTGAGGGTGGCCTCGGCGCGGATGCGGGCGCCGAGGCCCTCCGGGTCGGCCGCGCCACGGGCGAGGAGGCCGGTCACCTCGTCGATACGGTTGACGAAGGCGAAGACCCGCACCTTGCTGAACTGGTCGTGCAGCGCCTGCACCAGCAGCATCGTGAAGTCGGAGAACCCGGACACCGAGCCCGACACATCGCACAGCAGCACCAGTTCGGGGCGGGCGGGCCGGCGTCGGCGCAGCACGGGCCGTATCGGCACCCCGCCCGTCGACAGCGAACCGCGCAGGGTGCGCCGCAGATCGATGGTGCCGCGGGCGGCGCGACGGCGGCGGGCGGCCAGGCGCGTCGCCAGCTTGCGGGCCAACGGCTGGACGGTGCGCCGCAGTTCGGCCAGCCGGTCCTTCCCGGCGTACAGGAAGTCGACCCGGTCGGCGGTCGGGGCGACGGCCCGGCGCGCGATCTCGTCCCGGCCGCGCCGCTCGGCGACCCGGCGCCGCGCCTCCGCCGCCACCAGGGCGCGGAAGGCCTCGATGCGCCGCCGGATCTCGTCCTCCAGGAGCCGGTCGGTGAACCCGGCACCGTCCGACTGCGCGCGCACGTCGTCGCGGACGCGGGCGAGCAGCGTCTGGGGTCGGATCCGGTCCAGGGCCTGGTACGACGACCAGCCGTCCGAGCCCGGTGAACTCCCGTAGACGCCGAAGCCGTCGACGGCCTCCACCGCCAACTGGCCCATCAGCGCGGAGTCGTTGGCGGCGAGGGCTGCGGCGAGCCGGTCGCGCAGGCTCTCGCGGTCCGCCTCGACGCCGTCCGGCGCGCCGACGCTCCGTGGGAAGTACAGGTCGAATACGGCGTCGAACACCGGCCGTTGGCCCGGGGTGTGCAGCAGTGTCGCCGCCAGCCCCTCGCGCAGCAGCGCGCGGTCCGCTAGGCCCAGCGCGGTGACCGCGTGCCCGGCGTCCACGGTCTCTCCCGTGCCGATGCGGATGCCGTGCGAGCGCAGCGCGGCGACCAGGCCGGTCAGCCGCGCCGTCACATCCGTCGGTGCGGCCGCCGGCGTGATCGCGTCCGCCGTCACAGCGCGTCCAGGTCGAGCTTGGCGGCCGCCTTGAGAATGTCCTCCTGGTGCTTGAGGACCACGCCCAGGGTGTCGCGTACGACGGTCTCGTCAAGGGTGTCCGCGCCGAGGGCGAGCAGGGTGCGCGCCCAGTCGAGGGTCTCGGCGACCGACGGCACCTTGCGCAGGTCCATCGCGCGCAGCGCGCCCACCACCCGCACCACGGACGCGGCCAGCGCCTCGTCGATGCCCGGCACCTTCAGCCGGACGATCCGGCGCTCCAACTCCTCCTCGGGGAAGCCGATGTGCAGGAACAGGCAGCGTCGGCGCAGTGCCTCCGACAGTTCGCGGCTGGCGTTGGAGGTGAGGACGACGAAGGGGCGGCGCGTCGCGGTGATGGTGCCCATTTCGGGCACGGTCACCTGGAAGTCGCTGAGCACCTCGAGGAGGAGGCCCTCCACCTCGACGTCCGCCTTGTCGGTCTCGTCGATCAGCAGCACCTTGGGGTCGTCGCCGCGGATCGCGGTCAGCAGCGGACGCGCCAGCAGGAACTCCTCGCCGAAGATGTCGGTCCGCGTCTCGTCCCACGACTCGTCGCGGCCCGCGCTGATGCGCAGGAGCTGCTTGGCGTGGTTCCACTCGTACAGGGCCCGGGCCTCGTCGACGCCCTCGTAGCACTGCAGCCGCACCAGCCGGGCCCCGGCCACCTGCGCCACGGCCTTCGCGAGTTCCGTCTTGCCGACCCCGGCCGGGCCCTCCACGAGGAGCGGCTTGCCGAGGCGGTCGGCGAGGAACACGGTCGTGGCGACGGCGGGGGAGGCCAGGTACCCGGTCTCGGCGAGGCGGGCGGAGACTTCGTCGACGGACGTGAACAACAGGGCCTCCGGCGGTCGCGGGCGAAACAGTGTCCGGGTCCCCTATCTAAGCGCTTGTTCAGCCCTTCTGTCACGGGACTCCGTCACAGGCCCCTGCCCCCGCCGCCGTAGGTGCCGGGCTGCGCTACCGCTGACCGACCACCTCAGCCTCCCCGCGGAACACGGCGACATGGCGGCGCGCCCAGTCGGTGAAGTCCAGGGGAGCGCGGCCGAGGATCCGCCGCACGTCGGGGCTGACGCGCAGCTCGGCGGGGGTCGGGTCGCCGAGGATGCCCAACGTGGTCTCGACGACCGGCTCGGGCATGAACGCCAGCAGCTGTGCGCGGGCCTCGTCGCGGCTCTGCTCGACGAAGCGGACCGGCTCGCCGAGCGCCGCGCCGATCGCCTCGGCCCGCTCGCGCGGCGTGGTCGGCGCGGGGCCCGTCAGCTCGTGGACCGCACCGCCGTGACCGTCCTCGCGCAGCGCCACCGCGGCGACCGCGGCGATGTCGGCCGGGTCGACCGTCGGCAGGCCGACATCCCCGAACGGCGCGGCGACGATCCGCCGGGTGCGCACCGACTCCGCCCACGCGAACGCGTTGGAGTGGAAGCCGCCGGGCCGCAGAATCGTCCAGTCCAGGCCCGACTGTCTGACGGCCTCCTCGATCGCCCGGCCGGTACCTCCGTGCGAGGCCGAGTCCGGCCGGGTCACGACGCCCAGCGACGACAGCAGCACCACCCGTTCGACACCGGCTCCCTTGGCCACGTCGAGGATGTCCCGCGGGCTCAACAGGTGGGCGCCGGCCCCACCGTCGTGCAGGAACAACGCCCGAGCGCCGTCGAAGGCGGGACGCAGACTCTCCGGGTCCGCCAGGTCGGCCCGCCGGTACCGGACCCCTTCCGGTACGTCCGCCCCCGAGATCCCCCGTGACACCGCCGTCACCCGCTCCCCGGACTCCGCGAGAACCCGTACGAGCTCCCCGCCTACGTTCCCGGTCGCACCCGTCACCACGAACATGAGCAACTCCCCGCTGTAACCGTGTGGTTGAAGACGAGAGCGACGCTAACAGCGCCGATATAGTAGGTACCTAGAGGAAAGTGACTTCCCCGGAGGGATGCGTATGGGCGCGGACATGAGCCGGCCGGCCCCCGCCGGGACCGACCCGCAACGCGCGTGCCCGGTCAGCCCGGTCGTGGACATCGTGTTCAGCCGGTGGACCACACCGATCCTGTGGAGTCTCCACACGCACGGCCGCCAGCGGTTCGTCGAGCTGGAGCGGCGGATCACCGGGATCACGCCGAAAGTGCTCACCCAGCGGCTGCGACAGCTGGAACGCGACGGGCTCGTCGTGCGGACGTACCACCCGGAGGTACCTCCTCGGGTCGAGTACGAGATCAGCGACCTCGGGCTCAGCCTGGCCCCGCTCTTCGCCCACCTCGCGGAGTGGGCCGGCGACAACCTCGCCCGGGTCGAGAAGGCCCGCGAGGCCTACGACGGCGGCCCGGCCCTCCCCTGAGCCGACCCGGGCGCACCTCGGTCAGCCCTCGCTCACCAGCACCACCTCCAGGGTGCGCGGACCGTGCACCCCCTCCACCCGGTCCAGCTCGATGTCGCTGGTCGCCGACGGACCGGAGATCCACGTCAACGGGCGTGCCGGGTCCAGGCGTTCGAGGGCCTGCGGCACGGAGGACACCACCTGGTCGGGGACGCGCACCACGCAGACGTGGAGGTCGGGGACGAGCGTGATGCGGCGCCGACCCTGGTCGGGGCCGCCGTCCAGCACGATCGTGCCGGTCTCGGCGATCGCCACCGCACACGCCGTGACCACGCTGTCGACCTGATCCAGCTCGTGCGGGGTGCTCTCCGCCCGGTCCGCGACCCGCTCGGCGTCCGTCGCCGCCAGCCACCCCGCCTCCAGACCCGGTGGGACGAGGACCGTCTTCGCGCCCCGCGCGGCCAGGATCCCCGCGACGGTCGCCGCGAGGTCGGCGTCCGTGCAGCGGTGCACGACGGCGCGGTAGTCCGCCAGGTTCTCCGCGAGCAGGTCCACGGTCTGCTCGACACTCCGGTCGCCGTGCTCCCGCAGATAGTCGCGGCCGACGGCCGCCTCGTACGGCGGGTCGTCCCGCGGTACGTCGGCCAGTGCGCGCCGCACCCGGCCCAGGATTCGTTCCCTGCTGTTCACTGCGCGACCCCCTTGCCGTCGTTCCCGCCGCGCGTGCGCTGCCACCAGTCGCGGAACGGCTCCGCAGGCACCGGCGGAAGATCGCGCGTACCGCTCCACGCCTTGCCGGGGCCCGGCAGTGAGCGCGGATGGAGCCGACGGGTGCGGGAGGCGAGCCGCTGCCCGGCGCGCAGGGCGCCCGGCCGGCTGAACGCCCAGCGCGCCGCCCGCATGGCCGCCCGCTCGGCTGCGTGCCCCTTCGCCGGCTTCAGCACCACCTTGTTGCCCTCCCGCGTCACCGGGCCGCCCTCCACGACCCGCTCGCGCAGGTGCACCAGCACCTCGGGGATGTCGATGGCGACCGGGCACACCTCGTAGCAGGCCCCGCACAGCGACGAGGCGTACGGCAGCGAGGCGTCGATCTCGCTCTGCGTGCCCCGCAGTTGCGGGCTCAGGATGGCGCCGATCGGACCCGGGTACACCGAGCCGTACGCGTGCCCCCCGGCCCGCTCGTACACGGGGCAGACGTTCAGGCACGCCGAGCAGCGGATGCAGCGCAGGGCCTGGCGGCCGACCTCGTCGGCGAGGGTGTCGGTGCGGCCGTTGTCGAGCAGGACCAGGTGGAAGGTGCTGGGGCCGTCGCCGTCGGTGGTGCCGGTCCAGGTCGAGGTGTACGGGTTCATCCGCTCGGCGGTGGAGGAGCGGGGGAGTGTCTGGAGGAACACCTCCAGGTCCCGCCAGGTCGGCACGATCTTCTCGATGCCGACGACCGAGATCAGCGTCTCGGGAAGGGTGAGACACATCCGGCCGTTGCCCTCGGACTCCACGACCACCAGCGTGCCGGTCTCGGCGACCATGAAGTTCGCGCCGGAGACACCGACCTTGGCGCGCAGGAACTTCTCCCGCAGGTGCAGCCGGGCCGCCTCGGCCAGTTCGGCGGGCGTGTCGGTGAGGCCCTCGGGCGCCGGGCGGCCCCACTCGCCCATCTCCCGGGCGAAGATGTCCCGGATCTCGCCCCGGTTGCGGTGGATGGCGGGGACCAGGATGTGCGAGGGCCGGTCCTTGCCCAACTGCACGATCAGCTCGGCGAGATCGGTCTCGTAGGCGTGGATGCCCTCCGCCTCCAGGGCCTCGTTGAGCCCGATCTCCTGCGTGGCCATCGACTTGACCTTGACGACCTCCGACTCCCCGGTCATCTTCACCAGGTGGGCGACGATCCGGTTCGCCTCGTCCGCGTCGGCCGCCCAGTGGACGATGCCGCCCGCCGCGGTGACCGACTCCTCCAACTGCACCAGATAGCGGTCGAGATGACGCAGCGTGTGGTCCTTGATCCGCTTGCCCGCCTCGCGCAGCTCGGCCCAGTCGGACACCTCCGTCACGGCCTTCGCCCGCTTGGCGCGGATGGTGTGCGTGGCGTGGCGCAGATTGCCGCGCAGGGTCGCGTTGCCCACGGCCTCGTGCGCGGCCTTCGGAAACGCCGGCATGCCGACGAACGTCCCGCTCATACGGCCGGTTCCTCCTCCGTGCTCGCCAGGATCTCCGCGATGTGCACCGGCCGCATGTCCGTGCTCAGCCGCGCCATCGTCCCGCCGATGTGCATCAGACACGAGTTGTCGGCCGCGCACAGCACCTCGGCACCCGTCGACTCGGCGTTGCGCACCTTGTCCGCGCCCATCGCCGCCGAGACGTCCGCGTTCTTCAACGCGAACGTGCCGCCGAACCCACAGCACTCGTCCGCGCCCGGCAGCTCCACCCATTCCAGCCCCTTCACGGCCTGGAGCAGCCGCCTGGGCCGGTCGCCGAGCCCCAGCCCGCGCAGTCCGTGACACGTCGGGTGGTAGGTGACCTTGTGCGGGTAGTACGCCCCCACGTCGGTCACCCCCAGCACGTCCACCAGGAACTCCGTGAGCTCGAACGTCTTCGGCACCACCGGCGCGAGCGTCGCCGCGAGGGCGTCCCCGCGTCCCTCGGCCCGGGCCCGCTCACCCATCCGCGGATACAGCTCCCGCACCATCGCCGCGCACGACCCGGACGGCGTCACGATCGCCTCGTACTCCCCGAAGACGTCGGAGAAATGCCGGGCGAGCGGCTCGGCCTCATGCCGGTAGCCGGTGTTGTAGTGCGCCTGCCCGCAGCACGTCTGGGCCATCGGGAAGTCGACGTCGACGCCCAGCCTGGTCAGCAGTTTCACCACGGCACGGCCGGTGTCCGGATAGAGCGTGTCGTTGACACAGGTCAGGAACAGTGCGACACGCATCGCGGCTCCTTGGGGTCGATCATCGGATGAGTGCAGCCTAGTAGGCGAGGACAGGCCGGGGGAGGCCCCGGCTCACCTTGCGGTGAGCCGGGTCTCCGCCTCACGCCAGCGGTCCGTGCCGCCGAGCGGTTCGAACCGGGTGAGCGGCTGCGTCCGGGCGAGCAGGCGCCGCATGTCGGCGCGGTCGCCGACCAGGCCGTGCGCCCGCGCCTGCACCAGCACGTTGCCGAGGGCGGCCGCCTCCGTAGGCCCGACCACCACCGGCAGCCCACACGCGTCGGCGGTCAGCTGGCACAGCAGCGCGTTGCGGGTACCGCCGCCGACGATGTGCACGACGTCCACCGGGTGGTCGGCGAGCCGCTGCGCCTCCTCGATCGCCCGCCGGTGGGCGAGCGCGAGGGAGTCGAGGATGCACCGCGTGACCTCGGCCCGGCTCTCCGGCACCGGCTGCCCCGACACCCGGCACGCCTCGGCGATCCGCTCCGGCATCCGGCCCGGCGCCAGGAACGCCGCGTCCCCCGCGTCCACCACCGACCGCAGCGCCGGCACCGCGGCCGCCTCGCGCAGCAGCACGCCCAGATCCGGGTCACCCCAGGCCCGTACGCACTCCTGAAGCAGCCACAGCCCCATGATGTTGCGCAGATAGCGCACCGTGCCGTCCAGCCCCAGCTCATTGGTGAAGTTGGCGGCGCGGCTCTCCTCGGTCAGCACGGGAGCGTCCAGCTCCAGACCGGCCAGCGACCAGGTGCCGGTGCAGATGTACGCGAACCGCTCGCCCCTCGCCGGGACCGCCGCGACCGCGGACGCCGTGTCGTGCGAGCCGACCGCCGTCACCGGCACCGGCCCCGTCAGCCCCGTCTCCTCCAGCACCTCCGCCCGCAGCACCCCCGCCGGATCCCCCGGCTGCCGCAGCGGCGCGAACAGGCTCAGGTCGATCCCCAGCCGGGCGGCCAGGTCGTACGACCACTCCCGCGTCCGGGGATCGACGAGCTGGGTCGTCGAGGCGTTGGTCAGCTCGGTGCCCTGCTCGCCCGTCAGCCAGTACGACAGCAGGTCGGGGATGAGCAACAGGCGCCGCGCATCGCCCAGTTGGGCGGAGGAAGCCGCCGCCGTCAACTGGTAGAGCGTGTTGAACGGCGCGTACTGGATCCCCGTGGCCGCGTACAGCTCGGCGGCCGGCACCGTCGCCCACACCTTCTCCGCGACGCCCTCCGTACGGGCGTCCCGATAGTGCACCGGGTTGCCGAGCAGTGCCCCGTCGGCGTCCAGCAGCCCGTAGTCCACGGCCCAGCTGTCGATGCCGACGGAATCCACCTGCCCGGCGGCCCGCAGCCCGTCCAGCACCCCCGCGTACAGCGAGAGCACGTCCCAGCGCAGCCCCTCCGGCACCCGCACCGGGCGATTCACGAACCGGTGCGCCTCCACCAGCTCCAGCGAGTCCGGGCTCACGCGGCCGACCATCACCCGCCCACTGGACGCGCCGAGGTCGACCGCCGCGTACGACCGCACGGCCGTCACCGGAGGAACGCGGCCGCCACACCCGCGTCGACGGGCACGTGCAGCCCGGTGGTGTGGGTGAGCTCGCCGCCCGTCAGCGCGAACACGGCGTTCGCGACGTGCTCGGGCAGCACCTCACGCTTGAGGATGGTCCGCTGCGCGTAGAACTCGCCCAGCTTCTCCTCCTCGACCCCGTACACCGCGGCCCGCTGGGCACCCCAGCCACCGGCGAAGATCCCGGAGCCACGCACCACACCGTCCGGGTTGACCCCGTTGACGCGAATGCCGTGCTCACCCAGCTCGGCGGCCAGCAGCCGCACCTGGTGCGCCTGGTCGGCCTTGGTGGCGGAGTAGGCGATGTTGTTGGGCCCCGCGAAGACGGCGTTCTTCGAGGCGATGTAGACGATGTCGCCGCCCAGCTCCTGCGCGATCATCACCCGGGCCGCCTCGCGCGAGACGAGGAACGAACCGCGGGCCATGATGTCGTGCTGGAGGTCCCAGTCCTTCGCCGAGGTCTCCAGCAGCGGCTTGGAGATGGAGATCCCCGCGTTGTTGACGACGAGGTCCACCCCGCCGAAGGCGAGCACGGCCGCCTTGAAGGCGTCGGCGATCTGCTCCTCGGACGTCACGTCGACGGTCACGGCGACGGCCTTGTCGGCCCCACCGAGCTCCTCCGCGACACCGGCCGCGTTCTCGGCGTTGAGATCGGCCACGACCACACACGCACCCTCGGCCACCAGCCGATGCGCGATCGCCTTGCCGATGCCACTGCCGGCCCCGGTGACGAGCGCGACACGCGTGGCGAGCGCCTTCGGCTTCGGCATCCGCTGGAGCTTGGCCTCCTCAAGGGCCCAGTACTCGATGCGGAACTTCTCCGACTCCTCGATCGGCGCGTACGTCGACACCGCCTCGGCGCCCCGCATCACGTTGATCGCGTTGACGTAGAACTCGCCGGCCACGCGCGCGGTCTGCTTGTCCTTGCCGAAGGAGAACATGCCCACGCCCGGCACCAGCACGATCGCCGGGTCGGCACCGCGCATCGCGGGCGAGTCGGGCTCGGCGTGCCGCTGGTAGTAGGCGGCGTACTCCGCGCGGTACTCGGCGTGCAGCTCCTTGAGCCGCGCGACAGCGTCCTCCAGCGGAGCCGTCGGCGCCACGTCGAGCACGAGCGGCCGCACCTTGGTCCGCAGGAAGTGGTCGGGACACGACGTCCCCAGCGCGGCGAGCCGCGGGTGCTCGGCCCGCGCCACGAAGTCCAGGACCACCTCGGAGTCGGTGAAGTGCCCGACCTGAGGCTTGTCCTGCGAGGCGACGGCACGCACGTACGGCGCCAGCGCCGCCGCCCGCTCCCGCCGCTCGCCCTCGGGCAGCGCCTCGTACCCCGGGATGACGCCCCCGAAGGGCTCCGGCTTCCCCTTCTCCTCCAGGAACGCCTCGGCGGTCCGGATGATTTGCAGCGAGTTGCGCTCGCACTCCTCGGCGGTGTCGCCCCAGGCGGTGATCCCGTGCCCCCCGAGGACACACCCGATGGCCTGCGGGTTCGCCTCCTTCACGGCCGCGATGTCCAGCCCGAGCTGAAACCCGGGCCGCCGCCACGGCACCCACACCACACTGTCCCCGAAACACTCCGCGGTCAGCTTCTCCCCGTCCGCCGCACACGCGAGCGCGATACCCGAGTCCGGGTGCAGATGATCGACATGGGCGGCGTCGACGAGCCCGTGCATCGCGGTGTCGATGGACGGCGCCGCGCCCCCCTTCCCATGCAGGCAGTAGTCGAACGCCGCGACCATCTCGTCCTCGCGCTCGACACCCGGATACACGTCGACAAGGGCCCGCATCCGATCCAGCCGCAACACGGCCAGCCCCGCCTCGGTGAGCGTCCCGAGGTCCCCACCGGACCCCTTCACCCACATCAGCTCCACGTCACCCCCGGTGACGGGATCGGTGTCGGTGCCCTTGGCGGACGCGTTGCCGCCGGCGTAGTTGGTGTTGCGGGGGTCGGAGCCGAGCCGGTTCGACCGGGCCAGGAGGGCAGCGGCTTCGGGATGGGTGGACATGAACATTCCTTACTTCTCGAGGAGGGATGAGTGGACTTTCCCAGGGGCGCGGGGCTGTATCGATGTGCGGCTCCGCCGCGTGGGCGCGACCAGCCACAGCCGGCCCGCACCCCGCAGACAACAAGACCCGGCAGACGCTCACGCCCCCCAGCCGGCCTGCTCCCCACCAACCCGCTCAGCAACGATCTTCCCGGCCCACCCGGACGCCTTGTACGCAGCAATAGGGTTCGCGTCCAACCCCATCTCGCCGCGAACCTCCGCAAGCAACGGCCGCACATCCGTGTTGTACGCATCCATCAGCACGGCATTCGCTTCCAGCACATCCCCGGACACCTGCGCCTCACCCAACGCCGCCCGATCGACCAGCAGCGCCTTCGCCGTGGCTTCCTGCACATTCATCACGGACCGGATGATCGCCGGAATCTTCGCCTCGATGTTGTGGCACTGATCCAGCATGAACGCCACCTCGGAGGTGAACCCACCCCCACGCACGACCTCGTACATGATCCGGAACAGCTGGAACGGATCCGCCGCCCCCACCATCAGGTCGTCGTCCGCGTAGAACCGCGAGTTGAAGTCGAACCCGCCGAGCTTCCCCTCCCGCAGCAGCGTGGCGACGATGAACTCGATGTTGGTCCCGGGCGCGTGGTGCCCCGTGTCGACCACGACCTGGGCCTTCGGCCCGAGCTTGAGGCAGTGCGCGTACGCGGTCCCCCAGTCCGGAACGTCGGTCGTGTAGAAGGCGGGCTCGAAGAACTTGTACTCCAGCAGCATCCGCTGCCCGTCCCCGAGCCGTTCGTACACCTCGGCCAGCCCCTCCGCCAGCCGGTCCTGCCGCCCGCGCACATCGTCCTGACCGGGATAGTTCGTCCCGTCCGCGAACCACAGCTTCAGGTCGGTCGAGCCGGTCGCGTCCATGATGTCGACGCACTCCAGCAGGTGATCGAGAGCCTTCCGTCGCACGGCGGCGTCCGGATGGCAGATGCTGCCCAGCTTGTAGTCGTCGTCCTGGAAGGTGTTGGAGTTGATGGCGCCGAGCTTCACACCCCGCTCCTCGGCGAACTTCGCCAGCGCCGCGTAGTCGTCGACCTTGTCCCACGGAATGTGCAGGGCGACGGTCGGCGCCACCCCCGTGAACGCGTGCACCTGGGCCGCGTCCTCCAGCTTCTCGTACGGAGTACGCGGCACGCCCTGCTGGGCGAACACCTTGAAACGGGTCCCCGAGTTCCCGTACGCCCATGACGGCGTCTCGACGGCCTGGGTCTTCAGCGCGGCCTTCACGGCGGCGAGGTCGGTCACTTCGGGCTCCTGTGACATCGGGTTGGCGGATGGACGGTGTGAAACGATTCAAGAGGGGAAGCTATGAGCCCGTGCAAAGGCTGTCAACCCCTCTGTCCTGCCCTTCTCTTCGTGACCGGCGCGTGACCTTCGACTATCGAAATTTTTTCGATCCGGACCCATTGACGCGACATGGGTGGCGTGCCTAACGTCCCGGCAACCCAGTTGAAACCTTTCACGACGTCGTGGCGGCCTCCCGCCGACGTCGTCGAGGAGCCACCCATGACCCACCCGTCCGACACGGGACCCGCCCCGGTGCTGGCGCTGAAGGACATCTCGAAGTCCTTCGGCGCGGTCCGCGCACTGCGAGGCGTCTCCCTGGAGCTGTTCCCCGGCGAGGTGCACGCCCTCGCCGGGGAGAACGGCGCGGGCAAGTCGACCCTGATCAAGACGCTCGCCGGGGTGCACCGTCCGGATGCCGGCCAGGTGCTGCTCGACGGTGAGCCCGTCGTCTTCCACGGCCCGGGCGACGCCCGCGACGCCGGTATCGCCGTGATCTACCAGGAGCCCACGCTCTTCCCCGACCTGTCGATCGCCGAGAACATCTTCATGGGCCGCCAGCCGCGCCGCGCCCTCGGCCGCATCGACCACAAGGCCACCCACGCGGCCACGGCCGCCCTGATGCAGCGCCTCGGTGTCGACCTCGACCCCGACCGGCCCGCCCGCGGCCTGTCCATCGCGGACCAGCAGATCGTCGAGATCGCCAAGGCACTCTCCTTCGACGCCCGCGTCCTGATCATGGACGAGCCGACCGCCGCCCTCACCGGCAGCGAGGTCGCCCGCCTCTTCGGGGTCGTGCGCACCCTGCGCGAACAGGGCGCCGCGGTGCTGTTCATCTCGCACCGCCTCGAGGAGATCTTCGAGATCTGCCGGCGGGTGACGACCCTGCGCGACGGCGCCTGGATCGCCAGCGAACCGGTCGAGGGCATGACCGAGGACGACCTGGTGCGCCGCATGGTCGGCCGCGACCTGGACGAGCTCTACCCGAAGCAGGACGTCGAGCCGGGAGAGGTCGCCCTCAGCGTCCGCCGCCTCACCCGCGAGGGCGTCTTCACCGACGTCTCCTTCGAGGTCCGGCACGGCGAGATCGTCGGCCTCGCGGGCCTGGTCGGCGCCGGCCGCACCGAGGTCGCCCGGGCCGTCTTCGGCATCGACCGCTGGGACGCGGGCGAAGTGGAAGTACGGGGACGCCGGTTGACGAACGGCGCGCCCTCCACCGCCATGGCCGCCGGCCTCGCGCTCGTCCCCGAGGACCGACGCGCCCAGGGCCTGGTGATGGACATGTCCATCGAGCGCAACATCGGCCTGACCGGCCTGCGTACGACCGTGAAGGCGGGGCTCATGGACCGTGGCGCCGAGCGCAGCCGGTCCCTCGACTGGGCCGTCAAGCTCCAGGTCAAGTACGCCCGGATCGCCGACACCGTCAACACCCTCTCCGGCGGCAACCAGCAGAAGGTCGTCCTCGCCAAGTGGCTGGCCACCGGACCCAAGGTGCTCATCGTGGACGAGCCCACCCGCGGCATCGACGTCGGCACCAAGGCCGAGGTCCACCGGCTGCTGTCCCAACTGGCCGCCGACGGCGTCGCCGTCCTGATGATCTCCTCCGACCTGCCGGAGGTCCTCGGCATGGCCGACCGCGTGCTGGTGATGCACGAGGGCCGGCTCACCGCCGAGATCCCCCGCTCCGAAGCCACCGAGGAAACCGTGATGGCCGCAGCCACGGGGAGGGCCGCCGCATGACGGTGACCACTCCCGAACAGGCCCCCGTCGCCGAGACGCCGAAGTCCAGCGGCACCCGGCTGGTCGACCGCGTCTTCAAGATGCGTGAACTCGCCATCCTGGTCGTCTTCCTGGTGATGATCGCGATCACCCAGGCCGGCAACAGCGAGTTCCTCTCCGAGCAGGGCGTCAAGGACCTGCTGCTGAACGCGACCATCCTGGTCCTGGTCGCCACCGGACAGTCGCTGGTGGTCATCACCCGCAACGTCGACCTGTCCGTCGGCTCCACCCTCGGCATCACCGCCTTCGCCGCCGGTACCTATCTGCACGGCGGCGGCAACCCGGTCGTCGCGGTCGCGCTGGCGATGCTGCTCGGCATCGGCGTCGGACTGCTCAACGGCCTCCTGGTCAGCCTCGGCCAGGTGCCCGCGCTCGTCGTCACCCTCGGCACGATGTACATCATCCGCGGCGTCGACTCCATCTGGGTCGGCTCCCGGCAGATCACCGCGTCCGACCTGCCCGGCGGATTCGTCGACTTCGGCTCCGGCGGCATCTCCGCCGTGCCGTACCTGGCGCTGATCGCCCTCGCCGTCGTGATCGCCACCGCGTACTACCTCAAGCACTTCGGCAGCGGCCGCGAACTGTACGCCCTCGGCTCCAACCCGGAGGCCGCCCGCCTCGCCGGCATCGCGGTGCGCAAGCGGATCCTCGTCGCCTACACCTTCTGCGGCGCCCTCGCCGGCCTCGCGGGCGCGCTGTACCTGGCCCGGTTCGGCAACGTCGACTCCGGCACCGGCAACGGCTACGAACTCACCGTCGTCAGCGCGGTCGTGGTCGGCGGCGTCGTCTTCACCGGCGGCTCCGGAAGCGTCTACGGTGCCGCGCTCGGCGCACTCCTGCTGACCTCCATCAACGGTGTGCTGCCCGCCCTCGGCGTCAGCTCCGTCTGGGTGCTTGCCATCAACGGCATCCTGCTGCTCCTCGCCATCGCCGTGGACCGGGTGGTCGCGCTGCGGGTGGCGTCGGCCCTGAAGAAGAGGAACGCCCGCCATGCCTGAGTCCGGATCCCTGGTGAGCCGCGCGGTCCGCTGGGACACGGTTGTCGGCGCCCTCCTGATCGTCCTGCTGCTGTTCTCCTTCTCCTTCGTCGACGGCTTCGGCAACGCCTTCAACCTGTCGTTCCTGATCGGCAGCACCCTGCCCATCGCGCTGATCGCGCTGCCGATGACACTGCTGGTGGTCTCCGGTGAGATCGACCTGTCGGTCGCCTCCACCGCGGGGCTCTCCGGCGCGGTGATGGGCAAGCTGTGGAACGAGGGCATGACGATCGAGGCGATCATCCCGATCTGCCTGCTCCTCGGCGTCGTGTGCGGCCTGGTCAACGGCCTGCTGGTGACCCGGCTCGGGCTGCCGTCCCTCGCCGTCACCATCGGCACCCTCGCCGCCTACCGGGGCATCGCACAGATCGTGCTCGGCTCCGACGCGGTGACCGACTTCCCCACGCAGTACCTGGACTTCGCGGCCGGACGCATCGGCGACACGTTCATCCCGTACGCCCTCCTGCCCTTCCTGGTGCTGCTCGCGATCGCCGTCGTCGTCCTGCACGCCACCCCGTTCGGGCGGTCGCTGTTCGCGATCGGCGCGAGCGAGGAGGCGGCGCGGTTCGCCGGTGTCCGCGTCAAGCGGCAGAAGCTGATCCTGTTCACGGTGACGGGGCTGATGGCGTCCCTCACCGGGGTGTTCTGGGCGCTGCACTACTCGAGTGCTCGGTACGACAACGCGACGGGGCTGGAACTGTCCGTCATCGCCGCTGTACTGCTCGGTGGTATCGACTTCGACGGCGGCAAGGGCACGCTCGGTGGTGCGATCGCGGGAGTCTTTCTCCTCGGTGTGCTGCAGAACGTGATGAGCCTTCAGGATGTCTCCGCGCAGTCGCAGATCGTCGTGACCGGTGTGCTGCTCGTGGTGTCCGTGCTTGGACCTCGGGTCGCGAAGCAGATCGCCGTTGCCCGGGCGGCGGCCGGCTCCACCGGATAGGCCGTATCGAAGGTTGCGGCCGTCCGTGGCTGGTCGCGCCCACGCGGCGGAGCCGCATAGCGAAACAGTCCCGCGCCCCTCCAAGGCGCGCTGTACTCACCCTCGTAACAAAGGAACCCTCCTCATGCGCAAGTCATCCCTCCGCCGTGCCTGTGCGGCGCTGGCCGTTGTCTCCTCTCTTGCCCTCGCTGCCACCGCCTGCGGCGGCACCACCAAGGAGGACGTGAAGAACGAGAGCACCGGGGCCGCGGCCTCGGGTGGCAAGGCCGACCCGAACGCGGCCCTGAAGAAGGGGCTGACGGTCGGGTTCCTGCCCAAGCAGGTCAACAACCCGTACTTCACCTCCGCGGACAAGGGCGGCGAGGCGGCCCTGAAGGAGCTGGGCTCCAGCTACAAGGAGGTCGGCCCGTCCAGCGCCACCGACACCTCCGGCCAGGTCAACTACGTCAACACGCTCACCCAGCAGCGTGTCGACGCGATGGCGGTCTCCGCGCAGGACCCGGGCGCGCTGTGCCCCGCGCTCAAGCAGGCCATGAAGAACGACATCAAGGTCGTCACCTACGACTCCGACACCACCGCGGACTGCCGCAACGCCTTCGTCTCGCAGGCCAGCGCCGAGGACCTCGGCCGCACCGAGGTGCAGCTGCTGGCCGAGCAGATCGGCTACAAGGGCGAGATCGCGATCCTGTCGGCCGCGCAGACCGCGACCAACCAGAACACGTGGATCGACTTCATGAAGGAGGAGCTGAAGGACCCGAAGTACAAGGACGTCAAGCTGGTCAAGGTCGCCTACGGCGACGACGACGCCCAGAAGTCCTTCCAGCAGACCCAGGGCCTGCTCCAGGAGTACCCGAACCTGAAGGGGATCATCTCCCCGACCACCGTCGGCATCAAGGCCGCCGCGCAGTACCTCTCGGGCTCCAAGTACAAGGGCAAGGTCAAGCTGACCGGCCTCGGCACCCCCAACGACATGCGCAAGTACGTCAAGAACGGCACCGTCGACGGCTTCGAGCTGTGGGACCCGGCGAAGCTCGGCGAGCTGGCCGCCCGCACGGCCGTGGCGCTGGTGTCGGGGCAGATCACCGGCAAGGAGGGCGAGACCTTCAAGGCCGGCGACATGGGCTCGTACACCATCGGCAAGGACGGCGTGATCAGCCTCGGCAAGCCGACCGTGTTCGACAAGAAGAACATCGACCAGTTCAACTTCTGACATCCGGAGGGTTGTTGATGCAGCGCGTGTGCTTCCTGCTGAAGGTCAGGGCGGACCGCCTCGACGAGTACCGCGAGCGGCACGCCGCCGTGTGGCCCGAGATGCTCGAAGCCCTCTCGGCCACCGGCTGGCACAACTACTCGCTCTTCCTGCGCGAAGACGGCCTGCTGGTCGGCTACTTGGAGACCGAGGACTTCGCGGCCGCCCAGGCCGGCATGGAAGCCACCGACGTCAACGCCCGTTGGCAGGCGGAGATGGCGCCGTTCTTCGAGTCACTGGACGGCGCCCGGCCCGACGAGGCCATGAAACCGCTCACCGAAGTGTTCCACCTCGCCTGACCCCCGCACCCGCAGTTACCGCTCGCCGACAATGGAGTCCCCCGAGATGAACAGACGCACGCTGCTGGGCGCCGCCCTCGCCGGTGCCGTGGTGACGCCCGTGCTCGCCTCCGGCACCGCCCGTGCCGCCGACCCGGGCCCCTCGGTCAGCCGTACCGGCACCACGACCCTGGACACGCAGGCCATCTTCTTCGTGTCGTACGACGGACTGGTCAACAACAACTCGTTCCAGAAGAACGGTCTGCTGACCTACAAGGGCTACCAGTACGCCGCCTGGTACACCGCCGACCGGAACGCCGTCGTGGGCCGCCGCGTCCTCGGCGGGGGCACCTGGTCCACCGTCAAGGTCGGCCACACCCTCAAGGCCGACGACTCGCACAACGTCATCTCCATGGGCGTCTCCAAGGTCGACGGCCGTCTCCACCTCAACATGGACTCCCACAGCGACGGCTTCACCTACGTCAAGTCGGTCGCGGGGCTGCTGGACAACCCGGCCGGGCTGAGCTGGACCACGAGCCGCTTCGGCGCGCCGCAGTCCACGCTGGACGGCCTGGCGCTCACCTCGCAGTTCACGTACCCGCAGTTCATCTCCACCCCGGACGGCAAGCTTCAGCTCAGCTACCGTGTCGCCATCTCCGGCAACGGCCGCAACGCGCTCGCCGAGTACGACGGCTCGACCTGGACCAACCTCGGCGAGTGGTCCAGCTCCACCGGCACCTACACCAGCGAGCACGGCTCCTCGACGGCCCGCAACATGTACCTCCACGGCATCGACTACGACGTCAACGGCCGGCTGCACGCCTTCTTCACCTGGCGCGAGCAGAACGGCGCCGTGATGTGCAACGGCGGCGGCATCACCAACCACGACACCGGCTACGTCTACTCCACCGACCGCGGCCGCACCTGGCGCAACAACGCGGGCACCGTCGTCGGCACCACCGGCGGCTCCGACAAGGCGGCGGTCACCGACAGCGGCCTGGTCGTCGACCCGCTGAACCCGGACCACTCCCTGATGAACCAGGAGAGCCAGTTCACCGACTCCGCCGGCCTGCCGCACGCCGTCATCAGCTACGTCCCCGGCCGCTTCGGCCAGTGCACCACCGACTACGTGGCCGACCGCACCGCCAACGGCCGGGCCTTCCACCTCCGCAAGGACTCCTCCGGCGCCTGGCAGAAGACCGAGATCCCGGTCCCGCTGGGCTCCAGCCAGCGCACCAAGCTGATCCTGGACAAGTACGACAACGCCTACGCGATCTTCCCGTTCGGCCGGATCGCCGGCGCCTCGAAGGCCTCCGGCTACACCGACTGGAAGCTCCTGTTCGACGGCAGCGGCCTCAACGCCTTCGGCGAGGTCGTCATCGACGAGCTGCGTGTCAGGACGGACAACGTGCTCTCGTTCATGTACCAGGAGAAGTCCACCGGTACGACCCCGTCGGCGCTGCACGTCGTCGACTTCGCCCTGCCCGCATGAGAGGGACCGGCGGGTGCTGCCGTGACGGTAGTGTGAACGCGCACCCGCCGCCCCTCGTCCTTCTGGAGGTCCCCGCCTGATGGCCCAGTCGGTGGGTATCAAGGATGTCGCCCGTGCCGCCGGAGTCTCCGTCGGTACGGTGTCGAACGTCATCAACCGGCCGGACAGCGTCGCCACCGAGACCCGGGCGCGCGTCCAGTCCGCCATAGACCGCCTCGGCTACGTCCGCAGCGAGTCCGCGCGACAGCTGCGCGCGGGCCGCAGCCGGATCATGGGGCTGCTCGTCCTCGACATGGGCAACCCCTTCTTCGTCGACGTCGCGCGCGGCGCCGAGCGCGCCGCCCGGGACGCCGGGCTCGGTGTGATGGTCTGCAACAGCGCCGAGAGCGTCAGCGAGGAGGCCGAGTACCTGTCGCTCTTCGCCGAGCAACGGGTACGGGGCGTGCTGCTCACCCCGGCGGACGCGACCGGCCGCAACATCGAGTCGTTCCGCCGGCACGGCATCCCCTTCGTCCTGGTGGACCGGGTCGCCGAGGGCACCACCGAGTGCTCCGTCTCGGTGGATGACGTGGCGGGCGGCGCCCTCGCGGTCCGGCACCTCGTCGACGCCGGACACCGCTCCATCGCGTACGTCAGCGGTCCGCCCGGCTTCAACCAGGTCCGCGACCGCCGCACCGGCGCGCTGAACGCCCTGGAAGAGGCCGGCCTCGGTCCGGAGTGCCTGCGCGAGCTGCCCACCGAGCGGCTCGACGTCGCCGCCGGCCGGGACGCCGGAGCCCGACTGCTCGGCCTCGCCGACCGCCCCACCGCCGTGTTCTGCGCCAACGACCTGCTGGCGCTGGGCGTCCTGCAGGCCATGTTCGCGGCCGGAGTCGACGTCCCCGACGATCTCGCGATCGTCGGCTACGACGACATCGACTTCGCGGCGGCCGCGGCCGTCCCGCTCACCTCGGTGCGCCAGCCCGCCGTCACCCTCGGCGCCCTGGCCGCCGAACTGCTCCTGGAGGAGACGGAGGAAACCGCGGCCGACACCCCGGCCAAGCCGCACCAACACCGGCGCGTGGTGCTCCAGCCCGAGCTGGTGGTGCGCCGCTCCAGCCTGTCGGCCCGCTGAGCGGCGGTTCAGCAGCCCCTGGCCGCCCGCTGAGCGGGCATTCAGCAGCCGACCTTGATCCCGGGGGCTCACGCGGCCGCCCGGACCTGTGCTGAACTGGGACGCGGCCCGCACCCCGACCGCCCCAGGAGTCCCGTTGACCCCCAGCTACCGTCAGCCCGGCCTCGTCCTCACCGACCGCCACTTCACCGTGCCGCTCGACCACGAGGACCCGGCAGGGGAGACGATCGAGCTCTACGCCCGTGAGGTCGTCGCGAGCGACAAGGCGCACCGCGACCTGCCGTGGCTGGTCTACCTCCAGGGCGGCCCCGGCTTCGGCGCCCAGCGCTTCGTCGGCAAGCAGGCGTGGCTCGCCCGCGCCCTGGAGGAGTACCGCGTGCTCCTCCTCGACCAGCGCGGCACCGGCCACTCCACCCCGGCCAACCGCCAGACGCTCCCGCTGCGCGGCGGCCCCGCCGAACAGGCCGACTACCTCACGCATTTCCGCGCCGACGCCATCGTCCGCGACTGCGAGGCCATCCGCCCGACCGTCACCGGCGGTGCCCCCTGGACCGTGCTCGGGCAGAGCTTCGGCGGCTTCTGCACGGTGAACTACCTCTCCACGGCCCCGGAGGGCCTGAGTGCCGCGATCGTCACCGGCGGCCTGCCCTCGCTGGACGCCCACGCCGACGACGTCTACCGCGCCGCCTACCCGCGCGTCGAACGCAAGGTGACCGCGCACTACGCCCGCTACCCCCAGGACGTCGAACGCGCGCGGCGCATCGCCGAGCACCTCGCGCGGGAACCGGTGGTCCTCCCGAACGGCTACCGCCTCACCGTCGAGGCCTTCCAGTCCCTCGGCATCCTCCTCGGCGGCAGCGAGGGCAGCCACCGGCTGCACCACCTCCTCGAACACACCTTCGTCCGCACCCCCCAGGGCCCGGCCCTGGCCGACGCGTTCCAGGAGGAGGTCCAGGGACTCCTGTCGTACGCCGGCCACCCCCTGTACGCCCTCGTCCACGAGGCGATCTACGGCCAGGACACCCGCCCCACCGCCTGGTCGGCCGAACGCGTCCGCGCCGAGTTCCCGCAGTTCGACGCGGCGAAGACCCTCGCGGGCGACGGACCGCTGCTGTTCACCGGCGAGACGATCCACCCCTGGATGTTCGACTGCGACCCCGCGCTGCGCCCCCTGCGCGAGACCGCCGAGCTGCTCGCCGCCCGCACCGACTGGCGGCCCCTGTACGACCGCGCCCGCCTCGCCACCAACGAGGTGCCGGTCGCGGCGGCCGTCTACCACGACGACATGTACGTCGACACCGCCCACTCCCTCGACACCGCCCGCGCGATCCGCGGCCTGCGCACCTGGGTCACCGACGAGTTCGAGCACGACGGCGTCCGCGCGGGCGGACCGCGTGTCCTGGACCGGCTGCTGGCCCTGGCCCGCGACGAGGTCTGACAGGCTGGCTCCATGACCGAGCCGACGAACACCCAGCTCCAGCCCATGCCGGACGACTGGCGGCGCGCCCTCGCCGTCGTCGCCCATCCGGACGACCTCGAGTACGGCTGCTCGGCGGCGATCGCCGCCTGGACCGACGGCGGCCGCGAGGTCGCCTACGTCCTCGCCACCCGCGGCGAGGCAGGCATCGACACGCTCGCGCCGGAGAAGTGCGGCCCGCTGCGGGAGCGGGAGCAGCGGGCGAGCGCGGCGGTGGTGGGCGTGTCGGCGGTGGAGTTCCTCGACCACCGGGACGGTGTCGTCGAGTACGGCACCGCCCTGCGCCGGAACATCGCCGCCGCGATCCGCCGACACCGTCCCGAGCTGGTGATCACCCTCAACCACCGGGACACCTGGGGCGGCGTCGCCTGGAACACCCCCGACCATGTCGCGGTGGGCCGTGCCACCCTGGACGCGGCGGCGGACGCGGGCAACCGGTGGATCTTCCCGGAGCTCGTCGAGCAGGGCCTCCAGCCGTGGAACGGGGTGCGCTGGGTCGCCGTCGCCGGATCCGCCTCACCCACCCACGCCGTGGACGCCACGCCGGGCCTGGAGCGCGCGGTGCGCTCCCTGCTCGAACACCGCACCTACATCGAGGCGTTGACGGACGAGGACCCGGAGACGTACGTCCGCGCGTTCCTGAGCCGCAACGCCGAAGCCACGGGGGAGCGGTTCGGCGGGAAGCCCGCGGTCTCCTTCGAGCTGTTCAGCAGGTAGCCGCCGCGACGCGGGGCGGTCCGGCGCACGTAGGCTGGTCGTCATGTCAGATCGACCAGCCGACCGGGCCGCGCTGCGCGGCGACTGCGCGCAGTGCTTCGGCCTGTGCTGCGTGGCCCTGCCCTTCGCCGCCTCCGCGGACTTCGCCCTCGACAAGGACGCCGGCACCCCCTGCCCCAACCTCCAGGGCGACCACCGGTGCGGCATCCACGCGAAGCTGCGTCAGAAGGGGTTCAGCGGCTGCACGGTCTACGACTGCTTCGGCGCCGGACAGAAGGTCTCGCAGGTGACCTTCGGCGGCGAGGACTGGCGCACCGGGTCGCGCGAGCACGCCCGTCGCATGGTCGACGTGTTCCCGGTCGTCCGGCACCTGCATGAGTTGCTCTGGTACCTCACCGAGGCCCTCTCCCTGCCCGCCGCCCGTCCGATCCACTCCGACCTGCGGCGGGCCCTGGAGCAGACCGAGCGGCTCACCCTGCAGACTCCCGACGAACTCGCCGCGCTGGACGTGGGCGCCCACCGCGAGCAGGTCAACGCGCTCCTGCTCAGGACCAGCGAACTGGCCCGGGCGGGGACCCGCGGGCGCGGAAAGAACCGCCGGGGCGCCGACCTGATGGGCGCCCGCCTCAAGGGCGCCGACCTGCGCGGAGCCAACCTGCGGGGCGCCTACCTGATCGCCGCCGACCTGACGGGGGCCGACCTGCGCGGCGCCGATCTCATAGGCGCCGACCTGCGCGACACCGACCTCACCGACGCCGACCTGACCGGCGCGTTCTTCCTCACTCAGCCGCAGCTCAACGCGGCCCGGGGGAGCGCCGGCACGCGGCTGCCGGAGTCAGTCACCCACCCCGTGCACTGGGCAGCGCGGCTCTGACGACGGCTCCTCCACGGCGGGGGACACCGCGGCGGTGACGGGGTGCCGCCGCTCCAGGCGCAGCCGCAGCCCGTCCGGCATCAGCGTCAGGCGTTCGGTCACCCGGAGCCGGTAGGCCGGGTCCGGGACCAGGTCGTACCGGCGCAGCAGCATTCCGAGGACCAGCATGGCCTCGTGCAGCGCGAACTGGCGCCCGATGCAGGCCCGCGCCCCGGTCCCGAAGGGCTTGTAGGTGTGCGGCGCACGGGCGCGTACCGCCTGGGCGTCGAAGCGGTCCGGGTCGAACCGGTCGGCGTTCGCGCCCCACACCGCGGGGTCCCGGTGCAGCATCGGGATGAGGACCAGGGCCCAGGCCCCCCGCCGCATCGGATGGTCGCCGGCCAGCTCCGTGTCCTCGCGGGCCTCCCGCGCGTAGGCCGGCGCGGTCGGCCACAGCCGCAGTGCCTCGTCCAGCACCCGGCGGACGTACCGCAGCTTGGCCACCTGGTCGTACGCCGGTACGGCCGCGTCGCCCCACACCCGGTCCACCTCGGCGCGGGCGCGGGCCGCGATGTCGGGGTGCCGGGAGAGGTAGTGCAGGGCGAAGGAGAGCGCGCCCGACGTCGTCTCGTGGCCGGCGATCAGGAAGGTGATGACCTGTTGGCGCACGTTCTCCGCGGACAGTCGCTCCCCGGTCTCCGGGTGGGCGGTCTCCAGCATCCGGTCCAGCAGGTCGCCGTTCCCGCTCGCCGACCGGCGGGCGTGCACGAGACCGTCGACGGTGCGGTTGAGGTAGGCGATGTCGGCCTCGTTGCGGCGCGCCGCGCGCCGCAGCAGCAGCCGGGACGGCACGGTGTCGAGGAGCAGCGCGTAGGTGAGGGTGCCCACCATCGCGGTGACGAAGGGGTGCGGGCGGGTGCGCTCGAAGGAGCCGAAGTCGTGCCCGAACCCGGTGCGCGCGATGGTCTCCAGGGTCAGCTTGGTCATGTCGCCGGGCACGTCGACGGAGCGTCCGGCCGCCGTCGCGCGGTCCCAGTGGGCGGTGAGCTGCTCGGCCACGGACAGCATCATCGGGTGGTAGGCCGCCATGGCCTCCCGGCTGAAGCCCGGGGCCAGGACGTCGTGCGCCAACTGCCAGTTGGGCTCGTGGTTGTACGCCGTGAACAGCGCGTCCCCGGCGACGGGCCGCAGGTTGGCTATGCCGAGGCCGACGTGCTTGGCGAAGCGGGTCTCGTCCGCCAGGTCGGCGGCGAGCTCGGCACCGCCCACGAACACGAACTCCCTGCCGAATCCCTTGCGCCGGAAGATCGGGCCCAGGCGGCGGGCGAACCGGAGGTTGTCCTGAAGGGGCTTGTCCCGGCTCACGCCCAGGAGGTCGCCGAGCCAGGGCAGTCGGTACGGCGGATGCGGAATGCGGTGCAGTTCGGGCCAGCCCGCCGCGGCACCGCGCGGCCCCTTCGTCGGTACGGCCCCCGTCGTCGTCGCCATGACGCGATCTCCCTTGAGTCAGCGGCAGGTTGAGCGCTTGTGGACGTGCGTGTGACGTGCGTGTGGGACTGTCTGTTGTACGTGGGGTCAATAACGTGATCAGTCTCGACCCGTTGTTGAACCGACGTCAAGTAAGGTGCGGGGATGGCCGCGAACGACTCAGCGCGCACACGCCGCCGGCTCAGCACCTCGGAACGCAGGGAACAGCTGCTGACGGTGGGGGCGCGGCTGTTCTCGGAGAGCCCGTACGACGACGTGTGGATCGAGCAGGTCGCCGAGATCGCCGGGGTCTCCCGCGGGCTGCTCTACCACTACTTCCCGACCAAGCGGGACTTCTTCGCGGCGGTGGTCGAGCGGGAGAGCGGGCGGATGCTGCGGATGACGGCGGCCGTGCCCGGCGTCCCGGTGCGCGAACAGCTCACCGCCGGCCTCGACACCTACCTGGAGTACGTGCGTACGCACGCCCACGGCTACCGCGCCTTCCACCGCGCCGACGCGGCGGGGGACCGGACCGTGCGCCGGGTGTACCGGCGGGCCCTGGCGGCGCAGGAGCGCCAGATCCTGGCGGCCCTCGCGGCCGATCCCGAGTTCGGCCCGGCTTTCGAGGAGCGCCCCGACGTGCGTCTGGCGGTGCGCGGCTGGCTGGCGTTCACCACCGCGGTCTGTCTGGAGTGGCTGCGCGGCTCGGACCTGTCGCGGGAGCAGGTGCGGGAGTTGTGCGCGCGGGCGTTGCTGGGCGTCCTCTGAGCGTGCACCGTCGTGCGCGTCCCCCGAAGGGTGGGGGCCGGTGGTTGGCGTACACCCCGATCTTCGATAAGTTAGGCAAGGCTTACCTAAGGAGGTCTGGGATGGGTGACAGCCAGAACTGGACGGCCGCGCCTGCCGCGGCACAGCGGGCGCGTTCGGTGCTCGCCACCGCGTGGTCCTGCGCGGTGACCGCGTCCGGCGGACGCGAGGAGTTCGTCGGTGCGCACAGTGTCGCGGGCGACGGCCGGGTGCTGCTGCGCGTGCCCGAGGACAGCGCCCTGCTCACGGCCGCCATCTGCGCGCCGCGCGGCGAGCCGTCCGCCGTGCTGGAGTTCGCCGACGTCGCGCCCGTCCCCGTGCGCAGCCGGATCCGCACCCGGCTCTGGCTCGCCGGCTGGTTCGCCCCGGAGGACGAGCACCTCACCTTCACGGCCACCCGTGTCGTGCTGAAGGAACCCGCCGGCGCGGTGGTCGTCGACCTCGACGAGTTCGCCGCCGCCGAGCCCGACCCGCTGTCCGGCGCCGAGGCGCGGCTGCTGACCCACCTCGCCGACTGCCACTCCGACGCCGTCGAGCGGCTCACCCGGCTGGTCGAACCGGACAGCCTGCACGGCGCCGTCCGCGTCCAGCCGCTCGCCGTGGACCGGCACGGGCTGACGCTGCGCATCGAACGCGCCCGCGCCCACGGCGACGTACGCCTGCCGTTCCACACGCCCGCCGATGACGTCGCGCAGCTCACCGAGCGGGTGCACGCCCTGCTGGCGCAGGCGAGCGCGGCCTCCTGCCCGCGCGCCCTACAGCGGCAGCGCGCAGACGGCGACGGGTGACGCGAACGGCTTGCCCGCGGGGCGCAGCGCACCGCTGCCCGTGTCCACGTGGAAGACGCTGACCGTACTCGACTTCTGGTTCGCCGCGAACAGCAGTCCGCCGTCCGGCGAGAAGGCGATCTGCCGGGGGAAGTCCCCCTCCACCGGCACCGTGCCCAGCAGCCGCAGCCGGGCGCCGTCCCGCTCCACCGCGTAGCGCGCGATGCTGTTGTCGCCCCGGTTGGCGAGGAACGCGTACGCGCCGTTGGACGTCACCAGGATCTGCGCCGGGTAGTTGGTGCCCTTCCCGCTCCCGGTGGACTGCGGCTCTCCGATGGTCAGGCGGCCGCTCGGGGGATCGTAGGAGCAGACCGCGACCGTGTCGTCGGTCTCGTTGGCCAGGTAGGCGTACCGGCCGCCGGGATGGAAGGTGAGATGGCGCGGACCGGCCCCCGGCCGGGTGTGCGCCTGCGCTGCCTCGGTGAGCGTGCCCGCCTTGTCGTCCAGGCGGTAGGTGTAGACGGTGTCCGTGCCGAGGTCGACGGCGAGGACGTGACCGCCGTCCGGGCTGGTGATGAACTGATGGGCGTGCGGGCCCTCCTGGCCCGGCCCGGGGGAGGGCGTGGAGTGCGTGACCTTGTCGGTGCGTTCGCCGAGGCCGCCCGACGCCTCGATCGGGTGCACGGCCACACTGCCCGAGCCGTAGTCGGCGCTGAGCAGCCACCGCCCGCTCGGGTGGACCGAGAGATGGCAGGGATGCGCGCCGCCCGTGGGACGGCTGCCCAGGATCTTCCGGTCGGCGAGCCGTACGGCGGTCACCGTCCCCTGCTCGCGCTCGTTCACCGCGTACAGCGTCCGCCCGTTCGGGTGCACCGCGAGATACGACGGGTCCGCGACACCGGTGACGGGGTCGCCACCCGTGATCCGGCCGGTGCCGGGGTCGTAGGTGGCCACGCCGATGCCGGTGCCGCCGCCCTCGATGGAGGTGTAGGTGCCGATGTAGAGCGGCCTGGGGCCGGAGGGCGCCCCGGGCGGCGACTGCGAGGCCGAAGCGGTGTCCTCGGGCCGTGGCGAGGTGGCGGCCTCCTGCGGCTGCGGCGTGTTCGGGTCCGACGAACTCCCGCAGGCGGGCAGTACCGGAAGCGCCGCCGCCCCACCGAGGAGGGTCACGAAACGCCGCCTGCTCCAGCCTCCGTGCGACGCTTCCGTACCACTGCCCATGTCCGCACCTCAGGTCGTCGGTTGCCCCGGTCGTCACAGCCACCTTCGCCCGGATCACCCGTTCGACGCAAAAGAGGCGCGGTGAGTTACGGAGGGCGCGACGCGCGCGGCGGCTACCAGTCGCCGTCCTCCACCGGCTCACCCTTGAGGTGCTGCACCTGCGAGGGCGCCGGGGCCTGCCATGCGTCGAGGTCGTCGCCGAGCCAGTCGCCCACCGGCTTGACCGCCCCGAGCGTGTCGGTGGGGGCCAGATCCTCGGCGTCCGCGTCGTAGTAGTCGTACCAGGGCAGACCCGCGCGCGTGTAGGCCGCACGGTCCACCGGCGACGGCGGGGGAGCCTCGCCGGTGATGCGGCGCCACTCCGGAGGCGTCACCAGGTGCACGAAGACCCGCCCGGCGGGCCGCTCCGCCCAGTCCGACAGGGGCCGCTCGTCCCGGTAGACCTCCTGGCGCATCGACCCGCCGACCCCGAGCCCCATGGCCGCGGCGGCCCGGGGCCGACCCGCCGGAGCGGCCGCGGGGGCCGCGCCCGGTGCCATGGGAGCGGCCATGGGCAGGGCGGCCCCGTAGCCGCCGGTCGCCGTCATGGAGCGCTGTTCCGCCCGGCGCCGCTCCTCCTCGCGCCACCTGGCCAGCGGCTCGTCCCGCAGCGGGAAGGACTGCAGCTGTACGCCGCCCCAGACCTCCTCGCCCGTGACCTGGCCCTCCACCGTCGCGCCCAGACCCAGCGGCACCGCCACGAACTGGCGGACCGTGCCCTTGCCCGAGTTGATGCCGTCCAGCCAGGGCTGGCGGGGCAGCACCACATAGTTCTGGGGGTGCCGGGGACGCCGGGACAGCCGGTCGCTCCACGGCTTGCCCGAGACCGCGCACACCTTGCCCACCCCGACCTGGAGCGCGGCGGGCTCACTCGTGCCCGTGAAGCTCAGCCACATCGCCTCGCGCAGATACACCGGGAGCATCACGCCCCCGCGCGCCCGCCACTGCTCCGGCACGGTGTCGGGATAGTCGGAGACCCGGCGGACCGGGAACTCGCCGAGCCCCGGCGGCAGCGGATGCGTGCCCGTCTCGGGCAGGCGCAGGGTGCGCACGAACCGCACCGCCGCCCCGCCCGGCAGCCGCAGGGTGTTCCCGTCGATCCGTACCGTCGTGTCGGCCATCGGCCCGCTCCCCCTCGTCCCGCGCCGGCCCGGCCCGGCGCTCCTGCACAGAGAACGCCCTCAGATCCCCGTACGGTTCCGCCACAGCTGCTCCTGAACGCCCAGGCGCTCGCGCAGCCGGGTCAGCCGCGGCATCCGGTCGCGCTGTTCCCGCGACACACGGTCCAGTTCCTCCAGCAGACGGCGCGAGCGGTGCTCGGTGTCGAGTTCGTCGAGGATCCGGTTCACCTCCGTCAGGACGGCGCCGAGCAGCTGCCAGTGCCGGTCCTCGCGTTGGGCCTCCTCGCGCAGCAGCAGGGCCAGCTTGTCGCGCGTGCCGACGGCCGTGCGCAGCTCCGCGGTCAGCCGCGCCTCCGCCGACTCGGCGCTCTCGCTGAGGTGGGTGGTCACCAGCACCGCGAAGCTGACCACGGCGTCGGCGATCTCGGACAGCAACTGCTCCACCGCGGCGCCCGTCTGCGGCGCGAACAGCGGTTCGGGCTCGCGGGCCTTGGCCAGGTCGGTGAGCGTGCGCGCCAGGACGCGCAGGACCACCGTGCAGATCTCCAGCGTGTCCAGACCGGTGCGCAGCACCACCCGGTGCAGCAGGCCCTCCCGTACCCGCGGGTTGAGCCGCAGGCTGTCCTCGGCCTGCCGCAGGGCCGCGTCCACCTCGATGATCTCGTGATCGAGCCGGCGCGCCTCGTGCAGCCGCGCGGCCGCCTCCTCCACGGGCGTACGGCCCGCCGCCTGCTCGCCGACGCTCAGCATCAACCGGCGCACCCGGCGCGCCAGCCCCTCGATCGACTCGCCCGCCTCGCCCACCCACACCGGAGGAGCGAGAAACAGGTTGAACGCCAGCCCGACGACCGCGCCGATCAGCGTCTCCAGCACCCGCGACCAGGCCGTGTCCCCGACCGTGGTCACACCGAGCACCAGCATGGCGCTGATCGCCACCTCGGGAACGTACTCGTCGACCCGCACCAGCCGCCCGACCATCAGTGCGGCCACGATCAGCAGGGCGAGGCTCCACCAGGTCAGACCCACCAGCAGACTGAAGGCGATGGCGACCAGCACACCCGCCACCACGGCGTTGACCCGGCGGATGCCGTTGGTGAGCGTGGCGTACAGCGTGACCTGGACGACCAGGAGCGCCGTCAGGGGCGCGGTCAGCGGCGCGGCCTCGGGGCTCAGGCGCAGCGCGATCACGTAGGCGATCGTGGCGGCACCGGCCGACCGCAGCGTCTGGACGACCACGGGGTCCCGGTGTCGCTTCACCAATCCCATGAGGAACGAAGGCCACTCACGTACGTCTTGCATCCTTGGGCCTGTTCCCCTTCCTGAGGCACACCGAACGTGCTCAGAGGGGACTGTAACGGCCCGCGCGGTACGGACAACCCCCGTCTCGACCAGTGGTTTTCCCCAGCCGGACGCGGAGATGGGCCGGATGGGCGACGCCGGTGCGGGACGCGAGCCTGGGCGGTGAACGGACCGGTGAGGCCCGGATCAGCCGTAGAGCTTGTCGAGGAAGGAGGACAGGTTGCCCGTGGTGCGGGTGATCTGCTCCTCCAGGGTGAGGCTCTCCTCGAAGCGGCTCCCGGACTCGGGGGACTTCTTGCCGCGTACGTAGAGGGAGCAGGCCAGGTCGGTGCACATGTACAGCCCGACGGAGTTGCCCTCGCGGCCGGCCGGGCCCGCCTTGCGGGCCGTCATCAGGGAGACGCCGCCGCCGGGGTGGGTGGTCAGACACAGGGAGCACATGCTGCGGTGCAGGAAGCCGCGCTGCGAGGGCGGGAAGCGGAGGGTCACGCCGACGAGTTCGCCCCGCCGTTCGGTGACCAGATAGCTGCGGTCGGGTGCGCCCGGATCGCGCCAGCCGAGGAAGTCCAGGTCACCCCAGGGGCGTTCGTCGAGATCGCGGGGGACCGCCAGCCGTTTGGCCTCGCCCTTGGAGCAGTTGATGAAAGAGCTGCGGATGTCCTGCTCGGTGAGTGACCTCATGGAGTGCCTCCTGGGCGGCGGGGTTCCGGAACCTGGACCGAAACCTAGGGGTACTAGGTTTCGGTCCAGGGTAGACAGCCGCACCGAGGGCGAGCGAATGGATTTCCGGGACTCAGCCGATGCGGTCGGCCGGGCTCGCTGTGAGCACGGTGATGCGGCCCTCTCCCGCGGGCGTGCCGCTCGACTCCAGAATCCAGCCGGTCTTCGGGTCGATGATGCTGCGGGCCGGCTGCCAGGAGACGGTCGGCTCCCCTCCGTCGGCCGAATGCCAGACCCACTTCGACGCGATCGTGATCGCGGTGCCCGAGCGGCCCCTGCTGTCCTTGACGCCGGTGGCCAGTTTCACTCCCGGGATCTCCGCGACGACCCGGAAGAGGGCGGACCGCAACGCGGGACTCGCGGGCGATTCGTCCAGCAGGTTCACGATCTGGAAGAACCGCAGCTCCGCGTCCTTCGGGAAGCGGGCGGTCAGGGCGTCCGGATCAGTAGGCAGCTCGTCGAGATCCGGCCAGGTCAGACGCCGGTCGCCCACGCGCCAGCGGGCATGGTTCTCCCACTTGTACGCCTTGCCGTTCTTGTCCACCCGCCAGGTGCGTCCCTCTCGGTCGGCCCACCAGGTCTCCTCCCGCGGGACGCCCGCCTTCACCGTCACGGCGGTGACCCGCCAGTACTTCCCCTGCATTCCCTGGGCGTCCTCGGAGACCTCCGCCATCTCGTTCAGGAACCGCGAGGCCGCCGAGACCGTCGACGTCGGCTTCCCGCCCAGGTCGAGCACCGGATAGGCGACCGCACCGGCGGCGATCGTCGCCACCGCGGCCATGGCGATCAGTACCCGGCGGCGGCGCGAGCCACGCCCGCGCCGCTCGCCGGTCCACGAAGGCTCACCGGCGAGCTGCCGAGCGCCCCCGATGGTGACCAGCGTGTCCTCCGGGGGCGCGAGGGCCGCGTTCGGACGGCCCCGCCGTGCCACGGTCCCCGGTACGACGACGTCGTGCGCCGGGGCGTGCGTCTGCTCGGCCTCACGATCCGCCAGCAGAGCCAGTACCTCGCGTACGGCGGTGATCCTTTCCGCCGAGGGAGGGGCCACCGCTCCGGCCGCCACCAGCTCGTCGGCACCCGGGAAGTCAAGAAGGTCGTCACGTTCGGTGATGTCGGTCATGCCGGGCCTCCGGTCCGATCGAGGGGAGCGCCCGCGCGCATGCGGTTGCGGGCACGGTGCAGACGGGTGCGGGCCGTCGCGGCGGGGATGCCGACCACGGCCGCCGCCTCACTCGGCGTCAGCTGCTCCCAGGCGACCAGCAGCAGCAACTCCCGTTCGTCCGGCGGTAACCGAGTGAGGAGCGCGCGCAGTTTGGGCGCCACGGCAGCCGCGACGAGCCGGTCGTCCACCGCCTCCCAGGGGTCGTCGTCGCCGCTTCCGCGCATGACGTCGGGCCGCGTCGCGGCGATCCGCCGCCAGTGTGCGGAGAGCACGTTCCTGGCCACGCCGAACAGCCAGGCCCGTACGGATCCGCGGTCCGGGTCGAAACCGCGGCGTGTCGCGTACGCCTGGAGCCACAGCTCGGCGAGCAGGTCGTCGGCGGCTCCGGGGGCGCGGCGCGCGAAGTAGCCGTGCAGGGCCCGCGAGTGGCGTTCGACCAGTGGTTCGAAGGCGTCCGGGTCGCGTGCCGCACGGCCCAGCAGCTCTTTGTCGTCCAGGCCCGTGGCCATGGGACCTCCGTCTCCGGACCGCCGGTCGGCGGTCTCACCCCGTACTTGGCGCAAACCGACGACAGCGTTCGCGAGCCGTGGCCGAGCATCCCCGGCCCGCCCGGCCGAGGGCTTGGGGTCCTGACGTCACCCCGAGGCGGGGACGCCGCCCGCACCGGACCGTACGAGATCCAGGACCGATGCGTTCGCGGATCCTGCAGGGCTGGCTACTGGGCCGGGGCGGGCAACGGCGGCCACACGCCTGTCGCCAGCACGCCCAGTGCGTAGGCGCGCGCGACCAGTTCGGTGCGGTTCGCGGCGCCCCAGCGGGCGGACAGGCGCCGCAGGTGGTACGTCACGCCGTCCGCGGTGAGGCCGGTCTCGCGGGCGGCGCGGGCCGTCGTCGCGCCCCCGGCGAGCAGCGCGAGGATGGTCGCCTCGACCGGTGTGACCCGCACCGCCGGCTCCTCGGGGCGGGGCTCGCGGTCACCCTGGACACGCAGCATGACCAGCAGGGTGGGTGTCTCCTCCACGGTGTCGCTCACCGGGTCCGCCGTCAGCTCCCCGTACCGCTCCCGGCCGTCGGACGCCCGCCAGACCACCGACACCTGGTAGCGCGACCGGTGCCGCAGCCGGAGCGCCTCCGCGATCCGCTCCACCTGCGTCGCCTCCTGCGGGCGGAACAGTTCCAGCACCTCCCGCCCGCGCAGCCGCCCCGGAGTCGTCCCGCACTCCGCGGCCATCGCCGGATTGGCGAGCAGGACCGCGCCGTACACGTCGCACACCGCGACCGGCACCGCGACCCGGTCGAACAGCATCAGCGCGCGATTGCGCCAGACCACGGCCTGCGACCGTCCCGCTTCCACCGGCACCTCCCGCCGCCCATCATCACCGATGCACGGGATGGGCGTTCATCACCCATGCACGGGATGGGCGTTCTGGTAGGCCAGCCTGCCGTCGGCCCCCTCGCCGACCTCGGTCAGGAACTCGTCCAGCGCCATGAACTCCTCCCAGACGGGCCGGCCCCCGGCACGGGAGAGCTCCGCGACCACCAGGTCCTCCAGAGCGGTGACGCGCCTGTTCTTCCAGGCCTTGTCGGCGAGGCTGACCAGCAGGTCGTCCACGCCGGTGCCCGGGGCGTCCCAGGAGGCGTGGCCCGCGGCGAAGCGGGCCAGTTCCGGCGACACGCCGTGCGCCAGCAGGAGGTCCCGGCCCGCCTCCTCGTGCGCCGCGCCGGGGCCGGAGAGCTCCGCCGGGTGCAGGGTCTTGCCCACGTCGTGCGTGGCGGCGCCGAAGAGCACCGCCTCCCGGTCCACGACCAGCGCGGGACAGCGCCGCTCCACCCAGTCGAGGAGCTGCGCGGCTACGTCGTGGACGGCCCGCAGGTGAGCCACGAGGCGCGGGGGAGGGGCCAGCCGGACCAGCAGCTCGGCGGCCTCCCCGGGAAGCGGCCGCAGCGGTGGGTCCTCGATGTCGTCCAGAGCGATCGACAGCACGTTCGCGGTGGTCATCGCGCCAGGGTAGACCGGCGCGTCTCGCGCGGGTCGGACCGGTGCCTTGCGCATCGAAGCGGAGTGCGCAAGTCCCCTTGCCCGTTCTTGACTGCACGATCGTGTAGTGCCGGGGCACGGGGTGCCCCACCGCGTCAACCAGGCTTGATCGCAGTACTTCCGTACCGCGAAAGGCAGTTGTCGCGCCATGCCCCCCACCGCAGTGCACCCGCGGACCACCGACACCTTCTCGGGCGTTCCGGTCGTGGACATCTCCGCCACCGGCCCCGGCCACACGCCGATCCAGCAGATCATGGACCTGATGCGCGAGCACGGCCCGGTGCTCGTGCGGCGGCTGCACGGGCGGGACGTCCTGTTCGTGGCCGACCTCGACCTGGTGAGCGAACTCGCCGACGAGCGGCGGTTCGCCAAGCACGTCGGGCCGGCCCTGGAGAACGTCCGCGCGTTCACCGCCGACGGCCTGTTCACCGCGTACAACGACGAGCCCAACTGGGCCAAGGCGCACGACATCCTCATGCCGGCCTTCGCGCTCGGCTCGATGCGCACCTACCACCCCGTGATGCTGAAGGTGGCCCGCCGGCTCATCGACTCCTGGGACCGCGCCGCCGGCGCCGGACAGCCGGTGAACGTCCCCGACGACATGACCCGGATGACCCTCGACACCATCGGACTCGCCGGGTTCGACTACGACTTCGGCTCCTTCGAGCGCGACGAACCCCACCCCTTCGTCGAGTCGATGGTCCGCTGCCTGGAGTGGGCCATGACCCGCCTCGCCCGCGTCCCCGGCCAGGACCACTCGGCGGCCGACGCGGCCTTCCGCGCGGACTCCGACTACCTGGCCGGGGTCGTCGACGACGTCATCGCCGCCCGGGCCGGCACCGACCAGAGCGGCGCCGAGGACCTCCTCGGCCTGATGCTCAGCGCCGCGCACCCGGACGACGGCACCACGCTGGACGCCGCCAACATCCGCAACCAGGTCATCACCTTCCTGATCGCCGGCCACGAGACGACCTCCGGCGCGATGTCCTTCGCGCTGTACTACCTCGCCAAGCACCCCACCGCGCTCCGGCTCGTCCAGCGCGAGGTCGACGCGATGTGGGGCGACACCGACCCCGAGCCGACCTACGACGAGGTCGGGCGGCTCACCTACACCCGGCAGGTCCTCAACGAGGCGCTGCGGCTGTGGCCGACGGCCGCCGCCTTCAGCCGCCACGCCGTCGAGGACACCCTCCTCGGCGGGCGGATCCCGCTGAAGGCCGGGCAGGCCGTCACCGTGCTCGCGCCGATGCTGCACCGGCAGCCGGTGTGGGGTGACAACCCCGAGCTGTTCGACCCCTCCCGCTTCACGCCCGAGGCGGAGGCGGCCCGCTCCGCACACGCCTTCAAGCCCTTCGGCACCGGTGAACGCGCCTGCATCGGGCGGCAGTTCGCGCTGCACGAGGCGACCATGCTGCTCGCGATGCTCGTCCACCGCTACCGGCCCGGCGACCACGCCGACTACCGGCTCACCGTCAAGGAGACCCTCACCCTCAAGCCCGAGGGCTTCACCCTGACCCTCACCCCGCGCACCGCGGCGGACCGCGCCCACACACCGCTCCCGGGAGCCGTCCAGGCCCCGGCCGGCGAGACGGTCGACACGGTCGCGCTGCCCGCCCGTGTCCGCCCCGGCACCGGCGCCCTCTTCCTGTACGGCAGCAACTACGGCACCTGCCGCGAGTTCGCCGCCCAACTCGCCGACGAGGCCGCGGAGATCGGGTGCGAGACCCAGGTCGCCGCCCTGGACGACTTCGCCGCCGGCCTGCCCACCGACCGCCCGGTGTTCATCACCGCCGCCTCCTACAACGGCCGCCCCACCGACGACGCCACCGCCTTCGCGGCCTGGCTGGAGGACACCACGGCACCGCACCGGACTTTCACAACACCCCCTGACCTGTCCGGGGTGACGTACGCCGTCCTCGGCGTCGGCGACCGCAACTGGGCCGCCACCTACCAGCACGTCCCGACCCGCCTCGACGAACGCCTCACCGAACTCGGCGCCACCCGCCTCACCGACCGCACCGCCGCCGACGCCTCCGGCGACCTGACCGGCGCGGTCCGCGCGTTCACGGCACGGATGCGCACCGCCCTCCTCGAGCAGTACGGCGACCCGGACGCCACCGCACCGGGTGACGAGCCCACGGCCGCCTACGAGGTCCGCACGCTCACCGGCGGCCCGCTCGACGTCCTCGCTGACCGGCACGGGCTGGTCCCGATGACGGTCACCGAGGCCCACGACCTCACCGCCCCCGGGTACCCGCGCCGCAAGCGCTTCGTCCGCGTCGCCCTGCCCGAGGGCACCACCTACCGCACCGCCGACCACCTCACCGTCCTGCCCGTCAACACCCCGGCCCTCGTCGACCGCGCCGCGACCGCCCTCGGCGTCGACCTCGACACCGTCCTGGACATCCGGCCCACCCGCCCGCGCCGCGACGGCCTCGCCCTGGACCGGCCCTTGACGGTACGTCAGCTGCTGACCCACCACGTCGAGTTGCAGGAGCGTCCGACCGCGGCCCAGCTCGCCGTGCTGTCCTCCGCCAACCCCTGCCCGCCCGAGCGCATGGCCCTCGCCGCCCTCACCGACGACCCGCGCACCCTCGTCGAGGTGATCGAGGACTTCCCGGCCCTGCGCGGCGCCCTGGACTGGCCGCAGCTGCTCGACCTGCTCACCCCGCTGCGCCCCCGCCACTACTCCATCTCCTCCTCGCCCGCGGTCGACCCCGGCCACGCGGACCTGATGGTGTCCCTGCTGGAAGCCCCTTCCCGCTCGGGCAAGGGCCTCTACCGGGGCACCGGCTCGGGTCACCTCGTCGACATCGAGCCCGGCGCCACCGTCTACGCCCGCGTGCAGCCCTGCCGGGAGGCCTTCCGGATCGACGCCGGAACACCGGTGGTCATGGTGGCCGCCGGTACCGGCCTCGCCCCGTTCCGCGGTGCCGTCGCCGACCGTACGGCGGCCCTCGCGACGGGCACCGAACTCGCCCCCGCGCTGTGCTACTTCGGCTGCGACGCCCCCGACGCCGACTTCCTGCACGCCGAGGAGCTGCGCGCCGCCGAGGCCGCCGGGGCCGTGTCCCTGCGCCCGGCCTTCAGCGCCGCCCCGGAGGGGGAGGTGACCTTCGTGCAGCACCGGATAGCCGCCGAGGCCGACGAGGTCTGGGAGCTGCTGGCCGCCGGTGCCCGCGTGTACGTCTGCGGCGACGGTTCTCGGATGGCGCCCGGCGTGCGGGAGGCGTTCCGTACGCTGTACCGGGACCGCACGCCGGACGCCGGCGCGGCGGACGCCGAGCAGTGGCTCGACGGGCTCATCGCGGCCGGGCGTTACGTCGAGGACGTGTACGCGGCGGGCTGAGCGAGCAGCGGGCTGACCGACAGAAGGGTGGGCGTACGGTGGCGGACTCCTGGGAGCGGGCCCGGCGGATGCTCGCGGAAGCGGGCCTCGAGCCCGACCGCCTCGCCCACCTGGCACCGCTCGGCGGCGGAACGTACAACGCCGTCGACGAGCTCCGCCTCACCGACGGCAGCCGCTACGTGCTGAAGACCGCGCCGACCGCGACCGGCCTGCGGCACGAGAACCGACTGCTGGTCTCCGAGGCGGAGTTCTACCGCGGGGCCGCCCACGCGGACGTCCCGGCGCCGCAGGTGCTGGCCCTCGACGGACAGCACCTGCTGATGACGCCGATCCCGGGCGCCCCCTGGGACGGCTCGCTCACGGAAGCCGAACAGACCAGCCTGCGCGGCGAGTTGGGACGACAGGTGGCCCGGCTGCACACCGTGACCGGGCCCGCCTTCGGTTACCCCTCCGGCGCCCTGGGGCCGCTCGCCCCCGACTGGCGGACCGCGTTCACGACGATGTTCGACGCCGTCCTCGACGACGCCCGCCACTACGGCGCCCCGCTGCCCCTCCCGGCCGACGAGGTGGCCCGTACCGCCGAGGCCGCCCACGACGCCCTCGACGAGGTCACCGTCCCCCGCCTCGTCCACTTCGACCTGTGGCGGGGCAACATCCTGGTCGACCGCACGGCCGGCGAGGCCCGCATCGGTGGCCTCATCGACGGGGAGCGCATGTTCTGGGGCGACCCACTGGCCGACTTCGTCTCCCTGGCCCTGCTCGGCGACATCACGAAGGACGAGGCGTTCCTCGCGGGCTACCGGGAGGCAGGCGGCCACGCCGAGTTCGACCGGCCCGCACGGTTGCGGCTCGCCCTCTACCGCGCGTACCTCTACCTCATCATGATCACCGAGACGATCCCGAGGGCGACCGGCGAGGACCACGCCGCCTGGGTGCAGGAGGCGGTCGCGCCCGAACTCGTCGCGGCGCTGACGGAGATCGAGAACGCCTCGCGCGTTCCCTAAGGGCTGTCCCGTAATCCCTGGTGGATCAGCGTGCGGCGTCAGATGCGGTGCATCGCAAGGCGGAGGGACGTCCGCATACTGGATGTATGCGGACGTCCCGACAACGCGGCGAGGTGCCGTAGCTGTCGTCGCACGCCCGCCAGGGATTACGGGACAGCCCTTAGGCGCAGGTTTCGCAGGTCGCGGCGGAGGTACTCGCCTGTCTTTCGACGACGGCAACCCGGATGACGGGAAGGAGTACGCCATGACCGAGCATCGCGTCGAAGGAGCGGGTCAGAGCGACGGGCCCGTACCGCGGGACCTGCCGGACCAGCAGGCACGCGACGGGGAGGACCCCTGGGAGGGTGACACCGCCCGCGCGGAGGCCGACGCCGAGGAGCGGGACGGCTCCGCCGAGGACGTGCCCGACACGGACGAGGCGGGCACGGGCCGACAGGGCACCCCGCAGGGGGCCACCGTCCACCCCGAGCATCCCGTACCGGACGAACCGTCGGCGTGAGGCCGTGAGGCGCCACGAAGAGGGGGCGGGCGGTCTTCCGTCCGCCCCCTGCTCTCACCTTCTCGGCTCTCAGCCCACCTTGCGGCCCGCCATCGGCGCCGTCTCCGCCCCCTCGCCCCGCTGGAGCCCCAGCAGGAACTCCTCCAGGACCTCCGTCGCCGTGTGCTGCGGGTGCCAGCCGAGTTCGACACGCGCGCGCGTGGCGTCCATCAGCGGCAGCCGGAGCACCGCGTCGAAGAGGTGCGGGGAGGCCGGCATCATGTGCAGACCCCACGCGGCGGCGATCGCCGAGCGGGCCGCCGTACGCGGAACGCGGACCGGACGGGCGCCGAACATCTCGCCCAGCAGCGTCGCGTCGACCGGCGGATCGGCCGCCAGGTTGAAGGCGCCGCGAACCTCGGAGGTCACGGCGAGCCGGTACGCCTCGGCCGCGTCGTCGGTGTGCAGGGCCTGCACCCGCAGCCCCGGGATGTCGGGCAGGAAGCGCAGCATCTCCGGCCTCGCCAGCGGCCCCGGCAGGAAGCGGCCGCCGAAGATGCGGCGCTGCTCGCTCGCCGACTCCCGCTTGAAGAGGAACGCCGGTCGCATCCGCACCACCCGGGTCGTGGGGTGGTCGCGCTCGAACGTGTCCAGCGCCCGCTCCAGATACGCCTTCTCACGGCAGTAGGCGGCGTCCGGCCAGCCGTGCGTCGGCCAGGACTCGTCCACGGCGTGGTCCTTCGGCCCGGGCGAGTACGCGCCCACGGAGGACGCGTGCACCAGCGTGGGAACCTGCGCCGACGCCACCGCCTCGAACACCCGGATGCTGCCCAGGACATTGGTGCGCCAGGTCCGCGCGGGGTCGTGCGTCGGCTGGAACGCCCACGCCAGATGGATCACGGCGTCGGCTCCCTCGAAGTGCGCGGCCGGGTCGGCCTGCTCGGAGGACAGGTCGACCGCGGCCCACTCCGTCCTGGGCGGCGTCCACTCCGGGATCCGCCGGGCCAGGCCCAGCACGGACCCGACCCCCAGGTCCTCCGAGAGCAGGCGCACCACACTGGTGCCGACGTTGCCGGTGGCGCCCGTGACGACGATCCTCATGCCCGTTTCGCTGCTCACCTTCGGCTCCTCTCGGCAGCTCCGCTGGGGGAACGGACCGAGTACCCAAAGCCACAGGCGAACCACCACGCTTCGCCGGACGGGGCGAGGTTCTGGGACCCCGGCAGCGGCACCGGGGCCCGTCCACAGCACACCTAGTGCCGTGACCGGAAAGGTTCACCGGCTCGCGGCGCCCGGCACGGCTCCCCCACGCTCGGCTTCGCTCGCGCGGGAGGGGCCCCCACCGCCGCGTTGTCGCATCGCCCGAGTACATCCAGTACACGGGCGATGCTCCGCCTTGCGATGCACCGCACCGGACGCCGCGAGCTTCCCGGCAAACCTTTCCGGTCACGGCACTAGCCGGCGAAGGCGTCGACCCCCGTACGCTGTGCCGACAGCTCCCACAGGCGTGCCGCCTGGTCCGGGTCGGTCGCCCACGGCTTGACGCCGGTGGTCTCGGCGTCCGACAGGGCGGGCTCGGCGATGTCGCAGTCCTCCAGGTAGACGCCGCCCAGATCGGCCAGCTGGGGCGAGGTCGCGGCCCACACCTGGGTGGCGGCGCCCTGCTGGGGGCTCTTGAAGCCCCCGGGGTTGAGTACGTTGCCCGCCTCGTCGATCCAGCCGCGCTCGATCATCTCCTCCTTGGGGATGTGCCGCTGGAGTGGTGTGATGATGCCGCCGGGGTGGAGGGAGAAGGTCCGTACGCCACGGTCCTGGGCGAGTCGGTCCAGGTGGACGGCGAACAGCACGTTCGCCGTCTTGGCCTGTCCGTACGCCTGCCACTTGTCGTAGCCCTCCCCCCAGTCGACGTCGTCCCAGCGCATCCCGGAGAAGTGGTGGGCGCGGGAGGAGACGGAGACCACGCGGGCGCCGCCGGGCTCGATCGCCGGCCACAGGCGGTTCACCAGGGCGAAGTGGCCGAGGTGGTTCGTCGCGAACTGCGCCTCCCAGCCGGGCCCGACCCGGGTCTCGGGGCACGCCATGATCCCGGCGTTGTTGATCACGATGTCGAGGGTGCGGCCGGAGGCGAGGAACCGGTCGGCGAAGGCGCGCACGCTGTCGAGGTCGCCGAGGTCGAGCTCGTCCACCTCGACACCGGTGAGGCCCTCCAGGGCCTGCGCGGCGGCGGCCGTGCGGCGGGCGGGGACGACGACCCGGGCACCGGCCCGGACCAGCGCGCGGGTGGTCTCCAGGCCGAGCCCGGAGTAGCCGCCCGTGACGAGGGCGAGCCGCCCGGTGAGGTCGATGCCGTCGAGGACGTCGTCGGCGGTGCTGTCGGCGCCGAAGCCCGAACCGATCTTGTGCTGTGCCGTGGTGCGGTAGGTCATGACCGGCACGCTACGAATTGGAGTGCGCTCGAAGTCAAGGGCCCGCCGCCCGGGCCGGGCACAACCCGGGCGGAAAGAGCGAGCCCCGACCGGACGGGGGATTCCGGTCGGGGCGGTCAGAGGTGGGTACGGATGGCGGTCGCCTCTCGGCGAAAGGCTCCACAGGGCTTCAGCCGAACGATCGTCCCTGTGGGCAAAAGGTGAGGCCCGGGGACACTGTCCCATCCGTACCCACGCGTGGTTCAACGGCGAACCACTGGTGCGTGTTCCCCGCCCACCGCCCGTCGTGCCGTGATGCGCGTCACCCCCCGTCCCGCTCCGGCACGTTCTCCTTCGGCGCCACCTCCGACCAGATGTTCTCCGCCTCCAGCAACAGCGTGCCCAGGACCGCCGTAGGGGCCGCGCCCCCCTCCCGCGCATGGTGACTCAGACTGCGCTGCAGACGGCCGTGCAGCTCCCGCAGCTCTTCCAGCGCCGCACGCGACCCGTCCTCGGCGGACGCGTGGCAGGCGTCCCCGATCAGCTCCAGCAGCCGGGCGTACTCCCGCAGCGCCTGACCCTCCGGCGGGGCGGGGGAGCGGTCGTCGTCGACGGACACCGCGAGGGTGCGCGTCAGGACCGTCACATGGGCGGCGACGCGGCACCAGCGTTCGTCCTCCGTCTCCGGCGGCACATCCAGCGGACCACGGTGCAGTGCGCGCAGCGGGCGGGCCGTCAGGCGCAGACTCTCCCGGCTCCAGGAGCGCGCCGAGCGCAGCCCCTCACAGCGGCGTTCGAGCCGGGCGGCCGCCCGCGACCACTCGGCGGCCGTCGACGCGTCCCATTCGCCCTCCAGCAGCCCGGCCGCGATCGAATGCAGCACGTCGCCCGCCCCCCGGGCCAGCGCCTCCAGGTTCTCCCGCACGTCCCTGAGGTGAACCGGCGGCAGAATCAGTGCGTTGACCGCGACACCGACGACCGCGCCGAGCGCCGCCAGCCCCACCCGGTGCGACACCGCCGACACCGTGACCGCCGTGCCCGAGGCGACGGTGAACAGGGCAGTGGTCGCCGCGTAGACGCCTTGGTCCCCGAACCGGGACCAGTTCGCCAGCAGCATCAGGGGCGGCAGGCACAGTGCGAGCGCGCCCGTCGTGTCGTCGGCAATCACCTGCGCCAGCGAGGCGAGCAGCGCCCCCACGCAGATCGCGGTGAACTGCTGCGCCGCCTGCCGCAGCGAGCTGTACACCGTGGCCTGCACCAGCACCAATGCCACCCAGGGCGCCATCATGGCCAGGGGGTCGCTCAGCAGGACTCCCCCCAGGAACCAGGCGAGCAGCGCGGCCCCAGCCGCCTTGAGCGACTGCACGACCAAGTCCCGCTCCCGGCCGGGGCCGCTCCAGGCCGCCCGGACCGACCGGGCGACACCGCTCGCCCCCCGCCGTACGAAATCCATCGGCCCTGAACCGCTCAGCGGCCGCTCCCACAGCCGTACCTCATCACTCACACGCGTCATGACCTGCGGATATTCCCCGATTCCGGCGGGTCATGCCAGAGGACTGTCCGCGAGGGAGGCCAGCAGGTGCGCCGGGTCGTCGTAGACCGCCTCCGCGCCGGCCTCCTCCAGATCGGCGCGCGGGATGCCGCCGCACAGGACGCCGACGCAGCGCACCCCGGCCCGGCGGCCCGCCCGCATGTCCCACACGGTGTCGCCGACGAACACCGCGTGCTCGGCGGGCACCCCGGCCAGCTCCAGAGCGTGCTCGACGGGCTCCGGCGCGGGCTTGCCCCGCTCGACGTCGTCGGCGCTCGCCGTCGCAGTGATGGCCTCGTCGGCGTCGATCGCGCGCCGCAGCGCGGACAGCTCCGCCCCGCTCGCCGAGGTGGCCAGCACCACCGCCCAGCCGTCCTTGTGCAGGCGCCGCAGCAGCTGCCCGGCGTCCCGCAGCGCGGGCAGCCGGTCGAAGTACTGGCCGTAGAGGGCCTTGTGGGCGGCGCTGAGCTCCGCGTCCCGCTCCTCGTCGCGGTCGTCGCCCAGCAGGTGCGCGATGAGATCCGTCGAGCCGAGCCCCACGGCCCGGTGGACGGCGTGCATCGGCACCCGGTGGCCCGCCTGCCTGAAGGCCTCCCACCAGGTGGTCACATGGAGGTGATTGGTGTCGACGAGGGTCCCGTCGACATCGAACACGGCCGCCCGCCGCTTGCTCGGCATGGTCGAAAACGCCCCTTCCTGCTCTCGTGTCGAGACGGGTACCACGTCAGCGCCCTCCCACTCCGGCCGGCGTACGCCCCTCCCGCGTCCACGCCAGCAGCTCGTCGGCCGACCAGGTGGTGACCACCCGCTCGGCCGGCACCCCGCACTCCTCGGCCCGCGCACACCCGTGCACCTGCCAGTCCAGCTGGCCCGGCGCGTGCGCGTCGGTGTCGACCGAGAACAGCGCGCCCGCCTCCACGGCCCGGCGCAGCAGCCGCTTCGGCGGGTCGAGGCGCTCCGGGCGGCTGTTGATCTCCACGGCGGTGCCCGACTCGGCGCACGCGGCGAACACCTCGTCCGCGTCGAAGTCCGACTCGGGCCGTCCCCGCCCGCTGACCAGCCGCCCCGTGCAGTGCCCGAGGACGTCGGCGTGCGGGTTGCGCACGGCGGCCACCATGCGGCGGGTCATCGCCCGCGCGTCCATACGCAGCTTGGAGTGGACCGACACCACCACGACGTCGAGCCGTTCGAGCAGCTCCGGGTCCTGGTCGAGGGAGCCGTCGTCGAGGATGTCGCACTCGATGCCGGTCAGCAGCCGAAACGGCGCCCAGGTCGCGTTGAGCCGCTCCACCACGTCCAGCTGCTCCCGCAGCCGCTCCGCCGACAGGCCGCGGGCCACGGTCAGCCGCGGGGAGTGGTCGGTCAGCACCGCCCACTCGTGTCCGAGCGCGGCCGCCGCCCGGCCCATCTCCTCGATCGGGCTGCCGCCGTCCGACCAGTCGGAGTGCACATGGCAGTCCCCGCGCAGCAGCGCCCGCAGCTCCTCGCCGCCCTGCGCGAGCGGGCCCCCGGCCTCGCCCTCCAGCTTCTCCAGATAGGCGGGGACCCGCCCCTCAAGCGCCTCGCGCGCCACCTGCGCGGTCTTCGGGCCGACGCCCTTGAGCGCCTCCAACGTGCCTGCCCGCGCCCGTTCCTCCAGCTCGCCCTCGGGCAGCCGCGACAGGACGCGGGCCGCGGTGCGGAAGGCCTGGACGCGGTAGGTCGGTGCCAGGGACCGCTCCAGCAGAAAGGCGATCCGGTCCAGGGCCCGGACGGGATCCATCGCCACCTCCGACTCCGATCTCAGCGGTCGCTCCTCTGGCTCCAGAGTTCCCCAGCCCCACCCGGCACGCACGGCGAGCGCGCGGTTTGTCCCCCACGTACCCGGGTACTGCGAGCGTCGTCCCCCTTCCGTGTCTCCGTGAGGTGCACGCCATGTCTTCGGTGTCCGTCCCCGTCGCACGCACCAAGGTGGCCCTGGTCACCGGAGCCGACTCCGGCATCGGCCGCGCCACCGCCGTCCGACTGGCCCGGGCGGGGATGGACGTGGGCATCACCTGGCACACCGACCTCAAGGGCGCCGAGGAGACCGCCGACGAGGTCCGCGCCCACGGGCAGCGGGCCGTCGTGGCCCAGATGGACCTCACCCGGCTGCCCGTCGCCGCCGGCACCGTCGACGAGCTGTGCGACCGCCTCGGCCGCATCGACGTCCTCGTCAACAACGCCGGTACGGGCACCATGACGCCCTTCGTCGACCTGGAGCTCGACACCGTGCGCGAGGTCCTGGACGTGGACCTCGTCGGCCCCTTCCTGTGCGGGCAGAAGGCGGCGCGGCACATGATCCAGCAGGGCGACGGCGGCCGGATCGTCAACGTCACCTCCGTCCACGAGCACCAGCCGCGCGTCGGCGCCGCCCCGTACTGCGCGGCCAAGGGCGGACTCGGCCTGCTCACCCAGGTCATGGCCCTGGAGCTCGCCGAGTACGGCATCACCGTCAACGCGGTGGCGCCCGGTGAGATCGCCACGCCCATGACCGGGCAGGAGGACGCCGACGTGGAGTCGAAACCCCGCCCCGGCGTGCCGCTCGGCCGCCCCGGTGACGCCCGCGAGGTCGCCGCCGTGATCGCCTTCCTGGCCGGCCCCGACGCCTCGTACGTCACCGGCGCCTCCTGGTCCGTCGACGGCGGCATGCTGCGCATGGGCCCCCAGGCGGGCTCGCATCTGGAGCGGGACGACTGGCGGCGCCCCTGAGGGAGGTCCGCGGAACGCCCCGTACGCGCCACTCGCGCGGTTTGCGCTCTACGCTCTATTCATGACCGAAAGCGCGAGCCCGCACATGACCAACCCGCGGATCCTGGTGCTCGGGGTGCAGCCGGGCACGCCGCCGTTCCGCATCGTCGAGATCGACGGCCAGGTCGTCGGTTTCGCCAGGGCCGTCACCGACGTGCTGGAGGCGGCCGCCGCCTTCGGTATCACCGTCCACGACCTGGACGATCCCGACGTGGTCCGGTGGGTGGGCGGCGACAAGTTCACCTGGACCCGCCACTGACCCGAGCGGCGCTTTTGTAACCCAGGGTCACATTCCGCATGACGTAGGGTGCGTGCCGGGGCGGAAGACCAGAGGGGGGACGAGTGGCGCCGGAGTCGGTGCGGTTCGCGGTCCTCGGACCGGTTCGGGTCTGGCGGGCGGGAACGGAGCTGGAGCCGGGACGACCGCAGGAACGGGCGCTGCTGGCGCTGCTGTTGGTCCGGGCGGGGCAACCGGTCGCGGTGAGCGAGATCGTCGACGTGCTGTGGGGCCGGCGTCCCCCGGACAGCGCCGTCAACGTGGTCCGTCGGCATGTCGGGTCGCTGCGCCGTCTCCTGGAGCCCGGCCTGCCCACCCGGGCGACGGGCCGCTGGCTCCTGCGGGGCGCGGGCGGGTACCGGCTGCTGACCGACGCCGACTCCCTGGACCTGCTGCGTTTCCGTTCGCTGCGGGCCGAGGCGCAGCGGGCGGTTCTGGACGGGGCGCCCGCACGGGCCGTGGAACTCCTCACCGACGCGCTGTCGTTGTGGCAGGGACCGGTCGCCTCCGGGATCCCCGCCGAGGCGCGCGGCCACGCCGCGTTCGGCTCACTCGACGACGAGCGTCTCGCGACCGTCAAGGAGACCGCCGATGCAGCGCTGAGCGCGGGCATCCCCTACGTGGCCCTGCCCCGGCTCCGAGCGGCCGCCGCCGACAGCCCGTTGGACGAACCGCTGCTGGCCAGGCTGATCCTCACCCTGGCGGCCACCGGCCGGCGCTCCGAGGCGCTCCACACCTACGACACCGTGGCGGCCCGGCTCGCCGACGAGTTGGGCATCGACCCGGGACCGGAGCTGCGCGACGCCCACCGGACCGTGCGCGGCGACACGGGGTCCACAGGGTCCGGTGGCTCGACCGGGTCCGTCGGCGGGCGAGGGGCCTCGCTTCCCGTTCCCACGCAACTCCCGCACGACCTGCCGACGTTCACCGGCCGACGGGCCGAACTGGACGAGGTGCTCGGGCTGCTGCCGAGCGCGGCCCGGCCGGTCGGGACGGTGGTGATCAGCGCCATCGGCGGCATGGCCGGGATCGGCAAGACCACCCTCGCCGTGCACTGGGCCCACCGGGTCGCCGACCGGTTCCCCGACGGGCAGCTCTACGTCAACCTGCGCGGCTTCGACCCGTCCGGCGCGGTCATGAGCCCCGACGAAGCGGTCCGGGGCTTCCTGGACACCCTGGGGGTGCCGCCGGAACGCGTCCCGCACGGCCCGGACGCGCGGGCCGCCCTGTACCGCAGCCTGCTGGCCGGGCGCCGGTTCCTCGTCCTGCTGGACAACGCGCGGGACGCCGACCATGTACGGCCGCTGCTGCACGGCACGCCGGGCAGCCTCACGATCGTCACCAGCCGCAACCAGCTTCCCGGTCTGGTGGCGGCCCACGGGGCCCATTCCCTCACGCTGCGTCAGCTCGACACCGACGAGGCCCGCGAACTCCTCGTCCGCCGCCTGGGCGCCGAGCGGGTCGCCGCCGAGCCGGACGCGGTCGCGGAGATCGCCGCGCTGTGCGCCGGACTGCCCCTGGCCCTGGCCTGCGTCGCCGCCCGCGCGGCCACCCACCCGCACTTCGGGCTGTCGGCCATCGCGGCAGAGCTGCGCGAAGCCCACGGCAGCCTCGACGCGTTCACCAGGGCCGACACGTCCGCCGACGTCGGCGCCGTCTTCTCCTGGACCTCCCGCGCCCTCTCACCCGCCGCCGCCCGCCTCTTCCGGCTGCTCGGGCTGCACCCGGGTCCCGACGTCACCGCGCCGGCCGCGGCCGCCCTCGCCGGGCTCGACGTACGCCGGACGCGACTGCTGCTGACGGAGCTCTCCAGCCTGCACCTCGTCAACGAGCACGTCCCGGGCCGGTACGCCTTCCACGACCTGCTCCGCGCCCACGCGGCCGAGCTGGCGCGAACCCGGCACGGTGACGCCGAACGCGGGCAGGCCGTCACCCGGTTGTTCGAGCACTACCTGCACACGGCGCACGCCGCCGTTCTGCTGACCGCGCCCTACGCGGACGGGATGCCGCTCCCGCCCGTCCCCGCCGGAGTCCTCCCCGAGCCGCTCGCCGACGACGAACGGGCGCTGGCCTGGCTCAGGGCCGAGTACGCGGTGCTGCTCGCCGTCATCGACGCGGCCGCCGCATCGGGACGCGACAGCCTCGCCTGCCTGCTGGTCTCCTCCCTGGAGCGGTTCCTCGACCGGCAGGGGCACTGGCACGACTGGGCGGCCGTGCAGCGGACCGCGCTCGACGCGGCCCTGCGGCTGTCCGACCCGGTCATGGAGGCCCACGGTCTTCGCGGGCTGGCCCGCGCGGAGGGCCGCCTGGGCCTGCGCGACGCGGCCGCCACCCACCTCGAACGGGCCCTGGAGGCCTTCACCGCGCTGGGGGACGACGTCGGGCGCGCCACCGTGCACCGCAGCCTCGCCTGGGAGTCCGAGCAGCGCGGTGACTTCCACAGCTCCCTCCGGCACGACCAGGTGGCCCTGGACCTGCTGAGAGACCGCGGAGGAAAAGCCGCGCAGGCGTCCGCCCTCAACGCGGTCGGCTGGTCGTACGCCACGCTCGGGGACTACCGGCAGGCCCTCGTCCACTGTTCCGAGGCCCTCACCATGCTGCAGGAACTCGGCGACCTCGTCGGACAGGCGGCCACCTGGGACAGCATCGCCTACGTCCACCACCACCTCGGCGACCACGCGCGGGCCCTCGACGGCTACCGCCACGCACTCGCCCTGTACCAGGACGTGGGCGTGCCGGCCGAGGAGGCCGGATCCCTCATCCGCATCGGCGACACCCACCGGGCTCTGGGTGACGACGATGCCGCCCGCGCCGCATGGCGCAGCGCCCTCGCCCTCCTCACCGACCTCGCCCACCCCGACGCCGAGCGGGTCCGCACCCGGCTCCGGGAGCTCGGCGCGGACCCGCTCGGCGTCGGATGAGCGCGGCACCGCCTGGCTGCACCTGGTCCCCGCGTCGCTCACGGCGACGGACCTCAGCTATGCACCGCCCGGCTGAGCCGACGGCCCAGCAGCAGGTAACCGATCAGTGCTCCTGTCGTGTTGAGGATGACGTCGTCGATGTCGAAGGCGCGCCCGGTGACGAGCGCGCCCTGGGCGCACTCCACCAGGAGCATCACGAAGGCGGTCAGGACCAGCACCCGCAGGAAGCCGCGCGTCCGGGGCGCCACGACCGGCACCAGCACGCCGAACGGCACGCCGAGCAGCACGTTCCCGCCGATCTGCTTGACCGCGTCCCGCAGGGCGGGCTGGTCCAGATAGGCCTTCAGGGAACGGCCCGGGTGCAGATTGGTGTGCGTCAGCGCCTGGGACGCGGGGGAGGGCTGGAGCGTGAGCCGGGCCAGCACCACCGCGAACGCCAGCATGAAGGCGAAGGCCAGCAGCGTCGCCAGCAGGCGGAGGGGCAAGGGGAGCCGCCGACGGGCCGCGGGGGGCGGTTTGGGCGCCTTGTCGGGCTTGGCCGACTTGGTGGTGCGCAGGCGCAAGACAGAGTGGACCATGAGGTTCTCCTGACTTCAACGTCCCTGGCGTACAAAGGGGGTTACCCCGGATCGCGGTGACCAGTCCACAACTGCCCCGCACCGGCCCGGCCGCGCCCCCGGTTTCCGTTCCTGCGCTCGGGGCACTCCGGTGGAGAGCCGCGCGCGCCGCCACCCCCCGGGACGGGCGCGGTGCTTGGATGCCCGGAAGAGCGAGGCCGAGGAGGTGGCGCGTGGACCGGCGTACGACGCTCCTCCCGGCGGCCGAACTGCTGGGCTGGTGGGCCGCCCTCGCCGTGCTGTGGCTGGTCCTCATCAGCACCGTGGACCCGCTGGAACTCGCGGTGGGCGCGGGCGCCGCGGCCGTCGGCGCACTCGCGGCCCGAGCCGCACGGCGGGCGGTGACCGACCGGTGAACGGCTGGATCCTCGCCGCGACGCTGGTCCTGGCCGGGGGAGTGGGAGCGACCCTGTGGGGCGTCGCCACCGGACCACTGCGCCGCCGCGTGATCGCCCAGAACCTGACCACCGCCCTGGCCTGCCCCGCCCTGCTGCTCCTCGCCCAGGGCTACAACCGCCCCGGCTACGTCGACGTCGCCCTGGTCCTCGCACTGCTGGGCCCGGTCGGCACCCTCGTCTTCGCCCGGCTCCTCGCCGACGAACTCGCCGGGGACCCACCGCGCGCCTGGGGAGCGACCTGGGCGGTCGCGGGCCTCGGCACGGTCGTGGTGGCCGTCCTGTGCGCGGTCGCCGCACCGGGCCGTGCGACGGCGAAGCTCCTGGTCACGGGCGCGCTGCTGATCGGCGGCAATGTCGTCGCCTCCCGGGCCCTGTCGGGCGGGTTCAGCGGGGTCCGCCGTGGCTGAGCCGGTGAGCGGACCGCGGCGAGGTGTGACGTGACCGACGCCGTCATCGTCGTGGCCCTGCTCCTCGTGGCCGCCTCCGCGACCGTCGCCGTCGCGACACGCGACCCGGAGCGACAGGCCCTCGTCCTGTCCGTCCTCGGTGTCGTGCTCGCCGTCCTGTTCACCGTGCTCCAGGCGCCCGACGTCGCCCTGTCGCAGATCGCCGTCGGATCCGCCGTCACACCGCTGCTGTTGCTGCTCACGGTCCGCAAGGTGCGGCGGCGGGCGCGCGAGAAGGAGCCGCGCTCGTGAACCGGCGCCTGCGGCTGTGGCTCGTGTACGCCGGCGGCGGGGGGCTCGCGGCCCTGCTGGTGGCCGCCTGCCTCGACCTGCCCGGCTTCGGCGGCGACCGGCATCCCTACGGCGACCGGGCCGTACGGGCGTCGCTCTCCCGGCACACCGCCAACACCATCGCCTCCGTCAACTTCGACCAGCGCGCCTTCGACACCCTCGGCGAGATGAGCATCCTCTTCGCCGCCGTGCTCGGCTGTGTCGTCCTGCTGCGGCAGACCCGCGACGAACACCGCGAACCGCCCGAACCCGCCGAGGTCGCCCGGCCCGTACGCGGCTACGCCCTGCTCGTCCTGCCCGCCGCCCTGCTCATCGGCCTCTACGTGATCGCCCACGGGCAGCTCAGCCCCGGCGGCGGCTTCCAGGGCGGCGTGGTCGCCGCGACCGCCCTGCACCTGCTGTACCTCGGCGCCGACTACCGCGCCCTGGAACGCGTCCGGCCCCTCGGCCTGTTCGAGGTCGGTGACGCGCTCGCCGCCTCCGCCTACCTGGTCACCGGCCTCGCGGCCGTCCTCGCCGGCACCGCCTTCCTCGCCAACACACTGCTGCCGTACGGCACCTTCAACACGCTGTCCTCCGGCGGCAGCGTCCCGCTGCTGAACGCGGCCATCGGCATGGAGGTCGCCTGCGCGGTCGTCGTCCTCCTCGCCCGCTTTCTGGACCAGGCCGTGGAGATCGTGAAGGACAGCACGGACAGCGGGGAGAACGGGGAGAGGGCGAGGTGAGAGTGCCGTGATGGACGTACTGCCGTACCTGGTCGCCGTCTGGATCTTCCTCGTCGGCTGCTACGGCCTCGCCACCAGCCGCAACCTGATCCACGCCGTCGGCTGTCTCGCCGTCTGCCAGTCCGGCACGTACGTCCTGCTGCTGGCCGTCGGCTACCGCGACGGAGCCACCGCACCCGTCTTCTCCGACATGAAGCCCGGCGCGCGGCCCGTGGTCGACCCGGTCGTCCAGGCCCTGGCCCTGACCGACGTCGTCGTCGGCGCCACCGTCACCGCCCTCCTGCTCGCCCTCGTCGTGCAGGTCGCCAAGCGGCACGGCACGGTCGATCCCGACGAGCTCTCGGAGCTGCGCGGTTGATGAACCACCTATTGCCCCTGCTCGTCGCCGTCCCGCTCCTCGGAGCCGGGCTGCTGGTCGCCGGGGGCCGTCTGCTGCCCCGGATCGCCGCAGAAACGATCGCGTGCGCGGTCTCCGCCGGCACGGCCGCCCTCGCGATCGTCCTGCTCCTCGACTGCTCCCCGCCCATGGTCGAGTGGGTCGGCGGCTGGCGGCCGGTGAACGGCCGCAGCGTCGGCATCGTCGTGGTGGGCGACGGACCGGGCCTCGGGATGGCCGCGCTCGCCTCGCTGCTCACACTGGCCGCGCTGGTGTACTCCTGGCACTACTTCGATGAACCGCCACGCCGGCACGCGGGCTCCTTCCCAGCCCTGATGCTCGTCTTCCAGGCGGGCATGTGCGGCTTCGCGATCGCCGGGGACCTCTTCGACGCCTTCGTGTTCTTCGAGCTGATGAGCGTCGTCGCCTTCGCGCTGACCGGCTACCGGATCGACGAACCCAAGGCCGTGCAGGGCGCGTTGACCTTCGCGATCGTCAACTCCCTCGGTGCGTACGCGATGCTCATGGGCATCGGCCTGCTGTACGGGCGCACCGGCGAGCTGGCGATGACGCACATCGGGCGGGGCCTGGACGCGCACGGCCGCCCCGACGCGCTGGTCCTCGCGGCCTTCGTCCTCGTCCTGACCGGCCTGCTGGTCAAGTCCGCCGCCGTGCCCTTCCACCTCTGGCTGCCGGACGCGCACGCCGTCGCGCCCACCCCCGTGTGCATGCTGCTGTCCGGCGTCATGGTCGAACTCGGCGTGTACGGCGTCTGGCGCGTCTACAACACCGTCTTCTCCGGGCCGGGCGGCATCCCGGCCGCCGACCTGGAGCGGGTGCTGATCGTGCTCGGCGCGCTCACCGCCGTCATCGGCGCCGTCATGTGCTGGTACCAACGGCACATCAAACGGCTCCTCGCCTACTCGACCGTCGCCCACACCGGGCTGTTCCTCATCGGCATCGGCACCCTCGAGCCGGAGGCCGACGACGGCATCGCGCTGTACGTCCTCGGCCACGCGGGCGTGAAGGCGGCCCTGTTCGCCTGCGCGGGCATCCTCCTCGACCGCTACGGCAGCGTCGACGAACGCGCGCTGCACGGGCGGGCCCGGGGGCTGCGCGGCGTGGCCGTGATGTTCACCGTCGGAGCCCTCGGCCTCGCGGGGCTGCCGCCGTTCGGCACGGCACTCGGCAAGACGGTCACGGAGGAGGCCGTGGGCGGGCCGCTCACCCTGCTGTACGTCCTCGCGTCGGCGGTCACCGCGGGAGCCGTCCTGCGGGTCGCCGCACGGGTGTTCCTCGGCCTGGGACCCCCGCCCCAGGAGGAGGAGTACGAGACGACCGGCACCGGCGAGGAGCCCGAGACGCGGGAGCGGCTGACCCGGATCCCCGACACCATGACGGTGGTCCCGGCGGTGCTGCTCGCCGGGGCGCTGGCCGTCGGCACGGCCCCCGGACTCGCCCGTGTCGTGGCGCACGCCGTCAACGAGGCCGGATCCGGGGGAGCGCCCGCCGCCGTGCACTGGAGCTGGGCCGGAGCCCTGCTGGGCGTCCTGTCCACCCTGCTGGCGGTGGCCCTGGCCGCCGCGGCCGTCACCCGGCCCGGACTGCTCGCCGCACCGGACCGGGCGCTGCCGCTCAGGCGCCTGCAGTCCGGGCACGTCGGCGACTACGTGGCATGGCTGCTGGTGGGCGCCGCACTGGTCGGCGCCCTCGCCCTGCCTGGCGTGCTCGGCACCTGAGGCACTTGCGGCACCTCAGGCACCCGAGGCACCGGAGTCAGGGGATCAGGCGTCGAAGGAGACCTTCACCTCCTTGAAGCCGAGGGAGCGCAGCAGGCCTTCGAGCATGTTGGTGGTGTTCGTCTCGGCACGCTTGGTCAGCTCGCTCTCCTTGGCCGCGTCCCCGATGTGCCGTACCGCGAGCTTCTGCACGGCCTGTTCGCTGTTGGGGTTGTCCGAGAAGAAGTCGCCGAGGCGGTCGAGGAGACCGCGCTGCTTGGACACCGCGTAGGAGCGGTCGGTGTCCAGCGCCGGCTTGCCGAGCTGGGCGTGGGGCAGGCGGAGCGTGGCCGACGTACGGTCGTCGTCGACCGTCACGTCGTTCTTGCCGACCTTCCCGAGGTCGACGTAGGCGTCCACGGTGCCCGCCCCGACGTACAGGGTGCGGGAGCCGCGGATCGCGTCGGGCAGGAGCTTGGCGTCCTTCTCCAGGTCCACGACGACCTGGAAGTTGCCGGAGGCCGCGTCGTAGCGGCTGATGTCCTGGATGGACTCGAGCAGCGCGGGGCCGGAGCGGTCGTGGGTCTCCGTGCCGAACAGGTCCTTCAGACCGGGGAGCACACTCAGCCGGATCCCCGCGAAGAACACGACGAGCACGATCACGACCGCGCTCACCGCCTTCGCCCAGCCGGGCATCCGTCCCGACACGCGTCTGATGGGAGTCGTCATGGCGACGGCCCTCCTTCCTACAGAGCGGATGCCCCCGCAACGCCCCCGCCAGACCGACCCGTTGACCGATCATGTGCGAACGGACCGCCGGACCGGCCGATCACCCGACGGGCGGGACCACCACACGCCCTCGCCATGGGTGAGCCCCGGCAGCCTCAGTTCGACCTCGCGCACGTGCCGGGCGGGCAGCTCCCCGGTGATCACCCACGCCGTCGATCCGCCCGTCGCCTCCTTGAACTCCGCTCCGAAGGAGGCGAGCTGAGCGGTCACGGGGGCCAGCGCGTCCGGCGGGACCTCGGTCTCGAAGGCGTGGTACGGCTCGTACACCCGGGTCCCGGCCCGCGCGAGCGCCCGCCGCAGCACGATCGGGGTGAGGCCGCGGAAGTCGGCCGCGGTGCTCAGGGGAGGGGCGAAACCCGAGCGGATCAGGGTGACCCGGTAGTCGGTGACGGCCCAGCCGTGCGGTCCGCTCAGCAGGGTGCTGTGCACGCTGTCCTCGATGGCCTGGTGGAAGGCGCGGGGCAGCGCCCCGAGTTCCGTCTCGTACGTGAACACCCCGCCGGAGCCGTGCGGTCCCGGTTCCACGCGCAGCCCGATCGTCGCCCAGTACCTGGTGTGGTCGAGCCACGGCCGCTCCTCCCATGCCTCGCCGGTCCCGTCCGGCCGCTCCAGAAGCCGGACCCGGCCGGGCTCGAAGTCGGCCTCGACGCCGAACTCCTGGGCGAGGGTCGCCGCGACCACCTCCAGCTGGACCTCGCCGTACAACAGCAGCGCCGTGGCCCCGTCGGCCGCGGGGCGGGCGTGCAGCAGGGGGTCCTGGTCGGCCAGGGCCAGCAGGGCGGAGCGCAGCCGCGCCGCCTGTTCGGGGCGGCGGGCCCGGGCCAGGGTCTGAAGCGTCGGCGGCGCGAACTGTGGTGCCCGGTCGCCGAGTTCACCGAGCCGGTCGCCCACGCGCAGGCCGAAGACCCCGGTCAGGGTCGCGATGTTGCCGCCGGTGAGCGGTCCGGGGCGGCCGATCACCTCCAGGCGGTTGGCCCGTCCGGGGACCTCGGTGGTCCGGCCGTCGGCCTCACGGCGCAGGAAGGTCAGCCGCTGACGCTGGGTCACCTCACCGTCGTAGAGCCGCAGATACGCCGTCCGCTCGCCGCCGGGTCCGGGACGTACGGCGAACACCGTGCCGCGCGGGGCGGCAACGGCCGGTGCCTCGGGCTCGGGGGCCGGTCCTCGTTCGGGTTCGGGGACCAGCCGGACGAGGCCCTCCACGAGCTCGGCGACGCCCTGACCGCCGAGGGCCGAGCCGAAGTACACGGGGTGCACGGAGCCGTCGGCGGTGCGTGCGGCGAGCGCGGCACGCAGGGTGTCCGGGGCCGGGGCGGGGCCGTCCACGACCGCCGCGAGGATGTCGGTGTCGACCTCGGCGAGGGTCTCGGCGGCCTGCTGGGTCAGGGCGCGGGGCGCGACGCGGGCGCCGGGGGTACCGATGCCCGTGACCCGCGTCAGCGGGACGACGTGCGGGGTGAGCCGGCGCCGGATGTCGGCGATCAGGCCGTCGGCGCGGGCGCCCGCGCGGTCGATCTTGTTGACGAAGACCAGCGTGGGCAGCCGCAGCCGACGCAGGGTCCGCATCAGTACCCGCGTCTGCGCCTGCACGCCCTCCACCGCGGACAGCACCAGGACCGCGCCGTCCAGCACCTCCAGGGCGCGCTCGACCTCGGCGATGAAGTCGGAGTGCCCGGGGGTGTCGATGAGGTTGATCTGTGTGCCGTGCGCGGTGAACGCGGCGACGGCCGAGCGGATGGTGATGCCGCGCTGTCGCTCGATCGCCCCGCTGTCGGTGCGGGTGTCACCGCCGTCGACGCTGCCGAGCCGGTCTACGGCGCCGTGGTCGAAGAGCAGCCGCTCGGTGAGGCTGGTCTTACCGGCGTCGACGTGGGCCAGAATTCCGATGTTCAGGGTCTGCATGCGTGGTCGAGTCCTCGAGAACCGTCGTCCAGTGGGGGAGCCGGGTGTTTTCGAGGAGTCGGCGCATGCGGGTGGTCCTGACGTGAGGGAAAGCGGACGGCGCCATCATGGCGCACGGTCCGGGGTGGGCCGCAACGGATTTTCCGGGTCCGTAGCATGAGGTCGCCCGGACGTGATCATGCGAGGAGCGGATCGTGCGAGACATCGCCGTGTTCAGCGGTAGTGCCCACCCCGAGCTGGCCGCCGAGGTCTGCGCCCATCTGGGTGTTCCCCTCAGCCCGACCCGGGTCAGCAGGTTCGCCAACGACTGCCTGGAGGTCCAGCTCCAGGCGAACTGCCGGGAGCGGGACGTCTTCCTGCTCCAGCCGCTGGTGCGGCCCGTGCAGGAGCACCTCGTGGAGCTGCTGATGATGTGCGACGCGGCGCGGGGGGCGTCCGCGGGCCGTATCACCGTCGTCATGCCGCACTACTCCTACGCCCGCTCCGACAAGAAGGACGCGCCCCGTATCTCGTTGGGCGGCCGGCTGGTCGCCGACCTGATGGTGGCGGCGGGCGCGCGCCGTGTCCTCGCGATGACGCTGCACTCGCCGCAGGTGCACGGCTTCTTCTCGGTCCCGGTGGACCATCTGCACGCCCACCGCGAGCTGGCCGCGCACTTCCGGCAGTACGACCTCACGCGCACCACCGTCGTCTCGCCGGACCTCGGCAACGCCAAGGAGGCGGCCGCGTTCGCCCGGTTGATCGGCGCGCAGGTGGCGGCGGGCGCGAAGCAGCGGTTCGCGGACGACCGGGTCAGCATCAGCTCGGTGATAGGCGAGGTCGCGGGGCGGGACGTGATCGTCCTCGACGACGAGATCGCGAAGGGGAGTACCGTCCTGGAACTCCTCGACCGGTTGCGGGAGTTGGGTCCGCGCTCGATCCGGGTGGCGTGCACGCACGGCCTGTTCGCGGCCGGCGCGCTCAAGCGGCTGAGCGAGCAGCCGGACGTCCTGGAGATCGTGTGCACCAACACGGTGCCGGTGCCCGAGGAGGAGCACACCGACAAGCTGCGGATCCTGTCCATCGCCCCGGCCCTCGCCGAGGCCGTGCGCCGGATCCACAACGGCGAGTCCGTCAGCGCCCTGTTCGACCCGCCGACGGCCGGGTAGCCGCGGGCGGTGGGGTCGAGGGCGCGGTCATAACGTGCCGGACGTGGCCTCGGGTCGGCTGAGCGCCGCGTCCAGCGTCGGGTGCGGGGGCAGCAGGCGGCTCAGGCCGGTGACCCGCAGGACGCGCAGGGTCAGCGGGTGGGGGCAGACGAGGAGCAGCCGCCCGTCGTGTTCCAGCACCCGGCTGCGGGCCCGGTACAGCAGGCGCAGCCCGGAGCAGTCGAAGAAGTCGATCCGGGTGAGGTCGATGACCACCCGGGGGTCGGGGGCCGCCGTCACCTCGTCCAGGTGCGGGACGATCTCCACGGCGGCGACGATGTCGATCTCACCGTGGAACTCCAGCACCGTGTGTCCCCGGTCCCGGTGCACACGCAGATGGCGGGTGGGCGCCGCCGGTTCCTGCCGCACGACGACATCGCCTCCAACCTGCTCCGACAACGGGGTGCGCCGAGCAGCCCCCCGCCCAGCAAGTTACCCCCGATGCAGTGAATTTGAGCATGTTCGGTTGACATATGTCTTCGATTTGCGACCGACTCCTTCGAGGTTTTGTTCACAGGGTTACGAAAGTGCGTGCCAGGCCTTGGTGAGGGCCTGTCGGAGCTGCTCGGCCTGGTGTGCCGTGAGGTCCCGCACCATCCGCTCCTCCAGCTCCCGCACCGGCCCGGCGTGGCGCGCGAGCAGCTCGCGTCCGTCGTCGGTCAGCAGGATCAGCAGCTCCCGTCGGTTGCGCGGATTGCGCTCCCGGCGCACCAGTCCGCGGCCCTCGAGGGAACGGACGAGATCTGCGATGGACTGGGCGGTGACGAACGAGTCGCGGGCGAGCTGTGCGGCGGACAGTCCGTCGTGCCGTTCCAGCACGGTGAGCGCGGTGTACTGCAGGGCGGTGATCCCGGAGGGTCTGACCAGCTCGTCCAGGTGGGAGCGCACGACGAGCTCCACCTGCTTCACCATGTAGAGCAGTGACGGAGGTGCCTTGGTTTCCTGGGTGCCGAGCATGAACAGAGCGTAGACCATTGACAGGAAACCTGTCTGTAATGAGACTGCGCACCAGACGGCGAAACAACAGGAAACCTGTTTGTTGAAATCTTGGCGACGACGCTGAGGAGTGGTGATGACCACCTTCGAGATGGAACCCGGCCGACTGTTCATCGGGGGGCAGTGGCGCGAGGCCGCCGACGGAGCGCGCAGCGAGGTGGTCGACCCGTCCCGGGGCGCGGTTGTCACCACCGTCGCGGAGGCGGGCGCCGCCGACGTGGACGCGGCGGTGCGCGCGGCCCGGGAGGCCTTCGACGCCGGGCAGTGGTCCGGCCTGAGCGGCCGCGAGCGGGGGCGCGTCCTGCACCGCGTGGCCCAGCTGATCCGCGAGAACGCCGACGACATCGCCCGGCTGGAGAGCCTCGACGTCGGCAAGCCGATCACGCTGGCCCACGCCGTCGACGTCACCAACGCCGCGAACGACTACGAGTACTACGCCTCCCTCGCGTACACCCTCGACGGCGCGCAGCGCGACACCCCCATGAACGCCCACGCCTACACCAAGCGCGGCCCGCTCGGTGTCGTCGCCGCGATCACCCCGTTCAACTTCCCGCTGATCCTCGCCGGCTCCAAGCTCGCCCCGGCCCTCGCCGCCGGCAACACGGTCGTCCACAAGCCCGCCGACGAGACCCCGCTCAGCGCCCTGTACATGGCCGAGCTCCTGCAGAAGGCCGGTGTCCCCGACGGTGTGGTCAACGTCGTCACCGGCGCGGGCCCGGTGGCCGGCGAGGCGCTGCTGCGCCACCCCGGCGTCGACAAGATCGCCTTCACCGGCTCCACCGCGATCGGCCGGCACGCCGCGAGCATCGCCGGCGAGAACCTCAAGCCCGTCACCATGGAGCTCGGCGGCAACGCGGCGCACATCGTCTTCGAGGACGCCGACCTGGAGAAGGCCGTCGGCGCGATCATCAAGGGCTTCGTCTTCAACACCGGCCAGTTCTGCATGGGCGGCCCCCGCCTGCTGGTTGCGCGCTCGGTCTACAGCACCCTGCTCGGCATCCTCGCCGAGGCCGTTCCCGGCGTGCCCGTCGGCGACCCCAGGCAGCCCGAGACCGTCGTCGGTCCGATGGCGGCGGAGAAGCACCTGCGCAAGGTCGAGGAGTACGTCGACATCGCCCGCAAGGAGGGCGCCCGCATCGTCTGCGGCGGCGAGCGCCTCGACCTCGACGGCGGCTACTACTACAAGCCCACCGTGATCGCCGACCTCGCCAACGACTCCCGCGTCGTCCAGGAGGAGGTCTTCGGCCCGGTCCTCACCGTCCAGCCCTTCGACTCCGAGGACGAGGCCGTCGCCCTCGCCAACTCCACCCCGTACGGTCTGGCCTCCGGCGTCCAGACCCGGAACCTCGCCCGCGCCCACCGTGTCGCCGACCGGCTCCAGGCGGGCATCGTCTGGGTCAACGACTGGGCGATGCTCGACCCCGCCGTGCCCTTCGGCGGTGTCAAGGACTCCGGCTTCGGCCGCGAGTACGGGCCCGAGGCGCTCGCCTCCTACACCAAGGTCAAGTCCGTCGTCGTCTCGCTCGACTGAGTGCGGCCGTAGAACAGCCCGTAGAACAAAGGGAGTTCACCCGATGCCCATCACCACCCGCGCCGCAGTCGTCGAGTCCGGCGGCGCCCCCTTCACCCTCTCCGACGTCGTCCTCGACGACCCGGCCCCGAACGAGGCGGTTGTCCGCCTGGTGGCCGCCGGCCTGTGCCACACCGACCTCAGCGTGGCGGGCGGCGGACTGCCCTTCCCGCTGCCCGGCGTCCTCGGCCACGAGGGCGCGGGGGTCGTGGAGGCGGTCGGTTCGGCCGTCACCGCGGTGGCCCCCGGCGACCACGTCGTGCTGTCCTTCACCTCCTGCGGCGACTGCCGCAACTGCGACGGCGGCCATCCCGCCTACTGCGCCGGCTGGCTGCCGCTGAACCTGCTGGGCGGGCGGCGTGCCGACGGCACGGCCACGATCAGCCGCGAGGGCGAGCCGCTCGGCGGCCACTTCTTCGGCCAGTCCTCGTTCGCCGAGCGGGCGCTGGTCGACGAGCGCAGCCTCGTCAAGGTCGACCCGGACGTCCCGCTGGAGTCCATCGCCCCACTGGGGTGCGGAGTGCAGACCGGAGTCGGCGCCGTCTGGAACGTACTGAAGCCGGCGACCGGCGACACGGTCGTCGTCCTCGGTGCCGGCGCGGTCGGTCTGTCGGCGGTGATGGCGGCCGCGCTCACCCCGGCCACCACGATCATCGCCGTCGACAGGGTCGCCGAACGCCTCGCCCTGGCCAAGGAGTTGGGCGCCACCCACACCGTCGACGCCGGCCAGGCCGTCCCCGGCGAGGCGATCGCCGAGATCACCGGCGGCCAGGGCGCCGACGGCATCGTGGAGACCACGGGCAACGTGGCCGTCCTGCGCCAGGGCGTCGATGCGCTGGCCGCCCGCGGCACCCTGGTCATCGTCGGCGCCCCGGCCTTCGGTACCGAAGTCGCCCTGGACGTCAACGGCATGCTCGGCGGCAAGCAGGTCGTCGGCCTCACCCTCGGCGACAGCGAGACCCAGAGCTTCATCCCGGCCCTGGTCAAGCTGGTCAAGGAGGGACGGCTCCCGCTGGACCGCCTGATCGGCACCTACGCCTTCGCGGACATCGGCCAGGCCGTCCAGGACATGACCTCGGGCAAGACCATCAAGCCGGTCCTGACCTTCTGACGGTTCAGTCGACCGTCAGGACCAGCTTCCCCGTGGTCCGGCCGGTGTCGCCGAGCCTGTGTGCCTCGGCGGCATCGGCCAGCGGGAACGTCCCCGCGATCGTGGGGCGCAGCTTCCCCGCCTCGACGAGTTCCGCGATCGCCCGCATACCGGCGCGGTCGGCGTCGACGAGGAGGAAGGCCGCCCGAACGCCGAGCCGTTCGGCCTCCTCGTAGAACTCCTCCGACCCGACCGGCAGGATCGACACCACCGCCCCGCCCGGACGCAGCACCCGCAGCGAGCGCACCGCGTGGTCACCGCCGATGGTGTCCAGCACCACGTCGACGTCCTTGACGGCCTCTTCGAAGTCGGTCTCGCGGTAGTCGATCGCCTCGTCCACACCCAGTTCCCGCAGGTAGTCGTGCTTGCCCGCGCTCGCCGTGCCGATGACGTACGCCCCGCGCGTCTTGGCGATCTGCACGGCCACGTGCCCGACCCCGCCGGCCGCCGCGTGGATCAGCACGCGCTGCCCCGGCCGCACGTCGGCCGTCTCCACCAGCGCCTGCCACGCCGTCAGCGCGACCAGCGGCAAGGCGCCGGCCTCCACATGGTCGATCGCGGCGGGCTTGTGCACCAGCGCCCGGGCCGGGACGGTGACGTACTCGGCGTGCGTACCGTGGCCGTACGGGAAGGGCACCATGCCGAAGACCTCGTCGCCGGGTGCGAAGGCGGCTACGCCGAAGCCCGTCGCCTCGACCACGCCGGAGACGTCCCAGCCGAGGACGAAGGGCGGCGAGCCGAGGATGGCGCCGGTGGCGCGGTGCTTCCAGTCGGTGGGATTGACCCCCGCGGCCCGTACCCGGACCAGTACCTCGTTCGCTCGCGGCGCGGGCCGCTCCAGCTCCACTTCCCTCAGCACCTCGGGACCGCCGAGGACGTCCTGACTGATGGCGCGCATCGTGTTCACATCGCTCATGGTGATCAAGCCTGCCCGGGAGTGATCGCGGGGAAAATGGCACGATGGCCAACCTTCGCTAGGATCGTGCCATGCGAACGCGCAAGCGCCCTGAACGGGTCGTCGTCCTGGCCCTCGACGGGGTCTACCCCTTCGAGCTCGGCATCCCCAGCCGGATCTTCGGCACGACCGACGGTCGGTACGAGGTGGTGACGTGCACGGTCGACGGCCAACCGGTGCGCACCAACGCCGACTTCAGCGTCACCGTCGAGCACGGACCCGAGGCGCTGGAGACCGCGGACACCGTCGTCGTCCCGCCGATCTCGCCCACCAGCGTCACCGCCGAACTCCCCGCAGAGGTCGCCGCCGCCCTCGCCCGCATCCCCGCCGAGGCACGCATCGTCTCCATCTGCACCGGCGCCTTCGTACTGGCCGCCGCCGGGCTCCTCGACGGCCGCCGGGCGACCACCCACTGGCTGCTCGCCGACCAGTTCCGGAGCATGTTCCCGCACGTCGAACTCGACCCGGACGTGCTCTTCGTGGCCGACGGCCGCATCCTGACCTCGGCCGGGGCCTCCTCCGGCGTCGACGTCTGTCTCCACATCGTGCGTGAGGACCACGGAAGCAAACTCGCCAACGCGGTCGCCCGCTGCTGTGTCGTCCCGCCGTTCCGGGACGGCGGCCAGGCCCAGTACATCGAGCAGCCGGTGCCCGAGTCCGCGGCCACGAGCACGGCCGCCACCCGGGCGTGGGCCCTCGAGCGCCTCGGGGAACCCCTGAGCCTCGCCGACCTCGCCGGGCACGCCCGGATGAGCCTGCGCACCTTCGCCCGCCGCTTCAACGACGAGGTGGGCCTGAGCCCCGGCCGCTGGCTGATCCAGCAGCGCGTCGCCCGCGCCCGGCACCTGCTGGAGGCCAGCGACCTCTCCGTGGACCAGATCGCGGGCGAGGTCGGCTTCGCCACCGGCGCTTCCCTGCGCCAGCACCTGCACGCGGCGATCGGGGTGTCCCCGCAGGCATACCGGCGGACGTTCCAGGCGGTGCGCTGACGGACCCCGAACGTTCTTGGTCGTTTCGGCGTCGAAGGAGCGAGACGAAAGACCGGAGAACGGGGGCGGGGATGCGCAGAGGACTCGTGGTGGTGGCGGTGCTGGCCGTGACGGCGGTGGGATGCGGGGGCGAGGAGCACGTGGTGGTCGAGGGCACCCCGCCCGCGACCCCGTACGCCGGACCGCTGCACGTGCCCGCGCGGGACCTGGACGAGGACAGCGTGCAAGCCCTGCGCGTCGAGTCGGGGGCGGCGGGCCGGGCCCTGGAGTGCGACGGCGAGATCTACTCGGGGGGCCAGGGCGAGCGGTGGAGCGAGGGTGACGGCGGGGACACCCCCGAGGACGGCCTGAAGCTGTACTTCGACATCGAAAAACCCGACCTCCCGCGCTCCGGCTACCGGGTCGAGCGCGAGGACGGCGACCGGGTGCTGTACTCCCTCGACGTCGGCGGCCGTACCAAGGCCGCCGTCGTGGTCGCCAAGGACCGCGAGGGCGCTCCCGGTTGGGGCCCCGAGACCACCGCGTCCTGCAACCCGGCCGAACTCCCCGCCGACTTCACCGACTCGCTGCCGTACCAGATCTGGACCGACGAGCACGGACGCCGGGTGCAGACCACGCTGATCAGCAGCTCGGTCGGCTCGGCCCACTGCGACTGGCAGAAGGCGCACTTCCTGGAGCTGGGCGCGGGCGACGACGCCCGGCTGTACGCCCGCGACCCCGACGGCGTCCTCGAACCCGGCATGCTGACCGCCCCGTACGACGGTGACGTCCGGATGCCCGCGGGCGCCCACGACACCGGATACCGGCTCCGCGACTGGCGGTTGTGGCTGACGGACGACCCGACGAAGGCGTACGTCCGCACCCCCGACGGCGTCGAGGCCTGGCCGCTGGTGAAGGACGGAATGGGCTGCCGCTGAGCCGCGCTCGCGCCTCACCGGCTGGCGTGCAGGGCGACCAGGAGTTGCCAGACCTGGTCGGCGACGGCCTCGGGGCTCGCGTCCAGGAGGCCGTGCAGCCAGTCGGCCAGGACCCCGGCGAAGGTCGCGGCGACGGCCGAGGCGACCAGCGGGGCGTCCGCCGCGCCGGCGCGCTCGCGTTCGCGCAGGCTGTAGGCGCGCAGGTCCCGGTGCAGGACCCGGCCGAGCGGGCCGCCTCCGCCCGGGTTGAGCAGGGCGCGGTACAGCCCCGCGTGCGGGGTGAGGGCGGCGAAGAACTCCGCGAGCGCGGGCGGCGCGTGCACCGGGTCGGGCCGGCCCTGCCAGGCGTGCAGCGCCTCCACCGCCTCGCGTACGACGTCCGCGCAGGCGTCCACGGCCAGGGCCTCCAGGTCGGCGTAGTGGACGTAGAACGTGGCCCGGCCGACCCCGGCGCGCCGCACCAGCGCGGCCACGCCGACCTCCGCGAGCGGCCGCTCGGCACACTCGGCGAGCAGGGCCTCGCGCAGCCTCGCCCGGGTGCGCGCGGCCCGCGGATCCTCCTGGGTGCCGCGCGTCACTGGGCGATCAGGACGGCGGCCAGGGCGAGCGCGCCGGGCAGTGCCTGCGCGACCAGGATCCGCCGGTTGGCGGTGGCCGCGCCGTACACGCCCGCGACGATCACGCACGACAGGAAGAACACCTGCGCGCGGAAGCCCGTCGGGTCGGCGGCCACCAGGCCCCAGACCAGACCCGCCGCGAGGAACCCGTTGTAGAGCCCCTGGTTGGCCGCCATCGCAGCGGTCGCCCGCGCCATCTCAGGGTCGAACCCGTGGAACGACATCCCCGGCTTCTTCTGCCACAGGAACATCTCCATCACCAGGATGTACGCATGCAACGCGGCCACCAGCCCGACCAGCACGCCCGCCAGGATCTCCATGTCCGTCCCCGCCCTTCCTAGAGTTCCTGGACAGCTGTCCAGGACAGGAGGCCGAGCATAGCTGGACACCTGTCCAGGAACCACTCCGGTCAGGACGAGGCTCCGTAGCGGGCGGCGAGCGCGGCGGCGCGGTCACGCAGGGAGGTGCGCAACGACTCCGGGGCCAAGGCCTCCGCGTCCGTGCTGAGCTGCCACAGCGCCCACTCGGCGTGTCGCAGATCCTGGAACGTCGCCTCCAGCCGCAGCCAGCCGTCCGCCTCCGGTTCTGCCGCGCGGACGGCCACCGCGGTGCTCAGCAGCTCCTCCCGCCGCTCCGGGTTCACCCGTATCAGCACGGCGAGATGATCGCTGGACAGGAACCGCGCGCAGCGTTCCCGCCAGACCCGGTCCAGATCGACCTGGCTCGGTCGCTGTGCCGGTTCGGGGAGTTCCTCGGCGGCCGACACCCGCGACAGCCGGTAGGTGCGGTCCGCGCCGGCTCTCGTGGCCAGCAAGTAGCCCCGGTCCCGCACGGTGACCAGGCCGATCGGGTCCACCGTGCGCCACTGGGGTTGCTGGTCCGCGGCCGCGTAGTGGATGCGCAGTTTGTGTCCGACGAGCACCGCGCGCCGTATTTCGATCATCGTCGTGCCGGGCACCTCCTCAGGGTCCGGCCGGCGGGAGAGCAGATCGGTCTCGGGCTCGACGAGAAAACGCCGGGCAGCGTCGCTCGCGGTGGCCCGGTGGCCTTCGGGCAGCGCGTCGACCACCTTGCGCCTGGCCGAGGCGAGTGCCGAGCCGAGGCCGAACACCTGCTCGCCGCGCCCCGTTCCGGCGGTCAGCAGGGCGAGGGCCTCGTCGTGGTTCAGTCCGGTGAGCTCGGTCCGGAAACCGGGCAACAGCGCGAACCCGCCGTGCCGGCCGCGTTCGGCGTAGACCGGGACGCCGGCCGCGGACAGCGCCTCGATGTCGCGCAGCACGGTACGGGTGGACACCTCCAGCTCGCGGGCCAGCGTGTCCGCGGTCAGGCGACCGCGCTGACGCAGCAGCAGGACCAGCGAGACCAGCCGATCGGCGCGCACACGAGGACCGTATCGAATACATGACCAAGGGTGTCGTGAATTGTTGGCAGGCTCGTGGTTACCGAAGAACCGAATGGAGCTGATGTGGCAGTGGAACGAACGGCGGTCAACCCGGTGACCTGGTCGGCGGAGTTGGGATTCAACCAGGGGGAGATCGTCACCGGACACACCCGGACCCTGTACTGCTCAGGGCAGACCGCGATGAGCGGCGACGGCAAGCCCCTGCATGACGGTGACATGGCCGCACAGTTGGCGCTGAGCCTCGACAACCTGGAGGCCGTGCTCGGCGAGGCCGGCATGTCCCTCGCGAACCTCGTCCGGCTCAACGTCTACACCACCGACATCGATCTGCTGTTCCCGCACTACGGCGTCCTGGCGTCGCGGTTGGGCGCCGCGGGGGTGGCACCGACCACCACGATGCTCGGGGTGACACGGCTGGCGGTCCCCGGCCAGATGGTGGAGCTGGAGGGGACCGCCGTCGCGTGAGGTGACCTACCTCGCCGCAGTCATCGAGCAGCCCTTTCGGGGATCGCCGGAAGAACCTTCTCGGCGATGCCGACGAGCACGCTGTCCGCCGGAAGGGCTCCGGACGTGCTCCACACGGAGATGTCGCAGTAGCCGCCCCGGTCCTTGCGGTCGAGGGCCACGGTCAACGTCCTGGCGAGGGGACCTTGTTCGACCGGCCCGCCGGAGCCGCCACTCCCAAGATTGATCTCCAGCTTCATGGTGTGATCCGAGGAGAAGACCGCGGGCCGGCCGAGAACCGTGAGTGTCCTGACGTTCGTCTCGTCTCCGTACTTCATCAACTTCACGTACTGGGCGGTCGACAGATGGTTGTAAGTGGCCGCGACATTCACGGTGTACGTCTCGAAGTCGACCTCGGCCTCCGGCAGGGCGACCTTCTCGTCGGTGAGGGGAGCGGTGTTGTTGCTGCCGGAAGCGTTGGTCGCGGTCTCTTCGGGCGTACCGAGGAGCCGGGCCAGGTCGGGCCGGTTGAGCGCCTTGCAGAGCTCTTCACCGGTCACGGGCCGGGGCGTCGCCTTGTAGGGCTTCGGCAGCTCCTCGTCCTCCGCACTCGAACACGTGGCGGGCTTCGAGGTGGTGTCGTCGGACGGCATCACCTGCGGGGCCACCCACAGCGCGGCTCCGAGTGCCCCGAACACGGCCACGGCCGCGAGGGCCTGGCCCCACGCGTTGGGCTCCTTCTCCGGAGTGCCCGCAACGGGACGCGGCTCAGCTCCGACCTGGGCCGCGACCTGGGCCGGAACCTGAGCCGGAACCTGGGCATGGGCCGGGACCTGGGCGACAGCAGTGACCACCGCCCCGCCCGCCGAGGCCACCGGACTCGGGTTCCGGCGTGCGCGCAGGGCCCGGACCACCCGGTGGACGGATACCGCGGTGAACACGAGGAACACCACGCCCAGACCGGCCGCGACCAGATCGTGCTCGCTCACGGCGAGATACATGATGCGTACGCCGAGAACGGACGTGATCGCGATGAGCAGGGGCTCGCGTACCCAGAAGGGCAGGAGACGGAGGATGAAACCGAGCATCCGGTGATCTCACCAGGACAAGACCGCATGCGCCGTGGTGGAAGCCACAGTTCCGGGCATCACGTCCGGTTCACCGTTCACAGCTGACTCAGCCTCACGTTCGGTCCATGTCCAGGTCGGCGTGCATCATGTGGTGGTCCGAGTACGGGGTCGCATGCACACCGTGATCGAGTGGGGCGATGCCTCGCAGGAACACGTAGTCGAACTTGCTCTGCCAGTCGGTGGTCGGCGCGCAGGTGCCCGTGGGCGAGGGATGGCACCGGGGGTCCGCGTCCGTGGCCAGGGCCCATATCGCGGTGAGTTCCGGGGCGTCCGGCGTGGCGTTGAAGTCGCCGAGAAGGATCGCCCGGTCGTGCCGGGCGACGGCTGCGGCGAGTACGCGGGTCTGGTCCGCGCGGACCGACTCCTGACGTCGTTGGGCGAGGTGCGTGTCGAAGACCCGGGTGGGCCTGCCGCCCACGGTGGTGGTCACCGCCATGTACCCACGGTCCTCGGATCCGCCGTCGGGATACTCCACTTTGACGACATCGGTCATGGGTGCCGCCGAGAGGATCGCCTGGCCGAAGGCCCCCGGATTCCACGGCGCACCCCCGCAGCGGCTCCAGTTCTGCAGGACCGTCCCGTATGCGACGTGGTAGACCAGCCCGTAGAGGTTCCTCAGGTACTCCCGGATCCTCTCGACGTCACGCACGCACGCTTCTTGCAGGCCGATGACCTGAGGAGCGTACGTGGCGATGTCCGCTGCCCGGTCGACGTTGCTCACGTCGCAGGGGTTGCAGATGTTCCACGTCATGACCCGGTTCGGTACGACGTCCCTGACGGCTTCGGCGGGCAGTGACCTGCCAAAGGCACCGCTTGGCGCACTGGGGCCGACGAGCACCGCGCACACCATGATCATGGCGCCGGCGAGCAACCGCGTGCCTCTCCCGAGCATCATCGCCTCCTGAGTCCCATGCATCCGTCGGCGGATACGCAGACATCCTCGTCGACGCCGGGCAGCGCAAGCACCGTTGCGGTATTGGCGTGCAGCCATGACCGATCAAGAAGTGACCGTGCGGTGGGCCCGTGCCGAGGACATACCGGGGCTCGTCGCGTCCAGTTCGAGGGGCGGGGCGTAGGGCACCTCATGGGGTCCGTGACGGAGGCCTCGGTCATGCGGCCCGTCCGCTCCGCCGCCACCCTGATCAGCGTGTACGTCCGCCCCGAGCACCGGCGTGCCCGTGCCGGCGGCCGGATGGTGGGGGAGTTCCTCGCCTGGGCGAAGGGGCGGGGGGCCGGGCACGTGGAGGAGACCGCCTACACCGCCAACCCGGACGCCGTCCGTTTCTACGAGCGGCACGGGTTCGCGGCGAGTTCGGTCACTCTGCGGCGTTCCCTGTGACGCGATGGCGCAACTCCAGTGCCCGCAGGGCGATTTCGCCGCCCGTGACGATCCCGGCTCACGCCCCGTCGGCCGCGTAGACCCGTTCTCCGCCCACATAGGTCAGCGCCACCCGGGTCTGAGCGATCGCCTCCGGTGGGCCCTCGAACGGGTCGCGGTCCAGCACCACGAGATCCGCGAGTGCCCCCGCGCTCAGCCGGCCGGTGTCGTCGAGGTGGTTCACGTACGCCGATCCCGCGGTGTACGCGGTCAGCGCGTCCGTGAGAGAGATGCGCTCGTGCGGCAGGAACACCGGGGCGTCGCCGCCGGGGCCGACCCGGTTGACCGCGACATGGATTCCCTGGAGCGGGTTTGGGCTGCTGACTGGCCAGTCGCTGCCCGCCGCGACCCGCGCCCCGGAGCCGAGCAGCGCCCCGAACGGGTACTGCCACGCGGCCCGTTCGGGCCCGAGGAACGGGATCGTCAGCTCGTCCATCTGGGGTTCGTGCGCCGCCCACAGCGGCTGGATGTTCGCCGTGGCCCCGAGCCGGGCGAAGCGCGGCACGTCGTCGGGGTGCACGACCTGGAGGTGCGCCAGATGCGGCCGGGTGTCGCTCGGCCCGTTCACGGCCCGCGCGGCCCCGATCGCGTCCAGGGCGTCGCGTACGGCCCGGTCGCCCAGGGCGTGGAAATGGCACTGGAAGCCGAGCGCGTCCAACTCGGTGACGTACTTGGGCAGTCGGTCCGGGTCGATGAAGCTGGTGCCCCGGTTGGCGGTGACGCAGCCGCACTTGTCCAGATAGGGATCGAGCAGCGCCGCCGTGCCGTTCTCGGCGACCCCGTCCAGCATCAGCTTCACCGTGCCCGCGCGGAACCGGCCGTGGCTCAACGAGGCCCGGCGCTCGGCCAGTTCGGGTATCTGCTCGGCCCCACGCCCACGGTCCCACCACAGCGCGCCGACGACACGCGCGGTCAGCGAACCGTCGCGGGCGGCCGTCAGATACGCCTCCGAGGGGTCCGGCATGCCCAGGAAGTCGCCGACGAGGGCGTCCTGCCAGGCGGTGATGCCGAGGGAGTGCAGCCGGCGCTGGGCGTGCAGCAGCGCGGCCAGCAGTTCGGCCGGACCAGCCGCCGGCACGAGCCGTCCGACCAGCCGCATCGCACCCTCCTGAAGCGTCCCGCTCGGCTCGCCGGAGGCGTCCCGCTCCACGCGCCCGTCGGCCGGGTCGGGGGTGTCCCGCGTGACCCCGGCCAGTTCCAGGGCGCGGCTGTTGACCCAGGCCCCGTGGTGGTCGCGGTTGGGCAGGTAGACCGGCCGGTCGGGGACGATCGCGTCCAGGAGCGCCTTCGTCGGCGTACCGCCCTCGAAGGCCTCCATGGACCAGCCGCCGCCGGTGATCCACTCCCGCTCCGGACGCGCGGCGGCGTACGCGCGGACGGCCGCCAGGGTCTCCTCGGCGGTCCTCGTGCCGCTCAGGTCGCACTGGGTGAGCTCCAGACCGGCCGGCACCGGGTGGACGTGCGCGTCCTGGAAACCGGGCAGCAACAGCCGTCCGGCGAGGTCGACGACCTCCGTGCGCGGCCCGGCCAGTTCGCGTACGTCGTCGCCGCCGACGGCGGTGATCCGGTCACCGGTGACGGCCAGCGCGGTCGCGCCGCGGCCCTCTGGGGTGAGCACGGGACCGCCGGTGAAGAGGAGATCTGCGGGCATGATCCGTTTCCTTGGGTGGCAGGCGTGGGGGGCAGGCGTGTGGGGTCAGGGGGACACGGTGAGCAGTTGGGGCGCGTCGGCGTCCGTGCCGGTGCCGGTGCGGAAGTACGGGGAACGGCGCACCCATCTGGCCCAGGCCGCGGCGACGAAACCGGACGCGATCATCGCCAGGGGAGTCAGGAGCAGGAACCACCCGTTGTCCGCGCGGAGTTCGAGGTGGTCGGTGGAGGTGTAGAAGGACCAGCCGAGGTAGCCGCCGAGTGCGAGCAGGGCCGCCGCGCTCAGCGCGGGCAGGACCACCGCGCGCACGCCCTGCCGCCAGTCCTCGCGCAGCAGGCCGCGGAAGCGGACGGCCGCCGCGAGCGCGGTGAGCGCGTACGACAGCGCCACGACGATGCCGACGGCGCTGACCGTGGCCATGATCATGTCGGAGAGCCGCCGGATCACCAGCGACAGCGCCGCGACGACTCCGGCCACCGCCCCGACCAGCAGCGTCCCGGCCGCCGGCGTCCCGTACCGGACGCTGACACTGGACCACACCGGGCCGAGCGTACGGTCCCGGCTCATCGCGAACATCGCGCGGGCGGTGGGGATCACACCGGCCTGGAGCGAGGCTACCGCCGAGAACATCAGCGCGACCAGCGGCAGCGCCGCGAGCGGCTCGGAGGCCAGCCGGTCACCGAAGTACGCCAGGCCCTCGGCGCCGTGCCCGGCCAGCTCCGGCTCGGACAGGACACGCTGGAAGGCGATCGAGCCGAGCAGGAACAGCCCCAGCATCGTCACCAGCGTGATGAAGCCGGCCCGGGAGGCGTCGCGCGGGTCGCGCACCTCCTCGTTCACGCTGAAGGCGGCCTCGAAGCCCCAGTAGCAGAACACCGACAGCAGCAGTCCCTGCGCGAGCGCCGACGCCGAGGTGATCGCGAACGGATCGAACCAGCTCAGGCTGAACGGGTGCGGGCCGGTGACGATGCCGTATCCGCAGAAGCCGAGCAGGACGGCGTACTCGAAGATCAACAGTCCGGTCTGCATGCGTGCCGCCGTGCGGATGCCGGTGACGGCGGTCACGGTGACCAGGGCCAGGACCACGAGTCCCACGGCGGTCGTCTGCGCGGTGGAGCCCGGGTCCAGGGTGAGTGGGCCCACCTGGTGCCAGCCGGCCTTCCCGGCCAGTTGCAGCAGCGCGGACCCGGTGACGGCGGTCGTGTAGGCGAGGAAGGCGACCACGGCGACGATGTTCACCCAGCCGACCATGAAGCCGAGCCATGGGCTCAGCGAACGGCCCACCCACACGTAGCCGTTTCCGGCGTTCGGCTCGACCTTGTTGAGGCGCGAGTAGGCGCCCGCGATACCCAGCACCGGGAGGAAGGCCAGCAGCATGATCGCGGGCAGGTGCAGGCCGACCACGCCGGCCGTGACACCCAGGCCGATGCCGATACTGGTGGTCGCGGCCGTGCTGGACGCGGCGACGGCGACGCCGTCCAGGACACCGAGGGACTTGCGCAGCGCGGGCCGCGCGGGAGGGGTGACGCCATAGGGGTTGTCGGTCATGGCCAGTACTCCGCTCGCACGGGGGGGCGCGGTGGGCCCCGGTGACCGCATATGAAACTGGCCGGGGGGTTAACAGGTCAACGGTGTTGTCATAAAGTGCGCTGCACCACAGCGGGCCCGGTGCGGGATCACGGCCGGGTCGGCGTGGAATGCGCGTGGGGCGGGCCCGACCTGCGCCCGCCCGTCTCCTGGAGGCAGCCATGACCGAGCGCGTCGTCCCGCCCGCCGCCCGGCGGCGCAGGCGGCCCACCAAGCAGGGTGTCGTCCTCTCCGAGGAGCTGATCGTCGAGACCGCTCTGCGGCTGATCGAGGAACACGGCGCCGACGCGCTCTCGGTCCGCCGTCTCGGGCACGCCCTGGGTGCCGACCCCAGCTCCCTCTACCGCTACTTCCGCCGCACCGACGACCTGATGCTGGCCATCGCCGACGAGCTGATCGGCCGTACCCTGCGCAGCTGGCGGCCCACCGGGGACTGGCGGGCCGACCTGTGGGACCTCGGCCTGCGCATGCACGCCGGCGCGCTCGCCCATCCCCGGGCGGCCGTGCTCAGCGCCTACCGGGTGACCGGCCGCGTCCACGAGATCCAGGCCGTCGAGACGATCCTCGGCGTGCTGCGCGACGCCGGGTTCCCGGACGGCGAGGCGGTGCGGATCTATCACACGTTCGTCGACCAGAACCTGGCCTTCGGCGCCCTCGACTCCGCGAGCAGCGCGCTGCCCAGGGCCGCGCGCGAGGCGGAGGCCCAGGTGTGGCGGGAGACGTACGCCCGGCTGCCCGCCGACACCCATCCGCACATCGCCGCCACGGCCCGCCATCTCGCGGCCGCCATGCGGCACAGCTCCTATCCGGCCGCGCTGGAACTGCTGTTGAGCGCGGCGGCGGCACGGCTGGAGAACCGGGCTGGCGCGTCGGGGGCCGACTGAATCGGGCGGGCCGGGATATCCGCAAGGTAACAGGGCGGCGGGGCACCTCCGTTCCGCGCCCGGAATCCCGCGGAGGAGACATGGCACTGGTGAAAGCGGGCGTCGTCGTGCTCGACTGTGCCGAGCCCGAGAAGCTCGCCGTGTTCTACAAGGAACTGCTGGAGGCGCAGGAGACGGATGCGACGGCCAACCGGGTGGAGATCAGGGGCGCCGACGGAACCCGGCTCGCCTTCCGCCGTGACGTGAACGCCACCCCGCCCAGCTGGCCGCGCCCCGAGAACTCCCTCCAGGCCCACCTCGACTTCCTGGTGGACGACCTGGACGCGGCCGAACGCAAGGTCATCGGCCTCGGCGGCCGCCCCCTGGAAACCAACTACGCCCCCGGCCCCTACGAGGAGCGCGGCTACGCCGACCCCGCCGGCCACTCCTTCACCCTCCGCCGCGTCCCTTCAACGGCACCCAAGCAGGGCTGAGCAAGGGAAGCGGTGTCCCGGACATCGCAGGAGCAGCGTGAGACCGAGCCCGGCTGCCCACGGGGCGAGGCCGCCGGCGGGAGGGGCCGAGTCCGGCCGTAGCCGGGCTCGGCCCGGGCGGCAGGGGAGCTGGGCCGGACCCCGACGTTGGTCTGCACGCCCAGGGGTGCCTCGGTGGTCCTCGCCGCTGAGGAAGCCGGCCGCGTTCCCGTGGGTGCGGTTTTCCGCAGGTGTCCGGTGCGGGTAACCGCATTGGACTGGACGGTAATCCTCATACCGCTGTTGACCTGTGCTTTCTAGCTTGGTGGGCAGTTGGGGCGCCTGCCCGGACGACCGGCCCGTCAGCTTGGAGAGTCACATGCACCTCACGTCCTTGGCCCTGCCTCAGGAACCCGCCGACGGCATCGCGGGCTGGGCCGCCGATCTCGTCGACACCATGGGCGGTCCTGGAGCCGGCCTGGCCATCGCGCTGGAGAACCTCTTCCCGCCGCTGCCGAGCGAGGTGATCCTGCCGCTGACCGGGTTCGCCGCCGGGCAAGGAGTTCTCACGCTGGCCTCGGCGCTGTTCTGGACGACTCTGGGCTCGGTTGCGGGAGCCGTGGTCCTCTACTGGATCGGCATGCTCTTCGGCCGTGAACGCATGCACGCGATCTGGGCGAAACTGCCGCTGGTGAAGGCATCCGACCTGGAGCGCACGGAGGACTGGTTCGCGAAGCACGGCACCAAAGCGGTCTTCCTCGGCCGCATGGTGCCGATCTTCCGCAGCCTCATCTCCGTCCCCGCCGGGGTACAGCGCATGCCTCTGCCCGTGTTCGTCATGCTGACCACGCTCGGCAGCCTGATCTGGAACGCCGTCCTGGTGATGGCCGGTTACTGGTTGGGCGACCAGTGGGAAGTGGCGGAGACCTACGTCAGCATCGTCTCCAAAGCGGTGCTGGTTCTGGTCGTCGCAGCCCTGGCGGTATACCTGGCCGTACGGCTGCGCGGCCGTAACAAGGCCCAGCACCGCCGCACTTCATGACCCGCCACCGGCAACTTCGCACCATGGTGCCGCCGAGCACGCGGCCCGAACGATCTTGCTCCGGCTACCCGGCCGCACTAGGCTCAGCCCCCGTGCAGGGGGACTCCGCAGGCTTCACCGCCCATCACCTGCCGGGCCCACTCGGCCAGGACGACTCCGGCGAAGGCGACGCGGCCGCGACCCTGCCGGCCTCCTGGCCGCGTCGGTGCGCCGGTACGTTCTTCGGCTGCGGCACGGCCCTGCTCGGTTTCCTCTACCTCCTCGTCGTCGGGACCGTCCTCGGCCCCTTCCTGCTGTGGCCGCCCACCCGTATCAGCGCGCTCGGCATCATGGTGACCGGAGCCCGCCGGCTCACGACCCTGGAACGGACCCGCCGGGCCGTCTTCTTCGGCGACCGCTTCCCCGAGCACTACAAGGCATCCGACCAGAAGATCCTTCGCTATCTGGCGGTCCGCAGCTATACGGGGCTGCTCTGCGGCGTCGTGACCGGACTGCTGGGTTTCGGCGTCGTCCTGGCGGGGCTGCTCGTGAGGGGAATGGCCCAGGCAACCCTCCACTGGGACGAGTTGCTCATGCAGGTACTCCTCGGCAGTGTGCTGCTCTTCCTCGACGTCCAGGGGCTCCACTCACTCGCCACCCTGGACGCGCGCATCGCCCGCGAGTGTTTCGGCCCCTCCGAACGGGAACTCCTGCAGCAACGCATCCATGAACTGGCCACCAGCCGGGCAGCGGTCGTGCAGGCAGTGGACTCCGAACGCCGGCGTATCGAACGGGACCTCCACGACGGAATCCAGCAACGCCTGGTGGCGCTGGGCATGCTCCTCGGCCGGGCCCGCCGGGGACGCAATCCTGAGCAGGCCGACGCCCTGCTGCACCAGGCACATCAGGAGTCCCAGAACATCCTCGCGGAACTGCGCGAAGTGACCTGGCGGGTCTATCCCTCGGCGTTGGACAGTCTGGGGCTCAAGGAGGCGCTGGGCGGAGTGTCCGAGCGGTGCAGCATCCCCGTCCGTACGGAGTTCGACGTCACTGAGGCGTTGCCTCAGCCAGTGGAGACCGCTGCGTACTTCGTCGTGTCGGAGTCCGTGACCAACGCGGCCAAACACTCCCGTGCAACGGCCATCTCCGTGCGGGTGGCGCTCCTCGGCAGGGTGCTCACGGTGCAGATCCAGGACAACGGCGCAGGCGGCGCGGATCCCATGGGCAGCGGACTGAGCGGACTGCGCAGCCGGGTCGCCGCGCTCGACGGCGTCCTGCGCGTCGACAGTCCCCAAGGGGGACCCACCACCATTACCGCGGAACTGCCATGCGCCTGATGATCGCCGAGGACTCGACCCTGCTGCGTGAGGGACTGCTCCGGCTCCTCATCGAGGAGGGACACGAGGTCCTGGGCGCATTCGGTGACGCCGATGCGCTGCTGGCGGAAATGGACTTGCGGCGACCCGACGTCGTCGTCCTCGACATTCGGATGCCGCCGACACACACCGACGAAGGGCTGCGAGCGGCGTTGGAGATCCGGGAACGGTGGCCGGAGACCGGCGTACTGGTGCTGTCCCAACACATCGAGCGCAACTACGCGGCGCAGTTGCTGGCCTCCAACGCGGAACGCGTGGGGTACCTCCTCAAGGACCGCGTCGCTCAGGTCGAGGAGTTCCTGGATGCGTTGGAACGCGTCGAGGCGGGCGGCGCTGCCATCGATCCCGAGGTCGTGCGGCAGCTGGTCATCCGCACGACACACGGAGATCCGCTGACCCGCCTCACGCCCCGCGAACGCAGTGTCCTCGAGGCTTTGGCCCAGGGGCACACCAACACGGCGATCGCGCAGAAGCTGCACATCTCTCTGAGTTCGGTGGAGAAGAACCTCAACATGATCTTCGACAAGCTCGAGCTGTCGCACACCACCGGTTACAGCCGACGGATCCTGGCGGTCCTGAGGTACCTGCAGTCGTAGGGCGCCGGTGCGCACGCGGCGCCAGCCCTCGGCACGGCACAGCCGCTGCCTCTCGTGCCGGGTGGCGTCGAATCCCTGGACGAGCGAGGCCCCGCTGAGCGGCTCCGCCGCACGTTCCAGAGCCGGGGCCGTCCGAGATGCGCCGGCACCCGGACCTCTGGGGGGTGTCCCGGGCACCGGCGGTGGGGCTGAGGCGAGCCCGGCCCGTGGGCCTCGGCAATCGGGGGTGGGCCCAAGCCGTCAGCCGGGCCCGGCCGAGTGAGGCCTCGCCGTCACTGTGGGTCGTTCACACGAGCCGGCCGAGCTCGGCGTCAGCCGCGGCGGTGGGTCCCAGTCGTCGGCCGGGGCCGGCTGCGCGCGGCCATGTGTGTCGCCGAGCGGACGCAGCCGGAACTCGGCCTCAGACGCAGTGCGGCGCGCGGGCTCAGTCGCGGCCGCCCTCTTCCTTCGTGGGCCAGACTCCCGTCCTGTGTTCGATGGCCTTCGCGCCGGTGCGGTCGACGGCGCTGCGGACCACGGCGAAGATGGCGCCCTGGACGGCGGCGGCGAGGAGGACCTCGCCCCAGCCGCGGTCGCGGTCGAGGGCGTCGGGTGCGTCGTCCTCGTGCCGGATGGCCTTCCAGGTCTTGCGGAAGGCGAGCCCGGCCAGCCACCCGCTCGACCAGCCCAGCACGAAGCCGAGCGGCTGGTAGCCGCGGGAGAGTTTCTTCTTCTTGGTCACGGGACCTCCTTGGTCGGAGAAGTGGGTTGTCAGGGGGAGTACGGGGGCGGGGCGTCGTCGGAGCAGGGGGTCTCAGGGGCGTCCCGGCGCCGGGATCTCCTCCTCGGCGCGGACCGGACCCGGCGGTGTTCCGTCCCCGAAGGGGCGCCCGCCGAGCTGCTCCCGGTGGTGCGGGGTCAGCCAGCCGGACAGGTCGGGGCCCAGCGGGACGATGCGGGTCGGATTGATGCCGGTGTGCACCTGGTAGTAGTGCCGCTTGATGTGGTCGAAGTCGACGGTGTCGCCGAATCCCGGCGTCTGGTAGAGATCACGGACGTACGCCCACAGCACCTCGTTCTCCGTCAGCTTCCAGCGGTTGCACTTGAAGTGACCGTGGTAGACCGCGTCGAAACGCACCAGCGTGGTGAACAGCCGGATGTCCGCCTCGGTGATCGTGTCACCGACCAGATAGCGCTGCCGGGTCAGCCGCGGCACCAGCAGCTCCAGCCGCCGGAAGACAGCCGCGCACGCCTCCTCGTACTCCTGCTGGTCGGTGGCGAACCCCGCACGGTAGACACCGTTGTTGACGTCCTCGTAGACGTCCGCCATCACCGAGTCGATCTCGTCACGCAGCGCCGACGGGTACAGGTCGGGCGCGCCCGCTCGGTGCAGGGCCGTCCACTCCGTCGCAAAGTCGAGGGTGATCTGCTGGTAGTCGTTGGTGACCAGCTTGCCGCTGGGCACGTCCACGAGCGCCGGCACACTGACCCCGCCCGGGTGGTCGGCCTCCCGCCGGTCGTACGCCTCGGCGAGGTAGCGGATGCCGAGGACCGGGTCCCGCCCGCCGGGGTCGAGGGTGAAGCGCCAGCTTCGGTCGTCCTGGACCGGGTCGGCGACCGCCAGGGACACGGCGTCCTCCAGACCCAGCAGCCGTCGCGACACCAGCGTCCTGCTCGCCCACGGGCAGGCGCGACTGACCACCAGACGGTAGCGTCCCGCCTCCACCGGCCAGCCGTCGCGGCCGTCCGCGGTGATCCGGTCGGTGAAGTGGCTCTTGGACCGCTTGAACGTCGTGTGACCGTACGCGCTGTTGCCGGCGCCCCCGCCGCTCATGGTTCCTCCTCGCTGTCGTGCCTGCCTCGCGGCCGTGTACCCCCGCTTTCCGGCCGAGTTCCCCGCTTCCCCCCGGGTTCCCCGTTTTCCGCCGACGGCACGGTGTGATCAGCCATGACCTGGGCAATCGGCGAAGGGTGAGTGAGACACCTACGGAACGCCAAGCCGATCACAAGACACGCGTCACCGTCCTTGTGGCCCTCGCGGCCAACCTGGTCATCGCCGTCGCCAAGGCGGTGGGCGGCCTCCTCGCGCACTCGCCCGCGCTGCTGTCGGAGGCGGCCCACTCGGTCGCCGACAGCCTCAACGAGGTCTTCCTGCTGGCCGCACTGCGCCGCAGCCGCCGCCCGGCCGACGCCCGTCACCCCTTCGGCTACGGCAAGGAGCGGTTCTTCTGGTCGCTCCTCGCGGCCGTCGGGATCTTCGTCATGGGCGGCTGCTTCTCCTTCTTCCAGGGCTTCGAGGCGCTCAAGAACGGCGCGGAGGAAGAACTCGGCGGATACGTGGTCGGTCTGGTCGTGCTCGGCGTCGCCCTCCTCGCCGAGGGCGCCTCCCTCGTACGGGCCCTGTACCAGGTGCGCAAGCAGGGTGGCGCCGCCGGACTGCGCGACCCGGCCCTGCGCACGGTCGTCGCCGAGGACGGCACCGCGGTGCTGGGGGTGACCCTCGCCATCGTCGGCATGGCCCTGCACATGGTCACCGGCCAGGTGGTGTGGGAGGCGTCGGCCTCGCTCGCCATCGGCGCGCTGCTGGTGTACGTCGCCTACCGGCTGGGCCGCGACGCACGCGACCAGCTGATCGGGGAGGCCGCCGACCCGGAGGCCAGTCACAGGATCCGGGCGCTGCTGGAGGCCCAGCCCGAGATCGACAGCGTAGAGGCGCTGTTCACGATGAAGACGGGCCTGGACCAGGCCCTCGTGGCCGCCCGCATCGACCTGGCCCCCGGTCTGGACAGCGAACGGGTCGAGGAGGTCGCCGACCGCATCAAGGGGTCCATCGCCGGGATCGTCCCCGAGGCGGACCAGATCTTCCTCGACGTGACCGACCGAGCGGCGCGCGAGACACGAGAAAGCCCCGCCGCGACGGGGGAACGCGGCGGGGCCTGACCTTCGGGTGCCCGGGGTCCCCCGGTTCATGCACCCGGACGCGGAAATTTTTTCGGATCAGCTTCCGTCTGCCGGTTCGAGGACGAACACGGGGATCTCCCGGCTCGTCTTCGTCTGGTACTCGGCGTACGGGGGATAGGCCGCGACGGCACGCTCCCACCACGCGGCCTTCTCCTCGCCGGTGACCTCACGCGCCGTCATGTCCCACTTCTGCGGGCCGTCCTGGAGTTCCACCCGAGGGTCGGCCTTGACGTTGTGGTACCAGACCGGGTGCGTGGGCGCCCCGCCCTGGGAGGCGACCACGGCGTACCGTCCCTCGTGCTCCACGCGCATCAGCGGCGTCTTGCGGATCTTCCCGCTCCGCGCGCCCCGCGTGGTCAGCAAAATGACGGGCATTCCCGTGTCCAGCAGGGTCGTCCCCTCCGTGCCGCCGGACTTCTCGTACAGCTCCACCTGCTCACGCACCCACTGGGTCGGGCTGGGTTCGTACTCGCCCTCAAGAGGCATGGCATCCGTCCCTTTCGTCGCTCGTCGCGTCGTACGACTGATCCGTACCGCGCTACAACACGCGTATGCGCGGGATTCATCCGCACCATGCTCGGGTTCCTGTCCAGTGATTCACGGGACACGGCCCGGTCCCGCTCACGCCTGCGCGACGATCCGTAGGGCCAGCACCGCCATCACCCCGCTCGACACGAGCGCCGTCACCAGACGCCCCCGGCGCCCGGTGAGGGCCCGGCCCAGCAGCGCGCCGCCCCCGGCGAGCAGGAGCTGCCAGCTGGCGGACGCGGCGAAGGCGGCCAGCACGAACGCGCCCTGTGCCAGGGGATGAGCCGCGTCCGCGGTGCCGGTGCCGAGCACCAGGGCCGCGAAGTAGAGGACGGTGGTGGGGTTGAGGAGCGTGATCCCGAGCAGGGACAGGAAGGCCCGCGCCGGACTCGGCGGCGGTGGCTCGGAGCGCGCGGTGAGATGGCGCGCGCGGTACCGCCGTACGGCGGTGACGGCGCCCAGCGCGGCCAGCGCGAGCAGCACCAGGGCGGAGGCCCAGGCCAGCGGCCCCAGCACCGGCCGCAGCACGGCGGCCACGGCGGAACCGCCGACCGTGGCGAGCAGGGCGTAGAGCCCGTCGGCGGTCGCGACGCCGAGCGCGGCGCACGCGCCGGTGCGCAGGGAGGTGCGCGCGGTGAGGGAGACGAGGTAGGTGCCGACCGCGCCCACGGGGATGGCGATGCCGTAGCCCGCGACCAGCCCCGCGACGAGCGCGCCCGTCATGAGCGCGCGGCGTCGAGCCTCCGGGGACCCCCGGGCTGCTGTCGGCCACGCACGGGAACGGTGGCGGCGGACATCAGCGGCGGAAGGGCATCGATCGTGGACATGGCTGGATCCTGGGGGCGGGCCCGCACGACGGCAACCGAATTACCGGGCGCGAGCGGCATCCGCCCCTCCGGCCGGCGCCGCGGAACGCTCAACTCCGGCCAGATCGTCCCGTTCACCGATCTGGCCGAACTTCGCGTCGCCCTATAGATGCCCCGGGCATCTAATGAAGATCGTCACGACGCACCCTTCGTCTGTGAGGTCTTCCATGACGGAACTGTCGGAACTCTCGGAACTGCCGGAACCCGTCGCCTTCCCCCAGGACCGCACCTGCCCCTACCACCCGCCGACCGCCTACGAGCCGCTGCGCGGCACGCGCCCCCTGACGCGCGTCAGCCTCTTCGACGGGAGCCCCGCCTGGCTGGTGACCGGTCACGGTGTCGCCCGTGACCTGCTCGCCGACCCCCGCCTGTCGACCGACCGCACCCGGCCCGGCTTCCCCGCGCCCACCGAGCGCTTCGCGGCCGTCCGCCACAAGAAGACCGCCCTGCTCGGCGTCGACGACCCGGAGCACCGGGTGCAGCGACGCATGATGGTCCCGAGCTTCACCCTGAAACGCGCCAACGAACTGCGCCCGAGCATCCAGCGCGTCGTCGACGAGCGGCTCGACGCGATGACCGCCCAGGGGCCGCCCGCCGACCTGGTGAGCGCGTTCGCGCTGCCCGTGCCGTCGATGGTGATCTGCGCCCTGCTGGGTGTGCCGTACGCCGACCACGAGTTCTTCGAGGAGCAGTCGCGGCGGCTGCTGCGCGGACCCACGGCGGACGACACGCTCCGGGCGCGGGAACGACTCGAGGAGTACGTCGGCGAGTTGATCGACCGCAAGCGGAAGGAGCGGCGGCCCGGGGACGGCGTTCTCGACGACCTCGTCCATCAGCAGCTGCGCGAAGGCGCCGTGGACCGTGAGGAGGTGACCGCCCTCGCGATCATCCTGCTGGTCGCCGGTCATGAGACGACCGCCAACATGATCTCGCTCGGCACCTACACGCTGCTCCAACATCCGGAGAAGCTTGCCGAGTTGCGGGCCGACCCGGCGCTGCTGCCCGCCGCCGTCGAGGAACTGATGCGGATGCTGTCCATAGCGGACGGTCTGCTGCGGCTGGCCACCGAGGACATCGAGGTGGCGGGGACGACGATCCGGGCCGGAGACGGTGTGATCTTCTCGACGTCGGTCATCAACCGCGACGAGACCGTCTACACCGAACCCGACACCCTCGACTGGCACCGCTCCGCCCGCCACCACGTGTCGTTCGGCTTCGGCATCCACCAGTGCCTCGGCCAGAACCTGGCCCGCGCCGAGATGGAGATCGCCCTGCACTCCCTCTTCGCATGCCTGCCAGGACTGCGGCTCGCGGCCCCGGCGGACACGATCCCCTTCAAGCCGGGCGACACCATCCAGGGGATGCTGGAACTCCCCGTGACCTGGTGAGAGGCCGACGGTCATGCACATCGACATCGACAAGGACGTCTGCATCGGCGCCGGCCAGTGCGCCCTCGCCGCCCCGGGCGTCTTCACCCAGGACGACGACGGCTACAGCGCCCTCCTGCCGGGCCGGGAGGACGGCGCGGGCGACCCGATGATCCGCGAGGCCGCCCGGGCCTGCCCGGTGAGTGCCATCGCCCTGACGGACACCTGATCCGACGCCGACTCATCTCCCCGAGCCGCATCCCGGCCTCCGCGTCAGCGGATCAGCATCCGGGCCGCGTCCCGGGCCTCCGCCGCCGGCTTCGTGTCGCCGGTGATGCCCGCGGTGACCATCGCGCCCTCGGCCAGCAGGAACAGGGGCCCGGTCAGAGCGGCGGGCAGGCCCGCCTCGGCCACGAGACCGGCGAGGTAGTCGCGGAACGCCTGCTTGTGGGCGCGGACCTGGTGCGCCACGCGGTCCGACACGGCGCCCAGTTCGCCGTACGCGTTGATCCAGGCGCACCCGCGGAAGCCGTCCTCGCCGAACCACTCCTCGAGCCAGTCGAAGACGGCGAGGACACGCCGACGCGGATCCTCGTGCCGCTCCACGGACCGCGTGAGCCGCCCGCGCCAGCGCTCGTCCCGCCGCTCCAGACAGGCCTCCACCAGCTGTTCCTTCGCCGGGAAGAGCTGGTAGAGCCGCTTGAGCGAGACCCCTGAAGCCCCGCGCACGTCGTCCATGCCGACGCACTGGACGCCTCGCCCGTAGAACAGCCGCTCGGCGGCGTCCAGCGCCTGCTCGCGGGCGACCGCGCTGTCCATCGACCACTCCTTCCACCGGCTCATTCGCCGGTGCCTCACCGGCTGGCTCCTTGACGCGAGAACGAGCGTTCTCCTACGGTAGCAGCCACCCGGAGAACGCTCGTTCTCCATTTCGTAGCGGAGCAGCCCATGTCCGACCGCCCGCCCCTGCCGCCCTTCACCCGGGAGACCGCCGCCCGCAAGGTCCAGGCCGCCGAGGACGCGTGGAACACCCGCGACCCGCACCGGGTCGCCCTCGCCTACTCCGAGGACTCGGTCTGGCGCAACCGTGACACCTTCCTCACCGGCCGCGCGGAGATCGTCGCGTTCCTCACCGCGAAGTGGGCACGCGAACGCGACTACGCGCTGCGCAAGGACCTGTGGGCCTTCGACGGCGACCGCATCGCCGTCCGCTTCCAGTACGAGTGCCGCGACACCCACGGGCAGTGGTGGCGGTCGTACGGCAACGAGCTGTGGCAGTTCGACGCGCACGGCCTGATGACCCGTCGCGAGGCGAGCATCAACGACGTGCCGATCACCGAGGCCGAGCGCCGCATCCTGGGACCGCGGCCCGAGGCCGAACACGGCCGGTCCTTCCCCCTTCAGTAGGGTTCCCCGTGTGACCCAACCCGACGGCAAGCCCTTCCTCTACGTCGTCGTCTGTGCCGCCGGGATCGCCGCGGGGGTCAGCAAGCTGATCACCGCCGCGCAGGAGCGGGACTGGGCGGTGGGCGTCTTCGCCACGCCCACCGCCCTGAACGGCTTCTTCGACACCGCCGCGGTGGAGACGCAGACCGGACGGCCCATCCGCTCCGCGTGGCGGCGCCCCGGCGATCCGCGGCCCTTCCCCGACCCGGACGCCGTCGTCGTCGCGCCCGCCACGTTCAACACCGTCAACAAGTGGGCGGCCGGCATCGCCGACACCCTCGCCCTGGGCACCCTGTGCGAGGTGTCCGGCCAGGGCGTGCCGATCGCCGTCCTGCCGTGCGTGTCCGACTCCCTCGCCGCCCACCCCGCCTACCAGGACAGCCTGGTCCGCCTGCGCGGCATGGGCGTGCGCTTCGGGGAGCCGTACGCGGGCGGCGAGGCGGGGGAGTTCGGCTGGGAGCGTGCGCTGGACCTGCTGGGTGGGACGTAGGCTCGCCTGAGTACCCCCGTGCGACGGCAGGAGCGGCAACGATGCAGTACGTGAAGCTCGGTGCGACGGGTCTGGACGTGTCGCGGATCTGTCTGGGCTGCATGACCTACGGAGACCCCGACCGCGGCACACACGAGTGGACCCTCGACGAGGAGGCGTCCCGCCCGCTGATCCGGCAGGCACTGGACGCCGGCGTCACCTTCTTCGACACCGCGAACGTCTACTCCGACGGCACCAGCGAGGAGATCGTCGGCCGGGCGCTGCGCGACTTCGCCCGCCGTGACGAGATCGTGCTCGCCACCAAGGTGCACGGCCGGATGCGGCCCGGTCCCAACGGCGGCGGCCTCTCCCGCAAGGCGATCCTGACCGAGATCGACCACAGCCTCACCCGACTCGGCACCGACCACGTCGACCTGTACCAGATCCACCGCTTCGACCCGCACACCCCCGTCGAGGAGACGATGGAGGCCCTGCACGACGTGGTCAAGGCGGGCAAGGCGCGCTACATCGGGGCGAGTTCGATGTACGCCTGGCAGTTCGCCAAGATGCAGTACGCGGCCGAGCGGCACGGCTGGACCCGGTTCGTCTCCATGCAGAACCACTACAACCTCCTCTACCGCGAGGAGGAGCGCGAGATGCTGCCCCTCTGCGCCGACCAGGGGGTCGGTGTGCTGCCCTGGAGCCCGCTCGCCCGCGGCCGCCTCACCCGCGACTGGGGCGTCGAGACCGACCGCAGCGCCACGGACGACTTCGGCAGCACCCTCTACCTGGAGGGCGACCGCGCCATCGTCGAAACCGTCACCCGCATCGCGAACGACCGAGGCGTCCCCCGCGCCCAGGTCGCCCTCGCCTGGCTGCTGCACCGCGACACCGTGACGTCCCCCGTCGTCGGCGCCGCCAAGCCCCACCACATCGAGGACGCGGTGGCGGCGGTGGAACTCACCCTCAGCGACAAGGAGTTGGAGCAGCTGGAGCAGCCCTACGCCCCCCACCCGATCGCCGGCCACTGACCGGCACGCCGCAGCGACGACGCAGGGCCGGCCTCTCGCGCCGGGTACCGAACGTGTGCGGAGCGCTTTTCAGTGAGGCCCGTCCGGCGTGAACTCCGTGCCGCACGGGCCCGCGCCCTCGCTCTCCGCCAGGGACACCCGCTCACCGCTCATGGTCACCGTGCGGTAGTACGCGCCGATGCGGGCGGTGGAGCGGCCCACGTAGTGCCCGATGAACGAGCGCCGGAACCGGTCGTCGGTGCGGTTGGGCTGCGACCCGTGCACCAGGCTGCCGTTGAAGAACAGCACGTCCCCCGGCGCCATGTCGACCGGCACCGCCGCGAGGCCGGGCGGTGGCGGTACGTACTCCCGCGCGAACGACACCCCCGCGTCCGCCTCCTCGGGGCAGAACAGGTCCATCGCGTGCGTACCCGGCACGACCTCGAGACCGCCGTTCTCCCGGTCGATCTCGTCGCACGCGATCCACGCCGCCACACACGTGCCCGGCTCCACCCGCAGGTAGAAGTTGTCCTGGTGCAGCGCCTGCCCCCGCGCCCCCGGCGGCTTGAAGTAGAACATGCTCTGCGCGGCCAGCACCTCCTCACCGAGCAGCGCCTCCAGCACACTCCGCAGCCGGGCGTCCAGCAGCACCCGCCGCGCGAGCGGGTTGACCTCGTGCGGCTGCATCACCCTCGGGTACACGCGCAGCGGGTCCGTGGAATCCGGGCGCGGCTCGAAGTGCCCGGACACCGGCCCGGCCGCGTGCAGCGCCGTGAACTCGGCGCGGAGCCGGTCGATCTCCTCGTACCCGAACATGCCGCGCACGACGGTGAAGCCGTCCTCCCGGTACTGCCGCAGCCCCGCCTCCGTCAGTATGGGAGCCTCGGCGGCGTCGATGCCCGTGGCTGTCATACGGTCCCTCCTCGGTCCGTTGTCCTCTGCCCACCACGCTAGGCCGACACCGCCTACGGAAGGATGCCCATGCGTGCTGACGACATGCCCGGGACTGCCACGCCCGGCGACCCCTCGCCGCCGCCCGGCCATGTGGTCGTCGGCCACTTCGACCAGCTCCCCGCGTACACCGTCGACCGGCCCCGGGGATCGGACAGCTGGCTCTTCACCTGGACGGCCGGCGGACGCGGCCGGCTGCGCCAGGGGCACGCCGGGACGCGGGCCGGGGCGGGGGACCTCGTGGTGCTCGCGCCGGGTGTCCCGCACGGCTACGGCGTCGAGCCCGGCGCCCCGCACTGGCGTTTCTGGTGGGCGCACTGTCAGGCGCGGCCGTCCTGGACGTCCTGGCTGCGGCCGTACGGCACCGGCGACGGGATGTACGTCGTCACGCCCGTCCCGGCCGGTCTGCACGGGCGCGTCGAGGCGGCGTTCGGCCGCATGCTCGCCGACGCCCGCTGGACCGGCACCGGGGCCCCGCCCGTCACCGCCCCCGCCGCGGACGATCCGGTCGCCGTCGCGCACGGCAGCGCCGCACGGGAACTCGCCCTGTGCTCCCTGGAGGAGGTCGTCCTCCTCACGACCGCCGCCGCACGCCCGCCGTCGGCCCGGCCCGGTGCCGACGCCCGGGTGCTCAGGGCGCAGGCGCTGATCGCCGCCGACCCGGGCGCCCCGCACACGGTCCGTTCGCTCGCCGAGGCGGTCGCCCTGTCGCCCTCCCGGTTCGCGCACCTGTTCACCGAGCAGCTCGGCCACTCGCCGATGCGGGCGCTGCGCGAGGCACGGCTGGGCCACGCGGCCCGGCTCCTGGAGAGCACCGACCTGTCCGTGGAACGGGTCGCGGCGGCCTCGGGCTTCGCCAGTCCGTTTCACTTCAGCCGGGTGTTCCGGGAGCGGTACGGGATGCCGCCGGGCGCGTATCGGGGAATCCCCACCCGAATTTACGCTCCGATAAGACGCGAAATTCCTTAGAGGTCCTGGAGTGACGTTCCGTCAAAAGTGGTGGCCTGCACGCAATGCACAAAACCACGAGATCTCTTGTTCACTGTCGATGACCTGTGTAAAGGTGTGCGTTGTCGGCGCGCAGACAAAATATTCTCGCTGCGCGCACGAGGCGTCTCCCCGTTCACTCCCCCCGCGCTCCAAAAGAGCTGCACAGACGGACGTTCGAGATGCCGAACTCTGTACGGGTGGATCCGCCGCATGCCCTTGGAAGGAATGCCGCCTTGACTGACGCTGGCCCGTCGAATTTCCCGACCCCCGCGCGCCGGTTCGATGCCACGGACGAACAGCTCAGTGCCGAGCTGACCAAGTGGACGGGCGGCTCGCCCGCGCTCCACCCCGTGGGTGAACTGCTGGACCGGCACTGGGAAGCGGCCTTCGCCTACGCCAGGCTGTGCACCGACAGCGCGCGGGCCGCGGGCATGCTCACCACCGCGGCGTTCACGAGGCTCTTCGGCGCGTCCCTGCGACAGAGCGGACCGACCGCCGCGTGGCGGCCCCACCTCCTCGTCACCGTGCGCCGCATCGCCGCGGAGTGGGACACCGACGGCCGACGCGACCTGCTCCACCCGGCCCTGCGCCCCGACACCGACGACGGGGCCCGTGTCGCCGCCCGACTGCTCCCCTCGGCGGACCGGCGGCTGCTGTCCCGCGCGTTCCAGCGGCTGTCCCAGGCCGCCCGCTGCCTGCTCTGGCACACCGAGGTGGAGGCCGAACCACTGGCGACCCCGGCCGGGCTGCTCGGCCTGGACGAGGAGGACGCGCGCGTCGAACTGCGCCGCGCCCGGGAGCGCCTGCGCGACGAGTGCCTCCAGGTCCACCGCGAACTCGCCCCCGACGACGACTGCCGCCGCTACCACCGACTGCTGGACGTGACCTGTCGGCGCGGCGCTGTCGACCTCGACCCCGATCTGCGCGCCCACCTCGAGCAGTGCAAGCACTGCTCGCACACCGCGGCCCAGCTGGAGCAGTTCAACGGCGGAGGGCTCGGCGTCGCGCTGGCCGAGGGGGTCCTGGGCTGGGGCGCGCGGGCCTACCTCGAGGCGCGGGCGAACCGGGGCGACGAGCCCGCCGCGCCGGCGCCGTCGTCGGCGGAGTTCGTGGGCTTCCCGGGAGAGCCCTTCGACTCACCCGGGCCCGCCCCGCAGATCGGCCCCGGCGGCCGGGCCGACTCCGGCTCCCGCAAGGCCGCCCGCCCCGACTCCCGCAAGGCCGCCCGCGCCGGCGGCCGTCTCGGTGCCCGGTCCCGCACCGGTGCCGAGTCCCGTGCCGACACCCGCCCGGATTCCGGTACCGATCCCGCCGACGACGCCCGTCCCGTCTCCCGTCGTTCGGACCGCAAGGCGGCCCGTCGTGTCCGCCGCCGCAACCTCGCCGCGGCCGTCCTCACCGTGAGCGGGCTGGTCGTCCTGCCGCTGGTGCTGTGGTCCGCCCAGGGACCCGACGACGGCACATCGTCGGCCGACGGTGGCGAGACGACCGAGGCACCCGGCTCGGGCTCGGGCGACTCGACGACCAACCCGTCCCGGACCGGATCCGGCGACACCGCCCGGGGCACGCTGAGCGGCAGGCTGCACAACGTGGACTCGGGCCTCTGCGTCGGCATCGTCGGCGCGACCGTCCAGGGCGCCGAGACACGGCTGGCCAAGTGCTCCTCGACCGAGTCCCAGCAGTGGACGTACGAGACCGACGGCCTGCTGCGCAACGCGGCCGACCCCGGTCTCTGCCTGGACTCCCACCTCGGCTACTCCGTACGGCTCGCGCCGTGCACCGGCGCCGACCGGCCCGGCGAGAAGAACGTCCGCTACGACTTCACCCTCCAGGGCACACTGGTGCCCCGCTGGGACCAGGACCTGGCGCTGGCACCCGCCGCCACCGACGGCTCCGGCGCCCTCGTCCTCAAGAACCGTGGCGACGACGACCCCGCCCAGCGCTGGGTCGTCGACACCTCGAAGCCCAACCCCCAGATGGAGGTCGTCAACTGGGGCACGGACAGCCAACCCGCTCCGACGCCCCCGTCGCCGACGCCCACCCCGAAGGCCGCGAAGACCCCGACCCCCACCCCCACGCCGACCCCGACCACACCCCGCACCACCCCGAAGCCGACCCCGACGGCCTCACCGTCCACGGCCGACCCCTGCTCGTACAACCCGTACTACTGCTCCCCGAACAACCACAACGGCGGCGCGCCGGGCGGCTACCCCTACGGGGGCTACGGCAACGGCGGCTACCCCTACGGGGGCTACGGGTACGGGGGCTATGGCTACGGCTACGGGGGGTACGGCTACGGCGGCCGGTGACCCGCGGGTGATACGCGCGCTCAGGCCCCGACGACCAGCAGCGACACCCACAGCGCCGCCACCGCGGGGACCAGCGCGGCCGGTACGGCGAGCAGCCCGAGCCGGGTGAACTCACCGAAGCCGATGCCGAGGCCCACACCCGCGCCGACCCCCTCCTCCTGCCGCTGCACGATGCGCCGCCACAGCAGCGTCGCCAGCGACCCCGCGTAGGTCAGGTTCGGCCCGATGTTCACCCCGAGCAGCACGGCGAGCACCGCCCCGGCACCGGCCGGAGCGGTGAGCGGCAGCAGGACCAGCACCGCGGGCAGGTTGTTGATCAGGTTCGCCAGGACGGCGGCCAGGGCGGCCAGGGCGAGCAGGGCGACGAACCCCGAGCCGCCGGGCAGGACATGCCGCAGCGCGCCGGCGAGGCCGTTGTCGACCACCGCGCGCACGACGACCCCGAGGGCGAGCACGAACGCCAGGAACGCCGGGGAAGCGGCCCGCACCACCGTCAGCGGTGTGGCCCGCCGCCGCACCAGCGCGCGGACCGCCAGCACCAGCGCCCCCGCCGACGCGGCCCACGCCGGGTCCACGCCGACGGCGGAGGCCACCACGAACCCGGCGAGCGTGCAGGCCACGGTGACCAGGGCGAACAGCGGGAGCCGCGGTGGCTCGGCGATGTCGGCGGAGGGCGCGGGAGCCGCCAGGTCGTCGGCGAAGAACCGCCGGAAGACCAGGTACTCGGCGCCGATCGCCACCAGCCAGGGCAGCGCCATCAGCGCGGCGAACCGGGTGAAGCTCAGGCCGCTCGCCGTGAACGCCAGCAGGTTGGTGAGGTTGGAGACCGGCAGCAGCAGTGACGCCGTGTTCGACAGGTGCGCGCAGGCGTAGAGATGCGGCCGGGACCGCACGCCCATCCGGGTGGCGGTGGCCAGCACGACCGGCGTCAGCAGCACCACGGTGGCGTCCAGGCTCAGCACGGCCGTGATCACCGAGGCGAGGACGAACACCGCGGTCAGCAGCCGTCGGGGGCGGCCCGCGGCCCAGCGGGCCATCCACGCCCCGCACGCCGTGAAGAGGCCCTCGACGTCACAGAAGTGCGCGAGGACCAGGACCGCGGCGAGGAAACCGACCACCGGCCCGAGCCGCTCGGCCTCCGCCAGCGCGTGGTCGGGCGAGATCACCCCGGTGGCGACGGCGATCCCGGCGGCCGGCACCGCCACGACGGCCTCCGGCCACCCACCGGGACGCAGGACGGCCCAGACAAGAGTGGCGACGAGCAGGGCGACGGACAGGGACTCGGCGAGCGGGGCGTTCAGGGCGGTTCCTTCAGGACACGATCAGATGGGGGAGCCGCCCATGAAAACACGGCTGGGTAAGAGGCCCGACAGGAGGGTCGGGCTGGGGCGGACGGTCAGGGGCCGGTGCCGGGCGCGAACACCGTCAGGAACACCGAGGAGGCGTTGCCGGACACCGGCACGGGCCCGCCCGTCCACTTCACCTTCAACGGCTTCCGTTCGTCCGGAGGGGTGACCAGGAGCGCGGCGGGGGTGGCCGCGTGGGCGCCGCTGATCTCCGGATTGCTGTACGACAGCCCCGCCCACGCGCTGCGGCCCGGCGCCAGCGTGACCTTCGCCGGTTTCTGGTTCGGCGCGCGCTTCGGATCGGGGCCCAGCTGCTTGCCGGACGCGTCCAGGAAGGCGGCGCCCGGATAGCCGTACACCGTGCAGGTGCGGGAGGAGACGTTGGTGAGGACGACCGGGAAGTTCCACTGCCCGGCGCCCGGATCGTTGCGGCCGACGGAGGCGCGGAGCTCGGAGGTGTGGCACCGCGTGGTGCCGACGGCGGCCTCGGCCGCCACCCGGTGCACTGCGCCCGCGCTGTCGGCCGATTCCCGCGACTGGCCCGTCGTGCCGCAGGCCGTCAACAGCCCCGGCACGGCGAGCGCGCTCACCCATAAGGCGACGGAACGTTTCGACTGAGACATGTGCGTCGAGTTCCCCCTCCGCGAGAACCGAAGCGAGAACCGAAGCGAGAAGCGCGCTCTCGAGAAGTGCGCTCTCGAGCAGTGCTCACTCCTCGTCGAGCAGTGCCAGCTCCGCCCAGATCGTCTTGCCCTCCGTGTGGTGCCTGCTGCCCCACCGCTCCGTGAGCTGGGCGACCAGCAACAGCCCTCGGCCGCCCTCGTCCCACGTCTTGGCGCGGCGCAGGTGCGGAGCGGTGTGGCTGGTGTCGGAGACCTCGCAGATCAGCGTGGCCGCGTCGTGGATCAGCCGCAGCCTGATGGGGTGGGAGCCGTAGCGGATGGCGTTGGTGACGAGCTCGCTCACCACGAGCTCGGTCGTGAAGCCGACCTCGTCCAGCTCCCAGACGGCGAGCTGTTCGACGACCTGCTTGCGGATCGGGGCGACGAGCGCCGGGTCGGCGGGGATGTCCCAGGTCGCCACCCGGGACGGCGAGAGGCCCTGGGTGCGGGCCAGCAGCAGGGCCACGTCGTCGGCGGCGCCGCCCGTCGGCAGCAGGGTGTGCAGGATGCGGTCGCAGGTCTCGTCGAGGGAGTCCGCTTGGGCCGCGAGGGCCTCGCACAGCAGCGCGTGGCCCGCCTCGACGTCGCGCTCGCGGGACTCGATCAGGCCGTCGGTGAAGAACGCGAGGACGGACCCCTCACGCAGGTCCAGTTCGGCCGACTCGAACGGCAGCCCGCCCAGACCCAGCGGCGGACCGGAGGGCAGGTCGACCTGCCGGGGCGCGCCGCCCGGCGGCAGCAGCACGGGCGGCGGATGGCCGGCCCGTGCGAGGGTGCAGCGCCGGGACACCGGGTCGTACACCGCGTACAGGCAGGTGGCGCCCACCTCGCCGGGGCTGCCCTCGGTGCCGGCCTCGTCGGAGAGCCGTAGCACGAGGTCGTCGAGGTGGGTGAGGAGCTCGTCGGGGGCGAGGTCGATGTCGGCGAGGGTGCGCACGGCGGTGCGCAGGCGGCCCATGGTGGCGGAGGCCTGGACGCCGTGGCCGACCACGTCCCCGACAACCATGGCGACCCGCATCCCGGACAGCGGGATCACGTCGAACCAGTCGCCCCCCACTCCGGCTTGTGCCGCCGGGAGGTAGCGCGAGGCGGCCCTGACGGCAGCGGTGCGCGGGAGGTTGCGGGGGAGCAGGCTGCGCTGCAGGGCGAGGGCGGTCTCGCGCTCGCGGGAGTAGCGGCGCGCGTTGTCGATGCAGACGGCGGCCCGCGCGGTGATCTCCTCGGCGAGCAGCACGTCGTCGGGCGTGAACGGGTCGGGACGCCGGAAGCGGGTGAGGACCGCGACGCCGAGGGTCGTGCCGCGGGCCTTGATCGGCACGGACATCGTGGAGTGGATGCCGTACTCCTCGATCCGCCCACGCCGGACCGGGTCCCAGGACAGCCACCGTTCGAGGTCGTCCGTGGCCGTCGACGCCACGATCGCGTGGCCCGCGAGCAGGGAGTCGGCCTGCGGCGAGGGGCTGGGGTAGACATCGAGCTGGCCCAGCTTGACCACGGCCTCGGGGCTGCCCGGGTTGACCGAGCCGTGGGCCACCCGGCGCAGCGTGATCGGCGCGCTGAACTGCCCTGACGCGGGCTCCGTGCCCTGCTCGGGCGGCTCCAGCAGGTCGACGCTGACGAAGTCGGCCAGCGCCGGTACGCAGACGTCGGCCAGCTCCTGAGCCGTACGGGTGACGTCGAGGGTGCTGCCGATGCGGACGCTCGCCTCGTTGACCAGTTGCAGCCGCTCCCTGGCCAGGTACTGCTCGGTGAAGTCGTGGGCGGCGACGCACACGCCCCGCACCCGTCCGTCGGCGTCGGTGACGGGGGACATCCGGGCCAGCCAGGCCGCGATGCGCCCCTCGCCGCTGATCGGCGCGTAGGAGCGCACGTCGTGGCCCCGGCCGGTGGTGAGCACCCGGTGCATCTGCTGCTCGAAGTCCGCGCTCTGCGGCCGACCGTCGATGTCGGGGATGCGCAGGCCGCGCAGGCGCTCCTCGGGAACGCGCAGGACCTCGGCCATGGGGGCGTTGATCCGGTGCAGGCGCAGCCGCTCGTCGAAGATCGCGACCGCGCACGGTGACTGGGTCAGCTCGACCCCGGACAGCGGGTCGTCCGGCGGCAGTGGTCCGGGCGCCCAGAGCGGGCTGACGACGAGCCGGCCGCCACCGTCCGCGGGGTGTCTGTGGTGGACCAGGACCCAGACGGACACGGTGCGGCCGTCGCGGTGCCGCAGCGCCAGCTCGCCGTTCCAGCGGGGCTCGCCGGAGGGGATGGCGGGCGCGTCGCCCGCCAGCAGGTTCGCGGCCGGGCGGCCCACGACCTCCTCCGGCGTCCAGCCCAGCAGACGGCGCGCGCCCTCGTTCCACTGGACGAGCAGGCCGTCCGTGCCGACGAGGGCCCGCGCCGTGGCGGCATCGTCGAACGGGTACACCGGGCTCATCGTCGCCACTCCATCGCGCACACTCACAGTGAACAGGTGTCACCGGTCTCCCAGCCTAGTGCGTACCGGTCCTCCGCGAACGTCGACCCCTTCCACGCCGGCCCCCTGAGTGGGACGTGAGAGACGGGGCGGCTCACGGCCCTCTTGACGGGCTCGTGTGGCACGTCGTCAGATTCTGTTGGTTCACGATCAGTTGTGAGTACTTATGGGTCCTGATGAGCCCTGATGAGGGAGAGCCGCCATGTCAGTCACTCGCAGATCGGTCTTGATCGCCTCCGCGGCCGCCCCGGCCGCCGGATCGCTCCTGGGCGCCGCCCCGGCCGCGACGGCCGCCGATGCCGCCCGGGACGCGCCCGGCCGCCACACGGTCGCCCTGCGCGACGGCTGGCGCTTCGCGCTGGTCAACCCGGGCGGCATCACCGACCCGACCGGCGCCTACGCCGATGCCGCCGACCCCGCCTACGACGACTCGGCGTGGCGCGAGGTCGCGGTCCCGCACGACTGGAGCATCGAGCAGACGCCCACCACCCAGTACGGCACGACCAGCGGCACCGGGTTCTTCCCCGGCGGCCTCGGCTGGTACCGCCTCGCCTTCACCCTGCCGCCCGCCCTGGCGGGCAAGCGGATCTCGGTGGAGTTCGACGGGGTCTACATGGACTCCTCCGTGCACTGCAACGGCACGGAGGTCGGCCGCCACCCGTACGGCTACACCGGCTTCGCCTTCGACCTCACCGACCTGGTGCACACCGACGGCACCACCGAGAACGTCCTCGCGGTCAAGGTCCAGAACCGGCTCCCGAGCAGTCGCTGGTACTCCGGCAGCGGCATCTACCGCGAGGCCCGCCTGGTCGTCACCGAACCGGTGCACGTGGCGCGCTGGGGCACCCACGTCACCACACCCGAGGTCACCGCCGAGCGGGCCCTCGTAAGGGTGCGGACGGCCCTGGTGAACGAGACCGGCACCGGCGCGGACGTCGAGGTCGTCTCCCGGATCACCGACCCCCGCGGCCGCACCGTCGCCCGTACCTCCGCCACGGTCGCCGTCACCGACAGGGCCGACCACACCCATGAACTCACCGTCCCGAAACCGTCGTTGTGGGACTTCGCGAGCCCGCGGCGCTACACCCTGCACACCGAGCTGCGCGTCGGCGGCACCACCACCGACACCTACCGCACCCCGTTCGGCATCCGCACCTTCCGCTTCGACCCGGACGAGGGCTTCTCCCTCAACGGCACCCACACCAAGATCAAGGGCGTGGACCTCCACCACGACCTGGGCGCCCTCGGTGCCGCGGTCAGCATCGACGCGATCCGCCGCCAGATGACGATCATGAAGTCGATGGGCGTCAACGCCTTCCGCACCTCCCACAACCCGCCCTCGCCGGAGATGATCCAGGTCTGCGAGGAGCTCGGCATCGTGATGATGGTGGAGGCGTTCGACTGCTGGCGCAGCTCCAAGACGCGGTACGACTACGGCCGGTTCTTCGACGAGTGGTCCGACAGGGACATCGCCGAGATGGTGCTCGCCGCCCGCAACTCGCCCGCCGTGGTCATGTGGTCGATCGGCAACGAGATCAGTGAGTTCACCTCCACCGCCGGTCTCGGCATCGCGGACCGTCTGATCGCCCGGATCAAGGAGCATGACGAGACCCGGCCGATCGTGATCGGCTCCCACCGGCACCGCAGTGTCCCCGCGCCGGGTTCCCCGGGCGACCTGATCCTCGCCAAGCTCGACGGCCTGGGCCTCAACTACAACACCGCCAAGTCGGTGGACGCGCTGCACGCCCGCTACCCCAAGCTGTTCCTCTTCGAGTCCGAGTCCTCCTCGGAGACCTCGACGCGCGGCGCGTACCAGGAGCCCGAGCACCTCAACACCGGCGAGAACCACACGCCGGGCAAGCGCGCCACCTCCTCCTACGACAACAACCTCGCCTCCTGGACGATGAGCGGCGAGTACGGGCACAAGAAGGACCGCGACCGGAAGTGGTTCGCCGGGCAGTTCCTGTGGTCGGGCATCGACTACATCGGCGAGCCGACGCCGTACGACGTCTTCCCGGTGAAGGCGTCCTTCTTCGGCGCGGTCGACACCGCGGGCTTCCCGAAGGACATGTACCACCTCTTCAGGAGCCAGTGGACCGACGAACCCATGGTCCATCTGCTGCCGATGACCTGGAACCACGAGGAGGGCGACACGGTCGAGGTGTGGGCGTACTCCAACGTCGACACCGTCGAGCTGTTCCTCAACGGAAAGTCCCTGGGCACAAGGAAGTTCGACAGGAAGAGGACCGTCGACGGGCGGGAGTACCTGGAGACCACCGAGCCGACCGGCGACGACAAGACCTTCACCGACGGCCCCTACCCCGGCAGCTACACCAGCCCCAACGGCAGCGCGGGCAAACTCCATCTCACGTGGAAGGTGCCGTACCGGCCGGGGGAGTTGAAGGCGGTCGCGCGCCGCGGTGGCAGGGTCGTCGCCACGGACGTCCTGCGCACGGCGGGGAAGCCGCACGCCGTACGGCTGACCGCCGACCGTAGGTCCCTCGCCGCCGACGGCCGTTCGCCGGCCTTCGTGACGGCCGAGGTCGTCGACGTCCGCGGAGTGGTCGTGCCCGACGCCGAGCACCTGATCCGTTTCGACGTCACCGGCGGATCCCTCGCCGGCCTCGACAACGGACGCCAGGAGAGCGCCGAGCGCTACCAGGCCCGTACGCGAACCGCCTTCCACGGCAAGGCACTCGCGATCGTGCGCGCCGGTACGAAGGCGGGCGTCCTGAAGGTGACGGCTCGCGCGGACGGCCTGCGGGCGGGCACCGCGACCATACGGACGACCACAGCCCGGTCGGTGGCGACCACCCCGGCGCCGGAGTTCGCGCCCGAGTACCCGGCCCCCGTCGACTACCCGCACGCCGACGCCAGTTACTCCGGCCGACCGGACACCCTGCCCGCGGCCGTACTCGACGGCGACCCGGCCACCGGCTGGTCCAACGGCTTCCTCAAGTCCGCGACCGCCCTGCTCCCCGCCTTCGACGGGGCAAGGCCCGAGGACTGGGTCTCGGTGGACTGGGGACGGACGCGGACCTTCGACCGGGTGGAGGTGTCGTTCACGGTGGACGCCGGGCACACGCTCCCCGCGCGGGTCGAGGTCGCCGTCTGGAACGGTCGCGCCTACGCGCCGGTCACGGGGGCGGCCGTCGACTGGGCCACGGCCTCCGACGCGCCGACGGTCATCACCTTCGACGCGGTACGCGGCTCCCGACTGCGGCTGACCCTGACCAGCGGCGCCCCGGGCACGCTCCAAGGCGCCCTCCGCATCAGCAAGTTGGAGGCACCGGCCTGACCCGAGTGGACCATGTGGTGCTCAGGCCGGGAGCCATCGGCCTGGGCACCGCCCTCCCGGCAGCGCCTCAACCCGCGTCGGCCGCCCCGAACGTCACCTTCGCCGTCTCGACCGTGCCCGCGGTGCGCCCGGGTGCGCTCTGCCACGACCAGTACATGTTGGTGTGGGCTATCACCTGCTCCGGGGCCGGAGCGCCGTACTCGCTGAGGTCCTCCGTCGTGTGCGCGTCACCGACCAGCGTCACGTCGTACCCCCGCACGAAGGCGCCGTGGAGGGTCGAGCGGATGCACGCGTCCGTCTGCGCCCCCGTGACGACGACTCGGCCCACCCCGTGCTCGGCGAGGACCGTCTCCAGCGTCGTGTCCTCGAAGGAGTCGAACCAGATCTTGTGGACGAGGGGTTCGGAGTCGAGGCGGACGAGCTCCTCGACGTACTGCCAGTTCTCACTGCCGCGTACGAGCTCACCGTCGGAGTGCTGCACCCAGATGACCGGCACGTCCTGAGCGCGCGCCGAGGTGATCAGGGCGTCGATGTTCGCGATCACCTCGTCACGGCGGGGCGCGCCCGCCACCACGCCCTTCTGGACGTCGATGACCAGCAGGGCGGTGTTCGGCCTGTCGGGCAGGGTGGTCATGGAGATCTCCAGTTCCTCGTCGATCCGTGGTGAGCCGTTCACGTTGAGCTGTCGGAGGCCACAGTAGAACTCGCCACTGACAACGACCCGAAAGCCGTCTCGTCCGGACCGTTGACGGGGTGTCACCACGCCGACCAGCATGGCCCCATCCGTCTCTGGGAGCGCTCCCACGACGAGCGCCACCCGCACCTCCCCGAGGAGCCCGGACGTGAAACGACGCAGAACCGCCCTGCTGTCCCTGACGGCCCTGCTCGCCACCGCGCTGAGCGCGCTGCCCGCACAGCAGGCCGGGGCCGACGAGGTCGAGCAGGTCAAGAACGGCACCTTCGACACCACCACCGCCCCCTGGTGGACGACGAGCAACGTCACCGCTGGCCTGTCAGAGGGCCGCCTGTGCGCCGACGTGCCGGGCGGCACCACCAACCGCTGGGACGCCGCCGTCGGCCAGAACGACATCACCCTGGTGAAGGGGGAGACCTACCGGTTCTCCTACAAGGCGTCCGGCGCGCCCGACGGCCATGTGGCGCGGGCCCTCGTCGGTCTGTCCGTGTCGCCGTACGACACCTGGTACGAGGCGAGCCCGGTGCTGACCGTGTCCGGCGACTCCTACAGCTACACCTTCACCTCCCCGGTCGACACCACCCAGGGCCAGGTCGCCTTCCAGCTCGGCGGCAGCGCCGACGCCTGGCGGTTCTGCATGGACGACGTGTCGCTGCTGGGCGGGGTGCCCCCCGAGGTGTACGAACCCGACACGGGCCCGCGCGTCCGCGTCAACCAGGTCGCCTACCTGCCCGCGGGCCCCAAGAACGCCACGCTCGTCACCGACGCCACCACCAAGCTGCCCTGGCAGCTGAAGAACGCGCGGGGCACCACGGTCGCCCACGGCTGGAGCGTGCCGCGCGGGGTGGACGCCTCCTCCGGGCAGAACGTCCACGCGATCGACTTCGGCGCCTACCGCAAGCAGGGCAAGGACTTCACCCTGGTCGCCGACGGCGAGACCAGCCGCCCGTTCGACATCGGCTCCGCCGCCTACGAGAAGCTGCGGCTGGACGCGGTGAAGTACTACTACACACAGCGCAGCGGCACCCCGATCCGCGACGACCTGCGCCCCGGCTACGGCAGGCTCGCCGGCCATGTCGACGTGGCCCCCAACCGGGGCGACTCCGCCGTGCCCTGCCAGCCGGGCGTCTGCGACTACACGCTCGACGTGACCGGCGGCTGGTACGACGCGGGCGACCACGGCAAGTACGTCGTCAACGGCGGCATCACCACCTGGGAGCTGCTCAGCACCCACGAACGCTCCCTGCACGCCCGCACCGGGCAGCCCGCGAAGCTCGGCGACAGCACGCTGGCGCTCCCCGAGAGCGGCAACAAGGTGCCGGACATCCTCGACGAGGCCCGCTGGGAGCTGGAGTTCCTGCTGAAGATGCAGGTGCCGGACGGGCAGCCGCTGGCCGGAATGGCCCACCACAAGATCCACGACGAGTCGTGGACCGGCCTGCCGCTGCTGCCGAGCGACGACCCGCAGAAGCGCGAACTGCACCCGCCGTCCACCCAGGCGACTCTGAACCTGGCCGCCACGGCCGCCCAGGCCGCACGCCTGTACCGCCCCTACGACAAGGCGTTCGCGGCGAAGGCACTGGCGGCCGCCCGCAAGGCGTGGTCGGCGGCGCTCGCCCACCCCGCCCTGTACGCCGACCCCGATGACGGCACCGGCGGCGGCGCCTACCCGGACACCGACGCGACCGACGAGTTCTACTGGGCGGCGGCGGAGCTGTACCTCACCACCGGTGAGAAGCGGTTCGCCGACCACGTCGTGAGCTCCCCGGTCCACACCGCCGACATCTTCGGCCCCACCGGCTTCGACTGGGGCAGGACGGCCGCCGCGGGCCGCCTCGACCTCGCCACCGTCCCCAACGGGCTCCCGGGCCGGGACAAGGTGCGCCGATCGGTGGTCGAGGCCGCCGACACGTACCTCGCCACGCTCAAGTCCCAGCCGTACGGCATGCCGTACGCGCCCGCCGGCAACCTCTACGACTGGGGCTCCAGCCACCAGGTCCTCAACAACGCGGTCGTCATCGCCACCGCGTACGACATCACCGGCGCCTCGAAGTACCGCGACGCGGCCGTCCAGAGCATGGACTACCTCTTCGGCCGCAACGCCCTGAACATGTCCTACGTGACCGGCTACGGAGAGGCGAACGCCCACAACCAGCACAGCCGCTGGTACGCCCACCAACTCGACCCGAACCTGCCGAACCCGCCCGCGGGAACCCTCGCCGGCGGCCCCAACTCGAGCATCCAGGACCCCTACGCCCAGCTCAAGCTCCAGGGCTGCGTGGGCCAGTTCTGCTACATCGACGACATCCAGTCCTGGTCGACGAACGAAACCGCGATCAACTGGAACGCGGCACTGACCCGCATGGCGTCCTTCGTGGCAGACCAGTCCTGACCGTAGCGCCGCACGGCAGGAGCAGGCCGCGGTATCGATGATCGGTACCGCGGTCCCTCCTTCTTGACCTGCGCATATTTACGAGAAAGTACCCGCGCGGTACCGTGAGGGGCATGCCAGCCCTCAACGTGGAGTTCAGCGATCGCGAGCTGGAGGACCTGCGACAGATCGCCAAGGAGCGGGGTACGTCGATGAAGGCCCTCGTACGGGAGGCCGCCGCCGCCGACATAGCCCGGCATCGGGCGCTGCAGGAAGGCGCGGAGGCGTTCCGTCGGTTCTTCGCGTCCCATGCCGACGAGTTCGCGGCCGCGTTCCCCGACGACGAGCCGCCCGCCAGGGGCGAAGGGCGGGTCGCCTGACCGATGGCACCCGTCATCCACATCGACGTGCCCTGGCTGCTCCAGCGCCACGAAGAGGTCCTGCCGGACCAGCCCACCATCAACGACTTCTCCGCACTGGTCGCCGCCGTCGCCCGGCACCGCGTCGACCCGCCCCGCCTCGGCGTGAACTCCGACCCCGCCTGGCGGGCCGCCGCCCTGCTGCACACCCTCACCCTGCTCAAGCCCCTGCCGTCGGCCAACGCCCGCTTCGCCTGCGCGACGGCGGTGTCGTACATGTTCGTCAGCGGGGTCGGCATGGACCCTCCGTACGGCGCCCTCGTGGACCTCGCCCGTGACCTGATCGACGGCAAGACGGACATCTACGGCGCGGCGGACCGGCTGCGCTCCTGGCAGATCTGACGGCCGACCGGCAAGGTCCCAAGGGACGGCGTGGCCGCGACCTCTGACTTTCCTTCAGTGGTCGGATGTTAGGTCATGCGCCTTGTTGTGTGTGAACTAATTGTGCAAAGGTGAACCACCCGTGGGGGGCAATGGCCGGGTCTCGTGCGTCCGGCGGTGACTCGAGTCCGTATCGCCGTCGGTGATCGCATGCCCCTCGCGCTTCGCGCCGCACAGGTACGTACCGAAGGAATCCGCTCAGTGCCCACCCCCCCTCCACCCCGTCCCTCCTACCCACCGCCGGGCGGGGCGTTCGGAGAGTCCGACGACTCCCTCGCCGCCCGCACGCGCGGCGGCCCGGACGACGAGGTCGCCCAGGCGACCGCCCTCCTGATCACCCGGCACTGGCAGCCCGCGCACGAGTACGCGGTGATCTGCCTCGCCTCCTCCTCCGGCGTCGCCGCCATGGTCACCACGGCCGCCTTCCACCAGGTCCTCGACCGGCTGACGCTGGGCGAGCCCGGCGCCGCGTTGCGCCCCCGGCTGCTGGTGGCCGTACGGGACACCGTCCGGCTCTGGGCCGCCGAGGACCGTATATCCGGTGTCCTGCCGGAGCTGCAGAAGCCCGCCGGGGGCCGCGGGATGCGCACGGCCAAGTCCCTGACCCCCGAGAACCGTGTGCTGGCCGAGCGCTCGTTCCACGGCCTTCCGCCGGTCGCCCGGGCCATGCTGTGGCACGTCGAGGTCGAGGCCGAGCCCCTCACCGTCCCGGCCGGCCTGCTGGGCCTGGACCCGGCCGCCGCGGCCGCCGCCCTCGAAGAGGCGCGGGACAAGCTCCGCGAGGGCCTCGTCCGCGCCCACCGGGAACTCGCCCCGAGCAAGGACTGCCGCTTCTACAACCGGCTCCTCGACGTCCCCATCCGCCGCGGCGGCGCCCTGCTGCCGGACGTCCAGCAGCATCTGACGGAGTGCCGCTACTGCCGGGCCGCCGCCGAACAACTCGGCCACTTCGAGGGCCGGTTGGGCGATCTCCTCGCGGAGGCGGCGCTCGGCTGGGGCGCCCGACGCTACCTCGATTCCCGGCCGGGCCGCAGCCAGCAGCAGACCGTGCGCGTACGCGGCGCCCGCCACCGCGGTGGACGCCCGGGCGGGACAGGCCGCCGACTCCTGTCCCGCATCCCGTCCCCGGCCCGCCGCGTACCCGGCGGGGGACCCAAGGGGCCGCGCACGCTGCTCACCGGAGTCGGCCTGGCCTCGGCCGGGCTGCTCACGACGCTGCTCGCCGCCGGGATGTGGGCCGACGACGGTGGTGCCGACCCGGCCGCCTCCACCAGCGCGGCCGGCGGCCGCGGCAGTGCCCCCGACACCGACTCCGCGGCCCCGCCCGCCGCGTCGCCCTCGCCGCCCGGCACCGCCCAACTGCCGACCACGACCCGCCAGACGAGGCTGCGCAACGTCGCCGCCGACCTGTGCCTCGACGTCCGGGGCGAGGCGAAGGAAGGCGCCGCGACCGAGCTCGCGGTGTGCTCCTCCGACTGGACCCAGCAGTGGTCGTACGGGGAGGACGGGCAGCTGCGCAGCGTGGCCGACCCCGAACTGTGCCTGGACTCGCACGCGGACGCCGGTGTCGTCATCCTCGGGGAGTGCGCGGAGAAGGACGACAAGCGGGCCGACGACGTCCGCTACGACCTCACCGCCAAGGGCGAGCTGCTGCCCCGCTGGGACGACACCCTCGCCCTGGCCGCCACCACCGGGGAACCGGGCGCCGATGTCGTCGCCAAGGTCCGCGACGGCTCCGGCGGTCAGCGCTGGGTGACCGACTCGGCGCAGGCCAGCCCGGGTTCCCTCTCGATCGCCGGGACCGAGACGCCCGCCGCCCGGCCGGTGGAGCTGACGGACCGCACGTCATGAGGTGAGACGACCGGCGTCACCGTTCCTCCACGAGGTCGGTGGCGCCGACGGTGGCCGGCGTGGCGTGCCCGGACAGGGCCAGCGTCAGGTCGAACTCGGCGAGCACACACCGGATCACGTGCTCCACACCCGCCTGCCCGTCGAGGCCGAGCCCGTAGACGTACGGCCGCCCCAGCAGCACCGCACGCGCGCCGAGAGCGAGCGCCTTGAAGACGTCGTCGCCGGTGCGCACGCCGCTGTCGAACAGCACCGTCAGTCGGTCGCCGACCGCCTCCACGACCCGGGGCAGTGCGTCGGCCGCCGCGACGGAACCGGCCACCTGCCGGCCACCGTGGTTGGAGACCACCACCCCGTCCATCCCGGCGTCGGCCGCCAGGCGCGCGTCGTCGGGGTGCAGTACACCCTTGAGGACGATCGGGCCGTCCCAGTTCTCCCGCAGGAACGCCAGGTCGGGCCAGGTCTTGCCGGGGTCCGCGAACAGCGAGACGAAGTGCAGGACGGCCGCGTTCGGATCCTCGTGCACCGGCTTGGCCAGGCCCGCCCGGAACGCCGGGTCGGAGAAGTAGTTGGCGGTGCCCACGCCGTGCAGGAACGGCAGATACGCCTGGTCCAGGTCACGCGGGCGCCAGGCCAGCAGTGGAGTGTCCAGCGTGACGACGAGCACCGTGAACCCGGCTGCCTTCGCCCGGCCGAGGAAACTCCGTGTCACCTCCCGGTCCTTGGACCAGTACAGCTGGAACCAGCGCTCGGCGTCGCCCATCACCTCCGCGACCTGCTCGATCGGCGTGCCGGCCGCCGAGGACAGGATGTACGGCACTCCCTGCGCGGCGGCGGCACGGGCGGCGGCGGACTCGGCGTCCGGGTGCATGATCGACAGCACGCCGACCGGGGCGAGCGCCAATGGCGCGGGCAGTAAGCGGCCCAGCACCTCGACCGACAGGTCGCGTTCGTGCACGTCCCGCAGCATGCGCGGCACGATCCTGCGGCGCCCCAGGGCCACCCGGTTCGCCCGCGCGGTGCTGCCGTCGCCCGCGCTGCCGGCCACATAGCCGACCGGGCCGGGGCCGAGCCGCTGCTCGGTGAGCTCCTCCAGCCGGGTCAGATCGGTCGGCAGCCGGGGCACCGCGCCCGACATCCCGTTGAGATAGATCTCGTACTGGAAGTCCGCCCAGTGCTTCGCCATCACTGATCTCCGTCCGATGCGTCGGCCTCCTTCCCCTCCGCCTCCTTGTCCGGCCCCTGTGCCCGCACCTGCTGGACGTGCTCCAGGGAGTCCCGCAGTTCGGTGAGCCACTCGTCGGTGTGCCGCTGGACCAGTCGGACGCACCAGGCGAGGGCGTCGCTGCGGCTGCGGGCGACGCCCCCGGCGATGAGGGTGTCCAGGACCTGGCGCTCCGGCTGGCGCAGTCGTGTCATCACGGGCGCGGCCACGTGCGTGAACAGGGCGCGTTCCCCGTCGCACACCACGCCCCAGGAGACCTTGCGGTCGAACCGGTGCTCGGCCTCGCGGGCCACCGCCATCCGGGCCTCCCGGGTGCGTTCCCGGAACTCCTGGACGCGGCTTCGTACGGCCGCCTCCCGCTCGGCGGCCGAGGCGTCCTCGGTCAGCCGGGGCTCGGGGATGCGGCCGATCACGGTGATCTCCTCGCGGTCGACCGTGACCTCGGTCAGCTCCTCGAAGAGGTCGTCGGGCAGTCGGCCCGCGAACCATCCGCGCAGTTTCTCGCGCTGCTCTGTCGTAATCATGTAATGACGATTACTCGACTGGTCCATGAACACAAGGGGGTGCGGAGGAGTCCGCCGAGAGCGGAAGCGGAATGTTTCAAGACGATTAACGAACAGGTGGAAACCGGCCATCCGACCCGCCCGAGGGATCAAGAGCCGCTCGGTTTCGGCGTTGGAACGTTCGAATTCTGTGACTTCACGCCACTGTTTCAATACGCAAGGTTACTGAAACGCATGTGTTCGATGTGAGATTCGACGACGGACTCGGCAGACTCGCGCTCGCCGCTCCGGCACCGACCGAGCTGGATCCGGCAACCCTCGAAGCAAGCGGAAGGATGCACACAATGCGGAACACCGCGCGATGGGCAGCGACTCTCGGCCTCGCGGCCACCGCCGTATGCGGCCCCCTCACCGGACCCGCCCTCGCCACCTCGACCTCGCTCTACGCCCCCTCGGCGCTCGTCCTGACCGTGGGTCACGGAGACAACTCGGCCCTCGCCACCCCGGCCCGCGCGGTCACCCTGACCTGCGCCCCGAGGCCCTCCGGCACCCACCCGGCCGCCGCCGAGGCCTGCGCCGAACTGCGCAGCGCCGACGGGGACTTCGACGCCCTGGGGAGCCGGGACGGCATGGCGTGCACCAAGCAGTACGACCCGGTCGTCGTGACCGTCGACGGCGTCTGGCAGGGCAAGCGCGTCTCCTATGAGCGCACCTTCGCCAACGAGTGCGTGAAGAACTCCTACGGGACCAGTCTCTTCGCGTTCTGAGACCGGGATCGCGATCTCCCTGTGAACGCCGTAGGAGGCCCGCAAGTGGGGAGTGCGGGTCACTGACGCGGGGGTTCGTCGCGATCTCGCACCAGGGGCCGGCCGGGCGGAGTGGGGCCGCCCGCCGGTCCCTGGGATCACCGCACGACCCACAGTGCCGACACGACGAGGGGCCGCGTCTCCCTGCAGACGCGGCCCCTCGGGTCTGTTGCGGCTCGACCCCTTTGGGTCACATGTGGACGACCTGCGCGGCCCCGGCATCCTGCTGCGGCACTCCGCGGCGGTGCAGGAGGAAGGTGAGCACCGCGCCGGCGGCGAAGAAGCCCGCCGACCACCAGAAGGCGGTGGTGTAGCTCTCGATCGTGGCCTGCGCCTGGACGGCCTTGCTGGTGACGTCCCGGCCGACCAGGTAGTCGGTCGCCGCGCTCGCGGCCAGGGTGTTCAGCAGCGCCGTACCGATCGAACCGCCCACCTGCTGCATGGCGTTGACCGTGGCGGAGGCGACGCCCGCGTCCTCGGCCGCCACCCCGCCGGTGGCCAGCTGCATGGCGGGCGGCATCACCAGGCCGAGGCCGACCCCGATGACGATCACCTGCGGCAGCACCGCGCTCGCGAAGTCCGAGCCGACCCCGATGCCGGTCAGCCAGGCCATACCGCCCGCGGCGATCGCGAACCCGAGCGGGATGATCACCTTCGGCCCGACGCGCGGCACCAGGAGCGTGGTGCCGAGCTGTGCCGTCACCATCAGCGCCCCGACCATCGGCAGGAACGCCACACCGGTCTTCGTGGGGCTGAAGCCGAGGTTCAGCTGCAGGTAGTAGGTGAGGAAGAGGAACACGCCGAACATGCCCGCGCTGGAGATCAGCACGGCGAGGAACGAGGCCGCGCGGTCCCGGTCCAGCAGGATGCGCAGCGGCAGCAGCGGGTGCGCGGCACGCGTCTGCCACCAGGTGAAGGCCACCAGCAGTACCCCGCCCGCGATCAGGAAGCCCCAGGTCAGCGGGGAGCCCCAGTCGTGTGTCTCGGCGTTGGAGAAGCCGTAGACCAGGGCGAAGAGGCCGGCCGCGACCAGGACCGTGCCCGGTACGTCCAGCTTGGAGCCGGCCGCGTCGCGGTGGTTGCTCAGCAGCAGCCAGCCGCCGGCGAAGGCGAGGACCGCGATGGGCACGTTGACGTACAGCGTCCAGCGCCAGTCGAGCGCGTCGGTCAGCAGACCGCCGAGCAGCAGGCCCACGGCGCCACCGGCACCGGCGATGGCGCCGTAGACACTGAAGGCACGGGCACGTTCGCGGGCGTCGGTGAAGGTCGTGTTGAGCAGCGAGAGGGCGGCCGGTGCGAGCAGGGCGCCGAAGGCGCCCTGAAGGGCGCGGGCGGTGACCAGCATCCCGAAGCCGTTCGCGGCGCCGCCCAGTGCGGAGGCCGCGGCGAATCCGACGATGCCGATGAGGAAGGCGGGCTTGCGGCCGAAGAAGTCGGCGATGCGACCGCCGAGCAGGAGCAGTGAGGCGAACGCGAGGGCGTAGGCGGTGACGATCCACTGCCGGTTGCCGTCGGAGAACCCGAGGTCGGCCTGGGCCGAGGGCAGCGCGATGTTCACGATGGTGGCGTCCAGCACCACCATCAGCTGGGCGAGGGCGACGACCGCGAGGATCCACCACCGCTTGGCGGAGGCGTCGGGCGGAGTCTCCGCGGCGCGGGTGTGCGCGCCGTCGGTCAGGGTCTTCTGGGACATGGAGAACCACTCCAGGGAAGTCGTTCGTCGGCTCGGGCAAAGGAGACGTAAACGAAACCGTTTCGTACACCGGGAGCCTAGACCAGATCCCAGCGAAACGGCAACGTTTCGCTGGGATCCGGGGAGAAGGAATCGAGGAGGGCCTACGCCAGCTGGCGCCGCACCAGCTCGTGCAGTCGGCCGCCCGTGTCCGCGAGGAGCTGTGCCGGCGGGCCCTGCTGGGCGACCTTGCCGTTCTCCATGACGATGACCCGGTCGGCGTCGAGGACCGTCGACAGGCGATGGGCGATGACGATGCGGGTCGCGTTGAGCTTGCGGGTGGACTCGATGACCGTGCGCTGGGTCTCGTTGTCCAGGGCGCTGGTCGCCTCGTCGAAGAAGAGGATGCGGGGGCGGCGGATGAGGGCCTGGGCGATCATCAGGCGCTGACGCTGTCCGCCGGAGATCGCGCCGTTGCCGCCGACGATGGTGTGCAGTCCCATCGGCATCCGCTTGATGTCCTCGGCGAGCCCCGCCAGCTCCGCCGCGGCCAGCGCCTCCTCGGGTGTGTACGGCTCGGTGCCGCAGATGACGTCGAGGATGGATCCGGTGAACGGCTGGGCGTGCTGGAGCACCACCCCGCACTGCCGGCGTACGGCCGACTGGTCGAGGGCGGCCAGGTCCTGGCCGTCGTAGAGCACACTGCCGGAGACCGGCTTGTCGAAGCCGATGAGCAGCCTGAGCAGCGTCGACTTGCCGCAGCCGCTGGGGCCGACGACCGCGACGAACTCGCCGGGGCGCACCTCGAACGACACGTCGTCCAGGACGAGCGGGCCGTCGTCGGAGTAGCGGAACGACAGGCGGCGGGCCTCGATCGCGCCGGACAGCGGTCCCGGGCGGGTGCTGGCCGTGCGCACCTCGGGCGTGGCGTCGAGCACCGGCCTGATCTCCTCGAACAGCGGCAGCGCGGCCACCGCCGAGACGAACGCGCCGGTCAACTGGGTCACCGAGGTGAGCAGCATCGTCACCGACGTGTTGAAGGTGAGGAAGTCGGCGGCCGACATGGCGCCCCGCGCCGGACCGGCGAGCAGCATGAACATCAGCAGGGAGCACAGCGGCAGGTAGATCGTGCCCAGCACCGTGTTGAGGTTCTTGATCCGGCCGAGGCGCTGCTGGAGCTCCCGGCTGCGGGCGAACTCCGACGCCCAGGCCGCGTAGGCGTAGTTCTCGGCGGCCGCCACCCGCAGCTTGGGCAGGCCACGCAGCGTCTGGAACGCCTGGTTGTTCAGCTTGTTGGTGAGTACGACGAGACGCCGCTGCCAGCGCACCTGCCACAGGCCGAGCCCGAGGAACACGCCCGCGATCACGACCAGCATGCCGACCGCCGCCATCGCCATCGGCACGCTGTACCAGAGCAGCAGACCGAGGTTCATGGCACCGACGGTCACGGACTGCGCCACCGACGGACCGAGCCCGGCCAACAGCCTGCGGATCGCGCTGATGCCCATGGCCGCGCTGGCCAGTTCACCGGTGGACCGCTCGGTGAAGAACTTCGTCGGCAGCCGCAACAACCGGTCCCAGACGGCCGGTTGGAGCGTCGCCTCGATACGGCCCTCCAGGCGCAGGATGGTGAGGTTCTGCAGCAGCATGAACGCGGCCGCGACCAGGCTGCTGACCATCACGGCCAGACAGACCTGCACGATGAGTCCCTGCTGGGCCTTCGGCACGTACTCGCCGAGCACCTTGCCCGTCGCGATCGGTACCAGCGCCCCGATCGCCACCGTCACCAGGCCGCTGCCGATGAGGTTGGCCAGGTCACCGCGCGTCCCCCGCATGCTGAACCGCAGCAACCGAAGCGGGCTCAGCCGCCGCTCGGGCAACGGGCGGTAGAACATCACCGCACGCGGCTCGAACTCCTCCACGTTGGCCTTCTCGACCGGGGTCTCCCGTCCGGTCGCCGGATGGACGGCGACATAGCCGCCGCGCCGCCACAGCAGCGCGACCGGCGCCCCCGACAGGGCCCGGTGCCCCACCAGCGGTCCGACGTTCTCCCGCCACCAGCGCCCGTCCAGGCGCACCGCCCGCGCCCGCACCCGCGAGGCGAGGGCGATCCGCTCGACCGGGTCGAGCCGGTCACTGTCGGCTCCGCTGCTCGCGGGCTCGGCGAGCGTGATCCCGGCCGCCTCGGCCACCAGCTTGCAGGCGGCGAACGTGGCGTCCGCGTCGGCGGCCGTGGAGCGCTTCGCCGACCGCTTGCCGATGGCGGCGATCAGGGTCCGGTCGGCCTGCGCGCGGACCGCCTCACCGGCCTTGATGCCGGCGGCCGTCCGTGTCTCGTGGGTGCGTTCCAGCTGCTCGATCCAGCGGTCCAGCGTGGTCAGCAGGCGGTACTGCTGGTCGACCATGGTCTGCCAGACCGCCGGGTCCATCAGCAGGTCCGCGGCCGCCTCCGCGCCGTACAGCGAGCCGTACTGGACGCTGCCGGGCGGCACCTGCATCCAGAACACGTCGTCGTCGGTCATCTCCGCGGCCCGCTCGGTGGCCATCGGCGCCTGGAAGAGGATGGACAGGCTGCGGCCCACGCCCAGGGCGAGCGCGTACTCCAGCGGGCTCGTCGTCGGCGGGACGTACTGGGGGTTGCCGTACTCGTCGTACGACCAGGTCTGGGTGTCCGCGGGCTGGTACAGCTCGCGCAGGCCGATGCGGTGCACCACGCAGTCCCTGAGCGGGCGCGCCACGAGGGTGTGCTCGGGGCCGGAGACAGGGCCGAGCAGCAGCGAGCCCGCCTCCAGCCGGCCGAGGTGGTGCCAGTGGCCCTGCTGCCCGGCGTCCACCGCGAACAGGTCCATGGCACCGGACGCGACCAGCCACAGCACCTGAGGGCCCTCGAGGTCGAGGCGGTTGAAGCCGGTGCAGTCCATACGGGTGCCCAGCGAGCCCAGGGCGCCCAGGACGAGGTCGCCTTCCTGGGGCGGCTGGGGCGGCTGGGCCTGGGGCTCCTGAGGGGATGGGGGGTACGTCATCTCACCGCTCCCTGACCAGCGTCGCGTACGCGCCGCCGCGTGCCACCAGCTCCTCGTGCCGCCCGCGCTCCACGATCGTGCCGTGCTCCAGGACCACGATCTCGTCGCTGTCACGCACGGTGCTGAGCCGGTGGGCGATCACCACACACGCGCAGCCGCGCCGGCGAAGGTTGTCCATGACCACCTGCTCGGTCTCCGCGTCCAGCGCGCTGGTCACCTCGTCGAGGACGAGGATGCTGGGCCTGCGCACCAACGCCCGTGCGATCTCCAGGCGTTGGCGCTGGCCGCCGGAGAAGTTGCGGCCGTCCTGCTCGACGCGGCTGCGGATGCCGCCGGGTCGGCGCATCACCACGTCGTACAGCGCCGCGTCCCGCAGCGCCTCCACCACGGCGTCGTCGGGGATGGACGGATCCCACAGCGCCACGTTGTCGCGGACGGTGCCCTCGAAGAGGAAGACGTCCTGGTCGACGAAGGAGACGGAGGCCGCGAGCGCCCCGCGCGGGATGTCGTCCAACCGCTGCCCGTCGATACGGATCACACCTTCCCAGGGCGTGTACAGGCCCGAGATCAGCCGGGACACCGTGGACTTGCCGCTGCCCGAGCCGCCGACCAGCGCGACCTGCTGCCCCGGGCCGACGGTCAGGTCGAAGCCGCTGAGCAGCGGCTTGTCCAGGGGGCTGTAGCCGAACTCGATGTTCTCCAGCTCCACGTGCCCGTGCAGCCGCCGAGTGGAGTCGGCGCCACCGGAGCGGCCGTACAGCGGGTCCGCCTGGAAGTTCTCCACGTCCTTCAGCCGCGCCACGTCCGCCGCGAAGTCCTGGATGCGGCCCGCGACACCGTTCAGCCGGGTCAGGGGAGCGGTGAAACGGGTGACCAGCGCCTGGAAGGCGACCAGCAGACCGACCGAGATGTGGCCCTCGATCGCCCGCATCCCGCCGATCCACAGGATCAGCGCGCTGTTCAGCGCCGCGAGCGTCGGCGCGACCACGCCCAGCCAGGCGCTCGGCACCCCGAGCCGCTGCTGTTCCTCCAGGGTGGTGGCGTGCTGCCCGGCCCACTTGCGGAAGTAGCCGTCCTCCCCGCCGGTCGCCTTCATCGTCTCGATCAGTTGCAGACCGGTGTACGCCGTGTTGGTGAGCCGGGCGCTGTCCGCGCGCAGCTTCGCCGTACGGGTCGCGCGCAGCCGGATGACCACCCGCATGGCGACGATGTTGAGCAGCGCCACACCGATGCCCACGTACGTCAGCTGCGGGTCGTAGGTGTAGAGGAGCACCGCGTACAGCACGACGACCACCGCGTCCACGCCCGCCGCTGCCAGGTCGCGGGCCAGGGTCTCGGCGACGGCGTCGTTGGACTGGAGGCGCTGCACCAGGTCGGCCGGACTGCGCTGCGAGAAGAAGGTGACCGGCAGGCGCAGCAGATGGCGCAGGAAGCGGGCGCTGGAGAGGGTGGAGGAGATGATGCGGCCGTGGTGCAGATTGGCCTGCTGGAGCCAGGTCAGCACGAGCGTGAGCAGCACGCACGCCCCCATGGACGTGAAGAGCACGCCCAACAGGGAGGTCTGACCTCCGATCAGGAACATGTCGATATAGGTACGGCTCAGCGCCGGCACCGCCGCACCGACCAGCACCAGCAGCAGGCTCGCCAGCACGGCGGCCGGCATGGTGCCCGCGGTGCCGCGCAGCCGGGCCGGCATCGCGCCCAGGACGCCCGGCTTGCGCCCGCCCTTGGTGAATCCGTCGCCCGGCTCCAGGACCAGTACGACACCGGTGAAACTGCCGTCGAAGTCCTCCATCGGCACGAAGCGGCGGCCCTTGCCGGGGTCGTTGATGTAGACCCCGCGGCGGCCGAAGCGGCGCCCCATGCCGTCGTAGACGACGTAGTGGTTGAACTCCCAGAAGAGGATCGCGGGCGCCTTCACCTCGGCGAGGGCTGCCAGGTCCATCTGCATGCCCTTGGCCGTCAGGCCGTAACTGCGGGCCGCCTTCAGCAGGTTGCTGGCGCGCGAACCGTCCCGGGAGACACCGCAGGCGATACGCAGCTCCTCCAGCGGGACGTGCCGGCCGTAGTGGCCGAGCACCATCGCGAGGGAGGCCGCGCCGCACTCCACGGCCTCCATCTGGAGCACGGTGGGAGTCCGGACGGTCTTGCCGCGGCCCTTGGGGACGGTGCGTTTGGGCGGCGCGGCGCGGCGCCTGCTCCGGGTCTCCTGGGCGGTGGTCACGGAAGCAGCCAATCGACGGGACGCTCGTCGGCCAGCCGGATCGAACCCGTGGCCATGGTCATGGAGGTGAGGGTGTACGGCGGTCCGCCGGAGCTGGACCACTTGTAGCCGCTCTTCGTCGACGAGGACGTGTCTAGGCGCACCAGGACGGCCACCGGCCGGCCCTTCTTGGTGAACTGGTCGCCGAGCTGGCTGTCGCCGAGGAACGCGGAGATCTGCTGCGCCGACTGGGCGGCCCGGTCCACCGACTTCACATGGCCGCGCAGGACGCCGTACTGCTGGGTCGGCACGGTCTGGACCGTGAGGTCGACGGCGGCGTCGTCGGGGATGGAGGAGGCGTTCTCGGCGGGGACGTACACCGTCGCGTAGAGCGGATCGTCGGCGTGCGCCACCTTCTCCACGGCGGCGACGTTCGCGCCGGTCTGGATGATCTGGCCGATCGTGGCGGCGAGCGCGGTGATGCGTCCGGCGGCGACCGTGCGGACCACGGTGTCGCCCTCGCTCGTACGGACCTTCAGGACGGGGGCGTTCGCCGGGAGCCGTTCGCCCTCCTTGGCGAGGATCGCGGTCACCTGGCCCGCGGCGGGGCTCTGCAGGATGTAGCTGCCCTCCCCGTGGGTGAGGACCGCGGGGGCGCTCACGGTGGAGGCGACCGAGCCGGTCACCGCCCATACGGACCCGGCCGCGATGGCGATCAGCGTCACCGATAGCACCAGCCAGCCCTGCGGGCGGGCGAAGCGCACCGGGAGGTCGAGTTCCTCCGGGGACTGGAGCTTGGCGAGGGCCTGTTGGCGGAACTGCACGGGACTTTCCCTCACCTGCGACGAGAGACACGCACCGCGTGTCGGCTACTTCAGGGGACACGCACGCGTGTCGGTTGTTTCGGGCCGCACTACGACGACCGAGAGTCCCGGAGCCGGGGAGGCTCCGGGACTCAGCAGCACGAAGGCGCGATCAGAGACCGGCGACCAGGTTCGTGACCGGCGCGGTGTTCAGGCCGGTGACACCCTCAACGGTGCCGACGGCCGTGTCGACCAGGCCGGAGACCGGGGCGACGCCGTCCACCAGGCCGGTGACGGTGCCGAGGGCGTTCACGGCCAGACCGCCGGAAACGTTGTCGAGGTCGGCGTCAGAGATCTCGACGGTCTCAACCTGGGGGGTGGAGTTCATGGTGGAACTTCCCTTCATATGGATATCTCATAAGGGGGGAGCGGCCCCCTCTGGGGACAGATGACGGCCGCGACCGCAGGTGGCCCAGGACCCCGTTTCCGGGAGCCGTCGGCGTTCCTGCGGTGCGATGGATCAAAGCAGGTTTGCGGCCGACGCTTCCAATCAACCACCCGTCTCACCTGCGCACTTGCGCCGCAGCGGTGCCGATCCGTGCAGAGATGCGCACGGTGTGCTGGCGACTTCTTCACATGCGACGCGGTGACGGCGTGCGGGAGTGCGAGGGGAGTGACGGCGAATCAGACACTCCCGCCTTAAAGGCGTGGCCGGCGCCGTGGACTTGTGCAGATCCGCCGACGCCGGTGACCTGATTGAGCATTCGATGTGCAGATTCCCTGAAGCCGGGATTCCGCTCCGAGTACTGAACCCATCGTTACCAACCGGTAGCGGAACGTGTCACTCCGGCGAGGTCCGTGGATCTCAGCCCAGCAGCGCGTAGACCGTGCTCGCCCGGGCGGCCAGTTCGCCCGACCTCTCGTCGGTCATCGTGATGTCGGCGAACGCCATCCTGCGGCCCACCTTGGTCGGCACCGATTCGATCAAGACATCCGAACCGGTCACCGGCCGTTGGAAGGACGTGGACTGCTGAACCGTCGTCATCGGTCCGTAGGCGCCCCGGGCAGCCGAGACGGCGATCACCGTCGCGGTGTCGGCCGCGGCCATCAGCGCCTGCCCCGAGAGCGCGCCGCCCTCCCGGGCCAACCCTTCTGACCAGGGCAGGCGCAGGACGGCGCGGTCGTCCCCGAGGGCCTCGACCGACAGGCCGAGGGCGAGGACCCAAGGGGCGAAGTTGTCGGTGAGGATCTTGTCGGCTTCGGCGGTGGTCATCGTCATATGGGGGATTGTTCCCGCCGCCGGTCCGTCATGCGCGCGCCATGGCCGATTCCGTGTTTCGCAAAAGCAGTTGGCAAACAGCTTTGAACGCACCGACCGCCCCCTGCGTACCTACAGCCATCCAGGCGCCGCTGTACGAGCTGCCGATCGGCAGCACTGACCCCGTCCCCCCAGGAGGTCGAGAAGTTTGAGTCACAAGCGAATTCCGAAGCGCAAGGCCGCGATCGCGGTAGGTGGCGTGGCGGCGCTCGGAGCGGCGGCACTGCTGCTCCCGAACGCCAACGCGTCCCAGGACGGCGCTACGGACGCGGCCGCGCCGAAGACCCTCAAGTCCGCGGACGCCTCGGACCTCGCCTCGCAGCTCGAGAACCTGCTCGGCGACGCGTTCGCCGGGTCGTACTACGACGCCGACAAGCAGAAGCTCGTCGTCAACGTGGTGAACGGCGACAGCAACGTGATCGTCCAGGCGAAGAAGGCGGGCGCGGAAGTCCGCGAGGTCGCCAACAGCCTGGCCGAACTCGACGCCGGTGCGAAGACGCTGAAGGCGAAGGCGACCATCCCGGGCACCTCGTGGGCCGTCGACCCCAGAAACAACAAGATCCTCGTCACCGCCGACAGCACGGTCACCGGCAGCAAGTGGGACCGGCTGGAGTCCACGGTGCAGGGCCTCGGCTCGAACATGGCGACCATCAAGAAGTCGGCCGGCACGTTCAAGACCTTCGCCTCGGGCGGTGACGCCATCTTCGCCGGTGGCGCGCGCTGCTCGCTCGGCTTCAACGTCACCGCGGGCGACGGCTCCCCGGCCTTCCTGACGGCGGGTCACTGCGGTGTCGCGGCCAAGCAGTGGTCCGACTCCGAGGGCGGTCAGCCGATCGCCACGGTCGACCAGGCGACCTTCCCGGGTGACGGTGACTTCGCGCTCGTGAAGTACGACGACCCGAACACGCAGGCGCCGAGCGAGGTCAACCTCGGCGACCAGACCGTCCAGATCACCCAGGCCCAGGACGCGACCGTCGGTGCGCAGGTCTTCCGGATGGGCAGCACCACGGGTCTGGCCGACGGCCAGGTCCTCGGTCTCGACGCCACGGTGAACTACCCCGAGGGCACGGTCACCGGCCTCATCCAGACCAACGTCTGCGCCGAGCCCGGCGACAGCGGCGGCTCGCTGTTCACCCAGGACGGCAGCGCGATAGGCCTCACCTCGGGCGGCAGTGGTGACTGCACCGCCGGCGGCGAGACCTTCTTCCAGCCGGTCACCACCGCCCTCGAGGCGGTCGGCGCGACCCTCGGCGACGGCGGCGCGGGTGCCGGTGGTGCCGGTGGAGCCGGCGACCAGGCCGGCGGCGAGGAAGCCGGTGGCCAGGGCGCCGGTGACCAGGGCGCCGGTGAGCAGGGTGCCGGCCAGGAGGCCGGTGGTCAGAACGCCGGTGGCCAGGAAGCCGGTGGCCAGGAGGTCGGCGGTGAAGGCGCCGGTCAGGAAGTCGGCGGCCAGGAGGTCGGCGGTGAAGGCGCCGGTCAGGAAGTCGGCGGCCAGGAGGTCGGCGGCGGGGACGCCGGCCAGGGCGTCGGCGGCGAGGACGCCGGTGCGGGCAACGGCCAGGCCGGCAACGGCCAGAACAGCGGCCAGAACAACGGTCTGAACGAGAACCGCTGATCCCGCCTCACCAGCGGTCCCGGCCGGCAGTGGAACGGTCCGGCCCTGGCCCCACCCGAGGGCCGGACCACCCCCCACCCACTCGCTGAGCCCCCGCCACCCGACCGCCGCCCACACTCCCATGGGCGGCGGTCGGCGTTCGCCGTCACCACGACTCCGGCAACCGCCCGCTCACCCCTCCTCCTCCCGGGCCCGCAACAGCAACACCGCCACGTCGTCCGGGCGTTCCTCCGCGGAGGCGTGGCGGTGGATGAGGGTGTCGGCCAGTTCGTCGAGGGGGCGGTCTCCGGACTCGTTCAGGCGCAGGGCCAGGTCGGCGACCGCGTCCTCGATGTCGACGCCGGGGGACTCGATGAGGCCGTCGGTGTAGAGGGCGAGGACGGACCCGGGGGCGAGATCCACCTCGGTGGTGGGATACGTCGCCGAGGCGTCGATGCCCAGGAGCGGGCCCCCGGCCAGGTCGAGGACGCGGACCCGCCCGTCCGGGCGGCGCAGCAGCGGCGGAGGGTGACCCGCGCGGGCCATCACGGCCCGACCGCGCCCGGGATCGAGCCGTAGGTACAGACAGCTGGCGAACAGGTCCGAGCCCAGGTCGATGAGCAGCTGGTTCGTGCTGCGCATGATGCCCCCGGGCTCCTGGCCGACCGTGGCGTACGCCCGGATCGCCGTACGGATCTGCCCCATCAGCCCGGCCGCGGTGACGTTGTGCCCCTGCACGTCCCCGATCACCGCCGCCGCCAGCGGAGGCGTCGGCACCAGGTCGTAGAAGTCGCCGCCGATCTCCATGCCCCGGGTGGCCGGCAGATAGCGCGCGGCCGCCTCGATGCCCGGCAGCGACGGCAGCGAGTGGGGCAGCAGCGCCGCCTGGAGCCCGTGGGCCAGTTGGTGCTTGGCGTCGTAGAGCAGCGCCCGCTCCAGCGCCTGCGCGATCAGCCCGCCGAGGCTCGTCAGCACCGCCCGCTCGTCCGCCGGGAAGTGATGCGGCTCCGCATAGGACAGCACCCAGGTGCCCACCGGCCGCCCGGAGGCGATCAGCGGCAGGTACGCCCACGCGGCGAAGCCGTCAGGTGTCGCGTCCCGGGTCGGATACAGCCGCTCCAACTGCTGCCGGGAGTCGAAGAACGCGGGGACTCCGTTGCGCAGGACGTACGTACCCGGCGTCGGCGAGGCCAATGTCATCCCGTCGAATCGTTCAACGATATGCGGATCCGGATATCCCCGGTGCCCCAGCACATGCAGCCGTCCCGCCCGCGTACCCAGCAGCACCAGCGCCTGAGCGCCCACCGCGGGCAGGATCTCGTCCGCGGCCAGCTGCACCACGTCCTGCACACCCACCGCCTCGGTGAGCGCCGCCGCCAGACTCAGCACCTGCGAGATGCTGACCAGCCGCGACGGGGCGTCCCCGGGCTGCGGCCCGGCGCGGTTCATCTCCGACACGGCCCGCGCGCGGCTGATCCGGATGCTGAGTCCCGTCGTACTCGGATACAACCGGAACGACAGCCAGTCGCCGGGCGGCCGCAGCGCCACGAACGAGGTGACGTGCTGGCTGATCAACGCGGCCCGGTACCGGTCCTCGTACATCGGATCGTTCAACCAGGGGATCGCCGCCCACGGCTGGGTGCCGAGCAGCCGGTTCGCCGGCACACCGAGCAGGTCGGCGCCCGCCGCGTTGATGAACGCGACCCGACCGTCCAGATCCAGCGAGCACAGCCCGTAGGGCAGCCGTGCCACCATGCGCGCCGCCTCCACCGTGCCGAGGGTGCCCGCCACACCCCCCGCGGGCGGCACCCCCAGCAGATCCGGCTCTGCGCGCAGCGAACGGCTCTCCGCGGCGGCGCGCGCCAGCCGCGTCGCGAGCCGGTCGCAGGCCGCGGTCAGCTGCTCCCGCTCCCGTTCCGAGAGTTCCGTGGGATGCGAGCCGGGCCAGGTCAGGAAGACCGCGCCGTACACCGTGGAGTCGGTCGCCACCGGCAGCGCGACCAGGCAGAACGGGTAGGGCAGCACGACGGCGATGCGCGGATAGCGGGTCGCCATGTCCTCCTCGCCGCCCACCCACACCAGCCGCCGCTGACGTACCGCCTCCGCGACCGGGATCGGCGCGCTCAGCCCGACCCGCTCCCAGGGCGCCGCGAACGCCCGGGGCAGCCCCGCCATCACCGCCATCTCCAGCACCGGCTCGTCGGGCGCCCGCAGATACACCGCCCCGGAGTGCGCCTGGACGTCCTCCATCATCGTGCTCAGGGCGAGCGACAGCAGCGGCTGGTCCACCGGGGGCCTGGCAGCCGCCGACGCCTGCCGGGACGTCTGCCCGTCGGACACGCCGACCACCTCCTCGCACGGCCGCGCGGTCCCAGGGACAAATCTCCCCCGTGCCGGGCCGTCGCGCACGGCGAGCGGCGCCGCCTCCTACCCCCTCGGCGCCCGGCCATGCCCCCACAGTCGAAGCGCGCGGCAGTGAACGGGCGCCGCACATGCGCCCCCGCGCACCCTGATGGCCGGTTCTTCGCGCCCACGGACGGTCACGGGCGTCAACAATGGGCACGCGCTCAACGCGGTGGAGACAAGAGGCGTACCGCTGGCTGAAGGGGTGGCAGTGATCCGGGTACTTCTGGTGCACGACGCGTGTCTGGTGCGATCGGTTCTGGCGGAGTGGCTGGGCCGCGAACCGGACCTGCGGGTCCACGACACCTCGTGGCCCGGCGCGCCGGGCCTGCTGCGGTCCGTACGGCCCGATGTGTGCGCCGCGGACCTGGAGTGCTCGGACTCCTACGGCATCCCGCCGCTCGGCGAACTGACCCGGCGGGGCCCGGACCACGCACCGCCCCGGCTTCTGGTGCTTGCCGCCGCGAACAGACCCGGGCTGCTGAAGCGGGCGGTCGAGGCGGGGGCGCTCGGCTACGTCGACAAGGAGGGCTCGCCGGATCGCCTGGTGCGCGGGATCCGGCGGGTCGCCGAGGGGAAACGTTTCGTCGACGATTCGCTGGGCCTCGGTTTCCTCAAGGCCGCGGAGATGCCGCTGACGCGGCGCGAGTTAAGTGTCTTGACCCTGGCCGCGGAGGGAGCGTCCGTCGCGGAGATCGCCGGGAGCCTGCACCTCTCCCACGGCACCGTGCGGAACTACATGGCGGCCATCACCCGCAAGACCGGCGCCCGCAACCGCATCGACGCGATCCGTATCTCACAGGGGGAGGGCTGGCTGTGACGGCCGGCCGCCGACGAGCTCGCGGTACGGTGCCGAGTCGCGCATGAGCTCGTCGTGGGTGCCGTACGCCGTGCGCGGGCCGTCCATCAGCAGGACCCGGTCCGCGCGACGCGCCGAACCGATCCGGTGCGCGACGACGACCAGTGTGCCGCCGGGCCGCTCCACGAAGGCCCGTTCCGCACGTTCCTCCGCCCGCGCGTCCAGGTGACAGGTCGCCTCGTCCAACAACGCGAGCGGGGCGTACGACAGGTAGGCCCGGGTCAGCGCGATGAGCTGCCGCTCGCCTGCGGAGAGCGTCCCGGGATCCACCTCGGCGTCGAGCCCGCCGAGCCGTTCCATCAGCGGGGTCAGCCCCACCGCCTCGGCCGCGGCGAGCAGCTCCGCCGCGGGCACCGGGTCCGGGCGGAGGTAGGCGAGGTTCTCCACGAGGGTGCCGGTGTGGACGTAGGCCTCCTGCGGAATCAACACCCGCCGCACCGAGGCCTCGCCCCCCGGCACCGGCCACCCACACACCCGTATCGCCCCGCACCGCGGCGCCAGCAGCCCCGCCACCAGTGCGGTCAACGTGGACTTCCCGATCCCGCTCGGGCCGACGACAGCGAGGTGCGCTCCGGCGGGGAGGGTGAGATGGAGATCCTCGATGACGGGGGCGCTGTGGGGGCCGTAGGCGAAGGTGAGGGAGGAGAGGGAGAGGGCGGGGACGGGGGTGCGGGCGGGGGCGGAGGCGATGTCGATGAGGGCGCTGCGGGCACCGGCCGGTTGGTCGGCGCCGGTCTGTTCGGCCCGCCGGCCGCGCGAGGTCTGATCGGCCTCCTCAGCCGCGTCAGCCGGACCGGTCTGCTCGGCGCGGTGGCCGCGCTTGGCCGACTGGGACCGCTGGTCCTGCCCGGCCGACTCGGCCCGCTCGGTGCGGTGGTCCCGCTTGGCCGACTCGGTCCGCTCGGCGCGGTGGTCCCGCTTGGCCGGCTGGGACCGCTGGTCCTGCTCGGCCCGCTGGCCGCGCTCGGTCTGCTCCGACTCCTCGGCCAAGTCAGTCCGGCCGGTTTGCCCGGCCCGCTTGGTCAGCCCGGACTGTTGGCCCTGCTCGCTTTCCCCCGCCCGGTCAGCTTGGCCGCTGTGTTCGGCCCGCCTGGCGCGCTGGCCGCGCTTGGTCTGCTCGGTCTGCCCGGTCTGCCCGGTGCGCTGGGCCTGCTCGGTCTGCCCGGCTTGCCGGGTCTGCCCGGCCCGCTGGCCCTGCTCGCCCTGCTGGCCCTGCTCGGCCTGCTCGGCCTGCTCGGCCTGCTCGGCCTGCTCGGCCTGCTCGGCCTGCTCGGCCTGCTGGCCCTGCCCGGTCCGCTCGGTCTGCCCGGTCTGCCCGGTGCGCTGGCCCTGCCCGGTCCGCTCGGTCTGCCCGGTCCGCTCGGCCCGCTGGTCCTGCTCGGCTTGCTGTGCCTGCTCTGGCTGCCGGCCGGGATCGGTCCGGTCGGTCCGGGTGGGGTGCTCCGTCTCCTCGGCCCCGTCGGGCCGCCCGCTCTGTGCGGTCGGCTCGGTCACCTCAGGCTCGAAGGGCTGGTCCGTGCCCTCCGCCGTGAGTCGGCGTAGGACCACCGTCAGGCGGGAGCCGCTGGTGCCGAGGCCGTGGATGAGGTTGGTCAGGGCGGGGAGGAGGGACTGGGTGACGTAGGCGAGGGCGCCGAGGAGGGCGCCGGGGGTGACGTCGTGGCGGAGGAGCCAGGGGGTGGTGGCGAGAAGCAGGACGATGGGGAACTGGCCGCCGATCGCCAGGGCGGCCACGCGCAGCGTGCTCCAACGGGCGAGGGAACGCGCGGTGCCCAGCTCGGCGTCGACGCGGGCGGCGGTGTCCGCGGCGACCCGTTCCTCCGCACCGGCGGCCGTGACGTCCCGCAGCCCCGGGCAGACCGTGCCGAGTTGTTCCGCCAGCGCCTCGTCGGCGACGAGGAACGCCTCCTGCCTGCGGGCCAGCGGTCGCAAGGTCGCCGCGAACAGCGCCACCCCGGCCGCGAGCGGGGGCACGACGACCAGGAGCAGCGGCGGGGCCAGGGAGAACAGGCCGACGAGCGCGCCGACCGCGGTGAACACGAAGGAGCGGGAGACCATCACCAGACCGGCGAAGGTGTCCCGCGCGATCTCCGTCTGCTGGGTGAGCCCGGACAGCGCCCGGTGGTCCCCCTCCCGCACCCCGCGCCCCACCACCCGCTCGACCAGCCGGTCCCTGAGCGGTTCGACGAGCGCCGCGACCGCCGCGTACACCCGTGCGGTGCCGTACGCGCCGAGGACGACCCCGATGCCCGCGACGCCGAGCCAGCCGAGCCCGACCTCCGGACGCCCCCGCAGGAACCCCGCGTCGAGGGCCCGGGCCGGTGCGTAGCCGATGAGGAACGTCTGGCCCGTCTCCAGCACGGACCACCCGGCGAGCCGTACGACGACCCGCCGCCGGGCCCGCAGGAACCGCAGCCCACGCCGGTGCGTCTCGCCGCGCGGCCCGCGCCGCCGAACCCCGCCCGTCACGACCCGACCCCCTCCCTGTCCACCGCCCGGTGCTCCGCCTCCCCGAACACCGCCCGATACTCCACATCCCGCCACAGCCGCGCATGCGGCCCCACCGCGCGTACGCGTCCCCCGTCCAGCCAGGCCACCGCGTCGGCACGGGCCGCGGTCGCCGCGCGGTGGGCGACCAGGAGGCGGGTGTTGCTCGTGCCGCCGCTGAGCAGCGCGTCGGTGACGCGGGACTCGGTCACCGTGTCGAGGCTGGAGAGGGCGTCGTCGAGGATGAGGAGGCGGCCGGCGTGGGCGAAGGCGCGGGCGAGGCCGAGGCGTTGGGATTCGCCACCGGAGCGGGGGGCGTCGGAGCAGAGGGTCGCGTAGCCGTCGGGGAGGCGGCGGACGAAGTCGTCGGCGTGGGCGGCGCGGGCCGCTCGGCGGACGCGGGCGGGGGAGGGGGACGACAGGGCGAGCCCGATCGCGTCCTCGACGGTGCCGCCGAGCAGGGCGGGGCGTTCGAAGGCGTAGGCGATCGCGCGGCGCAGGTCGTCGTGGGGGAGGTGAGGCAACGGCACTCCGTCGAGCAGGACCTCCCCTTCGTCCGGGTCGGCGAGCCGTCCCGCCAGGGCGGCGAGGAGGGACTTGCCGGTGCCGGAACGGCCGACCACGGCGAGCGTCGTGCCCCCGGGGACGACCAGGTCGACCCCGTCCAGCACGGTGCGGCCGCCGCGCCGGACGGTCACCCCGCGCAGCTCCAGTCGGCCGGGCCCGTCGGGCAGCGGTCGCGTCCCGTGTGCGGGGGCGGGCTCGGCCAGGACCTCGGCCAGGCGCCCGGTCGCGGCGCGGGCCCGTGCCAGGCTCGCCACTTGCCCGACCAGCACTCCGACGCCGGTCGCGAGGACGGCGTACCGGGAGGCCGCGAGGACCTCGCCGACCGTCAGCCGGTGCCGGGTGAGCAGCACTCCGGCCACGGCGACCACCCCGAGTTGCAGCAACGGCGCCACGGCGACGGCACGGGCGGCGGCCCGCCCCTGCACCCGCCACATGAGGTGGCCCGCGCGGGACAGCTCGGGCAGCGGTCGCAGGATCCGCGCCGTCTCCTTCGCGGCCGTACCCGCCGCCCGGATGGTGCGGTGTCCGCCGACGGCCTCCGTGAGCGCGGCCGCGATCCGCCCCTGCGCCCGCTGGTAGCGCGCCGCGCACGACGAGGTGTCCTGGGCGACGGCGCGCAGCAGCAGGAACAGCACGGGTGCTCCGGCGAGGAACACGGCGGCGAGCCACGGGTCGATCACGGCGAGGGCGACGACACCGCCGAGCGGACCGGCCGTCGCGGCGAGCGTCGCGGCCCGCGCCGCGGGTGCCGTGCCCGCCTGCGCGGCGTTGCCGACGAGCCGGGCGACGAGGTCACCGGAGCCGAAGCGGTCCGCGGCCCGTGGGCCGACGGCCAGCACGTGCCCGGCGAGCCGCCGCCGCAGCCAGGCCGTCGTGCGCGCGTCCACGGTTCTGGTGAGGACGGTCCCGGCCGCGTCGAGCAGCGCGAGCAGCAGGACCAGGGCGGCGCAGTACAGCACCCAGCGGGTCGCCGGGGCGTGCGCCAGCAGCAGATCGAGGGCCCGGCCCAGAGCGGCCGGCAACGCCAGGCCCGCACCGGTCGCGGCCGTACTCAGCAGACACAGCGCGAGGCAGCGCCGACCGCTGTGCCGCCCGGCGGAACGCGCCAACGCCCGCGCGTCCTGGGTCGTCCGTGGTGCGTCCTGCGGGCCGTCCTGTTCGTCGTCGGCACGGGTCGTCATGCGGCAGCAGCCCCCGCGGGTGAGGGACGGGACCCCGGGCGGCCCTCCCTCGCGGGAGCGGGCCGCCCGGGGCCGGGACGTACGGGGTCCGTCAGAGACAGAGCAGAACGCTGGCGGCGCTGATGCAGGACAGCAGGCTGACCGTGCTCTGGCCGCCGCCGGTGTGCTCGTCGGACTCCATCGTCTGCAGGTCGAGAAGTGCCATTTCGGTGTCCTTCCTAGGGTGTCCATCCGTGGGGACGGGGTGGTGTCACGACTCCGTCAGGTCGCGGAGCCGCGCTGTGTGGGCCGCCCGAGCGGCGGCAGGAACGGCAGGTGAGCGGTGGACCCCGCGTCGAGGGCCGCGCCGAGCGCGAGCAGGCACCCTGCCGTTCCGGTGCCCAGGTCCATCGACAGCCGCATCATCTGGTGTCCGGGGAAGGCCAGTTGGCCCTGGTACGCCATCGCGAACCAGCCCAGCCCGGCGATCTGCTCGGCGAGCCGGTCCGCGCCGGCGCCGGGCGCCGAGGTGCGGGCGAGGTGCAGGATCATCCCGGCACGGCCCTGGAAGAGGCCGGGCTGGGCGTAGAAGCGCGAGGTGGCGGCGGTCACGACGCCGGCGCGGGCCCGCTCGAACTCCGCCACGGCGTCCGGGGTGTGGCCTGCGTCGTCGGCGTGCGCCAGGTAGTCGTCGAGCACCATGCCCAGGCCCACGCTGCCGTCGCCGAGGTACGGCAGGGTCCGCCAGCCCTCGTCGACCTCCAGCGAGCCGCCCTTCTGGATCACGCAGCACTCCAGGTCCCGGCGCAGTGCCCCGGCGGCTGCCGCCAGCAGCTCCGGCTCACCGGTGCGCCCGTACTGCCGCAGCAGGAACAGCGCCGGCCCGCCGGCCCCCCGCAGCAGCCCGGCCCGTCGCCGGGGCGCGTCGGGGAGCGGCTCGGCCAGCCGGCGTACGAGGAGACCGGCGGCCTCGGCGGCCCGCTCCCGCAGCTCCGCCTCGCCGGTCGTCTCCGCGAGGTGGCCGAGGACCAGGCCGAGCCCGGCCAGACCGCCGTGCAGGTCCGAGGAGAGCTTCTGCCACTTCTCGGCGAGGATGCCGTCGACCAGGTCCAGCGCCCGTCCCCGGTGCCCGAGCCGGTCCAGGACCAGGGCCACGCCCGCCAGACCGTCGTACAGGCCGAGCGGTGTACCCGGGGGCGGCGGCTCGGTGTGTTCCAGCAGCCAGCGTTCGCCCTCGTCGTACCGTTCGGCACCGGTCTCGGCCAGCGCGTACAGCACCCCGGCCGCACCGTGCGCCAGACCGAGCCCGCCGCCGTCGGAGAACTGGGCGATGTCGCCCGGGAAGAGCCGGTCGTCGCGCTCCGGCGTGGCCGAAGCGAGGATCGCCTTCACCATCGAGTCACGGCTGAAGGGCCAGTCGCCGGGAGACACGAGAGACGCACCGACGAGCCGCGCCGCCCCCACGACGGCGCCCGCTCGACCCGCCTCCGCGGCCTCCTCCGCTTCCGACCGCCCCGGCCGACCCTCGTCCCCGGCCTCCCCGGCGCCCGACGTCCCCGAGCCCCCGGCGGCCTGCCCCGTGCCCGGCCGACCCGCCCCCGGCGTCCGCGTGATCTCCGCGACCGCCTCCTCCAGGAACCTCCGCGGCACGTCCGGGAACTGCTCCGCGACGACCTCCGCCAGGTGCGCCGCCTTGTCCCGGTCGACCACGAACAACGTGGTGACCGGCAGGAAGAGGGCCAGTCTCAGACAGGCGAGGGCGTAGCGGTCGACGTCGACGCCTCTGCGGTCGGGCGGCGCGAAGAAGCCGGGGTGGGCGACCACCTGGCGGCCCTGTTCGGCGACGGGTGCCGCCGCCTCGAAGTCGATCAGACGGACGGACTCCCCGTCGGGGGCGACCATGATGTTGAAGACGTGCAGGTCGTTGAAGACGATCCCGCGCGCGTGGAGGGCCTCGACCGCCTCCTCGACCGCCCGGAGGATGCGCAGCGCCCACGCCGTGTAGGAGGCGACGTCCGCCGGATCCGGGTCCGGCGTCAGCAGCGGATGGCGTTCGGCGAAGAAGGAGTTCAGGGGGCGGCCCTCGACGAAGTCCATGACCAGAAAGCGGTGGCCGCCGAGCTCGAACCAGTCGCGCACCTCCGGCACCACACCGGTCCCCGCCACCCGCTCCAGCGCCGCCTTCTCCCGCTCCAGCCTGGTGATCGCGTCCGCGCCGTCCGCGGCGAGCCCCGCGTGCGGCCGCCCCTCCTTCAGGACGACCTTGCGCCCGTCCCGGGTGTCGGTGCCCGCGTACACCCCGCCGCCGTTGGAGAAGTGCAGCGCCTTCTCGATGCGGTACGGCAGCTCACCCACCGTCGTGGTGTTGCGCGCCGCGAGGTGCGGTTCGAGGAACGCCGGCAGCTTCACCCACTCCGGCACCTGGAACGACGGCGCCCGCCGGTCCGGCACCAGCCGGTCCGCGCCGTCCCGTACCGCCGGCACGAGTGAGCCCCGCTCGTCCACGACGAACATGCGCGCGAACGCGCCGTAGCGGACGTAGAGCGGTCCGTCGTACCAGCGCAGGTCGGTGAGGATGTACGGGCCCTCGTAGCCCTTGAGCAGATCGCCGAGCTCGCACAGGACGGTGTGCAGCTGCTCTTCGTCGGCCGGGTAGACGGTGACGAACTTGCCGCTGCCGTCGCGGGCCGCGTACTTGGTGTTGCGCAGGTGCAGCAGGTGCGGGCCGGGGACGAACTTGAACGGGATCCGCCGGGGCACGCAGTAGTCCCACACGATCGCCGCGATCTCGTCCGCGTTCGCCCGGGTGGCCGAGGCGTGGATCTTCCATCCCTGGGCCGGTCCGGCGAGCGGCGCACCGTCGGGGCCGTTCGGCGTCAGCGTCAGCCAGTCCCCGATGCGGGCCGCGGCCCAGTCGTCGGGGACGGCGCGCCGTGCCGTCTCGAACAGGGGCGCGGCCTGCGCCCTGCCCGCCGCCAGGCGGTCCGGTGTGTCGTAGAAGTGCCCGTCCGCCAGCGCGTACACCTCGTACCGCTTGTCCATGCGTCCCCCTCCGTGACCCGGCACCGAGACTTCCAGCCGGTCGGGGGGCGCGGACAGTAACCGCTGTCACGAGATCACCGTGCGGTACGCACGTGTAAAGACATGTTCGGCCCCTTTCGAGCGGACCGGGCCCCGTTTGCTCGTCGAACGGTCACGGGGGCTGCGCATACGTCGTACAAGCGCTGTAATGACGGACGTGGTCAGTGAGGGCGCCGCCGTACGCAGGACGAGAACGCTGCGTGCCGAGGTTGCCCTCAAGACGCTCTCGACCGATCCCGACTCACCCGAGCGGGTGCGCCGCACTCTCGAACAGGCACTTGTCTTCACCGGCGCGACGCTGGCCGCCCTGTATGCCCCGGGCGCGGAGGGAGACCTGCTCTGCCTGGTCGAGTCGGTCGGCGTACCGAGGACCCTGTACGGGCTGCGCGAGAGCTACCCGGTCGCCGGGCGTTCCCCGGTCGCCGACGCCCACCGCACCGCGGAGCCGGTCCGGCTCGGTCCCGCGGAGCTCGCCGGGCACGCCGAGTCGCGACGGATGGCGTCCCGGGACGTCCATCTGGCGGCCCTGCCCGTCCGGGACGACGAGAACGGCGGCTGCTGTCTGCTCGTCATGACCGAGAGCCCCGACGGCTTCGACGCCGAGGACCGCGCGTGCCTGGCGCTCGTCGCCGAGGCCGCCACCTGCTCCGCCCCGCCCGGGCCCGCCGCAGACGGCGGCGAGGAACTCACGGGGGGCGCCTTCAGTCTCGCCATGGACACCGGCCGGGTCGAGGTCGGCGACGACATCCTGGAGCTGTTCGGCCTCACCCACGAGGAGTTCGACGGCAAGGTCGAGACCCTGCTCGGCCTCACCGTCCCGGAGGACCTGCCCTCGCTGATGTCCGTGGTCGAGGCCGACCACATGTCCATCGGCGACCGCGAACTGGAGTTCCGCGTCGTGCAGCCCAGCGGACCGCCCAGATGGCTGCGGCTGCGCGGCCGGCTGCTGCCCGGCGGGGACGGCCGCCCGGCCCGGCTCGCGGGCACCGTCGCCGACGCCTCCACCCTGCGCTCCGACGTCACCGACGTGGCCCGTGTCCAGCGACTGGCCGCGGCCCTCGCGACCGCCGGCACGGTCCGCGACGTCAGCCAGGCCGTGGTCACCGCCCTGCGCAAGCCGCTGCGGGCCGACCGGATCGCCCTCGCCGAGTTGGAGAACGACCGGCTGGTCGTCACGGTCCTCGACCCGCCCGAACCGGAGGCCTGGCCCGAGCTGTGGCGGCTGGAGTGGCGCTCCGAATGGCCCGACGCGCCCGTCCGCACCATGCCCACCCTCGCCGCCGCCCTGCGGGAGGGCCGCGCCCAGATCTGGCCCGCCGGAACCGCCCTGGAGCCCGCCCTCGCCGAGGTCGGCCCCGGTGGCCTCGCCGTGCTGCCGCTGCCCGCCGCGGGCCGCATGGCCGGCGCCTGTCTGATCGGCTGGGACACCCCGCACGACTTCGGCCCCGACGAACGCGCCCTGCTCACCGCCTCCGCCGGCCTCGCCGGACAGGCCCTGCTGCGTGCCCACGCCTTCGACGCCGAGCACGAACTGGTCGGCATGCTCCAGCGCCAGCTCCTCCCGCGCCGTCTGCCCAAGCTGCCCGGCGCGGTCGCCGTCGCCCGCTACCTGCCCACCACGGCGGGCCTGGAGGTCGGCGGCGACTGGTACGACGTGATCCCGCTGCCCGACCACCACGTCGCCCTCGTCATCGGTGACGTCCAGGGCCACAGCGCGGCCGCCGCCACCCTCATGGGCCAGATGCGCACGGCCCTGCGCGCCTACGCCGCCGAGGGGCACCCCCCGGACGTGGTGGTCTCCCACGCCAACCGGCTCCTCTTGGAGCTGGAGACCGACCTCTTCGTGACCTGCTGCTACGTCGACGTCGACCTGGAGGAGGGCACCGCCTGGTGCGTGCGCGCCGGACACCTGCCGCCGGTGCTGCGCCACCCCGACGGCACCACCGACATCGCGGAGGCGGACGGCGGCCCGCCGCTCGGCGTACTGGCGCAGGCCGACTTCCCCCTCAGCCCCCTCTCCCTGAGCCCGGGGACGGTGCTCGCCCTCACCACCGACGGCCTCGTCGAAACCCGCGACTCCGACATCGACACGGGCATGGAGCGGCTCGCCGACGAACTGGCCGCCGCCGACCCGGCCCACCTCGGCCTCGTCGCCGACGCCCTCCTCGACGACGCCCTCCGCGCCGACGACATCGCCCTGCTCCTCATGCGCTACGACGGCATGGCGGTACGTCCCCGGCGCGAGACCTGGACGGTGTGGCGCGTCCCCCAGGCGGTCCGGCACGCCCGCCGCTACACCCGCCGTACCCTGCGCGGCTGGAGCGTGCCCGGCGACGACATCGACACCGCCCTGCTGGTCGTCTCCGAACTCGTCACCAACGCCCTCGTACACACCGACGGCCCGGTCCGTCTCGACCTCACCCTGCACCACCACCGGCTGCGCGTCGCCGTCACCGACGCCTCGCCCCGCACCCCCGTCAAGCCGCCCGACATCGGCTGGGAGGCCACCGGCGGCCGCGGCATCCTCCTCGTCGAGGCCATGTCGGACACCTGGGGAACCGTGCCGGTCAGCGGCGGCAAGCAGGTCTGGTGCGAGCTCCTGCTGGAACGTTCCGGCGACTGACTCGGGGCGCCGCCGGGCCGCCGTCGGCCCGCCCGGGGGCGCGGGCCCGCGGAGCCCCGCAGGCGGAGGACAAGGTTCCATTTGGGCTGATCATGGCTATGGTGAAGCAGATGAAGGCTCTCGTGCTGTCCGGCGGCGCCGGTACACGGTTGCGGCCGATCACCCACACGTCGGCCAAACAGCTCGTGCCCGTGGCCAACAAGGCGGTGCTGTTCTACGGGCTGGAGTCGATCGCCGCGGCCGGCGTCACCGACGTGGGCGTGATCGTCGGGGACACCGCCGACGAGATCCGCGAAGCGGTCGGCGACGGAGCCTCCTTCGGCCTCGACATCACCTACATCCCCCAGGAGAAGCCCCTCGGGCTCGCCCACGCCGTGCTGATCGCGCGGGACTACCTCGGCGACGAGGACTTCGTGATGTACCTCGGCGACAACTTCATCGTCGGCGGCATCACCCACCTCGTCGACACGTTCCGCCGCACCCGCCCCGACGCCCAGATCCTCCTCACTCGCGTGCCCGACCCGCGCGCCTTCGGCGTCGCCGAACTGAACGGCTCCGGCCAGGTCGTCGGCTTGGAGGAGAAGCCCGAACACCCCAAGAGCGACCTCGCCCTGGTCGGCGTGTACCTGTTCACGCCGGTCATCCACGAGGCGGTGCGCGCCATCTCGCCGTCCCGGCGCGGCGAACTGGAGATCACCCACGCCATCCAGCACCTGATCGACACCGGCGCCGACGTCCGCTCCACCCTCATCAAGGGCTACTGGAAGGACACCGGCAACGTCGTCGACATGCTCGAGGTCAACCGTACGGTCCTGGAGGGCCTCGAACGCCGTATCGACGGCCAGGTGGACGGCGGGTCCGAGACCATCGGCCGGGTCGTCGTGGAGGAGGGCGCGCGCGTGGTGAACTCCCGCGTCGTCGGTCCCGTCGTCATCGGCGCGGGCACCGAAGTGCGCGACTCCTACGTCGGCCCCTTCACCTCCATCGCGGAGAACTGCCGTATCACCGACAGCGAACTGGAGTTCTCCATCGTGCTGCGGGACTCCTCCATCCACGGCGTGGGCCGCATCGAGAACTCCCTGATCGGCCGGCACGTCGAGGTGACTCCGGCCCCCGTCGTCCCCAGCGCCCACCGACTCGTCCTCGGCGACCACAGCAAGGTGCAGATCCACACATGAACGTCCTCGTCACCGGCGCCGCCGGCTTCATCGGCTCCGCCTACGTCCGCACCCTGCTCGCCGCCGACGACGCCGTCCGCGTCACCGTGCTCGACCGGCTGACCTACGCCGGCAGCACCGACAACCTGCCCCTGGGCCACCCCCGCCTGGAGTTCGTCCACGGCGACATCTGCGACCCGGCCCTCGTCGACAAGCTGATGGCCGACGCCGACCAGGTGGTGCACTTCGCGGCCGAGTCCCACGTGGACCGCTCCATCGACGGCGCCGGCGAGTTCGTCCGCACCAACGTGCTGGGCACCCAGACCCTCCTCGACGCGGCTCTCCGGCACGGCGTCGGGCCGTTCGTCCACGTCTCCACCGACGAGGTGTACGGCTCCATCGACACCGGCTCCTGGCCCGAGACCCACCCCCTGAGCCCGAACTCCCCGTACTCCGCCTCCAAGGCCTCCTCCGACCTGCTCGCCCTGGCCCAGCACCGCACCCACGGCCTCGACGTGCGTGTCACCCGCTGCTCCAACAACTACGGGCCGCGCCAGTTCCCCGAGAAAGTCGTCCCGCTGTTCGTCACCCACCTCCTCGACGGCCGGAAGGTCCCGCTCTACGGGGACGGGCGCAACGTCCGCGACTGGCTGCACGTCGACGACCACTGCCACGGCGTCGACCTCGTCCGCACCCTGGGCCGCCCCGGCGAGGTCTACAACATCGGCGGCGGCACCGAACTCAGCAACAAGGAACTCACCGCCCTCCTCCTCGACGCCTGCGGGGCCGACTGGGACCGGGTCGAGCACGTCGCCGACCGCAAGGGCCACGACCTGCGCTACAGCGTCGACTGGACCAAGGCCCGCACCGAACTCGGCTACCACCCGCGCCGGGACTTCACGACCGGCCTCGCCGAGACCGTCGCCTGGTACCGCGCCAACCGCGCCTGGTGGGAGCCCCTGAAGCGACGCGCCGGCCGGCCCGGCGGGACGCCATGAGGTGGCTGGTCACCGGAGCGGGCGGGATGCTCGGCCGGGACACGGTCGACGAGCTGACCCGGCGCGGCGCGGACGTGGTGGGCCTGGACCGGCGTGCCCTGGACATCGCCCGGGTCGACTTTGTCGAGCGCGCCTTCACCGTCCACCGGCCCGACCTGGTCGTCAACTGCGCCGCGTACACGGCCGTCGACGACGCCGAGACCGACGAGGCACGCGCCCTGCGCGTCAACGGTGAGGGCCCCCGCATCCTCGCCCGCGCCTGCTCGGCGACCGGCGCCCGCCTGATCCATGTCTCCAGCGACTACGTCTTCTCCGGCGAGGCCCGCACCACCCCCTACCCGGAGGACCACCCCCCGGACCCCCGCACCGCCTACGGCCGCACCAAGCTCGCCGGCGAGATCGCCGTGCGCGCCGAACTCCCCGACGCGAGCGCCGTCGTCCGCACCGCCTGGCTTTACGGGGCCCACGGCAGCAACTTCGTACGCACGATGCTCGCCCTGGAGGCGCGCCGGGACACCGTCGCCGTCGTCGACGACCAGCGGGGCCAGCCGACCTGGAGCGCGGACGTCGCCGCACGCGTCGCCGACCTCGGCCCGCGCGTCGGCCCCGACACCCACGGTGTCTTCCACGCCACCAGCTCCGGTGAGGCCACCTGGTACGACCTGGCCCGCGAGGTGTTCCGGGGCGTCGGCGCCGACCCGGACCGGGTGCGCCCCACCGACAGCGCCGCCTTCCCGCGGCCCGCGCCGCGCCCCGCGTACAGCGTCCTGGCCCACGGCCGCTGGCAGGAGGCCGGCCTGCCGCCACCGCGCGACTGGCGTGCCGCCCTGCACGAGGCACTGCCCCTGATCGGCAAGGAGTCCCCGCGTGAAACGCCATGAGTTCCTACGGGAACTGCACAAGGTCACCGCCAACCGCAACTACCTGGAGATCGGTGTCAACGACGGCCGCAGCCTGAAGCTCTCCCGCGTCCCGAGCATCGCGGTCGACCCCGCCTTCAAGGTGACCTCGGAGCTCCGGTGCGACGTCCACCTGGTGAAGGCCACCAGCGACGACTTCTTCGCCCGCGCCGACCCGCTCGCCCACCTCAAGGGCGGCCGCCATCCGCTGCGCAACCTGCGCCGGGGCCGCCACCCGCTCGGCCACTGGCGCCGCGCCACCCTCGACCTGTCCTTCATCGACGGCATGCACCTGTTCGAGTACGCGCTGCGCGACTTCATCAACGTCGAGCGGTACTCCGGATGGGGCAGCGTGATCGTCCTCGACGACATGCTGCCCCGCAGCATCGACGAGGCGGCCCGCGACCGCCACACCACGGCCTGGACCGGCGACGTCTACAAACTCACCGAGATCCTCGCCCGCCATCGCCCCGACCTGGTGACTGTCCTCGTCGATACCCAGCCCACCGGACAGCTCGTCGTCTTCGGTGCCGACCCCCGCAACACCGTGCTGCGCGACCGGTACGACGAGATCGTCGCGGAGTACGACGTGCCCGACCCGCAGAAGGTGCCCGAGGCGACCCTGGAGCGCGCGGGAGCGGTGCGCCCGGAGACACTGCTCGAAGCGGGCCTGTGGCGACCCCTCGTCCGGGCCCGCAACCTGGGCCTGCGGCGAGCCCAGGGCTGGGAGCCGGTCCGCCGGGCCCTGGAGCAGGTGGGCGTCGGCTCCTGAGCCGGTCGTGGTGACGGGGGAACGGAAACAGGTGGATGTCAGCGCCTGAGTCCGTCGTAGTGCGCCAGGCAGGCCGCGTACGACGGCAGCAGCCCCGCCCGTCGCGCCTCGGCCAGCGACGGCGCCCGCGCGTCCTTCGGCGACAGCAGCGGGGACAGGTCCTCGGGCCAGTCGATGCCCAGCTCCGGGTCGAGCGGGTGCACCCCGTGCTCCCGCTCGGGCGCGTACCCGGTCGAGCACAGGTAGACCACGGTGGCGTCGTCGCTGAGGGCCAGGAAGGCGTGCCCGAGCCCCTCGGCGAGGAACAGGGCGCACCGGTCGACGTCGTCCAGGCGCACTGCCTCCCACCGCGCGAAGGCGGGGGAGCCGACCCGCAGGTCCACCACCACGTCCAGGACGGCACCGCGCACACAAGTGACGTGCTTGGCCTGCCCGGGCGGTACGTCGGAGAAGTGCACCCCGCGCAGGACGCCCCGGCGCGACACGGAACAGTTGGCCTGCGCGAGCGCCAGGTCGTGGCCGCTCGCCTCGCGGAACTCCGCACCGCGGTACCACTCGTGGAAGCTGCCGCGTTCGTCCGGGAACACCGCGGGTTCGAGGACCCAGGCGCCCTCGATCGACAGGGGACGCATACGGCTCGTCACCTCCGTGCCTCGACTGTGTCCCCCCGGTCGTCCTAAGCCCTCCTCACCCCCAGGGCCGTGCCCAGCGCCCGCCGCACCCTGCGTGCCAGCCGCTGTGCGAGACCGGGCCGCGGGACCGGCACCACCCGGGCCCCGCCGAACCCGAGGCGCAGGGCGAACGGCAGCGCGTGGAAGCGGGGCGACCCGGCGTCCGGGGCCAGGCACAGCGCGACCCGTCGGGTCCCGGACATCTCGCCGACGGGCAGGGCGACCTCCAGACCGGAGGGGTTGGCAGGGCTCAGCGTGCCCGGCACGTCGACGGAGGCTCCGTCGCCGGTCAGCCGCAGCAGCACACCCGTGGGCCGGGGAACGTACAGCGGAAGCACCGCGCGCAGCCGCCCGCCCTCGACCGTGACGTCCCCGGGCGTGATGCCGCCGAGGCCGAGCCGCACGCCCGCGCGGCCCACGTCCAGGGCGAGGCTCGCGTGCGGGCGCGTCCAGTACGGCAGGACCACGAGCCCGTCCACCACACCGGCGTCGTACGGCGTCGGACTACCTGCCTGCGGGGCCGGGCCCAGCCGGCACTCCTTGGTCCAGCCGCCCAGCCTGACCCGCACGAAGGCGTCCCACAGGCCGTCCCCCAGCGGACCGCCGCTCGCAGCGCGGGCCGGATCGACGGCGGCCGTCACACGCAGCACCAGCCGCACGGCGGTGCCGTCGCCGACCGGAACCGTCTCCCGGGTGACCTCCACCGGCTGGAAGTACGGCGCGCCGCTCGCTCTCTCCCGCAGCCGCAGATCGGCCGGGGCCCCGGCGAAGCGCTCGACGGCGTCCGCGCACACCCACGTCACCGCTTCGGACACCTCCAGGGGAGGCTCACCGGGATAGAACGGGCCGGCGGGGAACTCCAGCGGCCGCCTCTCGCGTATGAACTCGGCGGTGAACTCGATCCGCAGCATCCCGTCCCGCCACTCCACACCGACCGGCACGGCGCGGAGCGCGAGTGCGGCCTCCCATTCCGCGAAGGCCACCGCGTCGTCGAACCGGCCGGCGGCGGCCAGCGCGGCGACGACCCGCTGTGCGGGTGGCAGCCCCGCCGCGACGCCCGGCCCGAACCGCTCGACGACGACCCCGTGGATCTCGTCGAACAGCTCCCGGCGGTAGTCCTCGGGCAGGTCGAGGAAGCGCCGCCCGCGCAGCCGCTCGACCATCTCCACGCGCAGCCAGCGCCGGAAGAGCCTGTCCCGCAGCGGCCCCGGTTCGGTGTACCGCTCGACGACGTCGAGGGCCTCCCGGAGGTTCTTGAAGTAACCCGCCGGTTCGAAGCGCCGGAAGCCCGCGTTGGACTCGTCGTCGCGCTTGACGTGGTAGTAGCAGACGTAGTCGCTGAGCACGGAGACGTTCTCCGCGCGCAGATACGCCTCCGCGACGAAGACATGGTCCTCCAGCCGTCGTCTGCCCTCGGGGAAACGCAGACCGATCCCGTCGAGGAAGGCGCGGCGGACCATCTTGTGCGGGGTGAGGCTGTCGATCAGTGGCGCGTTCGCGACGGTCGCGCGCGGACGGTTCGTACGGAACAGCTCCACCGGCACGCCACGCCCCTTGCCGGCCATCTTGCCCACGACCACATCGGCGCCGTTGGCCACGCCGTAGTCGTACATCCGCTCCAGGGCCTCGTCGCCGAGGAGGTCGTCGTGGTCGACGAACATCACGTACTCGCCCCGGGCGGCGGCGATGCCCACGTTGCGGGGCTTTCCGGACCAGCCGGAGTTCTCCTGGTGGACGACGCGGACGCGCGGGTCCTCGGCCGTTAGTGCGTCCAGGCGGGCCGGCGTCCCGTCGGTGGAACCGTCGTCCACGAAGATCACTTCGTACGCGTCGGGGGGCATCGACTGCCGCAGCAGCGACGCGACACAGTCCTCGAGGTACGGCCCGGGGTTGTACACGGGAACGATGACGCTGACCTTGACCGGCATGGGCTCCTGGCCCCCTCGGGTCGGTTGCCGTGCGCCTGGCTGCTCTGGCGCGCGCCTGGCCCGATGCTAACCCTGGGGAGCGGATGTGGCTCCTTTCGGCCAAGTGGCAGGGGTGGCCGGATCGCGACGCCGCGGTGGGGGAGACCCTACGCTGACGGTGTGCGTCTGCTCCTGATGTCCGACACCCACCTGCCCAAACGCGCCCGTGAACTGCCCGCGCCCCTGCTCGCCGAAGTCCCGCACGCCGATGTCGTGTTCCACGCGGGGGACTGGGTCGACACGGCCACCCTCGACCTGCTGGAGAGCCGCAGCCGACGGCTGATCGGGGTGTACGGCAACAACGACGGCCCCGACCTGCGCGCCCGGCTGCCCGAGGTGGCGTACGCCGAGCTGGACGGCGTGCGCTTCGGCGCGATCCACGAGACCGGCCCCGCCCAGGGCCGCGAGTCCCGGTGCGCCGCACGCTTTCCCGACCTCGACGTGCTGGTCTTCGGCCACAGCCACATCCCGTGGGACACCACCGCCCCCACCGGCCTGCGCCTGCTCAACCCGGGTTCCCCGACCGACCGCCGCCGTCAGCCCCACTGCACGTACATGACGGTCACGCTGGCCGACGGCCACGTCAGCGACGTCGCACTGCACCGGCTGCCGCAGCGCGTCCGGAAGCCCCGGGGGTAGACAGGGGCCGGGCCGCTCCGGTCCTCTCGCCCGGAAGCGGCCCGGCTTCGCGACTGGTGCGCTGTCAACGGACCTCCTTCCTCTGCACGAGGGATGATCTGGAGAAGGCGAAACGCCCGCTCCATTGAGGCGCGCGTACCCCACTCGGGTCCACCCCACACACCCGAAAACGGGTCGAGTGCGGAGAATTTTTTCGCCGCCGGACCGGCGGAATTCCGATGGCGCGCAAGAAATTCGGTGGACGCGTCGCCCCGGGACCCGCTGGCATGCTCCTTGTGCTGATCGACGCCTCCCTCGTCCACCACCTTCTCGCCGCCCAGTTCCCGCACTGGGCACACCTCCCCCTCACCCCCGTCCCGCGGCCCGGCATGGACAACGCCACCTTCAGGCTCGGCGACGAGCTGTCCGTACGGCTGCCGCGCTACGCCCACTGGGCCGGACAGGTGGAGCGCGAGCACCGCTGGCTGCCCCGACTGGCCCCGCACCTGCCACTGCCCGTCTCGGAACCGGTGGCGCAGGGTGAACCAGGCGAGGGCTACCCGTACCCCTGGTCGGTGTACCGCTGGCTGGACGGCGAGACGGCCACCAGTGAGGGCCTCGCCGACCCCGTGCGGACCGCCCTCGACCTCGCCGGCTTCATCACCGCCCTCCAGCGCGTCGACGCGGCCGACGGGCCCGGACCCGAGCAGAGCAACGCCTTCCGCGGTGTCCCGATGGGGGACACCCGCGACTCCCTGGCCGCGGAGGCCCGTGTCCGGCCCAAGATCGAGGCGCTGCGCAAGACCGACCTCGTGGACGTCGACGCGGTGGAGGAGGTGTGGGAGGCGGCCCTCGCCGCACCCGCCTGGCACAAGCCGCCGGTGTGGGTCCACGGCGACCTCGCCACCGGCAACCTCCTGGCCAGGAACGGCCGGCTCAGCGCGGTCATCGACTTCGGGACGCTCGCCGTGGCCGACCCGGCGGTGGACCTGCTGCCCGCCTGGAAGTTCCTCCCCGCCTCGGCACTGCCCGCCTTCCGCGAGGCCGTCGACACCGACGACGCCACCTGGGCACGCGGCCGGGGCTGGGCCCTCGCCGGGTCACTCCCGGTACCGGAGGACCCCTTCTTCCGCGAGGACCCGTCCCGCGTGACAGCGGCGCTGCGCCACCTGGAGGCGGTCATCGCGGACCATCGCCGTCACGGCGTGTGACGGGGGTCGGCTTCGCCGTCACGGGGCTTCGCCGGCACGGAGTCCTGACCCGTGCTCCCGGCCGGATGGATGGCCCCGCCCGTCGCGCCGAGCGGAGCGCCGCTGCCGCCCCAGCGCAGGGCGACGATCTCGGCGGCCACGGACACGGCCACCTCCTCGGGCGTACGGGCCCCGAGGTCCAGTCCGACGGGCGAGCGCAGCCGGGACAGCTCGCGGTCCGTGAGACCGGCCTCGACCAGCCGCTTCCGCCGGTCGTCGTGCGTACGGCGGCTGCCCATCGCCCCGATGTACGCGGCCGGCCGACGCAGCGCCTCCTCCAGGAGCGGTACGTCGAACTTCGGGTCGTGGGTGAGGACGCAGACGACCGTGCGCTCATCGGTGTCGGTCTCCCGCAGATACCGGTGCGGCCACTCCACGACCACCTCGACGCCCGGCGGGAATCGCCTCGCGGTGGCGAAGACCGGGCGCGCGTCGCACACCGTGACCCGGTAGCCGAGGAAGTCGCCGATGCGGGCGACGGCGGCCGCGTAGTCGATCGCGCCGAAGACCAGCATGCGCGGTGGCGGTGCGAAGGAGTGCAGGAAGACGGACACGGCGTCCTCACGCCGCTCCCCGTGCGGCCCGTAGTGCCGTACGCCCGTCGCACCCAGGGCCAGTTCACCGCGCGCGTCCGCGGTGACCGCCACGTCCAGACCGGCGGCGCCGAGCGTGCCGGCCACACGGTCCGGCCAGACGGCGAGGGCGGCACCGCGCGGGGCCGGACCGTCGAACACGGTCGCCACGGTCACCGGTTCGCCCGCGGCGACCGACTCCGCGACCGCACCGAAAGCGGGATCGCGCTCGGGCGTGACCGGACGGACCAGCAAGGTGATCTCGCCGCCGCAGGTCAGCCCCACCGCGAAGGCGTCGTCGTCGCTGTACCCGAAGCTCTCGAGACGGGCCTCCCCGCTCGCCACGACCTCCTGCGCGAGCTCGAACACCGCACCCTCGACACAGCCTCCGGACACGCTCCCGACGACCTCGCCCTCCGGCCCCACCGCCATCGCGGCCCCCGGATCGCGCGGCGCGCTCCGACTCACCGCGACGACGGTGGCGAGCCCGAACGGGGCTCCCGCGCCGTACCAGCCGCTCAGCACCGGGAGAATCTCACGCATTCTCGAAGTATCGGTCTTGCGACTGCGAAGGTCACGCGGAACACCCGCTGCTGCCGGCCGGTACCGGAGTATCGGTTGCAGCGGAACAACACTGTGGGTTCAACGATCCGTCACATGGAGGCGCGATGCCGGAGATCGAACTGTCGTCCGGACCGATCGACTTTCAGGACACCGGTGGCCGCGGGCCGGTGCTGGTGTTCGGCCACGGTCTGCCGATGAACGAGACGCAGTGGCGCAAGGTGGTACCGCTGCTGGACGGGTACCGCTGCGTCCTGCCCACGCTGCCTCTCGGTGGTCATCGCCGGCCGATGAACCCGGACGCCGACCTCTCCCACCGCGGTGTGGCGCGGCTGCTGGGCGAGTTCATCGAACGGCTGGGGCTCGACGAGGTGACCCTCGTCCTCAACGACTGGGGCGGCGGCCAGTTCCTCGTGGCGGAGGAGCAGGGCCGGAGGGTCGCGCGGATGGTGCTGGTGGCCTGCGAGGCGTTCGACAACTTTCCCCCGGGACCCGCCAAGGCGGTTGCCCACGTGTGCAGGGTTCCCGGTGGCGTCCGGCTGCTGACGCGGCTCATGCGGGTGCCCGCGTTCCGGAACAACCGCAACGGATACGGCGGGATGAGCCTGCGCGGAATCCCGGACGAGATCATGGACGACTGGTTCGCTCCCGCGACCCGGAGCAGGGCCATCCGCAGGGACTTCGCCAAGTTCGCCACGTCGGCGCCCGACCGGAAGACCCTGTTGGCCTGGAGCGAGGAGCTACGCGCCTTCGACCGCCCCGTCCTGGTCGTCTGGGCGGCCGAGGACCGACTGATGCCGCGTGAGCACGGTCCCCGACTCGCGGAGCTGTACCCGAAGGGCCGGCTGATCGAGATCGCCGACTCCTCCACCCTCGTCCCCGAGGACCAGCCGGAACAACTCGCCGCCGCGCTCACCGACTTCCTGACCGGGACCGGAGCGGAGCCGGACCGGACCACCGACTGAGCGCAATCCCTTCGTAAAGCACGGTTCCGCAGTGCGACGCGACCTACATGATCACGTCATCAGGACGCGAACATCGAACAAGGTGGAGGGGTCGGCGTGAGACGTCGATGGGTGAAGGTTCTGGCGATCACATTGGTGGTGTTGGCCGTTCTCTTCACGGCTGCGGACCGGGTGGCCGTGCACTACGCGGAGGGGGAGGCCGCGCAGCTCGTCAAGGAGAAGTACGGCTACGGGAACACCACCGACGGACACGTGGACGTGGGAATCGAGGGCTTCCCGTTTCTGACGCAGGCGGCGCGCCGGGACTTCAGCCACGTCACGTTGGACGCGGAAGGGTTCCTCATCGACACCACCACCAACACGCAGGGCGGCTATCTGCACGTCGACCGGCTCCGTCTCGACCTGCGCGGCGTGCAGGCGACCTCGCTGACCGCGCGCAGCGCCGAGGCGAACCTCGCCACCGGGACCCTGACCCTCTCCTACCAGGAACTGTCCGACGTGGTCACGCGGTTGGCGGGCGACGGAAGCCCCTTGAAACTCTCTCAGGCTCCGGGGTCGGACGGCCAGGCGGCACGGGTCAAGGTCTCGGGCACCGTGGGCGGGCAGGCGTTGAGCAGCACGGGAACCCTCCTGGCGCAGGGCACGGAACTCTCGTTGACCGTTCCCGGCGCCCAACGGGCCACCTCCGCGTGGAGGGTCGATCTCCCGGAGGCCGTCGGCTTCACGGCCGCACGCGCCACCGCGAACGGCGTCGAGATCAGCCTCGTCGGCCACCTGGTCACCCTCGGCTCCTCGCGCTTCGGGAACTGAACGGCGCTGTTTGGTCGCCGGTTCCTTGGAAACACGTGGAGCGAACCGACAGCTAGGAGAACTGACATGGGCATCATCGCGTGGATAGTCATCGGTCTGCTCGCCGGGGCCATTGCCAAGGCGCTCATGCCGGGCAAGGACCCGGGTGGAATCATCGTCACCATGCTCATCGGTATCGCCGGAGGGCTGCTCGGAGGGTTCCTCGGCAAGGTGATCTTCGGAGTCGACTCGATCGACGGCTTCTTCGACCTGTCCACCTGGATCGCGGCCATCGTCGGATCCGTCATCCTCCTCGCGCTCTACCGGGTGTTCGCGGGCCGCGGGCACGGTCGTGGACACCGGCACGTCCACGCATAACGGCAACGGGAAACGGCACAAGCGAGCGCCCTCGTCCTCGGACGGGGGCGCTCGTCATAACTTACTCGTGAGTCAGTGGTGTTGACGGTGTCCGGAAATCACCGGACTGTAGTGGACATGACGAAAATCAGGGCTCGTCTCCTCGTCGTTCTGGTTGTCCTCTCCGGATTCCTGACGGTGGTGGGCCCCGGCCCCGCCACTGCCGCCCCCCTCACCGACTCCCAATGGTTCGACGGCACGCCCCTGACCGTGTCCAACGGCCGCTTCACCGACGGCCAGGGCCGCGAGGTCGTCCTGCGCGGCTACAACGTCTCCGGCGAGACCAAGCTGGAGGAGAACGGCGGCCTGCCCTTCGCCTCGGTCGCCGACGCCAAGAAGTCCGCGACCGCGCTGCGCGCCCTCGGCGGCGGCAACTCCGTCCGCTTCCTGCTCTCCTGGGCCCACGCCGAACCCGCCCGAGGGCAGGTCGACACCGCCTACCTGGCCGCCGCCACCGACCAGATGGGCGCCTTCCTCGACGCCGGCATCCGTGTCTACCCGGACTTCCACCAGGACCTCTACTCCCGCCACCTCTTCGACCCCGACAGCTGGTACACCGGCGACGGCGCCCCCAAGTGGGCCGTGGACGCCGGGAACTACCCCGACGAGTCCTGCGGGATCTGCCTGTTCTGGGGACAGAACATCACCCAGAACGAAGCGGTGAAGCGCGCGTCGTACGACTTCTGGCACAACGCGTACGGCCTCCAGGACGCCTTCCTCACCACAGCCCAGCAGACCATGGCGTACGTCAAACAGCACCTGTCCGCCGAGCAGTTCGCGGGCGTCGTCGGCTTCGACCCGTACAACGAGCCGCACGCGGGCGTCTACGACTCGGGGCAGACCAGCCGCACCTGGGAGCGGGACGTGCTGTGGCCGTTCTACGTGAAGTTCCGGGCCAGGATGGACGCGGCCGGCTGGCAGGACAAGCCCGCCTTCGTCGAGCCGAACCTCTTCTGGAACGCCAACATCGACTTCCAGAAGCAGGAGGGCGGCCTGCTGGACGCGGGCACGCTCGGCCCACGCTACGTCTTCAACACCCACTTCTACGACCAGAAGGCGATCTCCGGCGTCTTCATGTGGGGCAAGGCCGCCGACGGGCAGTACGCGGGCGACTTCGGCACGGTCCGCGACCGCGCGGCCGCCACGAAAACCCCCGCCGTCGTCAGCGAGTTCGGACACCCGCTCGCCGGCACCGTCTCCGACAAGGCCCCGACCGTCCTGAAGGCGATGTACCAGGCCCTCGACTCCCGCCTGCCCGGCTCCACCTGGTGGACGAAGACTGCGGCCGGCGGGCCGGTGCTGTCGGGTTCGCAGTGGCAGTGGGACATCTACAACGGCCGCCATCACGAGCTGATGAACGGCAACCCCGACAAGGTGCTCACCTCCGCCGACGCCTGGAACGACGAGGACCTCTCCGCCGTACGCCTCGACGACTCGGGCAAGCCGACGCTGCGACAGGACGCCCGGCTCCTCGACCGCGTCTACCCGAGCGCCACCTCCGGCACGACCGTCGCCTTCACCTACGAGGACCGCTCCCGCGACGGCTCCACCACCCTGACCTGGAACCCCGTCCCCGGTTCTCTGCCGAACGTGGCACGCCTGGTCGGCTCCGGACAGTACGGCCTGCTGCTGTGGCGGTCGGGCAGCGGCTCGGCACCCACCGAACTGCACCTCCCGGCGTCCTTCCCGACCTCCACCACCACCGTCGTCTCCGACCTGGGCACGGCGTACGCCCCGCCCGCGTACACCAGCACGACCCCGGTCGCGGCCGCCCCGGAGCCCGGCGGCACCGGCAGCCGCCGACTGCTGCTCACCGACTCCGACTCGGGCACCCTGCACTACGCGCTGGTGACCAACGGCGCGACGGCACCCTCCGCCGACCTGCTGGCCGCGGCCCGGACCGAGTTGACGGCCTGGGCGGCCAAGACCGGCGGCTGAGAGCGCTCGACTCTCCCCTCGCGTCAGGGTTCACGCCGGGCCCTGCCGCGAGGGCAAGCGCCTGCAACGCGCTTGTACCGCTGGCGCGGTGCCCATGGTTCCCTCGCCCTTCCGTTTTCCGCCCGCCCCCGATGGCGACTCGGCGCGTTCGGGCGGTGACATGGTGTCATCGTCAGGCAGGGTGAGGCGACGGCGCGTAGCGTGGGAATATCGGAAATTGGATGACAATTCCCCTGGAAGGGGAGCGCGATGGCCACCAGATCGACGCATGTCACGCTCAACAACCACGCCACGCTGACAAGAGGTTCGGGCCGCCGGGACCTGAAGCTCAGGCGCACGGCGATGCGCCTCGATCGCGGTGAGTGGACCTCGAGTCCGCCTGAACTCATCAGCGACAGGGGGGAGTGGGAGTTCCAGGCCGACGAACGCGCAACCGGAGCCGGAGGACAGGTCGTCTACCAGCTGGAGGACCCCGACGGCGCACGCGCGGGTGAAGTAAGCGTTCACTGGGGCGGCTCCTCCACCGATCAGGCCCCCCAGCCCGAGGGCGCTGCCCCCGCAGCCGTGGTGACAACCGAACTCGGCTCCACGGTGCTGCACATCGAGGACGGCGGCGACGGCTCGGACGTCACCTTCGAAATCCGCGACGACCTCCGGGACATCAGCGAAGAGGAACGTACCGCCGGCGCCGCCACGGTCGCGGGTGCGCTGAGGGCGCTCGACATGCAGCGCTTCGCCGCGATCTGGGAGCAGTCCCCTGGGCCCTCGTTCCACGCGATGCACGGCCTGACCTCCGGGCAGTACCAGCAGAGGTTCAACGACCTCGTCGGCCAGGGCTTCCGGCCCGTGGACGTCAGCGGCTACTCCAGCGGCGGCCTGGACCTGTTCGCAGCGATCTTCGAGCAACGGAGCGGACCGGCGTTCCAGGCCCGCCACGGTCTGACCGCGAGCCAGTACCAGCAGACCTTCAACGACCTCGTCGGTCAGGGCTTCCGGCCGGTGGACGTCAACGGTTACCTGAGCGCCGGCGGCGGCGAACGGTTCACCGCCATCTTCGAGCAAGGCGGCGGAGCGCCGTTCCAGGCCCGCCACGGTCTGACCGCGAGCCAGTACCAGCAGACCTTCAACGACCTCGTCGGCCAGGGCTTCCGGCCCGTGCACGTCAGCGGCTACTCCAACGGCGGCGTGGACCTGTTCGCAGCGATCTTCGAACAACGTGGCGGACCGGCGTTCCAGGCCCGCCACGGTCTGACCGTGAGCCAGTACCAGCAGACCTTCAACGACCTCGTCGGCCAGGGCTTCCGGCCGGTGGACGTCAACGGTTACCTGAGCGCCGGCGGCGGCGAACGGTTCACCGCCATCTTCGAGCAAGGCGGCGGAGCGCCGTTCCAGGCCCGCCACGGCCTGACCGCGAGCCAGTACCAGCAGACCTTCAACGACCTCGTCGGCCAGGGCTTCCGGCTTCTGCATGTCAGCGGCTACTCGAGCGGCTGAGCGTTTCGGGATGCCCGAGGGCGTTCCCCGAGCCACCCGCGGCAGATGAGGGTGTCACGCGCCGATGGCGGCCGGCTGCCTTACGGAGGCCGCCGAACCGCCATCGGCGAGGGTCAGGACGCCGGGCTCGTCCAGTCCGCGGCCACATGGCCCAGCCGGACCCGCTGCGGGTGGTCGCCCACCGGGACGGACACCGTCTTCTTGCCGGTGGTGAAGTCGATGGCCGTGACCTGGTCGGCGCCGCTCTCGGAGATGACGCAGCTCTTGCCGTCGCCGCTGACCGTGGCCCAGTAGGGCTTGGAGGCGGGGACGAGCGGGCCCTCCTGGAGGGTGGCGCGGTCGACGACGGTCGCGTAGTCGTCCATCGTGCCCGCGACACACAGTTTCGTGCCGTCCGGCTTCATCGAAAGCCCGTGGTGGCGCGAGTCGTTGACGAAGGTCGTCCGGTCGTCGCTGGTGGACGGGTTCTTCGGCAGGGTCTTCGTCCGCGTGATCTTGTCGGTGGCGATGTCGTACTCGAAGAAGCCGTTGAAGAACGAGACCTGGAAGTACAGCTTGGACTCGTCGGGTGAGAACACGGCGGGACGGACCGCGTCCGAGTAGTCCTTCAGACCGATCGCGTCCAGCCGCTGCCGCATGTCGACGGTCTTGACCTGCTTGAACGTGGTCGCGTCGACGACAGTGACGCGCCGGTCGCCCTTCGTCCAGTCCAGCCAGGGCGCGTCCAGCGCGGTGTTGACGTCGCCGATGGCCATGTTCCAGATGGTCTTGCCGTCCTTGGAGAAGATGTTCTCGTGCGGCTTGTCGCCGGTCGCGAACGACCCCAGCTGCTTGCCGGTGTTGATGTCCAGGACGTGCACGGTGTTGGCGGTCGACGCGGAGACCGCGACCCGGGTGCCGTCGGGGGAGACGGCCATGTGGTCGGAGCGGTAGCCCGACACGCGGAATCGCCAGTTGACGGCACCCGTGGCGAGGTCGATGGAGACGACGTCGCCGAAGCTCGGCCGGGAGACGACGACCGACTTCCCGTCCGGCGTGGAGTACATGTCGTCCACGAACTGGTCGTGGCCCTCGCCGACCGAGTTGCGGATGGTCATGAAGGCGATCCACCAGATGGGGTCGGCGTTGATCTCCGCCATCCGCTGGTCCTTGTCGGGAATCACATTGATCCGGCCGATCTTCGCGAAGTCGCCGGTCGACTTGATGACGTCCGCGGTGCCGTCCCAGTTGTTCCCGACGAACATCACCTCGCGCAGCGCGGCGGAGCCGGAGCCGGAGGCGGCGCCGACCGCTGTCGCGGCGGTCGCGGGGGCGGTGACGGTCAGGACGAGGGCGGCGGCTACGGAGCAAAGGTGCCTGGTTCTGAAGGCAGGCATGAGTGCTCTCTCCTCTGGCTGGGGGGCATGCCGAGTGGGCGGTGCGAATCTGAATACCGATGCATTCAGACTGTACTTACTGGAAAGTAAGGAAGGGAGCCCCTTCGCCACAAGACTGCGTACACGACAAAATTGGCGGAGGGGAGCCGGAGTTCGGGTCGACTACGGAGGGTGGGGTCAGTGACGGGCAGACTCAGAGCGCCGAAGGGCCGGTACGGAGGCAAGACCGCCGAGGAGCGGCAGGCCGAGCGGCGCCGCAGGTTCCTCGACGCGGCGCTCCAGCTGTTCGGCGACACCCCCGGCTACCGCGGCACCACCGTCGCCGCGCTCAGCGAGACGGCGGGCCTGTCGACGCGGCAGTTCTACGAGGAGTTCCGCACCCTCGAAGACGTCCTGGCCGCCCTGCACCTCCAGGTCAACGACTGGGCGGAAGCGGCCGTCCTGACCGCGTTCGCCGCCGCCCAGGACCTGCCCCTCGCCGACCGCGTCACCGCGATCTTCCGCGCCTACGCCGCCAACGTCACCGCCGACCCCCGCCGCATCCGCATCACCTTCGTCGAGATCATCGGCGTCAGCCCCCGCCTGGAGGAACAGCGACTGGCCCGTCGCGCCCGCTGGGTCGACCTCATCCGCGCCGAGGCCACGTCCGCCGCCGAGCGCGGAGAAGCGGTCACCCGCGACTACCGCCTGCCCGCCGCCGCCTTCATCGGCAGCGTCAACGGCCTCCTGCACGACTGGAGCGCGGGCTGGGTGGACGCGACGCTGGACGAGGTGGTCCAGGAACTGGTGCGTCAGTTGCTGGGGATTCTGCGGCCGGTGGGGTGGGAGGAGGAGGGGGCACTGGATGGCGCGGGATGACGCCCTTGGTCAGGGCCCGTCGTTCGGGGGCGTGGGCCCTCACCGGTGGAAGGCGCTCACCGCGGCCACCACCGGACCCGCCCCGTCCTCCCCGCGCACCCGCGCGCCCAACGCCTGCGCCCGCTGCCGGAACCCTGTCTCGTGGGTCGCCCGGACCAGCGCCGAGGCCAGGGTGTCGGCGGTCAGCCGGCGCAGGGGGACGGCACGGGGCGCCACGCCCAGGGCGACCAGGCGGGCGCCCCAGAAGCCCTCGTCGAACTGGATCGGGACCGGGACCGCCGGGACGCCGGCGCGCAGGCCAGCCGCCGTGGTGCCCGCGCCGCAGTGGTGGACCACGGCGGCCATCTCCGGGAAGAGCAGGGAGTGCGGCACCTCGTCGATCGTGAGGATGTCGTCTCCGGAGGCCTCCAGGCCGGCCCAGCCCCGCTGGACCACCCCGCGCAGTCCGGCCCGGCGCAAGGCGCGTACGACGTCGCTGCTGAGCCGCCGTGCGTCGGGCACGGTCGCGCTGCCCAGGCCGACGAAGACCGGAGCGGGCCCCGCGTCCAGGAAGTCCCGTACGTGCGGGGGGAGTTGGGTCTCACGGTCGTACGGCCACCAGTAGCCGGTGATGTCGAGTCCCGCACGCCAGTCGTGCGGCCGGGGCACTACGAGAGGGCTGAAGCCGTGCAGCACCGGCCAGCCCTGCCGTTCGCGTGCCCGCCGTGCGGCGCCGGGGCGACGGGAGCGGGGCAGCCCCAGGCGGGCCCGTACCGCCGGGACGGCCTGGGCGAAGACCCGCTCCACGGCCAGATCCACACTGTGCGCGGCGAGCCGGTTGCCGACGGATCCCAAGGAGACGGTGCCGAGGACGGGCGGCGCGAACTCCCGTGTGGGGTGGCGGGGTTGCAGGTAGACCCCGACGCTCGGCAGGCGCAGGCCCTCGGCGATGGTGTGCCCCAGGGGAGCGAGAGAGGCGGAAAGCAGCAGCACGTCGCTGGCGCGGGCCGCGGTCACGAGGTCGTCGGTCATCCGCCCGACCAACGACCGGGCCATCTCGACCACCCGGGCCAGCTTGCCCACGCCGCTCGCACTGCGGTGCAGCCCCCGCCCGCGTGAGGACTCCAGCTCGGCCCGGGGATCCACGGGCAGCGCGTGGAAACCCAGGCCCGAGCCCGCCACCAGCGGTTCGAAACGGGAGTGTGTCACCAGGGTGACCTCATGCCCCGCACACGACAGCGCGTGCCCGAGCCCGGTGTAGGGGGCCACGTCACCCCGGGAGCCTGCCGTCATGATCGCCACTCGCACGACGGACAGTATGGCCGTGGCGCGGGCGGCCGTGGTGGAACGACCCATGGAATACAGCCAATTCACGCCTGTCACATCCGTTGACTTCGCCCGCGCGTGGCTCTACTTTCGGCCCGCGACGCGTTCGGAAAGTCGATCCTTGTTCGAGATCACGAACGTTTCGAGTCGCATGCCCTGCCGTACTAAGGAGCCGCGCATGTACCCCCCACCCCGCCCGCACCCGGTCCGGCGCTGGAGAGACGCCGCCGTCCGCGCCCTCGCGCTGGCACTGACCGCGACCGCCGCGCTCCTCTTCGCGCAGCCGGGCGCGGCACAGGCCGCCACCTCGCGGCAGATCCCCGTGCCCACCGCCCCCATGGGCTGGGCGTCCTGGAACAGCTTCGCCGCGAAGATCGACTACAACGTCATCAAGAAGCAGGTCGACGCCTTCGTCGCGGCGGGCCTGCCCGCGGCCGGGTACAAGTACATCAACATCGACGAGGGCTGGTGGCAGGGCACCCGTGACAGCGCGGGCAACATCACCGTCGACCAGTCGGAGTGGCCCGGCGGCATGAGCGCCATCGCCGACTACATCCACAGCAAGGGCCTCAAGGCCGGGATCTACACCGACGCGGGCAAGGACGGCTGCGGCTACTACTTCCCGACCGGCCGCCCCGCCGCGCCGGGCAGCGGCAGCGAGGGCCACTACGACCAGGACATGCTCCAGTTCTCCCAGTGGGGCTTCGACTTCGTGAAGGTCGACTGGTGCGGCGGCGACGCGGAGAAGCTCGACGCGGCGACGACGTACAAGTCGATCAGCGACGCGGTCGCCCGGGCGACGGCCACCACCGGCCGCCCGCTCACCCTCTCCCTGTGCAACTGGGGCTACCAGAACACCTGGAACTGGGCCCCGGGCCTCGGCTCGATGTTCCGGACCAGCACCGACATCATCTTCTACGGCAACAAGCCGTCGATGACGAACCTGCTGTCCAACTACGACCAGGGCCTGCACCCCACCGCCCAGCACACCGGCTACTACAACGACCCCGACATGCTGATGGTCGGCATGGACGGCTTCACCGCCGCCCAGAACCGCACCCACATGAACCTCTGGGCGATCTCCGGCGCCCCGCTCCTCGCCGGGAACGACCTGAGCACGATGACCACCGAGACCGCGAACATCCTGAAGAACCCCGAGGTCGTCGCGGTCGACCAGGACCCGCGGGGTCTCCAGGGGGTCAAGGTCGCCGAGGACACCAGCGGGGCGCAGGTGTACGGCAAGGTCCTGTCCGGCACCGGCAAGCGCGCGGTCGTCCTGCTCAACCGCACCTCCTCCGCCCGGGACATCACCGTCCGTTGGTCCGACCTGGGCCTGACGAACGCCTCCGCGACCGTCCGTGACCTGTGGGCCCGCGCCGACGTCGGATCGTTCGGCACGAGCTACACCGCCAACGTCCCGGCCGGCGGCTCGGTGATGCTCACCGTCACCGGCGGTACCGAGGCCTCGGGCAGCACCTACGCGGGCACGTCGGGCTTCTCCGGCGTGGTGGCCGGGAACACCGGCCTGAAGGTCGTCGACGTCGCCTACACCAACACCTCCTCCGCGGCCCGTACCGCGACCCTGAAGGTCAACGGCCAGACGGCGACCACGGTCTCCTTCCCGCCGACCGGCTCCGCGCAGGGCACGATCTCCCTGCTGGTCTCCCTGTCCAAGGGCTCGGCGAACACGCTGACCTTCACCAACGCCCCGACGCTCGCCGACATCACGGTCAAGCCCCTGCCCGGCGCGAACGGCACCCTCGCCGTCGGCAAGCAGTCCGGCCGCTGCCTCGACATCTTCGACAACACCATCACCAACGGCACCCAGGCCGAGCTGTGGGACTGCAACGGCGGCCAGAACCAGGTCTGGACGTACACCTCCCGCAAGGAGCTCGTGGTGTACGGCAACAAGTGCCTGGACGCCTACAACCAGGGCACCACCAACGGCACCAAGGTCGTCATCTGGGACTGCAACGGCCAGAACAACCAGAAGTGGAACGTGAACAGCGACGGCACCCTCACCAACGTCAACGCCGGTCTCTGCCTCGACGCCAACGGCGCGGCCACGGCCAACGGCACCCAGATGGTGCTGTGGGCCTGCAACGGCGGCGACAACCAGAAGTGGACGCTGACGTGACGGTCCGTCCCTGACGACGTGTCCCGCCGGCCCCGGGGTCGGCGGGACACGCGGTGTTCCTCCCTACTCGTCCCAGGCCTGGATCATGGTCTGCTCGACGATCTTGCCGTCCCGCAGGGTGACCATCGACTCGGCGAGGACCCGCACACCGTCCGAGTACTGACAGGACTCGCTGAAGGCGGCGCGGTCGCCCTGCACGATGCACTCCTCCAGCTTGTGCGACAGGTCGCGGCTGTAGACGTCGTTGAGCATTTCGCCGATCTCGCCGCGTCCGTGCAGGACACGGGGGCGGCTGGGCTGGGTGTTGCGGTCCACGATGTGCAGTTCCGCGTCGTCCGCGTAGAGCGACAGAAGCGTTTGCGCATCGCCTTCGAGGGCCCTGCGCAGGGTCTGGCGGTCGAAGGTGGAGCTTGCCGCTGTGCCCATGATGACCTCCTCGCAAGGCCCGCGGCCCGCGGGGACGACGGGCCGTCTCGGCCTCACCTTCGAGACTCCTCCGCCGCAACCGCCTCGGCAAGCGCAGCAGCCCGGCGCCCGCCACCCCTGTCCGCCGGGGTCACGGGCCTCGCCGCCCCTGGGCCGCGTCCACGAGCTGAACCGGTCACCCTACGCCCCGGACGCTCACTCCGCGGTGGCGAGGAACTGGGTGGCCGCCAGCTCCGCGTACAGCGGATCGCCGGTCACCAGCTCACGATGCGTCCCCACCGCGCGGACCCGGCCCGCGTCCATGACGACGATCCGGTCGGCCATCGTCACCGTGGACAGGCGGTGGGCGACGACCAGCACCGTCGTCGTACGGGCGACATCCGCGACCGTGTCGCGCAGCGCCGCCTCGTTCACCGCGTCCAACTGCGAGGTGGCCTCGTCGAGCAGCAGCAGCCGGGGCCGGCGCAGCAGGGCGCGGGCTATGGCCACGCGCTGCCGTTCGCCGCCCGACAGCTTGGTGCCGCGGTGCCCGACCAGCGTGTCGACCCCCTGCGGCAGCCGGGCGACCAGCCCGTCGAGGCGGGTCGTCTTCAGCACACGCGTGAGTGTGCCCTCGTCCGCCCCGGGGTTGCCGAGCAGCAGGTTGTCGCGCAGCGAGCCGGACAGCACGGGGGCGTCCTGCTCCACGTAGCCGATGGCGGCACGCAGCCGGTGCAGCTCCCAGTCGGTGACGTCCCGGCCGTCCAGCGTGATCGACCCCGCCTCGGGATCGTAGAACCGCTCGATGAGGGAGAACACGGTGGTCTTCCCCGCGCCGGACGGGCCGACGAACGCCGTCATACCGCGGGCCGGCACCTCGAACGTCACACCGTGGTGCACGTACGGCAGGTCGTCGGCGTACCGGAAACGCACGTCGGTGAAGGCGAGGGAGGCCGGAGGCGCGTCGGCCGACGGCAACTCGACGGCACCGGCCGGGGGTTCGGCGGGCAGGTTCAGCGCCTCCTGTATACGGGTGAGGGCCGCGGAGCCCGTCTGGTACTGGGTGATCGCGCCGACCACCTGCTGGATCGGCGACATGAGGTAGAAGACGTACAGCAGGAAGGCGACCAGCGTGCCGACGTCGATGGCGTCGGTCGCCACCCGCGCCCCGCCCACCGCGAGCACGGTGATGAAGGCGACCTGCATCGCCAGTCCCGCCGTGTTGCCCGCGGCCGCCGACCACTTGGCGGCGCTGACGCTCTGCCGCCACGACTCCTCGGCCGCGCCGTGCAGCGTCCGCTCCTCCCGGTGCTCGGCGCCGGACGCCTTCACCGTGCGCAGCGCGCCCAGCACCCGCTCCAGCGAGGCGCCCATCACGCCGACCGCGTCCTGCGCCCGCCGGCTCGCCCGGTTGATGCGCGGCACGATGAGACCGAGGATCACACCCGCGCCCGCGATCACGGCCAGGGTGACCCCGAGCAGCACGGGCTCCACGAGCCCCATCATCACCACCGTCGCGACGAGCGTGAGCCCGCCCGTGCCCAGACCCACCAGCGAGTCCGTGGTGACCTCGCGCAGGAGGGTCGTGTCGGAGGTGACGCGCGCCATCAGATCGCCCGGCTCGCTGCGGTCGACGGCCGTGATCCGCAGGCGCAGCAGGTACGACGACAACGCGCGCCGCGCGCCGAGCACCACCGACTCGGCGGTGCGCCGCAGCACGTACGAACCCAGCGCCCCCAGCGCCGCGTTGGCGACGACGAGACCCGACATGGTGAGCAGCGCAGCGGTGATGGCACGGTCGTGCCCCAGGTCGTCGATCAGGCCCCGCGCCACCAGCGGCAGCAGCAGCCCGGTGACCCCGGTGAGCAGGGAGAGCACCGCGCCCAGCAGCAGGGTCCATCGGTGCGGCCGTACATAGCCGAGCAGCAGTCGCCACGGGGGCGCGCCGGTCTCCGTCTCTGCGATGGTCACGGTGCTCCTTGGTCGAGGTACCGGCAAGGGTATGTCGTGGGCTCAGGCGCCGTTACTGATCAGTTACGTCTAGGGTCGGGAGGGAGAGGCAGAGCCGCCGTATGAAAGGGGCAGCACCATGGCGCAGGAAGTGCGCGGCGTGATCGCACCGGGGAAGGACGAACCGGTACGCGTCGAGACGATCGTGGTCCCGGACCCGGGGCCGGGCGAGGCCGTGGTGCGGATTCAGGCCTGCGGGGTCTGTCACACGGACCTGCACTACAAGCAGGGCGGGATCAACGACGAGTTCCCCTTTCTGCTCGGGCACGAGGCGGCCGGGGTGGTGGAGTCGGTCGGCGAGGGCGTCAGCGATGTCGCGCCGGGTGACTTCGTGGTCCTGAACTGGCGTGCGGTGTGCGGGCAGTGCCGGGCGTGTCTGCGCGGGCGGCCCTGGTACTGCTTCGACACGCACAACGCGAAGCAGAAGATGACGCTGGCCTCGACGGGCCAGGAGTTGTCCCCGGCGCTGGGGATCGGCGCGTTCGCGGAGAAGACGCTGGTCGCTGCCGGCCAGTGCACCAAGGTCGATCCGTCGGTGGCTCCGCAGGTGGCGGGGCTGCTGGGCTGCGGGGTGATGGCCGGTATCGGCGCGGCGATCAACACCGGCAACGTGGGCCGGGGTGACACCGTCGCGGTCATCGGCTGCGGTGGTGTCGGGGACGCGGCGATCGCGGGGTCGAACCTGGCGGGCGCGGCGCGGATCATCGCCGTCGACATCGACGACCGCAAGCTCGAGACCGCTCGCACGATGGGCGCCACCCACACGGTCAACTCGCGTGAGACGGACCCGGTGGAGGCGATCCGTGAGCTGACGGGCGGGTTCGGCGCGGACGTGGTGATCGAGGCGGTCGGCCGCCCGGAGACCTACCGGCAGGCCTTCTACGCCCGCGACCTGGCGGGCACCGTCGTCCTGGTCGGCGTACCGACCCCTGAGATGAAGCTCGAACTCCCGCTCCTGGACGTGTTCGGCCGCGGCGGCGCCCTGAAGTCGTCCTGGTACGGCGACTGTCTGCCCAGCCGGGACTTCCCGATGCTGATCGACCTGCATCTGCAGGGCCGCCTGGACCTGGGCGCGTTCGTGACCGAGACGATCCAGCTCGACGAGGTGGAGAAGGCGTTCGAGCGGATGCACCACGGGGACGTGCTGCGTTCGGTGGTGGTGCTGTGATGGCCGCGCGCATCGAACGCCTCGTCACCGCCGGGCAGTTCAGCCTCGACGGCGGCACCTGGGACGTGGAGAACAACGTGTGGATCGTGGGGGACGACCACGAGGTGATCGTGATCGACGCCGCCCACGACGCAGACGCGATCGTTGAGGCGGTCGGGGACCGGCGGCTGACCGCGATCGTGTGCACCCACGCCCACAACGACCACATCGACGCCGCCCCCGCCCTAGCCGACCGCACCGGGGCCACCATCTGGCTGCACCACGACGACCTGCCGCTGTGGAAGCAGACCCACCCCGACCGGGACCCCGACGCGTGGCTGCTCGACGGCCAGGTGATCGAGGCCGCCGGCGCCGACCTGCGGGTCCTGCACACCCCCGGCCACGCCCCCGGAGCGGTCTGCCTGTACGACCCCGGCCTGGGCACGGTGTTCACCGGCGACACCCTCTTCCAGGGCGGCCCCGGCGCCACCGGCCGCTCCTTCTCCCACTTCCCGACGATCATCGACTCGATCCGGGACCGCCTGCTCACCCTGCCGCCCGAGACGCAGGTCCTCACCGGCCACGGCGACTCCACCACCATCGGCGCCGAGGCCCCGCAGCTACAGGAGTGGATCGCCCGGGGACACTGACGGCGCAGGACACAGGCCGTCCGAGTGACTCCTCCGCACAAAGCGATTCCCGCGTAAAGGGCGACAGAAGATGTCCGGCTTTCCCGTCAGCCTCGAAGGCGACAGCACTCGGGAAACCAGGAGAACGGGAGGCCGGACATGTCAGGGCCACTGCAGGGCAGGGTCGCGCTCGTCGCCGGAGCGACACGGGGCGCCGGGCGGGGGATCGCGGTGGAACTCGGGGCGGCCGGGGCCACCGTGTACGTCACCGGACGCAGCACCCGGGAGCAGCGCTCCGAGTACGACCGCCCCGAGACCATCGAGGACACCGCCGACCTGGTCACCGAGGCCGGCGGTGCGGGCATCGCCGTCCCCACCGACCACCTCGATCCGGCGCAGGTCCGCGCCCTCGTCGACCGCGTCGCCCACGAGCAGGGCCGCCTCGACGTCCTCGTCAACGACATCTGGGGCGGTGAGAAGCTCTTCGAGTTCGACGTCCCCGTCTGGGAGCACGACCTCGACAACGGGCTCCGCCTGCTCCGGCTCGCGATCGACACCCACGCGATCACCAGCCACCACGCCCTGCCCCTGCTGCTGCGCCACCCCGGCGGCCTGGTGGTGGAGATGACCGACGGCACCGCCGAGTACAACCGCGGCACCTACCGCAACAACCTCTTCTACGACCTCGCCAAGACGTCCGTGCTGCGCATGGCCTTCTCCCTCGGTCACGAACTCGGCCCGCGCGGCGCCACCGCCGTCGCGCTCACCCCCGGCTGGCTGCGCTCGGAGATGATGCTGGAGCACTTCGGGGTGCGCGAGGAGAACTGGCGCGACGCCCTCGACCGCGTCCCGCACTTCGCCATCTCCGAGACGCCCCGCTACGTCGGTCGCGCCGTCGCCGCGCTCGCCGCCGACCCCGGCGTGGACCGCTTCAACGGCCGGTCCCTCTCCAGCGGCGGCCTCGCCCGTGAGTACGGCTTCACCGACCTCGACGGCAGCAGCCCGGACGCCTGGCGGTACCTCGTCGAGGTCCAGGACCCGGGGAAGCCTGCGGACACGACCGGGTACCGCTGAGGTCCGGTCCGCCGCGGGAAGACCGACATGGACGCACGGTGGCGCCCGGCCCGGGCGCCACCGCGGCGTCAGCGCACACGCGCCGCGGCCAAGGCCGTCAGGACCCGCTCCACGTCCGCCTCCGACGTCCGCCAGTTGCTGAACGCCGCCCGCAGCGCCGGGACCCCGCCGTACACCGTCGGCGTCAGGAACGTCTCGCCGGAGGAGGCGACCGTGCGGGCCAGGGCGTCCACGCGTTCCTCCGTCGGGTTCTCGGCGAGGGTGAAGCAGACGACGTTGAGGCGGACCGGCGCCAGCAGGCGCAGGCCGTCCAGCGCGGTCAGGTGCTCGCCGAGCCGCCCGGCGAGGGCGATGTTGCGCTCGACGATCTCGCGGTGGCCGGCCCTGCCGTACGCGACCAGGGAGAACCAGGCGGGCAGGGCGCGCAGTCGCCGGGAGTTCTCCGGGGTGAGGTGCAGGAAGTCGGGGTCGCCGGTGGGCAGGCCGAGGTAGGGCGAGGCGTTGTGGAAGACCCGTACCTGGAGGTCGCGGCGGCGGGTGAACTGGACGGCCGCGTCGTAGGGCACGTTGAGCCACTTGTGCAGGTCGACGCAGACCGAGTCCGCGGCGTCGAGCCCGTCGACGAGATGCGCGTACGCGGGGGAGAGCGCGGCGAAGCCACCGAACGCGGCGTCCACGTGCAGCCAGAAGTCGTACCGCTCCTTCAGGGCCGCGACCGCCCGCAGATCGTCGAAGTCGACCGTGTTCACCGTGCCCGCGTTCGCCACCACGATCGCCGGCCGCCCCTCCAGCGCGGCCAGGGCGTCCTCCAGCGCGGGCACGTCGACGGCCTCGCGGTTGCCGGGCAACACCGGCACACGGCGCAGCCGGTCCCGCCCGATGCCGAGCACGGACATCGCCTTGGTGATGCTGGAGTGCGGGCTGCCGGACAGCACGTCGACCGGGCCGAGGGCGGCGGCGCCCTCCCGCGAGACGTCCACACCGAGCCGCTCGCCCAGCCACTCGCGGGCGACCGCCAGGCCCACCGTGTTGGACACGGTCGCACCGGTCACGAACGCCCCGGAGTGCTCCTCGCCCAGGCCGAACAGCTCCCGCAGCCAGACCACCGTCTCCCGCTCCAGCGCGGCCGCCCACGACCCGCCCGAACCGGACACGTTCTGGTCGTAGGCGCTGGTCAGCCAGTCCCCGGCGACCGAGGCGGGTGTGGCGCCGCCCGTGACGAAGCCGAGGTAGCGCGGGCCCGCGGAACCGGAGAAGCCCGGCGCCCACCGCTCGGCGAACCGCGCGAGGGCGCCCTGCCCGCCGGATCCCTCGGCGGGCAGGGGGTCGCGGCCGGGCGCCTCGTCGAACCGGACCACGGTACGTTCCGCGAGGCCCGTCGCCTCACGGGCGGCCAGGTCACGGGCGGACTGAAGGAGTTCGGGAAGCCGGGACAGGTCGTCGGCGAGTGTGCGGTGCATGCCGGGAGCCTAGGCGAGTGCCCCCGGTCGGCACCTGGTCCAATAGAGAGGAACTGGACCAGAGAAAGTGGACCCATGGAAACAGGCTTCGCCGCCGCGCTCGGCGCCTGGCGCGACCGGAAGGCACCGCTGGCCCACGCCCTGTCCGCGGCCGTCCGCGAGGCGGTCGTCGACGGCCGCCTGCCCGCCGGGACCCGGCTGCCGTCCGAGCGGGAACTCGCCCGGACCCTGGGGCTCAGCCGGGGCACCGTCGTGACCGCCCTGACCCGGCTGCGGGACGACGGCTGGCTGCACACCCGGCACGGCAGCGGCAGCGTCGTACGCCTGCCCGCCCGTCTCACCGAACGCACCACCCCCTGGTCCCTCGACCGTGGCGGAGCGGGCGACGCCGACCTCGACCTCACCCTCGCCGTCACGGCCGCCCCGCACGACGCCTACCTCGCCGCCCTGGACCGCGCGGCCCGACGCAGCGCCGCCCTGCTCGTGGACTCCGGCGTCGCCACGGCGGGCCTGCCACGCCTGCGCGACCTCCTCGCCGACCGCTACACCCGCGCCGGCCTGCCGACGCGCCCGGAGCAGATCCTCGTCACCTCCGGCGCCCAGGCCGCGCTCACCCTGCTCGTCGACCACCTCCACACCGACCCCCGACGACCCGTCGCGGTGGAAAGCCCCACCTACCCCGGCGCCCTGGCCGTCCTGCGCGGCCGCCGCGCCCGCCTGCTCCCGATACCCGTGACGGCGACGGACGGCTGGGACACCGACCACCTCACGGCCGCGGTGCGCCGCCGCAACCCCCAACTCCTCTATCTGATCCCGGACTTCCAGAACCCCACCGGCGCCCACATGAGCGCGGCGACCCGTGCGGAGATCGCCCGCCTCCAGCTGCCCGTGATCGCCGACGAGACCATGCGCGACCTCGACCTCAGGACCCCGCCCGGCACCGAACCCCACCTGGCCGGACCCGGCGTGATCCAGATCGGTTCCGCCAGCAAGATCCTCTGGAGCGGCCTGCGCGTCGGCTGGATCCGGGCACGTGCCGACCTCGTACGCCACCTGCGACGCAACCCCCTCCAGCCCCAGCTCTCGCCGCCGCCCCTGGAACAGCTCATCGCCGCCGAGCTGCTGGGGGACGGACTCGACGCCGTGCTCGCCGACCGCCGCCGGCGCCTGCGTGCCCAGCGCGACCACCTCGCCGGGCTCCTCGACGGGACCGGGTGGACGTACACGATCCCCGGCGGCGGACTGTCGCTGTGGCTCCGCCTCGGCCCGACCCCGTCGGCCACGGAACTGGCGGCCCGGGCGGCCCGGCGCGGCCTCGCCCTGACACCGGGCCCGCTCTTCGCCGCCGACGGCGCCACGCTCACCCAGCACCTGCGCCTGCCGTTCACGGCGACCCCGGACGTCCTCACCCGAGCCGTCGCCCTCTTGCGCGCTTGCCTCACCGGACAGTAAGTTCACCGTTTCGTCACAGCCCGGACAGGATTACAACCGACATCCCCGTACACGGGTCTAGGTGCAAGAGACCGCAGCATTCACGGAGGACGAAGGGCCCGACATGGGGGACATACGCAGACGAAGTGCCGTCGCACTCGGCATCACCGGACTGGTCGCACCGCTCACCATCGCGCTGGGCGCCGCGCCCGCGCAGGCGGCCGGAAGCTGCACCACGCAGGCCGGCCCGTACCAGAAGCAGGTGGAGAAGTTCCTGGGGCGCCCGGTCGACGGCAGACAGTCGGCCGCCGACTGCACGGCGATCCGGGCATTCCAGAACAAGCACGGCATCACGCCGAACATCGGCTACGCGGGACCCGTCACCTGGGGCGTGATGGACCTCATGAACAAGCAGAAGGCCGTCGGCAACAACCCCAACCGGGACGGCAAGTGCCCGACGAACAAGGGTCGCATCGCCTGCGTCAACCTGACCCTCCAGCTGAGCTGGATCCAGGACGGCAGCAGGCTCGTCTACGGACCGGTGCCGGTGCGCACGGGCCGCGACAAGTACGAGACCCGCACCGGCCTCAAGAAGATCTACTGGCGGCACAAGGACCACGTGTCGAGCGTCTACCACGTGCCCATGCCGTACAGCCAGTTCTTCGACGGCGGGCAGGCCTTCCACTCGGTCGGCGTCAGCATGTGGAACCCGCCCGGTTCCCACGGCTGCGTCAATATGACGAAGACCGCCGCGAAGAAGTACTGGTCGCTGCTGAGGGTCAACGACGACGTCTTCGTGTACGGCCGCAAGCCGGGCACCTGATACCGCACAGGCGCCCGGCCCCCGCCTCACACCTAGGGCGTCACAGCTCGGGCGCGTCCCCGAAGTCCAGGATCTCCAGCCGTACCCCGCCCTGCCGAGCGGACTCGTGCGCGACGATGCCCGGCAGGGTGTAGCGGGCGGCGACCCACGCGTTCACCGACGGCAGGGTGCGGGTGTTGACCGCGGTCACGAAGTCGTCGACCAGGAAGTGATGGCTGCCCTCGTGCCCGTTGTGCAGGTGGTCGAACTCCCGCGGCAGCCGCGCCCGGTCGTGCACCGGCGCCGAACCGGACGTGAAGGCGGCCCGCAGGTCCGGCGCGATGTGCTGGAGTGACGGGTCGTCAGGAGCCATGCTCGGCTTGGGCTCGAGCAGCTCACTGATGTCCTGCACCCCCTTCTTGTCCTGCCACAGCGCCACCGTCGCGAGCTGCTCCATGCTCGCCTCCGTCCCGAAGAACCGGAAACGCGACTCGCGGATGTGGGACGGGTAGCCGACCCGCCGGAACTCGTTCGTACGGAACGAGCCGCCGCCCGCCACCTCGAACAGCGCGGTGGCGTTGGAGACATCGTTGCCGAACTGGCTGACCTCCTTGTCGAAGACACCGTCGCCCCGGTCGTCCTCGACCCCGATCGCCGACACGCTCACCGCGTGCGTCTGCCAGGCCCCCAGCACCCCGCCCACCGCGTGCGTCGGGTACAGCAGCGGCGGATAGCTGGCGGTCGCCTTCCAGTTCTCCCCGCCGCTGTACTGGTACGCCTCGTAGAACCCCAGGTCCATGTCGTGGACGTAGTCGCCCTCGGCGTAGAACAGCCGCCCGAAGGCGCCTTCGGCTATCTGGTTGCGGGCGTGCACGGTCGCCGGGTTGTACTGGCTGGTCTCGCCCATCATGTACGTCAGACCGGTCGCCTTGACCGCTTCGATGATCGCCGCGATCTCCTCGGCGGTGATCGCCATGGGGACCGCGGAGTACACGTGCTTGCCCGCGTTCAGGCCCTGGACGACCAGCGGGCCGTGCGTCCAGCGCTGCGTGAAGATCGCCACCGCGTCGACCGCGGGCGACTCCAGCATGGCCTCGTACGAGGGGAAGGTGCCGGCCAGCCCCTGGGCGGAGGCCAGCTGCTCGGCGCGTTCGGGCAGCAGATCGGTGACGTACACGTCGCTGACGCCGGGATGGGCCTGGAACAGCGTGGCGAACTGGCCGGAGAACTGGCCGGCGCCGACGATGCCGAGGGAGAACGTCATGGGGGGCGTGCCCTTCACTGGTCGGGTGATCACTGCGAGAGGATCAGGTTGATCTGGTCGTTGGTCTGGTCGAGGCTGCTCACGGACTTGCCGTTGCCGTAGATGTCCTGCATGGCGGGGTGCATCAGCGCGAACATGTCCGCCGCGTAGTTGGTGATCGGGAAGGAGAAGGTGGTGAAGTCCTTCTTGTCGGCGACCGGCTTGGTGAAGGCCGTGACGTCGATGCCCTTCTTCTTGTACGCGGCCACGGCGGCGTTCGTGCCGTCGGGCGTGGCCGGGAAGACGATGCCGTAACTCCCCACCGTCCTCTGGCACGCGTCGGACGCCAGGTACTTCACCCACTTCTTCGCGCCGGCCTTGTTGTGGGCGTTCTTGGTGATGGAGTCGGCGAGGCCGTTCATCATCGTGGCGCGCTTGCCGGTGGGGCCGACCGGGGTGAAGGCGGTTCCGACCTTCAGCCCCTTGGTGCCGTAGTACGTCGAGATCATCCAGGCGCCGTCGAAGGCGGTGGCGGCCTTGCCGGCGGCGACTTGCGCGTTGGCCGGGTTGGCGCCCGCGCTGTAGTCCGTGAGCGGGGCCAGGTAGCCCTTCTTCGCCAGTCCGAAGTACCACTTGATCACGGACTGGAAGGTCTTGCTGTCGTACTGGTACTTGGTGCCCCACCGCTTCTTGTCGGTGTAGTTCCAGCCCGCGGAGGCGGCGAAGTTGCTCCATGTCGTCTGGCCGTCGCCGTCCCCGCCGCCGCCGGTCGCGAGGCCGTACGTCTTCACGTGCTTCTTGTCGAAGCCCGGTTCGTCGCCGCGCCTGCCCTTGCTGTCGACGGTGAGGTGGGCGATGGCCTTCTCGAAGGTGCCGCCGTCCTTCGGGTTCCAGGAGAGGTCGTTGAGCTGCTCCGCGGTGAGACCGGCCGAATCGGCCAGCTTCTCGTTGTAGAAGAGGGCGACGGTGTCCCAGTCCTTCGGGGCTCCGTAGCGGTGTCCGTCCTGGCCCGTCCAGTTGGCGGCGAGCCCGGACTGGTAGGCCGAGTCGTCGATGCCCAGGTCGTCGAGGGGTTCGAGCACCTTGAGGTCGGCGAACTGGCCGAATTTCTGGATGTGGTCGGTGAAGACGTCCGGCTGGGTGCCCGCGATGAAGCTCGCGGTGAGCTTGGTCCAGTAGTCGTCCCAGCCAAGCTGCGTGATCTTCACCTTCAGGCCGGGGTTCTCCTTCTCGAAGTCCTTCGCGCAGGCCTGGTAGGCGGGCAGCTGGTTGGCGTCCCACAGCCAGTACGTCACCGTGCCGCCGCCCGCTGCTGTGCCGCCCTGGGCACACCCGGCCACGAGGGACAGCGCCAGCGCCCCGGTCATCGCTGCGACCGTACGAATTCGCATGCCAGTCCCCTTACTTGATGCCGGTGAAGCTGATGGTGCTGACGATGCGGCGCGCGAAGAAGCCGAAGAGCACCAGCATCGGGAGGGCGGCGATGAGCGTGGCCGCCATCAGGCCGGACCAGTCGTAGCCGGTCTGCGGGGTCTGTGCCCGGAAGATGGCCAGCGCCACGGTGAGCACCCGCGAACTGTCGCTGTAGGACACCATCAACGGCCAGAAGTAGTCGTTCCAGGCGGTGATGTACGTCAGGACGCCAAGGGTGAGCACCGGGGTGGATGCCATGGGCAGCATCACCCGGAAGAAGATCCGGATCTTCCCGGCGCCGTCGAGCAGCGCCGCCTCCTCGACCTCGCGGGGGACGTTCATGAAGAACTGCCGCAGGAAGAACACCGCGAACGGCGTCATGAACATCGTCGGCAAGGCGATGCCCAACAGGTTGTCCACCAGGCCGAGTTGCTTGATAAGTACGAAGTTCGGCAGCAGGGTGAAGATCGTGGGCACCATCAGCCCGGCCAGGAACAGGCCGAACACCTTGTCCCGGCCGCGCCACCTGAGCCGGGCGAAGGCGTAGGCGGCCATGGCGGAGAAGAAGATCTGGCAGACGGTGATCAGGGTGGACACGACCACGGAGTTGATCAGGTAGCGCCAGAACTTCAGCCCGCCGCCGGAGCCGCCCTGGGCGATGGCCTCCTTCGTCGACTGCAGCCCCAGGGCCCGTTCGAAGCCGCCGGCCGTCAGGTCGACGGGCAGCGGGTCGCCGGGGTGGGTGGCCAGCGCGGTGTTGGTGGACAGCGCGGTGCGCAGGATCCAGTAGAACGGCAGCAGGGTCACGAGGACGATCGCGGCCATCACCACCCAGGCCACGATTCGGCCGGGGGAGAGACGACGGCGTACGGGCCGTACGCCCGTCTGCGTTGTCGGGGCGGTCACAGCAGCCATGTCGACTCCTTCCGGGTCAGCCGAGGTCGCTCTGGCCGGCCCGGGTGAGCCGGTACTGCAGAATGGTGATCGCGCTCAGCACGACGAGCAGGGCCACGGACATCGCGGACGCGTAGCCGAACTGGAAGCGGCCGAAGGCCGATCCGTAGATGTAGTACTGGAGCACGTTGGTGGCGTTGGCCGGGCCGCCCTGGGTGGCGACGGCGACCGTGTCGAACACCTGGAACGAACCGATCACCGTCATGATCAGCACGACCGCGAGCACGGGTCGCAGCAGTGGCATCGTGATCCGCCAGAACATCCGCCACTCACTCGCGCCGTCCACCTTGGCCGCCTCGTACATGTCGTTCGGGATGGCCTGGAGACCGGCGAAGAGCAGCAGCGCGGTATAGCCCACGTGCCGCCACACGTTGATCAGTGCGATCGTCGGGATCGCCCAGGTCTCGTCGGCGAGGAACGGGATGCGGTCGAGGCCGAGCCCGGCGATGATCTCGTTGCCGATGCCGAGCTGGGTGTCGAGGATCCACAGCCAGACGATGCCGGCGACCACGTTCGACATCAGATACGGCGTGAGCACGATCCCGCGCAGCACCGCCGACTGGGTCAGCCGCTGGAGCAGGACGGCGATCGCGAGCGCGGACACCGTCTGCACCCCGATGTTGATCAGCACGTACTCGACGGTGACCGTCAGCGAGTCCCAGAAGATCGGGTCGTGCACCATCCGGACGTAGTTGTCCAGCCCCACCCACTCCGCGGGCGTCAGCAGGTTGAAGCGGGTGAAGCTGAGATAGATGCCGCGCAGGGTCGGCCAGAGGAGGAAGACCAGGAAGCCCAGCAAGGCGGGGGCGATGAAGACCGCGGCGAGCCGCCCGTCACCACCCTGCCCCGCCCGGGCGCCCGCCCGGCGCGTCCTCTGCTTGGTCCGTGCCTCCGTGACGCCGTCCAGGGGGAGACGTGACGGAGGGCTGCTGGAGGCGACGGTCATCGGGAGACTCCCTCGTCTGCGGCGGCTCGTCCTCGGCCACTTACTTTTGTGGCAAAAGAATCGAGGCGTCAAGGGTCGTGCGAACATCTTTGCCGGGCGGTTTCTTCGTGTCTAAAGTGAGCTGGTTACTTCCTTGACGAAAGAAATCGTGTGGGAGTCTGACCCTCATGACCACAGGTACCGCCAGTTGGCTGCCACTGAGCCCAGGGGAACGCTCGGTGGCGATCGAGGTGCTCGTCCACGGCCCCCTCTCGCGCACCGAGCTCGCTCGACGGCTGGACCTCTCGGCGGGCAGCCTCACCCGCCTCACCAAGCCGCTCATCGAGTCGGGGCTGCTCGTCGAGGTCCCCGAGGGAGGCACTCCGGCGGAGGCGCGCCAGGGGCGCCCGTCCCAGCCGCTGGCCGTCGTCGCCGAGTCCGGCTCCTTCATCGGGTTCAAGATCACCGAGGAGATGGTGTACGGCGTCGTCACCACCCTCCGCAGCGACATCGTCGCCCGGCACGACCGCCCCCTCACCACCCACGACCCGGACGCGGTCGTCGAGGTGCTGGGAGAGATGGCGCGGGAGCTGGCCGGGACCCACCCCAGGCTCGCCGGTATCGGCATCGGTGTGGGCGGCCTCGTCGAGGACCGGGCCGTGGTCGCCGAGTCGCCCTTCCTCCAGTGGCGGGACGTGCCGCTCGCCGCGCTCGTCGAGGAGCGCACGGGGCTGCCTGTGGTCGTCGAGAACGACGTCGCCGCCCTGGTCGAGTCCGAGACCTGGTTCGGCGCCGGCCGCGGCCTCGACCGCTTCGTGGTCCTCACCATCGGCGCCGGCATCGGCTACGGGCTGGTGCTGGGCGGCAAGCGGGTGTCCTGCGCCGAGGAGGACCGCGGCTTCGGCCGCCACTGGATCCTCGACCCCAACGGCCCGCTCACCCCCGACGGAGAACGCGGCAGCGCCGTCTCGCTGCTGACCATCCCCAACATCCGCTACCAGGTCCAGGCCGCCACCGGCCGCGACCGCACCTACGAGGAGATCCTCGCCCTCGCCGCCGCGGGGGAGCCCATGCCGGCCCGGGTGGTCGAGGAGGCGGGCCGCGCCCTGGGCACGCTGGTGGCGCAGATCGCCAACTTCGCGATGCCACAGAAGATCCTCCTCGCCGGAGAGGGGGTCGGCCTGATGGACGTCTCCGGCGAAGTGGTGCGGGACACCATCCGCTCCCACCGCCATCCCCTGGCCGCTCCCGTCGAGTTGGAGACGAAGGTGTCCGACTTCCACGACTGGGCGCGCGGGGCCGCCGTCCTGGCGATTCAGGTGCTGGTGCTGGGGGCGGCGGAGGCCTGAGCTGCGGCGATGATGAACGGGATGGCGGGGGTTGACAGTTGGACGTGATCAGTAACACGGTCTGATATGTCCGTATCAATGGCCTTTACTCACGCGGCCTTCACTACGGCCCCCGTAAGATTCACACCATGTCCACCACTGTTGAACCCGTCTCCGATCGATCGGCTGCCGAGGTCAACGAGGAGATCCGGGCCCTGTGGCTCCGGTCGGGCGGGACACTGACCGGCGAGCAGCGCGAGGAGTATCAGCGCCTCGTCCTGGAGTGGGCCGCCGCGGCCCCTCATCCGGTGACGGCGGCCTGACAGCCGCCCTGCCGGAAGCGCCGCCCGCATCGGAGCGCCGTCCCTGGGCACCGCGTAGCGGATGGGTGCCCTCCTCGCACTGACCTCGGCCGTCGTCCACGGCATCGTCGACTTCGCCGGCGGACTCCTGTCCCGCCGAGCCCACTTCACGACCGTCACTGTCATCGGCCAGGTGGGCGGGCTCGTGCTTGCCTCCCTCGCCGCACTTCTCATACCCGCCGAGGCCGTCCGCCCCGGCGATCTGCTGTGGGGCGCCTTGTCGGGCATCGGCAGCGGAGCGGCGATGCACTTCCTCAACCGTGGCCTCAGCCACGGCGCGATGAGCGTGGTCGTGCCCGTGAGCGCCGTCACCTCCGTCGCGCTGTCCGTGCTGTGCGGGGTGGCTCTCGGCGACCGCCCCGGAAGCCTCGCGTGGACCGGCATCGCCCTCACGGTGCCCGCGCTGTGGCTGGTCGCCGGCGGCCGGGCGGGGGAGGGCGGCGGCGGTCGGGCCGGGGAAGGCGGCGGCACGCGGGACGGTCTGCTCGCCGGCCTCGGGGTCGCCGCGCAGTACCTGGCCCTCGCCCCGGCCGACCCGGCCGCGGGGCTGTGGCCGCTGGCGGCGGGACGAGCCGCCGCCGTACTCGTGCTGCTGCCGACCGCCGCGCGTCACGCCCGCCGCACCACGGCGGCACTGAGCGCGGGGGCGGTGGCGGTCGGAGCGGGGGCGGCGCTCGGCCTCACACTGTTCCAACTCGCCTCTCAACAGCAGATGTTGGCGGTCGCGGTCGTGCTCGCTTCCCTTTATCCGGCTCTCCCCGTGATCCTCGGACTGGTCCTGCTGCACGAACGGGTCACCCGGGGGCAGACCCTGGGGTTGCTGGGCGCGGCGGTGGCCACGGTGCTGCTGACCTTGGGATAAGGGTGAGGGCGCGGGGACGGGTGTCGCGGAGATCAGCTCCAGGTCGCCGAGTAGCGACGGCGGTAGGCGTTGCGGTCCTTCTCCGCGCGGATGAAGCGGGTGGCGGCCAGCGCGACCAGGCTGCCCGCGATGACCAGCAGGCCGGGGCCCACGTTGCGGGGATCCATGATCCGGGCCGCGAGGGACTCACCCACGCCGCCCGTCACCGGAGCCGTCGAACCCGGTGAGGCCGCGCCCGGGGCGATCGCGCTCTGCGTGGCCGAGGCGGACGGCGCCGGAACACCGGAGGGCGCGGCGCCCTGCCCGCCGGCCGGCGCCGACACGATCAGCTTGACCCGCAGCGCGTCCAGCGCCTTCGTCACCGGCTGGAAGAACGTCGTACCGCCCGTCTTGCAGTCGCCGCTGCCGCCCGAGGTGATCCCGAGCGCGATGCCCTCCGAGAACATCGGCCCGCCGCTGTCCCCGGGTTCGGCGCACACGTTCGTCTCGATGAGCCCGCTGACGGTGCCCTCCGGATAGTTCACGGTCGCGTTGAGCCCGGTCACCTGGCCGTCGCGGAGCCCGCTCGTGCTGCCGCTGCGGAACACCCGCTGTCCCACGGCCGGATCGCTCGCGCCGGTGATCCGGATGCCCTTGCCGTTGCCGATGGACACGACGTCGGCGCCGTTGCCGGCCTTGCCGTCGTTGTACTGGACGAGGGAGAAGTCGTCTCGGGGAAAGCTGCCGCCGACCGTCTTGCCCAGCTGCTGGTTGCCCCGGTTGTCCGCGAACCAGATCGAGCCGGTGGGGCCGCAGTGCCCGGCCGTGAGGATGTAGTCGCTCTGGCCGTCCGTCACGTTGAAGCCCGCCGAACAGCGACCGCCGGTGGACAGGATGGGCTCGGCACCGTTGAGGCGGGTCGTGAAGGTGCCCTCCTTGCGCTCCATCCGGACGAAGCTGCCGATGCCGGCCGCGACCTGCGTCATCTTCGACCAGTCGGCCGAGGAGACGGTGGTGTCGCCCTGCACCACGATCTGGTTGGTCTTGTAGTCCATCACCCACGCCGTGCCTGGCACCCGCGGCGCCGAACGCAACGTCGCCGCGGCCGCCTTGAGCTCGTTCATGCTGTGCCCCACGACCTTGGCCCGAGCCCCCGCCCGCTGGACCTCCGCGGCCGTCTCCTCGTCGGTGACGGCGACGACCGGCCGCCCCTCGGCGTCGACCCAACTGCCCGCCGTACGGGAGGTGCCGAGCCGGGACACCAACTCCGCGCCGGTGCTCCCCGCCGTCTGCGCGGAACTGAACGGGACGGCGGGGACGCCGGGCGTCTCACTCGCCATGGCCTGCGTGACCATCAATCCCCCGAGGAGAAGTCCGCCGACGGCCGCCAGCCGTGTCACTCGCCGGACGGTCCGTCGTCGTACGTGCCTCATGCATGGCTCCCGAACCCGAATGTGCGGTGCCAACACCGCGAGGCCCTCCGGTCGTTGAGCGCCCTTCTTTTCATACGGGCCCGAGGTCCGCCGTGTTCACCGATCGACGATCATGCCGTCATCTCCGTCGAGACCCCCATGCCCTCGCCCGTCGGGCCGAGCCGTGCCCAGCTGTGGACGTCGCCCCAGACGGACGTCGCACCGACGTACGGGCGCAGCAGGGCGGTGAGGACCGGGTCGCCCTGGTCGTTCAGTTCGTCGGAGGCGATCTTGCGGGCGATGCCGGCGAGGAAGTCGGCCAGCTGCACCCGTGGATCCTCCCGGGCGACGACGAGCCGGAACCCGGCCAGGCGGACGCCGCGCAGGCGGGCCGTCTCCTCGATCCAGGCGATGCGGTCCGGCGTCAGCATGTTCTGCCGGTCGTGCACGAGGACCACCGGCCGGCCGCCGGCGCTCCAGTGCGCGGCCGTGCGGACGACGGCGGGGAGCAGCGGATTGAGGACGGGAATCAGCGGGCCCGGTTTGTTCGTGACGCGCGCGCGATAGGAAACCGCCCGGGAGCGGGCCTCGGCGAGCTGTTCCAGAATGACCGCCGCGCGGGAGCCGGAATACGCGCGCACCAAGGATTCCACCGTGCGGAAGAACGCCTCGACGGGGGCGCCGGGATCGCCGTCGTAGCGCACCCGCAGCATTTGGTTGGCGGCTTCGAGGAAGTCCCGCCACCGCTCGTCCCCGAAGGTGCGCGGCCCCTCCCGGTACAGCGCCACGGCCTGCGCCTCGTCGCCCAGCAGCAGTTCGACCGCCCGGTCGACGACGTAGAACGCCTTCTCCGTGAGGTGCACATGGGCGTGGCCGTGCAGGGGGCCGGGCGGCGAGAGCAGCCATTCCAGCACCGCGCGGTGTTTCTCCCGCAGGAGATGGTTCGCCTTGTACTCCTCGGCGGGGGAGCGGATGCGGTCCCGTATCTCCCGCAATTGCGCGGCGGCGAATTCCGTGGGCAGCCGCACACTCGCGTGCGCGAACACATCCGTGTTCCCGCCGGTGAGGTTCTCGCCGTCCGACCCCGACTCGTCACAGGCGACTTCCAGCACCGCGCTCGCGCCCGCCGCACCCGTCCCGTTCACACGCTTCCAGGTCACACCACGGCCCCCTGTCCTGTGCTCACGACCAGCATCCCGCACGGGGGCCCGGGCGGACCGGGTATTTAAGGCCGCGCACCGGATCCCGACCGCTTCCGAAGCTGCTCGCACGCCCCGGTGGACGCCTTCAGGACGACGTCGGCGGCCGCGCCGGGCGGGCCGTTCGTGGGGGTCCCGTCGGGAACGTGTGGCCTCCGCGCAATCTTCCGGCCATGTATTGACATGCGGCTGAAACCGTTCGTAGCTTGGGCGCCTCGATTTAGATTCGTGAAGAGAGTTCACGGATATGAACGGAGTGAGTCCATGGGGCATCGCCGACGACGTCGCCGCCTGGTCGCCACGCTCGCCGTCACGGGGCTGATGTTCGGAGCGGCCGCGTGCGGCTCCGGTTCCGGCAGTGCGGGCAGCAGCGACCCGAACACCCTGGAGGTCTGGACCCGGAGCAATCCGGACTCCGCAGCCACCTACGACCGCGTGTTCGCCGCCTTCACCAAGAAGACCGGCATCAAGATCGACTACCAGCCGGTCATCAACTTCGACCAGCAGCTCCAGAGCCGGGCGTCCGTCAAGGACCTCCCCGATGTCATGATCAACGACACGGCGCTGATGGGGAGTTACCAGGGCCAGGGCCTGCTGAAGCCGATCGACCCCGCCGCGATCGCCGGCCATGACCAGATCGACGCCAAGACCTGGGCCTCCACCGTCGGCCTCGACGGCAAGCACTACGGCATCCCGTACTCCCGCCAGGCCATGACCCTGATGGTCCGCAAGGACTGGCGCGAGAAGCTCGGCCTGCCACAGCCGAAGACCTGGCAGGACATGCTCACCCTCGCCAAGGCCTTCGCCACCCGCGACCCCGACGGCGACGGCAAGAAGGACACCTACGGCATGGTCGTGCCGGGCAGCGCCCAGAACGGCTACGCCGCCTGGTGGGGCGCCAGCTACCTCTGGCAGGGCGGCGCCCGCATCATCGAGCGCACCCCCGGCGGCGGCTACAAGCCCGTCATGGACTCACCGGCCGCCGTGCGCACCGTGACCTGGATGAAGAACAACCTGTTCTGTGGTGACAACGGTGTCATCCAGCCCGGCGCCCTGACCGCCGTCACCGGCACCGCGACCAACTTCCAGGACGGCAACGCCGGCATGTACCTCACCGGCCCCTACAACATGACGACCTTCGACCAGGCGCTCGGCAAGGACAAGTACGAGGTCCTGCCCGCCCCGGCGGGCCCGGCGGGCAACCAGGTCCTAGCCGACGGAGAGAACGTCTACTTCGGTGCCCGCACCGGCAAGACCCGGCAGGAACAGGCCCTCGGCGCCTTCCTCGTCTCACCCGAGGGTCAGCGCCTCGCCATGACCGGCGGCGAACACCAGCCCGTCGTCCGCATCCCCGTCAACACCACGCTCGACGCGGCGAAGGTCCGCGACGACCCGCGCTGGAGCGTGGTGCAGAAGGCCTACGTGACCGCCTCCGCGCAGTTCCCCAACGCACCCGACTTCGCCCCCGTCAAGCAGGACACCGCCGACGCCCTGAACGCGCTGTTCACCTACTGCGGCAGCGACGTCCGCTCCGGCCTCAAGGAACTCAACGACACCCTCGCCGGCGACCTCAAGGACCAGGACCTGTTGAAATGACCGCCACCGTGACCACCCCCGGGGCACGCAGAACTCGGGTCCTCAGCAAGAAGGCCGTACTGCCCTGGGTCTTCCTCGCCCCCGGACTGCTGCTCGCCCTCGTCTTCAAGTTCCTGCCCATGGGCAAGGGCGTCTGGCTCAGCTTCTTCAAGGTCCGGCCCTTCCTCGGCGACAAGTGGGTCGGCCTGGACAACTACACCCGGGTCCTGACCGACCACCGCTTCCTCGACGCCATCGGCCACACCCTCCTCCTCGGCATCGGCCAGTCCCTCGGCGCCATCGTCGTCGGCTTCCTGCTCGCCCTGCTGCTGGAGGGCCAGGCCCGCACCCTGAAGATCGTCCGCACCGCCGTCTTCCTGCCCGTCGTCACCGCCACCGCCGTGGTCGGCGAGCTGTGGCGGCTGCTGTACTACCCGACCTCCGACGGCCTGATCAACCACGCCCTCGGCTTCCTCGGCCTCGGGCCCGTGCAGTACCTCGACAACCCCAACACCGCGCTGTGGGCGACGATGGTGATGAGCATCTGGATGCTCGCCCCGTACAACATGGTCATCATCCTCGCCGGACTGGCGGGCGTGGACCGGACGTTGTACGAGGCCGCCGCGATGGACGGCGTCTCGCTCTGGCAGCGGCTGCGGTACATCACCCTGCCCGCCATCCGCCCCGCCCTCGGCATCGTCCTCACCCTCGCCGCCATCCGCGGCCTGCGGGTCTTCACCGAGGTCTACGTCCTCACCGGCGGCGGCCCGGCCGGCTCCACCGAGGTGTGGATGACCCGCGCCTACACCCTGGGCTTCACCCGCAACGACATCGGCGGCGCCTCCGCGGCCTCCGTGGTGCTGCTCTGCGTGACGCTCCTGCTGACCGTGACGGTCAACTACTTCCGCAAGAGGGGAGACATGCGATGACAGCACCGACCATCGTTCAAGCACCCGTACCCGCGGCCCCGGTGGAGAAGGCGACGGAAGACCGTCGCACCACGCCCGCCCGTTTCGACACCGCCCTCGGCTGGAGCGACCGGCCCGGCGTCTCCTGGGCCCTGCGGATCCTGCTCTGCGCGATCGCCCTCGGCATCTTCGCCGCGCCCTTCCTGACCATCGTCTCCGGCGCCTTCACCACCCACGCCAGCGGCTCCTCGCTGTCCTTCCTGCCGCACGACAGCACCCTGCAGAACTTCAAGGTGGCGGGGGAGCGCGGCATCTGGGACTACTTCACCAACTCCCTGGTCATCGCCGGCGGCGCGCTGTTGCTCCAGCTCGCGGTGTCCGTGCTCGCCGCGTACGCGCTGGCCCGGCACCGGTTCCGCGGCCAGGCCCTGGTCCTGACCCTGTTCATGCTCACGATGATGCTCCCCGAGGAGGTCATCGCCATCCCGCTGTCCCTGGTCCTCGGCCACGTCCCCGTGGTCGGTGTGGACCTCAAGGGCACCGCGTGGGGCGTGATCCTGCCGCTCGGCGCCTGGGGATTCTCGGTGATGCTGCTGACCGAGTTCATGAAGGACATCCCCACCGAGATCGAGGAGGCCGCCCGCCTCGACGGCGTCGGCGAGTTCCGGATGCTGTGGCAGGTCGTCCTGCCGCTGTGCAAGCCGGCCCTCGGCGTGGCCGGCGTCCTCGGCTTCGTGATGATCTGGGACCAGTACCTGCTGCCGTTGATCGCCGCGAAGGACCCCACCGACTACACGGTCACCGTCGCCCTGTCCATCCTGCGCACCGACCCCGAGGTCGGCTCCGGAGTGGTCCTCGCCGGCGCGGTCATCGCCCTCGTCCCCAGCCTGATCGTCTACCTGCTCCTCCAGCGCTCGCTGGTCACCGGCATCGCCGCCGGTGCCACGAAGGGCTGACCCTCACACCCCCAGTTACGAGGGAGACATGAAGTTCCAAGGAGTGCTGTTCTTCCCGGTCACGCCGTTCGCCGCGGACGGCTCACTGGACGAGGAACGGCTCGCCCAGCACATCGAGTCGGGTGTCTCGGCCGGAGCGGGCGGCGTGTTCGTCGCCTGCGGGACCGGCGAGTTCCACGCCCTGACACCCGAGGAGATCGAACGGGCCACGCGCATCGCCGTGCAGACGACCGCCGGGCGCGTGCCCGTCCTGGCGGCCGCCGGCGGCCCGGTCCCCGTCGCCCGCGACCAGGCCGTCCGGGTTTCCCGCGCCGGAGCCGACGGCATCCTGCTGCTGCCGCCGTACCTGGTGACCGCACCCCAGCAGGGTCTGGTGCGCTACGTCGAGGAGGTCACCGCCGCCACCGACCTCCCCGTCGTCTTCTACCAGCGCTCCACCGCCCGTCTCACCGAGACCACGGCCGCCGCGATCGCCGCCCTGCCCCACGTCGTCGGCCTCAAGGACGGCATCGGCGACATCGAGCGCATGCACCGCGTCGTCCGCGCGGTCCGCGCCGTGCCGGGCACCGAGGGCTTCCAGTTCTTCAACGGCCTGCCCACCGCCGAGATGACCGCGCCCGCCTACCAGGGCATCGGCGTCGGCCTCTACTCCTCCGCCGTCTTCGCGTTCGCCCCCGAGATCGCCCTGGCCTTCCACCGGGCGCTCGCCGAGGGCGACGAGACGCAGGTGACGACCCTCCTCGACGAGTTCTACGGTCCTCTCGTCGAGCTCCGCGACGAGGTACCCGGATACGCCGTGTCCCTCATCAAGGCCGGCGTGACGATCCGCGGCCTGGACGTGGGCGGCGTACGGGCGCCCCTGCTCGACCCCACGCCGGAACACCTCGCCCGGCTCGCGAAACTCATCGACCGCGGTCTGGAGGTGGTCGGCGCATGAGCACCTCCGCCACCCGCATCCGGGAACTGATCGTCACCCCCATCGCCTTCTCCGACCCGCCGCTCCTCAACTCCAACGGCGTTCACGAGCCCCTCGCGCTGCGTATCGTCCTCCAACTCGTCCTGGAGGACGGCACGGTGGGCCTCGGCGAGTCGCCCGGCGGCGAGGCGCGCCTGGAACGGCTGCTGACCGCGGCCAGGACGGTCGTCGGCATGGACGTCTTCGACACCACGGCCGTCGGCGCCGCGATCGACGCCGTCCTGCTGCCCACCGTGCCCAGCTCCCACGAACGCGGCTGGACCACCTCGGCCGTGGAGGTCGCCTGCCTCGACGCCCAGGGCAAGCTGCTCGGCCGCCCGGTCAGCGACCTGCTCGGCGGCACCGTCCGCGACTCCGTGCCGTTCGCCGCGTACCTCTTCTACAAGTGGGCCGAACACCCCGCCCTCGACGGCCGCCCCGCCATCGGCGACGACTGGGGCGAGGCCCTGGACCCGGCCGGGATCGTGGAACAGGCCCGGCTGATGCAACAGCGGTACGGCTTCCAGTCGTTCAAGCTCAAGGGCGGGGTCTTCCCGCCGGACGAGGAGATCGCCGCGATCAAGGCGCTCGCGGAGGCGTTCCCCGGCCGGCCGCTGCGCCTGGACCCCAACGTGGCCTGGACGGTGGGGACCTCGGCATACGTGGCCCGTGAACTGGACGGCGTACTGGAGTACTTGGAGGACCCGACCAAGGGCATCGAGGGCATGGCCGAGGTGGCGAAGGAGTCACCGCTGCCGCTGGCCACGAACATGTGCGTGATCGCCTGGGAGCACCTGAAACCCGCGATCGAGCAGAACGCGATCCAGGTGCTCCTCACCGACCACCACTACTGGGGCGGGCTGCGCCGCACCCGTGAACTGGCCGCCGTCTGCGAGGCGTTCGGGATCGCGCTGTCCATGCACTCCAACTCCCACCTGGGCATCAGCCTCGCCGCGATGACCCATGTCGCCGCGGCCATCCCGAACCTCGACCACTCCTGCGACACCCACTACCCGTGGAACTCGGCCGACGACGTGATCGTCCCCGGCGTCCTGGAACTGCGCGACGGCGAGGTGAAGGTCCCCACCGGACCCGGTCTCGGCGTCGAGCTCGACCGCGACGCCCTGGAGCGACTCCACCGCCGCTACCTCGACTCCGGGATGCGCGGCCGCGACGACACCGGCTACATGCGGCGGATCCAGCCCGACTTCGAACGGAGGCTGCCTCGCTGGTGAGGGGTGCGGTGCCTAAGGGCTGTCCCGTGACCCCTGGTGGATCAGCGTGCGGCGTCAGATGCGGTGCATCGCAAGGCGGAGGGACGTCCGCATACTGGATGTATGCGGACGTTCCGACAACGCGGCGAGGTGCCGTAGCTGGCGTCGCGCGCCCGCCAGGGGTCACGGGACAGCCCTTAGACTGCCCGGTATGGACGACACCTCGCTCGACCGGCTCGCGGCGGGCAAGTACCTGCTGGTCACCAGCTATCGGAAGAACGGCACGGGCGTGCCCACCCCGGTGTGGGTGGTGCGCGACGGGGACGCCCTGGGCGTCTGGACGGCCGCGGACTCCTGGAAGGTGAAGCGGATCCGGGCCCGCGGCGACGTCCTCGTCGGGCCCTGCGACGTGCGGGGCAGGCCGACCGGGGAACAGGTCCCGGCCACCGCCGAGATCTGCGACGCGGCCACCACCGCCCACTACCGCACGCTGGTCGCCCGCAAGTACGGCATCCTCGGCCGGCTGACGCTCCTCGGCAGCCGGCTGCGCCGGGGCACCGAGGGGACCGTGGGCATCCGCGTCCGGCTGACCTGAGAGGCGTGCGGCTGACATGACAGAGGGGCACGGACCCGGCGGTCCGTGCCCCCCGTTCCGCGGCTGGGTTACGACGCGTCCAGGACCGTGCCCGTCAGCTCGGGGCCGCCCTCATCCGGCTCACCGGTGACCTCGTCGATGTGCCGGAAGCGCACGGACTCCGCGGACTCGGTCACCCGGTCCGTGATAGTGGCGAGGGAGATCTCCGCGCTGGTGCGCCCGGCGGGGACGGTCGCCCACAGCCCCAGCGACTCCACCTTGGACAGCGGGCGCTCCGGGTCCGTGGACTCACCGGTGGCGTCGGTGAACCACTGCGGGTCGACGTCCTTGGTGGACAGCTCGGCACCGCTCGACAGCGGCGCCACCGCGAAGGTGGTCCACAGCTCCGCGTCCGCGGCCTCGGACAGGGTCACCCGCCAGGTCAGCGGCTTGCCCTCGGTCACCCGGTCCGCGACCGGCGTCACGCCCACCTTGGGCATGGGGTCGTCATTGAGCACGACGACCCCACCGTGGTACGAGCCGACCACGGCACCCTGGACCGCCTTCACCAGCACGCCGTGGTCCATGTCGTAGGAGAAGCGCGTGTTGCCCTTCACCTGCACGGAGACATCGACGCCCTGGCCGCCCGGCCGCACCGTCACCACACGGTCCTTGGCCTCACCCGTCTCCGGGTCGACGACGTACAGCCGCACCTTGCCGCTGCCTTGCCCCGACACCTTCACCGGAACCCGGTATGTACGGACGCCCGAGTCGCCCTCCTTGACCGTGGTGCGGCCGATGTCGACGCGCGGCAGCGCGGCCTCCTTGACGGCCGGAGTGCCGGGGCGCCAGCCCCAGGCGTCCATCAGCCACGCCTGGCCTTTCTGCGAACGCGGCGTCAGCTCCAGCGTCTTCACGTGCCGCAGGTCGAAGCCCCGCAGCGCGGCGGCCGTGAGCGGCACCCGCACCTCACGCGCCCAGTACGAGGAGGTCCGGTCGCTGCCCGGCAGCCCGTCCACCGTGACCCGGCCGAGTGCGGCCCGCTTGCCGGAGGTGTCGGTGAGGGACACGTCCAGCTTTGTGCCGGTGCTGTTCGGCGGCACGAACACGCGCAGCGCGAGGTTCTTCGCACCGGCCAGGGAGAGCGGTGCCGCGGGCTTGACGCGGACCGCGGATCCGGGTGCCGACCAGCGCAGCGCCACCGCGCGGCGCCCGGTCTCCCGGCCGGTCTCCCACCTGGCGAAGTGCGGCGACCCCCCGGACACGTTCTCGCCCAGGCAGACGACCGCCGGGTCGGGGTCCACGGCCGAGCACAGGCGGCCGCCGGTCACCGTGACCGGCTCGTCCGGCAGCAGGCCGCCGCTCCGGTTGGCGCCGACGGCGTGCGTGAGGACGCGCGCCGGGTCGGCCGAGGGGACCCGCTTGCCGGTGCCGTCGAGCAGCTCGCGCGCCCGGTCGTCCCCGGCGACGAACAGCCGGGCCGCGGCGGCTATGTAGGTGGCGCCGGCCTTGTGCTGCTGGTCGGCGGTCAGCCGGGTCCGGGTGCCCTTCGAACACACCGGGTCCCGCCGGTCCTGGTCCTCGAAGAAGTCGTCGTCGGCGGGCGCCACAGCCTGCCCCGGGGTCCACTCGGTGTTGAAGAAGTTGTGGTTGGCGCCGACCACGTAGACCGCGCTGTGCAGCGCCGCCCCACGGCTGACGCCGCGGGTTCCGTCGACGAACACCTCACCCTGGAGGTCGGAGACGTCGCCGTCGCAGCCGGGGAGGATCGTCACCGACGGCACGTCGGCCACCGGATTCTGGCCGAAGATCGTCGGTCCGATCAGCACGGTCCCGCGGACGTGCCAGCGCACGGGGCCGCGGTAGCCGTCCTGGTCGGCGGGCGCCGGGTAGAGGCTGTCCAGCGCGGCCCGGTTCACGCCCTCGCCGCCGCGCGAGTGGCCGACGAGCAGGACACGGGACAGGTCCGTCTTCGGGGCGTTGCGCACGACGGCCGGGGCGGTGGACGGGTGGGCGGCCCAGTCGGCCCAGCGCGCGAGGTGCTGCCGTACGAGGGACGAACGCGCCTGCGCGCCGCCGTCCAAGGTGTCCCAGTCCTGGCCGTTGATGCCGTTGGCCGAGATGGACACCGTCATGTAGCCCTGGGAGGCGAGCAGTTGCTGGTCGCGCAGGTAGCCGCGGTAGCTCGGGATCTGCTTCTCACCGGTCTTGCAGGGCCAGTTCCCGCTGACGTCCTCACCCTTGTAGCAGGTGCCGTGCCGGCCGTGCAGGAACAGGGCGAGGGGGCGTTTGCCGGTGGCGCCCTTGGGGGCCACCACGACCGCCTTCATCTCCACCTTGGCCGGGAAGTCGGGCAGCTTCACGGAGTCGAGGCTGTACTCGCCGGTCGTCGTGCGGAACGACCCCGGCTTGCCGGGGTCGACGGCGCCGGCGGGCGACTGGGCCGGTGGTGGTGCGGCGGTCAGCGAGTCGCGGTCGCGCGGGGCGGCGGACTTCTCCTCGGCATCCAGTCGACGCCCCGCCGCCAGCACCTGAAGGTCACTCAGGTTCGTCGCGTGGACGTCCTTCAGGCCCAGCCGGAAGGTCCGGCCGTCCTTCTGAGGTGCGGGTACGCCCAGCAGGCGGCCCGCGGCATGGAACTCCACCCGGGCGTCCCCCATGGGGACGCGCTCCGGTGCGCGCCAGACCAGCTCCCGCGCGTCACCCTCCCCGGTGATGCGCCAGCCCGGCGGAAGTCCGCCCTCGCTGTCGCTCACCGTCGTCAACGGCGCACCCACGGACGGCTGTTGCGCCTGCGCCAGTCCTGGCGACGCCGCCAGGGCGGCCAGCACCGCCACGGCGGTGACACCTATTCGCCGGGCACGGATCAATGGTCCCCTCCTCGAACCCCGAGCGCGGGCAGCCCCGTCGGCACCGGGAGCCTCACGCGTTCCGGATGACGGAGGAAGAGCCCTGTGGGTTGCCTGTGAGGGGAGCCGGGCAGGCGGCCACCGTCGTGATCAAGCCACGGACGGCTGCCGCGATGTCGGCGCCGAGGGTGTCAGCGCCAGGCCCGGTACGGCTCGTCGAGGAGTTGGAAGACCGGCTCGCCGCGGACCGGGTCCTTGGCCGTGGACAGCCTCACGCGGTCGCCGCTGTGGATGCCGATGGGCGGGCCCATGACCCGGCCCCGCACCACGAAGCCCTCGGCCATCTCGACCAGTGACACGTTGCGCGCGGCAGGGGTGTTGCGGTGCACGACGGTGGAGTGGCGGACCGTGCCCGTACCGTCGCTGCGCTCCGTGCGCAGTTCGCTGCCCCGGCACACCGGACACAGCAGCCGGTGGTACATGGCGGTCCCGCAATAGGTGCAGCGCTGGAAGAGGATGGCCTCCGAGGCCGAGGCCAAACCCGGGGCCCGGGGGTCGAGGAGGCCCGTCGCGGAGCCGGCTGCCTGCTGGACGGCGCTTCCTGAGCGGTGGTACACGCTGGCTCAACTCCCTGCGCTCGGGCGGAAATCCCGCGTGCGCGGCCCACCCGTGCACGCCTGTGCGCGGTTCACCGTGCCACCGTGCACGGCCTCAGCGTATGGCACTCAGTGCCACTCGTAAAGGTACTGCGTTCCCTGAATCTTCTCCGCGTCCTTCTACGCGCGTGGGCGTCAGGCGCGCCCCAGCGTGGTCTCGATCTCCTGCACCACCCGCCACAGGGGTGCCTCGCGCCGGGAGACGACCACGACCACGTCGTCGGGCCGCTCGTCGGTGAGCGACGCGACGCGTACGTCGACGGGAGGCGCGCCGAAGGCGGACTGCACGTATCCCAGGGCGTGGTCCACCGTGGCGCCCGCGTCGCTGCGGCCGTCCGAACGCAGCCAGGAGCGCAGGGCGTTGTTGTGCGCGGCCACCACGGCGGCCGCGATCACGTCGGCCCGCAGGTTCCCGTCGGGCCGGCCGGCGAAGCGCCCGCGCAAGTAGTCGGCGAGGGCCCGCTCGTAGCGCCACACCACCGACAGCTCGTACGCCCGCAGCCCGGGCACCTTCTTGGTGAGCCGGTAGCGCTGCACGGAGAACCCCGGGTTCTCGGCGTACATGCCCAGGACCAGCCGGGCCGCGTCGCACACCCGCTGTACCGGCTCGTGGCCCTCGTCGCTCGCGGCGAGGAAGGCCGTCATGTCGGCGAGGCAGCGCTCGTGGTCGGGGAAGACCACGTCCTCCTTGGAGGGGAAGTAGCGGAAGAAGGAACGCCGTCCGACGCCTGCGAGCGCCACGATGTCGTCGACGGTGGTCTGCTCGTAGCCCCGCTCCAGGAAGAGCTGGAAGGCCGCCGCGACCAGTGCGTCCCGCATGGGCGGCTTCGCGGACGCCGCCTCGGCGCTGCTGCTGGAGCTCATGAACGGGAACGTAGCACCTGACCGACGGTCATGGCACTCAGTTCCCTCCAGTCCCCCTTGAGGGGGAACTGAGTGCCCTTCATGGCCGGATCAGGTTCAGAGCCGCTCGGCCGCCTCCACCACGTTCGTCAGCAGCATGGCGCGGGTCATCGGACCCACACCGCCCACCGGCGGTGCGTACGACCCGGCGATACCGCTCACGTCGGGGTGGACGTCCCCGAGGATGCCCTCCACCGTGCGGGTGAGGCCCACGGACAGCACCGTCGCGCCCGGCTTGATCCAGTCCGGCGTGACCAGGTGCGCCACACCGGCCGCGGCCACGACGACGTCGGCCACGCGCGTGTGCGCGGCGACGTCCTGGGTGGCCTCGTGGCACAGGGTCACCGTGGCGTGCTCCGTGCTGCGGGTCAGCATCAGTCCGAGCGGGCGGCCCACCGTGATCCCGCAGCCGATGACGCAGAACTGCTGGCCCGTGATGGGCACCTGGTTGCGGCGCAGCAGGTCGATGATGCCGCGCGGGGTGCAGGGCAGCGGCGCCGGTATGCCCAGCACCAGCCGGCCGAGGTTCGCCGGGTGCAGCCCGTCGGCGTCCTTCGCGGGGTCGATCAGCTCCAGCACGGCGTGGGTGTCGACGTGGGCGGGCAGCGGAAGCTGGACGATGAAGCCGGTGCACGCCGGGTCGGCGTTGAGGCGGAGCACCGCGGCCTCCACATCGGCCTGGGAGGCGGTGGCGGGCAGTTCCACCCGGATCGAGGCGATCCCGACCTGCGCGCAGTCGCGGTGTTTGCCGCCCACGTAACTGCGGCTGCCCGGGTCGTCGCCGACCAGGATGGTGCCGAGGCCGGGGGTGACGCCCCGGTCCTTGAGCGCCTGGACGCGCAGGGCGAGTTCGTCCTTGATGGCGGCCGCGGCGGCCTTTCCGTCGAGCAGTGTTGCGGTGGTCACGGGAGTCGCGAACCCTTCGGGAGACTCGGGAGAAGACTCGGAGGAGGACGCGGAGAAGTTCCGGGGAGAGGACGACGCCGTCCGGGACCCGGCGCGCACGCCCCGGCCCTCGATGTGCCATCGTACGGCCCGCGCGGAGCACACCCCGCAGGCGAAGCAACCTTTCGGCGCCGTCCCGGCCCGCCGTGCCCCGCCGTCGCAGCTTCGGAGGGGCCCCGCGAGGTGACCCGCCCCCGCCTCCTCCACGTCACCGACCTCGCCTACCAGGCCCGTGGGCGCCGCTACTGCGACGAGGACAGTGCCGAACCGACCGGTCATCCACCCTCGACCACCCGGCGGACCTGCACCGCCCGAGGACCTCAACCCCTACCTGTCCCTGGACGCCCTCGACGCCGTCGGCCGCGAGCCTTCGTGACGGCCCTGAAGGAATCCCTGCGGCGCTTCCTCGAAGGCTGACGCCCGGATGAACCCGGGTGGCCGTCCGCGCGTATCTCTCCTCGGGGACCACGGGACGGAAGGAGAGCAGCGTGCCGACACCGGACGAACCCGGGGAGCCGGACGAGCGCCCACCCCTCGAACCCATCCGCGTGCTGCGGCTGCGCCGCACCGACGCCCTCGCGGAGCTGTTCAAGGAGCTGACGCAGGACAACGGCGAGTACGAGGCCGTACGCCTGCCCGAACCGGCGCCCGGATCCGAGGCGGAGACACAGGAGCTGCCTCCCGTGTCCACCGGCCGCCGCGCCCCGGCACCGAGCCACCGTCCCCGACCCCGCCGTACCGCACTCGCGGCGGCCTGTGTCCTCGCGGCGGCACTCGTCGGCTTCGGCTGCGCCTTCCTGCTGCCCGGCGACGGCACCGACAACACCGCCGCACCCGCGTCCCCGCCGACGAGCGCCCCCGCCCAGGAGGCCACCCCGGCCACCCCGGCCACCCCGGCCACCCCTGCCACCCCGACCTCCCAGCCCTCCACCGACCCCGACGGCGCCGGCACCCTGCGCGAGGGAGACGCCGGCCCCGAGGTCACCGACCTCCAGGAACGCCTCCTGCGCATCCCCAACGTCTACGACCACGGCCCGACCGACGGCCGCTACGACACCGTCCTCACGCAGGCCGTGGCCCGCTTCCAGCTCTGGTACGGCATCCGCGGCGACGAGACCGGCGTCTACGGCGACGACACGCGACGCGACCTGGAGTCCCGCACCAGCGGCGGGTGACCGGCGCGCCGAACTCCGATTCAGCGGGCGCCGCCTGGATGCGCGTGGGCTCCGGCACCCGCGCCGCCGAGCGGCTACCCCGACGCCTCGTGCCCGTCGTCGCCCGCGCCCCCCGGACGTACGTCGCCCGGGGCCACTGGAACCCGGATGTCGAGCACGCACACGTCGTCCTGCTGCTCGCTCTCCAGCATCGCCGCCAGCAGTCGGTCGAGGGACCCCGGTTCGTCCGAGGAGCGGTCGTTCACGGCCCGGACCAGCCGTTCCAGGCCCAGGTCGATGCTCTCCGCGGCCCGCTCGACGAGACCGTCCGTGTACATCAGGAGCCGGTCACCGGACCGGAGCCGGCACTCCGCCTCCTCGTAGACCGGCGTGTCGGACGCCCCGAGGAGCATGCCGCGCGGACGCCCGAGGTAGTGCGCCTCGCCGTCCCGTTGCAGCAGCGGCGGCGGATGGCCCGCCTGCGCCCAGACCAGCCGCCGCTCGCCGGGGCTGTAGCGGGCCAGGATGAGCGTCGCCGTGCCCTGGGTGTCGCGGGAGTGCAGCAGCAGGGTGTTGAGCCGGGCGAGCGCGCCGGTCAGGGACGAGCCCGTGATGATCATGCCCTTGGCGGTGAAGCGGAGCTGGGCCATCGTGGCGACCGCGTCGATGCCGTGACCGGCGACGTCGCCCACCACGAACAGGGCGTCCCCGTCGGGCAGCTCGATGGCGCTGAACCAGTCACCGCCCACGTTGAGCCCCGACTGGGCGGGCAGATAGGCGACCTCGACGTCCAGTCCGGCCGGCCGCACGACCTTCTTGGGCAGGGGCAGCAGCGCGTGCTGGAGCCGGGAGGCCAGGGTCCGTTCGGCCTGCAGCACGCCGTGCTGGGTCAGGATCGCCCGCTCGGACTCGACGAGGGCCAGCTCGGCGCTGCGCTGCGCGGTGAGGTCCTGGACGAACCCGTGCACCTCGACCGGGGTGCCGTGGATGTCCGCCACCGCCTCGGCGACGGCCCGCAGATGCCGGACGCCCGTACTGGTGCGGATACGGAAGGGGAGGTCGAACGGCCGCCCCGCCTCGACCAGGTTTGCGACGGCGCGGGTCAGCGCGGGGACGTCCTCGGGCAGCGCGAGGGAGGACAGTTCCGGCAGGGCGACCGGGCCGTCGGCGGGATCCCGGTCGAGCAGCGAGAAGACCTGGGACGACCAGCTCACCTCGCTCGTGACCAGGTTCCAGTTCGCCCAGCCGAGTTTCCCGAGCCGCTGCACGTCCGCCAGCCGCTGCTCCTGCCGGTCCGAGGGCTCGTGCCGGATCCATGTGACGATCAGTCCGTCGCCCAGCTTCGCCACCCGCACGGAGTACGTGGACAGTTCGGCCACACCCGCCACGACCTGCTGCCGAGCGAACGGCCGGCCCTCGAACGGCTCCCCGGTGGTCAGCGTGTGCAGGCAGCCCTGCCACAGCGCCTCACCCGCCACGGCGGGCCAGCACTCGAGGAACCGCAGACCGGCGAGCCGGCGGCCGCAGCGGCCGACGACGTCGACCGTCTCGGAGGTCGCGGCGTCGATGCGGTAGTCCTCGATCTCGCCCGACGGAGCGCGCAGCGGACTGAGCAGGACCGCCGCGCCCGGCAGCCCGTCGAACACCGCCTGCACGGTGTCCGAGGTGCGCTCCTCGTGCGTGGGCTGGTGAAGGATGTCGACCGAGCGCAGCCAGCCCGCGCAGAGCCGGGCGGCGGCGCGCAGCTGTTCCCGCACGCGGGGTGTGAACGGACCGTCGTGGCCGCGCAGGACGCCGAGGACGACGTCGCCCGAGCCGCCGGGCGGTATGGGCAGCCAGGCGCGGGACCTCCACCGCTCCGGCGGATCCCCGATCAGCAGGTACTGCTCGCGATCCTTCTCGATGTCCTCCAGCCATCGCTCACGACCGGTCCGCAGGGCCTCCAGTGCGGCGATCCCCGTCAGCGGCGGCAGCCGACGCCACTCGGCGGCCTCGGTGTCGTCTATGCCGGCGTGACCGACGAGTTCCAGCCCGCCGGAGGCCGGACGGGCATAGATCATGACCGCGTCGGCACCCGTGCCCGGCGCGAGGTGTTCCAGCAGACACCGGGCGAGATCCTGGGTGCCACCGACCCGGGCCAGGGCCTGGGCGAGGCGGCCGAGCGCCGCGGAGTCGTCGTCGGCGACCGGGTCCGGGACGTCGGAGGCGCCGTCCGCGCTCTCGGCGTCGACATCGGCCGGTCCAGAGCCGGGGACGGCGGCGCTCGGGGGCGGCGCCAGGTTGCCCAGCGTGATCCAGCACTCCTCGAGGAGGCTGCGGTGCGCCGCCTTGGCGCGCTGCTGGAGGTCCTCGTGCGCCGCCTCGGGGGAGCATCCGGTCAGCGCCATCAGCGCGCCCTTGGCCCGCTCCAGCACCGCCGAGGTGGCGGCGAGATCCTGCAAACGGTCCATCTCGACGCGCTGTCGTGCCACGACTCTGGTCAGGGCGACCAGGTCGGGCACGGCACCCGGCTCCGCCGGCACGGCGGGTTCGCTCGTCACGCGACGAGCATGGCACATGGAACCCCGATGGTCCGATGCCTTGACCTTGCCCGATTCACTCGCACGTGAGAGGACGTGCCGGTTTCCCCAGGCTCGTACCGCCTGCTCACCGGTCGGGCGGCGGGTACAGCCACAGCCGCAGCAGCCGGCTCAGCAGGGGCATGACGACGAAGGTGAGCGTCGGCAGCAGTACCAGCGGGAACACGGCGGCGCGCAGCGGCAGGGGCCAGCCTGTCGTGTGGGGCGTGACCAGCCACTGGATCAGCAGCGTGAAGGGGTAGGCGCCGAGGAACGTGGTGAGCGCCATCTTCCACTTCGGCGGCGACTGCACCGAGGTGCCGGGGAGGCTGAACCAGGTCTCCATCCCGCTGGTCGACTGCCGTTCGCTGCTGACCTCCGAGGCGACACCCTCGATCCGTGCGTGCCAGTCGGCCCGTTCCTCGGACTCCAGCCAGGCCGTGAGCCGGTGCGAATCGCTGAAGCGGAGCACCGCGTGGTAGCGGTGGCCGCCGTCCTCGGGGCGCAGCCAGGAGACGCCCTCGTTGCCCGGAAACCGACGGGCGCAGCGGGTGACCCGGTGCGTCCACTCCTCGAACTCGCGCTCGTGGCCGGGGCGTACGCGCCAGGTCAGGACGGTGGTCACCGGTTCGCGTCGGGTGGTGGTGCTCATGTTCACGACGGGTGCCACGCGCGGCGGCGGTCATGCCTGCCGGGGGCGGTCAGCGCACGGTGCCGTGGTCCACCAGGGCCTGGCTGACCGCGCGGACGCTGCGGGCGATGTGCTGGAGCTGCATGACCTCGGCCGCGTACAGCTTGATCGTGTGCTCGATGACGGACTCGGGCAGCCCGAGGCTGGGAAGATCGGCGCGCGCGGTCTGCAGGGCGGTGCGGGCGACCCGTATCTCCTGCTGGACCTGGAGGTGCGCGTGACGGGCGAGCAGCACGGGGTGGCGCAGGAGGACGGGATAACTGGCGTAGCGGGCCGGCACGAGTTCGCGCAGCCATTTGGCAGCCGAGCGCTCCCAGTCGTAGCTGCCGGGGTTCTTGACCTGGCACGGCCAGTCCGGGCTGATGCGCGTGATCGTCGTCAGTGCCATGTTCGTCGCTTCCGGGTGTGCGGGTCGGAGGGATGGTCCGACGGGGTGGGCGGCCCCGGTCCAGGGGATGACCGGGGCCGCCGAGGGCGCTCGCGCAGGCGATGCCCCGAACACCCTGGTCGCCGACGTGGGTAGGGGACGGCGGCTCCGGGTGTTCGTCGTGGAGCCCTGTGCGGGCGGGTGTGGCCGTGAGCAGTATTTATATATGCCGTCGCCTTTGCAAGACGTATGAAAACATTCATGCGCGATTTGGGTAGAAGGCACCCTATGTAAGAAATGCGGCAGCTCACGGACGGGCTCAGTCCCGGAGGAAGAACTGGTGCTGATCCGCGATCTGCTCGTACTCCTCGAGCCGGGCCTGGGTACGCTCCGGACCCGCGTCCGTCATGGCCTGCAGCAACGCCGCGGCCATCACACCCGGAGCCGCGTAGGAGTCGAAGACCAGCCGCGAACCGGTGCCGGTCGCGAAGGTGACGTCGGCCTCGTCGGCCACCGGACCGAGCGCCAGGTCGGTGACGAGGGCGACCCGCAGCCCCGCGCTGCGCGCGACCCGGACCGCGGTCAGCGTCTCCTGGGCGTGCCGGGGCATCGAGAACGCCAGCACCCAGGTACCGCCCGCCTCACGGGACTGCAACAGCGCGTCGTACGCGACGCTGCCGCCCCGGTTCACCAGCCGCACGTCGGGGTGGACCCGGCGTGCGGCGTAGGCGAAGTACTCGGCGAGCGAGGCCGAGATGCGCAGGCCGAGGACGGTCAGCGGGGCCGACTGCGACAGCTTGCGGCCGATGTCGATGACCTGGTCGGGGTCGGCGAAGTCCCGGCGCAGGTTCTCCAGGTTCGTGATCTCGGCGTCGACCGCCGCCTGGAGCTCGTTGCTCCTGTCCTCCTCCGCGGGGCCCCCGCCGGCCAGGGCGCCCAGGGCGATCGACTGGAGCTTCTCGCGCAGGGCCGGGTAGCCGCTGAAGCCCACCGCCCCGGCGAACCGCGTCACCGAGGGCTGGCTGACACCGACGCGCTCGGCCAGGTCGGTGATGGAGAGGAACGCGGCCTCGGTGATGTGTTCGATCAGGTACTGGGCGATGCGCCGCTGACCCGGGGACAGATGGGGCCCGTCGAAGAGTGCCCTGAGCTGGGAAGTCGGGGCCGCCTCCGCCTGCGGAACCGTCTTTCCCGAGGTGATCGCGGATGCCTGTGCGCGTGCCTGCTGCGGCGATGGCACCGGTGCGCCTCCTTTGTCTTCCACGAGGACTCAACATAGCCCAGCCGCTCATCTGCGGTAGATCGTGATCGAGTGCCCGACCTCGTCCACCGGACGACTGCTGTCGATCAGTTCGGCCAGCCACCCCTGCGCCTTGGCCACCGCGGTGTCGGACACCACCAGCAGCCCGTGCACCCGGTCCGCGGGCACCCCGCGCGGCTCGGACGCCTCGATGCCGTAGTACGACGGCACACCGCTGCCCTTGTAGACCAGCCAGACCCGCTCGCCCCGGTACCGCTCGTGCAGCCGGTCCGCCAGCCGGCCCAGGTCCTGGCCCCAGTCCACGTTGGAGTCGTGCAGCCGCAGATGCGTCTTCGCCGGCCCGCCGAACGCCTCGTTGGAGTAGGGCAGGTAGTACGGGAACGTCCGCAGCGAGCTGACCGCGACGAACGCCACCAGCACCCCCGCCACCACCGGCCCCCACCGCCACCGCACCGCGAGCACACACCCCGCCGCCACCGCCAGGAACATCGGCAGGAAGACCACGTACCGGGTGCCGAAGTCCCGCGCCCCTTCCATGGCCACCGCCAGCAGCACCGCGGCCGGGACCAGTACATAGGGCGCCGCGGGCCGCAGCCGCCGTACCGCGATCATCGCGACCGCGCCGGCCGCCCACAGGGCGAGCATGCCGAGCGGGGTCTTCACCAGCAGCGCGGCCGGCAGGTAGTACCAGCGCGAACCGTCGTAGAGCCGGCCGAACAGGAAGCCCTCCCACGGCCGGTTCTCCATCCAGAACTGGACGCGCATCCCGTCCCGGAAGGCCTCCGGGAACGGCAGGAACTGCACCAGCAGGCCGCGCTTCCCGCGCGCCACCGGCACCGGCTCCTGCGGCACCCACCGCAGCCGCGGATCGACCACCAGATACACCGCCCACACGACGGCGACGGCCACCGCCGCCACGACCGCCGCCCGCAGCAGCGCCGCACGCCAGTTCGTGGCGCGCCCCCGCCACGCGGTCAGGGCGGCCAGACCCATCAGCACCGGAACCGCCGGCAGCGCGCTCATCTTGGTCGCCACCGCCGCACCGAGCGCCACCCCCGCGAGCGGCACCAGAAGGCGGGGCCGTCGGCGGGCCCGCCACAGCAGCCACACCGACGTCAGCAGGAAGCCCGCCACGGGGACGTCCAGCGTGGCCAGCGAGCCGTGCGCGATCAGGTCGGGGGAGAAGGCGTACACGGCGAGCGCCGCGAGTCCGGCGGCCCGACCGGCGAGGTCCCGGGCGAAGGCGAACACGACCAGCCCGAACAGCAGCGTCAGCACGATCACCGGCAGCCGGGCCCAGAGCATCAGCCGTCCCGGGTCGTTGCCGGACTCGTACAGCAGCCGCTGCCCGAACTCCTCCTGGGTGGCGGCGGGCGACGGGTCGAGGTGCGGCCCGGCGAGCGCCACCCCGACGCCGATGACCAGCTTCCCGAGCGGCGGGTGTTCGGGGTTGTAGCGCAGCCGGTGCTCGTGCAGGTAGTCGGCCGCCGCGCCGACGTACACGGGTTCGTCGATCGTCGGCGTCTGCTGAACGGCCGTGGTGACCATGGCGAAGGCCATCTGCGCCAGCAGCACGACGGCGAGGAGCGGCACGAGCCACCGCCCGCGCGGCCGTCCGGACGACCGCGCGAGGAGCGCCCCGGGGAACATCCGCGACGTTTCCGGGTCGAGAACCGTGTGCTGTGCGCGCGCCATCATCCGCCCCGCGGCGACACCCCCAGGGCGGTGGCGGGAGGGCGGCGCAGGGCGTCGCTCGCCCTGCGCACCGGCTCCCGCCACTCGGGGCGTTACCGCTTCACGATTCGTACCGACAGACCTTCCGCCGTGTACACAGGTACGGCCCGCAGCCGGTCGGAGTTCAGCTCCACACGGTCGAACCGGCCGCGCAGCGCCGGGGCGTCGATCACGCGCACCGTGCTCCCGACGGCCGGCGGGCACTCGGCGTCGAGCCGCAGCGACAGCACGCTGCCCGGGCCCAGCACGACCCGCCGCGTCACCGTCAGGACCTCCTTGTGCCGGCCCGCGCGCAGCGTCGGCGCCAGCACGGCGGACTCCTGCGCGAACACGCCGTGCACCTGCACCGGCTCGTCGACCCGCAGCGTTCCGCCGAGCACCCGGACGTCACCGTGGCCCAGCGCGTGACCCGACGCGGAGACCAGCACGCCGTCCTCCACCACGGTGCCGCCCGTGTACCGGTTGTGGCCGGTCAGGGTGAGCGTGCCGGTGCCCTGCTTGGTCAGACCGCCCCGGCCGTCGATGTCGTTGCGCCAGGCGTCGGCCGTCGCGAAACCGCCGGCCGCCGCGTCGAGCGTGACGGTCACGTCGGAGTCGAAGGAGCCGTACCCGTCCGCCGCCGCGAACAGGTTCAGCCGCCCCCACTGCTCGAACCCGTCCAGCAGGACGTACCCGGAGGGCAGCGCCGTCGTCCGCAGCACCTCACGCCGCTGCGCCGCGTCCAGGTAGGGCAGCCGGGTCTCCAGGAGCACCTCCGCGCCCTTCGGCACGGTCATCGGCTTCTGCCGGCCGTCCCGGGGCAGCACATAGGTGAGGCGCGGCTCCACCGCGCGGGCGTTGGCGGCGCGGTCGGCGTACGGATCGGCGGCGGGGCCCGCCGCGTGCGCGTACGCGTACAGGGTGTCGGCCGTGGTGCCCGTCTTCTCCTGGAAGTACGCGAGCGCCTGGGCGCGCGCCGCCTTCTTGAGGTCGGCGTTGGCCGGGTCGGCGAGCGTGGCGGCGGCCAGGGCGGTGGCCATGATGCGGCCGCCGATGACATCGACGGTCGAGTGCATGCCCGACATGATCCGCGTGTGGCTGAGCTCGAGCGCCCGCGTCACGAGCTCCTGGAAACGCTCGGGCACGGCGTACGCGTACGCCAGCGAGGCCAGGTGGAAGGCGTTGGTGTGGCCGCTGGGGAAGCCGCCGTCGTCGACGGGGGAGGTGCTGCGCTGCCGCAGCAGCTGCGGCACGACGACCACCTTGGAGTCGTACACCGGGTAGCCGAGGGCGTCCGTGCGGCCGGTGTCGACGACCTCGCTGTCCTCGTTCATGCGCCACGGGCGCGGGTACTGGAAGGCGTACTTGCCGGGGTTGCCCGAGGCGAACGGGCCGCGCACGGTGTCCACGAGCTTGGCCACCAGGCCGAGGTCCGAGGTGTACGAACCGGCGCCCAGCGCGGAACCCGCGGGCGCGTCGGCCGGCACGGCGTCGTCGATCTTCGTCGGGGGAGTCGTCTCCGGCGCGCTGGTGATCGACGTGACCGCCTTGGCGCCCGCCTTGTACAGGTCGGACAGCGGGCCCAGGCCGGCGATCATCGCGTAGCTCTGGTGCTGCCGGTCGTAGACGAACGCCTCCCGCGCCTGCGCCTCGGTGCGCGCGGCGGTGACCCGGGCGCAGTAGCGCATGTTGGCGCGCAGCACCTCGGGACGCAGCGGTGTGCCGGTGTTCCAGGCGGCACCGGTCTTCCACACCTCGGCCATGCCGCCGAGGATCCGCACCACGGCGTTGGTCTCGGGCGTCAGGTTCGCCGGGACGTTGGTCTTGTAGTCGTCCACGAACGCGGCGGGCGCGGTGGCGGCCTTGGCGTCCGCTGCGCCCAGCCACCCGACGAACGTCGGCGCGGCGACGAGCGCGGCCGAGCCGCCCAGGGAGGCTCTGAGGAAACCCCTCCGGTTCAGGGAGGGGGAGTGGTGCGCGGCGGATGACGGCATGGGTGTGCCTCTCTTCAGTTCTTCGGCCCTGCGGCCGGGGGAAGGTCGTGCGATCTTGCCTGATACGACGGGGAGTTGAGTGACCCGTGCGTCAGATGGTGCGTACGAGCGAAGATCTACGGCCGAGTTGTGTCCCATCGGCGAGGGTTCGGCGGCGGGGACGTGTCCCGCGGGTGAACGAGGGGACCCCTGTGCGCCGTGTGCGTCACAGCAGAGACCGCGCCAGCGCCACCGCGCCCTCCACCGGGGGCACCCGCAGGGGCCTGGCCCGGGCCGAGGGGACCGTTTCGGCGAGGGCGGCGGTGAAGGCGTCGTACAGCGTGGACTGGGACAGCACCGTGCCGCCCGCGACCACCACGTCGTCGACGGGCACCCCGCGTGCGCCGAGGCGGGCGACGAGCGCGGCGAGGGAGCGGCCGGCGTCCGCGATCACGGCGCGGGCGAGCGGTGAGCCCGCCTCGGCGGCGGCGAAGACGGCGGGAGCATGTCGGCCCCACTCGGCGGAGACGTCCGTGGCGCGCTCCAGGGCCGCGCCGAGCGCCGGTACCTCGGGCACACCGAGGGAGGCCACCAGGGCGAGCGCCAGCTCGTCGGGTTCCTCACCCCGGTCGTGCGCCGCCCATACCGCGCGGGCCGCCTCCCGTACGAGACCGGCCGCGCCGCCCTCGTCGCCGAGCACCGCGCCCCAGCCGCCCACCTGGACGGGGGTGCCGTCGGGCAGCCGCCCCACGGCGACGGAACCGGTGCCGGCCACCAGGCCGACGCCCTTGTCCAGTCCGGCGGCGGGCACGAGCAGCTCGGCGTCGCCCACGACCAGCGCGGGCGCGTCGACGTGCGGTTGGAGAGCGGTACGGATCTGCGCGCACTGGCGCGGGGTCTCACAGGCGTGCCCGCCGACGGCGAGGGCGGAGGGGCGGGCGCCCGCGGGGAGCGCGTCGGCGGCCAGCGCCGCCAGCCAGCCGGCGGCGGCCACCGGGTCGTGCGGTCGCCAGCCACTGCTGGAACGGACGTGATCGGCCACGAGAGTGCCGCCCGCGAACGCGCGGAGCTGGGTCTTGGTGCCGCCCACGTCGATGCCGACCACCAGGGGTGCGGTGTCCTGCACGGAACCTCTTTCGTCGATGCGCTGTGTGCTGCGACGGTGGGCGAACCGTGCCTGGAGGCAGGGCAGTTGATGAACTAGGGAAGCCCCGGGACGGGCTTCTGACGGACCACGGCAGGCGAGTACCGTGACGTTCGTTAGGAAGTTAACTAACGAAGTACAGTGCGTGTCAATAGGCGTCACGCACTCGGCTTTCCGGGCCTTCGGTCCGGGCCGGGCACGCAGGGCGCCAGGGCAACCCATCGCCGCTTCCCACCGAGTTGATCGGTTCCGGAGAACGGCCTGTGACCTGGGGGAACTGTGGAACACGACGTGGTAAGAGCCCCCCGTCTGACCGAGAGCGCGAGCGCCGTATTCGCCGTGCTGGCCCAGGCCGGCACCGCGACCCGGCCGCAGCTCGCGAGCCTCGCGCGCCTGTCCAAGCCGACGGTCTCCTCCGCCGTCGCGGAGCTGGAGGGCGTTCACCTCGCCGCCCACTCCGGCACCGCCTCCAGCGGCACGGGCCGCAGCGCCGCCGTCTACCGCCTCGGCCCGGCCGCGGGCGCCGTGCTCGCCGTCGACCTCGGCCCCGCCCTCACCCGGGTCCGTGGCTGCGCCCTGGACGGCACCCTGCTGGCCGAGGCCACAGGGCCGCGTGCCGAGGCCGCCGACGTGGTGCGCGAGGCGCTCCTCTCGCTGCCCGCCGACGCCCCCCTGCGCACCATCGTGGTCGCTGTCGGTGACGTCACCGCGCGGGCCGAGGAGGGCACCGTGCGCCCGGCGACCGCCAAGGCGCGGCCCGTCTTCGACGCGGTGGCCGTCGCGCTGCCGCCCGGAGTGCCCGTCCACCTGGAGAACAACGTCAACTGCGCCGCCCTGGCGGAACTGCACGAGGGCGCCGCCCGCGGCCGGCACACCTTCGGCTATCTGCGCATCGGCGTCGGTATCGGTCTCGGCATCGTCGTGGGCGGACACGTCCTGGCCGGAGCCAACGGCGCCGCCGGAGAGCTCGCCCGGCTGCCGTACCCCTGGGACGACGACCTGGAGCCCCGCCACGAGGCGCTGGAGGAGTACATCGGGGCCCGCTCCCTGCTGCGCAGGGCCGCCGAGGCATGGCCGGACACCGACGGCTCCTGCCCGCGCACCGCGGAACGGCTCTTCGCCCTCGCCCAGGAGGGCAGCGCCACGGCCCGCGCGGTCGTCGACCGGCACGCCGTGGACGTGGGCCGGCTGGCCGCCGCCGTGACCGCGGTACTGGACCCGGGACTGCTCGTGCTGGGCGGCAGCACCGGCGCGTTTCCGCAGCTCCTGCCCGGTGTGCGGGCCGAGCTGGAGCGGCTCAGCTGGCCCACGGAGGTGGTCAGCAGCCAGGTCGGCGATCTCGGTACCGTCGTGGGCGCCGCCCGCCTCGCGGTGGCCCGAGGAGTCCAAACCGTGACCGATGCGGCGCGGACGAAGGATTGACGGTTTCGGACTCGGTCTGCCAATGTCCGGACAAGCGCTTTCTAAGTCGGCCGGGACGTCGGCTTGGGTGAGCGTCCCGCGCGTACTCGACGTACGGCAACCGCACCAGGGCGTGCTGGTGCGGCGACGGCCACAGCGGCCGGGGACCCTCGCCTGTCAGGATGACGCGGCCGGGCGAGGCCGCGCCCTCGGAAAGCAAACCCTTCCTGCACAATGCACCCGTGCCGCCTCGGTCGGCGCCGTGCTCCGTCCCCTACCGACGAAAAAAAGGGATCGAAGATGACCACTGTGGGTGTGCGGCGCTCCCGCCGACTCGGCCGTGGCGGCATACGCCGCGTGATTCCCCTCGCTGCCGTGGCCACGGCAGGTGCCCTGCTGCTCTCGGCCTGCGGGTCGGGGGGCGACTCGGGCGGCAACTCCAAGTCGCTGACGTTCTGGATCTCCACCGTTCCGGGGCAGGACGCGGGCTGGAAGAAGCTGGTGGCGCAGTACAAGAAGGAAGCCGGCGTCTCCGTCAAGCTCGTCAACATCCCCTACGACGGCTACACGACGAAGCTGCACAACGCCGCGCAGGCGAACTCCCTGCCCGACGTGGCCGCCGTGCCGGCGCTGGACCCGATCTGGTCGAGCAAGCTGATCGACCTCAGCTCCATCGCCAAGAACAAGAGCTACAACATCAACGCCAACTTCCTCGCCAAGGACTCGTCCGGGAAGGTGCTGTCCATCCCCTCGGACGTCACCGCCTCCGGTCTGTTCATCAACAAGTCGCTGTTCGAGAAGGCCAAGGTCCCCTTCCCCACCTCGCCCGACAAGACCTGGACCTGGACCGACTTCATCAAGGCGGCGAACAAGGTCCGCGAGAAGACCGGCGCCAAGTACTCCCTGACCTTCGACCAGTCGCCGTCCCGCCTCCGCGCCATGGTGTACGAGATGGGCGGGAAGTACGTCCACGCGGACTCCTCCGGCAAGTTCTCGGTGGACAGCGCGACCAAGAAGGCCGTGAACACCTTCGTCGGATGGAACGACAACAAGACCATGCCGAAGTCGGTGTGGACCAGCGGCGCCGACCCGTCGGCCATGTTCCAGAGCGGTGACGTGGTCGCCTACTGGTCCGGCGTGTGGCAGGTCGCCGCCTTCGCCGACGGCATCAAGAAGTTCGACTGGGCCAGCGTTCCGACCCCCGCCCAGCCGGTGCAGGCCAGCGACGTCAACAGCGGCGGCATGATGGTCGGCTTCAACAACAACGGTGACGCGGCCACCGCCGCGCAGAAGTTCCTGTCCTGGATCTACGAGCCGGACCACTACCGCGAGCTGTGCGAGGCCTCCGGGTTCCTGCCGGTCGAGAACGGTCTGAACCCGAAGTACCCCTTCACCTCCGAGGCGGCCCAGGCGGCGTTCAAGCTGTACAACGAGTCGATCCCGCTCTACGCCCCGATCTCCGGCTACTTCAACGGCGCGCAGACCCAGTGGGTGCTGAAGGGCAAGAGCCTCACCGAGGACCCGACCAAGACGGAGCTCGGCAAGGCGATCAACGGCCAGCAGTCGCCCGACAAGGCCCTGGAGAACATCGTGGCCGGCTACAACCAGCAGGTCGGCGGCGGATCGTAGGCCGCGGGGCCGGGCGGCGAGGGTGAGACACCGCCGCCCGGCCCTGGACGCGCCCCGCGATCCTGGGCTCATGGCGTGAGCCCACCTGCAATCCCTTCCACCAGCACGGAGTCAGGAAGATGACAAAACGCGCCTCGGACGTGTCCGCGAGCCCGCCCAGGAGACGCAGTAAGTACACCGTCGCGCCGCTCGTCCTCATCGCGGCCAACGTCGTGCTCTTCGCGCTGTTCTTCGTCTGGCCGGCGGTGATCGGGCTCCTCTACTCCTTCACGAACTACACGGGCGTGGGGGTGTTCCAGTGGATCGGACTGGACAACTACCACAACCTGTTCGGGGACTCCACGTTCTACGACGCGCTGACCCGGACCCTGCTGTACACCGTCCTCTTCGTCCCGCTGAACTTCGCGCTCTCGCTGCTCGCCGCCAACCTGGTGGTGAACAAGAACGCCAAGGGCGCGTCGGTCGCCCGCGTCATCTTCTTCATCCCGTGGCTGCTGTCGCCCATCGTGGTGGGCGTCCTGTGGCGGTGGCTGTTCGGTGAGAACTTCGGACTGGTCAACTACGTCATAGAGAAGCTCGGCGGAGGCGCCGTTCCGTGGCAGTCGAACGCGGACCTGTCGCTGCTGGTGGTGGTGATGGCGGCAGCCTGGGCGTGGACGGGTTTCACGATGCTGCTGTTCATCGCGGCGATCAAGAACGTCCCGGTGTCGTACTACGAGGCGGCCGAGCTCGACGGCGCCGGTTCGTGGCGCAAGTTCATCAGCATCACGCTGCCGAGCATCGCGCCCACCTCGTTCATCGTCATCCTGCTCAACACGATCAACGCGATGAAGGAATACCCGGTGTTCGTCGCCCTCAACAACGGCGGACCCGGAACGTCGAACAACCTGCTGGTCCAGTACATCTATGAGACCGGCTTCAAACGGGGCCAGATCGGCTACGCGAGCGCCGCGTCGTTCGTGCTCATGCTCATCCTGATGGCCGTCGCGATCGTCCAGCTGATCGTCAACCGGCGGGTGGAGAACCGATGACAACCACAGACATGCCACGCCCGCTCGACGCCGACGCCAAACAGCCCGTCTCCAAGAAGCGGCCCCGCAACGCGGTCGGCGGCGGGATCCGGCGGGCGGTGCCCGCGACGACACTGCTGTGGATTCTGGCGTGCCTCTACGGGTTGCCGGTGCTGTGGTTCATCCTCAGCTCCCTCAAGCCGGCCAGCGACCTGTTCTCCTATCCGCTGACGCTGGTGCCGCACAACCCCACCCTGTCGGGTTTCAAGGCGGCGTGGGACAGCGCCAACTTCTCCCAGTACTTCATCAACACGGCCATCGTGTGCGTGATCACGACGATCCTCACCGTGGGTGTCAGCTGCTGCACCGGGTACGCGCTGGCCAAGTACGACAACAAGTGGCTCAAGGTCTTCTTCATCTGCATCCTGGCCACCACGATGCTCCCGTCCGAGGTCATGCTCGCCCCGGAGTTCCTGGTGGTCCGCAACCTCGGCCTCTACAACTCCTTCGCCGGCATCATCCTCCCGGCCGTGCTCACCGCGACCGGATGCTTCATGTTCCGCCAGTTCTTCCTGACGGTGCCCGACGAACTCGTGGAAGCGGCACGCATCGACGGCGCCCGCGAACTGTCGATCTTCCTGCGGATCATGGTGCCGCTCTCCCGGCCCATCATGCTGACCCTCGCCATCCTGTCCTTCCAGTGGCGGTGGAACGACTACATCTGGCCGCTGCTGATGCTCAACGACCCCAGCAAGTTCACCGTGCAGATCGGCATCCAGAGCATCGTCGGCGCGCAGAACATCAACTGGTCGGTCCTGCTCGGCGCATCGGTCATCTCCATGATCCCGCTGATCGCCATCTTCCTGGTCTTCCAGCGCTACGTCATGGGCGCCGACATCAACGCCGGACTGAAGGACTGACCTTGCCCACCCCGCTCGACCACGAGTTCGTCCGGTCGGTGGCCCGCGCCGCCGACCGGCTGGCCGCCCCGCTCGCGGCCGGCCCCGACGAGGAACCCGCCGGTGTGCCGCACCGTGGTCTGGCGCGCAGGGTGAAGACCCTGGTCGCGGCGTACCGTTCCCCGGACTCGGCCCTGCACGGCAGCGGGCAGGCCATCGCCGCCGCGACGACCCACCTGCGCGCCCTGCGGGCCGTGCAGACCGGCACCGGCCTCTTCGCCGGCGGCGACAACGTGCAGTCGCCGCCTGACTCCGCCTTCACCGTCAACGACGTGTGCGACGCGCACGTCCTCGCCGCCGGCGCGGGACCGGAACTGCGCGACGTCACGGCCGCGCTCGCCGAGATCGCCGGTGCCGCCTCCGGAAGTCTCCTGGCCGGTGGGGTGCACACCCCGAACCACCGCTGGGAGCTGTGCGCGGCGCTGGCCCGGCTGCACCGGTCGTTCCCCGACGACCGGCTGCTCGACCGCATCGAGGAGTGGCTCTCCGAGGGCGTCGACATCGACGCGGAAGGCCTGTACTCGGAACGCAGCGCCAACTACGCGGCCCACGTGTCCAACCCTTCACTGCTGCTGCTGGCCGGCGTGCTCGGCCGCGCCGACCTGCTGGACGCCGTCGAACGCAACCTCGCCACCACCCTGGACCTCATCAGGCCGGACGGCACGGTCGAGACCCTCCACTCGCGACGGCAGGACCAGAACCACCCCTTCCCGCTGGCCCCCTACCTGCCGCACTACCGACTGCTCGCGGTCCGCACCGGCCGGGGCGACTTCAGCCGGGCGGCGCGGCTGGCGGCCGTCGGCGGCATCGACGACCCCGACCTGCTCGCCGAGAGCCTCCTCACCCCGGACCTGTGCCGCGTACTGCCGACACCGGCGGCGGAGATCCTTCCGCGCGACCGGTACCTCACCACCGCGCGCCTCGCCACCCGCGCCTCGGCCACCGCGCACACGGTGGTGTACGGCGGCTCCGACGTGCCCGAGCACCGGCGCATCCGTTCGGGCCTCGCCTGCAATCCCACCTTCCTGCGGCTGTTCGCCGGTGACGCCGTCCTCGACGCGGTCCGTCTCTCCCGGGGGTTCTTCGACCTGGGCCCGTTCCGCGCCGCCGACATGCGGCAGCTCGCCGACGGCCGGTACCGGCTCACCGAAACCCTTACGGCCGCTTACTACCAGCCGCTTGCTCCGGGCCGGCGCCGGGACGGCGGCGACTACCGGATGGCGGACGAGGGTCGCTTCTCGGCCGCGATGGCCTTCCCGGACCGCCCCCGGGACGAGGTCTCGCACACGACCCGCGTCGAGGTGGACCTGCGGGAGGACGGCGCCGACCTGCGGATCGACATCAGCGGACCACGGGTGCCCTGGGCGCTCGAACTGACCTTCCGGCCGGGCGGCGTGCCCGAGGGCGCCGTACCGATCGGCGACGGACGCTGGTGCCTGACGACCGGGCCGATGACCTACCGGGTCGGTGACGACGAGATCCGGGTCGAGGTCGGCGTCGAGGCAGGCGAACCGCTCGCCGGGCCGGACCGGAGCGACGTACTGCGGTACGACCCAGGTCAGGACTACACCGTGGTGGGCGGCACCGACGCGACGACCGGGAACCGCGTCCACATCGGTGGACAGGGTCCGCACACACTGACCGTCGCACTGCGCGCCCACCGTCCCGCACCCGGCGCGTGACCCCGACGAGTTACGCCATGGCCACCCCAGGCATGAAGGGTTGAACCCCGTGCACCCTACGCCCCCACCCGTGCACCTCCCGCGCCAGCTCGGCCCGCTGCACGACCTGCCGGACAGCCCCGAGGCCTACGACGCGGTTCTCGCCGACGTCGTCGAGCAGGCCCTGGAGCGGCTCACGCCCGAGGGCAACCTCGAACACCCCGACTGTCTGGACGACATCGGCGACACCTCGCTCGGCGTCACCTCGCTGCTGGTGCTCGCCCTGCAGCGCACCGAGGACCCGCGGCTGCCGGAGGCGGTGCACCGCAGCCTCGCCTTCCATCTGCGCGAGCGGGTCTATGTCGAGGACAATCCCGGCTACCCGAATCTGCGGATCCGCAACTCGGGCTTCCCGTACGCCCGTTACGTGCTGGAGGCGGGAGCCCACCCCATCGGCGACTGGCCGAGCACGGTGTGGGCGCTGCTCCAGGCGGTGAACATCCTCGACGCGCCGGACGGCCTGATCGGCGTCGGCCAACGAGCCCGGCTGCTCGAGGTGGCGCGCGGCTACTGGAGCTGGCTGACCGAGGCGACCTTCTTCAACCCGCAGGAGGCCGGCAACCAGGCCATCGGCTGCGTCGTCGGCGGTCTGATGCTGGCCCGCCATCTCCCGCCCCGCGACGGAGAGTCGGTCCGCTCCCGCGCCCTCGGCCTGTACGTCGACGAGATCCGCGCCCACCGCGTCCGCGACCGGGGCGCGCTGCTGCCTCCCGAGCACGGTGGCGCCTACGACAACAACTACGGCCCCATCTCGCTGTCCTTCCTCGCCCAGGCCCACCGGATCAGCGGCGAGGAGATCTTCGCCGAGGACGGCGACGCCCTCGCCCGCTACATCGACGCCCGCCTGCCGGGCGGCGGCTTCGACAACGGCGGCCCCCGCTACAGCGAGCAGCACTCCGGCTTCGAGTCCGTCCTCGGGCTGCGCTACTTCAGCCGCCGTATCGGCTCCGACCTCGGCCGCTACCGGGGCGACACCAACTGGGGTCGGCACGCGGTCAAGGCGGACGGCGGGGTCGACGGCCACTTCGCGTGGATGCTGGTCTGGCAGATCCAGGACGACACACCCTGGCACCGCACCCCGTCCTCGTCGCCCGTCCGTCACCAACTGCGTGCCGGCACGGTCTCGGTGGCTTTCGACGACCGCATGACCCCCTCGCTGGTCGAGGCCGACGGCACGTACTTCCTGCCCGCGGCCGTCAACCGGCAGCACGGCTTCGGGCCCGTCGTCGACGGCTTCCTGCTGTGCCGGCCGATGGGCGAGGTCCGCGTCCGTGACGTCCGCGCCGGGGGACTGGCCGCCAAGCTGGTCACCAAGCCGGTCGTGGGCCGCGACCACGTCCTGCGCCATGTGCGGTCCCTGTACGTCACCGACGGCACGCGGCTGTGGATGACGGTGGCCGTGGAACGCCTCGACGGCACGCCCTACCTGCTGGCCGGTCTGCCCTACGCGGCGGACGACGGCGACCGGGTGCGCCGCACGGCGGAGGGCCGGGTGACGTCGGCCGGCGCGCTGCGTCCGACGCACCCGCACGCCGAGGACGTCCACCACTTCGACGCCCGCTCCGAACAGACCCAGGAACAGGCCGCGTTCGCCCTGGCCGCCGACCCACGCGGCTACGGCAACCCGGACGAGGGCTGGCGGCACCTGGTCGCCTCGTCCGCCCTGGAGGCGGACCCGGCCCCGGGCGCGCCGGAGGACCTGCACGTCTTCGCCGTGCGCTACGGGCCCGACGGGCCGTTCGCCCCGGCGTTCGAGCACAGCGAGGAGGGTCTGACCGTGCGGACGGAGGCCTTCACCGCCGTCATCGGGAGCCCGGCGGGCGACACGCGGGGGGAACCGGAGATGACGTTGGATGTAGTGGCCAATCACTTTCGGTGACGTGACTCTGGTCGCAAGGAAGAACGCGCCCTGAGTTCGGGAGACCCCCGTGACGAAGAAGAAGCTGCACAAGGGTGACAAGGTCACCTGGAAGAGCCACGGCCAGAGCGTCCCCGGGAAGGTCAAGAAGAAGATCACAGAGCGCGCCGAGGCGGTCGGCAGGACCGTGGACGCCTCGGCCGACGAGCCGCAGTACGAGGTGGAGAGCGACAAGACGGGCCGTTCCGCGGTCCACAAGCCCGGCGCCCTCCGCAAGAAGGACGACGGTTCCTGATGGCGGGCAAGGACGACGAGAACGACCGGAGCGCGACCCTGCACGCCTTCGCGGAGGCCGTCAACATGACGCCGGGCCGACTGGAGAAGTGGCTGGAGACGGACGAGTCCAGGAGCGTCGGCCAGAGCAAGGGCGATGGCGACGGGGAGAGCGTCGGACACGCCTCCGGGCGTCGGATCGTCGAACTGCTCCGCACCAAGAAGGCCGACCTCAGCGACGACGACGTCGCACACATGCGCACCGTGGTCGGCTACGTCCACCGACACCTGGGGCAGCGCCCGGCGGGCGACGTCACCGACACGCCGTGGCGCTACTCCCTCATGAACTGGGGCCACGACCCACTGGAATGAGGGCCCGCACCACCAGGTCCGCCCGCTCCCGGGTCGACGCCACCAGGTCCGCGTTGCGCTGGTCGGTGCCCAGCACCCAGGCGACCGCCTCCTCGCGGCCCTTGCCGAACCGCTCGTGGCGGTCGACCAACCGGCGGATCCGCTCGTCCTCGTCCGTCTCGCAGAACCACACCTCGTCCAACTGCCGCCGTACCCGCGCCCACGCGCCCGTCTCCAGCAGCAGGTAGTTGCCCTCCGTCACCACCAGCCGGGCCGTCGGCGGCACCGGGACCGCCCCGGCGATCGGCTGCTCCAGGACCCGCTCGAAACCGGGCGCGTAGACGATCTCGTCACGGTCCCCCTCCTCGCGCAGGCGCCGCAGCAGCGCCGCGTATCCCGCCGCGTCGAACGTGTCGGGCGCGCCCTTGCGGTCGCGGCGGCCGAGCCGGTCCAGTTCGACGTCGGCGAGGTGGAAGCCGTCCATGGGGACATGCGCGGCCCACGGCTCACCTGGGCCGTTCAGCTCCCGGACCAGGTGCTCGGCGAGCGTCGTCTTGCCCGCGCCCGGGCTGCCGGTGATGCCGAGAAGCGCCCGCCGCCCCTCGGGGACGAGGGCGCGGGCCCGCAGGAGCAGGTCGTCGAATGTCAGGGGCACACCGCAGAGTGTGTCACCGGCGCACGCCGAAAAACGTCCGTGTGGCGTGTGCCACCCCGTGGACGCCGTCCTGCGGGGAACCGTGTCCTGTATGACGGATCTCGGTCTTCCCGACACCATTGTGAGCTGCCTCTTCGACCTGGACGGGGTCGTCACGAAGACGGCCGTCGTCCACGCGGCCGCCTGGAAGGAGATGTTCGACGCGTTCCTGCGGGAGCGCGACGGCGAGGACTTCCGGCCGTTCGACTCGGGCGCCGACTATGACGAGTACGTCGACGGCCGCCCACGCGCCGACGGAGTGCGCACCTTCCTCGCCTCGCGCGGCATCGAACTGCCCGAAGGCGATCCCGACGACCCGCCGGACGCCGCCACGATCCACGGCCTCGGCAACCGCAAGAACGAGCTGCTCCTGGAGAAGATCCGCACCCAGGGCGTCGAGGCCTACGAGGGCACCCTGCGCTACATCGAGGCGGTCCGCGCGCAGGGCCTGAGCACCGCGATCGTCTCCTCCAGCGCCAACACCCGCGACGTGCTGCGCTCCATCGACGCCGAGCACCTCTTCGACGTACGGATCGACGGGGTGGTGGCCGCCGAGCGGAAGCTGCCGGGCAAGCCGCACCCCGACACCTTCCTCGCCGCGGCCCGCGACCTCGGCGTGGAACCCTCCGGGGCGGCCGTCTTCGAGGACGCGCTGGCCGGCATGGACGCGGGTCGCGCGGGCCGCTTCGGGTACGTCGTGGGCGTGGACCGCGTCGGTCAGACGGACGCCCTGTACCGGCACGGAGCGGACGTGGTCGTGAAGGACCTCGCCGAACTGGGAGGGAAGGCGTGATCAGCCAGCGCTCGTACGCCGTCGAGCCGTGGACCGTGCGGGAGACGGACCTCAACCTCGACGTACTGGCACAGAGCGAGTCCGTGTTCGCGCTGTCCAACGGCCATGTCGGCTGGCGCGGCAACCTCGACGAGGGCGAACCGCACGGCCTGCCCGGCACCTACCTCAACGGCGTGCACGAGCTGCACCCGCTGCCGTACGCCGAGGCCGGCTACGGCTATCCGGAGTCCGGCCAGACCGTCATCAACGTCACCAACGGCAAGGTACTGCGGCTCCTGGTCGACGACGAGCCCTTCGACCTGCGCTACGGCAGGCTCGTCACCCATGAACGCACCCTGGACCTGCGCCGGGGTGTCCTGGAGCGGACCTGCGAGTGGACCTCCCCGGCCGGGACGACGGTACGGGTGCGCTCCACGCGTCTGGTCTCCCTCACCCAGCGGGCGATCGCCGCGGTCGCCTACGAGGTGGAGCCGGTCGACAGCCGCACCCGCGTGGTGATCCAGTCCGAACTCGTCGCCAACGAGAGCCTGCCCGAGCCCAACGGCGACCCGCGCGCCGCCCGGGCGCTGAAGTCGCCGCTGGAACCCGAGGAGGACTACACCTCGGGACAGCGGCTGCGTCTCGTGCACCGCACCAAACGCAGCGGCCTGCGTGTGGCCGTGGCCGCCGACCACGTGGTCACCGGCCCCGACGGGACCTCCACGAGCAGCGAGAGCAACGTGGACGTGGCCCGGATGACGGTCACCTCCGTGCTCGAGCCGGGCGAGCGGCTGCGCGTGGAGAAGCTGGTCGCCCACGGCTGGTCCGGCGCCCGTTCCCGGCCCGCGATGAGCGACCAGGTCGAGGCGGCGCTGGCGGCGGCCGCGCACAGCGGCTGGTCGGGCCTGCTGGACGAACAGCGCGCGTACCTCGACGACTTCTGGGCGCGCGCCGACGTCGAGGTCGACGGCGACGAGGAGATCCAGCAGGCCGTCCGCTTCGCCCTCTTCCACGTCCTGCAGGCCGGTGCCCGAGCCGAGCAACGAGCCATCCCCGCCAAGGGGTTGACCGGTTCCGGCTACGACGGGCACGCCTTCTGGGACACCGAGACCTTCGTGCTGCCCCTGCTGACCTACACCGCTCCCGAAGCGGTGGCCGAGGCACTGCGCTGGCGCCAGAACACGCTGCCCGCAGCCCGGGAACGCGCCACCCAACTCGGTCTGCGCGGCGCCGCGTTCCCCTGGCGCACCATAGAAGGGTCGGAAGGGTCCGCGTACTGGCCGGCCGGCACGGCGGCCTTCCACGTCAACGCCGACATCGCGGACGCCGTGGTGCGTTACGTCGCCGCGACCGGGGACACCGACTTCGAACGGGACACCGGTGTCGAGCTGTTGGTGGAGACGGCCCGGCTGTGGCGTTCGCTCGGCCATCACGACGCGCACGGCGCCTTCCACATCGACGGCGTGACCGGGCCCGACGAGTACAGCGCGATCGCCGACGACAACACGTACACCAACCTGATGGCCCGCTCGAACCTGCTGGCCGCCGCCGAGGTGGTGGAACGCCATCCGAAGCAGGCGGCCGGGCTCGGCGTCGACGCGGAGGAGAGCGCGGCCTGGCGGGACGCCGCCGAGGCGGTGTTCATCCCCTACAACGACGAACTCGGCGTCCACGAACAGCACGCCGGGTTCACCCGCTACCAGCGCTGGGACTTCGCGGGCACCCGCCCCGACCAGTACCCGCTGATGCTGCACTTCCCGTACTTCGACATCTACCGCAAGCAGGTCGTCAAACAGGTCGACCTGGTCCTGGCGATGTACACCTGCGGAAACCACTTCGACGACGACCAGGTGGCCCGCAACTTCGCCTACTACGAACCGCTGACGGTACGGGACTCCTCGTTGTCCGCCTGCGTCCAGGCCGTCGTCGCCGCGCAGGCCGGCCATCTGCGGCTCGCCTACGACTACACGGCCGAGGCGGCCCTGATGGACCTGGGCGACCTGGAACACAACACCCGCGACGGGCTGCACATCGCGTCCCTGGCGGGCACCTGGACGGCGTTGGTCGCGGGGTTCGGCGGAACGCGGCGCGAGGGTGACTCCCTGCGCTTCGCCCCGCGCCTGCCCGAGACGTTCAGCCGCCTCGCGTTCTCCCTCCAACTCCTCGGCCGACGGCTGCGCGTGGAGATAGGGCCGGACAAGGCGACGTACACGCTGCTGTCCGGACCGCCGCTGACGATCCGTCACCACGGGGAGGAGGTGGCCCTGAACGGCGACGGCCCGGCCGTCCGCACCATCCCCGCGCCGCCGGAGCGCCAGACTCCCGAACAGCCACCGCACCGGAAGCCGAACGCGCGCGAGTGATCCCGCCGGGCGTTTCCCGGTCGTCCGCCGCAGGTAGTACTGGGGTGTCGGTCCGCGGAGGATGGGGGAGTGGCATGACTGGGAGTGAGCACGTCGGCCGGTTGGGGGAGGAGTTCTTCACGCCCGGGACCTCGTCCTTCACGGAGTTCCTCGCCGCGCACCGCCCGGCGTTGCTGCCCACGCGCCCACCGTTCCCCGACGGTGTGCGCGCCGCCCCCGGCCGGTTCCCGCACGGCACCACCGTGCTGGCGCTCACCTACCGCGACGGTGTGCTCATAGCCGGCGACCGCCGGGCCACCATGGGCAACCTCATCGCCCAGCGCGACCTGGAGAAGGTGCACCCGGCGGACGACCACACCGCCGTCGCGTTCGCCGGCACCGTCGGGCTCGCCCTCGACATGGTGAAGCTGTACCAGGTCGAGCTCACCCACTTCGAGAAGGTCGAGGGCGCCCCGATGACCCTCAGGGCGAAGGCGACCCGGCTCGCCGGGATGATCCGCCAGAACCTCGGCCAGGCCATGCAGGGCCTCGCCGTCGTACCGCTCCTGGCGGGCTACGACGTCACCGCGTCCGCCGCCGTCAGGGGCCGCATCTTCGGCTTCGACGTCGCGGGCGGGACGTACGAGAAGGCGTCCTTCCACGCGGAGGGTTCCGGTTCCCCTTATGCCCGGGGCGCGTTGAAGAAGCTCTACCGCCCGGACATGACCCGGCGCGAGGCCGCGCTGGCCGCGCTGCAGGCGCTCTGGGACGCGGCCGACGACGACTCCGCGACCGGCGGCCCGGACCTGAACCGCCGTATCTTCCCCATCGTCTCGGTCATCACCGAGGACGGCTTCGAGCGTCTCTCCGAGCGGGAGACGGAGCAGCTCAGCCGCGAGATGGTCGAGCAGCGCAGCAGCCGCCCGGACGGCCCGAACGCGACGCCGTAACCGGGTTCCCCCGTAGGCAAGTTCGCCTTGACAAATCCGAACTGTCAAGGCGTACTTGCCTCATGGCCTTACCCGACCTGGACGACCTCATCGCCGAAGTGGACCGCACCTGCGACACCGCCCACCGCCCCGGTGGACAGGAACAGCCCGACTGGCTGGCGCTGCTGACGACCGCCGCCGGACTCGCCGGCCAACTCCAGTCCCTGGCCGACGACCTGGTCGAGGACTACGTCGAACACTGCCGGATGCACGGTGCCTCGTGGACGGACATCGGAGCCGCCCTGGGCGTGACCCGGCAGGCGGTGCAGCAGCGCTTCCACGCGCCGCACAAGCGCTACGGCCCGGACACCATGACCGACGACCTCCGGGACGCCATGGTTCACGTCAAGAAGGCCGCCGTCGCCCACCGGAACAACTACATCGGCACAGAGCACCTGTTGTGGGGCCTGACCGCCGAGGACAACAGTGCCACCCGGCTCCTGGTGACCGGCGGTGTCCGCCCGGACGACGTCCACCGCGGCGTCGGCGCCCGGCTGAGCCTCGGGGCTTCGCAGGCCGCCGAGCGCATCGCCTGGACGCCGTACTCCCGCAAGGCCATCGCCCTCGCCGAAGACCGCGCCGAGCAGCGAGGCTCCGCGCGGATCGACTGTGACGACCTGCTGATGGGCCTCGCCCACGTCGGACGGGGCGTGGCGGCCGCGGTGCTGGTGGAGGCCGGTTTCCGGCCGGACGGCGTCGAGTGAGGCGCCGGGAAGTTCCCGTTCCGTAAGCCTGCCCCGCCTGAATGGTCAGACGGTCGGCTCGTCCCGCAGATGGGGGCGTGGGGGGTCAGGTCATCTCCGAGGCCCGCAGCAGGAGTTGGGCGACGGCCATGCCCGCCACGACGATCGCCGCCCGGAACGGCCACCGACTCCGCAGGTCCGACGGCATGGCCGTGCCCGCCACCGCGACGGCGCCGGCCGCCACCGCCAGTCCCAGGCCCCGGCCCCCTGCCGCGCCCGGTGGGCCGGCGGCCAGCACGCCCACGGCCGCCAGCATCAGGAACGGGGCCAGCCACCGGCAGGTCGCGCGGCCCAGCCGCTGCGGCAGCCCCCGTACACCTGTCGCGAGATCGTCGTCGATGTCGGGCAGCACGTTGACCACGTGCGCTCCCACACCCAGCAACGCCCCGCTCGTCATCGCCCACCAGGCGGGCCAGGACGGTGACGGCAGGCCGAGAGTGATGAACGCCGGCAGCGAGCCGAAGGCCACGGCGTAGGGCAGCGGGGAGAGCACCGTGCGCTTGAACAGCAGGTTGTAGCTCCAGCCCGTGGCCACCATGCCCAGATGCGCCGCTCCGGCGCCGACGCCGCTCAGCAGCGACAGCGGCACGCACAGCCCCAGAGCCGTCGCCGCCGCGACCACCGCGGCCAGGGGAGCGAGCTCACCCGTGGCCACGGGCTTGTCGCGGCGCCCGCAGGCGGTGTCGCGCCGGGCGTCGGCCGCGTCGTTGCACCAGCCCACCGACAACTGGCCCGTCAGCACGGCCGCGGCCACCGCCGCCGAACCCGCCGCCCCGCGGCCCGCCGCCACGGCCAGCAAGGTCGCGAACACCGTCACGGCGACCGCCGGTTCCAGGTGGCAGGAGCGCAGCAGCACCGGGATGCGGTGTGTCGTACGCGGGAGGACATCGGAAGGGTGTAGAGACACAAAGTAAAGATAATTGGGCAAAAGGGGCGAGGAAGGCACTATCGGTATGCGTGTCCCCATGACCGTCGACATCCACGCCCCGTCCGTCACACCGTGCCGGACGGCCGCACCCCCCACGGGAGCCACGATCGCGGCAGTCCGCACCGCGCTGCCCCCGCACCGCTACGCCCAGGACGATCTCACCGAGCCGATCGGTGATCTGTGCCTGCCTCCGGGGGCCGACCGCGCCATGCTGCGGCACCTGCACGCGTCCGCAGGTGTGCGAGCGCGCCATCTCGCCCTGCCGATCGAACGGTACGCCGGTCTCCGCGACTTCGGGCAGGCCAACGACGCCTGGATGGAGGTCGGACTCGAACTGGGCGCGGAGGCCGTCACCGGCGCGCTGACGGAAGCGGGACTCGGACCGGCCGATGTCGACCTCCTGGTGTGCACCTCCATCACCGGCATCGCCGCCCCGTCGCTCGACGCCCGACTGGCGCGCCGCGTGGGCCTGCGGCCCGATGTGAAGAGGGTTCCGGTGTTCGGCCTGGGCTGTGTGGGGGGCGCGGCCGGTCTGGCCCGCCTGAACGACTACCTGCGCGGGCACCCCGGCGAGACCGCCGTGCTGCTGGCCGTCGAACTGTGCTCACTGACCCTCCAGCAGCGCGACGCCTCCCAGGCCAACCTCGTGGCAGGGGCCCTGTTCGGCGACGGTGCGGCGGCGCTCGTCGCCCGCACCGGCGTCACCACCGGGCCCGGCACCATCGGGCCCGGCACCACGGGGCCCGGCACCACGGGGCCCGTGGTGGTGGCCACGCGCAGCCATCTGTACCCGGACACGGAAAAGCTCCTCGGCTGGAACATCGGAGCCAGCGGGTTCCGCGTCGTCATCGGGGCGGGCATCCCCGGCATCGTCCGCAGCCACTTCGGCCGTCACCTGCGCGCGTTCCTGGCCGACCACGGCCTCACCACCGAGGACATCGGCACCTGGCTCTGCCATCCCGGAGGCCCCAAGGTGCTCTCTGCCGTCACCGACACCCTCGGTCTTCCCGCCGACGCCCTGGACACCGCGTGGAGCTCACTGGCGGCCGTGGGGAACATGTCCTCCGTCTCCGTGCTGCACATCCTGCAGAACGCCCGGGAATCCACCCCGCCCGAGGGCGGCAGCTGGGGCCTGCTCATGGCGATGGGCCCCGGGTTCTGCTCCGAACTAGTCCTGCTGCGCTGGTGAGTGACCTGGTGACCTGGTACGCGCTTCTCCTCCTGACCATCGCCGCCGAACGCGTCGCCGAACTGGTCGTCGCCCGGCGCAACGCCTCCTGGACCCTCTCCCGCGCCGGTGTCGAGCACGGGCGCGGGCACTACCCGGTCATGGTGGTCCTGCACACCGCCCTGCTCGGGTGCTGCCTCCTCGAACCCGCCCTCGCCCACCGGCCGTTCCTGCCCGCCCTGGGCTGGCCCATGCTCGCTCTGGTGGCGCTGGCCCAGGCCCTGCGCTGGTGGTGCGTCACGACGCTCGGGCCGTACTGGAACACCCGGGTCATCGTCGTTCCCGGGGCACGACTGGTCGGTGCCGGGCCCTACCGGTACCTGCGCCACCCCAACTACGTGGCCGTCGTGGTGGAGATCGCCGCCCTGCCGCTGGTGCACGGCGCGTGGCTGACCGCGGCGGCGTTCACCGCGGCCAACGCGGCGCTGCTCACCGTCCGCATCCGCTGCGAGAACGCCGCCCTCACCCGGGCCGTACCCGCATGAGCGGCACCCATGACATGGTGATCGCCGGTGGTGGCCCCGCCGGCCTGGCGACCGCTCTGTACGCCGCGCGCGCCGGCCTCGACGTCGTCGTGGCGGAGCCACGCCGGGCACCGGTCGACAAGGCGTGCGGCGAGGGCCTGATGCCCGGTGCCGTCCGGGCCCTCACCGCACTCGGGCTGGGCGTCCCGGGGCAGCCGTTCACCGGTATCCGCTACGTCCAGGGATCCCGCCGCGTCCAGGCGGCGTTCCGGGCCGGCCCCGGCCTCGGCGCGCGCCGCACCGAACTGCACGGCGCCCTGCACAGGGCCGTCATCGAGGCGGGCGTGCCCGTACTGCCCCTGCGCGTGGGGGAGGTGCAGCAGGACGCGACCGGCGTGACCGTGCCGGGCGCCGGTCTTCGTGCCCGGTGGCTGGTCGCCGCGGACGGCCTGCACTCACCGGTGCGCCGTGCACTCGGCCTGGAGGTGAGGACCAGCAGGGAGCCCCGATACGGACTGCGCCGTCACTACGCGGTGCCTCCGTGGTCGTCCTACGTCGAGGTGCACTGGGGACCGCACGGGGAGGCGTACATCACCCCGCTCGGCCCCTCACTCGTCGGCGTGGCACTGCTGACCTCCCGGCGGGCCCCCTTCGAGACCCAACTGGCGACCTTCCCGGAGCTGACCGGCCGTCTTCCCCGCCGGGCTGCGGCAACCGCGGTGCGCGGCGCGGGACCACTGCGCCAGCGGGCCCGCACCCGCTTCCACGGACGGGTGCTGCTCGTCGGTGACGCGGCCGGCTACATCGACGCGCTGACCGGCGAGGGGATCTCCCTCGCCCTCACCGGCGCCGAAGCCCTGGTCGACAACGTGCGCCGCGGGACGCCGGGTCGTTACGAGACCGACTGGAACCGCGCGACCCGCCGCCACCGGCTGCTGACCGAGCTCCTGGTGCGAGCCCGGCAGCGGTCCGCGCTCGCCCCGCTCATCATGCCCGCCGCCGCGTGTCTGCCAGGCGTGTTCGCCGCGGCGGTGAACGCACTGGCGTAAGAGGGGCGGGGCCGTCGCGGCGAGTGTGTGGATCGAGACAGCGACGCATGAGGTTGGAGCGCGTCCGAAGGGAAACCCGAGACCGGACACCGCACAGAGAGGAGGCCGTCATGGGCAGCGAACCGACGATGGCGGACGACGCCTACCAGCCCACGGGAACCAACGAGGAGCAGGAGGACGCCGCGCCGCTCGATCTTCAGGACGCCGTGGACGAGCGTACCTACGACGACACCCTCGACGAGGGCTACTCCCCGCCGGAGAAGCCGCTCGGCGTCGCCGAGTACGGCACGACGGCCGCCGAACAGCACGACGGCGAGAGCCTCGACCGGCGGCTGGCCAGGGAGCAGCCCGATGTCACCCCGCCGCCCGGCGACGGCGTCGGCGACCTCGCGGGTGGCGACGGCGAGCCTGTCGACACCGAGGTCGGCCGTGAGCGGGCCGGTCGTCTCGTCGCCCCGGACGAGGGGCTGCGCGGCGACACCACCAAGGAGGAGGTCGCCGACGACGTCGGCATCGACGGCGGAGCCGCCGGCGCCGAGGAGGCCGCCGTGCACGTCGTCCCCGACGATCCCGAGGCGGAAGAGTTCTGAGCAGCGCCGGTCAGTCCCCGATGTGGTCGAGCTGGCGCAGCTTGTTGGTGGCGTCCAGGGCGGCGACCTTGTAGGACTCCGCGAGCGTGGGGTAGTTGAACACCGCGTCGACCAGGTAGTCGACCGTTCCGCCGCAGCCCATCACCGACTGGCCGATGTGGATCAGCTCGGTGGCGCCCGCACCGAAGCAGTGCACACCGAGCAGCATGCGGTCCTCGGGGGAGACCAGCAGCTTGAGCATGCCGTGCGAGTCCCCGATGATCTGCCCCCGGGCGAGCTCCCGGTAGCGGGCGATCCCCACCTCGAACGGCACGCGGTCCTCGGTGAGCCGGTCCTCGGTCCGTCCCACGAAACTGATCTCGGGGATGGTGTAGATGCCGATCGGCTGGAGGTTGTGCATCCGGCCGACCGGCTCACCACAGGCGTGGTACGCCGCCGCCCGGCCCTGCTCCATCGACGTCGCCGCCAGCGCCGGGAAACCGATGACGTCCCCGACGGCGTAGATGTGCGGCACCTGCGTCCGGTAGCGCTCGTCGACCGCGATCCGCCCGCGCGGGTCCGCGGCGAGACCCGCCTTGTCCAGGTCGAGTTCGTCGGTGAGTCCCTGCCGTCCCGCCGAGTACATCACCGCGTCCGCAGGGATCTTCTTGCCGCTCTCCAGCACGGTGAGCGCGCCCCGCGGATGCCGCTCCACCGCGGCGACGGTCTCCCCGAACCGGAAGGTGACCGCCAGGTCCCGCAGGTGGTACTTGAGCGACTCGACGATCTCCACGTCGCACATGTCGAGCATCCCGGCCCGCTTCTCCACCACCGTCACCTTGCTGCCAAGGGCGGCGAACATGCTGGCGTACTCCATGCCGATGACGCCGGCGCCGACGATGACCATGGAGCGCGGCACCCGCTCGACCGTGAGGACGTTGTCCGAGTCCAGGATCGTCCGCCCGTCGAACTCCACGCTGTCCGGCCGCGCCGGCCGGGTCCCGGTCGCGATGACGATGTGCTCGGCCGTGATCAGCCGCTCCTCGCCGCCGGCCTCGCGCAGGGCCACGGTGTGGGCGTCGACGAAACGGCCGGTGCCCGCGAACAGGGCGACGTGGTTGCGGGAGAGCTGGCTGCGGATGACGTCGATCTCCCGGCCGACCACGTGCCGGGTGCGGGCGGTCAGATCGGCGACGGTGATGTCCTCCTTCAGCCGGTAGCTCTGCCCGTACAGATCGCGCTGGCTGATACCGGTGAGGTAGAGCACCGCCTCACGCAGCGTCTTGGAGGGGATGGTGCCGGTGTGGAGGGAGACCCCGCCGACCATGTCGGGGCGGTCGACGACGGCGACCCGGCGGCCGAGCTTGGCCGCGGCGATGGCGGCCTTCTGACCCCCGGGGCCGGATCCGAGGACGAGCATGTCGAAGTCGGTCACGCCCCGGAGTCTGACAGCGCACGGGCACTCTCCGACAGAGCGCGGCGGTGAACAACGGACACCACGGGGGCAGGATTCAACTCCCGGAGAGACGGCGACGGTTGTGACCCGGGCCGACGGTCACCCCCGCCCCGCCGTCCGGACACGACGGGCCCTCCTAGGGCAGCAGCTTCTCGATGGCGGCGGGTCCCTCCTCGGCCAGCTTGCGGCGGGCCCACTCGAGGTTGCGCGGGGTGATGTCCCGGCCGGTGACAAGGACCACGTCCTCGGGTGACACCTCGGTGCCGGTGCGGGTGTGGAGCAGCCTGTCGGGGGTGGCGCGGTCCTGGGAGGGCTGGGACTCGTCGGGCTGTGACGTCGGCATGATCTCCGCTCCTCGGGTCGGAGGGCTGAATCGGCCCGGTACTGCCATCGGGCCCACTATCACCATTCATCGCGGCAGCGCGCCGTGCATCCGGAGGGAGGACAGCCCCGCCGCCGGAGCCGCTCGCTCCGTCACCCGCAGGAGTACCTTCCCCGGCCGCTGAGTAACCTCCGCGAGGCCCCCCGACGCGCGGAACACGAGATGCCGAGAAGATCAGGCCGACGTGTAATGGGGATGTCGGGCGCCCGGCCCGGCAGAGAAGGCCGAGGCCAATGGCACGTATCCGCGTCAGAACAGGGGGAGCGGACAAGCCCGCCAAAGGGCGTCTGCGGCGGCTCGGCGAGTGGTGCGCCCACCACTTCCTCGTCGTGATCATCGCCTGGCTCGTCGCCCTGGTCGCCCTGCAGGTCCTCGACCGAACCTACGGCGGCACCTACTCCGACAACTTCCAGTTGCCCGGCGTGCAGTCCACGAAGGGCCTCGACGTGCTGAAGGAGCACGATCCGCAGGCCGGGGGCTACAGCAGCCAGATCGTGACGCACGACGCCGACAAGCCGCTGTCCTCGCTGAGCTCGCAGATGTCCACGACGGTCGGCGACCTCCAGAAACTGCCCCATGTGCTGTCGGCGCAGAACCCGCTCTCCCTGCCCGCGTCCAAGGTCGGACCGGTCTCCAGCGACGGCAGGACCGGATACATCACCGTCCGCTTCGACAAGCAGCCCAACACCCTCGGCAGCGGCTACCTCGACGGCGTCGACCAGGCCGTCCAGCCGCTGCGCGCGGCCGGGGCCGACGTCGAGTACGGAGGACCGCTCGGCGAACTCGCCCGGCCCTCGGCGGACGACCGGGTCAGCGAGCTGATCGGCTTCGGCGTGGCCATCGTCGTCCTGCTGGTCGGATTCGGCAGCGTGATCGCGGCGGGCCTGCCCCTGCTGACCGCGCTGATCAGCGTCGTCGGCGGCCTCGCCTGCCTCGGGCTGCTCGCCGCCGCGTTCACCTTCGCCACCGTGTCACCGACCCTCGCCACCATGATCGGCCTCGGCGTCGGTATCGACTACTCCCTCTTCCTGCTCACCCGTCACCGGCAGAGCCTGATGGACGGCGCCGACCCGGTGCGGGCCGCGGGGCACGCCACCGCCACCAGCGGACGCGCCGTGCTCGTCTCCGGCACCACGGTGATCATCGCGCTGGCCGGCCTGTACACCTCCGGGGTGAGCTTCATCGGCAACCTCGGCCTCGCCGCGGCCGTCACCGTGGTCTCCGCCGTCACCGGAGCCCTCACCCTGGTCCCCGCCCTGCTGGGGCTCATCGGCAGACACGTCGACCGGTACCACGTGCGCCGACCCGTGGCCGAGACGGAGGCCGGCGGCGAGATCCCGCAGGGCACCTGGCACCGCTACGCGCAACGCGTCGAACACCACCCGTGGCGCTACCTGTCGGCGGGCGTCGTCACTGTGGCCGTCCTCGCCATCCCCCTCTTCTCCATCCAGCTCGGCCACATCGGCGACGGCGCCGACCCCACGTCCTTCACCGACCGGCGCGCCTACGACCTGATGACCGACGCCTTCGGCTCCGGCTCCAACGGGCCGCTCACCGTCGTCATCGACCAGACGGACGTGCCGTCCTCCCAGCGCTCCGCCCTCGCCTCGAAAGCGCAGCAGACCCTGAACTCCACGAAGAACGCCGCCGCGGTCACCCAGCTGACGCCGACCAAGGACGGGGACATCCTGATCGCCACCGTCTACTCCACCAAGTCGCCGCAGAACGCCGTCACCACCGACCTGACGAACGGGCTCGTCGACCACACCCTGCCCGACGCGGTCTCCGGCACCGACGCCAAGGGATACGTCACCGGCACCACCGCGGCCCAGGTCGACTTCCGCAACATCGTCGCGAGCCGGCTGCCCCTGATCATCGGCGTGGTGGTCGCCCTGGCCTTCCTGATCATCCTCGCCGTCTTCCGCGGCCTGCTCGTCGCCGTCAAGGCCGCCGTCCTCAACGTCCTGTCGATCGCGGCCTCGTACGGCGTCGTCGTCGCCGTCTTCCAGTGGGGTTGGGGCGGCCCCGCGCTGGGCGTCCACGGCAAGGTGCCCATCGAGAGCTATGTGCCGATGATGATGTTCGCGATCATCTTCGGCCTGAGCATGGACTACGAGATCTTCCTGCTCTCCCGCGTCCACGAGGCGTGGCTGCGCACCGGCGACGCCAAGGCGTCGGTCGCCCACGCCCTGGAGATCACCGCCCGCGTCATCACCTGCGCCGCCCTGATCATGGTGAGCGTCTTCGCGGCCTTCATCATCAGCGACAACATCGTCGTCAAGATGCTCGGGCTGGGCCTCGCCGTCAGCGTCCTCATCGACGCCACCGTCGTACGCCTGCTCATGGTCCCGGCCGTGATGACGCTGCTGGGGGCGCATGCCTGGTGGACGCCCCGGTGGCTGGACCGGATCCTGCCGCACATCGACGCCGAGGGCGACGACGACGGGCCCGCAGTCAGCGACTCGGCGTCGGCGCGAGGACGAGCACCGTGACATCGTCGCGGACCTCCTCGCTGTACTCCCGCAGGTCGGCCCAGACCCGGTCGGCCGTCGCGCCCGGGTCGCCGTCGGCGAGGCCCGCCAGCCGGTCGAGGAGCGGGTAGAAGACACCGGCGGTGTCCCTGGCCTCCCACACCCCGTCGGAGGCCATGAAAAGCCGGTCACCGGCCCGCAACGGCACGCTCAGCCCGTCGTACGGAGTGATGTCGGGCAGGCCCAGACCCAGCGGAGGCCACGCCGTCACCTCGACCTCCTCGACCGTGCCGGCGCGCAGCAGCACCGGCGGCGGATGCCCGCACACCACGATGCGCACCGCGCCCGCGTCCGGGGAGAACTCCAGCAGGACGGCCGTCGCGAACAGCTCGGCGTGGCGCACCCGCGCCGAGTCCACCACCAGCCGCCGGTCGAGCCGGCCCGCGACCGCCTCCAGGTCCGGCAGGTCCAGCACCGCCTCCCGGAACGCCCCGAGGAGCGAGGCCACCGTGGCCACCGCCGACAGACCGTGCCCCTGCACGTCCCCCATGACGGCCCGTACGCCGTACGGCCCCTCGCGCACGTCGAAGAAGTCACCGCCCACGAGCGTCCCGCGCTGCGCCGCCCTGTACAGCCCGGCGCACCGCAGCGGCCCCACGCGCTCGGGCACCGGCGGCGCCACCGCCCGCTGGGCGGCCTCGGCGACGGTGCGCTCGGTGGCCAGCTGCACGTCCCGCCGACTGCGCACGAACGAGACGAACACGCTCAGCACCGCCACGAAGGACACCGTCAGCAGGTCGGTGCTGCCCGGCCGGTCCAGCTGGAACGCCGGGACGTTGAGCATCACGATCACACCGGCACCCAGCAGCGCGGTCGCCACGGGACCGTACGACAGCACGGCCAGCGGCGGGATGGCGCCCAGCAGGAAGCCGATGTCGAGCGGGTCGTCGCTGAGCAGGGTCGCCAGACACACGCCGACGGCCAGCGCGATCGGCAGCACCCGCACCCAGCGTGGCGGCGGCGCTCCCCGCAGCCAGCTTCGCCGTTCGCGTTCCTCTTCCCGTTCCCGGTGGGACGACAGGACGCGCACCCTTGCCACACCACCACGCTCCTCCACGGCACCGGATCCCGCACGCCGGACGTCCGGAAATGCGGTGGACGCCCGCGACACGCGGTCCGTAGGGTGTGATCGCACGCCGTGAGACCGACGGAAGGAGGCGAGTGCCATGCGTTTCACAGCATCTCAGCGCTCCCTCTCCGTTGCCCCGGCGTGTTCCGTCTGACCTGACCGGGAGCGCTCCACGCAGCACGCATCCCGGAGGAAAGACACCCATGACCGAACTGGTCATCCGCGCGCTCGACGAGCGCGACGCCCCTGTCTTCGACGACCACGCCGACCCGCTGGGCCATGGTGAGACGCATCGGCTGACCCGGTTCCGCCCCGACTGGAAGCGGGTCGCCCTGCGCGACGGCCGTGTCGTCGCCCGCGCCGCCTGGTGGGGCGGCCCCGACGACCCCGAACCCCTCTTCGTGAACTGGTTCGACGTGGCGGAAGGGGAGGAGGAAGCCGGCGCCGAGCTGCTGCGCAGCGCTCCCTGGCGGGCCGAGCTGGAGATCACCCTGCCCGGCGGCTGGCGCGACGTCCCGGAGCTGCGCTCGGCCGCCGAGACACGCTTCGCCGCCGCCCGGGCCGCCGGATACACCCTCATGGTCGAACGCCTCATCTACCGCTGGACCCCCGACTGCGGCCTGCCCGAACGGCCCGGCCGTCTGGTGTTCGGCCCCGAACCGGACGACGCCTTCTTCTTCGACGCGCTGCGCCGCATCCACTCCGTCACCCTCGACGTCCACTCCCAGCGGGCCAAGAAGGAGGGCGGCCTCGACCGGGCCGCCCAGGAGGAGCTCGACTTCTTCCGCTGGTGCCCCTCACCGCGCGAGTGGTGGCAGGTGGCGCACACCCCGCAGGGCGAGTTCGTGGGCATCCACATCCCGGCGCACAACCCGTCGGGCCCGTGCATCGGCTTCATCGGCGTCGTGCCGGAGCAGCGCGGGCACGGTTACGCCTACGACCTGCTGACCGAGTGCACCCACTTCCTCTCCGAACGGGGAGCGGAGTTCATCGGCGGGGCGACGGACCAGGGCAACTTCCCCATGGCCGCGCACTTCGCGCGGGCCGGCCACCCCGTCGTACGCGAACGCGTCCACTTCGAGCTGAAGCGGGCCGTGGCCGGAACGGACGAAGGCGTTGTCAGTGCCGGGTGACATGCTGGCGCAGGCCTGATCGGCGGCGGAGGACGGAGGTCGTATGGCGTTCGTGGGGCAGGTCTGGCACGTGTCCAGCGGTGAGCGGCGAGTCGGGGAGATCCTGATCGACGACGCCGACTTCCCCTGGCTGTCGGGCAGATTCGTCCCCGGCCCGGCGTACGACACCGTCCAGGCGCTGTTCGCCCGTGACCTCGCCCTGCTCGACGACGCCGACGAACACCTGGAGGAGTGGGAGGCGGCCTACGACGAGCTCCGGCGCCATGTCTCCCTGTCCTCACCGGACGGTCCCGTCCCCGAGTTCCTCCTGCACATCGAGGGGGACCGGGCGTGGTTCCGGTGGAGCGACGAGCCGTTCGAGGACGAGGAGACGGACGACTAGGGCCTGTCGTTTGGATCAGGTCGCAGGGCAGCGACGGTGCTGTTCGGCGCCGGTGAGCGGGGTCTGGTGCGTGCAGCTGCAAGGCGGAGGAGGGCGTCGATGCGGAGCATCGGCAACCGACGACAACGCCGCAGATGGGCGTGCCAGACCCCGCGTCTGCGGCGTGATCCAAACGACAGGCCCTAGCTCGCCCCGACTCCTCGCCTTGGCCTGCTCGGGACGCCCGGGGCCCCTCCCTCTCGCGGGGGAGGGGCGCCCCCCGCGCGCGGGATCCTCCGAAGCCGCCCGATGGCTGTACTGGACGTACGGCCGGCGGCACACGAAGGGGACCGGCCACCGTACGGGGAGGTTGACCCACCATGCGCACCTGGACCAGACGACGCCTGCTCCTGTCGACGGCGACGGTCACGGCGGCGGCCGGCCTGGCCGTCACGGCACCGGCGCACGCTGCCGAGCGTGACCGTCCCGGGGACGACGACATCGTGAACGCCCTGCGGGCGCTGCCCGGGCTGCGAGTGATCGAGGAACGGCCCGGCGCGGAGCCCGGACACCGCTTCTTCGTCCTCGCCCTGCGCCAGCCGGTCGACCACACCGACCGCACGGCCGGCACGTTCGAGCAGCGCCTCACCCTGCTCCACACGGGCACCGACCGCCCGACCGTCCTGTTCACCACGGGATACGAAGCGGCGCTCACACCCCGGCGCACCGAAGTCACCGTCCTCCTGGGCGGCAACCAACTCCAGGTCGAACACCGCTACTTCGGCGACTCACGCCCACCGACGGCCGACTACACCCACCTCACCGTCCGGCAGGCCGCCGACGACCACCACCGGGTCGTCCGGCTCTTCCGCACGCTGTACCCGGGCGCGTGGATCTCCACCGGCGGCAGCAAGGGCGGCATGGCGACCGTCTACCACCGCCGCTTCCACCCGCACGACGTGGACGGCACGGTGGCCTACTCCGCGCCCAACAACGTCGACGACCGCGAGGACTCCGCCTACTCACGCTTCCTCGCGCGCGTCGGCACCTCCGAGACCCGTGCCGCGCTGGAGCGGGCACAGCGCGAGGCCCTGCTGCGCCGCGCGGACCTGGTCGCCCGCTACGAGGCATGGGCGGCCTCCACCGGCGACACCTTCCGCATCGTCGGCAGTGCCGACAAGGCCCTCGAAGTCGCCGTCCTGCGCGCCCCGTTCATGTTCTGGCAGAACGGCGCCACGACCGCCGCCGCCATCCCCGGCCCCGACGCTTCCACGGACGCGCTGTACGCGTGGCTGGACGCCACCGCCCTGCTGCCCGTCTACGCCGACACGGTCGCCCGGGACTTCGTCCCGTACTTCTACCAACTCGGCACCGAACTCGGTTACTGGGACGCCCCCACCCACCACCTGGCCGACCTCCTGCGCCACCCCGGCGCCTCCCAGCCGCGTGGTTTCGTCCCGCGCGACATCCCGATGCGTTTCGACGCCGGCGTCATGCCCGACATCGACCGCTGGGTCCGCCGCCACGGCGACCGCCTGCTCTTCCTCAACGGCGCCCAGGACCCGGCCGTCGCCGAATTCTTCCAGCCCGGCGGCCGCGACTCCCGCACCCTGTGGGCCCCGGACGCCCACCACCACGTCACCTTCGACGCCCTCACCGAGGCCGACCGCGCGTACGCGATCGCCACGCTGAAGCGCTGGGCGGGCTGACCGGAGTCAGGACCCGCGGGCGGCGTCACCGGTCCGCGCGCAGCGGCGTCGGCTGCCGGTCGACCGCCACCAGGTGTACGCGGTGGAACCGGGCACTCAGCCCACGTCCGACGCCAGCAGTGCCTCCGCCGAGGCGAGGATCTCGGTGACCCGCAGGCCGAACGCGGCGTCGGCGGGGTGGGCGCGACCGGTGTGGGCGGCGGTCAGCAGGGCGTCCGCGGCGCGGTGGAGGGCGGGGACGACGCCTTCCGAGCTCTCCGGCAGGAGTGTCACTCCGGCCTCCCCGCGCAGCTCCACGGCGGCGCCCGACGCGGCGGGCGGGGCGGTCAGGCTCAGCGTCAGGGTGCTCGTGGCACCGTCGGCGTGCTCGACGACCAGGTGGGCGGTGTCCCCGGGGCCGTGCACGGCGGCCGCCACCCGCCGGGCGTCACCGAGGACCGGCAGCAGGACGGACAGGGCGTGCGGGCCCACGTCCCACAGCGCGCCCTTCTCCCGCCGCCACGGCGACTCCGCGAACGGGCTGTCACCGGTGAACACCGAGCCCAGCCACTGCGCCCGCGCCGTGAACCAGCCGCCGACCCGGGCCTGTGCGTCGATCCACTCCTCCGTCTCGCGCTGGAAGCGGGTCGTGAAGAACACCACCGAGGCGACCCCGGCCTCCCGCGCCGCCTCGACCACCGCCCGCCCCTCCTCGACCGTCGCCGCGAGGGGCTTGTCCAGCAGCAGATGGCAGCCCGCCCGCGCGGCGCGCACCGCGAGCTCGGCCTGGACGGCGGGCGGCAGTGCCACGGCCACGGCGTCCACGTCGGCGAGGAGGGCGTCCACGTCGTCGTAGGCGCGCACAGCGTGCGCCGCGGCCAGTTCCTTGGCGGCTTCCGGGCGACGACCCCACACCCCGACGAAGTCGAGTTTGTCGTGCCCGCTCAGGGCGGGTGCGTGGGCCATACGGGCCCAGGGCCCGGTGCCGAGCAGTCCGATGCGCATGCCGCCGCCTCTCCGTAAGATCCCTCGTCGGCCGGAGCGGTGCGCCACCGGCCGTGGCGAGCGTCGCACATCGACCGGGTGACCACGCAACCCCTCGCGCCCGGCCGAGGAGGACAGCGGCGATTCAGTGGTCGCAGCGCTGAATGCGTTCTCTTTCCTCTATTGGACCTTCGGCCGCGATCAGGGACAGGCTGGAGTGCGTCCCCGCGCACCCCCGCGCACCACCAGCTTCGAAAGAGGTCGCAGCCCATGCACACCCGCCGCATCGGTGACGTCGAGGTCAGTGCGATCGGCCTCGGCGCCATGCCCATGTCGATCGAAGGACGCCCGGACGAAGCGCGTTCCCTCGCCACGATCCACGCCGCTCTCGACGCCGGCGTGACTCTGATCGACACCGCCGACGCCTACCACCTGCACGCCGACGACGTCGGTCACAACGAGACCCTCGTCGCCAAGGCCCTCGCCTCCCACGACCGGGGCCGGGACGTCCTGGTCGCCACCAAGGGCGGTCATCTGCGCCCCGGCGACGGCAGCTGGACGCTGGACGGCAGCCCGCGGCACCTCAAGGAGGCCTGCGAGGCCTCGCTGCGCCGGCTCGGCGTCGAGGCCGTCGACCTCTACCAGTTCCACCGCCCCGACCCCCGGGTGCCCTACGAGGAGTCCGTCGGCGCGGTGCGCGAGCTGCTGGACGAGGGCAAGATCCGCAGGGCGGGCATCTCGAACGCGAATCCGGACCAGATCAGGCAGGCGAACGAGATCCTGGGAGGCCGGCTGGTCTCCGTGCAGAACCAGTTTTCCCCGGCGTTCCGCTCCAGCGAGCCGGAGCTGCGGCTGTGCGACGAGCTCGGCATCGCCTTCCTGCCGTGGAGCCCGCTCGGCGGCATCTCCCGCGCGGGTGAACTCGGCTCCGTCCACGCGCCGTTCGCCCGGATCGCCGAGGCCCACGGGGTGAGCCCGCAGCGCGTGTGCCTGGCCTGGATGCTCGCCAAGTCCCCGGTGGTGGTGCCGATTCCGGGCGCCAGCCGCCCCGAGACGATCCGCGACTCCGCCGCCGCACCCGACCTCACCCTCACCGCCGAGGAGCTCGCGACGCTCGACGCCGCCTGAACTTTGCGCTCCCATGTGCGGGTTGCCGTGCCAACGGACTGGAACGGACAAACATCGAGTTCCTAGGATGTACTCTCAGTCATGCCAGTCCAGTTGGCGCGGCACGGAGCTGGGGGAGCGAATGCACTCGGAGAAGCGGCTGTCCACAAAGATCGACGCCAACGTGCCGACGGCAGCTCGCATGTACGACCACTACCTGGGCGGCAAGGACAACTACGCGGCCGACCGCGCGGCCTGCGAGGAGCTCGACAAGGTCGTCCCCAGCACCCGCCGCCTGGCCGTCAACAACCGGCGCTTCCTCCAGCGGGTCGTCAGGACCCTGACGCAGGAGTACGGCATACGTCAGTTCCTGGACCACGGCTCCGGCCTGCCCACCCAGGACAACGTCCACCAGGTCGCCCAGAGCATCGACCCCACCGCGCACGTCGTCTACGTGGACAACGACCCGATGGTGCTGGTGCACGGCCGTGCCCTGCTGGAGCAGGACGAGCGCACCACCGTCATCCACGCCGACATGCGGGAGACGGACGCCATCTTCTCCCACCCCGACACCCAGCGGCTGATCGACTTCAGCCAGCCGGTCGCCGTGCTGTTCAACTCCGTCTTCCACTGCATCCCGGACAGCGAGACCGATGGACCGGCGGCCGTGGTCGAGCGGGTGAAGGAGCGGCTCGCGCCCGGCAGCTACCTGTTGATGTGTCAGCTGGTCAGTGAGGACGCCGAGGTGCGCGAGTTCGTCACGAACTTCATGGACCAGGCGACGCAGGGCCACTGGGGGCGGGTGCGTCAGGAGAAGGACGTCGAGGCGCTGTTCGACGGCCTGGACATCCTCCCTCCCGGGCTCGTGGAGGTGTCCACCTGGCGCCCCGACAACGAGGTGGCACCCCGTCAGCTCACCCAGGAGTGGATCGAGTTCGGCGGCGTGGCCCGTCTGCCGTAGCCACGAGACCCTAGTCGTCCGTCACTGCGCGGGATAACGCGACCTCATCGTCTCGCGCAGCAGACCCAGTGACTCCCGCGGGTTGAGCGCTTCGTCGGCCAGCCGGTCCAGAGCGAGGCGGTACTCCTCCGTCTCGTCCCGGTCCTCGAGGAAGTTGGCACTCCTGATGTGCTCGAGGTAGACGACGTCGGGAAGGTCGAGGCCGCCGAAGCGGAGATAGGTGACCGGTATGGCGGGCGCCGAGGCGTTCGTGACGTCCAAGGGCACGACCTGCACGGTGACATTGGGGCGGCGGGCCATCTCGATCAGATGCCCGAGCTGCTCCCGCATGACGTCCTTGCCGCCGAGCACCCGCAGCAGGACCGACTCGTCGACGACCGCCCACAGCCGCGGCGCGTCCGCCCGGGTCACCAACTCGGCCCGGCGCATGCGGAGTTCGACCCGGCGCTGCACCTCACCGGCGGGCGCGTTCGGCAGCCCCCGCTCCACCACCGCCCGCGTATAGGCGGCGGTCTGCAACAGGCCGGGGACGTACTGGATCTCGAAGGTGCGGATGGTGGCCGCCGCCTCCTGGAGCCCCACCAGCCGGTCGAACCACTCGGGCATCAGACGCTTGTCGTAGCGCTGCCACCACCCCGGCTCACCGGCCCGCTGTAGCAGCTTGATCAGCACCGAGGCCTCGTAGGCATCGGTGCCGTACAGCTCCAGCAGGGCCCGCACGTCCCGCTCGGTCGGAGGGCGACGGCCTTTTCCGGACTCGATGCGGGAGAGCTTCGCCCCGCTGAAGCCGAGGGCGCGTGCCGCCTGGTCCTGGGAGAGGCCCGCGTCCTCGCGGAACCCGGCCAGTTGGACGCCGACCAGCATCTTCAGCAAGGTCGGCGCGGGATCGGGCCGGTCGAGGTAGGACTCGAGGCGCGAGATGCGAGGCGACGCGGCGGACATCATGGCTCCCCGGAGACAGGCAGACGTGAGAAAAACTCTATCTCACTCGGCGAACCTTCACCGTATCCCTCCGTGACGACACGGGAGTTGGCCGTGGCGTGACCGCGCGGCTCACCCGTTGCCCCGCACCAGATGGTCGAACTCGCCGTCCTTGACGCCGGACAGGAAGGCCGTGATCTCGGCCGGCGTGTAGACGAGCGCGGGTCCGTCGGGATCGCGGGAGTTGCGCATCGCGATGTCCCCGCCGGTCAGGGCGGCGACCTCGACGCAGTTCCCCTCGGCGTTGCTGTGCCGGGTCTTGATCCAGCAGGCGTCCAGCGAGCTCGCCCGCACCCCGTTCCGCACTGGTGGCACCGCAGTCTCCTTGCCGTTCGTGTTCCGTGCCGCGCGCTCGGCTGAATTCCGCGCAATTTCCCGTGCAATTGCACGCGAGCGCCGTTGGCGTGGATAATAGCCGCGGAGTCAACCCCGAGGTTGCCGCCCCAGCCTGACGTCGCATCAGGGAGATGTCGTGTCGTCGCCTGCGTACCACGCGCCCCGTTCGCCCAGTGAAGGTGTGCCGAGGGCGGGTGGGAACGGCGCGGACCGCGCCCCACTGCGCGCGGTCCTGACGGCCGAGGCGGAAGAGGAACCCGGCCCGGACGGCGACGCGCCGCCACCCTCCGTCGTCTCCGCCGATCTGCGCATCAGCTGCGACCGACAGGGCTTCGCCCTGGGCCGCGCCTTCACCCGCGGCATCCTGCGCCAGTGGTCGCTCGAACACCGCGAGGACGACGCGATGCTCGTGATGGGCGAACTGGCCGCCAACGCGGCCGAACACGCGGCGCCACGTGTCCCCGGTGGCATGCCGACGGTCCGGCTCGGACTCGCGCTCACCCCCGGCCACCTGCTGCTCACCGTCTCCGACGACATCGACAGCCCACCCGTGCCCGCTGCCTCGGCCGAGGCCTGCGAACTGGACGAGCACGGAAGAGGCCTGGCCATCGTCGAGGCCCTGTCCGTCGGGTGGGGCTGGACGCCCAGACGCCCCGCGGGCAAGACCGTCTGGGCCATGCTGTCGATCCGTCCCACACCCGACACCACCGTGGAAGGGTCCACCGACATGCGCCCCGCTCCGAACGGAAAGCCGAGCACCCAGCGCACGGACCGCGACGCGCCCGCCAAGGGACTGGCACGCACCACGCCCCTGATGACGCTCGGGCAGGTGCCCTGGAGCGAGATCAAGGACTCCACCGGCTCCGCGGCCGCCATCCCCCTCCTCCTCACCAGCGTGGCCTGGGGGGACCCGCACACCGCCCGGACCGCGCTCACGGAACTGCGCAGCCGCATCTGCCAGTACGGCTTCGTGGTCGAGCAGGCCACCGCAGCGACCGTGCCGTTCCTGTGGGAGCTCGCCCAGCTGCCCCATGTGACGTGCCGGCCGCAGATCATCCAGCTGCTCAACAGCATCGCCGACGCCCGGCAGTGGGAGAGCACCGCCGCCGTCTACCCGAAACTGCTCAACCGCCGTGAGAACCCCGTCGTGTGGGAACGCGCGGCCCGACGGGCCGTCCGCGACCGGCGCGGAGTCCTGCCGCAGCTGCTCGCCGAGGACGACGCGGAGGTCACGCGCGCGACCACGGAGCTGGCCCGCACGCTGGGGGAGTGACCCCCCCTCAAGTGGCCTGAAATCGGGGGCGGCCGCCCGCCCCCGCCGAGTTCAGGACACCGTCGTACCACTCCGTCCCTCGCCGCAGCACGCCCCCTCGCGCGGGCCCGGCTCCGCCAGCCACTCCGCGATGGTGCGGGCGATGGGTTGGCCGGTTTCCACCTCCACGAAGCCGAACTGGCCGGACTGGTTGCACTCCAGGAACCACCAGGTGCCGTCGGCGTCCTCGGCGAAGTCGAAGGCCCCGTACGCCAGTCCGGCCTCCCGCAGGTACGTGCGGACGCCGTCGACGGCGCGGGTCGGCACCTCGACGGGACGCCACGGCAGGTCGGCCGGGGCGAAGCGGACGTCGACGTCGTCGGGATCCGCGTCCGGGGCCGTCTCCTTGCGGGCGGCCAGCATGTGATCCCCCACGACGGTCAGACGGATGTCGGCCCGCTTGGCGACCCTGCGTTGCAGCAGCGTCGGGCCGTACGCGACGGCGGCGAAGTCCGCGTCCGGCGCCACCCGGCTCGTCGGCACCGCGCGGGGCGGCTCCTGCGGGTGCGCGCCGGAGACCGGCTTGACCACGAGGTCCGGGAAGCGCTCCGCGAACTCGCGGGCGGCCTGCGGAAACGTCGTGATCAGGGTGGCCGGCACGGGCAGTCCGCTGCGCTGGGCGAGACGGAGCTGCCAGGGCTTGTGGCGTGCCCGGCGGGCGGCGTCGGGATGGTTCATCCACCTCGCGCCGGAGCCGCGCAGCATGCCGTACAACGCCTGTGAGGACTCCTCGGTGAGCCAGTCGGACGGCTCGGGCACCCGGGTGGCCGGAGTGCCCGGCCTGCGCACCCAGATGGACCGCAGGCCGTCGATGCTCACCAGGCGACCCGCGGACCAGAGGTGGCCGCGGAAGGCGCCGTGCACGTACTCGCCCGAGAGGGCGACCCCGCCCGTCAGGTCGGCCGGGTCCAGCCGGACCACGGGAACCCCGGAGGCGTTGAGGTGCACGACCACCATGTCCGCGGTCACGTCCTGTTCACAGGTCAGGATCAACACGGTCATCGTCGTCGGTCCCGCGTTCAGTCGTCGAAGTGGGTCTTCGAACCGGCGGTGGACGTGGTGGTCCCCAGTTCCCTCAGCAGCGCGAGGTCCGAGGCGGCGATCCGGCCGTCGAGAAGTACGTTCAACTGCAGTCCTGAGTCATAGGCATACGGAATGGAAACGTCCAAATCCGCCGCCGGGCGTGCGTAGTTGAGCGCAAACGGTTGCATCGTCTCTCCCTCTTCGTGCTGCGCCGACCAAGCCGTCGCCATGGCGCGTCGTGCTGCGTCGTCGCTTCGCCCGGTGGATCACCTGGGCTTCCATTGACTTATACGAATCGAACGGGTGGTTGGTTTCCTTACGCTCCGTAGTCATTGGCGAGTTCGCCACCCCCGACCTGAGACGGCCGGGGGCGCAGGGAGGTTGAGCGGGGGTCGAGCGGGGTCTGAGTGGAATCAGGCGGTATCGCTCGGCCTGCCGAGAGGCGAGGGCCGCTGTGCGTCGGCGACCGGGCGGCGCAGGGTGCGCAGCGCCAGCAGGAGGACGCCGATGTCGTCCAGGTACACCGGGTCGGGCAGTAGATCCGTCGGCAGTATGAGATAGAGGACGGCGCCCCAGAAGACCCAGCGGGGCCCGGTCGGCAACCCGGCCCGCCGCAGCGAGCGCCGGGCCTTCACCAGCCGGATGAGCAGCGAGACGGCGACGACGAGGGCCACGGCCGCGAGGACCACGGCGACGGCGATCACTGCTGTGGTCGTGTCCACGGGCTCTCCTCGGTCCGGTGCGCCGGTGTGCCGCCGTCTGCGGGCCCCTTCCCCGTACGGATTCCCGGTTACGGCGCCCGTATGGCCTCCGGGGTACCCGCGTGTGCGTCACCCACGCCGCGGATGGCCGGTTCTCATCCATGTGGCCCACGCGAGTGGCGGGCCGTCCTGGGGGGTCGTACTAATGATCAAGCCAATGATCAACAGAAAGTCGCGTGTCGCGTGTCGGGGGCCAGGAGCGGCCGCACCCCGTCCCTGGAGCTGAGCATGACGACCCGCTCTCCCGAATCCCACCCCAACCGGCCCCCCGTGTTCCCGACGGCGGCCACGGAGGCCACGGGGGCCGCCGGGGTCGCGCAGACACCCGACGAGGTGTCGCGGCTGACGACGCTGCTGGGCGAACGTGCCGGTGTCCGGCTGGTGTTGCGCTCCGGCCGCAACCGGCGCCCGCGCGGTGCGGGCCCAACCGCCGGGGCGCCGTCCTGGCCCACCTGGCTCACCGTCGCGGCCCTCGCGATCTGTGGCGCCGCCCACTTCCCGGCGAGCCGGGACGGCGCGTCCCTCCAGGTCTACGGATTCGCTTTCGGCGCGTCCGTACTGTGTGTGCTGCTGGCCCTGCTGCTGACGTTCCGGTCCACGGCCGTGCTGCTCGCCGGAGCGGTCGTGGTTCCGGCGGCACTGGTCACGGCGCGGCTTTTCCAGGACCAGTGGCACGCGGCCGGCCTCTCCCGCGCCCTGAGCCTCACCCTGGCACCCTCATGGCTCGCCACCTCCACCGCGGTCCTCGCGACCCTGACCGCCCTCCTCGCCCTGATCGTGGCAGAGCCGGCGGGGAGGAGGCCGGCAGCAGCGCCGAACCGTACGACGGAAGCGAGCCGACCGGGCGACTGAGGTGCGGGACCCGTTTCTGCACCTCGGCCGTCGGGCCTCAAGTGCTCCGCCCGAGCAGCCCCGTCAGTACCCGGTCCGGGGTCAGCGGCAGTGCGCGGAAGCGGATGCCGGTGGCGTGGTGGGTGGCGTTGGCGATGGCGGCGGCGGTGCCCACGATGCCGATCTCGCCGATGCCCTTGCTGCCCATGGGGTTGAGGTGGGGGTCGTCCTCGTCGACCCAGTGGGCCTCGATGTCGGGGACGTCGGCGTGGGCGGGGACGTGGTATGAGGCCAGGTCGGACTCCGTGAAGTCGCCGAACGCGGCGTCCATCGTGCTGCCCTCGGTGAGGGCCATGCCCAGACCCATGACCATGCCGCCGACGAACTGGGAGCGCGCGGTACGGGCGTTGAGGATGCGCCCGGCGGCGTACACGCCCAGCAGGCGCCGTACCCGGGTCTCACCGGTGACCGTGTCGACGGCGACCTCCGCGAAGTGCGCGCCGAACGCGTGCCGCGCGTAGGGACTGTCGGCGTCGGCCCGGCCCGCCGTGTCGGCCTCGACGGCCAGCCCCTGCGCCGGCAGCGGCCCCGAGCGGTCGCCGAGGAGCGCCACGAGCCGGGTGCACGCCTCGTGGACGGGCCAGCCCCAGGACGCGGTGCCCGACGAGCCGCCCGCGAGCGACGCCGCGGGCAGATCGGTGCGGCCCACCTCGATGCGCACCCGCTCCAGCGGCACGTCCAGGACGTCCGCGGCGATCTGCGCGAGTACCGTACGGGAGCCCGTGCCGATGTCCGCCGCGTTGATCGACACCAGGAAGGTCCCGTCGGGCAGCGCCCGTGCCGAGGCCTTCGAGGGCCACACCAGGACGGGGTAGGTGGCCGCCGCCACGCCAGAGCCGATCAGCAGGGGCCCCTCCTCGCGGGCGCGCGGACGCGGATCGCGTCGGTCCCAGCCGAACCGGCGGGCGCCCTCGCGCAGACACTCCACGAGATGCCTGCTGCTGAACGGCTTGCCGCTGTCGGGCTCGGCCTCCGGCTCGTTGACGACGCGCAGCGCGACCGGGTCCATGCCCAGCTCGGTGGCGAGCTCGTCCATCGCGGACTCCAGCGCGTACATGCCGGGCGCCTCGCCCGGGGCGCGCATCCAGGACGGTGTCGGCACGTCGAGCGGCACCACGCGGTGGGCGGTACGGCTGTTCGGCGTGGCGTACATGACGCGGCCGGGGGTCGCGGCCTGCTCCACGAACTCCTTGGCGTGCGAGGTGTGGGTGGTGACCTCGTGGAGCAGGGACGTCAGCCGGCCGTCCGGGCGGGCGCCGAGGCGCAGCCGGTGCAGGGTGGGGGCGCGGTGTCCGACGACGGCCGGGAGGAAGCGCCGGGGGAGGGCCACGGTGACGGGCCGTCCGGTCCGCGTCGCCGCCATCACCGCGAGTACGACGTCCGGGCGGGGCGTGCCCTTCGAGCCGAAGCCGCCGCCCACGTGCTCGGCGTGGACGGTGATCCGTTCCTGGGGCACGTCGAACAGCTGGGCCAGCACGGCGCGTACGACGCCGGAGCCCTGGCTGGAGGTGTGGACCGTCAGCAGGTCACCGTCCCAGCGGGCGGTGGTGGCGTGCGGCTCCATGGGGTGGTTGTGCAGCGGAGGCACGCGGTAGCGGACGTCGACGCGGACCTCGGACGACCCGAACGCGCCCTCGGGGTCGCCCTGTTCGCGTACGGCCGGATACCCGCCGTTGGCCTGCTCGGGGACGTACCCGGCGGGGTGTGCGTCGGTGAGGGTGACGTCGTGCTCCTCGGTCGCGTACCCGACGTCCACGGCCGCCGCGCCGACGCGGGCCGCCTCCAGGGTCTCCGCCACGACCAGCGCGACGAACCACCCCCGGTGCGGTACACGGGAGTCCTGGAGGACGGCCAGTGTGGCGTCGTCGGACCCGGCCAGCCGCGGGGCGTCGTCCGGCGTCAGCACGGTCACGACCCCGGGCACGGCCAGGGCTGCCGCGGTGTCGATCCGCGTCACCCGGCCGCGCGCGACCGCCGCCGGCACGGGCCAGGCCTGGAGGCGCCCGGGAGAGGCGTGTTCGGCGGCGTAGCGGGCGGTGCCGGTGACCTTCAGACGCCCTTCCCGGCGCTCGGCGGGAGCGCCCGACACGCTGGCGGGCTCGGCCATGGAGTCCTCCTCGGGATGCCGGTTCAGGTCCTGGCGGGCGCCGTGAGACTGCCCAGGACGTCGAGGGCGATACCGCGGGCCAGAGGCACCTTGTAGGCGTTGTCCCGCAGGGGCCGCGCGGCGGCCAGTTCCAGATCGACGGCGTGCTCGAACGCCGCGACGGTGGGCGCGGCTCCCAGCAGCGCCTCCTCGGCCCGCCGCGCCCGCCAGGGCCGGTGCGCCAGAGCGCCGAAGGCCAGCCCGACGTACGAGACCACCCCGTCGGCCACCTCCACCACGGCGGCGACGGAGGCGAGGGCGAAGGCGTACGAGGCCCGGTCGCGGGCCTTGCGGTACGCGGACGGCAGCCCGGCCGGGCGGGCCGGCAGCACCACGCCGGTGATCAGCTCACCGGGCAGGATCTCGGTGTCCCGCTCCGGACGGTCCCCGGGCAGTCGGTGGAACTCGGCCGCGGGGACGCTCCGGGTGCCCTCGGGGCCGTACAGCTCCACCCGCGCGTCCAGGGCGGCAAGGGCGACGGCCATGTCGGAGGGGTTGGTGGCGACGCAGTGCTCCGAGTGCCCGAGCACGGCGTGGTCGCGGTGGACGCCCTCCAGGGCACCGCAACCGCTGCCCGGCTCTCGCTTGTTGCACGGCTTGGACAGGTCCTGGAAGTACGGGCAGCGGGTGCGTTGCAGCAGGTTGCCGCCGGTGGTGGCGGCGTTGCGCAGCTGACCGGAGGCGCCCGCCAGCAGCGCCTGGGACAGCGCCGGGTAGCGGTCACGGACGAGGGGATGGGCCGCGAGGTCGCTGTTGCGGACGGTCGCCCCGACGCGCAGCGACCCGTCGGGCAGCTCCTCCACGGCGCCCAGCGGCAGGCGGCTGACGTCGATGAGGGCCTCGGGCCGCTCCACGCCGAGCTTCATCAGGTCGACGAGGTTGGTGCCGCCGCCGAGATACCGGGCGCCGGGGCGGGACGCGTAGGCGTCGGCGGCCTCCTCGACGCTTGCGGCCCGTACGTAGGCGAAGGGTTTCACCGGATCACGTCCTCCACCGCGTCGACGATGCGCGGGTAGGCGCCGCAGCGGCACAGGTTCCCGCTGAGCCGCTCCCGGATCTCGTCCCGGTCCAGCGGTACGGGCCGCCCGGACGGCGTCGCCGGGTCGGTCACGTGCGAGGGATGACCCGCCTCGGCCTCCGCGACCGCGCCGAGCGCGGAGCAGATCTGGCCCGGGGTGCAGTAGCCGCACTGGAAGCCGTCCCGTTCGAGGAACGCCCGCTGGAGCGGATGGGGCTCCTCACCGTCACCGGCGAGGCCCTCGACGGTCGTGATGTCGCAGCCTTCCAGGGAGACGGCGAGGAGCAGACAGCTGTTGACGCGCCGCCCGTCCACCAGGACCGTGCAGGCGCCGCACTGACCGTGGTCGCAGCCCTTCTTGGCGCCCGGCAGGTCGAGATCCTCGCGCAGCAGGTCCAGCAGCACGCGCCGGTGGTCGACGGTCAGCGTGTGCGGTTTGCCGTTGACGCGCAGCATGACGTCGGAGTGGAGACCATGACTGGGGCTGCCCATGCGCGAGACCTTCCGGGACGGGCGGAGCGGTGCCGTGGGATCCGCGTATCCACGCAACGCGACCTGACACCCGTTCCGGCCCACCGGACTGCCCAAGCGGTCCACCCCTAAGCTGGCCGGCATGCCCGAACCACACGTTCCGCCGGACCAGGCCCAGGCACTGCGCGCCGCCTACGAGGCGCTGGCGAGCGTCGTCGAGCCGCTCGGCGACGAGGAGTCCTGGCAGCCCACCGGATGTACCGGCTGGGCGGTGCGCGATCTCCTCTTCCACCTCGTCGGGGACGCCCAGCGCGCCCTGGTGGCCCTGCACACGCCGGCCTCCGGGCCGGCCGACCGGGACGCCGTGACCTACTGGCAGGACTGGCGGCCCAACCCCGCGGGCGCCGCGAACGGCCGCCGCTACAACCGGGTCGCGGCCAGCATGTTCCTCGATTTCGGTCAGCTGCGCGGGCTGTACCTGGAGACCGCGTCGGCCGCCGTCCACGCCGCCGCGGCGGCCCGGGCGGACGCCCTCGTCGCCACCCAGGGCCACGTCCTGACCGCCGGCGACCTGATCAGCACGCTCACCGTCGAGGCCGCCGTCCACCATCTCGACCTCGTCGTCGCCCTGCCCACCGCCCCGGGCCCGCCCCCCACCGCCCTGGCCGTCGTACGGACCACCCTGGACGGTCTCCTCGGCCGCCCGCTGCCCGTGGACTGGAGCGACGAGCACTACGCCCGCGCCGGCACGGGCCGCCTTCCGCTCACGGAACCGGACCGGCAGGCCCTGGGAGCGGACGCCGACCGGTTCCCGCTGTTCTGCTGACCCGCGGTTGTTCCTAGCTCTCGGGTGTCTCCTCCGCCTCGGTGGTGCCGTTCGAGGAGGGGGCGGGGCGCCACTTGAGGCGTTCGAAGGTGCGGGTGAGCTGCTGCAACGGGGAGGTGCCGGACTTGTCGGCCGGCTTCGTCTGCTGCGGTTCGGGTGCCTCGACGGAGCCGGTCTCGCGGTAGACGGTGAGTGCCTCGTGGGCCCGTTCGGCGGCCTCCCGGTACAGGTCGCGGGACTTCGTCATGGCCTCCAGCGCCTCCGCGTACATCGCCACCAGCCTGCGCTCGCGGGCCAGTTCCTCCTCCAGCGTCAGCAGGCTCCAGTCGTCGCGGAGAGCGGCGAGCGCCTCCTGACCGCCGTCCGGGAGCGGCCTCGGCAGCGCGGCGAAGCGGACCACCGCGTCGACCAGACCGGTCGGCTCCGAGCCGTCCAGGAACACGGTGCGTACGGCGAGGTCGGCGGCGTCGGCGTCGGGCGGGGCTGGGGTGCCCGGCAGTACGACGGCGCCGCCGCGCGGCACCTCCACGCCGGAGTCCCGCAGCGCGTAGTTCACGGCGCGCAACTGGTGCGGGGAGGCCCGGTGCTCGACCACGCGGTGACGCAGTCCCGGCGGCAGGAACCGCGTCAGCGGCCGCCGGCCCATCGCGTCGGGCGTCATCGCCTCGTGGACGACGACGTCGATGCTCCAGCCGTCGCGCTGCGCACCGCGCAACACGCGGCGCATGTCCTGTTCGTCGGCGGGCAGCGGGTTGGCGTCGCCGAGACGCAGGCCCGTGGGGGTCACGTGGTCGGGGTCGCTCTCGTACTCCCAGGGCCAGAACACGGCGGCCGGGGAGGGCCACCGCTGCTCCCACGGCCGCTCCGCCTCCGCGACCAGCGTCCACTCCTGCCCGGCGTCCGAGCCGGCTTCGGGGACGTCCGTCAGCGTCAGCCGGGCCCGTACGGTCACCGCGTCCGGGACCCGCCAGCGCGCCTCGAAGACACGGTGGCCCTCGGGGCTCTCGTCGTCGGGTACTTCCTTGAAGTCGTCGATGACCTGGTCGTCCTTGAGCCGCCGCAGGTGTTCTCGGACGACGTCCGCTGCGGCGGTCGCGGTGTGGCGGCCGCGGGTCGACCAGACCGTGGAAGGGATCGTGGGACGGGCGCTGGGGGACGTTGACATGAGTCCATCTGTGGGGCGGGAACGACGTGCGGTCCCAGTATTGTCTTTCCACGCCGCACACGATCAAGCGGGGGTGTGCGCAGCCCCCGGGCGCACACGGGGCGCACGGCCTGCGCGCGGGGCGCGCGGCCGTCGCACCAGTCGACCGCCGCTCACCCGTGTCCCGGGCGCCGCCCGGCCCCCACAATCGGCAGCGCGGACAGGGTCCGCCCACCATCCGCATCGGGGTGGGCCCTGCCCGCGCCGGAACGCTCTACGGGGCGAACCCCCTTACGCGCCGCTCGCCTTCAGCATGTCCTCGCGCTCGACGATCTTCACGCGCTCGCGGTCCTGGGGCTCGCCCAGCGCCTTCTCGGCGGCGTCCAGCTTGTACCAGCCCTCCCAGGTGGTGAAGCGGACGTCGCGCTCGGCGAGGAACGCGTCCACGGCCTCGGGGGCGGGCGAAGTGGGCGTCTGCAGGCGCTCGTTGGCGTAATCGTCCAGCAGGTTGGCCACCGTCTCGTTGGCGTCACCCTTGGTGTGACCGATGAGGCCGACCGGGCCGCGCCGGATCCAGCCGGTGACGTACGTGGACCGCAGGTGCTCGCCGGTCTCCTGGACGACCCGGCCGCCCTGGTCCGGGACGGTGCCGGTCTCGATGTCCCAGGGCAGCTTGGGGAGCTTGTCGGAGAGGTAGCCGACGGCACGGTAGACCGCGGTGACGTCCCAGTCCTTGAACTCGCCGGTGCCCTTGACGTTTCCGGTGCCGTCGAGGGCGGTGCGCTCGGTGCGCAGGCCGACGACCCTGCCGTCCTCGCCGAGGATCTCGGTGGGCGACTCGAAGAAGTGCAGGAACAGCTTGTGCGGCCGGTCGCCGATGTCGCGGATGGCCCAGTTCTCCAGGGTCTTGGCGACCATGTCGGCCTGCTTGTTGCCGCGCCGGGTCGCGATCGAGCCCTCGTCGTAGTCGATGTCCTCGGGGTCGACGATGACCTCGATGTTGGGGGAGTGGTCCAGCTCCCGCAGCTCCATCGGGCTGAACTTGGCCTGCGCGGGGCCGCGTCGGCCGAAGACGTGGACCTCCAGCGCCTTGTTGGCCTTCAGGCCGTCGTAGACGTTCGCCGGGATCTCCGTCGGCAGCAGCTCGTCCGCGGTCTTCGCCAGGATGCGCGCCACGTCGAGGGCCACGTTGCCGACACCGAGCACGGCGACCTTCTCCGCCTCGAGCGGCCAGGTGCGCGGCACGTCCGGGTGGCCGTCGTACCAGGAGACGAAGTCCGCGGCGCCGTAGGAGCCGTCGAGGTCGATGCCGGGTATGCGCAGCTCACGGTCGGCGGTGGCGCCGGTGGAGAAGATGACCGCGTCGTAGAACGCGCGCAGGTCGTCCAGGCTGATGTCGGTCGGGTAGTCGACGTTGCCGAAGAGACGGATCTGCGGCTTGTCGAGGACCTGGTGCAGCGCCGTGATGATGCCCTTGATCCGGGGGTGGTCGGGGGCGACGCCGTAACGGATCAGGCCGAACGGGGCGGGCATGCGCTCGAAGAGGTCGATGGAGACCCCCGGGTCGGCGGCCACGTCGGACTTGAGCAGCGCGTCGGCGGCGTAGATCCCGGCGGGGCCGGCTCCGACAATGGCTACCCGCAGAGGGCGCGGCATGATCAGGTTCCCTTCGAGCGATGACAGGACGACTCGACGGGAAGCCTAAACTGAGGCAAGCCTAAGTCGGTACGCGGGTCCGATCTATGGGCTCATAAGTCGGGTTTATGAGTCGCGTGCCTCCCGGGGAAGCGGCTGCTCCGCCCAGATGATCTTGCCGGTCGGGGTGTAGCGCGTGCCCCACCGGTCCCCCAACTGCGCCACGAGGAACAGTCCACGACCCCCCTCGTCGGTCATGGCCGCGTGACGCAGATGCGGTGAGGTGCTGCTGCCGTCGAAGACCTCGCAGATCAGGCTGCTGTCCCGCAGCACCCGCACGCGCACCGGGCCCGCGCCGTAGCGGATCGCGTTGGTCACCAGCTCGCTGAGGATCAGCTCCGTGGTGAACGTCAGCTCCTCGAGCCCCCAGTCCGCGAGCTTGGCGGTCACCGCGGCCCGCACCTCGCCGACGGCCGCCGGATCCATCGGCACGTCCCACTCGGCCACCCGGTCGGCCCCGAGCGCCCGGGTGCACGCCACGATCAGCGCCACGTCGTCGCTCGGCCGGGACGGCAGCAGCGCGTCCAGGACGACCCGGCACGTGTCGTCGGGCGAGGAGTCGGCCGACGCCAGGGCCGCGCCCAGCAGCTCGAGGCCGGTGTCGATGTCCCGCTCGCGGTCCTCGACCAGCCCGTCGGTGTACAGCACGAGCCGGCTGCCCTCCTCCAGCTCCACGGAGGCCGTCTCGAACGGCAGGCCCCCCACGCCGAGCGGAGGCCCCGCCGGCACGTCGAGGAACGTCACGCTGCCGTCGGGACGGACCACCGCGGGCGGCGGATGGCCCGCGCGGGCGAGGGTGCAGCGCCGCGAGACGGGGTCGTACACCGCGTACAGGCAGGTGGCGCCCGTGATGGGCGCGGTGCCGCCCTCGTCCTGCTCGTCCTGGTCGATACGGCCCACCAGCTCGTCGAGAAGCCCGAGGAGCTCGTCCGGAGCCAGGTCCAGCGCGGAGAAGTTGCTCACCGCCGTCCGCAGCCGCCCCATGGTGGCCGCCGCGTACAGCCCGTGGCCCACGACGTCACCGACCACCAGCGCCACACGGGCCCCCGACAGCGGCAGTACGTCGAACCAGTCACCACCCACACCCGCCTGAGCGGGCAGATACCGGTAGGCGATGTCCAGGGCACTCTGCTCCGGCAGGCTGCGCGGCAGCAGACTGCGCTGGAGCGTCACGGCCATGCTGTGCTCGCGGGTGTAGCGGCGCGCGTTGTCGATGGAGACCGCGGCACGAGCGACCAGCTCCTCCGCCAGCGCCACCTCCTCCGCGTCGAACGGCTCGGGCTTCTCCGAGCGCCAGAAGCTGACCACGCCGAGGACGAGGGAACCGGCCCGCACCGGCACGGTGATCAGCGAGTGGATGCCGTACTCCACCACCTGCGCGGAGCGCTCCAGGTCCTGGGCGCGCCAGCCGGGCGCCTCGCCGAGGCGGGGCTCCACGACCGGCCGGCCGCTCTCCAGGCTCCGGGCCTGCGGCGACGACGCCACGAACCGGATCCGCTCGCCCGACGGATAGAGCGGGGCGTCCTTGCGGATGCCGGCCAGCGCGGTACGCCGCAGCCCGATGCCCGGTTCCGGCTCCTCACCGGCGAGAACCGCGTCGTACAGGTCCACGACGACGAAGTCCGCGAACCGCGGCACGGCCAGGTCCGCCAGCTCCTCGGCGGTCCGGGTCACGTCCAGGCTGGTGCCGACGCGGGCCCCGGCGTCGTAGAGCAGGTCGAGGCGCTCCCGGGCCGCCTCGGCCCGGCCTGACAGGGCACGCAGCTCCGTCGAGTCACGGAGCGTGGCGACGCTGCCTGACGGGCCTCCCCGCAGGTTGGTGGGCCGCTGGTTGACCGCGAGGAGCCGGTCGCTCACCAGGTGCACCTCGTCGGTGGCGACGCGCCCCGAGGCGAGCAGGTCGGCGATCGCCGGGTCGAGACCGAGGGCCCGCACCTGACGTCCCTCGGCGTCGTCCGGGAGCTGCAGCAGCCGACGCGCCTCGTCGTTGGCGAGGAGCAGGTGGCCGTCGTCACCGACGATGATCACCCCTTCCCGCACGGAGTGCAGCACCGCGTCGTGGTGCTCGTACATCCGGGTCATCTCGTGCGGGCCGAGGCCGTGCGTCTGTCGCATCAGCCGTCTGCTCACCAGCGCCGTTCCCGCCGTCGACAGGGCGACCGCAAGGCCCGCGGCCAGCAGCAGGAGCGGCAGCTGCTGGTCGAGGGCACCGCCCACGCGCGCCGTCGTGATGCCGGCCGAGACCAGGCCCACGACCTTCCCGTCGGAATCCTTGATCGGCACCACGGCCTGCACCAGCCGCCCTATCGTGCCCGTGATCTCCTCGGTCACGGTCCTGCCGGCGAGGGCGGGCGCCAGGTTGCCGACGAATTTCTTGCCGATGCGGTCCGGCTTGGGATGGGTGTAGCGGATCCCGTCGGTGTTCATGACGACGATGAAGTCGACGTTCGCCGCCTTGCGGGCGGCCTCCGCCGACGGCTGCAGCACGGCCGTGGGGTCCGGTGAGCTCAGTGCCTCACGGGTGCCGGGCGCGTTGGCGAAGGTCTCCGCGACCGCGAGTGAGCGGTTGCGGGCCTCCACACTGCTGTCGTGCCGCACCTGGAGCACCAGCGCCACGACCGCGGCCACGACCAGCAACAACACGATGACGAGCTGAAGGACGAACACCTGACCGGCGACGCTGCGCCCACTCAGCGACCCCCGGCCGCGGGCATGGGGGCGCGCGGCACGCAGGGGGCTGGGAAGACGGGTCGGCCGAGACCCGGGTCGACCCGTTATCCGGACCATGTGCCCATGTCTACACTGCCGCGCCTCATGAGGCGAGAGGCGTCACGCAGGGTCACACCCTGTTCGACGACCCACCGGCGACGGCCGGTTGGCCACTGCTCAGTCATCACGCGGTGCCGCGGTGCGGCGGCTGGCGAGCAGCAGCGCGATGTCGTCCGGGCGGTCGACGGTGTGCCGTGCCGTCGTGGTGAGCCGGTCGGCGACCCCGGCCAGGAAACGGCCGTCCGAGCGGACCTCCCCGCCGCCGACCCGGGAGAGGGCGACCCGCAGCGCGGCGATGCCGTCGTCGATGTCCGCGCCCGGCCGCTCCACCAGGCCGTCGGTGTACAGGGCCAGGATCGCGCCGGGTTCCAGGCACAGTTCGGTCACCGGATAGCCGGCGCCCGGGTCCACACCCAGCACGACGCCGCCGGGGATCTCCACGACCTCCGTGCCCCCGTCCGGACGGCGCAGCAGCGGCGGCGGGTGGCCCGCGCGGGCGGCCCGGGCCACCCCGGTGAGGGGATCGAGACGTACGTAGCAGCAGCTGGCGAACTGGCCCGGGTCCAGGTCGATCAGCAGACGGTTGGTCCCCCTCATCACCTCGTCCGGCGGATGGTCGCCCACCGCGAACGCCCTGACCGCGCTGCGCAGTTGCCCCATGGTCGCGGCCGCCTGGACACCGTGCCCCTGGACGTCGCCGATGACCAGGGCCAGGGCGCCGCCGGTCTCGACGACGTCGTACCAGTCCCCACCCACCTCCATGCCCTGGGTGCCCGGCAGATAGCGGCCGGCGGTCTCCACCTGCGGGTGCGCCGACAGTCGGTGGGGGAGGAGGGCCTGTTGCAGGCCCCGGGCGAGCGCGGCCTCGGTCTCGTAGCGCTGCGCCTTCTCCATGGCGTGCGCGATCAGCCCCGCCACGGCGGTCAGCACGGTGCGCTCCTGGGTGCTGAAGCTGCGGGGGCGGTCGAAGCCGAGGATGCAGGAACCGACCGGGCGTCCGGAGGCGATCAGGGGCAGGAAGGCGCGCGCCCCCTCCGTCGCGTCGAGGGGGATGCCGGGATAGGCGCTCTGCAACTGGTGCATCGAGTCGAAGAACAGCGGGCGGCCCGTGGTGAGCGTCTCGACGCCGGGCAGCCGCGCTTCGAGCCCCACACCGTCGAAGGGGGCGAGGAAGCCCTCGGGGAAGCCGTGCTCCCACGCCAGGTACAGGCGCCGGTCCTGGAGCAGATAGATGGCGAGCATGCGGCCGCCGAACGCGGGCAGCAACTCCTGCATCACCACGGCGGAGACCTGACGGGCGGTGACGGCCTCGGTGAGGGCGATGGCCAGGGCGATCGGGCGGTACATCGGGGCGGTCACGGCGGCCTCGACCGTCACGGCTGCCTCGCCGGGTACGGCGTCCTGGTCCGTCGTGCTGTCCTGGGCCGTGGCGGTGCCCTCAGCGGTGGCGTCCTCGGCGGAGGCCGGGCGAGCGCCCCGGCCGGGCTCCACGCCGCCCACACTCTCCCACGGGTCCACGGGCGGCTCCATGGGCGGCTCCGGCACCCGGCTGGACGGGCGGACGGTGCAGGTGAGGATGTCGGTACCCGCGTACACCGACAGAGCCAGCCAGTCGCTCTCGGCGGGCTGCTCCTCCTGCCCCGAGGGCCGTCTGACGTGGAAGTGGGCGGGCTGGTCCGACAGCAGTACGGCGCGCAGGTGCTCCTCGTAGGCGGGCTGCCGCAACCACGGCACGCCCTCCCACAGCGACCGTCCGACCAGCTCGGCGCGCGGGCGGCGCAGCAGCTCGGCGGCCCGGGGATTCGCGTAGCCGACCACGCCCAGGCGGTCCAGGCAGAGCACACCGTCCGGGAGCAGGTCGGCCGCCGCTTCGGCCGTCGAGGTCGAACCGGCGTCGAGCACGACCCCGCCGGCGGACCGGGCGCCGTCGGTGTCCTCGGGCCCCCACAGCCGCACCAGCCGTGGCTTCCCGTTCGCGGTGCGCACCGGCACCGGCAGCGACGGGGGCCGGCCGGCCGCGGTCTGCCGCAGCAGGTACTGGAGCCGGGGAGGGTCCGCCACGCACTCCGCGAGGTCGCGCACATGGCGCAGCTCCCGTCCGGCGGGCACGCCGAGCAGCGCCGGCAGGTGCTCGTCGGCGATCAGGGCCCCCGTCGCGGGCTCCCAGGAGAAACGCGCCGACCGCGCCGTGGCGGAGCAGGTGGCCGGCGGGCGCACGCTCAACGGCTCGTCGTCCCAGCGGACCGGCGCCCCCGTCTGCTCCAGGCGCCGAAGGGCTCCGCCCAGCCGCTGCGCCACCCGGGTGAGCCGGTCCCGCTCCGTGAGCATCTCGGCGGCGTCGGCGGCGGACGCCCGCAGCACGGTCAGGACACCGAAGGCGGAGGCCGCGTGGGCGACGGGCACATGGATGGACCCGAACGGGAACGGCAGACCGGCCGCGAACTGGGGATAGCGGCGCATGGTCTCCGTGGCGTTCGGCAGCACCACGTGGACGCCGAGCCGATGGACGTCGGCGACCGGGAACGGCCGGTCCACGTGCAGCCGCCACCAGGGCCGGAACAGGGAACCGGGAAGCCCGGCGAGCACGGCCAGACGCAGCTGTCCGGGCGTGCTCGAGCGCAGGTAGACACCCCCGGCGCGGTTGTCGGCCGCGCCGGCCGCGTCGGCGGCGGCGTCGGTCAGCAGCGCGGCCAACCGCCCCGGCATGCCGTTCTCGCCCTTGGCGCTCCCAGTCATGGCCCTACCTCGTCCGTGCGCCGCCGGGTGGGCGACACAGCAAGAATGCGCCACCCGGCCCTCGCCGCGCACCCGCAGCGACCGCGCGCGTACGATCGCTCCCGCGGCCGTGAGACGATCATCACCCTGCGTGAGGGGTGATCGGGCCGCACGGGTGGGGCGTCCCGGGGTACGCGCAGCGCCATGGGCGAGATTCGGGTCGGCGCGTGTTCGTGGACCGACCGGGCGTTGGTCGGCAGTGGCTGGTACCCGGTGGGGCAGCGGGACGCCGAGGGGCGACTGCGGTACTACGCGGGCAGGTTCGGCATCGTGGAGGTGGACTCCGGCTACTACGCGCTGCCTTCGGCACGCAACAGCCGACTGTGGGTGGAACGCACCCCGGACGACTTCGTGTTCGACGTGAAGGCCTTCTCCCTGCTGACCGGACACCCCACCAGGTCGGCTCTCCTGCCCGGCGGATTACCGGCCGATTCCCGGGACCCGTGGGTCCTCGACAAGGTCTGGGCACGCTTCGCCGACGGGATCGAACCACTGCGCGAGGCCGGGAAGCTCGGTGTGGTGCTGTTCCAGCTCCCGCCCTGGTTCCGGCCCGGCACCCGGGCCGAGGGGTTCCTCGCCCAGTGCGCCGAGCGCACCGCGGGCTGGCCCGTCGCCGTCGAGTTCCGCCACCCGGCGTGGTGGCGTGACGAACAGGCGGACACGAGTCGGGCGTTGCTCCGCACCCACGGCTTCGCGGCCGTCGGCGTCGACATGGCGCGGACGCTGCCCACCTCCATCCCGCCGGTCGCCCCCGTCACCTCCTCCCGGGTGGGCGTCGTGCGCTTCCACGGGCGCAGCTCCGCCTGGGGGACGGGGAGCAAGGAGGACCGGTTCCGCCACGACTACACCGACGACGAACTCGGCGAATGGGTGCCGAGGCTGCGTACCCTCGCCGGCCAGGTCGAACAGCTGCACGTGCTCTTCAACAACTGCTGCGGCGTGGCCGCCGTACGGGCCGCCGAGCGCATGCGCGACCTGCTCGCCGTCTGACGGCCGTCAGACGGTACGCAGGGTCCGCTTCGCCAGCTCGAACGCCGGCAGCATGCTCTGGTGCTCCTGGGTGTCGATCCCGCCGAGGTGCAGCACGACGGGGCCGTCGGCCGTGGCGACGGCGAGGGCGTGTTCCTTCTTCGGCTCGTCGAGGAACTCGCTCGTGTAGAGGTACTCCACCTCGATGCCGGAGAGTCCGCCTGTCTTGAACGAGCGGTACGTCTCCTTGCTCGCTCCGTTCTCGGCCGCCAGGAACGCCTCCAGCACGCCGCGCGCGTCGGCGCCGCCCGGCTTGCCGGTGTAGACGCGGAGGAATCCGACGTGTCCGGCGGGCTTGGCGTCGACCTCGCAGGCGGGGGCCACCGGGCCCTGGTACAGGAGCTCTTCCGGCTGCTCCTCAGGGCTGCCGGACGCGCCGGAGCCGGACAGGACGGACTCCGCCTTCCAGCGCGCGGCGGTTTCGAACGAGACGGGCAGCTCGCAGGCCGTACCGGGCCCGCCGAGCCTCCCGCCGCTCTTCGCGCCCGCGCCACCGTCCCCACCGCCGGCCTTCGCGGGGGCCGACGAGGCGCTCGCCTTCTTGTCGTCGTCCTCCGCGGTCCCGCACCCCGCCAGAACCCCCGCCAGCAAGGCCGCTCCGGCCACTCGGCGCCACATCTTCCCCACCCCGAACTGCGATTCGATCACTCGATCAGAGGGACGCACTGTAGCCGACGCCACCGACACACCAAGATGCGTGGGTCAGTCGGAAGCACGGGCGGCGCGGCGGTGGGCGGCGACTCGTTCCCGGGTCGCGCACCGGCGTGAGCAGTAGCGGCGCTCGGGCCCGCTGCCCTGCGTGATGAAGACGTCGTGGCAGCTCGGCGAGGCGCAGACCCTGCCGGGCGGCACCTGACGGTCCCAGAGGAGGACGGTCAGCGCCATGCAGGAGGAGGCGAGGAGCCACTCGTCCCAGGGGGCGTCGTCGTCGCGGTCGAGGTGGGGGTGCCAGGGCGTGCCGCCCCCGTGCGAGCTGAGGCGCAGCGGTCCGGTGTGCCGGTGCAGCAGCCGGTTGAGCACCTCCGCGGCGCCGTCCACGCCGTCGGCGGTGAAGACCTCCCGTACCAGGGCGGCGGCCGCGCGCATCCGCTCGACCTCGCGGGACGTGAGTTCCAGAGGGCCCGTCTCACCGTGAGCAAGCAGGGCCTCGGCGACCGCCGCGGGGTCGGGGCGGTCGGCGGACAGGACGTTGAGCAGGGCGGCGGTGCGGCGGGCCATGGCCGGCACGGAGTGGCGGCTCGACCAGTCGTCGGCGGGGGAGGACACCGCTGCAATGTAACGCATCTTGCGGAGGTTTGAGTTACCTACGTAACGTCCCGTCGATGAAGAGGCGTTACACGCTGGGCCTGTACCTGACCGGAGCGGTCACGGCCCGTACGGGCGACGACATGTCCGGCCCCGCGCTCCTGCTGGCCGGGTTCGCCCTGTCCGGCTCGGCCACGGACGCGTCCACGCTGCTCGCGGCGATCACCGTCGCGGCGGTGGTCGGAGGGCCGGTGCTGGGGGCCCTGCTGGACCGGGCCGAGCGTCCCGGGCGGCTGCTGTCCGTGGCGCTGGTCCTGTACGCGGCGGGTCTGACGGGCGTCCTCGTGGGGCTCGGTCGGCTGCCCTTCGGTGCGACCGTCCTCGTCGCGGTGCTGACCGGACTGCTGGGGCCCGCACTGTCGGGCGGTTGGACGGCCCAGCTGCCCCGAGTGGTGTCCCACCAGCGGCTGCCCCGCGCCAACGCCCTCGACGCGATGACATACGGCTCGGCCGGCCTGGTCGGCCCGGCGCTCGCCGGAGGAGTGGCCGAGGTGGCCGGCGCACCGGCGGCGGTGGTGGTGTCGGCGGCGCTGGTCGCGGTGGCGGTGCCTGCGGCGTGGGTGCTGCCGGGGAGGGGTGCGCTCGGGGAGACGGGGTCCTCCGGGGTCGCTGGGTCAGGTGAGGGAAGGGGGCCCTCCGGGGTCGGAGGGGCAGATGAGGGAAGGGGGCCCTCCGGGGTCGGAGGGGCAGATGAGGGAAGGGGGTCCTCCGGGGTCGGAGGGGCAGGTGAGGGAAGAGGGGTCTACGTGGTCGGAGGGCTGGTCGCCGGGGCTCGGCTCATCGTCACGAACCGCCGCCTGGCCCGGGCCACCGTCTCCTCGGTCGTCTCCTGCGCGGCTCAGGGCATGCTGATGGCCTGCCTGCCGCTCCTGGGCGCACAGGTCCTGGGCGGAGCGGGGCGCGGTGCGTTGCTGCTTTCCTGTACGGCCGTCTCGGCCCTGTCGGCCAACGCGGTCCTGGCGAGACGGCCGTACGACGTCGCCCCGGAGACCGTCATACGGGCCGGTGCGCTCCTCCAGGCGGCGGCGTCGGCACTGGCCGCGACGGGGCGGCCGGTCACCGTCGTCATGGCCGCGCTGCTGGCCGGGGTCGGCGAGGGGCCGCAGCTCGCCGCGCTCCTTGCCGTCCGCCACCGGGAGGCTCCCGAGCACCTGCGCGGCCAGGTCTGCACCACCGGTGCCAGCGCCAAGATCACTGGCTTCGCGCTGGGAGCGGCGGCCGCGGGCCCTCTCGGCGTGTGGTCCCTCCCGGGCGCGCTGCTGTCGGCTGCGGCACTGCAGGTCGTGGCGGCGCGGGCGGTGGGCCGGAGCGAGACGTGACACCGCCTCTGCCGGCCCTCCGGCCGGGGGCGAACCGTCAGTTGAACACCTTGGCCCGGACGCCACCCGCGGCGGCCGCGGGCCGCGCCGTCGCGCGGATCGAACGCCGTACGAGATGGGCGTCCCGGCGTACGTCGTGGGCCGCGTGGCGGCCGCGCCACAGCAGGGAGGGGTGGCCCGCGGTGTCGTCGGCGGCGATCAGCAGACCGCCGAGCATGGAGAGGTTCTTGAGGAAGTGGATGCGTTGCTCGGCACGGTCGGCGGGGTCCTCCTCCTCCCAGAAGCGGTGGGCCGCCAGAGTGGTCGGGACGAGCGTGGCCGCGATGGCCAGCGCGGCCGGCCGGGGGACGCGCCCCGTGGCCAGCATGAAACCCGCCGCCACCTGGACGGCACCGCTCAGCCGTACGGCCTGCTCGGTCCGGTCCGGTACCACCGGCACCCGCTCGGAGACAGGGCGTACGACGTCCTCGGCGACCGGCGCCACCTCCTCGGGCGCGCGGACGGAGCTCAGGCCGCCGCTGATGAACATGGAGGCGAGCATGGGGCGGCCGACCAGACGCAACAGACTCATGGCCTCTCCAGACGTGTCGGTACGGACAGCGGCCACCGGGTTCCCGCCCTGGCCGGGACCATGCACCGGACAGGACGGCTCAGGCGGGCCGTACCGCGCCGAGGACCGCCGACTCGCCGGCGTGGAGGACCGACTCCTCGCGTATGTACGCCCCCGGGCTCGGGGCGTGGATCATCATGCCGTTGCCGGCGTAGAGGCCGACGTGGGTCGCGCCGTGGAAGAAGACCAGGTCACCGACCTGGAGGTCACTGAGCGGGATCGCCGTGCCCGTGAGCGCCTGCTCCTGCGCGGAACGCGGCAGCGCCACACCGGCGGTCCGCCAGGCGGCCTGGGTCAGGCTGGAGCAGTCGTACGACGTCGGCCCGTTGGCGCCCCAGACACACGGCTTGCCGACCTGTGCCCGGGCGAAGTCGAGGGCCCGCGCGGCCCGCCCCTGATACACCGACTCGGCCACGCCGACGGCGGGCGCCGCGGGGGCGACAGGTGCTGCGGGGGCGACGGGCGCTGGGGTGGCGAACGGCGTGGCGGCGGCGACCGAGGCGGCGGCCACCGGCGGTGCGACAGCCACGGGCGGGGCGGCGGCCACCGGCGCGGCGGCGGCGAACGGCTGACCGGCGGAGGTGGGCTGCTGCGGCGTCTGCCACGGGGTCGTGGCCGGTTGGGCGACCGGCAGGCTTCCGGTGTCCCAGGTCTGCGGGATCGGCGCCGCCGCGGGCGTGGTGACGGGGAGGGACCCGGTGTCCCATGCCTGCGGGGTCTGGGGCGGCACGGTCGGCAGGCTCCCGGTGTCCCAGGTCTGGGCGGCGGGTTGCGCCTGGGCCGGCACGGCCGGCAGCCCACCGGTGTCCCAGGTCTGCGCGGCCGGTGCCGCCTCGGGCGCGGCGACGGGCAACGACCCGGTGTCCCACGGCCGTGCGGCCTGCGGCGTCTGGGCCGGCACGGCGGGCAGGCTTCCGGTGTCCCAGGGCCGTGCGGCCTGCGCAGTGTCGGCGGGCACGGAGGGCAGCGACCCCGTGTCCCAGGGCCGGGCGGTCTGCGGCGTCTGGGTCGGCACGGCGGGCAGGCTTCCGGTGTCCCAGGGCCGTGCGGCCTGCGCAGTGTCGGTCGGCACGGAGGGCAGCGACCCCGTGTCCCAGGGCCGGGCGGCCTGTGGCGTTTCGGTCGACGCCGCGGGCAGCGACCCCGTGTCCCACGGCCGCGGGCTCGGCGTTGCCTCCAGGGCCGCGACGGGCGTGGCGCGTTGGGTGGCCTGGCGGGTCAACAGCTCGCGGGCAGCCTTGAGTTTGCGCTGGTTGCGTTCCTTGGCGGTGCGCGGAGTGGACTGTTCCGCCGCGGTGGGTGCGGGGCCCGCGGGGCTGCCCTGCCGGGACGACGGCGCCGACGGCAGCGCGGCGACGGCAGCGCGCGAGGTCAGCTCGGGGGCCGGGCGCTCGGGGGCCGCCGGAAGTTCACGCGCCGCTGGGAGCTCACGTGCTGACGGGAGTTCACGCGCCGACGGGGCGTCAGCCGTGCGCTCCGGTGCCCTGGCGGGGCGGGGGCCGGTCGGGCGGACGGGCGCCCTGTCGGGCGGCAGTACGGCCGCGACCGTGGGGCCCAGCTTGGAGCGCGCCACGTCGAACCACTGGCGGGCGACGTTGTCACGGGAGGCGTCGGACGGGGCGATCAGGCTGCTCGCCGTCGACATGGCACGGGTCGCGTTGTAGGTCCCGGTGTCGGTCTCGGCCCGGTTGTAGAGGGCGTTGATCCGCTGCTGGATCTCCTCCCGGCTCGGCTCGGCGTCCCCGTCCGGGAGACCGAGGCCGGTGGTGCGCGGGCTGCGATCCGTCGCCATGGAAGCCGTACTCCTTCCGTACTCCGCCTGCCGAGTCGGCCACCGGCTCGGACACGGCGGCCCTACGGCTGTGCCGTGCTGGGCAGTTGCATTCGGCGGAGGCCGCGCGACCCGGCGCTTTCGCCGGAGGGAACCGTGCGGCTGGGCGCCAACCTAACCAATATGTGAGGCTGGTGTGAAGATTCACGGGCCAAATGCCCGATACGTAAACGTGACCTTCGTCGCCTTCTCTTTCTCGGCAGGACAGTTGACACGTGCAGGGGGTTGTATGCCTGCCGAGTTGTGACCACTTCGTGGAAATCTCGGCCATGCCCCCCGCAAGGCTCCCCATGCCCCTCAAGCCCCCTCGCAGCAAGGGAACTTGAGGGACGTGGAACTCTGGTGTCAGTGGGAGCCGGACGCCCTTCGGCGGCGCAGGGCGAAGACCACGCCACCGCCCGCGACGACGAGCGCGGCCGCCGTCCCGGCGATCAGCCCGGTGCCGTTGCCGCCACCGGTCTCGGCGAGGTGCGTGCCGCTGCCGCCCTGGGGAGACGCGGCGGGGGAGTCGCTCGGCCCGGTGGGCGCGGCGGACGGCGTCTCCGAGGACGACGCCGACGGCGTGGCGGCGGCCGAAGCCGAGGCCGAGGCCGAGGCCGAGGCCGAGGCCTGATCCGAGTCCGACGGCGTGGTGGTGGGCGCGGGGGTCTCGCAGCCCTGGGACGGCGTCGTCAGCAAAGGCTGGATGTCGTCGTCGACCTGGTTGCCGGCCTTGACGTGGATGCGGTAGGTCTGACCGGGCGACCAGTCCCAGGCGAAGTCGACGCTGACCCCCTGGGCCGTCGGGTGCTCGATCGTCTTCGTGTCGAGGTTGCGGTCGTCCTCGCCGTCGACGGACATCTTGATGTAGAGCGTGACGACGGCGGGCGTGCCGGACGCGTCCGTGTCCGTGACGCGGATGATGCCCTTGCCGTTGTCGTCGCACGTGGCGACGGCGGAGAAGTCGCGGATGTCGCAGGCGAGCGCGGTGTTCGCGACGCCCAGGGTGAGAGCCGCCGCGGCGGTGGAGACGCCTATGAGGCGCGCCGATCTCACGGCGCGGGGGAAAAGGGACACGGTTGTCCTTCGCAGGTCACTGAAGACACGACGGGGCGTTTCTCGGGCCGATACACCGGCCCCACGAGCCCCGGGAACCCCACACGTCTACAAGCCCGTCGAGCCCCCTGTCAACGCGACATCTCCGCAGGTCACGGCAGCATCAAAGGTCCGTCATGAACGGTTCCGCAGACGGTCAAGGCAGCGTCATGACGGGCCCTTTCGGGGCCACCGCCGACCGGCGCCCACGACGCCGTACGGCGGCGGCCCCTCGCCCGCCCTAGACGGTGATGGCCAGCTCCGCGTCCGTGAACGTGCCGTGGGCCGGGTTCACGTCGCTCTCCCCGCCCCGCCCGTCGCAGCCGCGGTCGGGGTTGAACATCAGGTACGTTCCGGACGAGCACGCGATCCACAGCTCGGCGTCACCGCCGATGACGAGGTTGCCCGAGAGGTTGGCGCCGCCCTGGACGATCGCGTTGTCCTTCACCACGACGTTGCCGCCGATCGTGGCCCCGGAGTTGACCCACGACAGGCCCTCGATACGGGCGTTGCCGGTCACCGTCGAGCTGCCGAACACCGCGGCGCGCGGGCCGACGTAGACGCTCGAGGCGACGTTCGCGCGGTTGTCGACCCAGCCGCCGCCGTTGGAGTGCCAGTGGCCGCCGCCCGTCGCCGCAGGCTTCTGGTAACCGGGCTCGTAGCCGGACGGGGTGGCGCCGCTGACGCGGAACTCGTACGCATAGCGGTAGTTCTTGGTGTAGCCGTCGAGGTACCCGTAGTGGTGCACGGAGTCGGGGGTGCCGGTGACGACCAGGTAGACCTCCTTCTCGCCGGGCTGGGTCTGGAAGTTGATCTGCCCGTCCGCGCTGTTGGAGAGGGAACCGTACCGAGGGGTGCCGTTCTTCACGGCGACGAACCCGTACGTCCAGCCCGAGCCGGCCGCCGCGTTGGCGTGGCCCTTGAGGTGCAGCTTGATCAGTGCGCCGTCGCTCGACGGCACCAGCTTGATCTTGTTGTAGCCGTAGTCCGACGGGGCGAGGGCGTCCGGGATGCCGTAGTGCCCGGCGGACTGGTTCACCGCGTTCACCGGCACGCCGTTGTAGGCGTTGATGAAGCCCGCGCCGTAGACGTTGGTGATGAACGGCATGACGTTGGCGCGGTTGGAGTAGTCGTAGGTGACCTGACGCTGGGCGTACTCGGCGATCCGGGTGTTGAGCTGTGCCTGGGTCAGGTTGTTGATGCGGCGGTAGGTCTCCAGCGGGTGCTCGTTGCTGCGTGCCTGGTTCCAGATGTCGTTGAAGGTCTTGATGCCGCCGTACTTGTCGACGAGGTACTGCACCAGCATCCAGTTGCCGTAGTGGTGACGGCTGGAGGAGTAGGCGAGGTTCTCGGTGCGCAGGAACCGGGTCAGGTCGCCGGCGCCGCCGTTCGGGTACACCTGCATGGCCATGAACTCGGCGCTGGTCTCCCAGAAGGTCCCGGCCGACGGGTCGGTGAAGCCGAGGCCGCCGCCCTTGCCGAGGAAGGTGTAGTTCTGGAAGACGTGGCCGAGTTCGTGGGCCAGACCCCAGGAGCCGGGTGCGGCGGCCGCGGGAGCGATGTTGATGACGCCGACCCGGCCGTCGGCCGAACCGCCGGTGGCCCAGGCGTCCAGGGCGGTGCGGTTCCAGGTCCGGGTGATGATCACGTCGATCTTGTGCTGGGCCAGCAGTCCTGTCTCCGGCGTGAACTTCATCGTGTTCACGTAGTAGGAGTACAGGTTCTCCAGCTGGCTGAGGATGTTGTCGGGGTCGAAGCGGTAGTCGCCGGAGGCGTTCCTCGGGTCGGTGCCCGACTTCTCGCCCCACAGCAGGATGAAGTCGGCGGACTCCCGGGTGCGGTCCTGCGCCCAGGGCACCTCGCCGGTCGAGGCCCAGCTCGGGGGGATGTACACGGTCTTGGCCGCGGCCGCGCTCGGCGCCGTGCGCGGGGACGCGGTCTGCGGCTGTGCCGCGGCGGGGGCGACTCCGAGGGCGGCGCCCAGGGCCCAGACCGCCAGAACGACGCATATGCGCCGTGTGCATGACAAGAATAACCGTCCGGAGTTCTGCATGTGGGGGGTCTCCGTTCGACGAGATCGGCGCGGCTCCGAGCTCCGCCGGAGCCGCGCCATCGTTCCATGGGAGCGCTCCCGTGGCCAGATCTGAGCGCCCTCCGTCTTGCATCCGCCTCTTGAACTCCGGGACCTCTCGGGCTCTCGGGCTCACTCGTGCAGCCAGAACCGGGTTCTCGGTCTCACTCGTGCAGCCAGAACCGGGTTCTCGGGCTCACTCGTGCAGCCAGAACCCCGTCCGCCGCAGCCACAGCTCGAGCAGCCCCGTGTCACCGCGCACTTCGACCCGATCGGCGACCGGACGGCCGTAGACGAGGAGGAGCAGGTCGGTGAGGGAGCCGTGCACCGCGACGGCCGCCGCCCCGCCGTCGGCGCGGTCCCAGCGCGGGACGTCGCCGGTGAGATCGACGTGCCAGGACCCGGCCGGGTCGTCGGTGGCCACGAAGCAGACCTCGCGGCCCGGACCCAGCAACGGTTCGGCGCCGTCGGCGTCGTACGCCTCGGGGACCGTGCCGAAGGACATCCACTCGTCGAGCGCGTCCCGCGCCACCGCCGCGTCGACCTCGTAACGGGCCCCCACGGTCCACGCTGCGTCGGCGCGGTGGACGACCGTCTCGTGCAGCACGCGCCGCGCCCAGAACACCAGGGGCTGGTCCGGCACCACCGTCCAGACCCGGGCGTCCGGGCCGGCCTCCGCCAGGACATCGGTGAGCCGACGGGCGCCGACGGCGAGCCAGGCGTCGAGCTCGGCCGGGTCCTCGTCGCCGTACCCGAAGACCTCGTTGACCAGGGTGTCGGGGACCTCGTCGGTGGCGCGGGTGCGGACGACGGTGTCGACCCAGCGGTGCACCCCGCCGACGTGCCGCAGCAACTGGCCGAGGTTCCACTCCGGGCAGGTCGGCACGCGTGCGGTGGGATCGGCGCCCGTCAACAGGGTGCGCAGCAGGTCCGTCTGAGTGATGATTTCGGTGCGGTAGCGGTCGAGACTCCAGCGGATCATGGGATCACGCTACGAGGTGCGGGGTAGGCCCCGGCAGAGATTTTCGGCCCCTCGCCCCGGTGACCCGGGCGGCCGCCATTTCGGGAGAGTCGCATGGACTACTACGACCTCGGCACCCACAGCCGCCCCGTGACGACCTCGTCCCCCGAGGCGCAGACGTGGTTCGACCGCGGGCTGGTGTGGACGTACGCCTTCAACCACGAGGAAGCCGTCTCCTGCTTCGAGGCCGCCGCCGCGGCCGACCCCGACTGCGCCATGGCCCACTGGGGCATCGCCTACGCGCTCGGCCCGAACTACAACAAACCCTGGGAGTTCTTCGACGAACAGGACCTGGCCCGCACCGTCGAGCGCACCCACGCCGCCGTCGAACTGGCCCACGAGAAGTCGACCGGCGCCGACCCCGTCGAACGCGCCCTGATCGGCGCCCTGCGCGCCCGCTACCCGAGGGCGCGCCCCGTGGAGGACTGCTCCGTCTGGAACACCCCGTACGCCGACGCCATGCGCGCCGTGTACGAACTGGCGCCCCGCGACCTCGACGTCGTCACCCTGTACGCCGACGCCCTGATGAACCTCACCCCCTGGCAGCTGTGGGACCTGCGCACGGGCCGGCCCGCGGACGGTGCCCGCACCCTTGAGGCCAAGGCGGCCCTCGACCGGGCGCTGGCCACGGAGGCGGGCGCCAGGCACCCGGGGGTCCTGCACCTGTTCATCCACCTGATGGAGATGTCGCCCACCCCCGAGACGGCCCTGCCCGCCGCCGACCGGCTGCGCGACCTGGTGCCCGACGCCGGCCACCTCCAGCACATGCCCTCGCACCTGGAGGTGCTGTGCGGCGACTACCGGGGTGTGGTGGCGGACAACAGCCGGGCGATCGCCGTCGACGAGAAGTACCGCGCGCGGGCCGGGGCGATGAACTTCTACACCCTCTACCGGGCGCACAACCACCACTTCAAGATCTACGGCGCCATGTTCCTCGGCCAGTGCGAGGTCGCCCTGGAGACCGCCACCCAACTGGAGAAGGCCCTCCCGGAGGAGCTGCTCCGGGTGCAGAGCCCGCCCATGGCCGACTGGCTGGAGGCCTTCCTCGCCATGCGGGTCCATGTGCTGATCCGGTTCGGTCGCTGGGCCGACATTCTGGACCTGCCCGAGCCCGCCGACGCGGAGCTCTACAGCGTGACCACCGCCATGCGGCACTACGCCCGCGGTGTCGCGCTCTCCGCCACCGGCCGCGTCTCCGAGGCCGAGGCCGAACGCGCGCTCTTCCGCGCGGCCGCCGGCCGGGTCCAGGAGACACGCATGCTGTTCAACAACACCTGCGCCGACATCCTCGCGATCGCGTCCGCGATGCTCGACGGCGAACTCGAGTACCGCAAGGGCGCCCACGACGCCGCCTTCGCCGCCCTCGAACGGTCCATCGCCCTCGACGACAACCTCCCCTACGACGAACCCTGGGGATGGATGCAGCCGACCCGGCACGCCTACGGCGCCCTGCTGCTGGAACAGGGACGCGTCACCGATGCCGAGGCGGTCTACCGGGCGGACCTCGGCCTCGACGACACCCTGCCCCGCGCCTCGCAGCACCCCGGCAACGTGTGGTCCCTGCACGGGCTCCACGAGTGCCTGGTGCGGCTGGGCAGGACGGCCGAGGCGCGGATCGTGGCCCAGCAGCTCAAGATCGCCGTCGCGCTGGCCGACGTACCGATCGAGGCGTCCTGCTTCTGCCGTCTCGAAGCCGTCGCGCACGGCGGGTGCCGCACCCCGGAACACTGATCGCGTCGACCCGGGGCCCGGGGAAGCCCGGGCCGCACCCGCGCGCGAGCCTGACTTGTCCGATTTCTGCCCTCCGGGCACGCTGGGACTTGTGAGTCACAGCACGGGTGCGAAGTGAGCAGGAATGGCCGCTGCTGATCAGCGCGCCGGCCACCACGGGCGGTCGACCGATGCCGCCGCGGCGATCATCGGCCCGGGGGGCGACGTCACCGGCTGGAGCGAGGGGGCCCGGCGACTCCTGGGTTACCGCGCCCAGGAGGTGGTGGGACGCGCAGCCGTCGATCTCCTCGCCCAGCAAGGGGCCGCGGAGACAGCGGGGGTTTCCTCCACGACGTCCCAGGAGTGGAGCGGCACGGCGGCCCTGCTGCACCGCGACGGCCACCGCGTCGAACTGGCCCTCCACGCCCACCCCTCCCTGGGGGCCGACGGCAGCCTCCAGGCATTCGTCGTCACCGCCTCCCAGGGCGAGTCGGAGCAGGACCGGCAGCTGCTGGAGTGGGCGTTCGCCCAGTCCTCGGTGGCCCTCTCCACCTACACCACCGACTCCGGCACCTGGCGGCTGAACGAGGTGGCGAAGGACGACGAGCGGCCGCGGCCGACCAACGCGCGCCTCACCCCCTACCCGGACCTGCTGGGCGGGATCCGCGCCGAACAGGGCTTCCTGGAATGCGTCCGCCGGGTCGCCGAGCGGGGCGAGCCGATGCGCTACGAGCGATTCGCGCCTGCCGTGGCCTCCGCCCGTCAACGCGCGTGGATCATCGAACTGTGGCCCGTCCGCGACCCGGCCACCGGCCGCGTGACCGGCGTCGGCACGGCCACCTTCGACAGCAGCGAGCAGTACGCCGCCCGGCAGCGGCTCACGCTGCTGAACGAGGCCGGCACCCGCATCGGCACCACCCTCGACGTGGCGCGCACCGCCCAGGAACTCGCCGACCTGGCCGTGCCCCACCTCGCCGACTTCGTCAGCGTGGACCTGCTCGACGCCGTCACCCGGGGCGAGGAACCCGCCCCCGGCCCCGTCGACGCCGCCGTCATGCTGCGCCGCGTCGCCCACCAGTCCGCCGCCGAGGGAGTCCCCGAGGCCGCCGTCGAACTCGGCGCGGTCGACACCTACCCGCCCTACTCGCCCCCCGCCCGCTCCCTGGCCGTTGGGCGGCCGGTCCTCAGCGGCGCCGCCGACCCCGACTTCGCCCGCTGGGTCGCCACCCACGCGGAGCGCTCCGCCCGCGTCCGCGAGTTCGGGTTCCACTCCGTCATGGCCACCCCGCTGCGCGCCCGGGGCATCACCCTCGGCGTCGCCGTCTTCGTCCGCACCCACGGCTCCCGGCCCTACGGAGACGACGACCTGATCCTCGCCGAGGAACTCGCCGGCCGGGCGGCCGTCGCCGTCGACAACGCACGCCGTTACACCCGCGAACGCACCACCGCGCTCGCCCTCCAGCGCAGCCTCCTGCCCCGCGCCCTCCCCAAACAGGCGGCCGTCGAGGTGGCCCACCGCTATCTGCCCGCCGGCACCGGAGCCGGCGTGGGCGGCGACTGGTTCGACGTCGTCCCCCTCTCCGGCACCCGCGTCGCCCTGGTCGTCGGCGACGTCGTCGGCCACGGCGTCCACGCCTCCGCCGCCATGGGACGCCTGCGCACCGCCGTACGCACCCTCGCCGACGTCGACCTCCCCCCGGACGAACTGCTCACCCACCTGGACGAGCTGGTCACCCATCTCACCTCCGACGGCGACATCGTCCACGACGAGCCCGACACCGGCGAGATCGGCGCGAGCTGCCTGTACGCCGTCTACGACCCCGTCTCCCGGATCTGCACCATGGCCAGCGCCGGCCACGTCCCGCCCGCCGTGCTCCTCCCCGACGGCAGCACCAGCATCGTCCGGCTCACCCCGGGACCGCTCCTCGGCATCGGCGGCGTGCCCTTCGAGTCCACCGAACTCGAACTGCCCGAGGGCAGCCTGCTCGCCCTCTACACCGACGGCCTGATCGAGGCCCGCGACCACGACGTCTCCGGCGGCTTCGAACGGCTCCGCGCCGCCCTCGCCTCGCCCATGCCCTCACTCGACGTCACCTGCGAGGCCATCCTCAAGCAGATGCTCCCCGACAGCCGCGACGACGATGTGGCCCTGCTCCTCGCCCGCACCCGCGCCCTGCACGCCGACCAGGTCGCCGCCTGGGCCCTGCCGTCCGACCCCGCGGTCGTCGCCGACGCCCGCGCCCAGACCAGCCGCCAGCTCGCCCTGTGGGGCCTTCAGGACGCGGCCTTCACCACGGAACTGGTGGTCAGCGAGCTGGTCACCAACGCCATCCGGTACGGAGCCGTCCCCATCGGACTGCGCCTCATCCGCGACCGGACCCTGATCTGCGAGGTGTCCGACGCCAGTAGCACCGCCCCCCACCTGCGGCGCGCCCGCACCTATGACGAAGGCGGCCGGGGACTGCACATGGTCGCCCAGCTCACCCAGGGCTGGGGCACCCGGCAGACCCCCGGCGGCAAGACCATCTGGGCCGAACAACCGCTGCCGGTCGGGGGACCATGAGCAGCCACGCGGGGGAGCAGACGGCACGGGGTGGGCCGCGCGACAGCGACGCGACCCACACGCTGGGTCTGCTCTACCCGCCGGCCGGCCGCAACCGCGACTACACCCCCATGCAGCTCGCCTTCATCGGCGGGGTCGCCGAGGCCGCCACCGACTACGGCTACGACCTGCTGCTCGCCCCGGCGAGGACGACGTACGCCCCCTCGTTCCATCGGATGGTGGGGGAGCGGCTCGTGGCGGGGGAGCAGCCGCGCACCAACGGTGAGTGGGGGACCGAGGGGGAGCAGGGGAGTGACGGCGAGCGGCGGTCGGAAGGCGAGCGGCGGTCGGAGGAAGAGCGGTCCGAGGGCGAGCGGCGGACGGTGGCGGGGCGGCGGGTGGACGGCGTGATCGTCATGGAGATCCGCCGGGAGGACGACCGCGTGGAGTACCTCGCCGACGCCGGCTTCCCCTTCGTCCTGATCGGCCGCAACGCCCGGTCCGACGTGACCGGCTGGGTGGACCTCGACTTCACGGGCCTGGCGAGCGGCTGTGTGCAGCACCTCGCCGACCTGGGCCATCGCAGGATCGCCTTCGTCAACCGGTCGCAGGAGCTGTTCGACAGCGGGTACGGCTTCGCGCGGCTCGGCAACGACGGCTACCTGGAGGCCATGTCCAAGCTGAGGCTCACCCCGCACGCCTACCTCTGCGGCGACGACCTGGCCTCCGGGGAGGAGGTCGTGGAGCGGATCCTGCGGGACGACCCGGCGACCACCTCCCTGGTCACCCTGAACGAGGCGTCCCTGGAGGGTGTCTACCGCGCGCTGACCCGGCACGGCCGCGGTGTGCCCCGTGACTTCTCGGTCGTCGGCGTGGCGGCCGGCCCCTGGGCGGAACAGGTGACCCCGCAGCTCACCGCGGCGGAGATACCCGCCAAGGAGATGAGCCGGGTCGCCGTCGACCTCATGATCGAGCGGCTCACCTCACCGGGCTCACCTCCCCGGCACGTCCTGCTGAAACCCCTGATCACCCTGCGCGCCAGCACGGGACGCTGTCGCCCCGTGCCGGGTTCGGAGCCCGAGCCCGAGTTCCCGGACCTCGACTTCGATTTCTGATCGCTTTCTGAGCATCCAGACCGACCACTGGGAGCGGAGCATGTCGTACACGGTCGACCGTCGCGGTTTCCTGCGGGCCGCGGGTGCGGGAGCGGCCGCCCTCGGCCTCGGTGGGGCCGTCGCGTCCTGCGACTCCGGCACGACCGGCACGGTCACCCTCACGTGGTGGGACTACTTCACGCTGGACAACTTCCAGCCCGGAATGAACCGTCTCATCAAGGACATCGAGGCCAACGTCCCGAACGTGCGGATCGAGCGGCGGACCTTCCCGTTCGCCGAGCTGGACCGGCAGATCACCCTCGGCGCGATCTCCGGCGAACTGCCCGACATCGCCATCGTGGACAACGTCGCCATGAACTCCCTGGGCGGCAGCAGACTCCTCGCCGACCTCACCGGCCGCGTCAAGGAATGGGGGCAGGCCGACCAGTACTACAAAGGCCCCTGGGAAGGCTGCCAGGTCGCCGGCAAGACCCTCGGGATCCCCAACAACAGCAACTGTCTCGCCCTGTACCGCAACACCCGCATGCTCGAGTCCGCGAAGGTCGCTCCCCCCACGAACTGGGGCGAGCTGGCCTCCGCCGCCGAGCGGCTGACCAGCGGGGACCGGTTCGGCCTGGCGCTCAGCGCGATCAAGACCGAGGAGGGCGTCTTCCAGTTCCTGCCCTTCCTGTGGCAGGCGGGCGGCGACCTCGACACCTTCGCCACCGACGGCGCGACCGCCCTGTCCTTCCTCGACGACCTCGTCGCCAAGGGCTCGCTCTCCGAGCAGTGCGTCGGCTGGACCCAGCAGGACGTCAACACCCGCTTCCTCGACCAGCGCGCCGCCCTCCAGATCAACGGCCCCTGGCAGATCCCCACCCTCAAGAAGGCGGCGTTCGACTGGGAGGTCGTCGCCCTGCCCCGCGACAAGGAGGCCGCCACCTGTCTGGGCGGGGAGAACTGGGTGATCATGGCGTCGAGCGACCACGTCGACAAGGCCTGGGAGGTCCTGGAGTACACCCAGCGACCGTCGGTGCTCGTGCCGTACCTGGTGTCGTTCGGCAACCTCCCCGCCCGCAAGGATCTCGCCGACGAGGGCACCTGGGCGTCCGACCCGGCCCTGCGGCTCTTCCTCAGCCAGCTGCCCCTCGCCCGCCCCCGCCAGTACGGCCCGCACTACGCCGACGCCTCCCAGGCCGTCGCCGAGGCCGAGCAGGCCGTCCTCACCGGTTCCGCGTCCCCCTCCGCCGCGGCGAGAACGGCGGCCGCGAAGATCGACAAGGCACTGGGAGAGCGGTGAGGCGCGCCGGCAGAACGGCGCGGCACGGCCGGAGACCAGTGCGGGGCGCGGGGAGAACCTGGCGGCGACCCGCTCCCTCCGCCCGCGTCCGCCGCGAGGGCTACCTCTTCTGCCTGCCCGGCATGGCCTTCCTCGCCCTGTTCCTGGCGTACCCGCTGTTCTACAACGTGTGGACGTCCCTCCACGACGTCGAACTGGGCAGCCTCCTCGGGGGGCCCGAGCGGTTCAACGGCCTCGCCAACTACCGCGCCGTCGTCTCCGACCCCGGTTTCTGGCACTCCGTACGCCTGTCCCTCCTGTTCACCCTCGCCTCGCTGGTCCTCCAGTTCACCCTGGGCTTCGCCCTGGCCCTGCTCTTCGCCCGGCCCTTCCCGCTGAACGGCCTGCTGAGGTCGCTGCTGCTGATGGCCTGGCTGCTGCCCCCGGTGGTCAGCGGCACCCTCTTCCGCTGGCTGCTGGACGCGGAGTCCGGCGCCTACAACGCGCTGCTCGAAGCGGTCGGCCTGGGCGGCCTGACCCACGACTGGCTCACCGACCCCTCCACGTCCCTGGCCGGCGTCGTCCTCGCCAACGTCTGGGTCGGTGTGCCGTTCAACATGCTCCTGCTGCTCGTCGGACTGCACACCATCGACCCGGAACTCCACGAGGCCGCGGCCATCGACGGCGCGAACGCCCGCCAGCGCTTCCTCAGGATCACCCTCCCCCTGATGCGGCCGGTCTCACTGACCGTGCTGCTGCTCGGCCTGATCTACACCTTCAAGGTCTTCGACATCGTCTTCGTGATGACGGGCGGTGGCCCCGTCGACGCCACCCGCCTGCTCTCCCTCTACGTCTACGAGGTCTTCTTCACGTTCTTCCGGTTCGGCCGGGGAGCCGCCGCCGGCCTGCTGCTGCTCGTCGTACCCCTGCTCACGGGCGTCTTCTACGTACGACGGCTGCGGCGGGAGGAAGCGGAAGGGGGAGTCGCGTGAGACCACCGCGCCGGCCCTGGGCGCTCACCGCGGCCGCGACGCTGATCACCGCCGTGTTCCTGCTGCCCGTGTACTGGATGGCCAAGACCAGCCTCACCCGGCCCGAGCGGATCCTCGTCCCGTCCCCCCAGTGGGTCCCCACCCCGGTCACGACGGAGAACTACGACACCGCCCTGTCGTACGAAGGACTCGCCCGGGCCCTGCTGAACAGTCTCGTGATCGCCGGCGGGGTCGTCGCCCTCACCCTGCTCCTCGGCCTCCCGCTCGGCTACGCGCTCGCCCGGGTGCGGATGCGCGGCTCGGGCACCATGGTGCTCGCCCTCCTCGTCGCCCAGCTGCCGCCCGCCATCGTGCTCGCCGCACCGCTGTTCATCCTCGAACGCCGAGCCGGACTCGACGACAGTTACCTCGGCCTGATCGCCGCCGACACCACCCTCACCCTGCCGTTCACGGTGATCGTGCTGCGGCCGGTGCTGCGCGCGGTGCCGCCCGAACTGGAGGAGGCCGCCCTGGTCGACGGCTGCGGGCTGACCGGCGTACTGCTGAGGATCGTACTGCCGATCATGGTGCCCGGCGTGATCGCTGCGGCCGGACTGTCGTTCCTGCTCGCCTGGGGCGAGTTCCTCTTCGGTCTCACCCTCGCCGGGGACTCCGACGTCCGGCCCGTCACCGTCGTGCTCAACGCCTTCGTCGGGCAGCACGGCACCGCGTGGGGAGCCCTGATGGCCACCGCCACACTCATCAGCCTGCCGGTCGTGTGCGTCTTCGCCCTGTTCCAGCGCTTCATCGTCGGCGGGCTGACGGCGGGCAGCGTCCGGGGCTGACCACGCCCGGCCGGCCGTCCGCGCGGGCCGTGTCGAAGGCGGGGCGCCGGGTACACGAAGGGTGCACCGGCGCCGTCCGGCGTCCGGACAGCTCGGACGGTTCATCGCTCCACGCCTCGAACGGAGTGACCATGACGCAGCACGGGGAGGACACGACGCTCGCCAGGCGCCCCGAAGAGCGGGAGTTCCGGCCTGCGACGCGGAGTCCGTAACAGCCGCCCCACACCGCCCCGCCCACCGGGGAACGGAGCCTGCACCAGGAGATAGAGGAGATACAGGAGACGCGGGAGACACCGGGGCAGAGCCTGCCCCAGGACCGTCACCAGGCGATCCTGGAGGCAGCCAAGCAGATCGGCGCCCTGCTGAAACGGGACGGGCACCTCTTCGCCCTGGCCGGAAGTGTCGCCGTCCACGCGCACGGCGGCAGCACGAACCTGCAGCACGACGCCGACTTCTGCGTCCGCCCCGGGGACGCCGAAGCGGTCGCGGCCACCCTGCGCGACGCCGGCCTGGACGTGTGCACACCACCGGAGGACTGGCTGCTGAAGACGACCTGTTTCGGCCAGGCCATCGACATCATCTTCGAGCTGGCCCACCGGCCGGTCACCACCGAGATGCTCACCCGCGCCCAGGACATCCCCGTCGACTCCGTGCGCATGCCCGTCCTGTCGCCGACCGACCTGGTCGGCAGCCTGATCGCCGCCTTCTCCGAACACCACTGCGACTTCGGCGCCGTGCTCCCCGTGGCCCGCGCGCTGCGCGAGAAGGTCGACTGGCCGCAGGTGCGCGAAACCTGCGGCGACGAGCCCATGCCCGCGGCCTTCCTCTTCCTCCTGGAACGCCTGAACGTCATCGCCCCGCCGAAGGAGCAGTCATGAGCCACCACGGCGCCGAAAACCCCTCCGGCGCCCCGGAGAACCTCGTGTACCGCGTCGCACACCTCGCCGACCACCTGGCCGCCGGCCCCCTCGGCGAGCTGGGCGTACGCGTCGAGGCCCGCGGCGAGGCCGTCCTGCTGACCGGCACCGTGCCGTCCGCGCAGTGCCGCGACGACATCCTGCGCGCGGCCCGCGACGAGCTGGCCGGATTCCCGGTCTACAGCGACCTGCTCGTCGCGGACGCCGCGTCGCCCGACCATGCGGAGGAGCTGGCGTGATCAGGGTCGCAGCCGTCGGAGACATCCACATGGGTCCCGAGAGCGAGGGCGCGCTGCGCCCCTCGTTCGAGACCCTGCCCGAGTGCGCCGACATCCTGTTGCTCGCCGGGGACCTCACCCGGCACGGCACGCCCGACGAGGCGCGGGTGGTGGCTCGGGAGATCAAGGACCTCGCGGTCCCGGTCGTCGCGGTCCTGGGCAACCACGACCACCACGACGACCGCCCCGACGAGGTCGCCGCCGTCCTCCAGGAGGCGGGCGCGACCGTCCTGCAGGGCCGGAGCACGGTCGTGACCAGCGGCGACAAACGCATCGGCGTGGCCGGCACCAAGGGCTTCGGCGGCGGCTTCGTCGGCCGGTGCGCCGGCGAGTTCGGCGAGCCGATCATGAAGGAGTTCGTCAGGTACTCACGCCGGGAGGCGGACGCGCTGCGCGAGTCCCTGGAGGCACTGGGCCAGGACGAGGAGGGCTGCGACGTACGGATCGCCCTGACCCACTTCTCCCCGGTGGAGGACACCCTCGCCGGTGAACCCCTGGAGATCTACCCCTTCCTCGGCAGCTACCTCCTGGCGGAGGCCATCGACACCGCCGGCGCCGACCTCGCGGTCCACGGCCACGCCCACGCCGGCACGGAACACGGCATGACCAGCGGCGGAGTCAAGGTCCGCAACGTGGCCCAGCCGGTCATCGGCAGGGCGTTCCACGTCTACAACCTGCGAGCGGCCGACCGGATGCCCGCCTGACCCGGCGCACAGCCGTTCAGAGCGGAGGCGCAGGCTGTGACCCCACTGTGGCCGAAACCACGCAGGTGACGGGCGCCGAGCCATGTTCTCGCCCCCGCCCCGAAAGCTACCGTTCTCGGAACCCCTGTTCCCGCAGTACCCCGGACGGCTCAGCTTGCTCGCGTCACTCTCCCCGGTCATCGCAGCGACAGCGCACTGGCTCACGTGTGCCTACCCGGCCAACGGCGGCGCCCTCGCCGCCGCCCTGTGCGAGGTACAGGCACGCCAGGCCGTGACGGTCGCGGCTTGGCTGCGCTACCCGACGGCGATGGACGCCGCGCTGGTCGGGATGGCCGGCCCCGGGGGCTCCGCGCGACTCGACTGGATCAGCGGCGCCGACGCGGCCGGGGAAGCCGTGGACGACGAGGACTCCGCCTGGCGCACCTGGGTGGACGAGGTCGTGGCGAGCTGGGCGGCCTGCCTGCTCACCGACCCCGAGCTGGTGGATCTCGCGTTGGCCGCGCTGGCCGAGGACGGTCACACCGACGCGGCCGCCGCCGAGTTCCGGCGCCTGGTCGCACCCGACGAGCGCGACCGGCAGGCGGCCGTACTGCTGCGCCACCCCGATCTCCTCGCCCCCGTGGCCGGCCTCCACCAGGCCCAGCTCGTCGACCGTCTCGGGCCGGGCCGCGCACTCATCGCCTGACCCGGGGGCCGGGACAGCCGGCGACACTCCGACGCGGGACGGCCTTGGGCCCGCCGGGTGTCCCGACGGGCCCATGAAGGGCGACGTGCGTGCCTTGCGCGTCGGCGTGGGCGCCCCGCGCCGTGTCAGTCCGCCTTGCCCCGCCCGGACAGGGCGTCGCGGACCCGGTCGACCAGCCCGGCACCCGGCGCCAGCAGCTTGTTGGCCGGCGGTTTGTCGGGGGCGGCGGGGTGCGGACGGGTGGGGGCCACCTTCTTCGCCTGGCGGACCTTGTCGCCCAGCTTGTCGAGCGCGTCCGGCGGGCAGGAGGCGCGCAGCATCGGGAAGAGGTTCTGCTCCTCGTCGGCCACGTGCGCGCGGATCTCCGACATCAGCATGCCGATCAGCCGGTCGAACTCGGGGTCGTCGGCGTCGCAGCCCTCCAGATCCTTCATGATCTGCTCGGCCTTCGCGTGATCCTCGAGCTCCCGGTCGGCCATGGCGTCCCCGTTCGCCACATGCTCCCGTACGGCGGGGTAGAGGTACGCCTCCTCGGCCACCGAGTGCCGCACCAGTTCCATGGTCGCCTGGTCCGCGTAGAGCTTGCGGTCCTTGTGACCGGACGGCAGCGCCTCGATCCGGCCGAAGAACTCCTCGACCTCGCGGTGATCGGTCATCAACTCGTCGATGACGTTTCCACCGTGACCCATGTCCTTCACCTCCAGCCTGTACGCGGCGACTCCGAGCGGAGCCACCAGGGCCCCGAGTGCCCCGGCGCTCCCCCGGCTAACACCGCGCCGACCGTGAGTCGCGCACGGGTCCGGGCCTTCGCACCATGAGGGGGGGAGGCGTGAAAGCACCCGACGGGGGCGGTCCGCCTCGCTGCTTCACTCGCACGGCGACGCCATGGACATCGTCGTGCGGGAGGGGCGGATCCGCAGGTCAGAGGTGTTGTCAGTGGTCGCCGGTAGGTTCTTTCATGTCCCTCCGAGGTGGCGGGACGATCCCCTTGAGGACCCCTTTCGAAGGGTCTGTTCGGGGACCCCTGCTGGCGCGAAGGAGATGGTGCGTTGTCGGACTGGGAGAAGTCGAGCACCGCCCGGGTGATCCCACCCGCGCGGCCACGCAAGCTCGCCAAGGTGCCGTTCGTCGAACTGGCCGACGGACGCCTCCAGGGCGTGGTGTCCAGCGGCTCGGACATCGAGCGCGTCTACGTCTCGTCGGTCGCGGCCGGGACCTACGCGTACGCGTGCAGCACCAACAACAACCGCCCCTGCGGCGGCGCCCGCGGCGGCTTCTGCAACCACATCCGCGCCTTGGTCACCGAGGCGGTGCTCCAGTACGGCGGTCAGCGCGTCGCCCGCTATCTGCGAGTGGACGTGGCGGACGGGGATCCGAGCGCGCCGGACCTCACCCAGACCATGACCACCACCCGCCCCGCACCGGCCGACTCCAAGGCCGCCGCCACCGTCTTCAGCCGGTTCCTGCGCCACCTCGCCTACCTCGAACTCGCCCCGACCACCGCACCGTTGCCGGAGATGCAGTTCTTCCCCCCGACCAGGGCGGTCACCGTGGACGTGACCCCGGGTGAGCCCGATCCGAGCGCGGGGGAGCGCGCGGAAGGGGTCACGGAGACCGTCGAGGGACTGGACGAAGCCCTCGCGGCCGTCGACGCCTTCGACCGGGCCCTCGTCGCCGGACTGCTCCGCCCCCAGCCCGCGCAGGCCGCCGACCTGACCCGGCTCGCCCACGCCGTCACGGGCACGCCGCTGGCCTCCAGGGTCGCCGAGGCCGCGGAGAAGGCGGCTGCCGGAGCCGCCGGCGAGGACCACTTCGTCGCCCTCGCCGCCGCCCGCGGCGCCCTGCTCGGTTCCGTCCACGACGCCCTCATGGTCCGGGTCGACGAGATCACGGGCCGCGGCCGGGACGAGGAGAACGCCCCGCCGCCCGTCGAGCGGCAGCCGGTCAACCTGCTGGCCGCCGCCCGCTCCTGGCTGTCGGACCTGGCCCGCGCCGGATGGCAGGGCATGGACCACGACACGGTCTCCGGCGCGGCCCAGATCGTCTCCGCGATGCTGCCGGACCCGGCCCTGCGCCGGCTCGCGACCCTCCTCGACGGCTTCGCCGCCGAACTCGCCGCGTCCTGCCCCGGCGCCACCCTGGAGCGGATCCCGGCCCGCCGCTGGGCCGACCTGTGGTCCCGCGCGCTGCTGCTGACACTGCCCGGCGCCGCCGCCCCGGCCGTGACCGGCACCGCCACCGGCCGCCTGCTGCCCCTCGGCGTCGACCTGCACGAACACGCCACCGCCGCACAGGCGCAGGTGCACGCCGTGTTCGAGCCCGCCGACGGCACCGCGTCCCGCCTGGTGCGGGCCGGCGTCGCCGTGCCCAAGCCGGACACGGTCGTCGGAGCCGGCGTCTGGCAACTGCTCCGGCCGCACCTGTCGCTCCTCGCGGCCGCCGGTGAGGGCCTCTCCATGGACCTCACCGACATGCCGGTCACCGCCGAGGGCGACCTGGTCTGGAGCGACGAGCACGCCCGCCCCGGAGAGCCGGCCGACGCCTTCGCCACCGCCCGCGTGGCCCTGGCGGCTGCGACCGCCCAGCCGACCGCACCCCTGGACCGGCACCCGGCGCGCATCGCCGTCCCCGTGCTCCTGGAGGGCTACACGGCCCAACAGGACGGCGCCGCCCTGACGTTCACCCGCGCGGGACACCCGCCGCTCACCGTCGACACCGACCGCGTCCCGATCGCCGGACCGCTGACTCCGGAAGCCGTCACCGCGTCGACCGCGTGCATCGGCCTGCTCCGCTGGGACGACGGCGCGTACACCGTCCAGCCGCTCGCCGTGGAGACCACCGTGCGGAAGAAGACCCTAGCCCTCCACGCGGGCGCGTGGGCCGGGGGCACCACCGACAAGGCCGGCGTCAAGGCCGAGAAGGCCGCCACCGACGCCGTCGCGGTGCTGCGGGAGCGCGCGGGAAGGCTGCTGCGCAAGTGACCCACACGCCACAGACCCCCGAGGCACCACAGACCCCCGAGGCGAACCCCGAGGCCAACCGCCGCCAGGTCCTCTACTGGCGCCTGCTCTCCCGGCTCTTCGACTCCGACGAACAGACCACGCTGGAAGCGGCCAGCCTCGCCGTCGTCGAGGACATCGGCCTGCCTCCCGCACTGCTCGACCCGCAGACCTCCGTCGACTCGATCGTGCAGCGCCACCCCGAACTGGCCGCCGAGTTCGACGGCCTGATGGTCCCCGAAGGGGACGACGCCGACGACGACAGCCCACGCGACCGCGCCGCCGAGGTGCGCCGCGCCGCACTCGTGTCGAAGGTGCTGCTCAACGTCTTCGCCACCGGCAACGGCACGGTCACCGCCGGACAGCTCTCCCGCTGGCAGTCCGACGCGGGCTGGCTGGAGCGCGCCCTCGGCTGTCGCCCCGGCGAACTCCGCGGCGGCCGCTCCGGCGGCAACAGCCACGGCAGGGGCCCCGACACGACCACGACCGGCGGCTACGGCGGGACGCCCGACCTGAGCACACTGATCCCGGAGATCGGACCCGAGCTCGGAAACATCGAGGCCGACCTCGTCAAGCGCATGCACCTGCGCGAGGTGCTCGCCGACCCGAAACTCGCCGCCAAACTCACCCCCAGCATGTCGCTCATCGAGCAACTGCTGCGCGACAAGGACAACCTCTCCGGCGTGGCCCTCGCCAACGCCAAGGCCCTGATCCGCCGCTTCGTCGACGAGGTCGCCGAAGTGCTGCGCACCCAGGTCGAGAAGGCCACGGTCGGCGCGATCGACCGGTCGGTCCCGCCCAAGCGGGTCTTCCGCAACCTGGACCTCGACCGCACCATCTGGAAGAACCTCACCAACTGGAGCCCGGAGGAGGAACGGCTCTACGTCGACCGCCTCTACTACCGCCACACCGCCCGCAAGACGACACCGCAGCGGCTGATCGTGGTCGTCGACCAGTCGGGCTCCATGGTCGACTCGATGGTCAACTGCACCATCCTCGCCTCGATCTTCGCGGGACTGCCGAAGGTGGACGTCCACCTGATCGCGTACGACACCCGCGCCCTCGACCTCACCCCCTGGGTGAACGACCCGTTCGAAGTGCTGCTGCGCACCAACCTCGGCGGCGGCAACGACGGCCCCGTCGCGATGGCCATGGCCCGCCCGAAGATCACCGAGCCCAAGAACACCGTGATGGTGTGGATCTCGGACTTCTACGAGTTCGACCGCTCCCAGCCGCTGTTCGAGGGCATCGAGGAAGTCCACCGCTCCGGCGTGAAGTTCATCCCCGTCGGCTCGGTGACCAGCTCCGGGCGCCAGGAGGTCAACCCCTGGTTCCGCGAACGCTTCAAGACCCTCGGCACACCGGTGATCTCGGGTCACATCCGCAGGCTCGTCCAGGAACTCAAGACATCGCTCGTCTGATCGCTCAGTTTTCCCGTACCCACCCGCTTGGAAAGGCCCTCACATGTCCGACCTGTTGCGCGCCCCCGCCGAGATCAAGTACGCCGAGGAACTGGACTGGCTGGAGTCCGTCGACGACAACCCCAAGCCGTTCTCCTGGCGTCTGTCGCCGAAGATGGTCCGCCTGTTCATCCTGGGCTCCGAGCGCGCCGACGGCCTCGACCGGGAGATCTCCCAGAAGTGGTTCGGCGACCGCAGCTTCGTCGAACGCTCCGTCGTGACGCTCGCCTCCGACCGCGGCCTGCTGCTGATCGGCGACCCCGGCACCGGCAAGTCCTGGCTGGCCGAGCTGCTGTCCGCCGCGATCAGCCGCAACTCCACCCTCGTCGTACAGGGCACGGCCGGGACCACCGAGGACCACATCAAGTACTCCTGGAACGTGTCCATGGTCATCGCCAAGGGCCAGTCCCGCGAGTCGATGATCCCCTCACCGATCATGACGGCGATGGAGTCCGGCGCGATCGGCCGCTTCGAAGAGCTCACCCGCTCCACCAGCGACGTCCAGGACGCGCTGATCTCGATCCTGTCCGAGAAGTACATCTCCGTGCCCGAACTCGGCAGCGACAGTGACAGCGACAACATCGTCTTCGCCAAGCCCGGCTTCTCGATCATCGCCACCGCGAACAGCCGCGACCGCGGCGTCAACGACCTCTCCTCGGCCCTCAAGCGCCGCTTCAACTTCGTCCGCATCCCCGTCGTGACCAACAAGAAGAGCGAGGCGGAGATCGTCCGCTTCCGCACCGAGGAACTGCTGCGCCGCCACCAGATCGAACTGGAGGTGCCGCCCACCCTCCTCGACGTGCTGCTGCAGAGCTTCGCCGACCTGCGTGCCTCCGCGGCCGCCGCCGGCAGCGACGACGAGAAGCTGGAGTCCGCGCTGTCCACCGCCGAGCAGATCGGCGTCCTCGAGGACGCCGTCCTGCACAGCAACTTCTTCGGCGATCGGGCGCTGAGCGCCCACACCCTCGCCTCCTCGCTCGTCGGCTCACTGGCCCGGCGCGAACCGGAGGACCTCGCCATCCTCAACAAGTACCTGCACGGCGTCGTCGAGCCGCGCAGCAAGGAACAGGGCGGCTCCTGGCCGGAGTTCCTGGAGGGCGGCCGCGACGCGATCGCCACCCTGTCATGACCGAGGGCACCTTCGGCGCGCTGCGCGCCCAACTCCAGGAAGCGGCCACCGCCTTCGCCGACGGCCCCGACGCCCTGGAGGGCATCCTCCTAGGCATCGTCGACGACGTCGACCGCGCGGTACGCGAACCACTCGAGATCTTCCCCGTCTGCCACCACTCACCCGCCTCCGCCACCGCCATGGCCCGCCGACTGCGGGAGAAACAGCCCAAGGTCGTCTACCTGGAGCTGTGCGAGGACATGGCCCCGCTCCTGGCCGAACTGCGCAACTGCCGGCTCCCGGTGGCGGTCCAGGCGTACGCGACCGAGGTCGACGGCTTCCCCGCCGAGTGGGCGCCGCTGTCGGTGGTCGCGCCGATCACCGAGGCGTCCGCCGAGTACCAGGCCATCGCCTACGCGCTCGACACCCCGGGTGTCGAACTCGTCCTCGTCGACCGCTCCTCCGACCACGTGTTCCAGTGGGACGCCCGCGACACGACGCCCGTCGCGCAGGCCGCACCGGCCGAACCGGACACGCCGAACGCCGAGTCGCCGACCGCCCCGTCGTCGTCCGCCGAGGAGGAGGCGGCCCTGCACGGCGACGCGGTCGGCGTGGAGATCGGCGACCTGCGGCCGCGCTTCGCCGAGCTGGAGGAGCACCTGCTGCGCCACGGCCGGGTGCGGCACTGGTCGGAGTGGTGGCACCAGTACGTCGAGCTGCCGCTCGGCGACAGCGACCACGACACCTACCGACAGGTGATGCTCCTGATCGGCAGCCTCTTCCGGCGCCTCGCCCCGGGCGACCCGCACCGGGTGCGCGTCGACGAGGACCGCGAGCGGTACATGTGGACCCGGATGCGCGAACACCTCGCCGCGACCGGCACCGACCCCGAGGACTGCCTCTACGTCTGCGGCGCCTTCCACGCGGCCAGCCACGTCGCCGAGTTCGGCGTGCACGGCACCGACACCTTCGAGATCAGCCCGCCCAGCGCGACCAAGTGGCAGCACGGCCTGATCCCGTCCAGCCACGCCGCGATCGAGGCACAGTTCGGCCTCGCCGCCGGATCCGTGTCGATCGCCGCCACGGTGTGGGCGAAGAACGTCAAGCGCACAGGCGTGAAGCCGTTCCGCCTGGAGGGACAGGCCGGCACGAAGAAGCCCCGGAAGCCCGTGGCGGCGCCCGCGCCCGAACCGGCCGCCCCTCCCTCCGACAAGCTGTCCGGCTTCCTCCAGCAGCCGCCCACGCTCGACCGCCTGGACGAGGCCGAACTGCTCGGCTGGTCGGTGGAGATCGTGCGTGCCGCGCGCCGGGCCGGCTACCTCGCCTCCACCGCCGACGCCATCGCCGTCTTCGAGACGTCGATCCTCCTCGCCGGGATGCGCGACCGCGCCCGACCGACGCCGTACGACTTCCAGGACGCGGCCGTCACCTGCATCGAGAAGGACTCCGTGCCGGGCCGGCGTGATGTGCGCCGACTCGTGGAGATCATGATGGGCGGCGACCGGATCGGCCAGGTCGGCTACGACGCCCTGCCACCCCTCGCCCGCGATGTGTACGACCGGCTCGCGCCACTCGGCCTGAAGCTGCAACAGCGCGGTGTGCAGCGGGCGTTGCTGGACATAGCGGGACGGCCCGAGCTGGAGCGCTGCTCGGACGTGCTGTGGATGCTGAAGTACCTGATGCCGCACGGTACGGCCCGGCCGATCATGGGGGAGCGGCGGCTCGGCGAACGGCCGATCCAGGAGTCGTGGGACCTGGCCCTGGGCACGCACCAGCGGGCCCTGATCGAGCTCGGCTACGAGGGCGTCGGCATCGAGCAGGTACTGGAACAGCGCCTGCGCCGCGCGGCCTACGGCCCCCAGGCCACCACGGCCACCGTCCTCGAAGCCGTCGAGGACGCCACCCTGTACCTGCGCAGCCGGCGCCTCGCCGACGAACTGGGCACCCGTGCCCTTGAGGTCCTCGCGACCGAACGCAGCGTCGACGGCGCGCCGGAGGTACTGCGCCGGGCCCGTCGCCTGCTGGCGTACTACCGGACCAGCGAGCCGACGCTGCCCGCGTGGATCGAGTCCTTCGTCAAGACGGGGTACGCGCACTACTGCACCCTGCTGCCGACGGCGTTCACCGACGACGACGCGACCGTCCGCCAGGTCGCGGCCATGCTCGGCTTCCTGTTCAGCATGGAGAGCCTCGCGCTGTCGCTGGGCTGCGACCGGACCCAACTGGAGCTGGCCGTCGCCCAGTCGCACCCCGAGGACCCGTCGAAGGTGGCGCTGCTGTGGGCGGCCCAGACGCACCTCGGCCGCCTCTCCCGCGCGGAGCTGCGCACCCGGTGCGACGACCTGCTGGGCAACCCCCTCGCGGTGCCCGCCTACCCGCGCTACCTCAGCGGCTTCCTGCACGCCCTGGAGCCGGTGCCGGCGCTGGCCGACTTCGTAGTGGAGGCGGTGTCGAACGCGTTCGCCCGGCTGCCGGACCCGGTGCTGCTGCCGTGGCTGCCGACCCTCATCACGAGCCTGCGCTCCGGGGGCGCCGAACTCGCCCCGCTGCTCATCCGCGAGGCCGGACGGATCTTCCCCGGCCGGCTCGCGGCGCTGGACGCGTGGGTGCCGCCGTGGCGGGCCGTGCCCGAGCCGGAGTCCACGCGTCCGGCACGCAGCGGGGGCGGCGCCGCCCGTGTGGCGCTGCTCGCCGCCCACCCCGCCACGTGCGACGCCGTGGCCGACCTGCTGGGCTGCGACGACCCGTGGGAAGCGGCGGAACCCGCACCCCGGGGCGTGGCCCTGCTGGGCCGCCACCCCGCCACGGCGACGGCACTGGAGGCGCTGCTGTCCGGCCGCTGACATTGCGGCGCCCGCCGAACCGTCCGGTTCCTATGCTCGCCTCATGAACATCATCAGCACCGCCACCACCGAGGCAGCGTGACACCGCCGGAGATGCTCGCCGTCTTCGCCGCGGGCCTGGGTGCCGGAGCCGTCAACACCGTTGTCGGCTCCGGCACCCTGATCACCTTTCCCGTCCTGCTCGCCACCGGCCTGCCGCCCGTCACCGCCACGGTGTCCAACGCGCTCGGTCTGATCCCCGGCTCCATCAGCGGAGCCATCGGCTACCGCAGAGAACTCCAGGGACAGCGCCGACGCATCCTCAAGCTGGGCGCCGGCGCGGTCGTCGGAGCCCTCGCGGGTGCCACGCTCCTGCTGGCCCTGCCGGCCACGGCGTTCGAGAGGATCGTGCCGGTCCTGGTGACCCTCGCCCTCGTCCTGGTCGTCCTGCAGCCCCTGATCAGCACCCGCCTTCGGCGCCGACGCGAACGCGACGGCACCGCCACCCACCCCGACGGCGGACCCCTCCTCCTGGTCGGGCTGACCCTGGCCAGCGTCTACGGCGGCTACTTCGCCGCCGCGCAGGGAATCATCTACATGTCCCTGATGGGCGTACTCCTCGACGACACCATGCAGCGCCTCAACGCCGTCAAGAACGTCCTCGCCGCCGTCGTCAACGCCGTCGCCGCGACCGTCTTCCTGTTCGTCGCCGACTTCGACTGGACGGCCGTCGCCCTCCTCACCGTGGGCTCCGCCCTCGGGGGCCAGATCGGGGCCACGGTGGGCCGCCGTCTCAGCCCGGTGGTCCTGCGGGGCCTGATCGTGGTGGTGGGCACCGTGGGCGTCGTCCAGCTGGTGCGCTGACCGGCCGGCGTCAGCCCGCATCTCCATGATCATGAAAGCCTCGACGTACCTCACCCACTCGCAACGCCCCATCAGGAACGCACAAAGTCCGACAGCATCATTGCTTCGTTTGTGATCGAGACCTAGGGTGAGGCTGGCTCGGTGACACCTCTGTCACCTGCCGTAGTCAACTGACTCGCCATCAACTGCCTTATCCACTTCCTTTTCGACAAGACGTACTGAGCCACGGTCAGGAAAGTTCGTTTCTGTTCGCTCTGAGGAAGGTCACGGACATGCCGCACCCGCACGTGTCTCCCACGGCTGTCAGCCGTCGTCGTCTCCTCGAGGGCGGAGCCGCCGTCCTCGGCGCGCTCGCCCTGTCCGGACCGTCCGCCGCGGCCCACGCGGCCGGCTCGCGCGAGACGGCCGACGCGACCCCGGAGTGGAACGGCCACATCAACGTCTTCCGGCTGGGCTCCGAGGCGCCGCACAGCACCCTGATGCCGTACGCGACCCTTGGCCAGGCCCTCGCCGCCGACCGCACGCGCTCGCCGTTCCGGCTGAGCCTGGACGGCACCTGGAAGTTCGCCCACGCCGACCGGCCCGACGACCGGGACGTCGACTTCCACCGCACCGACCTCGACGACACCGACTGGGACACGATCCCCGTCCCCTCCGCGTGGCAGATGCACGGCTACGACCGCCCGATCTACATCAACATCACCTACCCGTGGTGGGGCCCGAACGGCCTGGGCGAGCAGGCGCAGCCGCCCGCCGCCCCCACCCGGTACAACCCCGTGGGTCAGTACCGCCGCACCTTCACGGTCCCGCGCGACTGGTCGGGACGGCGGACGTTCCTGCACTTCGAGGGGGTCAAGTCCGCCCACTACGTCTGGATCAACGGCGAGCTGGTCGGCTACCACGAGGATTCCTACGACCCCGCCGAGTACGACATCACCCGGCACCTCAAGCCGGGCACCAACCAGATCGCCGTCGAGGTCTACCGCTACTCCGACGGCGACTGGCTCGAGGACCAGGACATGATCCGGCTGAGCGGCATCTTCCGCTCGGTCTACCTGTACTCCACACCGGCCGTCCACCTGCGCGACTTCAAGCTGGACACCCCGCTGAGCGACGACTACAGGACGGCCGAACTGTCCGTCACGGCCAGCGTCCGGGACTACGGCGGCAAGGGCGCCGGCCGGTACTCCGTCGAGACCCAGCTGTACGACGCCGGCGGCCACCCGGTCTGGTCCCGGCCGCTCCAGCAGACGGTCGCGCTCGACTCCGGCGACGAGACGACCGTACAGGCGTCGAAGGAGGTTCCCGCGCCGCGCCTGTGGTCGGCCGAACACCCGTACCTCTACACGGCCGTGCTCCGCCTGCGTGATCCCGCCGGCAAGGTGGTCGAGACCCTCTCCCACCGGGTCGGTCTGCGCGAGTTCGCGCTCAAGGACGGGCTGATGCGGATCAACGGCAAGCCGGTCTCCTTCAGAGGCACCAACCGGCACGAGATGCACCCGACCCACGGCTCGGCGCTCACCCGCGCGGACCTCGTCGAGGACATCGGCATCATCAAGCGGCTGAACATCAACACCGTGCGCACCTCGCACTACCCGAACAACCCGCTGTGGCTGGAACTCGCCGACGAGTACGGCCTGTACCTCGTCGACGAGACCAACCTCGAGACCCACGGCATCCGCGGTGAGTACCCCGGCAACCACGCCGACTGGACCGAGGCGTGCGTGGCCCGCGCCCAGAGCATGGTCCACCGCGACAAGAACCACGCCTCGGTGGTCATCTGGTCGCTCGGCAACGAGGCGGGCGGCGGCAGCACCTTCAACGCCATGTACGACTGGATCCGCTCCTACGACACCACCCGTGTCATCCAGTACGAGGGCGACGACCGGCCGGGCATGAGCGACATCCGCTCCGAGATGTACGACAGCCCCTCCCGCGTCGAGGCGAGGGCGAAGGACACCGCCGACACCCGGCCGTACGTGATGATCGAGTACTCCCACGCGATGGGGAACTCCAGCGGCAACTTCAAGAAGTACTGGGACCTCGTCCGCCGCTACGACGTGCTCCAGGGCGGCTGGATCTGGGACTTCGTCGACCAGGCCCTGAGCTGGCCCACCCCGACCCGCAAGCTGCTCACCGAGTCCGGGCCCGCCGCCCTGAGCGGCGAGGTCATCAACCCGAGCGGTACCTTCAGCCGCGCCAAGGGCATCTCGGGCGGCACCGTGTTCGCCCGCGACACGAGCCTCGACCTCACCGGCTCGCTCACCCTGGAGGCCTGGGTCACCCCGCACGTCACCGGCTACCACCAGCCGATCCTCGCCAAGGGCGACACCCAGTACGCCCTGAAGCAGACGGACAGGACCCTGGAGTTCTTCATCCACGGCGGTGGCCAGTGGGTCACCGCGAGCTGGGCGCTGCCGGACGACTGGACCGGCCGCGAGCACCACATCGCGGGCGTCTTCGACGCGGCGGCCGGCACGCTGACCCTCCACGTCGACGGCTCGGTGCGGGCCACCCGCACCACCACCCGGCGCCCCGCCGTCAACACCGCGCCGCTGGCCCTGGCCACCGACGTCGACAATCCGACCCGTGAGTTCAGCGGCACCATCCGGCGGGCGCGCGTGTACGCCCGCGCGCTGAGCGCCGAGGAGCTGGCCTCCGACAGCCGCCGCCCCGGCGACGACGGCGTGCGGTTCTGGTTCGACGCCGCCACCGTGGGCCTCACCCAGAAGCGGCCCCGCGACAAGACGTTCTACGCCTACGGCGGGGACTGGGGAGACAACCCCAACGACGGCGCGTTCTCCGGGGACGGCATCGTCACCGCCGACCGCGGAGCCACCGGCAAGTCGGTCGAGGTCAAGCAGATCTACCAGGCGATCAACGCCAGGCCCGCCTCCGGCGACACCGTCACCTCGGGCCGCGTCACCCTCACCAACGAGTACCTGTTCACCAACGTCCGCGAGTTCGACGGCCACTGGTCCCTCGTCGCCGACGGCAAGGTCGTCCAGCACGGCAGGCTGACCCGCGACCAACTGGACGTCCCCCCGCTGACCAGCAAGGACATCACGGTCCCCGTGAAGGTGCCGAGGAACCCGGCACCCGGCACCGAGTACTTCCTGCAGCTCTCCTTCACCACCAAGGAGCCCACCAAGTGGGCCAGGGCCGGCTTCGAGACGGCCAAACAGCAACTCCCCGTCGCCGCGAACAGCCCCGCCGTGACCCCCGTACCGCTGGACAGCGTGCCGACGCTGCGCCACGACGACGGCGAGAAGACCGTCACCGTCCGGGGCCGGGGCTTCACCGTCACCCTCGACAAGAGCACCGGCACCCTCACGTCGTACGAGGCCGGCGGCGTCCGCCTGCTCACCTCGGGCCCCGTGCCGAACTTCTGGCGGGCACCCACCGACAACGACCGGGGCAACGGCCAGCACACCCGCAACCAGACCTGGCGCGACGCGGGCGCCCAGCGCAAGGTCACCGAGGTCGGTGTCCGCGCGCTCCGCGACAAGGCCGTCGAGATCAAGGTCAGCGGCACCCTGCCGACGACCGTCGAGTCGACGTACACCACCACGTACACCGTGTTCGGCAACGGCGAGATCAAGGTCGACAACACCCTGCACCCGGGCGCGTCGAGCCTGCCGTACATCCCCGAGGTCGGCACCCTGCTGTTCCTGCCGCGAGCCCTGGACCGCCTGCACTACTACGGCCGGGGCCCCGAGGAGAACATGTGGGACCGCAACAACGGCACCGACGTGGGCCTGTACTCCGGCACCGTCGCCGGGCAGTGGACCTCCTACCTGCGCCCGCAGGAGAACGGCAACAAGACCGACGTCCGCTGGGCCGCGCTGACCCGCCGCGACGGCGTCGGCCTGCTCGTCTCCGGCGAACCGCTCCTGGAGGTCAACGCCTCGCACTTCACCCCGGAGGACCTGTCGAGCGGGGTGCGCCACGACTACCAGCTCACCCCGCGCGACGCGGTCGTCCTGCGCCTGAACCACCGCCAGATGGGCGTGGGCGGCGACAACAGCTGGGGCGCCCACACCCACGACGAGTACAAGCTGTTCGCCGACCGCGACTACTCCTACACCTACCGGCTGCGCCCGGTCACCGACGTCGGCAGGGCGACGGCGGCGACGCGCCGGCCGACGGCGGGGGAGTTCTCCGGGTAGCCGATGGCGCGGCCGCCACCGGTCCGTACGAAGGCGGTGCCGGTCGGCGCCCGATGACACGGGAAGACGGCGTCGAGGGCGATCGCCGGTCCGTGGTCCTCGGCCACCATCGCGAGGGCGAGGTCCATGGCGGCGGTCACGCCCGCGCAGGTCCAGATACGGCCTGCCCGGATGAAGATCGGCTCTGGGTCGACGTTGATGTCCGGGTGCTGCGCGGCCAGTTGGTCGGCGGTGAGCGAGTGGGTGGTGGCTGGCAGGCCGGTGAGGAGACCGGCCTCGGCGACAGGTGGACGCCCGCGCACACTCCGCCGACGCGTCGTGCGGCCGGAGCCGCGGTGGTCAGCCATCCGACGACGTCCTGGTCGACGACGGCCTGGTAGCGGCCGTCGGCGTGGTCCATGGCGCCGGCCACGAGGAGGGTGTCGATGCCCGGGCCCACCTCGGCCAGTGACCGCGCCGCGACCAGGCTGATCCCGGCGCGGTGGGCAGCGGGCCGGCCTGCGCTGCGGCGATCTCGACCGGCTGGCTGCCCGGGTCCGCCCGCTGTCCGGGCAGTGCGGCTCAGAAGGCGCGGCGGTGCGGGAAGGTCACTGCCTGCGGGTCACGGCGGTGATCGCCGCCGCGACGGTCGCCTGCAGCTGCTGGGCGTCCGCGCCGGCGCGGGAGCGCAGGTTCACGCCGTGCGCGAGGAGCGCCAGGATGTCGGCCGTGGCCCCGGGGTCGACTCCTTCGGCGAGCTGCTGCCGGCGCTGGGCAGAGCGGAGCGCGGTGTGCAGTGCGTCGCGCAGCCGCTGGTGCTGGCGGTCCAGGAGGGCCCGTACGTCGGGGTCGCTGTTCTCGGTGCCGGCGTGCGCGTTGGAGACCATGCAGCCCCACTGGGCGTACTCGCCGGTGCAGCGGGTCTCGATCAGGGCGGTGAAGAAGTCGGTGACGGCCGGTAGTCCGCGGTCGTCCTCTTCGAGGCGGCCGAGGGTCGGCCGGGAGCGGTTCTGGACGTAGCGTTCGAGGGCGGCGCGGTACAACTCCTGCTTGCCGCCGTAGGTCGCGTACAGGCTGGAGCGGTTGAGCCCGGTGGCGTTGACGATGTCCTGGATCCCGGTGGTGGCCACGCCCTGCCGCCAGAACAGCCGTACCACGGTGTCCAGGGTCGCGTCGGGGTCGAAATGCTTGACGTCCGGCATGCCGCCTCATCCCGTCATCTTGAACTGATGGTTCCAAGATATCGCCTCGCCCGTTGACGTGGAGTGCACTTCAATGGCTATCTTGAAACGACCATTCCAAGATTATCCTTCGTGAGGAGACCCGTGAGCGTCAACGCCGAACTGCGCGCCTTCTTCGACAGCCGCCAGCAGCAGATCCCCGCAGACGTCCGCGCCGTCATGCAGCGCGCGGCACGCGAGCTGGCCGCCTCCGGCCAGGCCGGCGAGGCTCTGACCGTCGGCGCCAAGGCCCCGTCCTTCACAATGCCCTCGGCCACTGGGCGGACCGTCGCGCTGGACGAACTGCTCGCCGACGGGCCGGTGGTGCTGACCTTCTACCGTGGCGCCTGGTGCCCCTACTGCAACATCACCCTGCGATCCCTGCAGCAGCACCACGACGCCATCACTGCCCGCGGTGCCCGTCTGGTAGCCGTTTCACCGCAGACCCCCGACGAGTCCTTGTCGCACGCGGAGAAGAACGAGCTGGCCTTCGACGTGCTCAGCGACATCGGCTGCGAAACTGCCAAGCAGTTCGGCCTCGCCTTCGACCTGCCGGACGACCTCGCCGCCGTCTACAGGAGCCTCGGCATCGACCTCCACCGCTCCAACGCCGGCCACGCCCGCACCCTGCCGATCCCCGCCACCTACGTCATCGACCGGGACAGCGTGATCCGCTGGGCCTTCGTCGACTCCGACTACACCACCCGCGCCGAACCGGCCGACATCCTCATAGCACTCGACAAGCTCGGCTGAGAGCCTGACCGCCCACTCGTGGTGGCATCCTCAGCGGAGGCGCCAACCCGTGATCAATCGCATCGATAGCTACGGTTCATTGATCCCCAAGGCCGATGATCTCGGCGGTGGTGATGGTTGGCCGCCCCGCCGACCGGCCGCAAGCACGGGCGGCGTCCAGGCCTCGCGAGTACCAGAGGCGATCAGCAAGGCATGCATTCCGCAAGTGCCAAAGGCCGGACTTACCGATATCGATGTCGATGCGTTCGCCCCCCGACTCGTCCCACAGCAGTCCGTACACCACCAGCCGGTCCCCGTCGAAGGCCAGCCAGGAGTCCCGTTCGAGGTCGACCCCCGGATGCTCGAGGTCGGCCTCGACGGTGTGGAGGTCGGTCTCGGGCCGCCCGATCTCGATCTCGTCCACCGCGTTGAGCAGGTCCGTGATGGCGGGGGCGTCGGAAAGGGCGGCGGGGCGCGGGGGGTTGGACTTGGGGTCAAGGTCCGGGGGAGGGCCGAGGTGCGCAACAGATTTTCGAACGGCTCGCCCATGGTGGGCGCGGCTTGCGGCCCACGGCGGTGAACGTGCAGGCTGGGGGGCTGTGGCCACCTTGCTGATCGTGCATCACACCCCCTCGCCCAACTGTCAGGCACTGTTCGAGGCCGTGGTCTCCGGAGCGACGGCGCCGGACATCGAGGGCGTCCGGGTGGTGCGGCGGGCGGCCCTCGCCGCCACGGCGTCCGACGTACTCGCCGCCGACGGCTTCCTGCTCGGCACCCCGGCCAACCTCGGCTACATGTCCGGCGCCCTCAAGCATTTCTTCGACCAGGTCTACTACCCCTGCCTGGACGCCACGCGCGGCCGCCCCTTCGGCTCCTACGTCCACGGCGGCAACGACGTCACCGGCGCGCTCCGCGCCATCGACTCCATCACCACGGGTCTGGGCTGGCGCCGCGCCGCCGACCCGGTCACCGTGACCGGCGAACCGACCAGGGCCGACATCGAGGCGTGCTGGGAACTGGGCGCGACGGTGGCGGCGGGGCTGATGGGCTAGAGCGTGACTCTTTGAACGGCTGGTCAGTTGATCGGACTTGTCCGTCCGATCAGTGATCACTGATGCGATGTGGGACCGGATCGAACCGCTGATGCCGGCCGATCCGGTCCGCGGCCGGCGGTGGGCCGACCATCGCCGAACCCTCGAGGCCACTCAACCGTCTGCCTGGCCCACCAGCATGCCGCCGGAGCCGGAAAAAAGGGGAACTGGACCGGGCCGAACCCCACGATCACAGTCTCGGACGCTCCCGCGGCGGCCTGAGCACGAAAGTCCACCTTGCAGGCACCGGCAGCAACGGCCGGACGGCCGCCCACTCCGCGTCCGTCATGTCCGACGGATAGCCGGCGCACCCGGTCCGGATGGTCGGCCGCGTTGCCGTACGCATGCGCGAGGCAATCGCACGACACGGCGGGCGAGTTGAAGTCAACGTGCCCGGGCGCGTACAACAAAGACAACCGGGCCTCCGGGTACCACTCGGAATGGGATCGCACCCCCGAGCTACCAGGAGGCCCTGCTTCCACGCGCGGAAACCGCCGCAGTCACCCGATCGAGACTCCCGTTCGACCGACAGCCTTCGAGATCGGTACGGGCAACAACCACTTACGTGTCGGGATGCTGCGGCAGGGCGAGCCAGTCCGACCAGGAGATCTCACGGCCGAGGAAGCGCGGCTGCTCGAACGGCCAGTCGGCGGCGATCCACTGCGGCACCAGCGCGTCGAGGGCATGCTCGACCTTGCTGCCCACCAGCTCGTCCACCACCCACCAGGAGATCTCGCAGTCCGCGCCGGCCCTCTCCGGCGGGTCGATGTAGACACAGCCGAGCAGAACTGTCTCCGCTCCGTCGAACAGCGCGTAGTTGAAGGACTGGTGCGCGGCGATCTCCTTCTCGTGCCGCAAAAGGTCGGCCTGGTCGGCCTCGTAGGTCATGGTGTCCGCGGGCCAGCCCCAGGCCGGGCCGAAGATGGTCCACAGCCGCTCGCGCGAACCCATCACAGCCGGATAGTCGAGCGGGGTGTCCGCCTCCCGGATCGGCCGCAGGTGATGACCACCGCCCGGCAGCGGTACCAGGACGGGGTGGACGAAGTCATCGGGAAGCCAGCTCATGGCGCCCGACCGTAGCAGCGCGCGGCCGTCCGCTCCCCTGGAATTTCCCCGTATACCGCCAGGCTCTGCAATCTGCGTCATCCGCAACCGTCTGCGTCTACTCCCCGACCATCCGCACTCGTGGCAGGGCCAGGCCTTCGACTTCACCGATGTCACCTTCGACGGAGGTGACTTCCGCGGCGTGATGTTCTTTGGCGGCACGGTCGACTTCGGCGGCATGTCGGTGTCCGGCGGTACGGTCACCTTCAGGGGCGCGACGTTCTCCGGCGGCACGGTCGACCGGCAGCTGTCGCCGAAGGATCAGTGGCCTACTCGTGATCAGTGCAGAGGTGGGCGGTGAGGGCCGCGCAGGCCCACTCCTGCCAGGCCTCGGGGACCAGCCCCGGTCGCGGACAAAGATCAGGTATAGCTCTGGGCTGAGCAGCCCGTAGAGCAGGTCGGCGGCGCGGGCGGTATCGACGTCGGGGCGGGCGTCGGGCTTGGAGGTCAGTGCCTTCGCTGCGGCGTGCTGGACGGTGTAGCGCGGGTCGGGGCCGGCAGGCCACTGCGCGGCGATCTCCGGGTCCGTGGCCGCCGCAGCGGCGATCAGCGACATGATCGGGGCGACACGGCCGAGGATGTCGCGCACGCCCCGCACGTGGGCGCGCAGTTGCGACCAAGAGGCGGCTGTGCGCCGCGCGATGGAGGACTTCTACCGGGACGGCTCATGTCGACGAAATCGCGGATGAACTAACTGTGCCTGCGTCAGCTGGGTCTGGGCCTGTATGTGCGCCTGCTGTTCAGTCTTGCGGGTGGTTATGCAGGCGGACCCGGCTGCCCCAAGGGCCCCACTGTTGCACCGATGACACCACCGAGAAGACCGGCCAGTCCTGCATCCATGGGTCACCGCGTGGTGCGCAGGTCGTGGCGGGGGGCGGTGACCAGGGCCCGCCATCGCTGTGAGCGGGAGCCACGTCGGCCATGAAGGCGGCGATGTCGCCGCCGCGGGTGTTCTCGCGCGCAGCACCTGGGCGCGGTCGTCGACATCGGCGTCCTCTTCCTCGGCACCGCCACTGCAGCCGCTCTCGTCATTTGGCTCCGAACATGATCGGCCGGACAAAGTCCTGGGCAGCATGTCGTCACAAGAGCTGTCGGCCTCTGTCAGCGGTCAGGCGGTGAGTGCCGTGCGCAGGCTGGTGGCCATCAGATCGATGGCTTCCTTCCCGGCCGGCGCTGGGCCGGTGTGGGTGAAGTAGTGGTCGACACCCTCGAAGCAACGGTGGGTGACCGGAACGCCGGCCGCCTCCAAGGCTTTGGCGTAGGCGTCGCCCTCGTCGCGCAGGCGGTCGTTCTCCGCGGTGATGACCAGGGCGGGTGGCAGTCCGGCGAGGTCGTCGGCCAGTCCGGGCGACACCAGAGGATGAGCGAGGTCGGCGGGATCAGGGACGTAGGCGGCGGTGAAGACCCGCATCAGCTGAGGGGTGAGCAGGGGCTTGGCGATGGGTGACTGCTTGGTGGCCGGGTCGGCGAGCTGGTCGAGGGGTGCCGAGTCGATGATCTGGAGGCGGGGCGTGAAGGTGCCGCGGTCCCGAGCGGTGCGGCAGACCGCGGCGGTCAGGTTGGCCCCGGCGCTGTGTCCGCCCACGGCGAGTCGCGAGCCGTCCCAGTTGTGGGCGGTGCCGTTCTCGGCCACCCAGGCGGTGACGTCGTACGCCTGGGTGACGGGTGCGGGGTACGGCTGCTGCGGGGCGACGGCGTAGTCCACGTTGATCACGACGCAGCCGGCCGTGGCGGCTATGTAGCGGCAGATGTGGTCGTCCTGCTGGGGGCGGGCGATCACGAACCCGCCGCCGTGGAAGTTGACGTACACGGGGGCAGGGGCTGCGGCGGCGGCCGACGGGCGGTAGACGGTGCAGGTCACCGGTCCGGCGCCGGTCTCCACCCGGATGGATTCCGTGCGCTTCGGGATGTCGGTGAAGCGCAGATCCCTGTGCACGCGGCTCATCATTCGGCCGAGCAACAGTTGGACCCCTCTGGCCTGGATTCTGGACCTGAATGACATGACCGGCCTCCATCGCTACAAATTTAAAGTATCAGGATTCCTGATGATGGAGGCTCGTTGCTGATCACGCAAGGGAGAACCACGAGCAGGCTGCCGAGGGTGGATGGACGCTCCAGGCGTAGCGCCCCGCCTGTTCGTCCAGTCAGCCGAGGCCGCAGCAGCGGCCAGAGCCCCGGTCGGGTCCGCTCTCCTGGGTGCGCAGCACAACGGTGCCGACCATGGCGACCACCGCGCCTGCGCGCAGCGCCGCCGATGACGGCGGTGGTGATCGACAGCCACCTCGTCGCCGGGGATGCAAGAAGCCCGCGCTTGCGGGTGGGAACCACCCGTCGAACGACCTGACACCGGTCTTCTAGTGGCTTGGCTCGGAAGGTTGGACGGCCATGAAGCTTTCCTGCCGTGAGGGCCACCTGCACCCTGGAGGCTGTTCAGTTCGGCAGCTTCGCTGCGTAGATCCAGTCGTGCCCGTCGTATCCGGTGCCGTCGAGGTGCTCCGCTCGAGTCAGGCCGGCGCGGATCGCCACGCGCTGGGAAGCGGTGTTGGCCGGCCGGACGCGGGCGATCAGCGGCAGGTCGGGAACATGGTGGGATGCCCACGTGGTCACCGCGGTGGCGGCTTCGCCGGCGTAGCCCTGGCCCCAGGCCGAGGTGGCGAAGCGGTAGAAGAGGTTAAGGACCTTGAGGCCCTGCAGTTCCATGGGCTTGATCCCGCAGAAGCCCAACTGTTGATCGGAGTCGTGGCGCCGGACAACCCAGTACCCGTATCCGTATCGCTGCCACTGCTCGTTCCAGCGTCGATACAGCTCCTCGGCCTCATCGGGGCGGGCGAGCGCATCGGAGGGGTTGTGCAGGCAGGTCTCGGGATCATGGTGGATTGCGAAGATCGCATCGATATCGGCTTCGGTCGGACGCCGTAGCGACAGTCGGGCCGTCTGCAGCTCATCGGCTGTCAGGTTCCGGTCACTCATATGAAGATCGTAGAACTGGGTCAGGCCGCCCTGGCGGGCTATTCGGTCCAACTGCGGATCGAAGAGTCGGGCGCGAAGGCGCTCTTCGGGTTCGGCGCGGGCGTTATGCCAGCGGACGTAGGCGGCGATGTCCGGACAGCACATCTAGGTCGTCTCCGGGCGATCACGCGGCGGGCGGTAGTGCCCGCCCAGCCCCAGCTGGGTCACCAGCTCCTGCATCAGCAGTTCGAACATGGGCTCCTGGTCGCTGATGAGGGGGGCGAAGTGGTCGAAGACCTCCAGGGCGACCTGGCCGTACATCGAGCGCCAGCAGGAGAGCATGACGACCAGGGCGCCCAGGGGCATCTCGACGCCGGTGGCGGCGCGGTAGTCGGTGACCTGTTCGCGCAGGCGGGGGTCGAGCTGGTCGTCGCTGAGGACGGGGTAGGGGCGGATCGCCCACAGCCGCATGAACTCCGGCCCCCACACGCCGGCGAGCTCGCGGACCCACTCGCTGGTCAGGTCGTTCTGCGCGGTGCCCGCGGCCGCGGTGGGCGTGCCGAAGAGGAGACTGAACTCCTGACGGTTCGCCAGCGACCAGCTTCGGAACACCCGCGAGGGCGCGATCAGCCGGGCCGCGAAGTCCGTCCGGTCCTGCGCGTCCATCGCGGCCCGCAACTGCGCCGTGAGCTCGGCGACGATGTCGTGGGCCGTGTGCCGGACGATGTCCGCGAGGTCGTCGAAGTGCCGGTAGAGGGCGGCCGGGGTCACCCCGATCCGGCGGGCGATCTCGGCGAGCGTGAGGGCCTCCACGCCTTGCTGGGTGATGACCTCGCGTGCCACCGCCCTGATGTCCTTCGACATCTGACGGCGCAGGCGTTCGCGGCGGTTCGGGGCAGCCATGGGTTCCCCCTCATGTGGAACGAGGGACGACGGTACCGCTCGATTGGATGTCCAGCGACGGTGAGGAGGCCATCCGCAGGCCGCTCGGTTCGCGGGACTGCGTCACCGCCCATGCCTGCGACTGCACCGCATGCCCCTTGAGATCGTCGACCTGGCACTCGGGGAGCGCGGAGCGCCAGCGGTCGCCCGGTTTGATCACGATGCCGGTCCAGGGGTCGGGCTTCCTGGGGCAGGCCAGGGATTTCCGGGAGACCACGTACTTCACCAGAACCGACGCGTTCATGGTCTCCTTGCCGCGGTTCTCGATCTCGGCGCCGAAGAACGCCCGCCCGATTCCGTCGACGGCCTGGGCGCAGGCCCGGACCACCATGTCCGCCGAGTCCGTTCTCTGCCAGGCACTGCAGTACACGCCCGTCGGGGCATAGGGCTCGCTGTACGTCGTCGAGGGCGCGCTCTTCGACGGTGCCGCGCTGGGCCCGGGCGCGGCCGGCTCGGTCGTCCTCGCGGGGGCCGCGACCGGCGGAGCCGCCGGAGCCGCCGGAGGCGTGGGGCTGGGGGAAGGGGAGGGCGACGGTGTGGGCGAGGCCGACCGTGCCGGCGAGGCGGAGGCCGCCGTGCTGGGCCGTGTGCCGTGGGTGTTCGCCGTGTCGGACGTCCGGGGCGCGTTGGTGGCGTAGACGGTGAGCGCGGCCGCGAGCGTCACGACTCCGAAGCCGGAGCCGACGAGGGCCGCCCGCATCTTCGCCGACAACTTCCCCCCGGCGCCCGGGGAGCCGCCGGAATCGGGGTCCGAGGAGGGCCGGTTGAAGAACAGGTTGACGCTCTTCACGTCACCGCCTCCGGTGATGTACTGCGTCCCACTGTCGTGCGCGGCGTTGTTCTGCGCGCCGACCCGAGCCGTCCCGGCCGGGCTCTCGTCCCGTACCCCGCGGCTCTCGTCCCGTACCCCGCCGCTCACCCGAGTCCCCTGCCTGCCCCGCCGACGTTGATGTCGCCGCGCTGGGTGATGTGCTGGACCCCGCCCGCGTGGGCGACGTTGTTCTGCACCCAGGTCTGCCGAGTCCTCGGCTGCCGAGAGACCAACTCCTCGACGAGGGCACGCAGTTCGTCGGCCGCTGCCGGGTGCTCCTCCAGCAGGAGCTCCAACTGGCCGGTCCACCGACGCTGAAGGCTTTGGCGCGCGGTGTCCCGGTTCCCCTCGGTGATCTGATCGATGTCCGCCGCCGCGCGATCGAGCCGCTCCGTCTCGACCCGTTCCAGGGCCGGTTCCCCCTGCCCGAGCAGCCGGGCGAACCTGCCCCGGGCGGAGTGCCAGGCATCGGTCGCCATGGCCCCCACCATCGCCGAACCGCCGGCCGCCGCCAGACCCGACAACGCTTCGGTCAACACCCGTTCCTCCTGCTCGTTCACGACACGCCGGCCACACCGTGGCGTCTCGAGTAACGTTCAGGGGCATCACAAAGTAACGGGCCATTACTGAACGAGGTCGGTCAGGCGAGTGTCACCTCGACCGGCAGCTTCTTGATGCCGTTGACGAAGTTGGAGCGCACGCGCGGCACGTCCCCGGCCAGGCGGATGGCGGCGATCCGCGGGATCAGCTCCTCGAACATGATGCGGATCTCGGTGCGGGCGAGGAGGTTGCCCAGGCACAGGTGGGGGCTGCCCTTGCCGAAGGTGACATGGTCGTTGTGCTGCCGGGTGACGTCGAAGTCGTAGGGGTTGCCGAAGACCTCCTCGTCGCGGTTGCCGGAGGCGAACCACATGACGACCTTGTCGCCCTCCCTGACCTGCTTGCCGCCGAGCTCGACGTCCCGGGTCGCGGTGCGCCGGAAGTGGTAGACGGGGGAGGCCCAGCGCAGGAACTCCTCGACGGCGGTCGGGATGAGCGAGGGGTCCTCCTGGAGGCGGGCGAGCTGCTCGGGGTGCTGGAGGAGGGCCAGCAGGGAGTGGGAGATGGTGTGCCGGGTGGTCTCGTTGCCGGCGACCACGAGCAGCAGGAAGTAGTTGTCGAAGTCCTGCGCGGACAGCGGCACTCCGTCGCGCGGGGTGGTGTTGACGAGCTTCGAGACAAGGTCGGTGCCCGCGCCGCCGAGCCGCTGCCGGGCCAGCTCCCGGCCGTACTCGAAGACCTCCAGGGAGGCGGGGGAGCGGAAGGGCAGGTCGCGGTACTTCTCGCTCTCCGCGCTGTGCAGCAGCACGTCCGCGTAGTCGGGGTCGGTGTTGCCGATGATGCGGTTGCCCCAGTCGATGAGCCTCTGGTTGTCCTCCGGCGGGACGTCGAGGAGCCGGGCCAGGACGTTGATGGGGAAGTCGGCGGACACGTCGGCGACGAAGTCGAACGTCCCCTTGGCCAGGGCGGCGTCGAGCGTCCTCGCGGTCAGACCACGCAGGAAGTCGGCGTAGCTGTTGATGACGCTCGCACCGAACTGCCGCTGGATCACACTGCGCAGGGCGCGGTGGCGGACGCCGTCCAGCTCCAGGATGGAGGCCCGCTTCTTGATCTGGTCGTCGTCGACCTCCTCCAGGTTGACGAACCTTGTCGAGGTGAAGGTCTCCGGGTCACGGTCGACGGTGGTGATGTCGGCGTGCCGGGTGACCGCCCAGAAACCGGAGTTGGGGGCGTCCTCGGGCTGCCAGTGGACCGGGTCCTGGTGGCGCAGGGTGTGGAACATGCGCCACGGGGTGACGCCGTCGGTGAAGTGGTCGAGGTCGGCGAGGTCCACGTCCGCCATGGGCATGGGTTCGCGCAGGGCGTCGGTCAGGGTCGGGGTGGTCATGCGGTGCGGTCTCCTCGATGTCACGGGCGGCACAGGTGGTGGCTGTTCTCGCGGGTGATGGGCGTACCCACAGGTGATGGGCGTCCTCACAGGTGATAGGCGTACTCGGTGAACTCCCAGTCGGTGACGTGCCGTCGGAAGCGTTCGACCTCGTTGCGCTTGTAGCTCAGGAACGAGGTGGTGAAGTCCTTGCCGAGCAGCTCGGCGAGGGCGGTGTCCGCCTCCAGCGCGTCCAGCGCGGCGGGCAGGCTCGTCGGCAGCACGGCGGACCTCGCCGTGTCGTAGCCGTAGCCCTCCAGCGGGGCGGGCGGCTCCTCGGCGGCCAGCACACCGAGCAGCGCGGCGGCGATCGTCCCGGCGATCAGCAGGTAGGGGTTGGCACTGGCGTCCCCGAGACGGAGTTCGAGGCGGGCACCGCTGCCCCGCTCCGGCGGGACGCGCACCATCGCGCTGCGGTTGTCCAGGCCCCAGTCGATCAGCCAGGGCGCGAGGGTGTCGGGGCCGAAGCGCTTGTACGAGTTCACCGTCGGGTTGGCCAGCGCGGCGAGCGCGGGCGTGTGGGCGAGAATGCCGGCGAGGGCGTGCCGCGCGATGGCCGAAAGACCGTGGGCGCCCGAGGGGTCGTCGAAGGCGTTGCGCCCGTCGGTGTCCTCGCAGGACAGGTGGAGGTGGAAACCGGAACCGCCGGCGTCGCCGAACGGCTTCGCCATGAACGTGGCCAGCCTGCCCTCCTTGCGGGCCAGCTCCTTGATGGCGGACTTGAAGCGGAAGGCGCGGTCGGCGGCGTCCAGGGCCTCGGAGTGGACGAGGTTGATCTCGTACTGGCCGCCGTCGAACTCGTGGTTGCCGGTGACGACGCCGATCCCCGCGTCCCGCAGCTGCCGCAGGGTGCGCAGCAGATGGTTGTCGGGGTCGGCGCGCAGGCCCGCCGTGTAGACGGCTCCGGCGGTCTCCGGGGCGCGGCGCCACCCGGAGGGCGTGCCGGGGGCGGGCTCCAGCAGGAAGTACTCCAGCTCGGGGCCGACGACCGGCCGCAGCCCGTGCTCGGCGCACCGGGCCAGCACCGCGCGCAGCAGATCGCGCGGCGACTCCGCCGCCGGACCGCCGGTCGCCGGGTCGCTGACCTCGCCCAGGCAGACGGCGACACCGGGCTCCCACGGAAGCGGGGCCAGCGTCGACAGGTCGGGCCGTACGCACACGTCCGGCAGGCCCGCCTCCAGACCGCCCGCGATCGGGATCACGTCCCCCTGTGGCGAGGTGTGGTAGACGGCCCTGCAGAAGGCGAGGCCGTGCGCGCAGGCCGAGGGCAGGTGGTCCAGCAGGACGTCGCGGGCGCGGTCGGTGCCGATGAGGTCGGGATAGGTCACCCGCACCACGTCGATACCGTCGGCGGCGAGCCGCTCCAGGTGTCGGGTGATGTCCGGGGTGTCGTGAGCGCTCACCGGGGTCTCCTAGGCGGAAGGTGGGCACCCCCGGGCCTGAGGGCGCTGGGGGGAGGGCGGCGCGTCGCCGCCATTCGTTTGACTCCGAACGGTATGGAGGCGGCAGCCGTCCCGCAAGGGGTGGTCCGAAGAATTTATCCACCTGGACAGGTATTGACCAGGGTGGGACGGCTCCCTATGTTGTTTGAAGTCAAACGAGCTCCTCAGGAGGGCCGCCCCATGAAGGTCGTCGTCGACATGAACAAGTGCCAGGACCATGGCCAGTGCGTCTTCGCCGCCCCCGACGTCTTCTCGATGGACGGCGACGGTCACCTGGCGTACGTCTCCGACCCCGACGACGCCCTGCGCGACGAGGTCGAGGAAGCCGCCGACGTCTGCCCGCTCCAGGCCATCCGGATCGACGGCTGAGTCCCATGACCGGACACATTGTCGTCGCCGGCGCCTCGATGGGCGGCCTGCGTGCCGCCGAGCAACTGCGCGCGGCGGGCTGGGCCGGGACCCTCACGGTCGTCGGGGACGAACCGCACATGCCGTACAACCGGCCGCCGTTGTCGAAGGAGGTGCTGGCCGGGAAGACCCCCTTCGAGGCCCTGGCCTTCACCCCGAAGGCCGTCACCGCCGACGTGGAGTGGCGCCTCGGCGCGAAGGTCGTCGCGGCCCGGCTCGCCGAACGCACTGTCGAGACCGACGACGGTTCGGTCCTCCCCTATGACGGACTGGTCGTCGCCACCGGCGTGCGCCCTCGGCGCCTGCGCTGCCCCGGCCCCCTCGCCGGCCGTCACACGGTCCGTACGCTCACCGACGCCCGGGCCCTGCGGGACGCACTGACCCGGCCCGGTGTACGGGTGGTCGTGGTCGGCGCCGGCTTCATCGGCTGCGAGGTCGCCGCCACGGCGGTCGGTCTCGGCGCGTCCGGGGTCACCGTGGTTGATCCGCTGCCCCTGCCCCTGGTCGGTCCGCTCGGTGAACTCCTTGCCGGTGCGCTGCTCAAGCGGCACGAAGCGCGCGGGGTGCGGTTCGAACTCGGCGTGTCGGTGGCGGGGTTCGAGGGGGACGACCGGGTCACCGGGGTCGTTCTCGGCGACGGTCGTGTGCTGCCCGCCGACGTGGTCGTGGAGTCGGTCGGCTCCGTGGCCAACGTCGAGTGGCTCCAGGGCAACGGGCTCGACCTGGCCGACGGTGTGCTCACCGACGAGCAGTTGCGCGTCGGCGGGCTGCCGGAGGTGGTCGCGGTCGGAGATGTGGCCCGCTTCCCCAACGCCCGCTACGACGGTGTGGCCCGTCGCGTCGAGCACTGGTCGATCCCGACGGACACCGCCAGGCACGCGGCGAAGGTTCTCGTCTCTCATCTCGCAGGCACGTCGGGTGAGTTGGCCGCCTTCGCCCCGCTGCCCACCTTCTGGAGCGACCAGCACGACTTCCGGTTGCAGTCCTTCGGGGCGCCGGGGCTCGGCCGGCACGACGTCCGTGTCCTGGACGGCGACCCGGACGGTGACGTCCTCGTCGGCTACCACGCCGACGGCCGACTGGTCGGTGTCGTCGCGCTCGGCGGCAAGGCCGCCGCCCTGGGTGCTGCCCGCTACCGCGCCCAGCTGCTGAAGCAGCCCGCCCTCACCGCGTAAGGAACCTCCGCCATGTCCTCTGTCCGTGGTTACTTCCCTCCCAGGACGGCGAGCGGTGCCTCGTCGCTGATCCCTTCCCCGCCGTGGCACTACTCCGGAGACCTGCTCACCGTCGAGTACCGCACGGATCCCGCGCGGGTACGTGAACTGTTGCCCGAGCCGCTGGAGTTGGCCGACGACGATCCCGGTGCGGTGGCTCTGATCTGGGCCGACTGGCAGTCCTGCTCGGCGTCGGGGGAGGAGCTGCTGGATCCCGTGCGCGCGCAGTACAAGGAGGCGTTCGCGGTCGTGCGCTGCACGTACCGGGGGCAGACGTACTCGCGGTGCGTCTACATCTGGGTCGACAAGGACTTCGCGATCGCGCGCGGGCTGCACCAGGGGTATCCGAAGAAGCTCGGGTCCATTCATCAGACGCGGCCCCATCCGTACGGGCCCGCTCCGCGGTTCGGGGCGGGGGCGCGGTTCGGGGCGACGTTGGCCGCGGGGGATCGGCGTCTCGCGCAGGCGGTGGTGACCCTGCGGGAGCCGGCGGAGTCGAACGGGTTCGTCAACGGGCATCCCATGGCCCACCACCGGTGGCTGCCTTCGATCGAGAAGGGGAAGGGGCCGGCGCTGGATGAGCTGATCGAGTCGGGGGCCGCGTCGTTCGAGGGTGGTCAACCTTGGGTGGGAGACGCCGAGTTGGAGCTGTTCGAGGCGCCCACGGAGGAACTGGCGCGGTTGGAGATTCGGGAGCCGATCGCCGCGTACTACCGCCAGGTCGGGGTGGTCTGGGACGGCGGACGGCTGTTGGAGTCCGGTACGTCCGCAGCCCCGCGCCCCTGAGGTGACTCACCGGACCCCCCTTTCTTCCAAGGAGCCCCTTCTCATGTCCCACAAGATCACCGTCGGCGGTGTTTCCGTCGACACCCGGCACTGGATCGGCGGCGAGCGTGTCGCCTCCGCCGAGACCTTCACCGACGTCTCACCCATCGACGGAAGCGTCCTCGGTGAGATCTCCCGCGGCACCCCCAAGGAAGTCGGCGCCGCTGTCGCCGCGGCCAAGGCCGCCTTTCCTGCCTGGGCCGCCACCCCCCGCGCCGAACGCGCCCGCCTCCTGCACGCCGTCGCCGACGGTGTCGAGAAGCGGATCGAAGAGCTCGCGATCGTCGAGACCACCGACAACGGCGCGCTGCTCCGCTCGCACCGGCGCGGTGTGATGCCCCGCGTCGCGCACAACTTCCGTTTCTTCGCGGAGTGGCTGCTGGAGCTGGACCACGAGGACTTCGAGACGCGGGGGCACACGAACCACGTCAGCTGGGATCCCGCGGGGCCGTCCGTGCTGATCACGCCGTGGAACGCGCCATTGATGCTGGCGACGTGGAAGGTTGCCCCGGCACTGGCGGCCGGGAACACCGTGGTCCTCAAGCCGGCCGAGTGGTCGCCGCTCACGGCATCGTTGCTGGCGGACATCGCCGCCGAGGCCGGGCTGCCCGCCGGGGTCCTCAATGTCGTGCAGGGGTACGGCTCCGAGATCGGTGACGCCCTGACGTCCCACCCCGACGTACGTCGGATCAGCTTCACCGGGTCGGTGCCCACCGCACGGCGGATCGCCGCGTCCGCGGCAGCGAATCTCACCCCGCTCAGCCTCGAACTCGGTGGCAAGTCACCGCTGTTGGTCTTCGCGGACGCGGATCTGGACCTCGCCGTCGACCTCGCGGTGGAGCAGTACGACAACGCCGGTCAGGTCTGTCTCGCCGCGACCCGCATCCTGGTCGAGGAGACGGTCGCGGAGGAGTTCACGCGGCGGTTCGTCGAGAAGGCGTCCCGGCTGGCGCAGGGCGATCCACGGGACGAGGGCACCGACATCGGGCCGAACATCCATCCCCGCCAGCTGGAGAAGATCGACGGATTCGTGCGGCGGGAGATCGCGGCCGGGGCCCGCGCGGTCATCGGCGGGCATCGAGTGGACGGTCAGTACTACGCGCCGACGCTCCTCACCGATGTCGCCCAGGACTCGGAGATCGTGCAGGAGGAGGTCTTCGGGCCGGTCCTCACCCTTCAGACCTTCGCGGACGAGGACGAGGCGATCCGGCTCGCCAACGACACGCGCTTCGGTCTGGCCGCCACCGTCGCCACCGGCGACCGGGGACGTGCCGACCGTGTCACCGAGCGGCTCGTCGCCGGAACGGTCTGGGTCAACTGCTTCTTCGTACGCGACCTCCAGGCACCCTTCGGCGGCTCCCGGCAGTCGGGCGTCGGCCGCGAGGGCGGCACCTGGAGCTTCGACTTCTACTGCGACCTCAAGAACACCGTCACGGCACCGAACGGATGGAAGAACCATGGGTGAGATCGTCGGCGCGGGCCTGCTCGCCCACGTCCCCACCATCGTGCTGCCCGAGGCCGACCGGCTGGAGCTCAACGAGGGCAAGGAGATCACCCTCGTCACGGGACTCCGTGAACTGCGCCGTGACGTCTTCGAGGCCGGTGCCGCCGAGTACGACACCGTCGTCGTCCTCGACTCCCACTGGGCGACGACCGTCGAGTTCGTCGTCACCGCCCAGCGGCGCCGCGCGGGCCTGTTCACCTCCGAGGAACTGCCGCGCGGCATGTGCCGGATGCCGTACGACTTCCCGGGCGATCCCGAACTCGCCCACCACATCGCCTCGTTCGCCGACCGGCACGGCACCTGGATCACCGCGATCGAGGACGACTACCTGCCCATCTACTACGCCACCATCAACCTCTGGAAGTTCCTCGGCGAGGGCCTGCCCGACAAACGGTGGGTGACCATCGGCGTCTGCCAGACCGGCGACATGGAGGATCACCTGCGCCTGGGCCGCGCGCTCGCCGACGGCATCGCCGCCACTCCGGGGCGACGGGTGCTGCTGATCGCCTCGGGTGCCCTCTCGCACACGTTCTGGCCGTTGCGCGAGATCCGCGACCACGAGGCCAGCGACCCGGTCCACATCCGTACGCCCGAGGCCCGCGAGGCCGACCGCGAGCGCATCGCCTGGTTCAAGGAGGGCCGCCACGACAAGGTCCTCGACACGATGGACGACTTCTGGAAGTTCAAGCCGGAGGCGAAGTTCTTCCACTACCTGATGATGGCCGGCGCCCTCGGCGAGCGGGACTGCGTCGCCGCGGCCCGGCAGTACGGCGCGTACGAGAACTCCGTCGGCACCGGCCAGGTCCATCTCTGGTTCGACCGCCCGACCGACGGCTGGACCGGCGCCGCCGCCCCTCGTCGCCCCCACCGTCCCTAGAAAGGTCAGCCATGCCCGAGTACCGCCGCATCCTCCTCGACGGTGCCGCCGTCCAGGTCACCGTCGACGGGGACGAACTCGTCGCCGGGGACGGCCGCCGCGTCAAGGCCGAGGACGCCCAGCACCTGCCGCCGGTCGTGCCGTCCAAGGTGATCGCCGTCCACCTCAACCACCGCAGCCGGGTCGACGAGTTCCAGATCCAACTCCCCGACACGCCCACGTACTTCCACAAGCCGACCTCCGCCCTCAACTCCCACCGGGGCGCGATCGTCCGCCCCGAGGGCTGCAAGTGGCTCAACTACGAGGGCGAGGTCGCCATCGTCATCGGCAGGACCGCCCGCAACATCTCCCCGGCGGAAGCGGGGGAGTACATCGCCGGGTACACCGTCGCCAACGACTACGGCCTGCACGACTTCCGTGACACCGACGCCGGGTCCATGCTCCGGGTGAAGGGCTCCGACACCCTGTGTCCGCTCGGCCCGGGCCTGGTGACCGACTGGGACTTCCACGGCAAGCGGCTGCGGACGTACGTCAACGGCGAGGTCGTGCAGGACGGTTCCACCGACGAGATGAAGTGGGACATGCACTACCTCGTCGCCGACATCGCCCGCACCATCACCCTGTACCCGGGCGACGTCCTGCTGTCGGGCACCCCCGCGAACTCCCGGCCGGTGCGGCCCGGAGACGTGGTCGAGGTGGAGGTCGAGGGCCTGGGCCGGCTCACCAACCACATCGTCACCGGGCCCGTCCCCGTCCGCGCCGACGTCGGCGCCCAGCCCACCGAGTCCGAGGAGGTGTTGTCCACCGCGCTCGGCGGCGACTGGGAGTTCCGGGGCATCCGCCCGCCGAAACGGTGAGTGAACGGGCGGGTAAGGTCGCAGCCATGACCGACTCCGCCGAGGGTGCCGTAAGCCGTGGGCCGCGCAGGCGCATGAACTACGGGGAGGGCCGCGAGGCCCTGCTCAACGCCGCCGTGCGGGTCGTGGCCCGGGGCGGGCTGCGCAAGCTCACCTACCGGGCGGTCGCACAGGAGGCGGGAACCACCCACGGCCTCGTCGTGCACCACTTCGGCTCCCGGGACGCCCTCATCGAGGAGGCGCTCGCCCACGCCGTGCGCACCAGCCTCACCGTGAGCGACGTCGAGCCGGGCACCGGAAAGGTCGCGGACTTCTCGGTCGGACTGTCCGACATGGTCACCGCCGACCCCGACATCCAGGCCTTCCAGTACGAACTGCTCCTCGAGTCCCGCCGCCGGCCCGAACTGCTCCCGCAGCTCCGCGCCCTGTACGACGACTACTTCGACGCCACCGAGCGCGAACTGTCCCGCATGCTCCCCGGCGACGCCGGCCGCCCGCTGACCCGGCTCGTCTTCGCCGCCCTGGACGGGCTCGTCCTGCACCAGCTGGTGTTCGGCGAGCCCGAGGTCACCGACGAGGCCGTGGAGCAGCTCCGCGGCCTGCTGCGGCTGCTGGAGGCCGACGGGGAGGACGCCTCGGACGCCTCCCGAGGCACCTCCTCGGACACCGACTCCCCGACGGACGACTGACTGCCCACCCGGCCCCTCCAGGCCCTGGACGTCCGTCGTCCGGGGCCTGACCTCTTTTCGCGCGGCAATCCGCCGCCACCCCTTGCCAAACGGATAGTTCCAGCCCACCATGAGGCAACTCGTTTGGCCTGAAACGAATTCCTCTCCCCTCCCTGGCAGGTGATCCGAGTGGACAGTCAGACAGCGCTCAGGAACCAGACCGCGCCCGACACCTCCACCGCAGGCAGACTCAAGCCCAACTCGCTCGGCGTCCTGGGCATCCTCTTCTTCGTCCTCTCCGCCCAGGCGCCGCTGACCGGCATCGCGGGCTCCGTCCCCATCTCCGTCGCCCTCGGCAACGGCCCCGGCACCCCCGCCGCATACGCGGCCGCCGGTGTGATCACCCTGCTGTTCTCCGTCGGCTTCGTGGCGATGGGGCGCCATGTGGTGAACGCCGGCGCCTTCTACACGTACATCGGCAAGGGCCTCGGCCGCTCGCTCGGCACCGGCAGCGCCGGGATCGCGCTGTTCGCCTACTGTGCGATCCAGGCCGCCATGTACGGCCTGTACGGGGCGACCGTGAGCGCCCTGCTCGCGCACCACACCGGTCTGGACGCGCCCTGGTGGGCGTGTGCCCTGGTCACCATGGCGATCGTGCAGGTGCTGGGCGCGGTGGGCATCGAGATGGGCGCCAGGGTGCTGGCGGTGTTCGTGCTGGCGGAGTTCAGCATCCTGGCGGCCTTCGCGCTCGTCACCCTCGCCAAGGGCGGCGGCCCCGAGGGGCTCGGCCTCACCGAGTCGTTCTCGCCGGGCGCGGCCCTCAAGGGGGCGCCGGGCGTGGCGCTGATGTTCGCCGTGGCGTCGATGATCGGCTTCGAGGCCACCGCGATCTACGGCGAGGAGGCCCGCGAGCCCCGCCGGACCGTCCCCCGGGCCACGTACCTGGCCGTCGCCCTCGTCACCGGCTTCTTCGCCTTCACCTCCTGGATGCTGGTCTCCTCCTACGGCGCGTCCAAGGCCACCGCGGCCGCCGGGAAGGCACTGGCGAGCGGCGACTCGACGGCGTTCGTCTTCGCGCCGATCGCCGACCGGTTCGGCACCTGGGTCAACGACGTCCTGCCGATCCTGCTGGCCACCTCCCTCTTCGCCGGCATCCTCGCCTTCCACAACTCCGCCAACCGCTACCTGTTCTCGCTCAGCCGTGACGGGCTGCTGCCGCGGAGGCTGTCGTCGATCAACCGCCGCCACTCGCCGGGTGTCGCGGGCGCCGTCCAGACCGCGATCGCCGTGCTCCTGGTCGTCCCCTTCGCGCTGGCCGGCAAGGACCCGGTGCTGACCCTCTTCTCCTGGGGCAGCGGCGTCGCCGTCCTCGGGATCATGCTCCTGTACCTGCTGACCTCGGTCTCCGTGGTCGCCTTCTTCCGGCGCGACCGCCTGGACACGCGGCCCTGGAACACGCTGATCGCCCCCGCTCTGGGCGCCGTCGGGATCGCCGGCGCCCTCTGGCTGATCGTCGAGAACTTCACCACCCTCATCGGCGGCGAGCAGACCACCGCCCTCTGGCTCGAGCTCACCGTCCCGGCCGTCCTGGCCCTGGGCATGCTCGCCGCGCGACTGACCCGGGCCCGCTCATGACCGGCCGGACCACGGCCCGCTCGTGACGGTCCGGATCCCGGCCCGCTCGTGAGCATCCGCTCCTTCCATCCCGTACGCACGCGAACCCGTCGCCCGACTTGGAGGCCCCACGCATGCCGGACATCACCCACGACGAGTGGCTGCGCCGCGCCAAGGTCCTGGAGGTGTCCGGCGCGCACCACATCGACGGCGCCGACGAGAGCGGCGGGGGAGCGGCCTACGCCGTCGTCTCGCCCCGGGACGGCCAGGTGCTGGGGGAGGTCGCCGACGGCGGCGCCGCCGAGGTGGACGCGGCCGTCGCCGCCGCCCGCCGGGCCTTCGACACCGGCCCCTGGCCCCGCCTGACCCCCGCCGAACGCGGCCGTACCCTCGTGCGCGTCGCCGACCTGCTCGAAGAGCGCCGGGCGGAGCTCGCCCTCTCTGTCGCCCTGGAGATGGGCAAGCCGATCACCGACGCGTACGAGATCGAACTGCGCGCGGCCATCACCACCTTCCGCTGGTACGGGCAACTGGCCGACAAGCTCACCGACGAGTCCCCGCACACCACGCCGGACGCCCTGGCCCTCGTCACCCGCGAACCGGCCGGTGTCGTCGGCGCCGTCGTCCCGTGGAACTTCCCTCTGACGCTGGCGAGTTGGAAGGTCGCCCCGGCGCTGGCCGCCGGCTGCGCGGTCGTGCTCAAGCCCTCGGAGCACGCACCGCTGTCCGCCCTGCTGCTGGGCCGGATCGCCACCGAGGCCGGACTGCCGCCGGGTGTCCTCAACGTCGTCAACGGCAACGGTCCTGTCGCCGGGCGGGCCCTCGGCCTGCACCCCGACGTCGACGCCCTCGTCTTCACCGGCTCCACCGCCGTCGGCCGCCACTTCCTGCGCTACGCCGCCGACTCCAACCTCAAGCGGGTCTGGCTGGAGCTGGGCGGCAAGTCGCCCAACATCGTCCTCCCCGACGCCCCCGACCTGGCGAAGGCCGCCGCCACAGCGGCCTGGGGCATCTTCTTCAACCAGGGCGAGATGTGCACCGCCCCCTCGCGGCTGCTGGTGCACTCCTCCATCGCCGAACACGTCACCGAGGCCGTCGTAGCCAGGGCCCGCGCCCTGCGGGTGGGCGACCCGCTCGACCCCGCCACCGAGATGGGCGCGCTGGTCGGCGAGAGCCACCTCGCCCGCGTCCTGGACCACGTCGACGCGGGCCGCGCGGCGGGCGCCCGCCTGCGCACCGGCGGCGAGCGCATCCGCGCGGACACGGGAGGCACCTACCTGGAACCGACGGTCTTCGACCGCGTCGACCCCGGCATGCGGCTGGCCCGCGAGGAGATCTTCGGCCCCGTCCTGTCCGTCCTCACCTTCGACGACCTCGACGAGGCGGTACGGCTGGCCAACGCGACGGAGTACGGCCTCGCGGCGGGCCTGTGGACCTCCGACCTGTCCACCGCCCACCGCGTCTCCCGCGCGCTGAAGGCCGGCACGGTCTGGGTGAACTGCTACGAGGAGGGCGACCTCACCGTGCCCTTCGGGGGCATGAAGCAGTCCGGCAACGGCCGCGACAAGTCCGCCCACGCCCTGGAGAAGTACACCGAGCTCAAGACGACCTGGATCCAGCTGTGACCACGACGCCCCTACGCCCGCTCATCGCCGTCCCCGCCCGCTTCTCCGCCACCGCCTCGGCGCTGCGCCACGCGGCCGAGGTCAACGCCCGCGCGCTCGTCGAGGCGGTGTGGCGGGCCGGCGGAGAACCGGCGACCATCCACCCGGCCATCACCGACGTGCCCGCCCGCCTCACCCGCTTCGACGGCGTCCTCCTCCCCGGCGGCGGCGACCTCGCCCCGCACCGCTACGGCGCCGCCGACACCCACGACAGCGTCTACGACGTCGACGACCTCCAGGACGCCTTCGACCTCGAAGTCGCCCGCCGGACCCTGGACCTGGGCCTGCCCCTGCTGGCCGTCTGCCGCGGCCTCCAGGTCGTCAACGTCGCCCTCGGCGGCACCCTGGAACAGGACATGGGCGGCCCGGAGCGTGCGCACCGGCACGTCGTGCACCCGGTGGAGATCCGGCGCGGCACGGTACTGGAGCAGGCGACGGACGCGGAGAAGGCCGAGTGCTCCTGCTACCACCATCAGCGGGTGGACCGCCTGGGGGCGGGCCTCACCGTCACCGCCCGCGCCGCCGACGGCACCGTGGAGGGGCTCGAACTCGCCGCCGCCGCGGGGTGGTTCACGGCCGTGCAGTGGCACCCGGAGGACACCGCGCACGAGGACCCCGCCCAGCAGGGGCTCTTCGACGCCCTGGTACGAGCGGCCGATGCCGGACGTGGTTCCCGGTAGTTGGGAATATCTTTCGGCCTATGAAAGGTTGGCATATACATCTAGCCGACTCCGATGAACCGAGGCACCGTGACCACCGCACTCCCCGAGACACCTGCCGACACCGTCGCCCGGCTGCGCGCCACCTTCCGCACCGGCCGTACCAAGCCCGTCGAGTGGCGCACCGCCCAGCTGCGACGCCTGCGCGAGATGCTCACGGAGAACGGCCCCGACCTCGCCGCCGCCCTCCACGCCGACCTCGGCAAGAGCTCCACCGAGGCCTACCGCACCGAGATCGACTTCACGGTCCGCGAGATCGACCACACCCTCGACCACCTCGCCGACTGGCTGCGCCCCGAGCCCGCCCCGGTCCCGGCCCACCTCGGCGCGGACGCGCGCGCCTGGACCCAGTACGACCCCCTCGGCGTCGTCCTCGTGATCGCCCCCTGGAACTACCCGGCCCAGCTGCTCCTCGCCCCCGTGGTCGGAGCCCTCGCCGCGGGCAACGCCGTCGTCGCCAAGCCCAGCGAACTGGCGCCCGCCACCTCCGCCGCCCTGGCCCGGCTGGTGCCCGCCTACCTCGACACCGACGCGGTCGCCGTCGTCGAGGGCGGCGTCCCGGAGACCACCGCCCTGCTGGCCGAGCGCTTCGACCACGTCTTCTACACCGGCAACGGCACCGTCGGCCGTGTCGTCATGCGTGCCGCCGCCGAACACCTCACCCCGGTCACCCTCGAACTCGGCGGCAAGTCGCCGGTGTTCGTCGACCGCGACACCGACCTCGACGTGGTCGCCGACCGGCTGGCGCGCGGCAAGTTCCTCAACGCCGGCCAGACCTGTGTCGCCCCCGACTACGTCCTGACCGACCCGAAGACCGCCGCCACCCTCGAAGGCGCCCTCGCCCGAGCCGTCGAGGCGGTCTACGGCACCGACCCGCAGGCCTCCGGCGAATACGGCCGCATCGTCAACGAACGCCACTTCGACCGGCTGACCGGCCTGCTCGACTCGGGCCGTGTGGTCGTGGGCGGCCGCAGCGACCGTACGGACAAGTACATCGCGCCGACCGTGCTCGCCGACGTCGACCCCGGGTCGCCCGTCATGGGGGAGGAGATCTTCGGCCCGATCCTGCCGATCGTGACCGTCGACGGCCTGGACGAGGCCATCGCCTTCGTCAACGACCGCGACAAGCCGCTCGCGCTGTACGTCTTCTCCGAGTCCGAGGACACCCGCGGCCGCATCGCCGCGGAGACCTCCTCCGGCGGCATCGGCCACGGCCTGCCGCTTGCCCATCTCACCGTCTCCGACCTGCCGTTCGGCGGCGTGGGGGAGAGCGGCATGGGCAACTACCACGGCCGGTACTCCATCGAGACGTTCAGCCACCGCAAGGCGGTGCTGGAGAAGCCGCTGAGCTGAAGCGCCGCAGCGTTCAGCGCCACGGCTCCGTAAAGTCCTCGGCCCCGCGGGCCGGGGCTGTGCGAGACTCCGCCGATGACCTCGGAGAAGATCACCGCGGACGCCGCGGGCACCTGGAAACTCGGCGACCACACCGTCGGCCGCGTCGGCTTCGGCGCGATGCGGCTGACGGGCAGCGCCGCCTTCCACCTCGGGACGCCGAGCGACCGCGACCGTTCGATCGCCGTCCTGCGCAAGGCGGTCGAGCTCGGCGTCAACCACATCGACACGGCCGCCTTCTACTTCTCCTCGCTGCGCTCCGCCAACGAACTCATCAACAGCGCGCTGGCGCCGTACGGCGACGACCTGCTCATCGCCACGAAGGTCGGCCCCTACCGCGACTACGCGGGTGAGTGGGGCACCGCGGCCCGCCCCGAGGACCTGCGCGGCCATGTCGAGGAGAACCTCCGCCAGCTCGGCCGCGACCACCTCGACCTCGTCTATCTGCGCCGCATGCGCCAGGACTCGATCGCCGAGCACTTCGGCGCGCTCGCCGACCTGCGCACGGCGGGCCTGGTCCGCCATCTCGGCATCTCCGACGTGGAGCCCCGTCATCTCGCTCAGGCGCAGGCCATCGCGCCCGTGGTGAGCGTGCAGAACCGGTACGGGCTCGGCCACCGGGCCCCCGCGACCGACGACGTCCTGCGGATCTGCGGCGAACAGGGCATCGCCTTCGTACCGTTCTTCGCCATCGCGGGCGACGGCGGCGCACGCGGCCCGGCCTCCATCCACGACGAGGAGATCCGTGCCGTCGCGGCCGCCCACGGCGCGACCCCCGCCCAGATCCGCCTCGCCTGGACCCTCGCCCAGGGCCCCCACGTCCTCGCCATCCCCGGCACCGGCAACCCCGACCACCTCGTCCAGAACGTGGCCGCGGGGGCGCTGCGGCTGACGGACGAGGAGAGGGAGAGGCTCGACGGGCCGGGTGAGGCGTAGGGCCTGTTGCGAAAGTGGCGCCTGCCGCGCCACGCCCGGCACGCACTCTCGCCGCACCGCCCGAAAGCCCGAGTACGCCCAGTACGAGGGCTTCCGGGCGGCACGCCGAGAGCACGCACCGGACGCCGCGCGGCCGCCCTTCGGGCGACGACGCCACTTTAGTAACAGGCCCAAGGCCTCCGAGGGACGTTAAACGATCCACACCCCGTCCCGCATGAGGTGCCGCTCCGGCAGTTCATGCACCTCGCACCACGCCTGCACCGCGCGCGGCCGCACCCGGTAGTAGTCATAGAGCGCGCTGTCCTCCCGAGGATCCCACCCGGTCTTCGCGAGGAACGCGTCGGCGGCGTCCGGTGGCACCTCCCGCGCGGTGAACGTCTCCACGTCGCCGTCGATCAGCACGACGTCCCGCGTGTCCCCCGACGCCAGCCGGGCCCGGCCGCCGTCACGGAGGTTGCGGCCCGTGGGGTTGGCCGGGCGGGTCGCCAGCCACAGGGACTGGTCGTGCCAGACGAACCACAGCGGGACAAGACACGGCAGCCCGTCCGGGTCCGCCGAGGCCACCCAGATGTCGATCTCCCGCTCGAGCCGGCTCAGAACGTCCCGCTTGCGCTGCTCACGACCCCGGGACGGCTTGGTGATCTCCATCCCGGCACGCTAACCGAGCCACACCGCCCCCGCCTCGGGCCCAAGCCGCACCTCCCCTCCGCCCGCGGCCCTACGCCCGGAGGAGGTCCCGCGCGCAGGAGGTCTCGCGGCCCTACGCCCGGAGAGCTCGCGGTCCCGCGCGCGGGAGGCTCGCGGGCCCTGTGCCCGGGAGGCCCGCAGCCTTACGCCGGCAAGGCTCGGCTCCAAGCACGGGACGCTCGCGACTCCATGCGCAGGAGGCTCGCGGCGTTGCGCGGGGAAGAGTCGCGGTCCCGCGTCCGGGAGGCTCGCGGCCCTACGCCCGGAGAGCTCGCGGTCCCACGTCCGGGAGGCCCGCGGCCTGCGCCGGGAAGACTTGCGGCCCCACGCTCGGGAGGCCCGCGGCCCGGCGGGAAGGCTGGGCTCCAAGCGCGGGAGGCCCGCGGCCCCATGCGCCGGAGACGCGCAGGTCCTATGCCCGCTAGGCCCGCAGCCTTACGCCGGGAAGACTCGCGGGCCCTCTGCCCGGGAGCCCGCAGCCCTACGCCGGGAACACCCGCGGCCCCCCGCCTGAAAGGCTCGCGGCCCCACGCCCCGAACCTCGCGACCCCACGCCCCGAACAAGCGACTGGCGCCCCCGAAGTTTTACGTATAACCTCTCCCGTCAATCGCCCCTCCGGGAAGGCTCCGATGAGACGTATCGCCCTGGTCACCCTTGTCGTCGACGACTACGACGAGGCGATCCGCTTCTACACCGAGGCCCTCGGATTCCGCCTCGTCGAGGACACGCCCCGCCCCGACGGCTCCCGCTGGGTCGTCGTGCGGCCGGACACCCGGGAAGGCGGCACCGATCTGCTCCTCGCCCGCGCGAAGGACGAGGCCCAGCGAGGCCGGGTCGGTGACCAGACCGGCGGGCGGGTCGGGTTCTTCCTGCACACCGACGACTTCGCCCGCGACCACGCCCGCATGCTCGCGGCGGGCGTGACCTTCCTGGAGGAGCCGCGCCACGAGCCCTACGGATCCGTCGCCGTCTTCCAGGACCTGTACGGAAACCGCTGGGACCTGCTCCAGCCCGCCACCGACGCCACCGACTGATCTCCACAGCACCACCAGCCAAGGAAACGAAGCACATGACCGCGCCCCGCATCGACACCGACACCCTCCGCCGGCTCCCCAAGGCCGTCCTGCACGACCACCTCGACGGCGGCCTGCGCCCCACCACCGTCGTCGAACTCGCGGACGCGGTCGGCCACACCCTGCCCACCACCGACCCCGACGAGCTCGCCGCCTGGTACTTCGAGGCCGCGAACTCCGGCGACCTGGTCCGCTACATCGCCACCTTCGAGCACACCCTCGCCGTCATGCAGAGCCGCGAGGGCCTGCTGCGCACCGCCGAGGAGTACGTCCTCGACCTCGCCGCCGACGGTGTCGTCTACGGCGAGGTGCGCTACGCCCCCGAGCTGATGCTCCAGGGCGGGCTGGCCCTCCCCGAGGTCGTCGAGGCGGTGCAGGAGGGCCTCGCGGCCGGTATGGCGAAGGCGGCCGCGGCGGGCACGCCGGTCCGTGTCGGCACCCTGCTGTGCGGGATGCGGATGTTCGACCGCACAAAGGAGACCGCAGACCTGGCCGTGGCCTACCGTGACGCGGGTGTCGTCGGCTTCGACATCGCCGGCGCCGAGGACGGCTTCCCGCCCGCCGACCACCTCGCCGCCTTCGAGCACCTGCGCCGCGAGAACGTCCCGTTCACCATCCACGCCGGCGAGGCGCACGGCCTGCCCAGCATCCACCAGGCCCTGCAGGTGTGCGGCGCCCAGCGCATAGGCCACGGCGTCCGCATCACGGACGACATCCCCGACCTCGCGGCGGGCAAGCTCGGCCGGCTCGCGGGCTGGGTGCGCGACCGCAGGATCGCCCTGGAGATGTGCCCGACGTCCAACCTCCAGACCGGCGCGGCCACTTCCATCGCCGAGCACCCGATCACCGCCCTGAAGGACCTCGGCTTCCGCGTCACCCTGAACACCGACAACCGGCTGGTGTCGGGCACGACGATGACCCGCGAGATGGCCCTGCTGGTCGAGCAGGCGGGCTGGACGGTCGAGGACCTGCGCACGGTCACGGTCAACGCCCTCAAGAGCGCGTTCATCCCGTTCGACGAGCGCAGGGCCCTCATCGAGGACGTCGTCCTGCCGGGTTACGCGGCCGCGCTCTGAAGCAGCCCGCGGACGTAGGCGGCCTGTCCGACGTGCTGCAGATCGTCGGACAGGACGCTGACCAGCCGTACGCCCAGGGTGACCGGCGGATCCCAGCGCTCGTCGACGACGCGCTCCAGCTCCGCCGCGCTCAGCCCGCGCAGCGCCTTCAGCGTCTGCTCGTGCACGGCGTCGTAGTAGCCGGTCAGCAGGTCGCCGGAGTCCACCCGCACCTTGGCGACCTTCGCCGGCGTGTGGCCGTACCCGGTGTCGTGGCGTGGCAGGCCGAGACCGAACCGTTTCTCCCAGTCCTGTGCCAGCCACACCTGATCGAGGTCGAAGGCGTCCGCGAGATGGTCGTCCTGCACCCGGGTGAGGTGCCAGACCAGCCACGCGATCGAGTTGGCGTCATCGGAGGGGCGGGCGCCGAGTTCGTCGGGCCCGAGGCCCTCGACCACCGCGCGGACCTCTTCCTGGATGCGGTTGAAACCGTCGATGAGGACGTCCTTAGCATGCATACGTCCACCATCGCACCGCGCCGTCGAGTCAGGCGGGAGGGGGCTCGTCCGGGGGCGTCGCCGGGCCTCCGGCCTCCAGCAGGCCCATCAGCGCCCGCGCCGCCGGGCTGGTGGCCTGCGCGGGTGGCAGCAGGGCGACGGTCTCGTACAGGGTCTCGCCGGTGCCTTTCACCGGCAGGGCGGTGAGGGACGCGCGCTTGTGCCGGAAGTGCCGGGGCACGACGGCGATGCCCAGGCCCTCGTCCACCAGGTCGAGGAGGCTGTGCACGTCGTTCACCTCCAGCGCCACGGTCCGCCGCACGCCGGCCGCGGCGAACGCGGCGTCGGTGGTGCGGCGCGGCCCCCAGTCCGGGTGGAAGTCGACGAACACCTCGCCGCCCAGGTCCTCCGGCGTGACGGCCGCGCCGGCCGCGGCGAGCCGGTGGCTGGGATGGCACAGGACCGTCATGGGTTCGCTGGTCACCGGCACGGACCTCAGCTGGTCGGTGTCCTCCTGCGTCCGGACCACGAACGCCAGGTCGAGCCGCCCGGCCGCGACCTCCTCCGCCAGCGCCCCCGAGCCCGCCTGGCGCAGGCAGATCTCCACATCCGGGTGCTGCCGCCGGAACGCGGCCAGCAGCCCGGCCACGTTCACCCCGGCGATGCACTGCTCCGAGCCGAGCGCCAGCATGCCGCGCAGCACGCCCTGCACCGCGGCCACCGCCTCGTGCGCCGCCCGCACCTGCGCCAGGATCCGCTCCGCCTCGCCCAGCAGCGCCCGGCCGGCCGGGGTGAGCGTCACCCGGCGGGTCGTGCGCACGAACAGCGGCGTCTGAAGCTCCCGTTCCAGTGCCCGGATCGAGGCCGACAGACCCGACTGGGACACCAGCAGCCGCTCCGCCGCCCGGGTGAAGTGCTGGTCCTCGGCGACCGCGACGAAATGCTGGAGATGGCGCAGTTCCATGACTGAGAAGCGTATCCGCTGAATCCCATCGGATTCTTCTGTTGGACCACTGGCCGCAGGTCGCGAAAGAGTGGAGCCCGGATTCACCTCGTGCCAACCCCTCTGGAGTCGCGTTGTACACCGCACACCCCGACCGCTACACCGAGATGCCCTACCGGCGCACCGGACGCAGCGGCCTGAAGCTCCCCGCGCTGTCGCTCGGCCTGTGGCACAACTTCGGCCCGGACCGCTCGGTCAGCACGCAGCGCGCCATCCTGCGCCGTGCCTTCGACCTCGGCATCACCCACTTCGACCTGGCCAACAACTACGGCCCTCCGCCCGGCGCCGCCGAGTCCGCCTTCGGCGAGGCGCTCAAGGCGGACTTCGCGTCGTACCGCGACGAGCTGATCATCTCCACCAAGGCCGGCTACCTGATGTGGCCCGGCCCGTACGGCGAGTGGGGTTCGCGCAAGTACCTGCTGTCCTCGCTGGACCAGAGCCTGACCCGGATGGGCCTGGACTACGTCGACATCTTCTACTCGCACCGCCCCGACCCGGAGACTCCCCTGGAGGAGACGATGGGCGCCCTGCACTCGGCGGTCCAGCAGGGCAAGGCGCTGTACGTCGGCATCTCCAACTATTCCGCGGAGCAGACCCGCGAGGCCGCCCGCATCCTGGGCGAGCTCGGCACCCCGCTCCTCATCCACCAGCCGCGCTACTCGATGCTCGACCGGCGCCCGGAGGACGGGGGCCTGCTGGACGCGCTGGACGAGCTCCAGGTCGGTTCCATCGTCTTCTCCCCGCTGGAGCAGGGGATGCTCTCCGCGCGCTACCTCGACGGCATCCCGGAGGACTCGCGGGCCGCGAGCGACAGTCCGTTCCTGAACTCCGACGCGCTCACCGAGGAACTGGTGGCCACGCTGCGCGCCCTGAACGAGATCGCCGAGGCGCGCGGCCAGACCCTGGCCCAGATGGCCCTGGCCTGGGTCCTGCGCGGCGGCCGGGTCACCTCCGCCCTCGTCGGCGCGAGCAGCCCGCAGCAGATCGAGGACAGCGTCGGCGCGATCGAGAACCTCGACTTCGACGCGGACGAGCTGGCCCGCATCGACGCGGTGATCAAGCGGTAGGACACTCGCACACGCAGGGGTCCCGAAGGCGCTCCGCCCGCCTCCGGGCCCCTTCGGCCACCCGCCTCCGGGCCCCTTCGGCCACCCGCCTCCGGGCCCCTTCGGCCACTGAAGCACTCCTCGGACGGCGGAACTCATCACTCCTCTTCACTCGTCACTCCGCGTGATCAATGGCCCGCCCCGAGGGCCTGCTCACCGGGTCCGTCGCGATCCGGCCAAGGGATCCGCTGAATATGCCAACAGAGTGGCCAAAAAGTCATGGTGACACTGTGTCAGGAGGGGCGATACTCAAAGTAGGGACTGTTGAAAGACAGACGAGCCGTAGGGAAAGCGAGGCCGCACCGGCACAGCGATCGACGTTCGGGGGAGTGGGGCGTGCACGACGAATTCTTATGCCATGTCACCGCATACGGCGTCTGCGGCGGCCGACGGATCGGCGTACCACTGGGCACCTACCGGGCGCCCACCCTGGCACTGGCCCTGTGGTGGCTGCGCGACCGGGCCTCCTGGATGGCCGAGCGGCTCGACCCGCGGCCGGAGAGCGGGGCGTTCCCCCCTGGCGCGCTCGTCCCGGTCGCCGACACCGTGCGTGACGTACCGGGGCTGTTGCGCGCCTGGTGTGCGGACGTCGACCGACAGGAACTGGTCGCCGACGAACTGGCCGCCGGACGCCTGGTGCGGATCGCCGTCAGTGACGACACCACCGAGTACGAACTGCTCGCCGAGTCCGTCGACGCGCTGCGCATGCAGCGGGTGATCCCGGCGCTGGTCGTGCCCGTCGCCTGACCCCGAACGACGCCTCCCTGTCGGCCGGGCGTACACATGAGCGGATCGATAGAATCCTGCCATGGCGGAGCGGCCTGTCGCCTCGACAGCGCCCGAACTCGTGCTGAAGACCGAGACGGGCTCCGTGGTGATGAGCCCGAGCCACGCCTACCGCGTCGGCCGCGACCCGCTCGGCGACATCGTCCTCGACGACTCCCGGGTCTCCTGGCACCACGCGGTCCTCAAACCCGACGGCGACCACTGGACGCTCCAGGACGAGCAGAGCACCAACGGCACCTACGCCGACGGCGGCCGCGTCCACAAGTGGGACGTGGGCCCCGGCAGCGTGCTCCGCTTCGGCAGCCCCTCCGACGGCCCGTGCGTCGTCCTGGCCGGCCGGCCACCACCGGCACCGGAACGCCTGTCCGCCGTCGCCAACCCGGTCCTGACAGGAACGTACCGGCAGCCCACCTCCGTACGCCCCCTGCCCACCCGCGCCTTCCGCATCGGGCGCGAACCCGACAACGACCTCGTCCTCCACGACCTGGTCGTCTCCCGCCGCCACGCCGAGCTGCACACCCTGCCGGACGGCACCTTCGAGATCGTCGACCTCGGCAGCCACAACGGCACCTACCTCAACGGACAACGCGTCGAGGACCGGGCCCGGCTGGGCCCCGGGGCCATCGTCGGCATCGGCCACTCGGCGTTCTGCCTGGTCGGGGACGAACTCCAGGAGTACGTCGACACCGGCGACGTCTCCCTCGACGTACAGGACCTCTCCGTCGCCGTGGACCGCGGCCGCAAGGCGCTGCTGGACCATGTGTCGTTCCCGGTGGGGCAGAAATGCCTGCTCGCGGTGGTCGGCCCGAGCGGCGCCGGGAAATCCACCCTCCTCAACGCCCTGACCGGCCAGCGGCCCGCCGACCACGGCACCGTCCTGTATGACGGCCGCGACCTCTACCGCGACTACGCCGAACTGCGCCAGCGCATCGGCCTGGTCCCGCAGGACGACATCCTGCACGCCCAGCTGACCGTGCGCCGCGCCCTGTCCTACGCCGCCGAACTGCGCTTCCCGCAGGACACCGCGAAGGCAGAGCGCCGAGAAAGGGTCGACGAGGTCATCCGCGAACTGGGCCTCGAACAGCGCGCCCGGCAGCCCGTGCACAGCCTCTCCGGCGGTCAGCGCAAGCGGGTCAGCGTCGCCCTGGAACTGCTGACCAAACCCTCCCTGCTCTTCCTCGACGAGCCGACCTCGGGTCTCGACCCCGGCATGGACCGCTCGGTGATGCACATGCTGCGGGGCCTCGCCGACGACGGCCGCACCGTCATCGTCGTCACGCACAGCGTCCTCAGCCTGGACGTCTGCGACCGGCTCCTCGTGCTCGCCCCCGGCGGCAGGACCGCCTACTACGGACCGCCCGAGGAGGCTCTGGAGTTCTTCGGCTTCACCCAGTGGCCGGAGGCCTTCGAGGCGTTCGAACGGGACACCGAACGGGACTGGGCGGAGGAGTACCGCGCCTCCGGCTTCCACCGCCGGTACGTGGCCGACGCGACCGCGCAACCCAGCCGGCCCCGCTCCGGGCCGGTCATCATGACACCGCCGCCCCGGCCGCGCAGCCGCGGCGCCCAACTCGGCACCCTGGTCCGCCGCTACACCGCAGCCCTCGGTGCCGACCGCACCTTCCTGGTCATCATGGTCGCGCTGCCCTTCGTGATGGGCGCGATGGCCCGCGCCCTGGCCGGTGGCGCGCTCACCCGCGACACCGCGATGAACGCGCTGCTGATCCTGTGCGTCGGCGGTGTCCTCACCGGCGCGGCCAACGCCGTGCGTGAACTCGTCAAGGAACGCGTGATCTACCGGCGGGAGAGGGCCGTCGGCCTGTCCAGATCGGCGTACCTGATGTCCAAGGTGGTGGTGCTCGGCACGGTCACGGTGTTGCAGGCCGTGGTGCTGACCCTGGTCGCCCTCTACGGCGTCGACCTCGGCGCGCCCGGCGGGGGCGGCGTGTTGCTGCCGCCGCTCGTCGAGATCACCGCGGCCGTCGCCCTGCTGGCCTTCACGGCGATGATGCTGGGCCTGCTGGTCTCCGCGCTGGTGCGCAAGGAGGAGGTGACGATGCCGCTGCTGGTGCTGCTCGCCATCGTCCAGGTGGTCTTCTGCGGCGCGCTGCTGAAACTGGACGGCGTGCCCGGCCTGGAGCAACTGGCGTGGCTGGTGCCCTCACGGTGGGCGCTCGGCGCGATGGCCGGCACCCTCGACCTGGCCCGGATCGTGCCCGGCGACCTCACCGGCGACCCGCTCTTCCGGCACTCGACCGGGGTGTGGCTGCTCGACATCGCCATGCTCGTCGTCCTCTCGGCCCTCTTCGGCCACCTGGTGTCCCGGCTGCTGCGCCGGCACGAACCCGCCGTGATGCGGAAGTAGGAAGCGGGCGGTGCGATGACGACTGCCGAGGCACGGCGACGACGCCCCCTGGTGTCCGGCCCACGGTGTCGCTCGACCCGCTGCTGCTGCCGATGCGGCTGCTGGAACGGCGCGGGTTGGCCCGTGTCGTCCACGAGACCCCGGCGGGCCGCCCGCCGTTCCGCCGCGACGACGGCATGGCCCTGCTCCGGGCCCACCGGTACGCCGGTTCGCTTCAGCCTCCCGGCACTTCGCCCCGCCGCCGCACTCCTCGGGCGAGCAGCCCGCCCAGGAAGCCGGCGACCAGACCCCACAGCAGGGCGAGGCCCACGGCCGTCCAGGTCTCCGGGCGTAGGAACAGCTCCCCGGAGAGGCCGTCGACGAGGTCTTCGATGCCCAGCACCGACAGGCCGTAGTGCGCGTCGACACGGCCGACCAGGCAGATCATGAGGACCGTGAGGGCGAGCGCGACGGCCATGTGCACCGCGTGCTGCCAGGGGCGCGTACGGGCCGGTGAGCGGGCCGCCATCACGAACGCGGCGGCCGCCAGCAGCACCGCGTCCACGGCGAGGAGCCACCACACCCGGCCGTCCTGCTCGGCCAGCGTGCGCAGGTTGAGTGTGGCGGAGTCGGGGGAGCGCAGCACCTCGTCGAGCACATGCGGCATGGGCAGCCCGAAGGGGCCCTCCACCCGGCCGTTCCAGGTGGCGCCCAGACCGATCGTCAACGCGAGCCAGACCAGGTTCGGCAGCCCGAGCAGGATCACGGCCAGTGTCTCCACCGGATGGCCGCGCGTCACCGCGACGACGAGGGCGACGACGACACCCAGGGCGACGCATGCGAGCAGCAGGGCGACCATGGCGTACGCGGCCGGACGCACCGACTCCTGGAAGCGCAGCAGACGGGCCGGCAACGGTGCCCCGCGCGCCACCAGCAGGGCGAGCAGGAGGACGCCGGCCAGCCACAGGAGACCGAAGAACAGCGTCGCCGGTACGTCCGTCCTGAAGCCCACCTTCGGTGTGACGCCGAAGATGTCGCCGAGCTCGTCGATCGTCTCTTCCCCCACGGAGAGCGTGAACGTGTGACGGGCGGCCAAGGCCACGGCCAGGAGCGCGAGCAGCCACACGACGGCGATCCGGGCCGCCCAGCCGGCGAGTTCCCCGGCGCCGGCGACCGCCCTGTGCCGCAGCGGCCGCAGGAACCCCGCGGCGATCACCAGGGCCCCCGTCAGGGTGACCGACAGCGGGATCACGGTCAGCCCGGCCTTCGTGTCGGCGAGGTCTCCGGCGTTACCGGAGAGCTCCACGGTGCCGCCCACCGCCGTGACCACGGTCGCCGCGACCACCCGCGGAAACGCCCCGTCCGGCAGATCGGCCGCCCCCGCCGCCCACAGCCCCAGCGCGGCGACGACCCCCATCGCGACCAGGCCGACCAGGGCGGAACCCCCGGCCCGCACCCAGCCGTGCGGCGCCACCACGCGCTCGGACCGCATCACCGCACTCACGCCGACCACGCTAGGCAGCCCCGGCCGACCCTGCCTGCCGAGCGGCACGAGTGGATCGCCCGCCTCGCCGGAGTCCCCCGGATCGTGAATCGCAACACACGTTCGACGAGGGCGTAACTGTCCCGGGAGTGTCTTGCCCGGGCCGGGGTACGAGCACTGGTGCAGCAAGCGTCCGGCCAGGCCGGCCTCCGAGAGAGAAACGCATGATCGAGCACCTGGACGGGGCAGTGATACCGACTGGTTTCGATGTGCCCGTGGACCCGCTACGGCGGGCAGCGCACTACACCGGTGAACCGGGATGCATCGCCGAGGCGCGCAGCTTCGCCGCGCACTTCGTCGACACACTCAGGACCGAGTGGTGCGCCATGATCGACGATCGGCTGGGCGGCGACCTGCTCCTGGTGGTGAGTGAGCTGATCACCAACGCGGACCGGCACAGCAACGGGCCGTACATCCTGGAACTGGAAGGCACCGACGACAGCGTCACGGTGAGCGTCTACGACAGCAGCGCCGCCCTGCCGCTCCGGTTCCCGCGCGACCCCCGGCGGGTCGGCCGGCACGGTCTGGAGATCGTCCACGCGCTGGCCGCGTCGGTCACCGCGGAACGCGTGCCGGTCGGCAAGCGCGTCAGCGCCGTGATGCGGCTGGGCGAGCCGCCCAAGAAGTGACGTCGTCCGAGAAGCGACGTAGACCAAGAAGAGACGTAGACCGAGAAGCGACATCGGTCGAGAGCTGACCTGGACCCGTCGATGCCGTCCCGCCTTTCTCGGGCGGGACGGCATCCGTGACTCAGGGGAGCGCGGCCGCTGTGTCAGGCGCAGCCGAGTTCGCCCAGCATCCCCTCACGCAGCCGGGTGATGATGCGCTTGATCAGTCGGGAGACGTGCATCTGCGAGCAGCCGAGCCGTTCGCCGATCTCCGCCTGGGTGGCCTCCTCCACGAACCGCATATGGATGATCTGCCGGTCGCGTTCGCTGAGTTCGGCCATGAGCGGGGCGAGCGACTGGAAGTCCTCCACCAGCTGTAGCCCCGCCTCCTCCACTCCGATGAAGTCGGCGAGGACCGCCTCGCCGTTCTCGGGGCCGTCGCCGGTGAGCGCGGCGTCCAGGGACGAGGAGTTGTATCCGTTCGCGGCGATCTGGGCCTCGACGACCTCGTTCTCGGAGAGGTTCATCAGCGTGGCGAGCTCCGCCACAGTCGGCTCCCGGTCGAGACGGCTGGAGAGCTCGTCGCGCGCCTTGGCCAGCTCCACCCGCAGCTCCTGCAGGCGCCGCGGAACGTGCACCGCCCAGGTGGTGTCCCGGAAGAAACGCTTGATCTCACCGACGATGTACGGCAGCGCGAACGACGTGAACTCCACCTCGCGCGACAGCTCGAACCGGTCGATGGCCTTGATCAGACCGATCATCCCCGTCTGGACGATGTCCTCCATGTCGTCCCCACGGCCCCGGAACCGGCCGGCCGCGAACCGCACCAGGGAGATGTTCATCTCGATCAGGGTGTTGCGCGCGTACTGGTATTCGTGCGTGCCTTCCTCGAGTTCCGCGAGACGCCGGAAGAACTGCCTCGACAGTTCCCGGGCGTCCCGCGGAGCCACACGCCGCGGCTCCTCGACACCGGGCAGTGGTCCGCCGCCCGTGCTGGTCCCGGCGGTCTTCTCGACGACCTGCGCCTCCGACCCGATCACGGCGGTGTCCATTACCTCTCCCTAAAGTCACGGTTCGACGTGTACATCTTCCGCTGAAAGCGAAGAGCGCGTGGCTCTCTGAACGGCGAATACCCGGGCTTCCCCATCGCATGCCCCCCGAACCGTGGAAGTGACGAAAAATCGACGGCAGCGTACACCCGGAGCGCCCAGGATGGCGCTATGGGCGACATGACCGATTCCTTCGATTCCACCGAGGGCGGAACGCGGACACCTCTCCCACCGCGGCACGGGATCCTAGTCTGAGGGGGTGACGAGCCAAGCGACCGACCAAGCCCGTGTCATCCCGCTGCGACCCGCGCCCGCGACGCCGGCGCCCGCACCGGCACCCCGGGAGCCCCTGTGGCGCGACCTGATCGGCGATGTCCTCAGGCGGGAACGCCTCGCTCAGGAACGCACCTTGAAGGACGTCGCCGAGGCCGCCCGGATCTCCATGCCCTACCTCTCCGAAGTGGAGCGCGGCCGCAAGGAGGCCTCCTCCGAGGTCCTCGCGGCCGCCGCCCAGGCCCTCGGACTGGGCCTGGGCGACCTGCTGTCGCTGGCGCAGCGCGAACTCACCCGGCACTCGGCTCGGACCGGCCGCCCCTCCACGACGGCGTACAACGGGCCGCTCTGCCTGGCCGCCTGACCAACCTTGCCCGCCGGCGCCTCAGACCGTCACGGGGCGCCGGCTCAGCACCTCGTCGGCCAGCCCGTACGCCACCGCCTCCCGCGCGGTGAACACCTTGTCGCGGTCCATGTCCGCCCGCAACGAGGGGATGTCGTGATGGGTGTGCCGGGCCAGCACCTCCTCGACCTGGGAGCGGATCCGCACCATCTCCTTGGCCTGGAGCGCCAGATCGGAGACGGTGCCCTGCCGTCCGCCGCTGGCGGGCTGCCCGAGCAGCACGCGCGCGTGCTCCAGGACGCACCGCCGACCGGGATCCCCTCCGGCCAGCAGTACGGCCGCCGTCGAGGCCGCCTGTCCGACGCAGACCGTCGAGATCGGTGCCCGCACGAACGTCATCGTGTCGTAGATCGCCATCAGCGAAGTGAACGAGCCGCCGGGCGAGTTGATGTAGATCGCGATCTCGCTCTCGGGCGCCGACGACTCCAGATGGAGGAGTTGCGCGATGACCACGTTGGCGACGCCGTCGTCGATCTCCGTACCGAGGAAGATGATCCGCTCCGACAGCAGCCGGCTGAACACGTCGTAGGACCGCTCACCCTGCGAGGTCCGCTCGACGACGTTCGGAATCGTGTACGTCCCCATGTCACAGCCCCATCCGTCGTCGGGCGGACGCGGGGCGCACGTCGGTCAGCGACTCGACGACCCGGTCCACGATGCCGTACTCCCTGGCTTCCTCGGCCGTGAACCAGCGGTCACGGTCGCCGTCCCGGGCGATCGTCTCCGGGGTCTGACCAGTGTGCTCGGCGGTGATCCGCTCGATGGTCCGCTTGGTGAACTCCAGGTTCTCCGCCTGGATCTCGATGTCCGCGGTGGTGCCGCCGATCCCGGCCGACGGCTGGTGCATCATGATGCGCGCGTTCGGCAGCGCGTACCGCTTGCCGGGCGCGCCCACGCCGAGCAGGAACTGGCCCATGCTGGCCGCGAACCCCATGGCGAGCGTGGAGACGTCGTTGGGGATGAGGCGCATCGTGTCGTAGATGGCGAGACCGGCGTGCACCGACCCGCCGGGGCTGTGGATGTAGAGGCTGATGTCGGTGCGCGGGTCCTCCGCCGAAAGGATCAGCAGCTGGGCGCAGACCCGGTTGGCGGAGATCTCGTCGACCTGGGTGCCCAGCAGGACGATGCGCTGGGCGAGCAGTTGGGCGGCCAGGTGGTCGTCGAAGCGCGTCGGAGGGGTGTCGCCCTCCTCGGCGCGCGGGGCGAACATGGTGAGTGGAGTCATCGGGTCTCCTCGTGGTCGCGGGATTGCCGTCGACTCCACTGTTGACCTCCGACGACGTCCGTACGAGGTTTCTCTGCCCGGGGCAGATTCGCCACGGGCAGAGCGCGAGCAGGCCGGCTCCCGCGGGGCGAGGATCAATCGCGGTGCGACCGATGAGTTCCGCGGTGAGGATCGGTCGATACAGGTGACTGCGTTCCACGCCCCAGGAGGTACTCATGACCACCGACGGTTTCACCACGTGTCTCTGGTTCGACGGCCAGGCCGAGGAAGCCGCGCACCACTACGTGTCGATCTTCAAGAACTCCAGCGTCGGGAAGGTCACCCGCTACACCGAGGCCGGACCGGGCACCCCCGGGACCGTGCTCACCGTGGACTTCACGGCGAACGGCCAGAAGTTCGTCGCGCTGAACGGCGGCCCCGAGTTCAAGTTCAACGAGGCGATCTCCTTCCAGATCGACTGCGCCGACCAGGAGGAGGTCGACTACTACTGGAACAAGCTCATCGAGGGCGGCGGCGAGCCCGGCCCCTGCGGCTGGCTCAAGGACAAGTACGGCGTGTCCTGGCAGGTCGTCCCCGGCCGGCTCATGGAGATGGTCACCGGCCCCGACCAGGAGAAGGCCGCCCGGGCCATGAAGGCCATGCTCGCCATGGGCAAGCTCGACATCGCCACGCTGGAGAAGGCGTACGAGGGCGAGTGAGGCTAGCTCTCCTCACCTTCTGCTTCTGCCAGGATCTCCCCGATCGTGTGCCGTGAGTTCTCGGCGAGCACCGGGTTCGTGTCCCAGTAGAACGGCAGCTGGATGAGGGAGATCGACAGCGCCCAGCCGCGCCCGCGTGCCCATTCGGCGTCGTCCGCGCCCACCGCCTTGCGGAAGGTGGCGCGGGCCGACGCCGGGAGCAGGTTCCAGGCGACGATCAGATCGACGGCAGGGTCGCCCACGCCCACATTGCCGAAGTCGATCACCGCTGCCAGCCGCCCGTCCCTGACCAGTACGTTCCCGGGCGACAGATCACCGTGCGCCCACACGGGCGGCGCGGTGCGGGGCGGGACGCGCAGGGCCTCCTCCCACAGGGCCGTCACCGCGGCCGTGTCGAGCCTGCCCTCCAGCTGGGCGATCGCCGAACGGGTGAACTCGTCCCGGGAGGCGAGGGGGACACCCCGGTGGTTGGGCGGCCCGTCCCGCGGATCGATCCCGCGCAGGGTGGTGATGTACGCCGCGAGGTCCTCGGCGAGCTCCGTGGGCTCCTCGACGGCGCCCGCGACGGGATTGTGCCCGTCGAGCCAGCGGTACACCGACCAGGGCCACGGGAACCCCGCACCGGGACCGCCCCGCCCCACCGGCTCGGGTGCCGCGACGGGCAGCCGCGGTCCCAGCCGGGGCAGCCAGCGCTGCTCGTGCTCCACGCTCTCCACGGCACCCGGGTACCGGGGGAGCCGCACGACATGGTCCGTGCCGAGCCGGAACATCGCGTTCTCCGTGCCGGAGGACTTCAGCCGCCGCACGGGCAGCGACGCCCACCGCGGGAACTGCTCGGCGATCAGCCCGGCGACCAGCGGGGCGTCGAGGTCGATCTCGTCGGGTCGCATCTTCGCGTTCATGGCGCACACCAGGCCCATGACACCGTCCGTAGCGCCGAGTTGTCGACCGGATTACACGCCCCGTCAGTGGCTCAGACCCGGTCGGCCGCGATCAGCAGGTACTGGAAACTGCCGTTGCGGTAGGCGGTGAGGAACGTTTCCTCGATGCCCGTGACCAGGTGCTCGGCCTCCTTGCGCAGCTCCCAGTAGGGGATCGCCGCCGCGGTCAGGTCCTGCACGTGCACCGGCACCAGCCGGTTGCGGGCCAGCGCGCGGAAGTACGCCGACCGCGGATGGATGTCGCAGATGTAGTGGGCGTTGATCAGGGACACCTCGCGCGAGGCCTGCCCGTAGGTGTCGTTGTAGCAGCCGGTGATCACCACGTACCGCCCGCCGCGGCGCAGCAGCCGGGCGTGCTCGGCGAACAGCAGGTCCAGCTCGACGTACATGGACGACTCGTTGTTCCAGGACGCCGTGTACGCGCCGCTCGGCAGGCCGGTGTCGAGCATGTTGCGGTGGTGGTAGCGGACCTTGTCGTCGATGTCCCGCTTGCGGGCCTGTTCATTGGCGAACTCCGCCTGCTTCGCCGAGATCGTCACTCCGTCGGCGTGACAGCCGTAGCGCAGATGGGCCACCACGCTGCCGCCGCCGCGTCCGCAGCCGGCGTCGAAGACGCGGTCCGCGGGCGTGAGCGGGCCGAGCATGCCGGCGAGGAGCTCGGCCTGGGCGTGCTCCAGCCGGTGCAGCTCGGCGGTGGTCCGCTCCCGGCGCAGTTCGGGGTCGGGTTCGTCGAGCACCGACCAGTCGGCCTCGCCCACGCCGTAGTGGTGGTGGTACAGGTCGTCGATCTTTCCGAGTTCGAGGTTGACCGGGTTCTCCTCGGCGTTCCAGTAGTCCGCGACGCGGTTCTGGTACGTCGACTGGGTCGGCACGGTGGTGGTCGGGGCGCCTGAGGTGGGGGCTGTGGTCAACGGTGACTCCTCGTTCTGGTGCTGATGACGGTCTGTCAAGCGCTCGCTCGCTCACCAGTAGTCGGGCAGGTGGTAGCGGTGCGTGTTGGTGGCGTGCCACTCGTGGTTGCCGGCCACCCAGTCCGACAGACCCCGGGCGTAGCGCTCGACGAGCGGCGAGGTGGCGGACAGGAGGGCGGACTCCTCCTCGAACGCCGCCATGATCTCGTTGTGGATCTCGACGGACCTCAGATAGGCGGCCTTCAGCCCGCACCGCTCGTTCGCGGCCACGACCTGCGGCAGATTGAGGTGCGTGGGGTCGTTCGCCAGCTCCTTGGTGAAGGAGTACAGGTCGTTGACGATCGTGGTGGCGTTCCCGGCGAGCGCGGTGATCCGCTGGATCTCCGGACGGGCGTAGACCGCCTCGGGCAGTTCGTAGCCGTCCACGGCGTCGACGATCGACAGACACGGACGGAAGTTGTTGAACTGCCGCATCACCAGGTACTCCCACACCCGGGGCGTGTACCGCGTCTCCGCCCACGCCGCCTCGGCGACGTAGCCCAGGTGCAGCCGGGCGATGTCGTGCACGAACCGGTCGACCTGGCTGGGGGTGGCGACGACGGCGTAGTCCTTGACCGCCCAGTGGTACGAGCGCAGCGGCCCGTCGGCCTGGACGCCGCGCGCCCATTCCTCCTGGAGCGCGGGCGGGCCGTGGAAGGGGTCGAGCGCCGACTGGGCCGTGATCAGCCGGCCGCCGAGGCCGCGGTGGGCTCCGCCCCGGCCCTCGTCCTCCTCGCAGTAGCAGTTGTCGACGATGTTCTCGGCGAGCAGCAACTGGCCGGCCACCGTGAGGCGTTCCAGGTCGGCCGCCGCCGGATGCTGGAGGACCACCGCCCGGCCGAACTGGAACCCGGCGAAGTCGCCCTTCCACGCCCTGGGGAACAACTCGTGCCGGCGGGCCCAGGCCTCGAGGCGGCGGTCGATCTCCGCCGCCTTGGCGGGGTCGGCCGGCGCGACCTGCCGGTACCGCAGCCCCGGGACCGCCCCTGCCTGCCGGGCCCGCACCGCGCGGGCGAGGTTCGGCGGCCCGGGCAGCGGCAGCGAGGCGGCGCCGGAGGTGAGGGCCGCGCTCACTCGGCCGTCCGACCGATCTGCACGTTCTCCAGGATCCCGACCGCGTCGGGGACGAGGATCGCCAGCGAGTAGTAGGCGGTGACCAGGTAGCGGATGATCGCGTTGCCGTCGATGCCCATGAACCGCACGTTGAGACCGGGCTGGTACTCCTCGGGGATGCCCGTCTGGTACAGGCCGACGGCCCCCTGGTCGCCCTCCCCGGTGCGCAGCGCGATGATGCTGCTGGTGTGCTGGTCACTGACCGGGATCTTGTTGCAGGGGAAGATCGGCACCCCCCGCCAGGCCGGGATCTCGTGCCCCTCGACGGTCGCGGTGCCCGGCACCAGACCGCGCCGGTTGCACTGCCGGAAGAAGGCCGCGATCGCCTTGGGATGCGCCAGGAACAGCTTGGTCTTGCGGCGCATCGACAGCAGCTCGTCCATGTCGTCCGGGGTCGGCGGACCGGTGAACGTGCTGACGCGCTGTCCGTAGTCGGCGTTGTGCAGCAGCCCGAACTCCCGGTTGTTGACCAGCTCCCACTCCTGGCGTTCGCGGATCTCCTCGATGGTCAGCCGGAGCTGCTGCTCGGTCTGGTTCATCGGGTCGTTGTAGAGGTCGGCGACCCGGGTGTGGACCCGCAGCACGGTCTGCGTGAGCGACAACTCGTACTCGCGCGGGGCGAGTTCGTAGTCCACGAAGCCGCCGGAGAGCGTCGGCTCGCCCACGTGACCGGCCTGCACGGGGACATCGGCCTCGCCCTTGCGGTTCATCGGCCTGCTCTGCCGCTGCGCGTACGCCTCCAGGTGCGCCGCGAGGGACGGGGCGCGCCCGGTGAACTCCATGAGGGTGTCCCACGACAGCGCCAGCACCACGCCCGACGTCTCCGCCCGCACGGAGCTGAGCCACAGGGGATCCGCGCGGCCGATGGCCTCGTCGCCCAGACCGGCACCGTCGGTGACGATCCCGAGGACCTCCTCCTCGCCGTACTTGCCGGTGACGAAGCGGGTGAAGCGGCCGTGCACGACCAGGTACGCCTCGGTGACCGGCTGCCCGGCCTCGAACAGGAGCTGGCCGGCCCGGATCTCGCGCACCCGGAACCGGGTGGAGACCTCCCTCAGGACGTCGCCGTCGGGGTAGCCGCGCAGCGCCGGCAGCTCGGTCAGTGATTCCGGGATGACCCTGATGTCGTCGGCGCCGTTGTGCTCGAACTGCACCCGGCCCCGGCCCACCCGGAGCTGGAGACGTCGGTTGACCCGGTAGGCGCCGCCCCTGACGTCCACCCACGGCAGCATCCGCAGCAGCCAACGCGAGCTGATGGCCTGCATCTGGGGTTCGGACTTGGTGGTCGTGGCGAGCCGGCGCGCGGCCAGCGTGCTGAGACTGGTGAGCTGCCCGTCGGCAGAGGGTTCGGGGACGGGTTCGTCAGTGGCGGGACCGGTGGCGCTGTCCGGAGTGGACACATTCCCTCCCGGGAGAAGTACAGAGGTGAGCGACGCGGTCATACGCGTGGTTCCAGGCAAACAGCGGCCGTGGCGGCGGGGTACGGCGTGAAAGGGGCGGCTTCGGTCCCTGGAGGTGCAAACCTTGCTGATGAGGCGGGGGGAGCGTCGGCCGCGCCGCCGCACGCCGGAGGGCGGCGCTCAGAAAAGGTCGTTCACCAGTACGGCGGCTCCGTCGAAACGTCCCGCCTTCAGATCGCCCAGGGCCTCGGCGGCCCGCGACAGCCGATAGGTGTGCGTCGTCGCGCGTACGCCGTGCCGGGCGGCCAGCGCCAGGAACTCCCGCGCGTCCTCGCGGGTGTTGGAGGTGACGCTGCGCAGCTCCTTCTCGTAGAACAGCTCGCTCTCGTAGCGCAGCGGCGGTACGTCGCTCAGGTGGATGCCCGCGATCGCCAGCACCCCGCCCCGGTCCAGGGCCCGCAGCGCCACCGGCACCAGGTCACCGACGGGGGCGAACAGGATCGCGCTGTCCAGCGGCTCGGGCGGCGGGTCGGACGCGTCGCGCGCCGAGGCGGCCCCCAGGTCCAGCGCCAGCCGTCGCGCAGCGGCCCCGCGCGTCAGGACGTGCACCGTGGCGCCCTCGGCCAGGGCGACCTGCGCGCACAGGTGGGCGCTGCCGCCGAAGCCGTACAGGCCGAGCCGTCCGCCCGGCGGCAGGGCGGCGCGGCGCAGCGCGCGGTAGCCGATGATGCCCGCGCACAGCAGCGGCGCGAGCGCCACGTCGTCGAGACCGCCGGGCAGCGGGTGGGCGAACGCGGCCGGCACGGTCGTGTACGCGGCGTAACCACCGTCGGCGTCCCAGCCGGTGTACCGCGAGTCGGGGCACAGGTTCTCCGCCCCGCGCGCGCAGTACGCGCAGGTCCCGTCCGTACGGCGCAGCCAGGCCACGCCCACCCGGTCGCCGACCGCGAAGGCGCTCACCGCCGCCCCGGCGGCCGCCACCACACCCACCACCTCGTGCCCCGGCGTCACGCCCGGCCGGCGCACCGGCAGGTCCCCCTCGGCGACGTGCAGGTCGGTGCGGCACACCCCGCACGCGCGGACCCGCACCAGCAGCTCGTCGGCGCCGGGCACGGGCACCGGCTTCTCGACCAGCCGCAGTGAGCCGCCCTCGACCGGTCCCGGCGCCACCACCGACCACGCGTCCATCGTCCCGTCCGCCATGCCACCGCCCCCTGCGTCCGCCGCAGACCTCCAGTCTCGTGCGGAAGCGGGCATTCGGCGCGCGGACCGACCAACAGGTGGCTAGCGTGAAGATTCGGACAAGCCGTTCCGGGCACCCCATCGACCGGGAAGAGGGCCGCACCATGGCCGCACCACCTCAAGGAGCCCCTTGTTGGGCCGACGCGATGTTCAGTGACGTCGAGGGAGCCAAGAGCTTCTACGGCGACGTCCTCGGCTGGACCTTCGGCGAGGCGTCGTCGGAGTACGGCAACTACACCCAGGCCTACGCGGACGGCAAGGCGGTCGCCGCCGTCGTACCGCCGATGCCGGGGCAGGAGGGCACGTCGCAGTGGTGCCTCTACTTCGCCTCCGACGACGCGGAGGCCACCGCCGGCAGGATCCGTGACAACGGCGGCGAGGTGCTGATGGGGCCGATGCAGGTCGGTGACTTCGGCACGATGGTCCTGGCCCGCGAGCCCAGCGGCGCGGTGTTCGGGGTGTGGCAGGCGGGCCGGCACGAGGGGTTCGAGGCGATGGGCGTACCCGGTGCCTACGCCTGGGCCGAGGTCTTCACCCGCGAGCCCGAGAAGGTGGACGCGTTCTTCCCGGCCGTCTTCACCTACCGGGTGAAGCAGATGCAGGACGACGCGATGGACTTCCGCATGTTCCAGGTCGGCGACGCCATGGCCTTCGGCCGGATGAAGATGACCGAGGACTTCCCGCCCGAGGTGCCGCCCTACATCAACGTCTACTTCACCGTCCCCGACTGCGACGACGCCGTCGCCAAGGCCACCAAGCTCGGCGGCACGCTCCGGTTCGGGCCGATGGGCACCCCGTACGGCCGGTTCGCCGCCCTCACCGACCCGCAGGGCGCCAACTTCTCGGTGATCGACGTCACCACGACCGAGGGCGAGATGCCGCAGACCACGGACGTCTCCTGAGCGACGGCGGAACGCCGCCGATCGGCATGGCATGATCGTGCGCATGCGTGAACGTGTGGTGGCCGCGTGCGACGGGGCTTCGAAGGGAAATCCCGGACCGGCGGGCTGGGCGTGGGTGGTGTCGGACGACACCGAGGCCCCGGCCCGCTGGGAGGCGGGGCCGCTCGGCAAGGCCACCAACAACGTCGCCGAACTGACGGCGCTGGAGCGCCTGTTGACGGCGACGGACCCGGGCGTGCCGCTCGAGGTCCGGATGGACTCGCAGTACGCGATGAAGGCGGTCACCACCTGGCTGCCCGGCTGGAAGCGCAACGGCTGGAAGACGTCCGCGGGCAAGCCGGTCGCCAACCAGGAGCTCGTCGTTCGCATCGACGAACTGCTCGGCGGACGCGAGGTCGACTTCCGCTACGTGCCCGCCCACCAGGTCGACGGCGACCCGCTCAACGACTTCGCCGACCGCGCCGCCAGCCAGGCCGCGACCGCCCAGCAGGCCGCGGGCAGCGCCCTCGGCTCTCCCGAGCCGCCGCCCTCGTCCGCCGCCCCTTCCTCCGGGACCTCCGGCACGACGCGCCGCCGCGCCGCCGGGGCCAAGGCACCCCGACAGCGCGGCGGTGATTCGTCGTCCCGCACGATCAAGGCGAAGTTCCCCGGCCGCTGCGTGTGCGGACGCACCTACGCGGCCGGGGAACAGATCGCCAAGAACGACCAGGGCTGGGGCCACCCGGAGTGCCGGACGGCAGCCGTCGGGTGACCGGGGGCGGCGTGGCTCAGGTGACCACGCCGCGCCAGTTGCCGGTCTCGTGGCCGCGCTCCTCGATGAACTCCTTGAAGCGCTTGAGATCGCCCTTCGTCCGCCGCTTCACGAACCCCAGCTTGTCGCCGACGGTCTCGGTCAGGCCCTCCGGCTCGAAGTCCAGCTGGAGCATCACCTTGGTGTGCGCGTCGTCGAGGCGGTGGAAGGTCACCACACCGGCCTGCCGTGCCTCACCGGCGACCGTCGTCCACGCGACCCTCTCGTCCGGGATCTGCTCGGTGATCTCCGCATCGAACTCCCGGTGCTGTCCGGCCACGTCCGTCACCCAGTGCGTGAGCGTGTCGGTGCGCTGTTCGACGCGCTCCACACCACTCATGAACTCCGGGAACGTCTCGAACTGCGTCCACTGGTTGTAGGCGGTGTGCACGGGCACGCCGACCTCGATGGATTCCTCGACCTTCGTCACGGTCGTCTCCTCCTTCGCTCTCTCGGGTACGTCGCCGCGAGTACCCCTGACCTGCGGGGTAAACCGCCCCGGCGCACCGATGCCCGGAACCGGGCCGATCTTGTCCGAGCCGGAGCTGCCCTGTGTGGTGGCACGATCGCTTTGGGTGGGGATGCTTGACGAGCCCGGTCTCACGCGAAGAGCCGGCCCAGCAGGGAGGTGTCGAACACCCGGTGCGGATCGAGCCGTCGAAGCACGGCGGCCGCCTCACCCCACGCCGCGCCGAACGAGTCGGGGACGGCCGTCCCCAGGACCTCCTCGTCGATCCAGGCGGCCGCGTCCGTGTATCCCCACCCCTTGGACCACTCGACGCGGGTGAGCGCGTGGGTGCCGTCGTAGGTGTCGAGCAGGAACCGCTCCAACTCCCGGTAGAAGGCGTCGGCGTGGGGAGTGCCGGGCAGCGTCAGCACGTCCAGCCAGACGGCCGTGTCCCACTCCGGGTGCCCGTCGACCGGACGCAGCGCGGAGAGGGACGGCGTGCGGGCGCCCGCGAGTTCGGCGTCCGCCGGGTCGTCGAGACCGGTGATCCTGATCTCGACGGAGCCGTTCACCGGGAACCTGCCCTGTGCGGCGTAGGCGTCGAGCCGCTCCCGGTAGAAGTCGGTGAACTCGCTGACGACACGCTGCACCTGGTCCCGGCCGGTGAGCACGGCGTACCCGTTCGCGTGCACCCGCAGGGTGGTCGGCCTGATGTACAGCAGTGTGTTCTTCGACGGCCCCCAGATGTCGGCGGACCGCGTCGCCACCAGCCCCGCCGTCGCCACGTCGAGCTGCGCGTTGCCGAGCACCGGCGCCAGGTACCAGGCCGCGTCCGACACCATCCGCCCGGCCAGGTCCGCCACAAGCGTGGGGACGTTGTCGGAGAAGGGGTAGTTGTACGGCTTCGTCACACGGCGCGAGGTCAACGGCTTGGTCGGGGCGACGCTCCACACCTTGAACCACGGGAACTCGGTGAAGGCGAACCAGATCGCCTCGACCCGGCCGGCAGACTCCAGGAAGCTCGCGAGGGTCCGCCCGTCGCTCCCGGGCGCCGCGAACAGCTCGGCCGCCGGGATGTCCGTACGGCTGACGCACCGCAGGTTGGCGTTCGCCCCCACCCGCAGGACCACCTCGGTGACCAGCGACCGCCCGAGATGGGCGAGGAGTGCGGCGGAGTCGGCCTGGTCGCGGGTGAACGTGCGCAGCGCGTAGGCGCCGCTCGCCTCGTCCCACGCCACGGCCGTCAGCGAGAGGACGAGGTTGCTGAGCGAGCCGTACGTGTGCCCCGCCGACCGCTTCTCGCCCCGCGCCGGTACGGCCGTCCCGTGGGCGTCGACCGCCAGGGCGCCGCCCAGGGTGAGGTCGCCCGGTGCGGGACTCGCGGTGACCCCGAGGCCATGTCCCTCCAGGTACGTGAGCAGGGCCTCCAGCGTGGCCCCGGCCCCGGCGCGCACGGTGCTCGGCGACTCCAGGGACAGGCCGGTGAGGTGCGGGGCGGTGTCGACCAGGAGGACCCGGGCGTCCGCCGGGGTGTCCGGCGGGATCGTCAGCGGCGACCAGCCGTGCGAGGCGCCCCTGGGACGGACCGTCCAGCCGTGCCGCCAGGCCCAGTTGACGACGGCGACGACCTGCTCGGGCGCCTCGGGCGCACAGGCCCACAGCCCGGTCGCGGTGATCTCGCCGTCCCAGTTGCGGTACGCGGTGCGCGCGAGGGGGACGTCCGTCGGGAAGTCCGGCAGCTCCTCGGCCGCGACGGCCGGATCCGCCGCGACGAGCACGGGTACGGCGGTGAGGGCGGCGGCGGTGCGCAGAAAGCCCCGCCGGGTCCAGGAGGGCTCCGCCGGCTGGAAGTTGCTCACTGAACGATCAGTCACGGGCTCACGCTAGGCGCCCGCTGACACGTGCTCCCCAGCTGTCGAACATCGTCACTCGTGTGGGTGAAAAATTCACAGGTGCGCGCCGGAGCGACCGGCTCCGCGCAGGGGCGCGACGGGTGACAGACTGACGCCATGGACGAGCGCGAATTCCGTAGGTCTGGTCAGCACGCATCCGTCGTCGGTCTCGGCACCTGGCAGCTGGGCGCCGACTGGGGAGACGTGGACGACAAGGAAGCCCTGTCGGTGCTGGAGACGGCGGCCGAGTCGGGGGTGACCTTCTTCGACACCGCCGACGTCTACGGCGACGGGCGCAGCGAACAGACCATCGCCGCCTTCCTCAGCGGCCGGCCCGACCTGCATGTGCTGGTGGCGACCAAGATGGGCCGCCGCGTCGAGCAGATCCCGCAGAACTACGTCCTGGACAACTTCCGCGCCTGGAACGACCGCTCCCGGCGCAACCTCGGCGTCGACCGTGTCGACCTGGTGCAGCTGCACTGCCCGCCGACGCCGGTCTACTCCAGCGACGAGGTGTTCGACGCCCTCGACACCCTGGTCGAGGAGGAGCGCGTCGCCGCGTACGGCGTCAGCGTCGAGACCTGCGCGGAGGCGCTCACCGCGATCGCCCGGCCGGGCGTGGCGAGCGTGCAGATCATCCTTAACCCCTTCCGCATGAAGCCCCTCCTGGAGGTGCTCCCGGCGGCGCAGGAGGCGGGCGTCGGCATCATCGCCAGGGTGCCTCTGGCCTCCGGCCTGCTGTCGGGCAAGTACACCAAGGACACCGTCTTCCCCGAGAACGACCACCGCACCTACAACCGGCACGGTGAGTCCTTCGACCAGGGCGAGACCTTCTCCGGCGTCGACTACGCCACCGGTGTGGAGGCGGCCGCCGAGTTCGCGGCCCTCGCCCCCGAGGGGTACACCCCGGCCCAGCTGGCCCTGCGCTGGGTCGTCCAGCAGCCCGGCGTGACCACCGTGATCCCCGGCGCCCGCTCGCCCGAGCAGGCCCGCGCCAACGCGGACGCCGCCCGGCTGCCGGAGCTGTCCGACGACACGCTGGCCGCGATCCGGGACCTCTACGAGCGGCGGATCAAGGAGCAGGTGGAGGGTCGCTGGTAGATCGATCGGGCGCTCGACCCGACAGAATCGCCGTTCACGGGGTACTCGCGGGAAACAGAAGGACGTAAGAACGTTCGATCCCGGGAGGAACGGTGACGGTCACCGGAGACGGTGAGGACAGGCGCAGGGGACGCAACGAGACCGAGGAGGAGAGAGCCGACCGGATGTGGGGGGAGCTCATCCAGGAGGTCCGGGTGGCCCAGACGGGCGTCCAGATCCTCTTCGGCTTCCTGCTCACCGTTGTGTTCACGCCGGTCTACCGGAGCCTGGGGGACACGGACCACGCGATCTACATCGTGACCGTGGTCATGGGCGCCTGTGCGACCGGCGCCCTCATAGGCCCCGTCTCCCTGCACCGCCTGGTCTCCGGGCGCCTCGTGAAACCCCAGGCGGTCCGGTGGGCCTCCCGGCTCACCTTCGTCGGCCTGGTACTGCTGCTCTGCACGATGACCGCGGCGCTGCTGCTGGTCCTGCGGGTGGCGACCCACGACGACTACGTGCCCTGGCTGGTCGCCGCGGTGGTCCTGTGGTACGTCCTGTGCTGGTTCGCGCTGCCCCTGTGGACGCGGCGCCGCTACACGTCGCGGTGAGGCATTGAGGCGGGGGCTCCCTGTCGAGGGAGCCCCACACAGGACGGCGCACGGCGACGACGCCTCAGTTCAGGGCGTCGCGCAGCGCGGGCAGCAGGGTCTTCGCCGCCCAGTCGGTGTACGCCTCCTGCGACTCGCCCCCGATCTGCACCAGGGCGACCTCCGTGAACCCGGCCTCGGCGTACGGCCGTACCGCCTCGACGAAGTCGTCCGGGTCGTCGCCGCAGGGGATCGAGGCGGCGACGTCGTCCGGGGTGACGAACTGCGTGGCCGACTCGAAGGCGTCCGGGTGCGGCAGTTCGGAGTTGACCTTCCAGCCGTTGCCGAACCAGCGGAACTGCTCGTGGGCGCGCTTCACGGCCGCGTCGCGGTCGGGGTCGTAGCAGACGGGCAGTTGGCCCACGCGGGGCTTGCCCGTGCCGCCGTGCCGGTCGAACGCCTCCAGCAGGTCCGCCTTGGGCTCGGTGGCGATGACGAGGTCGGCGAGTCGGCCCGCGAGGGCGCAGGACTGCTCGCCCGAGACGGCGACGCCGATCTGCGGCGGCTCGTCGGGCAGGTCCCACAACCGGGCCGACTCCACGTCGAAGTGGGTGCCGCGGTGGTTGACGTGACCGCCCTCGAAGAGCGCGCGGATGATCTCCACGGCCTCCTCGAGCATCTCGTGCCGCACGTCGACGGCGGGCCAACCGCCGCCCACCACGTGCTCGTTGAGGTTCTCCCCGGAGCCGAGGCCCAGCCGGAACCGGCCCTCCGACAGCAACTGCAGCGTGGCCGCCTTCTGGGCGATCACGGCCGGGTGGTAGCGGAACGTCGGACACGTCACGTACGTCATCAGCGGGATCCGCGACGTGGCCTGCGCGGCGGCGCCCAGGACGGCCCACGCGTACGGCGAGTGCCCCTGTGCGCGCAGCCACGGGAAGTAGTGGTCCGAGGTCACCGAGAAGTCGAAGCCCGCCTCCTCCGCCCGGACCACGTGGTCCACGAGCTCTCGGGGGCCGGCCTGCTCGGTCATCATCGTGTATCCGATTTGCACCATGGGGTGCGAGTCCCCGGACGTGGGCGAGGAAAACGAGATGGGGAAAACGACTCGATCACCACCCGATCATCGGGGCAGGATGCCCGTATGAGTGTTCGCCCGTTGCCTGCCGGCACGCCCGCCGCCCAGGGCGTCGACGCCACCAGGGTCCTCGCCTTCCTGGACGCCCTCGACGCCGCCCCGGACATCGAACCCCACAGCCTGATGATCCTGCGCCACGGCCGTCTCGTGGCCTCCGGCTGGTGGGCGCCGTACACCCCCGAGCGCCTGCATCTCCTCTACTCGCTCAGCAAGAGCTTCACCTCCACGGCCGCCGGGTTCGCCGTCGCCGAGGGGCTGATGCGGCTCGACGATCCGGTGATCTCGTACTTCCCGGAGTTCGAGGCCGACATCACCGACCCGCGCAGCCGCGCGATGCTCGTCCGGCATGTCGCGGCGATGGCCAGCGGACACGACGAGGAGACCATCGACCTGGCCCGCGCCCTCGACCGCGACGAGTTGGTCCGAGGGTTCCTCCTGCTGCCGCCGGACCGCGACCCGGGGACCGTCTTCGCCTACAACCAGCCCGCCACCTACACCCTGGGCGCGATCGTCCAGCGGGTCACGGGCCAGTCGCTCACGGACTACCTGCGACCGCGGCTGCTGGACCCGGTGGGCGCCGGAGAGGTGGCGTGGCTGCGTGACCGGACCGGCCGCGAGCTGGGCTTCAGCGGGCTGCACGCCACGACGGACGTGGTCGCCCGGCTCGGTCAGCTCTATCTGAACGGTGGTGTGTGGGAGGGCGAGCGTCTGCTGGACCCGGAGTGGGTGGCCGAGGCGACGCGCACTCACATCCCGACGGGCGTCGGAGTCGCCGAGGAGGACCGGCGGGACTGGGACCAGGGCTACGGCTTCCAGTTCTGGCAGTCCCGGCACGGCTACCGCGGCGACGGCGCGTACGGCCAATTCTGCCTGGTCCTGCCCGAGCAGGAGGCCGTGATCGCGACCACCGCGGCGACCGAGAACATGCAGGCGCTGCTGGACCTGGTCTGGGAGCACCTGCTGCCCGCCTTCGCCGACGGACCGCTGCCCGACGGGCAGGACGCGGACGCGGCCCTGCGGGAGCGCCTGACCCGGCTCGCGCTGCCGCCCGCCCCCGGCAAGCCCGCACCGCCGGAGCGGGCCGAGGAGTGGTCCGCCGCCGAGTTCACCCCGGCCGACGGTGTCTGCGCCGCCCAACCGGGTCTGACCTCGGTCGCCCTGGCGTCCGGCGCGGACGGCTGGACGGTCGCACTCACCGAGGACGGGCAGCGGCTGGAGGTGTCGCTCGGCCACGGCGGCTGGAGCGTCGGCGAGGACCCGCTGGCGACCGCGGTGAGCGGCGGCTGGACCGACGCCGACACCCTCACCGTCGACGTGGCGTTCCTGGAGACCCCGCACCACCTGCTCGTGACCTGCTCGCTCCCCGACCGCACGTTCACGGCCCGCTGGGCGACCCAGCCACTGCACGGCGCGCCCCTCCGGTCGCAGCGGGCGCCGCGGTCGGAGGGCTGAGGCAGGCGGTCGTTCGCTCGGGGGCCGACGCGGCGGGGACACCACCTGGCGCGCGTCGGCCCTGGTGCGCGCCTCAGTCCGACGCCGGTCGGAAGCTGCGCAGGGCGGTCTCCAGGGCGCGCTGGTTCGTCGAACCGTCCCAGTCGGCGGCCGGTGCCGTCCAGCGCAGCGAGAAGCCGCGGTGGCCGCCGAGGAGGAAGCCGCGGCCGAAGGTGCGGATGCGGCTGCCGTCGTAGTCGCTGAGCCACTCCATGTCGGCGGCCTTGTACCCCTGGTAGGTCGTCGCCCGGATGTCGCCGATGCGCCGGAAGCCGTCCTCCTTCTCCAGCCCGGGTTCGACGTCGTCGCGCCAGACGGCGACCGGATCCGGGCCGACGCGTTCGCTGTAGGTCACCGCGAGCGTGCGCGCGTCACCCGCCGCGCCGTACGTGACCCGGTAGGCCAGATCGCCCTGGCGCTCGGTCTTGATCCGCTTCCAGCCGTCGGGGAGGGCCACGGAGAAGCCCTCCGCGGCGTCGTAGCGGTGGAAGCCGGACGGCAGGCCGTCGGCGTCGGCGGGCGCGGATTCGGGGACCGAGGGCGGGGCGGAGGCCGACGCTGAGGCCGGCGGGGACTTCGACGCGGTGGCGGTCGGCGTGTCGGACGGCCGGGTCGCCTGCCCGTCCGGGCTCTGCGCCGACGCGCTGCCGGAGGTGGGCGCAGCGGACGGCGTCAGGGAGGCGTCGGCCGAGGCGGACGGGCGGCCCTGTGCGCCGGACGACGTGTTGTCCGTGCCGGTCAGCTGGTCGGTGGCGGCGAGGACGGCGACCGCGACGGTGACCACGGCCAGGGCCGTCCCGGCGACCATGGTGCGCCCGCTCCACCCGGGCCCGGCGTGCACGACCGCCGTGTAGGCGCGGCGCAGCAGGGGTTCCGACTCCTCCTCGGCCGTCCCCTCCGGTTCCTCGGTCAGGACCCGGGTGAGGGCCGCCCGGACCACCGGGCGGGTCAGCCGCTCCCGGGAGTTCTTGCGCAGCAGGCCCTGCACGACCTGGTTGAGGGAGCCGGCCCGCACCGGCGTGCGCAGCGGCAACCGGTCCACGCCCTTGAGCGTGGCCTCGGGCCGGCCGCGGTCACGGAAGGGCGGGCGCCCCTCGACCATGGTGTAGAGCATGGCGCCCAGCGCCCACAGGTCGGCCGCGGGGCCGATGCGCTCGTCGCGGGCCTGCTCGGGGGAGGCGTACGACGGCGCGGTGAGCCGGGGCGCCAGGGTCGCGCCCGCCAGTCCGAAGCCGGTGACCACGATCGGGCCGTGCTCCCGCACGAACACCTGCCCCGGGCTGAGTTCGCCGTGGGTGATGCCCTGGCCGTGCGCGGTGTCCAGCACGTCGAGCAGTTCGAGGCCGATGCGGGCCGCCCTGACGTGGCCCAGCGTGCCCTGCTGGGCCAGGAGTTCGCCCAGGGGTGTGCCGTCGACGCAGTCGGTGACGGTCCACAGGGTGCCGGACTCCGTCAGGGCACCGAGCACCGGGGCGACCTGGCCGGGGCACAGGCGTGCCATCGTCTCGGACATGCGCAGCACCCGGCCGGTGGTCTCCTCGCCCGCGTCGTGCGGCAGCCCGATGCCGGTGAGCAGGCACGGCCGGGAGGTCTCGACGTCCTCGCCGTACCAGCACACCCGGTTCGTCTCCCGGTGGACCACGTCGAGGAGCCGGTACCTGCCGGCGACCAACTCGTGCGTGGAGACGTGCGCCTTGACCATGGTCATCCTTCGTCGAACCCCCGGTTCTGGCCCTTTCCCAGTGGTACGGCGAGCGCGCCGGTGAGCGTTCAAAGGAATCGCAACTCCGGCCTCTTCTTGTCTTTCATTCAAGAGCGGCGAGTGGGGTGGCGAGCGGAGCGGCGAGCGTATGCGCGGCGAAAAGCGCCCATGCCGTACCCGCGCACGTCGGCGCCCGGACAATTCGGCCGCGAGGGGCCGCCGTACGAATATCCGTACGTCGAACTGGTGGTAACCCGCGGTAAACCGAGCCGTCGGCGCCCGGAAAGCCAACTCCGGGCGCCGATATATTAGATACGACCGCCTTTTCGATTTACCGGCGCAGGTCGAAGCGCTCCACCCAGGCCGTCACATCCCCGGCCGTCGTGTTGCCCCCGCACACCACCAGTCCCAACCGGGCGCCCGGGCCGACCCTTTCCAGCACCCGACGGGCCCCCGGGAGGAGGCACCCCGCGGCCGGCTCGGCCCACACCTTGCCGTGTTCGGCGAGCTCCAGACAGCCCCGCACGGCCTCCCGGTCCGGGACCACCAGCACGTCCTCGACCAGTGCCGAGACATGGTCGTAGGTCAGCTGCGACACCGCGGGCGCGCTGAGGGTGGACGAGATGGACGACACCGGCACCCGTACCGGCCCGCCCCCCGCCAGCGCCGCGGACATGGCCTCGGCGCCCTCGGTCTCCACGCCCCAGACCCGCACCCCGGGGCGCCGCGCGCGCAGGGCCGCCGCCACGCCGGCGATCAGCCCGCCGCCCCCGACGCTGACCAGTACGTCGGTCGGTTCACCGGCGTCCTCGGCGAACTCCAGCCCGACGGTGCCCTGCCCGGCGATCACAACGGGGTCGTCGAACGGGTGCACCAGTGTCAGGCCCTCGTCCCGCAGCCGCGGTACGAGGGAGAACGCCCCCTCCATGTCCTCCGTCAGCCGCACCGTCGCGCCCGCCTCCTCGGCGAGCGCGACGGAACGCGCGGGCGCCGAGCGCGGCATGACCACCGTCGCCTTGACGTCGAGCTCGGCGGCCATCACCGCGAGGGCGATCCCGTGGTTGCCGCCGCTGACCGCCACCACCCCGGCGGCCCGCTCGGCCTCGCTGAGCGACAGCAGCTTCGCCGTCGCCCCGCGGACCTTGAAGGAGCCGGTGCGCTGCAGGAGCTCCAGCTTCGCGGTGACCGGGACGCCGAGCAGGCCGGACAGGCCGGGACTCGGCACCGTCGGGGTGCGCACGACGTGCCCGGCGATCCGTTCGGCCGCGGCTTCGATGTCCGAGATGCCGATCAAGGCAACCATCCTTCCGGCGCGGTGGGTGGTGGTCCGCGCCGCTTCGCACCCTGACCCGGGAGCTCGGCGGGGTCAACTCCTTTCTGGATCATGGCGTACGGCTCAGAGACAAGCCGTGCGGCTCAGAGATCACGGCGTACGACGAAGTCCAGCAGGGACCGCAACTCCTCGACGGCCGCCGCCTCCAGCGGTACGGCGGCGAGGGCCGACTCCACGGCGGCCAGATGCCGGTGCGCCTCCGCCAGCGCGGCCGCCCGCCCGCCGGCCTCCTCGACCAGCACGGCCGCCTCGCCCGGGTCCCCGCCGGACTCCAACAGCGTCGCCAGGCGCCGGGCCGACGGGCCGGGGGAGTCCAGGGCGGCCAGCACGGGGAACGTCTTCTTGCGTTCCCGCAGATCGGCGTGGACGGGCTTGCCGGTGACCGCCGGGTCGCCCCAGATCCCGAGCACGTCGTCGGCCACCTGGAAGGCGACCCCCAGGTGCCGCCCGGCCCGGTCCAGGGCGTCGACCGTGGCCGGGGGCGCACCGCCGAGCGCGGCACCCAGCGCGGCGGCGCAGCCCAGCAGCGAGCCGGTCTTGGCCTCGGCCATCGCCCGGTAGGCGTCCGGTCGCACCCGCCCGGGACCGGTCCAGGGGCGCGTGGCGAACAACAGGTCGTCGGCCTGCCCGCGCACCAGGTCGCCGAGCGCGCCGGACAGCAGGCGTACGGCACCGGCGCCCGACGGATGCGCGGCGAGCGTCTCGACGGCCAGCGCGAACAGGGCGTCGCCCGCCAGCACGGCCGGCCCCGTGCCGTACGCCTTCCACACCGTGGGGCGACGGCGCCGGGTCGGATCGCCGTCCATGATGTCGTCGTGGAGCAACGAGAAGGTGTGCACCAGCTCCACCGCGACCGCCGCGGCGACCCCGGCCCGCCCGGGTGCCCCGGCCGCCTCCGCCCCGAGCACCGCCAGGGCCTGCCGCACCCCCTTGCCGCCCGTCCCGACGGCCGGCGCACCACCGACCTCGCACCACCCGAACGAGTACCCGGCCATCTCGGCCACCCACGGATGCAACCGCCCCACGGCCTCACGCAACGCGGGCCGCACCAGGGCACGGCTGCGGGCGAGCACCGCGGGAAGCGGCAGCGCGGCCCGCTCGACGGAGGGGAGCGCTGTCACAGGGCGCCCCCCGCGCTGTGGACCGCCACGTTCCCGACGGCCACGTTTCCGGCCGCCACGGGTTCGGCCGCTGTCGTCCGGGCTGCCGCGTTTCCGGCCGCCTCGGTCTTGGCCTCTGTCTCTTCGCGCGCCGCGCTCTCGGCTGCCATGTCTCCGGCGCATCCGGCCTCGGCCGTCGTGTCCCCGGCTGCCGCGCTCCCCGCCGCCGCGTCCCCGACCGTCAGGCCGAGCTCGTCCTGCGCCCGGGCCACCATCTCCCGTGCGTGTCGGAGGCCGATCCGCTCCAGGATCCCCGCCAGTTCGGCGAGTTCGGTCGCCGTCTCGGTGTGGTCGCGGCCCAGGCGGGCCAGGGACTTCGCCAGTCCCAGGCGGGACAGTGCCTCGCCGCGCGGCTCGCGCATCGCGCGGAACTCCGCGAGGGCCTGCTCGTAGAGGTCGCGGGCCTCGGCGTAACGCCCGGCCCGGTACAGGACGTTGCCGCGCATCTTGTGGTTGTAGGCCAGGGCGCTGGACAGGCTCATCGCACGGCACGTCGCCTCCGCCTCGGAGAGCAGGGCGAGGGCCCGCGCCGTGTCGCCGTCGCGCACCGAGACGATGTCGGCCAGCCCGCGCAGCGCCCAGGCGTGCCCGCGCCGGTCGTCGGCGCGTCCCGCTATCTCCGCCGCCTCCTCGAACAACGCGTACGCGGTGTCGTACGCGCCGGAGTTGCGGTGCATCTGCGCGATGCCCTCCAGGGCCCACACCGTGTGCCGTGCCTCGCCGCGCCTGCGGGCCTCGGCCAGCAGTTGCTCGTGCAGCCTGCCGACGGCCTCGTAGTCGCCCTGGATGCGGCCGGTCTCGGCGAGGCCCGCCAGTGAGTAGCCGCGGACCACGATGTCGCCGCCCCGCTCACCGAGTTCGGCCGCGAGCCCCAGCAGCCTCCGCGCCAGCGGGAACGCGCCGCGCTGGCGGGCCAGCGTGCCGCCGCTCCACAGCGCCCACGCCATCGCCCCCGTGTCCCCGGCGTCCCGGGCCGCACGGTAGCTCGCCTTCCAGGCCTGGTCCGCCTCTCCCACCTGACCGAGCCGGCGGTGCGCCTCGGCGACCGCGAGCCCGGAGCGGGCCGCCTCCCCGCTGCGCCCGGCCTGCTCGGCGGCCCGCAACTGCTCGGTGCCGGCGGCCAGTACGTCGACCAGGTCGGAGTTCACGGAGAGGGCGGTGAGGGCGCCCTGGTACTCGGGGGCGAATGCCTTGCCGTACATGCGTGCCTTTCGTCTCGTCCCACACGACACGCGTATGCAACGTGTGTATACGCGATGTGTATAGCGAGACGTGGTTGTACGGGTGGGGGTTGCCTGGAGGGTTCGGATGAGTCGGGTTCCCGTGCCGGCCGGGCCGGGGCTTCGTACCGCGCCCCGGCCCGGCCGGCTCCCTGCCTCAGTCGCGGACGATCCCCGGCGCGACGTCCTCGTGTCGCTCCACGACTCGGGCGGCGGCGCCGCGTGCCTGAGCCGTCGGCTTGCCACAGAACGCCGAATCCAGGGTGCGCAGCATGGTGTTCAGCACGGCGCTGTTGTTGGAGGTGTTGGCGACGGCGGTCAGGCTGCGCTGGCCGTCCTTCGACGTGAAGGCGTACGTGTAGTAGCCCTGGACGGTGCCGGTGTGGCCGTACACGGACACCCCGCACGACAGGTCGCGGCGCCGCAGCCCCAGGCCGTACGCCTGGCCCGTGCCCGCCGGTGTCCAACGCTCCATCTCCGCCAGCCCCGCCGCCGAGGTCAGCCGGCCGCCGACCAGGGCGGAGAAGAAGGTGTTGAGGTCCTGTGTGCTGGAGACGATCGCGCCCGCGCTCTGCGCCCAGGAGACCGTCTGCTCGGTGGAGTCGACCAAGGGCCCGCCGGACTCGTCGGGGGTGAGGTAGCCGCGGGCGTACCGGCCCGGGATGTGCGTGTCGGGGTGCACATAGAAGGTGTCGGCCAGGTTCAGCGGCTTGATGATCCGGTTCTGGTACTCGGTCTGTACGGAGTGCCCGGTCAGCTTCTCGACGAGCATCCCGGCGACGACGAAGTTGGTGTTCGAGTAGGAGTACGCCGCGCCGGGCGCGTTGGTCAGGGCGTGCTGCAGCGACCGGTCCACCAGCTGACGGTAGGTGAAGACCTTGGTGCGGACGGCCTCGAAGCCGGGGACGGTCTGCGCGAACATGTCGTTGGTGTAGTCGTACAGGCCGCTGCGGTGGCTCAGTACGTGCCGCACGGTGATGCGGCTGTCCGGCAGCAGGCCCGGCAGGTAGGTGTTGACCGACGTGTCGAGGGTCAGCTTGCCCTCGTCGACGAGTTGCAGCAGGACGACGGTGGTGAACGTCTTGGTGACGCTGCCGATGCGGAAGCGGTCGGTGGTGCTCAGGGCCCGCCCGGTGGCGCGGTCGGCGACCCCCACGGTGAGCTTGCTGACCGTGCCGTTGTCGTCGATCCGTGCCATCGCGCCGGGTGCCCCCTGCTGCTGCGCCGTGCGCAGGAAGTCGCGCAGGCCGGTGAGGTCGGGCTGCGGTTCCTGCGGCGCCGCGTGGGCCGGGACCGCGAGGAGGGCAAGCAGGGCCGCCGCCAGTGCCGTACCTCTGCTCAGCGTTGCTGAGGCCATCCGGTTCTTCTCCTGTCTCCGCCGAGGCCTGCCCGACGGTCCAGTGCGAGATCGATCACATCCGAAGTGAGCAACCTTCTCGCGCTCCATCACATCTCCATGTCCGACGCACAGTTGGTCATCCGTTGATCACTGAGCGGTGCGGATTCGCAGCGTATCGCCTCGAAGTGCCTTCAACAGGGCTTATCAGGCTTTACATGAACATGACGTGTCCGTAAGGGTTACTCCGGGGCCCGACCAGCCCCCGTGGCGCTCAACAGCGCCATGTCGCTGTGCGGTTGGTCGCCCCTGCCGGTGACCGCTGCCGCCCGTGAACGAAGGAACCCTCATTCGTGCGTAGAGCACACATACGCGGCCTCGCGGTCGCCGTCACCGTGGCGACGGCCGCCACGGGCCTCGCGGGCACGGCCTTCGCGGCGCCGTCCGCGGGCGACGCCCGCACCACGGCCACGGCCACCGCAGCCGGATCCCAGGCCGCCGCCGTCGTCGAGGCCGCCCGCGCCGCCGCCTTCGCCCACGCCTCCGCGACCGGCGTCACCGACGGCGACCAACTGGCGCCCCAGGACGTGCTGATCGACCCCGAGGGCGCACGACACGTCCGGTTCGTGCGGACGCACCAGGGCATGCCCGTCCTCGGCGGCGACCTCGTCGTCCACCTCACCGAGCGGCTGGCGTACGCCGGTGTCACCCGCGCCACCGACCGGGCCGTCCGCCCCGCCGGCACCAAGGCGAAGCTGACGGCCCGGCAGGCCGAGGCGAAGGCCGCATCCGTCGCCAAGGGCCGCGCGTCCGCCGCCGAACTCGTCGTCGACGCCCGCGGCGGCACCCCGTCCCTCGCCTACCAGGTGCGCGTCACCGACGCCGACACCAGTGGCGCCGGCGGCTCCCGGACGGTGGTCGTGGACGCCGTCAGCGGCAAGGTGCGCAGCAACGCGACCGACAGCGACGAGTTCCTCTCGCCCCGGCTGCTCGACGCCCTGCGCGAGCGCGGCGAGACCCTCGACCCGGCCACCGGCACCGCCCCGCACGCCGACGCCCTCACCGCCGCCCCCGCCCCGGGCGTCGCCGCCTACCCGTCCACCGCCGCGGGCACCGGCACCTCCCTCTTCGCGGGCACGGTCAAGCTGACCACCACCCGCACGGCCCGTACGAGCTACCTCCTGAAGGACCCCACCCGCTGGGGTACGGAGACCCGCGACGCCAAGGGCCAGGAGCTGGTGAACTTCGCGCAGGGCCGGAAGTTCACCTCCACGAACAACAAGTGGGGCAACGGGACCGTCTCCAACCGCACCAGTGCCGCGGTCGACGCCCAGTACGGCGTCACCCAGACCCTGGACTTCTACAAGAAGACGTTCAACCGCAAGGGCATCAAGAACAACAGCAAGGGCGCCCTCGCCATGGTCCACTTCGGCAACAAGGTGGGCAACGCGTTCTGGTACCCCGAGTGCGGCTGCATGCTCTACGGCGACGGCGACGGCGAACTGCTGAAGAAGCCGCTCGTCGTCCTCGACGTCACCGGGCACGAGCTCACCCACGGCGTCGTCGACGCGACGGCCCGCCTGGAGCCCACGCGCGTCGACAGCGCCGGCAACCAGTACGGCGAGCCCGGCTCCCTGAACGAGTCCCTCGCGGACATCTTCGGCTCCAACGTCGAGTTCAGCGCCAACAACCCGAAGAACCCGCCGAACTACCTCGTCGGCGAGAAGCTCGGCCTGGACCAGAAGTTCCTGCGCCGCCTGGACCGCCCCTCCCTCGACCGGCTGGAGGGCGCGATCGACTACTGGTCACCGGCCGTCTACAACACCGAGGTCCACGCCGGCTCCGGGGTCTCCTCGCACGCGTACTACCTCCTCGCGGAGGGCAGCGGCCGCAAGACCATCGGCCGGGTCACCTACAACTCGCCCACCTACGACCGTTCCACGGTGCGGGGCATCGGCCGCGCCAAGGCAACGGCCATCTACTACCGGGCCCTGACCCGCTACATGGTCTCCTCGACCGACTTCCACGGCGCGCGCGTCGCGACCCTGAAGGCGGCCAAGGACCTCTACGGCGCGACCAGCGTCGAGTACAAGACGGTCGACAAGTCCTGGGCGGCCGTCAACGTGACCGCCGCGAACACACCGGCCGCCCGCCACTGACGGCAGGCCGGCACCTACGGCCGACGGCGGACCCGGTGTGTCACGGGGATGCCGTCGGCTCCGGTGTGATCAGGCCGCGCCGGTAGGCGAGAGCCACCGCCTCCGTACGGCTCGCCGCGCCGAGCTTGCCGAGGATGTTGGAGACGTGCACGCTCGCCGTCTTGCCGCTGATGAACAGTTCCTCGCCGATCTGGCGGTTGCTGCGGCCCCGGGCGAGCAGCCGCAGCACGTCCTGCTCCCGGGCCGTGAGCGGCGGGACGTGGCCCTCGGAGGTGCCCTCGGCGGCGACCTGAGTGAGACGGCCGCGGCGGATCAGCGCGTCCACCCGCTCCAGCAGCTCGGCGGCGCCGAGCCGCACGGCCGTCTCCCGCGCCGCACCCGCCTCGGCGGCCGCCTCCTCGCGCCGCTCGGCCGTCAACAGGGCCTCGGCGAGCCGCAGTCGGCAGCGCGCCCGTTCGTACACGTCGCCGTAGTCGAACGCGGCGGCCGCCTTCTCCCAGGCCGCCACGTCCGGCCCCGACACGGCGCGTATCCGCTCGGCCTCCGCGCGGGCCAGCCAGGCGAGCCCCTCCGGCCCCTGTCGCGCGCCGCTCCCGCCCCGGCGGGCCGCCGACCGGGCCAACTCGGCCAACTCGGCCGCGGTGTCCGCCCAGTGGCGCGCCGCCGCCGCGTCGCCGGTCAGGCGCGCGGCGCAGGCCGCGTCGGAGACGGCCGCCAGCGCGAGCGCGGCCAGCCGGACCGTGACGTCGGGGCGACTGCCCGCGTCGTCCGTGAGGGCGTCGACGGCGGACCGCATCCGCGTCACCGCCCCCCGCGGATCCCCGCGCAGCGCGGCCGCGTCGGTCAGGACGATGCCCGAGACGAGCACGGCCATCCAGTCGAACGGGCCCTTCAGCAGGGCCTCGGCCCGCTCCACGGCACCCAGGTCGCCGCGGGCCAGCGACACGAACAGCGCGGGCCCGACGGTGTATCCACCCGCCGCGGGCAGCACCTCGGCGTCGTCCGCCGCCGCACGCAGGCACTCGTCCCAGCGGCCCAGCGTGTACAGCACCAGCAGCCGCAGGTAGCGCATCTCCAGGGGATACGGCGACGACAGCAGCCCCGCGCGGCGGGCGCGGTCCAGCCCCTCCGTCACCCAGGGCACGCACTCCTCCAGCGCCCCGGTCTCGAAGGAGCCGACGGCGAGGTGGACCAGGGCCCGCATCTCCACCGGCGCGTTGCCCGACCGCAGGGCCAGCTCCCGGGCCTGCCGGAGCCGCTCGCGGCCCCGCACGCTCCGCCGGCCGTCGCCCTCCAGGAGGGCGAGCGACACCAGCAGGTCGGCCCGCGCGTCCGTCAGGCCCAGCTCCTCGGCGACGCCCAGCGCCTGGCGGGCGACGCGCAGCGCGGTGTCGTTCTCCCCGACGTGCCGTGCCGCCATGACGTGGGTGGCCGCGGCCCACACCCAGGTGGGCGACGGCGGCTCGGCGGGGATCATCCCCAGCGCCTCGCTGCTGTGGGCGAAGGCCGCCGGCAGGCTGTCGACGCTCATCAGGTTCCCGGCGAGCGTGTAGCGCACCCGGGCGGCGAGTTCGGCATCGGCGTCCTGGCCGACCCCGGCCAGCGCGGAGCGGGCGAGGGCGACCGCGCGGTGCGTGTCCCCGGCGTGCGCGGCCGCCGCCGAGGCGCGCAGGGTGAGCGTGACCTGGTCGACGCCGTCGCCCGAGGGCCGCGCCGCCGGCTCCACCGCCGCCCACAGGTCGAGGACCGCCTCCAGATGGCGCAGCTCCTCGGCCGGCGCACCCACCCGCTGGGCGTGGTCGGCGGCCTCCAGCGAGGCGGCGAGCGCCTCGGCGAGCTCATGGCTCTCGCGGTGGTGGTGGGCGCGCTCGGCCGCGTTCTCCGGCCGGCCGTTCCCTGCGAGCAGCCGCGCGAACGCGCCGTGCAGCCGGGCCCGTTCACCCGGGAGCAGATCCGCGTACACGGCCTCACGGGCGAGCGCGTGCCGGAACGTGTACGTGTCACCCTCGCCGGCGACCAGCAGCTGGCGTCCCACGGCCTCGCGCAGCGCCGACTCCAGCTCGTCCTCGGACAGGCGCACCGCGTCCCGCAGCAACGCGTGCTCCACCCGGCGTCCGGCGACGGCGGCCGTGCGCAGCACCTGCTGGGCCGTGTCGGACAGCTGCTCGACACGGATGAGGAGGACGTCGGCCAGCCCGCTGGGCACGCCCCCGGCCTGCGTGTCCGTCGCGGCGAGCAACTCCTCGGCGTAGAAGGCGTTGCCCTCGGCCCGCTCCACGATCCCGCGCACCGTGGCGTCGGGCAGCGGACGGTCCTCCAGGGAACGCACCAGCCGGGCCACCTCCCCGTCCGCCATGGGCCGCAGCTCCAGCCGCTCCACACCCGGCAGCCGCACCAGTTCCGCCAGCAGCGGGCGCAGCGGGTGACGGCGGTGCAGGTCGTCCGCGCGGTACGACGCGAGGACCGCGAGCCGGTGGCCGGGCGCACCGCCCGCGGGGCGCCCGAGGACGCCACGGCTGAGCAGGAACCGCAGCAGGTCCCGCGAGGACTGGTCGGCCCAGTGCAGGTCCTCCACGACGAGCAGCAGCGGGGCGATCCGCGCCAGGTCGGCCAGCAGCCCGGCCACGCCCTCGAACAGCCGCAGTCGCCCTCCTCCCGTGCTGGAGCGGGTGGGGGGACCCCCGTCGTCCCGCACGGTGTCGCTCCCGGTACCCAGCAGCCGGTCGACCACGGGATGCGCGGCGAGGACGTCGGCGAACCGCTCGTCGCCCGCGAGCGCCCCGAGGATCTCGGTGAACGGCAGATACGGCAGACCGACGTCACCGAGGTCGACGCAGTGACCGGTGAGCACGGTCGTCCCGGCCTCGGCGGCCCGCGCGGCGGCCTCGACCAGCACCCGCGTCTTGCCGACACCGGCGTCCCCGGCGAGCAGCACCGCACGGGCCTCCCCGCCCCGGGCGCGTTCCAGGACACCGGCGAGTCGGGCGAGTTCCTCGTCCCGGCCGATCAACGGCGGGGTGAAAACGGTCTGCGGCACGGCTCCATCCTGGCACGGGTGACTGACAACACCCCTGCGACCAGGGGAAAAGCGCGCCTGAGGAAGACCTCAGCGCCTCAACTGCCGGGCCCAGTCGGCCGGGACGCGCCCCGCCGGCCCCGGCACGGGCTGGTCCGCGGGGTGGCTGACCGGGGGTGCCAGGTCCGGACCGGACTCGTAGAGCTCGTCCGTGGCGTAGTCCCAGAACCACTCCTCGCCCGGCTCGAAGCTCCGCACCAGCGGGTGTCCCGTGGCCTTGTAGTGGCCGGTGGCGTGCTGGGCGGGGGAGGAGTCGCAGCAGCCGACGTGGCCGCAGGTCGCGCAGCGCCGCAGATGGAACCACCAGCCCCCGCCCTCGTCGCACTCCAGACAGCCCGCGCCGCTCGGCGGGACGGTGGGGTCGATGCCGTTGTCGCTGTTCTCGCTGGTCATTCCGGCTCCTCGGCCGTCTCGGGGTCCGCCGCGGTGAGCGGCAGCAGAACCTGGAAGCGGGTGTCGCCCGGCGCGGACTCGACCTGGAGGGAGCCGTGGTGCTTGTTGACCACGATCCGCCACGAGATGTCCAGACCGAGACCCGTGCCCTCGCCCACCGGCTTGGTGGTGAAGAAGGGGTCGAAGATACGGCTGCGGATGTCGGGCGGGATCCCCGGCCCGGTGTCACGGAACTCCACCAGCAGCCGCTCGTGGTCGCGGGCCGTGCGCACCGTCAACGTGCCTTCGCCGCCCGCGCTGTCGATGGCGAAGACCGCGTTGTCGATCAGGTTCGTCCACACCTGGTTGAGCTCCGCCGGGTACGCGGGGATCTTCGGGAGCGTACGGTCGTACTCCTTGACGACCTTGATGCGCTGCCCGATCTTGCCCGACAGCATCAGCAGCGTGCTGTCGAGGAGTTCGTGCACGTCGGCGACCTGGTACGGGGCGCGGTCGAGCTGCGAGTACTGCTTGGCGGCGTCGACGAGATGGGAGATGCGGGTGGTGGAGTCCGCGATCTCGTCCATCAACAACTCGGTTTCCACGGTGTAGTTGAGCCATCCGACCGCCCCGGGCAGGATCTCCTCGTCGACGGCGGCGGCGACCTGCTCCAGCCAGTCGACGTCGAGACCGGCCTGCACGAAGGTGGGCGCGATCCGCCAGCCCTCCTGGATGGCGTGGTCGTCCAGCCAGTCGGTGAGCTCGTCCTCCCGGTCGGACGCCTCCAGTGGGCTCAACGCCGGGGCCTTGGCGACCCGTTCGGCGGTGCGCTCCTGGATCTCGATGAGGCCGGCCAGGACCTCGGGGGAGTAGGAGCCCTGTGCGATCACGGCCAGCTTGTGCCGCATCTTCGCCACGCGCTCCCGCAGGGACGCCGTCGCCCGCACGGCCGCCGCAGCGGGGTTGTTGAGCTCGTGCGTGAGCCCCGCGGACAGCGACCCGAGCGCCAGCAGCCGCTCGCGCTGCCCGACGGCCCGCTGAGTGTTCCTGGAGCCGAAGAACAGCCCCTCCAGCAGGTGGACCGCCATCGGGAACCACTCCTGCATGAACGCCGAGAACGTCTCGGCGGGCAGCACGAAGAACCGCGTCGGCTCCGTCACGCGCAGGGAGCTGCCGTACACCTGCGGCACCCGGTCCCCGAGATAGGCCTGCATGGAGCCCGCGTACACCCCGGGCTGGGAGGTCCGGTTGACCTCCACGTCGTCGCCGCCGACCCGCCGGGAGATGACGACCGTGCCCTCGATCATCACGTAGAAGCAGGTGGCGGGCTCACCCTCGGAGTACACCGGGCCGGGCTCGAACTTCTCCACCCGCCCCGCGGCGCACAGCCTGCCGAGCTGCTCGGGCGTCAGATCCTCGAACAGGAACAGCGAACCGATCTCGGCCGGGCTGCACGGCATCGCCCGCCCGCTCACGACTGCTCCAGATACCGGTGGACGAGCATCACGGCCATGGCTCCCTCTCCGACGGCGGACGCGACGCGCTTGGCGGACTCGGCGCGCGCGTCGCCCGCCACGAACACGCCCGGCACATTGGTCTCCAGGTGGTACGGCGGCCGGTCCAGCTCCCAGCCCGCCGGCGGCCGCCCGTCCGGGGTCAGGTCGGGCCCGGCGAGGATGAACCCGCGCTCGTCGCGCAGCACCGTCCCGTCCAGCCAGTCCGTCAGCGGGGCCGCCCCGATGAACACGAACATCCACTGCGCGTCGACGAGTTCGCTCTCGCCGCTCTCCACGTCCCGCAGCGTCAGCTGCTCCAGATGGTCCGAGCCGTGCGCGGCCTCGACGACCGTGCCGCAGCGCACCGAGATGTTCGGCGCCTCGGCGATCTGCTGGATCAGGTAGTGCGACATCGACGCCGACAGCGAGGGACCGCGCACCAGCAGTGTCACCGACTTGGCGCCCCGGGCCAGGTACATCGCCGCCTGCCCGGCCGAGTTGGCGCCGCCGACGATGTACACGTCGTGCCCCTGGCAGGAGGCCGCCTCGGTCAGCGCCGAGCCGTAGAACACCCCGCAGCCGGTGAGGTCGTCCGCCCCCGGCGCGCCCAGCTCGCGGTACGACACGCCGGTCGCGAGGATCACGCTGTGCGCGGCGATCGCCGAGCCGTCGGAGAACCGCACGACCCGCGCGGACCCCCCGACCTCCAGTCCCGTCACCTCGCGCGCGGTGAGGATCTCGGCACCGAACTTCGTCGCCTGCCGCCGGGCCCGGTCGGTGAGCTGCGCGCCGGACACCCCGTCGGGGAAGCCCAGGTAGTTCTCGATGCGGGAGCTCTGCCCGGCCTGCCCGCCGGTCGCCGACCGCTCGACCAGCACCGTCCGCAGCCCCTCCGAGGCGCCGTACACGGCCGCGCCGAGCCCCGCCGGGCCACCGCCGATCACGACCAGGTCGTAGAAGTCGGCCGTCGGCGTGGTGGCGAGACCCACGTGCGCGGCCAGGTCGGGTGCCTCCGGCTCGACCAGCGGTGTCCCGTCCGGGGTGACCACCAGCGGCAGCCGCTCTCCGTCCTGCCCGGCCGCCGCCAGCAGCCGCCGGCCCTCGGGCTCGTCGGAGGAGTACCAGCGGTACGGCACCTGGTTGCGCGCCAGGAACTCCCGTACGTCGGAGGAGCGCGCCGAGAAGCGGTGTCCGACCACCTTGGTGCTGGGCACGGGCCGGTGGTCTCCGGTCCGCCAGGCCTCCAGCAGGTCGTCCACGACCGGGTAGAGCTTCTCCTCGGGCGGGTCCCACGGCTTGAGCAGGTAGTGGTCCAGGTCGACGACGTTGATCGCGTCGATCGCCGCGTTGGTGTCCGCGTACGCGGTCAGCAGCACGCGCCGTGCCCCCGGATACACGTCCAGGGCCTGTTCGAGGAACTCGATGCCGTTCATCTGCGGCATCCGGTAGTCGGCCAGGATCACGGCCACCAGGTCCCCGCGCAGCTTCAGCTCGCGCAGCGCCTCCAGCGCCGACTCGCCGGACTCGGCGCGCACGATCCGGTACGACGCGCCGTAGCGGCGCCGCAGGTCGCGGGCGACGGCGCGGGAGACCCCCGGGTCGTCGTCCACGGTCAGGATGACGGTCCGCGCTGCTTCGGCGGCCTCTGGCATGCCTCTCCCACTCCGAGCTCGGGTTCAGGGACCGGTTCCCCCATGTCACCGGCCCGGCTCACGCCATCGTATGTTCGATCGACCCGCTTCGCTCAGGTATGCGGGACGCGGCCGCTCAGCACGCAGAACTCGTTTCCCTCCGGGTCGGTGAGCGTCACCCACGACTGCTCGCCCTGCCCGACGTCCGCGTACCGCGCTCCGAGCGACAGCAGCCGGTGCACCTCGGTGCGCTGGTCCTCGGGGCGGAAGTCGAGGTGCAGCCGGTTCTTGACGGTCTTGCCCTCCGGCACCGGGACGAAGAGGAGGCCCGGCACCCGCTCCGGCGCGGGCCTGATCTCGTACTCGTCGGGAGCGTCGGTCACCACCACCCAGCCCAGCGCGTCGGCCCACCAGCGGCCCAGCGCCACCGGGTCGGTCGCGTCGACGATCACCTGTTCCCATTCCAAGGTCATGACGGTCAGCGTAGTGAAGACTGGGGCCGAGGCATCCGGATCACGAGACGAGGAGACACCCCCATGACGCGCCCGATCACGGCCGGGGTCGACGGGACCGAGGAGAGCCTGGCCGCGCTGGCCTGGGCGGCGCGGGAGGCGGTCCGCCGCGGCCTGCCGCTGCGGGTGGTGCACGCCTGGCGGCTCCAGCCGGACGTGGCGGACCGGGCGACACAGGAGCAGTGGGTGCGGGACGGGGTCGAGGACGCCGTACGGACGGTCGCCGAGCGGCACCACGGCCTGGAGATCACCACGGAGCTGCCGGAGGGAGCTCCCGTCGAGACCCTCACCGCCGCGGCGGCCGACGCCGAACTGCTGGTCCTCGGCTCGCGCGGCCACGGACCGGTCGTCGGCTTCCTGCTCGGCTCCGTCGGCCAGCAGGTGATCGCGGAGGCAGCGCGGCCCGTCGTCCTGGTGCGCGCCGGTGACGAGGCGGCCGGCGAGGCGGCCGGCCGCGACATCGTCGTCGGCCAGCAGGGCGAGCCCGACGACAGCGCCGCGGCCCTGCGGTTCGCCTTCGAGACGGCTGCCGCGCGCGGAGCGACCGTCCGCGCCGTCCGCGCCTGGACGCTGCCGCCGGTGTTCGCCTACAGCCCGGGCTCGTTGAAGCTCCTCGACGAGGCCGGTGGCCTGGAGCCGTACGAGAAGAAGGCGCTGGCCGCGGCCCTCCAGCCGTGGCGGGACCGCTTCCCCGACGTGCCGGTCGTCGAGCACGTGGAGATGGGCAGCGCGGGCCAGGTCCTGCTGTCGATGGCCGGACGGGCCCAGCTGATGGTCGTCGGCCGCCGCGCCCACCGCACCGCCGTGGGCGCCAGGATCGGCTCCGTGGCGCACGGCGTGCTGCACCACGCGGACTGCCCCGTCGCCGTGGTCCCGCACGACTGAGTCACGGGGACGTGTCCGGAGTCGTCGGCACCAGGGTTTCGCGCGCCTTCGGCAGGATGTTCTCGATGTAGTCCGCGACCGCGACCTCGAGCCCGATGTCGTGCTGGGCGTGCTCCGACAGGAACCAGCGGTGCTCCAGAAGCTCGTGGTAGATCTCCGCCGGGTCCATGGAGCCCCGCAGCTCGATCGGCACCGCCCGCACGGTCGGCCGGAACACGTCCCGCACCCAGCGGTGGGCGAGCACCTCCGGGCGGGCGGCGAGGGGATCGCCGGGCGCGTAGTCCTCCTGGGTGGCCATCCAGCTCTCCAGGTCGTTCAGCAGCCGCCGCGCCTGGTTCTCCTCGGTGTCCAGACCGGTCAGGCGCAACAGCTGCCGCTGGTGGTGACCCGCGTCGACGACCTTGGGCACGAAGGTGACCGTGTCGCCGTTGGAGGAGTGCTCGATCTGCATCTCCGCCACGTCGAACCCGAGCTCGTTCAGCCGCCGGATCCGGCGCTCGATGTAGTGGTACTTGCCCGCCGGATAGACCGAGGTGCGGGTCAGCTCCTCCCACAGGCTCCCGTAACGGCCGCAGATCTCCGTGCCGAAGTCGATGGGGTCCACCGAGGGGTGCAGCGCCCCGGACGCCTCCAGGTCGAGCAGCTCGCCGCTGATGTTGACGCGCGCGAGGTCGAGGTCGTACTCGCGCTGCCCGGTGCTCAGCTGCGTATGAAGGTCACCGGTCTCCGCGTCCACGAGGTACGCGGCGTAGGCGCCTGCGTCCCGCCGGAAGAGCGTGTTGGACAGCGAGCAGTCGCCCCAGGCGAATCCGGCGAGGTGCAGCCGGACCAGCAGCACGGCCAGCGCGTCCATCAGACGGTGCATGGTCGCCGGGCGCATCGTCGTCTCGAACATCGACCGGTACGGCATCGACCCGCCGAGGTGCCGGGTGATCAGCACCGGCTCCAGCGGCTCGCCCGCCTCGTCGAGGCGACCGGTGACCACGGCCAGCGGGTCCACCGAGGGGATGCCGATCCGGTCGAGGTCGCGCAGCAGCTCGTACTCGCGCAGCGCGGGCCGCTCGGCGAGCTCCTTGACGGCGATCACCTCGTCGCCGGCGCGCGCGTAGCGCACGACGTGGCGGGAGATGCCGCGCGGCAGCGGCACGAGGTATTCCTCGGGCCACTCCTCCAGCGGCAGGTGCCACGGCAGGGTGAGCAGGAGCGTGGGGTGCTCCGGATTCGTGGCGCTGATCTGCAATGCCATGGCCCGACCTTAAACCGCGAGCTCGCGTGCGCGCTGTGCCGCGCGTCCCACCGGTCCCCGGTGCACCGGCCCGTGCCCCGGCAGCAGAAGGTCGCCCGCCAGCCCTTCGAGTACGTCCAGGGAGGCGACGGCACGCTCGCGCTCGTGGTGGAACATGTCGGGCAGCAGCTGCGGACCCTGCTCGCGCGAGGTGGGGTGGCCGCTCACCAGGGCGTCGCCGGAGATCAGCACCCCCGCGTCGGGCAGGTGGAAGGCGCAGTGCCCGAGGGTGTGGCCGGGGGTGTGCACGGGCACGGGCCGGCCGGGCAGGTCGAGCGCTCCGGACACGGGGAACGGCTCGGGGGCGGTCACCGGCACCTTCGCGGTGCCGCCGGACCGGATCGCGTGCACCGCCCACGGCAGCACACCGGGCCGCCAGCCGTTCCTCAGGACCTCGCCGACAGTGACCTGGTGCAGGAAGTCGCGGCGCGCGTGCGGAACTTCGGCCTCGTGGAGGTATACGGGCGTGCCATGCGTGGCGCGCAGGTACTCGGCCGAGCCCAGGTGGTCGTTGTGCGCGTGGGTGATCAGCACCGCCGTGACCGCCTCGGGTGAACTGCCCACCTGGGCCAGGGAGTCGAGCACCAACTCGCGGTCGCCGGGGTAGCCCGTGTCGACCAGCGTGGCCGAGTCCCCCTCGGTGAGGATCACCCAGTTGGTGTTGCTGCCGTGCACCAGATAGGTGCCGTCGGCGACTTGCTGCACATCTGCCCGCATGATCGTCCCGCGTGGTGAGGTCCGTGCCCGACGGGACACAGCAAAGCAGATCAGGGAACCGGCCTGGTCGGCGGGTCGGGGCGGATATCGGCGTCGGGACGCGTTCCGGGGTCGGGACGCATACCGAACAGGAGCCGCGTCACCCGGGTCCGGCGCACCACGTACTCGTACACGACGAGGATCACCGCCAGCGAAGCGGCCACGATCACCGCGTACTTGACGGCGATCGGCGCGGACCAGCCGACCACGCCGTAGGCGAAGGCGACGACGACGGGCTGGTGGAGCACGTACAACGGCAGCGCGGCGACGACGAGGTAGCCCATGACCGGGCCCGCTTGTCGCCGCTTCGTCGACCGCTGCTCGCGGGGCCGGTCCAGACGGCCCAGGATCGCCACCACCAGGCACCAGCCCGCCGCGCTGAACAGCGCCCGGCTGACCATCGCGACCGGCGTCCAGGCGGTGAACGGATCGTCCTCGGTGAGGAAGCCGGGCGCCGTCGCCAGGAACAGCAGCAGCCCGGTGACCCCGGCCGGGACGGCCAGGCGGCGCATCGCGGAGCGGACGCGGTCGTCGTCGGCGAGGGCGAAGCCGTACAGGAAGAAGAGCAGGTAGGCCCAGCGGTGCCAGCCCGCGAAGTTCTCCTCCAGGCCCAGCAGCGTGTTGATGAGGGCCAGCGGCAGCGCGGGCAGGAACAGCAGGAACGGGCGGCGGCACACGGCGTCGGCCATGCGCGCGCCACCCGCCGCCAGGCGCGCCGCGACCGGGGCCAGCAGCAGACAGAAGGCGAGCAGCAGCACGACGAACCACAGATGGCCGGTCTCGAAGTGCTCCCCTTCGAGGACGAAGGGGAAGTCGGCGGGGTCCGGGCGCACGCTGAGGAAGCGGGACCAGAACTCCCCGTACGACTCGTGGTGGCCGGGGTCGGCGGCCCGCAGCCGCAGCCACTGGGGGAGAGGGCACAGGACGACCGTCGCGAAGACCAGCGGGACGCCCAGGCGCAGCAGGCGCTCCCGGACGAAGCCACCCGGGCCGCGGCGGCGGATCGAGTGCCGGGCGCCGAGCCCCGCGACGAGGAACAACAGGGGCATGGCCCACACCACGCCGAGCCCGGCCATGACGGTCACCGCGTCGGTCGTCTCGGCGTTCTTGACGTAGAAGTCGTCGTCGGGGGAGAAGACCAGCCCGGCGTGGAAGAAGACGAGACCGAGCACGACCAGCGCACGCAGCACGTCCAGCTCCCCGCGCCGGGGAGCGGTGGTGGGTCGTTCGGACTCCGTCCTCATACGGCCTCCCCGTCCTGGGGCCAGTGTCGGGGAACGCGCGCACGGACGACAGAGTTCCGGGGCCCGGGCGCCCCCTACTGCACATCGCGGTCAAGGTGCCCGAGGGCCAGGCGATGCGTGAGCCGTACGGGCGCGGAGAGTTCCGCTGTGTCGATATGCCTGATCTTGTCCGAGGGGGCTGCTACGTTTGGCCGAAACAGGTGCCGTGGGGACGGCTGAAGCCTGGGGGGAAGGCGTGCCGAAGGCCGAGCTCACGCAGCATGTTTCCGCCGTCCGCGGGCTTGCCGAACGCTGGTTGGTGGAAGTTTCCGATGACCCCGCGGTCGATGCCGTGGACGGGGATTTCGTGTGTTCGCCTGCGGGGTTGTGGCTTGCCCTGGCGGCTGCCGCGGCGGGCGCTCGGGCGGGGACGGCCGAGGAGCTGCGTTCGTTGGTGGGGGCCGCGGGGCAGGAGGCCGCAGCGGCGGCCTGTGCCGCGACGGGTGCTCTGGCGGAGACGGACGGCCTGACGGTGGCGACGGGGGCCTGGGCGCGCACTCCCCTGTACCGGGAATACCGCGAGTCACTGCCGGAGATCCGCTTCGGGCACCTGGATCCGGGCGCCCCGGACACCGTGTCCGCGATCAACGGCTGGGTGCGCGACGCGACGCGCGGGTTGATCGGCGCGCTGCCGCTCCGGCCGGACCGGGAGGTGCTGCTCGTCCTGGTCAACGCGCTTGCGCTCCGGGCCGATTGGCAATTCCCCTTCCGGCCGCAGGACACCGCGGACCGGCCTTTCACCGACGAGCGCGGGGTCGAGCACCTGGTGCCGACCATGTTCCAGGAGCTGCCCCGGCCGACCCACGCGTGGACGGCGCCCGGTCTGTCCGGGAGCCCGGTGGACGTGGTGGCGCTGCGTTGCATGGCGGGAGTCGGTCAGGAGCCCGTGCAGGTGAGCTTCGTCCTCGGCGAGCCCGGGCAGCCCGCCGCCGAGGTACTGCCCGCCGCGTGGGCCCCGCACGATCAGCGGCGCCCCGTGGAGGCGGACGCGGTCACCGTCGCGCTGCCACGACTTTGCCTGCGGACGGGACTCGACGTGACGCGGCACCTCCGGGCGCTCGGGGCCGCTCAGACGGTGTCGGGGCGCGCGGATTTCTCGGGGATGTCGCCCGAGCCTTTGATGATCGGCCAGTTCGTGCAGGAGTCGCTGCTGCGGGTCAATGAGCGGGGGCTGGAGGCGGCAGCGGTGACGGGCTACAGCCACGTGCGCAGTGTCCGCGTCCGCCCTCCCGTCATCCGGCACATCGCCTTCGACCGGCCGTTCGGCATCGTCGTCTTCGACGGCGGCGCGCTACCGCTCTTCACCGCATGGCAGTCGGCCGCGCCCATGGGCGCTGATCGGAGAGCCACATGATGCTGGTGCTGGAGGTGCTGGGCCTGCTCGGCATGCCGTTGATCACCTTTATGCGGTGGAGAGATGCCCGCTACTACGGCGGTCAGCCCTATGGCGTCGTCATGCACGTCATCGACGCCAACCGCCCGTCACCGCCGGCGGGAGCGGGATGCACGCTCCACAGCGGTCCGAGCGCATGAGCGAGAAGCCGTCCCTCGGTCGCGCAGCCGGAGATCACTTCGTGCCGACGCTCCGTAGGACCGCGAGGACCAGGGTGCGGGCCACGGTGACGATCTCACTGATCCGGACCTGTTCGCGGGGGCCGTGGGCCAGCCGTACGTCACCGGGGCCGAAGTGCAGGGTCGGTATGCCGGCAGCGGAGTACAACCGGAGGTCACTGCCGTAGGGGGCACCGCGTTCCGGCATCCGTGGTCCGCCGACGGCGTCGGCGTGCGCGTCGTGCACCACGTCGCGCAGTGTGCTGTCGGCCTTCAGCCGCCCGCTGGCGAACTGGCCGCCGGGCCAGGTCACCCGCGCCGGATGCTCGCTCAGCCAGGGATCGCGCTCGCAGGCCCGGGCCACGCACTCCTCCAGTTCCGCGCGCGCCTGTTCCGGGTCCTCGTCGAGCCGGACGCCGAGTCTGCCCTCGGCCACCAGCAGGTCGGGGACGCTGCTCGCCCAGTCGCCCGCGCTCACGCTGCCCACGGACAGGGGGTAGGGGACGGGGTACTCGGCCATGAGCGGGTCGGGCCGCAGGTTTCGGCGGGCCTCCAGAGCGGCCAGGGCCTGATGGATGGGCAGGTAGGCGTCGATCGCGCTGACTCCCGCGTACCGCGTACTGCCGTGGGTGGCCTTGCCGGGTACCTCGATCCGGAAGGTCAGAGCGCCCGCGTTCGCGGTCACCAGGGTGCCGCCGGTGGGCTCGGTGATGATGCAGGCGTCGCCGGTGTGGCCGCGGCGCAGTGTGCCGAAGGCGCCCAGGCCGCCGTCCTCCTCGCTCACCACGAAGTGCGCCGCGACCCGTCCGCGCAGCCGGGCGCCGGAGGCGCGGATCGCTGCCAGGGCGGCCAGGTTGGCGACCACTCCGGCCTTCATGTCGCAGGCGCCGCGCCCGTACACGGTGTCACCGGCGGTCCTGGGCGCGAACGGGTCGCCGTCCCACCGCGCCGGGTCGCCGGGCGGCACGACGTCGACGTGGCCCTGAAGGATCAGGGTGGGACCGTCGCCACCGTCCGGGGTCAGCCCGACCAGGCCCCAGGCCTCACTGCGCGGGGCCTCGGTGCCGGGGAACCCGGATGCGGCGCGTAGTTCGGGCAGGTCCATCGACCATAGATCGGTGTCCAGCCCGAGCCCCTGGAGATGCTTGGCCAGGATGTGCTGCAGGTCGGACTCGGCGTCGCTGCCGGTCACGCTGGGGACGGCGAGCAGATCGAGCAGCATCCGGCCGATGGCCGTTTCATCGACCGCGGCGAGGGCGGCGGCTTCCAGGGAACTCAGCGTTGCGGGCATGCGGGAGGGACCTTCGTCCAGGGGCGGTGGGCGGTGGGCTGATGCTAGAAGTCGGGAAGGCACGCAAACAATCGCCATGCGTTGTGATCAAGCAAGGGATTCTTGCGTAAATATGGGTCTGTCGACGATCCTTTGCGTGCCTGTCGGGACGGTGAAGGGCGGGGTGACGCATGGACGCCATCGACGAACGCATCCTGCTGTGCGTGATGCGCAACGCGCGCAGCACCTATGCCGAGATCGGTGAGGCCGCCGGTCTGTCCGCGTCGGCTGCCAAACGCCGTCTCGACCGGCTCGTTGCCACGGGAGCGATCCGGGGGTTCACCGCGCTCCTCGATCCGCAGGCGCTGGGCTGGCGCACTGAGGCGTTCGTCGAGGTCTACTGCAAGAGTGATGCGACACCGGAGCTGCTGAGGCGGGAGCTCGAGGAGATACCCGAGGTCGTCGAGGCGTGCACCGTGTCCGGTGCCGCGGACGCGATGGTGCACATGCTGGCCCGGGACATCCCCCACCTGGAACGGGCGGTCCAGCGGGTCCGCGAGGCCCGACACATCGACCGGACCGAGAGCGTCATCGTCCTCTCCCGGCTGATCAACCGCCCCAGGATGTGACGGGACTTCACCGTCCGGCACGAAGCGCAGCCGCTACGGCCGCGACGGCGGACGCCGGCATCCGCGAGTTCGTACTCGGCCCGGGTCGCCCTACTGCACGCCGTGCGGGCGGAACTGGACGCTGATGCGTGGGCCCGTGGCGCGTGTGCTCTTCGGTACGGCGTGTTCCCAGGTCCGCTGGCAGGAGCCGCCCATGACGATCAGGTCGCCGTGCCCCAGCGGGTGCCGTACGGCGGTGCCGCCGCCGGCCGGGCGGAGCAGCAGGTCGCGGGGCGTGCCCACGGAGAGGATGGCGACCATGGTGTCCTCGTGCGCGCCCCGCCCCGTCCGGTCTCCGTGCCAGGCGACACTGTCCCGGCCGTCGCGGTAGTAGCACAGCCCCGCCGTGGTGAAGGGCTCGCCGAGTTCCTCGGCGTAGTGCGCGGACAGCGCCCGGCGCGCGTCGGCCAGCACCGGGTGGGGGAGCGGGTCGTCCGGGCCGTAGAAGCAGAGCAGTCGGGGGACGTCGACGACGTGGTCGTACATATGGCGGCGCTCGGCGCGCCACGGCACCTCGGCCGCCAACTGTTCGAACAGAGTGTCCGATCCGGAGAGCCAGCCGGGCAGCTCGTCGAGCCAGGCGCCTCGGTCGAGCTCGGTCCGGCGGATCCCGTCGAGGGAGCCCAGCCGCAGCTCGTCGGCCTGGTCGAAGAGGGAGCCCTGGAGGTGCGCGGCCATGCGCTCCAATCTACCTCGTGAATCGAAAGTGTGTTCACTGGCCAGTCCTCGCCAGTCCTCGCCAGTCCTCTTTCGATGCATCGGTGTATCGGATACATTCCTGTATCGAACGGGAAGGTGAGGCATGGCCGCACAGCAGACCACCGGTGGTCGGGTGACCAAGCGCCGCGTCCGCACGCGCGCCAACCTCCTCGACGCCGCGTTCGCCGTGTTCGCCGCCAAGGGGTTCGGCCGGGTGTCGATCGAGGAGGTCTGCGAGGCCGCCGGTTACAGCCGGGGCGCCTTCTACTCCAACTTCGACAGCCTGGACGAGCTGTTCTTCGCGCTCTACCAGGAGCGCGCCGACCTCATCGCCCAGCAGGTCGCCGACGCGCTCGCCGGCGACGGGCCGGACCTCCATGTGCCCGCCTCCGTGGACCGGGTCACCGACGTGCTGCTCCTCGACATCGACTGGCTGCTGGTGAAGACGGACTTCCTGGTGCACGCCGCCCGGGACCCGGCCGTCGCGCAGTCCCTCCTCGAGCACCGGGCCAGGCTGCGCCGCGCGGTCGCCGACCGGCTCGCCCGCGCCCAGGGCCACACCGCGCTGCCCGCCGTCCTCGGCGACGTCGACGCCGCCGCCCACGCGGTCGTCGCCGCGTACGACGGGGTCACCACCCAACTGCTGCTCGACAGGGACGTGGACCACGCCCGCGCCTGGCTCAAGCAACTGCTCACCGCGCTGCTGACGGACGGCAGCGGCACCCCGGACTGACACCTCGGCCAACACCTCAGCCGGATATTCCGGAATCACATCTTCAGGAGAAAGGGCAACGGTCGCCATGGATGCGGACGTCATCGTCGTCGGAGCCGGCCTCGCGGGCCTGGTCGCGGCGCACGAACTCACCAGCAGGGGCAGGCGCGTCGCCCTGGTCGACCAGGAGAACGCCGCCAACCTCGGCGGCCAGGCGTTCTGGTCCTTCGGCGGGCTGTTCCTCGTCGACTCCCCGGAGCAGCGCCGCCTCGGCATCAAGGACTCCTTCGACCTCGCCTGGAACGACTGGCAGGGCAGCGCGCAGTTCGACCGGATCGAGGACGAGGACTCCTGGGCGGTGCGCTGGGCCCGCTCCTACGTCGAGTTCGCGGCCGGGGAGAAACGTTCCTGGCTGGAGGGGCACGGCATCAAGCTGCTGCCCACCGTCGGCTGGGCGGAGCGCGGCGACCTGCGCGCCGACGGACACGGCAACTCCGTACCGCGCTTCCACGTCGCCTGGGGCACCGGCACCGGCGTGGTGGAACCGTTCGCCGACTACGCCAAGCAGGCCTCCCGCGACGGGCTCCTCACCTTCCACCACCGCCACCGCGTCGACGCCCTCGTCATCGAGGACGGCGTGGCGCGCGGCGTGCGCGGCACCGTACTCGCCGACGACGACTCGCCGCGCGGTGTCGCCTCCAACCGGGACGCGGTCGGCGAGTTCGAGCTGACCGCGCAGGCCGTGATCGTCACCAGTGGCGGCATCGGCGCCAACCACGACATCGTCCGCCGCTACTGGCCGGAGCGGCTGGGCACCCCGCCCGCCGAGATGGTCACCGGCGTCCCCGCCTACGTCGACGGCCGGATGCTCGACATCAGCGCCGACGCCGGTGTCCGGCTGGTCAACCGCGACCGCATGTGGCACTACACCGAGGGCGTCCAGAACTGGGACTCCGTCTGGCCCGGCCACGGCATCCGCATCCTGCCCGGCCCCTCCTCGCTGTGGTTCGACGCCCTCGGACGCCGCCTGCCGGAGCCCTGCCTGCCGGGTTACGACACCCTGGGCACCCTCAAGCACCTGCGCACCACCGAGGACATCGCGGGCCACGACCACTCTTGGTTCATCCTCACCCGGAAGATCATCGAGAAGGAGTTCGCGCTCTCCGGGTCCGAGCAGAACCCCGACATCACCGCCAAGGACCGTAGGGCCGTCCTGCGTGACCGCCTCCTCGGCAAGGGCGCGCCCGCCCCGGTGCAGGCGTTCCTGCGCAACGGCGCGGACTTCGTGATCGCCGACACCCTCGAACAACTCGTCGAGAAGATGAACGGGCTGACCGACAAGCCGCTGCTCGACGCGGCCGAGGTGCGCCGCCAGATCGAGGCCCGTGACCTCCAGATCGCCAACCCCTACGCCAAGGACGCCCAGGTCCAGGGCATCCGCAACGCCCGCCGCTACGTCGGCGACCGCCTCGGCCGCGTCGCCACCCCGCACCGCCTCCTCGACCCCGAGGCGGGCCCGCTGATCGGCGTCAAGCTGCACATCCTCACCCGCAAGACCCTCGGCGGCATCCAGACCGACCTCGACTCCCGCGCCCTCGGCACCGACGGCAAGCCCGTCGAGGGGCTGTACGCGGCGGGCGAGGTCGCCGGCTTCGGCGGCGGCGGCGTACACGGCTACAACGCCCTCGAGGGCACCTTCCTCGGCGGCTGCCTCTTCTCCGGCCGCGCGGCGGGACGGGCGGCGGCCGAGCAGACGGGCTGAGCCTCAGTGCCGGTGCGCCTTCCAGGGCGTCCTTGCGGAAGTCCTAAGCTTCCAGAAGGCGCACCAGCACCGCCACGTGACTCTCCTCCGGCTCCTTCGCGGAGGTCACCAGCGTCACCGTGCCCGTGCGGGCCAACTCGCGGACGTGCTCGAGGAGTTCCGCCGCCTCGGGCTCGCCGAGCTCCGCCTCGTACCGGCGGGCGAACTCCTCGTACGACCCCTCGCCCGCGTGGTACCAGCGGCGCAGCTCCGTGGAGGGGGTGAGGTCCTTGGGCCATTCGTCGACCCGGGCCGCGTCCTTGGAGACGCCCCGCGGCCACAGCCGGTCCACGAGGACACGCACACCGTCGTCGGGCTCGGGCGGTTCGTAGACGCGACGCACTCGCACGCTCACGGTCGGCCTCTCTCACGGGGTGGGTGGTGCCGGGAGCGTACTGCGGTACGGCGTGGGGACGGCGTCGCAGCACGGGCGACGCGCGTGGAACTTGACCTGAACGAGGGGCAATCGGTGGCAGCGCGCGCCTACTCTGAGGGCGGTTGATCACCCTCCACCCCCAAGGAGCGCACGTGACACTCCCTCGGCGGCAGCCCGCCAGACGCACCCAGGTCCTGCGCCGCGAGGCCGTCGTCGTGGCCGTTCCCGTCGCCCTCGCCGCGCTGCTCGCGGCCGCCGGACCCGCGGCGGCCGGGACGACCGGGACCGCAGGCGTCGGCGATCCCTACTTCCCGCTCGCCGGCAACGGCGGCTACCACGTCGGCCACTACGACCTGACCCTCCGTTACGACCCGCGCAGCCGCCGGCTCGACGGCACAGCGGTCCTCACCGCCCGCGCCACCCAGCGGCTCACCCGGTTCGACCTCGACTTCCAGGGGCTGAAGGTCACCGGACTCAGCGTCGACCACGCCAGGGCCGACCACCGCCGCGCCGGCCAGGAACTCGTCGTCACCCCGCACCGGGCCCTGCACAAGGGCCAGTGGTTCCGTGTCACCGTCACCTACACCGGTGAGCCCGGCCCGGTCACCGACCCCGACGGCTCCCTGGACGGCTGGATCCCCACCGACGACGGCGCGTTCGTCGCCGGGGAGCCGCAGGGCGCCATGACCTGGTTCCCCGGCAACAACCACCCCACGGACAAGGCGTCGTACGACTTCACGATCACCGTCCCCGAAGGGCACACGGCGGTCGCCAACGGCACCCTCCTCGGCCGGCGGACCGCCCACGGCAGGACCACCTTCCGCTGGCACCAGCCGGAGCCGATGGCCGCCTACCTCGCCACGGCGACCGTGGGGAAGTTCAAGGTGGAGCAGTACACGACTCGCGACGGCATCAGGGTCTACAACGCCGTCGACCCCCGCGAGGCCACCGCCGCGGCCCCGGCGCTCAAGAAGCTGCCCTCCGTCCTGGAGTGGGAGAGCAAACTGTTCGGCCCCTACCCGTACCGCGCCGCCGGTTCGATCGTCGACCGCGCCCCGAACGTCGGGTTCGCGCTGGAGACCCAGACCCGGCCCGTGTACGACTCCGCGCCGAGCCTGTCCACCCTCGTCCACGAGAGCGCCCACCAGTGGTTCGGCGACTCCGTCAGCCTCACCTCCTGGAAGGACATCTGGCTCAACGAGGGCTTCGCCACCTACACCGAGTGGCTCTACGCCGAACAGCACGGCGGCGACAGCGCGCAGAAGACGTTCGACGCCCTGTACGCCCGCCCGGCCGGCGACGCCCTGTGGGAGTTCCCGCCCGGCGACCCCGGCAGCGGCGCCAACATCTTCGGCACCCCGGTCTACGCCCGCGGCGCCATGACCCTGCACGCCCTGCGCACCGCCGTCGGCGACCGCGCCTTCCAGCGGATCCTGCGGGCCTGGGCGACCGGGCACCGCGACGGCCACGGTACGACCGCACAGTTCATCACCCTGTCGGAAGGTGTGTCCGGCAAGAACCTGGACAGGCTGTTCGAGAAATGGCTCTACACACCCGGCAAACCGAACAGACCCTAGAAGTTGATGCGTTCCTCACCACTGTCGGCCAAGGTCGTGGCATGATCCGACGCAGTCCCCGAGTCGCGCTGTTCGCCGCGTCCCTCCTCCTCACCGGATGCGGCGGCGCCGCCGTCACGCCCGGCTCAACTCCGGCGACCTCGCACGCGGGCGCACCCGGCCCCGAGGTCTTCCGCGACGTGGGCCCGCACCAGGTGCCCGGTGTGGGCCCCAGGACCTGGACCGAGGTGCCGCGGGAGTCCCGGCAGGTCGTCCTGGTGACCGGGCGCGGCAAGAACTCCCCGCAGTCCACGGTCGTCCTGTACCAACGCACCGGGGCCGGCTGGCGGGCGGAGGCGAGCTGGCCCGCGCACAACGCGCTCAAGGGCTGGACCGGCCACCACACCGACGGCGACCTGCGCTCACCCATCGGTGTCTTCACCCTCACCGACGCGGGCGGCCTCCTGCCCGACCCCGGCGCCAGGCTGCCGTACGACCACTCCCACGGCTTCAGCGCACCCGGGACGGGCTTCGAGGGCGAACCCCTGACCGGCTCCTTCGACTACGTCATCGCCATCAACTACAACCGCAAGCCCGGCACATCCCCTCTGGACTGGACCCGCCCCCTCGGCGCGGACCGCGGCGGGGGCATCTGGCTGCACGTCGACCACGACGGCCCCACCCACGGCTGTGTCAGCATCGCCAAGGAACACATGAAGGACCTCCTCCTCGCCCTGGACCCCAAGGCCCACCCCGTCGTCGTCATGGGCGACCGGGCCTCGCTGGCCCGCTGAACGCCCAGAATCCGGTGAGGAGGCCGGTGTTGGACCGGTCGAATACGGGCGAAACGGGGGCCCCGGCCGAGATGCAAGGCCCCGCCCGCGGAGGGTGACCAGCTCCCACCCGACCGCCCTGGAGTTGCTCCTGGACAGCGCGGCGGGCCGGCGGGCGAGGCTCGACGCGTCGCCGCCGTCTCGGCCGGTGGAATTCCCCGCGGCGCGTCGAGCGGGTCCTGCCATAGTGATCCCCGAATCGAAAGATGTATCGAGCAACCAGGAACCCTGTGGACACCAGCGAGAGCAGCACCGCACCGGAGACCGAGGACGAGGGCGATCCGAGAGGGGAGGGGGCGGCGCGGCGCGGCTGGCGCCGGTGGGCGATGGACACCCGGCCGCTGCGCCGCCCGGCCTACCGCAGGCTGTGGTCCTCGACCGTCGTCACGGCCGTCGGCAGCCAGCTCACCGCCGTCGCCGTGCCCAAGCAGATCTACGACATCACCGGCTCGTCGGCGTGGGTCGGCTACGCCAGCCTCGCCGGCCTGGTTCCCATGGTGCTGTTCGCGCTGTGGGGCGGCGCGGTCGCCGACACCGTGGACCGCCGCAAGCTGCTGCTGGTCACCAACGGCGGTATCGCCGTCACGTCGGTGCTGTTCTGGCTGCAGGCCGTCGGCGGGCTCGACTCGGTGGCGGCCCTGATGGTCCTGCTCGCCGTGCAGCAGGCGTTCTTCGGCCTCAACTCGCCCGCCCGCAACGCCTCCATCGCCCGTCTGGTCCCCGCCGACGAACTGGCCGCCGCGAACGCCCTCGGCTCGACCGTCATGCAGACCGGACTGGTCGCGGGACCCCTGCTCGCCGGGGCTCTCATCCCCGTCGTCGGCCTGCCCGAGCTGTACCTCATCGACGCCGTCGCGCTGTGCGTCACGCTGTGGGCGGTGCTGCGCCTGCCCCCGCTGCCGCCGCTCGCGGCCACGGCCGTGCGCCGGGCGGGGATACGGCAGATCGCGGAGGGCTTCCGCTACATCGCCGGGCACAAGGTGCTGCTGCTGTCCTTCCTCGCCGACATCATCGCCATGGTCTTCGGCATGCCCCGCGCCCTGTTCCCGCAACTCGCCGCCGAGACCTACGCGTCGTACGGCGAAGGACTCGCCCTGGGCCTGCTGTTCGCGGCGATCCCCATCGGCGCGGTCCTCGGCGGGCTGTTCTCCGGCACCTTCTCGCGGGCCCGGCGGCACGGCTGGATGGTCATCGGCGCGGTCGTCGCCTGGGGCGCCGCGATCACGGGCTTCGGGCTGAGCGGCAGTCTGTGGCTCGCGGTGGCCTTCCTGGCCGTCGCGGGGATCGCCGACATGGTCTCCATGGTCTTCCGCGGGGCGATCCTGCTGTCCGCCGCCACCGACGAGATGCGCGGCCGGATGCAGGGCGTCTTCACCGTCGTCGTGGCGGGCGGGCCCCGCCTCGCCGACGTCCTGCACGGCACGGCGGGCTCGGCCTTCGGCCCCCGCGCGGCCGTCGCGGGCGGCGGCCTCCTGGTCGTCACCCTCATGCTGGTCCTGGCCGTGGCGGTACCCGCCCTGCGCCGCTACCGCATCTGACCCCGGGGGCCGCTGCCGGACCCGACCTCGGCGGCAGCTGCCGCATCCGGCCCCGGCGGCCGTCACCGGAGGTGGCACACGGGGACGGCTACAGCCGCCCGCGCCGTGGTGTCGAGTACACCTCCAGCAGCTTGCCCCGGGTCATCTCCAGCCGGTGGGCGAGGATCTCGGCGACGATCCGCACCAGTGACAGTCCCAGCGCCGGCTCCTCCTCGCAGAGCTTGAGCACCGGCTGCGCCTCGAACTCGTAGGCCCGTACGGGGCTGAAGGCCTCGGCGCTGAAGTCCCACTGGTACGGAGGGAAGAGCCACGACCAGCCGAGCATGTCACCGGCGCTGAGGCCGGCGACGGTCACCCGCTGCCGCGACGTCACCTCCTGGACGAGGGAGACCGCGCCCGAGCGGATCACCCAGAAGCGGTCGGCGGTGCCACCCGCGTCGAAGATGCGGGCGTCCTCGCGGAACTGCACCTCCCGCGCGAGTGTCATCAGGCGCTGCCGCTGAGGCGGGGGGAGGGCGGTCAGGAGTTTGGTCGCTTTGGTCATGGCGCGCAGCTCCTCGCCGACGAGCGGATGCGGTGCTTTCCCTACGCCCATTTCAGCCGCTGACGGCGCCATGGGCACCTCGGCGTGCGGGAGGTCTTCCCGTGGGCATGAAAAAGCCCTGGCTGGACGGGGGAGGCCAGCCAGGGCCGTCAAGGGTGGTGCCGGGGGACCGATACGGTCGACCCCGTGACCACTTATGAATGAACGGTAAACCATCTACGCGGGTTTCGCGTACTCGAAACCCGGCCGCGTGACCCGTTTCACTTCACGACACCCCGATGTCACACCACGTACCCGCGACCTCACTGCGCGTCCCCCGCCACGACCCTGACGGTCTCCAGTTCCGGATCGCCGGGGTCCGGCAGGTGCATGCCCGCCGCGAGCCCGGTGCGCAGATAGCGCAGCACCGGTTCGTTGAGCCGTTCGCCGGGCAGTACCGCCGGGATCCCGGGCGGGTACGGCGTCACCATCTCCGCGGCGATCCGCCCTGCGGCCTCGTCCACGGGCACGTCCTCGGCGGGGCCGAAGAACGCGTCCCGCGGCAACATGGCCTGCTCCAGGCGCAGTTCGGACGGCGGCGGAACGTCCACCCGCGGGGCCGGGGGCAGGTCCGGCGCGGCCCGCGCGAGGTCCTTGAGCGCGGCGAGCAGCTCGCCGGTCGTCTCCCGGTCGTCCCCGTGGGTGATCTGCGCGCCGATGCGGCGGTGATCGGTGAGGTGGGCGTCCAGACGCCGTTCCTCACGCAGCCAGTCCGCCGCCTGGAAGCCGGTGATCCCGAGCCCGGTGACGTCGATGACACCGGGCAACGGGTCGAAGTCGTCGGCCAGTCCCGGCCCGCAGAAGTCGGCCCGGTCGCTGACGTGCAGCCCGTCGATCTCCTCGATCGCCGCCCGGACCTCCGCGGCGAGGGCCAGTGTGCCGCCCATGATCTCGCGACCGCGCAGCGCCATCTGCCGGCGCCAACCGTCCAGACCCGCGAAGATCAGCACCGACGGGCTGGTCGTGCCCAGCAGGTCCGCGCGGTTCTTCAGCAGCTGTGGCGGCACCAGGTCGCCCTGGACGTGGAAGACGGAGCCCTGCTCCAGGCCGCTGCCCATCTTGTGGATGCTCGTCACACAGATGTCGGCGCCCGCGTCCATCGCCCAGGACGGCAGGTCGGGGTGGAAGGGCAGATGGGCGCCCCACGCCTCGTCCACGATCAGTGGCACCGACCGTCGGTGACACACCTCGGCCACCGAGCGCAGATCGGCGCAGGCGCCGTACGGCGTCGGACTGGTGATCAGCGCGCCCTTCGCGTCCGGGTGCGCCCGGAACGCGGCCTCGTACTCCTCGGCCGACGGGGGATGGGCGAGGTGGCGCCGGGCGTCCCAGCGCGGCTCGACCCAGACCGGCTCGATGCCGGAGATGATCAGTCCCGACACCACGGACTTGTGCGCGTCCCGCCCCACCAGCAGTTTCTCGTGCGGGCCCGCGACGGACAGCATCGCCGCCTTGACGGACAACGAGCTTCCGCACGTCGTGAAGAACGTGTGCTCCGCATGGACCGCGTCCGCCATCAACCGCTCGGCGTTCTCCAGTACCTGCCCCCGGGTGAGCCGGTCGTCGAGACCGCCCGAGGCCAGCAGGTCACCGAGGAAGACCGCGTCCCCCAGCACCTGGCGCACCGCCGGGTCGGCACCACGCGCCTGCTTGTGCCCGGGCGGCGTGAACGACAGCCGCCCCTTGCGGCGATAGTCGGTCAGGGCTTCCAGGAGCGGTGCGCGCGTGTGGTCGACAGACATGGGGGGCGGGTTCCCTAGCCGACGGCCTCCCATCAGCTCACGCCACCGGCCGGCGGCCCCGCCTCCTCGCTGTGCGCCCCGGGCGTGACGATCTCGTCCAGCACCCTCAGCACCGCCTCATAGGCCAGCCCCCGCACGACCGCCTCGCGCGCACCGCCCGGATCGGTCTGCTCCAGCTCCTCGCCCCGCGCCCGCCAGGCACGCGTCTCCTCGTCCGCGCAGGCCCTGGCGCGCTGGATACGGCGCAGCAGTTCGTCTGAGTCCACGACATCCCTCATGGCGTCCGCGTACCCCTTCGACGCGCTTCGATGACCCCCCGATCACCTCTGGCCGGAAGCGAGCGGAAGCGGGCGGAAGCAGACGGAATGAAGGGTCGGGTCCGGTTTGACCGGGCGTTGAACGGTGAGCCGGACAGAGGGACCTCTGCCGGGCCCGGCAACTTCCAGACCAGCGAGGCAGCACGACTCAGGGAGCGAAGGGGATGCGTGCGAAGTACAGGACCGAACCCATCGACACGCCGGACGCCCGGGCCCGGCCCCACGGCCATGGCCCGTGTCGCCCGGCCGATGTCCGCAGCGCCATACGGTGCGCGGTGGCCTGCCGGTGCCGCGACACCGGCTCGCCGTGCGACGAGGACGGACTCTCCGACGCGCTGCTCGTCGCCTCGGAGCTGACCACCAACGCCATCCTGCACGGCGGCGGCGTCACGGAGTACGACGTCCAGGTCGACGAACACGCCGTGCGGGTGTCCGTCAGCGACCGCAGCGACCGACTGCCCGTGGCCACCAACCCTTTCGACGAACAAGGGCGCAGGCGCCCCGGTGGCCGCGGCTGGCCGATCGTCTGCCGGCTCTCGCGTGACGTCCGGGTGTCCGACCTGCCCTCCGGGGGGAAACGCATCACCGCCGTGGTGCCCGTCTTCTGAACTCGCCCTCACACACGTGTGTTTGCCGTGAAGGGTGTGGGGCAGACGCTGTGTCGTGCTTCGGACCGGAGGCGCACCCGCGGAGCGGTACCACCGCAGCGAGCGCCTTCTGGGCGGTCCGGACGGTGTCCACGTCTCCGCGGTGCTCGTCGGTCGACATCACGAACGGACACAAGGAGCGACACCGATGCTGAGGCCCCATCCCGCCGTCCTGCGCCGACTCGTCGAGGAGTACGAGGCGTTGCTTGCGGTGGATCAGACCACACACGGGTCCATGCCGAGCCCGCGGGCCCAGGACCTGGCGTACACCCTGTGCGTCTCCACCGGGACGCGTGACGTGAGACAAGCCCTTCAGGCCGCGCACCGCTGGCTCTCGGCGGCCGACCCCGCTGCCGCACGCGGCCCTCTGACCGGAGCGACGTCAGGGGCTGAATAACCGCCGGTGGCTGGATGAGCATCCTTCGGCCCCGCCCGCGCCCATGGCCGGGCGGGGCCGCGTATGTCCGCCCCGGCCCGGGGCATCCGGAATTTCGGGAGGCCGAGATGAATACGAGGGTCATGGCACGCACCGGCCGCAGGGAGGCCGAGCGGGCGGCGAAGGGTTCGGTGGCGGAGGGCGCCGCCAGGGCGGGGTTCACCGCGAGGGGGGTGATCTACTTCCTGGTCGGGGTGCTGGCCCTGCAGATCGCCTTCGGCGACAAGGGGCATCAGGCGGACCGGCACGGCGCCCTCGCCGAGATCGCGCAGAAGCCCTTCGGCGCCGCCATGCTGTGGGCGCTGGGCATCGGACTGGTGGGGATGGCGCTGTGGCGGCTGTCCGAGGCGCTCTTCGGCTCCACCGGCCCGAACGGGCGCAAGGCACGCAAGCGACTGCTGTCGCTGGTCAGGGCCGTCTTCTACGCGTTCGTCGCGTACTCCGTACTGGCCTTCGCGGCGGGGTCGGGGAGCGGCGGCGGATCCAGCGATAAGCAGTCCAAGGACGTCACGGCCGAGGTCCTGAAGTGGCCCGCCGGACAGTGGCTCGTCGCTCTGGCCGGCATCGGCATCGTGGTGGCGGGCGTGTGGATCGCCGTACAGGCGCTGCGCCGGTCCTTCCACGACAAGCTCAAGTTCGGTGCGCTGTCGCCCCGGAAGCGGCGGCTCGTGGACGTGACGGGGGTGGGCGGCGGCCTGGCCCGCGGTGTGGTGTTCGCGGCGGCGGGAGCCTTCGCGGTGCGTGCGGCGATCGACTACGAACCCGACAAGGCCAAGGGCCTGGACGACACCCTGCGCACCTTCGCCGCCACCCCGCTGGGACCGTGGCTGCTGGTCTGCGTCGCGATCGGGCTCGTCATGTTCGGACTGTTCTCCTTCGCGATGGCACGCTGGCGCCGCGTGTGAGCCCGTAGGGGGCCGGGCCGGGCGGGATCACCGCTTCGGCTCGGCCACCGGCACGTTCAGCGGCCTGGCCAGACCCACCACGCCCTCGTCCAGGCGCTGCAGATGCCGCAGCACCCGGTCGGTGACGCGCCCGTACCGCGGGGAGCCGGGTACGTCGGGCCCGAGCAGGGACGCGATGCTGGACCCCGTCTCCACCTCGCCCGCGTCCGGCTCGCCCGCCACGTGCGCGGCGATGACCTCCAGGTTGCGCGCGATGCGCCGCCCCGCCCTGCGCAGCCGGGGATCCGCCGCTATCGACGGATGGGTCGGCAGCAGTTCGGCCGTCGCGGCCAGGGAACGGGCGTGGTACGCGCAGGTCTCCAGGAGCGCGACCACGTACAGCGCGGTGTCGCGGCGGGTGCGCAGCGGGGTGATCGGGTGGGTCAGCGGCTTGGTGGACGCCCGCAGATCGGCCACCGCCGTGTCCAGGTCCCGCGCCTGGTCCAGCAGTTCGGTGGCGGGTTCGCCGCTGAGCTGGTCGACGGCCGCCTCGGTGACGTCGGAGAGCCGGTCCAGCGCCGTGGCGAGCAACTCGTTCGTACGGCGGTCCGTGTGCACCGGCAGCACCAGCGCCGCCGCGACGACCCCGCAGGCCGCGCCGAGCGCCGTCTCCTCCACCCGCAGCACCAGCACCGACATGCTGTAGGTGTGCAGCAGGGTGTAGAGCAACCCCAGCATCGCGGTCACGAAGAACGACATCAGCGTGTAGGACAGCGGCGCCGAGTAGAACATCGCGAAGATCAGCAGCAGCACCAGTCCGAACGCCGTCCAGGTGTGCTGCCCGACCACCCCCGCCAGCACAATGCCGGCGACGACGCCGAACACGGTGCCCAGCAGCCGACGGTACCCCTTGACCAGGATCTCGCCGGTGGAGGCGGTGTTGAGGAAGACGATCCAGCAGGTCAGCACCGCCCAGTACCAGCGATGCGCGGAGAGCAGCTCACCGCCGACGATGGCGAGCGCCGACCCCACCGCGACCTGCACGGCGGCACGCGTGGTCGGGCGCCGCAGCCCGGTGTCCCGCGGCTCCTCGTCCTCGCTCTCCTCACTCGCGCCGATGGCCGCGTCCTCGGCGTCCAGCTCCTCGCGCGAGCGGGTCGTCTCGGGGGAGTCGTCGGACTCGTCCGACTCGTCCAGCGGTCCCTCCAGCGCGATCCGCAGGCCGAGGACGGCCCGCGCGCTCTCGCCGATTCCCCGGAAGGCGTCCTGGACGGCCGGTGCCGCCGGCGGCAGATTCTTCTCGTCACGGTAGCCGAGGAGCCGGTTGCGGATCTGCGCCAGCGCGGTACTCAGGCCCGCGACGCCGGGCCGCAGCACGAGCAGCCGCAGCGACTGGAGGTCCCGGCGCAGCGTGACGGTCGCCTCGTCCCGCTCGGGCAGTGGATCGGCCGCCGGGAAGGAGGCCCCCGGCAGATGCATGGTGAGCGTGTCCGCGCGCTCGGCGCTGCGCAGGTTCAGCAGGAGCAGACCCAGCCGCTCGGCGGCGATCTCGGCGTCGGCGATCCGGCGCTGCACCAGTCGCGCCACGGCCTCGTCGGAGGTGCCCTCGCCCAGCCGGGACTGGATCATCAGCGCGCTCTCGTGCAGCCGCGCGGTCTTCTGGCGGACGTCGTCCAGCGCCTTCTCCAGGTCGTCCGGATCCGCGTCCAGCAGCTCGATCTGCGCGCTCAGCAGCTGGGCGAGCCGGGCCCGGAACGCCTTGCGCAGCCGCTCCAGCACACCGGTGGGTGTCTCCGGGACCAGGACGAAGCGGGCCAGCGCGCTGCATCCGAAGGCCACCGCGATCGCCGCGTACAGCTCGGGCAGTTGGCCGGGGGTGGCGCCGACGAACAGGGACAGGAAGTAGATCTGGAACCCGATCAGCCCGAGCGCCGTGCCGCGGTCGCCGAACCGGCGGATGTAGACCGCGCCGAAGATCAGCGCGACGAAGAACAGGTCACCGACGACGACCCGCGTGTTGAGCAGCGCGCTGAGCGACACCGAGGCCAGCGCCACGGGCAGGCCCAGGGCGAGCGTGACGGCCTGCGGGCCGCGCTGCTTCTCGCGGATGGCGAAGGTGGAGACCATCGCCGCCATGGCCCCGGCGACCAGATGGGTCACATCGGCCCGCAGCAGACTGAGGACGACCAGCGTCAGCACGATCGCCGACACGGTTCTGAGCCCGGCCGCCAGCCGCAGCAGCCCCGGATCGGACGCCGCCGCCCGATCCCGCAGCTCCGCCCACACCGACCGTACCGACCGTCCCGCCACCCTCACGCCGACGCGCTCTCCCGCCTAGCCTCGCACCAAGATCCAGCTGCCAGCATGGCATGCGACGCCCGACGGGTCCCCCTCCACCCACCGGGCCGGCCGGCAGCACGGCCTCCGGAACAGGCACCGGCGCCCACGCCGCCGTGGCCACCGACGCCCGTGCCGCGCCACCGGCAGCCGGACTGCGACCGACTCCGGCGCCCGCTCGGCCCCCCAGGCACCGGACGCCCCGGGCCCGCCCGCTCGGCGAACGCCGTGTCGGACGGGCCGCGGCAGCCTGTCGGAGGCCTCTCTACCGGCCTGTCACAGCTCCCGCTTCGGCGCCGCCTCCACCTGTTCCCGTACCTGCTCCGGTGTCAGATACGCGTCCGTGTACTCGAAGTCCTTCAGCGTGGCGGGCTTGCGGGCCTGGAAGCCGGTGCGGACGAAATCGTCCCCGGCCAGGGCGTTGAGCGTCCAGTTGGTCAGGACGCGGGCCTTGGCGACGTTCGTGCGCAGCGCCGACCAGTGGTATCCGCGGGCGACGGCCTGCGCGGGCAGGCCCCGCAGCTCGATGCCGAGCGGCTTGGAGACGGCGTCGGTGCCGCCGAGGTCGACGACGAGGCCCAGGTCCTTGTGCACGTACGGTTCCAGGGGCCGGCCGCGCAGCGTGGCGATGACGTTGTCCGCCACGTGCTTGCCCTGACGCATGGCGTGCTGCGCGGTCGGCGGGCAGACGGCGGCCTCGTCGCCCTTCGCCTTGTCGGGCACGGCGGCGGCGTCACCGAGGGCGAAGACACCGTCGTTGCCGGGCAGGTTCATCTCGGCGGTGACCGCGAGCCGCCCGCGCACCGTCTCGGCCCCGAGCGTGCTCATCAGCGGACTGGCGGCAACACCAGCCGTCCAGATGAGCGTGCGGGTGGGCACCACCCGGCCGTCGGTGAACGTGACCTCGTTCGCCGCCGCCTTCTCCAGGGAGACGCCGAGGGAGATCTCGATGCCGCGCCGGCGCAGGATCTCCTGGGCGCTGCGGCCCAGCTTGTCGCCGAGCTCGGGCATCAGCTTCGGGGCGATGTCGATCAGATGCCACTTGATCAGCGACGGGTCGATGCGCGGATAGCGCTTGACGGCCGCGTGCGTCAGCCGTTGCAGACAGGCCGCGGTCTCGGTCCCCGCGTAACCGCCGCCGACCACCACGAACTGCAGCCGGGAGGCCCGCTCCGCCGGATCGTCGCTGGCGTCGGCCAGGTCGAGCTGGGAGATGACGTGGTCGCGGACGTAGGCGGCCTCCGCGAGCGTCTTCATGCCGAAGGCGTGGTCGGTGAGGCCGGGGATGTCGAAGGTGCGGGTGATGCTGCCGGGCGCCAGCACGATGTAGTCGTAGGGCTCGTTGACGATCTGTTCGGTGATGGTGCGGATCACGCAGACCTTGGACTTGAGGTCCACACCGATCGCGCCGCCCGGAATGATCCGGGTGCGGTACCTGCGGCTGCGGCGCAGGGAGACGGCGATCGACTGGGGCGTCAGCACACCCGAGGCGACCTGGGGCAGCAGGGGCAGGTAGAGCTGGTAGGAGAACGGCGTCACCAGGGTGACGTCTGCCTCGTCAGGGGCGAGTTTGCGTTCCAGACGTCGTACGCACTCCACTCCGGCGAAGCCCGCCCCCACCACCAGGATCCTGGGTCGTGTCACGATGTTCCATCCCTTCTGCGGCTCCAGGCGGTATGCCTCAACGCCATTCGCGTGCCCTCGGATCGCGTCTTGGCACCTCATTGATCCCATCGCGCCCGATGCCTTCCCGCCAGCCGGGCGGGCACGCAGCCGAACACGTGCGCACCAGCATGATCCTCGGGCCGGGAAAGGGGAACCGCTCCTACCGGAACACGTTGTCCGAGTCGTCCCAGCTCAGTACCTCTTCGACCGGGTTCTGCCGGGGCAGCGGAGCGCGTGCCTGGTACATCGCCTCGATCTCCGCCGCGTAGTGCTGCACGATCGAGTCCCGGCGCAGCTTCATCGACGGCGTCAGCAGCCCGTTGGCCAGGTCGAACGGCTCCGGCAGCACCCGGAAGGCGCGGATGGACTCCGAGCGGGACACGGCGCTGTTGGCCGCGGCCACCGCCCGCCCGATCTCGTCCCGCAGCGCGTTCTCCTCGCGGGCCTCCCGGCTGGGCGTGTCGCCCTGCAGGGCGAGGCGGCCGCGCCAGTGCGCCAGGAAGTCCGGGTCCAGGGTGATCAGCGCGCCCACGCAGGGCCGGTTGTCGCCCACGACCACCGCCTGGTGGACGAGCGGATGCATCCGCAGCCGCTGTTCGAGCAGGGCCGGGGCCACGCTCGTGCCGCCGCTGGTGATGATGACGTCCTTCTTGCGCCCGGTGATCGTCAGATAGCCCTCGGAGTCCAGGTGCCCGAGGTCTCCCGTCGCCAGCCAGCCGCCCCACAGGGCCGCCCGGGTCGCGGCCTCGTCGCCCACGTAGCCCTGGAACACCGAAGGGCCGCGCACCAGGATCTCGCCGTCCTCGGCCACCGCGATCTCCGAGCCCGGCAGGGCCTGCCCGACCGTGCCCGACTTCTCCCGGCCCAGCGGCTGCATGGTGATGCCGCCGCTGGTCTCGGTCAGCCCGTAGCCGTCGTGCACGTAGATGCCGATGCCCTCGTAGAAGTGGGACAGCTCGCGGTTGAGCGGGGAGCCGCCCGACACCGCGCGGACCACCCGGCCGCCGAACGCGGCGCGCAGCCTGCGGTACACCGTCCGCTCGTACAGCGCGTGCTGCAGCCGCAGGTCGAGACCGGGCCCCGACCCCCGGCCCAGCCGCTGCCGTTCCAGGGCCGCGGCGAAGTCCCGTGCCGTCTCGGCGGCCCGCTCGAACAGCGCGCCCCGGCCCGCCTGTTCGGCGGTGCGCAGGAACGTCTTGTAGATCTTCTCGAACACGGACGGCACCGCGTAGAAATACGTCGGCCGGAACGAGCGCAGCGCCGACGCCAGCGCCTCCTCGCTCAGCTCGGGCTCGTGGCCCATCAGCAGACCGCCGCGCAGACACAGGCCCTGGATCATCAGGCCGTAGACGTGGGAGAACGGCAGGAAGGCGAGGACGGCCGGCTGCTCTCCCGGCCGCGCCGCCGTGTGGCCCCAGCCCGCGAGCAGGGTGTCGCACGGGTTGGCCAGGCCCCGATGGCTCAGCGCGCAGCCCAGCGGGCGGCCGGAGGAGCCGGAGGTGTAGGCGACGACCGCGGTGGAGTCCGGCATCACGATCCGGCGCAGCGAGTCCACGGTGGCGAGCGGTACGTCCTCGCCCCGCACCACCAGCTGCTCCAGCGCCCCGGCGTCCAGTTGCCACACGTGCCGCAGCGTCGGCAGCGTCGCGCACACCGAGCCCACCGTCATGACGGTCTGCTCGTCCTCGACGACCACGCCGACGCAGCCGGAGTCCCGCAGGATGAACTCCACCTGGTCCCGTGACGACGCGGGCGGGATCGGGACCACCTCGGCACCCACCGTCCACAGGGCGTACGCCAGCACCGTCCACTCGTAGCGGGTGCGGGCCATCATGGCCACGCGCTGCCCCGGTGAGATTCCGGAGGCGATCAGACCTTTGGCCAGATCGACCACTTGGTCGCGCAGTTCGATCGCGGTCACCGCCTCCCATGTGGTGGAGGCGGGATCGGGCCGACGCGCCAGCACCCGCAGGGCGGGGGAGCGGTCCGCGGTCTCGAAGATGCTGTCGGCGAGCCCTCCGGTCAGGGACGGAACGGCTGGGGGAGCGAGAGCGAAGTCGCGCATGCACTGCTCCTGACGTGTACGGGGTGTGACTCCACCGACGAGGACCGTTATCGGCGGTGGTCGAATGTAGCCCAGGTGAGACCGGATGGTGCCGGGAATCGAGAAGTATTCCGACGACGATGGTCCGGGGCGGACCGGGGGGACTCGGAGGGCATGAGTTACGTCAATCCCGATCCTGAGCCCGAGCGCACCACCGGTCTCGAACCGGGTGGGGGCGTGCCCCCCGGGCGAAATCCCACCCGCGGAAAGCAGCTTCCGGAGGCCGGACCGCGGGAGACGCACAACCCTCCCAAGGGCTGGGCAAAGGCGCCACTGACCCTGATCCTCTGACGTCAGCCGGCCTGGGTCTGGCGCACGCACTCCGTGACGACGTCCCGCAGGCTGCCGGTCCGCTCCAGCAGCGCGCACTGTATCTGGGCCCCGTTGCCGTGCCGCAGCAGTTCCTGGCAGGTCGTGCGGGCGAGGTCGAGGTCCCCGGTGTCGCGGAGCGCGTCCTCGACGTGCTCCAGCAACGCCCGTACGACCGTCTCGGCGGGCGTGCGCCGCATGGTCTTCGGGTGCAGCAGCTCACCGGTCAGGCCGGAGCGGGCGGCACGCCAGTCGGCCAGCCGCAGCAGGCTCACACTGTGGTCGACCGGCTCGCGGCCGGCCCGCCACTCCCGGGCGGCGGTCTCGACGAGACCGCGGGCGAGCGTCGCTATCAGGACGGCCGTGTCGGCGTGCAGACACACGTCCGACACGCGGATCTCCACCGTGGGATAGCGCGGGGACAGCCGGGCGTCGAAGTAGATCATGCCCTCGTCGAGGATGGTGCCCGTGGCCACCATGTCGGCGACGCGTCGGTGATAGCGCTCCGGCGAGTGGAACAGCTCCGTCGGACCGGCCGACGGCCAGCGCTGCCACACCCTGCTGCGATAGCTGCTGTAGCCCGAGTCCCGGCCCATCCAGAAGGGCGAGTTGGTGCTCAGCGCCATCAGCACCGCCAGCCACGGTCGCACCCGGTCGATGACCGCCACGCCCTCCTCGTCCGACTCGACGGACACATGGACATGACATCCAAGGACGAGTTGTTCGCGGGTCGCGATCCCGTAGTGCTCCGCCATCCACCGGTAGCGGCGGGTCATCCCCACGGCGGGGCTCACCGGCAGCGGTGACGTGGCGAGCGCGGCGACCGCGCACCCGGTCTCCCGGGCGTGCCGGCCCGCCTCCTTGCGGCAGCGGACGATCTCCTCTCCCAGCGCCTCCATGCCCGACTGCGGATGCGTGGCGAACTCCAGCATCTGGTCGTGGAGTTCCTTCTCGAAGACGTCCTGCTCCTTCTCCTCCCGCTCCGCGTGGGCGAGTACGGCGGCGGAGAGCGCCTGCGGTTCGCCGGTCTCCGGGTCGACCAGGAGGAGTTCCTCCTCCACTCCGACGGTGCGCACGGGATCAGCCCTTTCTGCTGGCCTACGGCGGCGACGACGGGGACGCCCCGGTCGTACGCCCCCGAATGCCCCGCCGGGCGTGGTTCACACGGGGTAAGGCATCAACCACACCGTGGCAAGAGGCGGCAACGTGAGCCCGATCGACCCGTCCTCCGGCTTCACCGGGTCCGGGTTGGTGACATCGCTGCCGCCGTAGCGGGCGGCGTCCGTGTTGAGGACCTCCAGCCAGGCGGGGACGTCCTCGGGGACGCCGAGGCGGTAGTCGTGGCGTACCACGGGAGAGAAGTTGCTCACCGCGAGGAGCGGGGTGCCGTCGGCGTCGTACCTCAGGAAGGCGAAGACGTTGTCGTCGGCGGAGTGGCAGGCCACCCACCTGAAGCCCGACGGGTCGGTGTCCCGCTGCCACAGGGCCGGGGTGTGGCGGTAGAGGACGTTGAGGTCGCGGACGAGGTCCCGCACACCCCGGTGGTCCGGCTCGGCGCTGTACGCCGGGTCGAGCAGCCACCAGTCGGGCCCGTGCGCCTCCGACCACTCGCCGCCCTGCGCGAACTCCTGCCCCATGAACAGCAGTTGCTTGCCGGGGTGGGCCCACATGAAGCCCAGGTAGGCACGGTGGTTGGCGCGCCGCTGCCACCAGTCGCCCGGCATCTTGGAGACCAGGGCCTGCTTGCCGTGCACGACCTCGTCGTGGGAGATCGGCAGGACGTAGTTCTCGCTGTAGGCGTACACCATCGAGAAGGTCATCTCGTGGTGGTGGTACTTGCGGTGCACGGGCTCGTGCTTGATGTACTCCAGCGAGTCGTGCATCCAGCCCATGTTCCACTTCAGGCCGAAGCCGAGACCGCCGCTGTCGGTCGGCCGGGTCACCCCGCCCCAGGCGGTGGACTCCTCGGCGATCGTCACCACACCCGGCACCCGCCGGTACACGGTCGCGTTCATCTCCTGCAGGAACGTCATCGCGGCCAGGTCCTCCCGGCCGCCGTAGGCGTTCGCCTCCCACTGGCCCGCCTCGCGCGAGTAGTCGAGGTACAGCATCGAGGCGACCGCGTCCACGCGCAGGCCGTCGATGTGGAACTCCTCGCACCAGTACACCGCGTTGGCGACCAGGAAGTTGCGCACCTCGGTGCGCCCGTAGTCGAACTCGTACGTGCCCCAGTCCGGATGCTCGGCGCGGCGCGAGTCCCCGGGCTCGTACAGCGCGTCCCCGTCGAAGCGGGCCAACGCCCAGTCGTCCTTGGGGAAGTGGGCCGGAACCCAGTCCATGATCACGCCGATGCCGGCCCGGTGCAGGGAGTCGATCAGACACCGGAAGTCGTCCGGCGTGCCCAGCCGCGAGGTCGGCGCGTAGAAGCCGGTGACCTGGTAGCCCCAGGAGCCGCCGAAGGGATGCTCGGCGACCGGCATCAGCTCCACGTGCGTGAAGCCGAGGTCCTTGACGTACGGCGGCAGCTGCTCGGCGAGCTCACGGTACGTCAACCCCTGCCGCCAGGACGGGAGATGCACCTCGTACACCGAGAACGGGGCCTCGTGCACCGGGGTGTCACCGCGGTGGGCCAGCCACTCCTGGTCGCCCCACTCGTAGTGGGAGGCCGTCACGATGGACGCCGTGTCCGGCGGCACCTCCGTCCGCCGTGCCATCGGGTCGGCCTTCAGGAACCGCTCGCCGTACCGCGAGGTGATCTCGAACTTGTACTTCGTACCCTCACCGACGCCCGGCAGGAACAGCTCCCACACCCCGGACGCGCCGAGCGACCGCATCGGGAACGCCGTCCCGTCCCAGCACGTGAAGTCCGCGGCGACCCGCACGCCTCGCGCGTTCGGCGCCCAGACCGTGAACCGGGTGCCGGTCACGCCCTGGTGCGTCATCGGCTCCGCCCCGAGCGCCCGCCACAACTGCTCGTGCCGCCCCTCCCGGATCAGATGCAGGTCCAGCTCGCCGAGCGCCGGCAGGAATCGGTACGGGTCGTGCACCTCGTGCTCGTCGCCGCCGTACACCACCACCAGCGTGTACGCCGGGATCGCGTCGAGCGGCAGCAGGGCGGAGAAGAGGCCGTCACCCTCCGAGGTGAGCGCCGTGCGCTCGCCGTCGATCACGAGGCTCACGGCGTCGGCGAACGGGCGCAGGGCACGGAAGGCGATCCCACCCGGCACCGGATGCGCGCCCAGCAGGGCGTGCGGGTCGTGATGGGCACCCGACAGCAGGCGCGCACGCTCGCCGGCGTCCAGGGCGGGGGCCGTCGGCGGGAACGGGCCCGCCGGCTCGGGGAGCGACGTGTCGCGCAGTGCCACCATCGGGTCAGCCTCCTCGGACGGCGAGACGTTCGATCGCCGCCATCGGTACGGGAAGCCAGGCGGGACGGTGCCGGGCCTCGTAGAGAACCTCGTACACGGCCCGGTCCGTCTCGTAGGCACGGAGCAGGGCGTGCTTCTTGCGCGGGTCCCAGCCCGCTCGTACGGCGTAACCGGCGCAGTAGGCCTCACGGCACCGCCGCGCCCACTCCGGGCGCCAGGGGCGGCGCTGCCGGGCGGCGTAGTCGAAGGAGCGCAGCATGCCGGCGATGTCCCGCACCGGGGAGTGCACGCTGCGCCGCTCGGCGAGCGGACGGGACGGCTCACCCTCGAAGTCGATGACGAACCACTCCCGCCCCGCCCGCAGCACCTGCCCCAGATGCAGGTCGCCGTGGATGCGCTGGGCGCTCGGCCCGGAGTCGCAGGCGACCAGGGCGGCGAAGGCGGTGCGCAGCCCGGGCACGAACGGCCGCAGGGCGGGCACCGCGAGCGCGGCCGCCTCCAGCCGCTCGGTCATCGCCGTCGCCATCGCCCCGCCCCCGCCGGGATCACCCCCGGGGAAGGCCGCGGCCAGCGCCAGGTGGACGTCCGCCGTGGCCCGCCCCAGATCGTGCGCCTCCGCCATGAAGTCCTCGCCCCGGGACAGCGCGTGCAGGGCCAGTGTCCAGCCGTCCGAGGCGTCGGGCAGGAACGGCTGGAGCACGCCGAGCGTCGCCTCCTGCGGCTGCGTCGTGCGGAACCAGGCCACCGGCGCGGGCACCCGTCCACAGCCCTGGCCGGCCAGCGCGACCGGCACCTCCAGATCGGGGTTGACGCCCGGCTGGATGCGTCGGAAGACCTTCAGGATGAACGCGTCGCCGTACACCAGCGAGGTGTTGGACTGCTCGGCGTCCAGCAGCCGCGGCGCGAGACCGGAGGGCAGCGGCACCGCCGGGTCCGAGTGGAAGTGCAGAGGGCCCAGGGTGCCGGGGTGCCGCATCCGCTCGAGGAGCAGATGCGCCGAACGGGGGTCCAGGAGCGCGTCGTAGACCGTCAGACCGGCGAACGGACCGCTGTCCGCCCGGCCGATCAGGGCCCGGCCGAGACGCGGCGACAGATGCTCCTGCACTCCGATGAGGAGCTGGTAGCAGTCACCGCCGGGCGTGAGGGTGCCACCGCCCGGAGTGGGGACCGGCGCGTGGTCCGCCTGGACCAGCAGGTGCAGACAGCCCGGATACAGCTCGGTCATGGACAGCAGACGCAGATCCGTGACCGGTCGGTCCTTGCCGGCGAACCAGCGCTGCCGCGGCAGCCACTCGCGCAACAACTCCCCGAGCGACGCCATCGGCTGGGCGATGCCGGTACTGCTCGGGTCGAGAGATGCGGTCTTCGGCATGGTGACGCGTCCTTTCCTCGGCGCACGCTCAGTGGCGGCGGCCGATGCGGGATGCGACTCGGGCGAGCCGGAACCAGTAGAAGCCGTGGCCCGCCATGGTCAGCAGGTACGGCAGTTCGCCGATCGCGGGGAAGCGCACCCCGCCGAACAGCTCGACCGGGTGCCGTCCGTCGAACTCGCGCAGGTCCAGCTCGGTGGGCTGGGCGAACCGGGAGAAGTTGTTCACGCACAGCACCAGGTCGTCCTCGTATTCACGCAGGAAGGCGAGGACCGCCGGGTTCGACGACTGCAACTCGGTGTAGGAGCCGAGGCCGAAGGCGGGGTTCTGCTTGCGGATCTCGATCATGCGGCGGGTCCAGTGCAGCAGCGACGAGGGCGACGACATCGACGCCTCGACGTTGGTGACCTGGAACCCGTGGACCGGGTCCATGATCGTCGGCAGGTAGAGACGGCCGGGATCGGCCGTGGAGAAGCCGGCGTTGCGGTCCGGTGTCCACTGCATCGGTGTGCGGACGCCGTCGCGGTCGCCGAGCCAGATGTTGTCGCCCATGCCGATCTCGTCGCCGTAGTAGAGGATCGGCGAGCCCGGCAGGGACAGCAGCAGGGCGGTGAACAGCTCGATCTGGTTGCGGTCGTTGTCCAGCAGGGGCGCCAGGCGCCTCCGGATGCCGATGTTGGCGCGCATGCGCGGATCTTTCGCGTACTCCGCGTACATGTAGTCGCGCTCTTCGTCGGTGACCATTTCGAGCGTGAGCTCGTCGTGGTTGCGCAGGAAGATGCCCCACTGGCAGCCGGCGGGGATGGCGGGGGTCTTGGCGAGGATCTCCGAGACGGGGTAGCGCGACTCGCGGCGCACGGCCATGAAGATGCGGGGCATGACGGGGAAGTGGAACGCCATGTGGCACTCGTCGCCGCCGGAGGCGTAGTCGCCGAAGTAGTCGACGACGTCCTCGGGCCACTGGTTGGCCTCCGCCAGCAGCACGGTGTCCGGGTAGTGGGCGTCGATGTCCTTGCGCACCCGCTTGAGGAACTCGTGGGTGGCCGGGAGGTTCTCGCAGTTGGTGCCCTCTTCGGCGTAGAGATAGGGCACGGCGTCGAGCCGGAACCCGTCGATGCCCAGGTCCAGCCAGAAGCGCAGGGCTGCGAGGATCTCCTCCTGCACGGCCGGGTTCTCGTAGTTGAGGTCCGGCTGGTGCGAGAAGAACCGGTGGAAGAAGTACTGGCCACGCACCGGGTCGAAGGTCCAGTTGGACGCCTCGGTGTCGACGAAGATGATCCGCGCGTCCTGGAACTGCTTGTCGTCGTCGGCCCACACGTAGTAGTCGCCGTAGGGTCCGTCCGGGTTGGCGCGGGACTCCTGGAACCACGGGTGCTGGTCGCTGGTGTGGTTCATGACGAAGTCGATGATGACGCGCATGCCGTGCTGGTGGGCGGCGTCGACGAACTCGACGAAGTCGGCGAGGTCGCCGAACTCGGGCAGGACGGCGGTGTAGTCGGAGACGTCGTAGCCGCCGTCACGCAGGGGTGACTTGAAGAAGGGCGGCAGCCAGAGGCAGTCGACGCCGAGCCACTGGAGGTAGTCGAGCTTGGCGGTCAGGCCCTTGAGGTCGCCGATGCCGTCGCCGTTGCTGTCCTGGAAGGAGCGGACCAGGACCTCGTAGAAGACGGCGCGCTTGAACCAGTCCGGGTCCCGGTCCTTGGCGGGTGTGTCCTCGAAGGTGTCCGGGACGGGCTCGTTGACAGTCATGACGCTCTTGACCCTCCGATCTGCGGTGCGGCTCACCTGACGTGGAGCACGTGGGCCGGCGCCCGGGCGGGATCCAGGCACACGTAGTTGGTGCTGCCCCACTGGTAGGTGGCACCCGTCAGCTCGTCGTGCACGGACAGGGACGCGCCCTGGTCCAGGCCGAGGTGCGGCATGTCCAACGAGACCGTCGCCTGCTGGGTGTGGTGAGGGTCGAGATTGACGACCACGATCACCGTGTCGGCCCCGGTGCGCTTGCTGTAGGCGAGGACGGCGTCGTTGTCGGTGTGGTGGAAGCGGAGGTTCCTGAGCCGCCGCAACGCGGGATGGCGGCGTCGGATGGTGTTGAGGCGGGTGATGAGGGGGGCGAGGGTGCGGCCCTCGCGGGCGGCGGCCTCCCAGTCGCGGGGGCGCAGCTGGTACTTCTCGGAGTCGAGGTATTCCTCGCTGCCTTCGCGCAGGGGGGTGTTCTCGCAGAGTTCGTAGCCGCTGTAGATGCCCCAGGTGGGGGAGAGGGTGGCGGCCAGGACGGCGCGGACGGCGAAGGCGGGGCGGCCGCCGTGCTGGAGGTAGGCGTGCAGGATGTCGGGGGTGTTGGCGAAGAAGTTGGGCCGCATGTAGGAGGCGGCCTCGCCCGACAGTTCGGTCAGGTATTCGGTAAGTTCCTGCTTTGTGTTGCGCCAGGTGAAGTAGGTGTAGGACTGCTGGAAGCCGATCTGGGCCAGGGTGTGCATCATCGCGGGGCGGGTGAAGGC